>NZ_GL622194.1:0-408530 GCF_000185285.1 Actinomyces sp. oral taxon 180 str. F0310
AGGTCGTCAGGACTCCAAGTACCAGAACCACTCGTCCATCAAGGAGTACGTTGCTCCCAACGGTGATGAGCCGACTATTCCCGCAGGTGTCAGCGCTGACGAACTAGATGCGCAGGCACTGCGCGCGCTGACGACGCTGTCAGGCCCCAACCGTGACATTGTCGCTCGCCACCTCGTGCTGGCCGGGCAGCTGATCGACCTCGACCCGGAGGCCGCGTATCAGCACGCGCAGGCGGCCGTGAGCCGAGCCGGTCGCGTCGACGTGGTGCGTGAGGCTGCCGCACTGACGGCCTATGCGTCGGGACGCTACGAGGAGGCGCTGCGCGAGGTGCGAGCCGTGCGCCGCATGAGGGCGGACTCGTCTCTGAGGGCTATCGAAGCCGATGCGGAGCGAGGCCTCGGACACCCCGACAAAGCTGTGGAGATCATCGAGGCAACCGACGCCACAAGTCTCGATCTCGCCGAACAGGTCGAACTGGTCCTCGTCTCTTCCGGGGCGCGCGCCGACCTAGGACAGTCGGACGTCGGCCTTGTCATCGTCGACGATGCGCTCGCAGTACTGCCTGAGGCAGCCGACGAGGAGCTCCGACGCCGCCTGATGGAGGTCAAGGCCGAACGCCTCACCGAACTCGGAAGGGACGCCGAGGCAGCCGACGTCCTCGAAGCTATGCCCGCGCCGGTCGAGGATACGGACATTATTGACGTTGCCCTCTTCCAGGACGCCGATGTCGACAATAAGCGCTCGGCGCTGCGAGGCTCCGGATCGGCGCTCGCCGAAGAGTTCGATTGCGCACTCCTCGACCTCGATGGCACCGCCTGGTCTGGCGATGAGCGCATCGAGCACGCCGCCGCCTCCGTGATCGAAGCGCGTCAGGCGGGCATGAGCTCAGCGTTCGTTACCAATAACGCGATGCGTACGCCTGCCCAGGTGGCTGAGAAGCTGAACGGGATGGATTTCGATGCGAACGCCGACATGGTCATGACCTCGGCCATGGACATCGCCGCCATCATGGCCGAAGAACTCGACGAGGGATCCAAGGTGTTTGTCCTCGGCGGCCCCGGCTTGCGTCTCGCCGTCGAAGAACAGGGTTTCACGCTGGTGGGCAGCGCCGATGAGTCGCCGGCCGCCGTGGTTCAGGGCCTCGACAAGGAGGTCGACTGGGCGGCGCTGTCCGAGGGTGCTTTCGCCATTGAGCGGGGCGCAGCTTTCTACGCGTCGAACCTTGACGCGACGCTGCCGGTCGAGCGCGGCCAGGCGCTGGGCAACGGTTCGCTGGTGCGCGCCATCACGCACGCGACCCGCAAGCGCCCCACAGCGGGAGGCAAGCCCGAGCCCGGAATCTATCGGCGCGCCAGCGCGCTGGTCGGAGCGACGAACCCGCTGGCCGTGGGTGACCGCCTCGAAACCGACATCATGGGTGCGGTCGCCGCTGGCATTCCCGCCATGCACGTGCTGACCGGCGTGCACCAGGCTCGTGACGTCATCCGAGCCCCGCGTGGCCAGCGCCCGAGTTACCTCGCCATCGACATGCGTGGACTCCTGGAGTCTCACCCCGCGCCGAAACACCACCGCGATGGCACGTGGACGTGCGGTGTCTCGCAGGTCGCCAAGGTCACCCGTTCGGGTTCGCTGATGCTCGACGACGTCGAGCTCACTGTGCCGGTCACCGTGTCGATCGACTCTTACCGCGCACTTGCCGCAGCCGCCTGGGAGTACGCGGACGCGGCCGGAGAGCCCGTGACATGCCCCGAGATGAGCGTCGTGGACAACGACGATCCGTCCGGCATCGTGCGCGCGCCCGAAGCAGCCGCGGGCGAGGAACGCGGAGACGACATCCTCGCAGCCACCGCCACGGCGGACGAGCTGCCCGAGCCGGGAGAAGAGACGCCCACCTTCCTGCCCGGCGAAGAAGAGTTGGAAGAGCTTCTCGCACGCACAGCGGACCTGGACGACGAGGAGCGATGAGCCTACGCACACAGGTCGAAGCGCGGTTGGTCGGCTTTGATCTGCTTGACGCCCCCTCCCAGGCCGAGACGTTGAAGCAGATCGAGGCGCAGCTGCGCCAGGCGCTGTCCGGCCCCGATGCGGCGGCGGCTGCCGGCGCCTCGCCACATCCCACTGTCCGCACGGTGAGAGGGACGGGCGAGTGAAACTGCGACGCATCGACTCCGAGCTGGTGCGCCGCGGGATCGCCCCGTCCCGCTCCAGCGCAGCGCGGATGATCGAAGAAGGGCGAGTCAAACTCGACGGCCAGGTTGTGCTCAAGGCAGCGCGCCAGATGGACCCCGCCCAGGCAATCGTCGTTGCCGAGTCAGACGAGGCCGACTACGTCTCGCGCGGCGCACACAAGCTTGCCGGCGTCCTCGACGCGCTCGGCGATCGGGCTCCGCGTATCCGTGGCCGTCGAGCCCTCGACGCGGGGGCATCGACGGGAGGCTTTACCGACGTCCTGCTGCGGCGCGGAGCAGCATCAGTCGTGGCCGTCGACGTCGGCTACGGGCAGCTCGCGTGGAAGCTGCAGGCCGACCCCCGCGTTGAGGTCCACGATCGAACCAACGTGCGCACGCTCGACCCCGCCACAGTCGCCCCGGCACCCGAGCTCGTTGTCGGTGACATGTCCTTCATCTCGCTAACACTCGTTCTCCCGGCCCTGGTCGCCGCGGCCGCGGCCGACGCCGACTTTCTTCTCATGGTCAAGCCGCAATTTGAGATCGGCAAAGAACGGCTCGGCCGCGGGGGAGTGGTGCGCAATCCGGAGCACCACGTCGAAACCGTCGACAAGGTGGCCCGTTGCGCCATCAATCTCGGACTCGACATCGCCGCAGTCGCCGCATCCCCGCTGCCCGGCCCGAGCGGTAACGTCGAGTACTTCATTCACATGCGCCGCTCCCACCCGCACCCGATCGCGGCGCAAGACCTGACCGGCTGCATCCGCCGGGCTGTGGCTGAAGGACCAGCAGGAGGTACGTCATGACGCGAGTTCTCATGGTTCGTCACCGCCACCGCACCAACGCCGCCACCAGCGCGGTGACGCTCGCGCAAGCACTGCGGGCGCGCGGCATCGACGTCGTCGAGGACGCAGCAGTCGGCGGCATCGACATGGTGCTCTCGATCGGCGGCGACGGCACGTTCCTCGCCGCAGCGTCAAGCGCGCGAGCACTCGGCGTGCCGCTTTTGGGGGTCAACGCGGGCCACATGGGCTTCTTAACCGAGCTCGCCGCCACGGGCACGGGGGACCTCGCCCGCAAGATCGCCGAAGGCGACTTCGCGGTGGAAGAACGCATGACGCTCGATGTGGCGATGGAACGTCCCGATGCGACAACAGCCCACGATTGGGCGCTCAACGAGGCCGTTATCATGCACACGGACGTTGCCCACCCAGTTCACTTCGCCCTCGTCGTCGACGGGCAGGAAGTGTCGACGTACGGTGCCGACGGAATGATCCTCTCCACGCCGACCGGTTCCACCGCCTACTCCTTTTCGGCCGGCGGCCCGGTCGTCTGGCCCGATACGGAGGCGATCGTCGTCGCACCCCTGGCGGCGCACGGACTCTTCACCCGTCCCCTCGTTGTCGGGCCGTCCGCGTGCGTGGAGATCGTGGTCCTGGAGGACACGTGGAGCGACCCGGAGATGTGGTGCGATGGCTTACGACGCATCACCGTTCCCGCGAGGGCTGTCGTGCGGGCGCGTGTCGGCGCCTCTGCGGTTCGCCTCGTGCGCGTTGACGACACGCCTTTCTCGGCGCGCCTCGTCAACAAGTTCAACCTACCGGCCCGCGGATGGAGGGACGGGGGACAGTGATCGAATCTCTCGATATCGCCAACCTCGGGGTTATCGCCTCAGCTCACGTCGACTTCGCCCCCGGACTCACCGTCGTTACCGGCGAGACGGGAGCCGGCAAGACGATGGTGCTCAGCAGCCTCCAGCTCCTCCTCGGTGCGCGCGCGGACACGGCGCTCGTGCGAAGCGGCGAGGAAAGCCTCAGCGTTGACGGGATTTTCTCGGTCCCTGCCGACATCGCGGCAGCGGTCGAGGAACTCGGTGGCGTCGTCGAGAACGGAGAACTCATCGTCGGGCGCAGCGTCCGAGCAGCCGGACGCTCGCGGGCACACCTGGGGTCACGGCCCGTTCCCGCCTCGGCCCTGTCGGATATTGTCGGGGCGATGGTGACGATTCACGGCCAAGCTGACCAGATCCGACTCACGGGCGAGGCCGCCCAACGCCGCGCGCTCGATCAGTTCGGGGGCGCGCAACACCGCGCGCTCCTGAAGGAGTATCGCTCGGCATTCCGAGAGGCGGTCGAGGTCAAGCGGCGCCTCGATTCGCTGCGCTTTGACGCGAGCGAGCGAGCAGAAGAACTCGAGGATCTGCGTTCGGCGATCGCTCAGATCGACGAACTCGATCCTCACGTGGGCGAAGAGGAAGAGCTCACCCGTGAAGCCGCGCGCCTGACCAACGTCGAAGATCTGCGAGCGCTGCTGGAACAGTGTGTGACCTGCCTGAGAGGGGACGAGCGCTCAGACTACGCTGGCGCGCTTGAGGCGACCCGCAGCGCCTACGCGCGACTCGACGAAGCGCTGCGGTTTGACGAAAGCCTGGCTGAGATGGTGGCTCGCACGCGCAGCCAGGTCCTCGAACTCGAAGCGCTCGCTGACGACACGGCCTCCTACCTGTCCCACCTTGATGCGGACCCGGCCCGGCTCGCGCAAATCCACGCGCGACGTGCCGCGATGAGAGACGCACTGCGGGGGCGCGCGGCCGACATCGAGTCGCTGCTGGAATGGAGGACGAACGCCAACGCGCGCGTGGCCGAGCTCTCGAAGCCGAGCTCGGATCCAGCCCTCGTCGAACAGGAACTCGCTTCCGCCCAGGAACGTGTGCTCTCCCGCGGGCGCCTCCTCACCCAGTCACGCACGCGCCTGGCGCGCAAACTCGCCGCGGGCGTCAACGAGGAATTGCACGCCCTCGCCATGCCCGACGCGACCCTACACATTGACCTTGGCGCGACCAAACCGTCCTCCCACGGCTGCGAGACGGTCATGTTCCGCCTCCAGCCCCACCCGCACGCGCCCGCCCGCCCGCTCGGCCAGGGAGCCTCAGGCGGTGAGCTGTCACGCGTCATGCTCGCACTCGAACTCATGCTCGGGCAAACCGAGGCCTCCTCCACCTTCATCTTCGATGAGATCGATGCGGGCATCGGCGGCCAGACCGCGACCGAGGTCGGCGCCCGCCTGAAGCGCCTGGCCCAGTCGCGACAGGTCATCGTCGTCACGCACCTCGCCCAGGTGGCCGCATTCGGCGACCAACACCTCGTCATCGAGAAGGAGAACGGAACGACCAGCGTTCGCCCGGTCCAAGGCGCGCAGCGCGAGGCGGAACTGACGCGCATGATGGGTGGCGATCCGCACTCGGAGGCGGCGCGCCGCCACGCTTCGCACGTCTTGGCTTCCGCCGTGTCACAATCGCAGGGATGAGCGAGACACTTTCACGGGATGCGCGACCGAGGTCGGGGCGCGTCCGCATTGACGACCGGCCCAAGCACCTGGCCACGCGCCTCGAAAAGTCCGACATGGCGGTCATCAACGTCGCGGACCTGGACCGTGACAGCGCCGAGGCGCTGGTCGCGGCGGGTCCGAGTGCGGTCTTGAATGCCCAGCCGTCGCTGACCGGGCGCACGCGAGCGATGGGGCCGAAGGTCATCCTTGACGCGGGAATCACCCTCGTGGATGATCTCGGCCAAGACATCATGTCCCTGCGCGAAGGGCAGGAGGTCACGCTCGTCGGGGGAAAGGTGCTCCTGGATGGCACGGTGATCGCCACCGGCAAAGCCGTCACCCGCGATGACCTGGACGTTGAGGTGGCCGACTCCGCGACGCTTTTTGCGGGATTCGAAGGCGCGATAGAGGACTACCTTGCCAAGGACGGAGCCACGGTGCTCAGAGGCGTTGACGTCCCCGCGCTCCCGCGCGTCGGTGACCGCCCCATTGTGCTGATCACGGGATCGGCCGAGGCGCGCGAGGAGTTGCGTGCGCTCGCTCGCTGGCGTGCCGAAGCTGCACCCTTCATTATCGCCGTCGACTCCGGCGCTGACGTGGCGCTCGCAGCGCACGTGCCCCTCGACGCGGTGATCGGAGACGCCGACCTCATGAGCGAGAAGGCGATCCGGAGCGCCCGCACCTTCATCGTGCGCGTTGGCGGCGACGGCCTGGCACCGGGTGCCGAGAGGCTCGACAAAATGGGCGTCGTCTACGAGTCCGTCGTGATGGCGGGCACGTCCGTCGATGCAGCGATCGTGGTGGCGGCTCACTCCTCAGCGAGCGCGATCGTCACCGTCGGTGTCTCCTATGGAGAGAATGAGCTCGTGGACGCTGGCCGGGCGCTCGTCGCCCCGGCCTTCTTCTCCCGCCTCGCCGCCGGATCTCGCCTAATCGGCGCCCGCGGGGTCGCGGCAACCTTCCGTCCTCGTCCTCGTGGATGGACGCTCGTCCTGCTCGCCCTGGTCGCCATCGGCTTGATGGGCGTGGCCCTCTGGTCAACGCCCTGGGGGCACGATCTTCTCGAACCTGTGACGTCCCTGCTGTCCTCGCTCACGCACTTTGCTGGAGGAACCCTATGATCAACTTCCGTTACCACGTCGTGTCCATCATCGGTATTTTCGTCGCCCTGGCGGTTGGCGTCGTACTCGGCGCGGGACCGCTGCAAACCCGGATTCGCGCGGGCGTGAGCTCCTCCGGCGCGACCACGACCGTGGACCCTGCGGCCAGCGCGCACGCAGAAGCCGAAGCGGCCGGGTTGAAAGCACTGGCCTCCTCCACTCTCGCGGGCTCGCTTGCGGGCCGCCAGGTTGCCCTTGTCGTGCTGCCGGGAGCTTCCGAGGACGACGTCAGCGCGATTCGCTCAACGCTGACCGACGCCGGCGCAAGCGTTGTCGGTCGGGTCAGCCTGACGGACAACTGGGAGTCAACCTCCATGAGCCAGTATCGTACGACGCTGTCTGCGACGCTGGCGTCGCATCTCAGCTCGGGTGGTGCGAAGACAGCCAGTGCGGACGGTATCGTTGGATACGCCATCGCCCAGGTTCTATCCTCAACGGGCGCGGAAACCGACCTGCTTCGTCAGATTCTCACCGACCAGTCCACCCCCATTATGACCGTCGACGAGGACCCAGCCGGTGGTGCTTCGACGCTCGTTGCCATCGGAGCGCGTGCGCAGGCGCAGCCGCAGGCCACAGCCTCTCCCTCCGCAGTTTCGAAGAGCTCCGATGCCTGGGCTGGCTTGGCCCAGGCCGTCGGCTCGACCTCCGGTGTCGTGGTCGGTGACGCCTCCAGCCGCGACGCGATGATTACCTACCTGCGAGGCTCGGCGACGGGCGTTACCACGGTCGATTCGGTGGGCACGACCCTCGCCGCAGTCGACACCGCTTTGGCCCTCGCCCACGGCGGCTCCGGTGCGCGCGCTTTCGGCGTCGGCAACGGCGCTCAATCCGTCGTACCCAGCACGAAGTAGGACACGCGGCCGCAGGTGGATGCGTCTCGATGCGCCCTCTCGCGCCTCGTCGAACCTGCCACCCGTCCCGTTGAATCCGGAAGGCGCCCTGGACGCAGCGCGTTAACACGAAAGATAGGAGGAGGGACATGCGTTTCCTGTCCCATGAGGAAGCTCTCGCGATTTCCGACGAGAAGACATCGCGCGAGGTCACGTCGCGTCACACCGTGTGGAGCGGACGAATCGTCGACGTCGTGGAGGACCATGTCGTCGTTGTCGACGGGGAAGCGCCCGTTGTGCGTCAGTACACCCGCCACCCCGGAGCGGTCGCGGTCGTCGCGATGCGTGGCGAGCGCGGCGCCGAGGAGATTCTGCTCCTGCGCCAGTACCGCCATCCCGTCAGCGCCCTCCTGTGGGAGATACCGGCCGGCCTGCTCGACATCGCCGGTGAGGATCCCCTGGTCGCCGCCAAGCGCGAGCTTGCCGAGGAGACAGACCTGACAGCGCGCCGGTGGGACGTCCTCGTCGACTTCTTCACCTCCCCGGGGGGTACGACGGAACCGCTGCGGATCTTTCTCGCCCGAGACCTGACGCAGGCAGCCGAGAGCTTCGCGCGTGAGGACGAAGAGGCTGCGATGATCTACGCGTGGGTGAGCCTGACCGAGGCGCTCGACATGGTGGCGGCCGGGCGTCTTCACAACCCCTCAGCGGTCCTCGGAATCCTGGCCGCCCACGCTGCGCGGGGACGGCAGTGGGAGGGACTGCGGTCCCCGGATGCTCCGTGGATGCGCTAGCAATCAACAAATAGGTCTTAGGTCCCTGGACGTGTGGGAGGAATAACACCTTATCGGGCTTTTCGCAACGCCGATCTATCGAAATTAGCGTAGACTCTTCCCGTGAGACAAGCACACACAGGCGCAGGGCAGCCGCGCCGGAGCGGAGGAGAAGTGGCAGAAGAAGCAGACGCCACAACTCGGCAGCAGGTGCTCGATCTCATCGTCGAGAAGGGACCCGTCACGGCGTCGGCAATCGCGAAGGTCCTGGGCCTGACCACGGCTGCCGTTCGGCGCCACATCACGCTGCTGCTCGAGTCCAAAGAAATAGTCGAACGGGAGCCAAACGCCCCGACCAAACGCGGACGGGGTCGGCCTGCACGGCACTACGTCGCGACCGAACGCGCGCACGTTCATCTCGCCGACGGCTACTCCGACCTCGCATCGAAGGCACTCGGCTACCTCGGACAGGTCGGCGGCGAGGAAGCCGTCGAATCCTTCGCAGCGGCACGCTCGCGAGAGATCGAGCGGCGCTACGCGCCGATCGTTCGCGACGCGGGTTCGGATCCTCGCGTGCGCGCCCAGGCGCTCGCCGACGCGCTGACCCAAGACGGTTACGCCGCGACGGTACGCGACATCGGGGGAGGCACCCTCGCGGTCCAGCTCTGCCAGGGGCACTGCCCGATCCAGAGCGTGGCGGGCGATTTCCCGCAGCTGTGCGACGCCGAGACAATTGCCTTCGGCAAACTCCTCGACGTCCACGTCCAACGACTTTCCACGCTCGCCGGCGGAGGGCACGTGTGCACGACCCACATTCCCGTGGGGATGCCCCTCATCCGCCCGGGGGTGAGGAATGTGCGACGCAAGTAGCACACAGGTAAGAACGAGAGGTTGATACAACAATGACGCAGGCACCCGCCTCGGGCGCTGAGGACCGTCGTATGACCGATGACGAGATCATCGGTTCCATCGGCAGTTACGAGTACGGATGGCACGACTCCGACGACTATTCAAAGGACGTCCCCACCGGCATTAACGAAGAAATCGTTCGATTCATCTCGGACGTCAAAGATGAACCCCAGTGGATGCGGGAACGGCGACTCAAGGCGCTAGAGCTCTTTGAACGTAAGCCCATGCCCGCGTGGGGGCCGGACCTGTCCCACGTGGACTTCGACGCTTTCAAGTACTACGTGCGTCCCACGGACCGCCAGGTCAACGACTGGGAAGACCTCCCTGAGGAGATTCGCGACACCTACGACCGCCTCGGAATCCCCGAGGCCGAGAAGTCACGCCTGGTGTCCGGTGTTGCCGCGCAGTACGAGTCCGAGGTTGTCTACCAGCAGATCCAGGAGGACCTGGAGCGTCAGGGTGTCATCTTCACCGACACGGACACCGGCCTGCGCGAGCACCCCGAGATCTTTGAGGAGTACTTCGGTAAGTGCGTGCCCGCCGGCGACAACAAGTTCTCGGCACTGAACACTGCGGCCTGGTCCGGTGGATCCTTTGTCTACGTGCCCAAGGGGGTTCACGTCACCATCCCGCTGCAGGCGTACTTCCGGATCAACACCTCCGCGATGGGACAGTTCGAGCGCACGCTCATCATCGCCGACGAAGGCTCCTACGTTCACTACGTCGAAGGATGCACAGCCCCGATCTACGACGAGAACTCCCTGCACTCGGGCGTCATCGAGATCTTCGTCAAGAAGGACGCGCGCGTGCGCTATACGACCATTCAGAACTGGTCGACCAACGTGCTCAACCTGGTGACCCAGCGCGCGATCGTCGAAGAGGGAGGCACCATGGAGTGGGTCGACGGCAACATGGGTGCCGCGATCACCATGAAGTACCCCGCCTGCTTCCTCATGGGCGAACACGCCCGCGGCGAAACCCTCTCCATCGGTTTCGCCGGTCCCGGCCAGCAGCAGGACACCGGCGCGAAGATGGTGCACATGGCACCCCGCACCTCGTCGTCGATCGTCTCCAAGTCCGTGTCGCGCGGTGGCGGACGCACCTCCTACCGAGGCCTCGTTCAAGTCAACGCGCGCGCGCGCCACTCCAAGTCCAACGTGCTGTGCGATGCCCTCCTCGTGGACAAGGTTTCCCGCACCGACACCTACCCCTACGTCGATGTGCGCACCGACGACGTCGAGATGGGCCACGAGGCCACCGTGACCAAGGTGAGCGCCGACCAGCTGTTCTACCTCATGAGCCGAGGCCTGGACGAGAACGAGGCCATGGCGACGATCGTGCGCGGCTTCGTCGAGCCCATCGCCAAAGAGCTTCCCATGGAGTACGCCCTCGAGCTCAACCGCCTCATTGAACTGCAGATGGAAGGATCCGTCGGCTGATGACCACCCCCAACACTATTGTCGACACCATGAACAAGGCGCACTCGCACGGCGCGGGCACTCGCGACAAGGCCCACCCCTCGCGCGCGGACCGCCCAACCTCCTTCCGCCTGGATGCGATTCCCGTTCCGGGGGGACGCGAGGAGGACTGGCGCTTCACGCCGATGCGTCGGATCGAACGCCTCTTCGAACCCGCCAACTACGACGCGGGTGACGCGCCCGCATCGGTGGAAGCCCCCGCAGGCGTTGGCGTGGAGACCGTCGCGCGTGCCGACAAGCGGCTGGGCACCGTCCTGGCCCCCGGTGACCGCACTGCCGTCGTCGCGTGGAACGGCTTCGAGACCGCGACCATCGTCGACATCCCGGCCGACACTCAGCTCGACCGACCGATCCGCATCAACGTCCGCGACATCAACGGAACGCGCGCCCAACACATCGTGGTGCGCGCCGGCGCCTTCTCCAAGGCGACAGTCATCCTGTCGCACACGGGCAGCGCGGACGCGGGCCTCAACCAGACAGTGGAGGTCGAGACCGGCGACAGCGCCGACCTGACCGTCGTGTCCCTGCAGGAGTGGGACGACACCGTCGTGCACGCTTCCAACCAGCGCCTCGCGCTCGGCCGTGACTCGAAACTAACCCACATCGTCGTCACCTTCGGCGGCGACCTCGTGCGCCTGTGCGCCGATACGGACTTCCGCGGCCCAGGCGCCGAGCTGAGCATGCTCGGCATCTACTTCGTGGACGGCGGCCAGCACCTTGAGCACCGCGTCTTTGTCGACCACTCCCAGCCGAACTGCTACTCGCGCGTCACCTACAAGGGTGCCCTCCAGGGCAAGGACGCTCACTCGGTGTGGATCGGTGACTGCCTCATCCGCGAGGCAGCCGACGACACGGATACCTACGAGCTGAACCGCAACCTCGTACTCACCGAGGGGGCGAAGGCCGACTCGGTGCCCAACCTCGAGATCGAGAACGGGGAGATCAAGGGGGCGGGGCACGCCTCCGCGACCGGCCGTTTCGATGACGAGCAGCTCTTCTACCTGATGAGCCGCGGCGTTGCCGAAGACGAGGCGCGCCGACTGGTCGTGCGCGGCTTCTTCGCCGAGCTGATCAACCAGATCGGTGTCCCCGAGGTGGTTGACCACCTCATGGCAACCGTCGAGGCCGAGCTGGCCAAGTCCCGTACCAACTGAGCTTTAAGGAATACACATGTCGACTCTTCGCATCAAGGACCTGCACGTCTCCGTCGAGACCGCCGAAGGCCCCAAGGAAATCCTCAAGGGCGTCAACCTCACGATCAACTCCGGCGAGATCCATGCCATCATGGGCCCCAACGGCTCCGGTAAGTCCACCATGGCCTACGCGCTGGCCGGCCACCCGGACTACGAGATCACGTCGGGCGAGGCATGGCTGGACGACCAACTGATCACCGAGATGAGCGTTGACGAGCGCGCGAAGGCAGGCCTCTTCCTCGCCATGCAGTACCCCGTGGAGGTCGCCGGCGTGTCCGTGTCGAACTTCCTGCGCACCGCCAAGACGGCGATTGACGGTCAGGCGCCCGCGCTTCGCTCGTGGGTCAAGGACATGAAGGGCTCCATGGAAAAGCTCCGCATGGATCCCGATTTCGCCGAGCGCGACGTCAACGTCGGCTTCTCGGGTGGAGAAAAGAAGCGCCTGGAGATCCTTCAGATGGAGCTCCTCAAGCCCTCCTTCGCGGTCCTCGACGAGACCGACTCCGGTCTCGACGTTGACGCCCTGCGCATCGTCTCTGAAGGCGTCAACCGCGTCCACGGTGAAACTGGCTGCGGCATCATGCTCATCACCCACTACACGCGCATCCTGCGCTACATCAAGCCCAGCCACGTTCACGTGTTTGTCGATGGCCGGGTTGCCGCCCAGGGCGGACCTGAGCTGGCAGACGAGCTCGAAGAGAACGGCTACGACAAGTACCTGGGTCTCTGATCACCGTGCCGACCGACTTCACCGCCGCCGAGCTCGACGCGATTCGTTCGGATTTTCCGATTCTGGAACGCGTCGGGCGCGGCGGCGCACCGATCGCCTACCTCGACGCATCGGCGACCTCGCAGAAACCCACGTGCGTCATCGACGCCGAGGCCGACTTCTACCGCCTCCGCAACGGGGCCGTTCATCGGGGCACTCACCTGCTGGGCGACGAGGCCACCGACGCGTTCGAGAGCGCCCGAGGAGCCCTTGCCTCGTTCATTGGGGGCGCTCCCGATGAGATCGTGTGGACGAAGAACGCTACCGAGGCGATCAACCTCGTCGCCATCGGCATGGGCAATGCCTCCCAGGGCATCGGCGGCACCGATTCCACCGCACTGCGGGTGGGGGAGGGCGACCGCATCGTGTGTACGCGGGCGGAGCACCACGCGAATATCGTCCCGTGGCAGCAGCTGTGCGCGCGAACCGGCGCCGAGCTCGCGTGGCTCGATCTGACTCCCGACGGGCGCATCGACCTGGAGACGCTGTCGGTCATTACCCCGAATACGCGACTCGTTGCCTTCACCCACGTCTCCAATGTGACCGGCGCGATCTCGCCGGCGGCGGTCATCGCCGCCGCGGCGCGTTCGGTCGGCGCGCTCATCCTGCTCGACACATGCCAATCCAGCGCGCACATGCCTCTCGACCTGTCAACGCTTGACGTGGATTTTGCGGTTTTTTCCTCCCACAAGATGCTCGGCCCCACGGGCGCGGGCGCGCTGTGGGGACGTCGTCATCTTCTTGCCGCGATGCCCCCGGTCCTTACAGGTGGGTCGATGATCGAATGGGTGACCATGGAGGAATCCACGTTCATGGCGCCGCCCGAGCGCTTCGAGGCGGGATCACAGCCCGTTGCCCAGGTCGCCGGATGGGCGCAGGCGCTTCGTTACCTGTCTACGCTGGGTATGGATCGCGTCGAGGCACACGAGCACATGCTGACACGGATGATGCTGGAGGGCATCTCGTCGATCGAGGGAATTTCGGTCCTCGGCCCCGATAGCGACACGGATCGTATCGGCGTTGTGGCTTTTGCTGTTGACGGAGTCCACCCGCACGACGTCGGCCAGTTCATGGACTCGGTCGATGTTGCGGTTCGGGTTGGCCATCATTGCGCGATTCCGCTTCACACATTCTTCCAGGTGCGTTCTTCCGCGCGCGCGTCGGTTGCTCCGACGACAACTCCGGAGGAAATCGAGCGCCTTGTCGATGGTCTGTCGAAGGTACGTGGCTTCTTCGGCCGGTAGAATCGGCTCAGAAATGTTGGGCAGGAAAGGAAATCATGGGCAGTCTTGAGCAGTTGTACCAGCAGGTGATTCTCGATCACGCGCGTGAAAAGCATGGCGAGGGCGATCCGTCAGGCATGGATGCGTCGTCTCATCAGGTCAACCCCACGTGCGGTGACGAGGTGACACTGGGTGTGTCTATGGATGGCGAGCACCTGGCCTCCATTCAGTGGGACGGCGACGGATGCTCGATTTCGCGTGCCTCCCTGTCCATGATGACCGACCTGACCGAAGGCAAGTCCGCTGACGAGATTGCTCGTCTCTATCGGGACATGGAAGTCATGATGCACTCGCGTAACCTCGGTGTCGATGATGAGATTCTCGATGACCTTGGTGATGCCGCCGCTCTGGAGTCCACTTCGCAATTCGCTAACCGCGTTAAGTGTGCCCTCCTTGGATGGTACGCGCTCCGTGATGCCATGGCCAAGTCCGGCATTGACATTTCCACCGCGGGCGAGCCCGCTGAGCAGTAAAGGAACAGCTATGAGTAACCCGATGGCTCAGTCCGAGCCGGTCGAGCAGCGCTTCGGTGTGGCCGGAGCGAGCGAGGAGGCAGTGAGCACCGCCCCCACTCGGCAGATTGACGGCACGGATGTTGTCGAGCAGGGCACCCTTGCCGCCGAGAACGTCCTGGAGGCGATGAAGGACGTCATCGACCCCGAGCTGGGGATCAACATCGTCGACCTGGGGCTTGTCTACGGCATCGTCATCGGCCCTCAGAACGAGGTGCGCCTCGACATGACGCTCACCTCGGCGGCGTGCCCACTGACCGACGTCATTGAGCGTCAGGCGCAGACGATCCTGTCCTCGATCACCGACGAGGTGCAGATCAACTGGGTGTGGATGCCGCCGTGGGGCCCCGATCGCATCACACCCGACGGGCGCGAGCAGCTGCGAGCCATCGGTTTTAACGTCTGAGCACCGCCACCGTACTCGTGGGCCCCGACATTCGCGTGCCGGGGCCCACCGCGCTCTGTGCGGCTGCGACCCGCTACCGGCCGAGCGCCTCGCGCACGAGCTTGGCGACCTTGCGGCGCAGGATCTTACCCATCTGGTTGCGGGGAAGCTCGGCGATGAACACGAGCTGACGAGGTAGCGCGTAGTGCGCAATCGACTTCTCGGCCCACGCGCGCACCTCCTCCAGCGTCAGGGGAGGAACTCCGCGCTCCATGATGATCGCGGCCGTGACCTCCTCCGTCGCATCCGAGACCGGGACACCGACGACGGCGACATCTGCCACCCCGGGAAGGGAGCGGATTGCATCCTCTACCTGGGACGGATAGACGTTGAATCCGCCTGAGAGAATCAGTTCCTTCTTACGGTCGGCCATGGAAATGAAGCCGTCCCGGTTGACACCGATGTCACCGGTCTTGAACCATCCGTCGGACGTGAAGACCCGAGCGGTTTCTTCCGGCGCGTTCAGATAGCCAGAGAAGACCTGCGGCCCCTTGACAAGGATCTCTCCGGGTTGACCGTCCTCGACGTCCACCGTTTCATCATCGAGGCTGACCAGACGGAGCTGAGTCGAAGGAAACGGCAGCCCGAGAACTCCGTGCCTGCGCCGACACGAGAGGGGAGCACCCGCAAGGACCGGGGCCGTCTCGGACAGGCCGTATCCTTCGACGATCATGCCCCCGGTCGCTTCCTCCCAGGCGCTCGCGAGCGCGGTCGAGAGGGGCATCGCTCCGGCCACCGAGTAACGGATGGACGTGATGTCCGTGTTCGTCTGTGTCGCGCGCGCGAGGATCCGCTCGAACATGGGAGGCACACCGACGAAGAAAGTGATGGGGCGTCGCCTGTGTGCATCCAAGGCCATGTCCGCATCAAACTTGGGTAGCAACACCTGGGTCGCGGCCTTGCGTACGGCGGCGCACAGGAAGAATGTTAACCCGAAAGCGTGGAAGTAGGGCAGTAGGGAGAAGAACGTTTCGGCACCCTCGTGCAGCTTCCAGACCCAAAACATGCACTGGTTGACGTTGACGCCGATGTTGCGGTGAGTGAGCGGCGCGGACTTGGGGACGCCGTTCGTGCCCGAGGTGTGCAAGATGACAGCGAGGTCATCCACGGAAGGAAGAGGAAAAGCGGAGTCGATCGGTGCCGATGAGGCCGTCGCTCGATCCCAGGACACCGTCCCGGCAGGCACCGCACCGCGTAGCTGAGCACGTGTCTGGCGAGCGCGAGCCACCGGAAGATTCAGCAAGACGCGCTGCGAGGCGGGCATGGCGCGAGAAATGTCGACCGTCAACACCGTGTCTAAGGTTGTAAGCGGGTAGGCCTCGGCGCACTTTTCCCACACGATCGCGACTCTGCCTCCATGGCGCTCCAGCTGGTCGGCAACCTCCGCAGGGGGAGCCAGCGGATTGTGCTGAGCGGCGATCGCGCCAATACGCATGCAGGCGTAGAAGGCGACGAATGCTTGTGGGCAGTTCGGCAATGCGATTGCCACGGTGTCTCCCGGGCGGACACCCGCATCGAGGAGAACGCGGGCGGCGCGCAGCACCTGGTCATGTACCTGGGCATAGGAGAGCGTCTGGCCGAAGTAGTCCAGGGCGATGCGGCTCGGGTAGAGGCGGGCGGCGGTATCCAGTAGCTCAAAGAGGGAGGAATCCGGTTCGGGTACCTCGTAGGGTACCGCGTCGTAGAAGGAGCGCGCCTGCTCAACGATGGTGCCTGTCATGAGATCCTCCTGGAAGTGGGCATCCCCGATTGTAGCGGCTGGTCCACGCTGACTCACACGCGAGGAGCGCTCCAGGTGTCGCACGTTGCGATCTCGCCCGAGTCCAGGCCTCGCTGGAGCCACGCGGCACGCTGGTTCGCGCTTCCGTGGGTCCACGTCTCCGGGTTTGACGTTCCCTGATACTCGGCTTGCAGGCGGTCATCCCCGATGGCCTGGGCCGTCTGCAGGGCGCCCAGCAGCTCGTCTGCGGTGGGCGTGTTCAGATAGTACGCTCCCGTGGCGGGATCCCTCGTCGTGGACGCCCAGTGCATCCACACGCCCGCGTAGCAGTCCGCCTGCAGCTCGCTGCGCACGCCCGCACCCTGTTCCCCGGTCTCGCGCGTGTCGTGTGCGCGGAAGACTCCCTGGAGGTTCTGGATGTGGTGCCCCCACTCGTGAGCGACCACGTACTCCTGGGCCAGAACCGAATCGGAGGCCCCGTACTTGGTGACCATATCGTCAAAGAAACCCAGATCCAGGTAGACCGTGGAGTCGCCCGGGCAGTAGAAGGGGCCCACTGCGCTGGTCGCGTTGCCGCACGCGGTGGACACCGAGTTCGTGAAGATCTGAAAGTCGGGAAGCTCGTAGGCGACGTTCGTGCCCTGCTGCGTCAGCTGCGTCTTCCACACCTGATCAAGAGACTGGGCGGTGGCGACCATTCGGCACTCAACGCGCGCGTTCGCATCCGCCCCCGTCCGGCAGGTCGACACGTCGACCGTCGACGAGGAGGGGGAGGAGACGGAGGGCGAGGACAGGAGGCTCGTGAGATCAATTCCGGTGAAATAGGAGAACCCGAGGACGAGGAGGAGCCCCAGGAGTGAGCCGCCGCCGACTCCGACGACTTTGCGCCCCGCGCCCGAGGTTCCCACCCGTGTTGGATCCAGACGGATGTTGTCGTTGAAACTCATGAGTGCTCCTCACTCTTAGGGGCGACGACCACACTGGTAGCGTCCGAGCATGTCGGCACGGAACTCGTCGAAACACCCATCCTCAATGGAATCGCGGATCCCGTCAACCAGACGGAGCGTAAACCACTCGTTGTGAATGGTGGCCAGGCTCGCCGAGAGAATCTCTTTGGCCTTGAAGAGGTGGTGGAGGTAGGCGCGCGTGTAGTGCGTGCACGTGTAACATCCGCAGCCCTCGACAAGCGGCGAGAAGTCCCGTTTGAAACGGGCATTCGTAATGTTGAAACGGCCGTCGGGGGTATAGATGGCGGCATTACGGGCCACTCGCGAGGGGTTGACACAATCGAAGGTATCCGCTCCCGACGCAACCCCTGCGAAGAGATCCTCGGGCTCGGAGATGCCGAGCAGGTGGCGCGGGCGATCCTCGCCGAGCTCCTCGCACACCCAGGCGACGATCGTGCCGAGGTTCTCCTTCTCGAGCGCGCCTCCGATTCCGAATCCATCGAAACGCGCTCCGTCGACCTCCATGTCGGCCATGGTGCGGGCGGCCCGGCGGCGTAGATCCTCCCACTGGGCCCCCTGGATGACTCCCCAGAGCTGCTGGTAGGGCCTGTCCGCGCGCGCCTGTGTCAGTCGCCTGTGTTCGGCGAGGCAACGAGCGGCCCAGGCGTGTGTGCGCTCGAGCGATTCCTCCTGGTAGGAACGCGGATGCAGCAGGCTCGTGAGCTCATCGAAGGCAAACATGATGTCGCTGCCCAGCTGGTGTTGGATCCCCATCGACACTTCGGGATTGAAGCGGTGCTTGGAACCGTCGATGTGGCTGGAGAAAACCACACCGTCGTCGTCGACGACGGCATGGGAGGCCTTGATCGCCTGAGCGTTCACGGTGGGATCGCTGGGGTCGACTGCGCCCGAGAACTCCTGCGAGAGCACCTTCTTGAAGCCCGCGCCCAGCGACAGCACCTGAAAGCCACCGGAGTCGGTATAGGTGGGGCCCGCCCAGTTCATGAAGGCGGCGAAACCTCCGGCTTCGTCGACGATGTCGGAACCGGGCTGAAGATACAGGTGATAGGCGTTGGCCAAGACGGCCTGAGCGCCGAGGGAGCGTACCATCTCCGGGGTCAGTGCCTTGACATTTGCTTTAGTTCCAACGGGAATGAACGCGGGAGTGCGAATCAGGCCGTGAGCCGTGTGAATGACGCCGGCGCGTCCCAAGCCGCCGTTGCTTGATAGGCGCGTGCCGATCTCAAAACCCCTCTCGGGTGCATGCGTGGCGGGCGGAGCGGGAAAGGGCGCCAGTTGCTCCGGATGAGCGGCCGAGAGCCAGTTGTCGTTCACTGGGCGAACACCTCGTCATGCCCGAGGCCCTCGGCTTTGCGGATCCACCCGATCACCGGATAGGTCAGCGGAAGAAGGACGACCTCAAGAAGCACTTTGTAGAAGTAGCCGGTGACTGTGTAGTTGATGAAGTTACTCATTGTCATTTCGCCGTAGAACAGGATCGTGCAGAACAGGATCGTGTCTGCGGCCTCACCAACGATGGTCGAGCCGATGAGGCGCGCCCACAGGTGCTTGGTGCCCCACCTGCGACGGATCCACACGAGCACGTAGGAGTTGAGGAGCTGCCCCGCGAGGTATCCGACCAGCGAGGCTACGACCGCACGCCAGACAACGCCGAGGACTGCGGCAAAGGCCTCCTGGTTGGCGTAGTCGGGAGCGGGTGGCAGGTACTGAACGATGAAGAACGTGACGGAGGCCAGGAAGGAAGCCACGAAACCCATGATGATGACGCGCCGCGCTCGAACGAATCCGTAGACTTCCGATAGGACATCACCGATGATGTATGTCAGCGGAAAGAGGACGGCACCCCCGTCAAAAATCAAGTAGTGGGTCTGCGACCCCACCATGAACGCCTTCGTTGCGGCGATGTTCGAGATGAGGAGGAGAGCAACGAAGGCGACGGAGATGATGTCGAGGGCGCGCGATGGGCGCGCCGATCCAGACGGGATCGGGCTGTCGGTCATGGGGAGAAACCTCGGTTGGACGAAAGCGGGATGCTACTAACGACTCCCATTGTGCCCGCAATCGTGTCCCGGTGGTTTGCTGGAGGCGTGCCGTCGCCGGGTTGATTCGCCCACACGAGCCCGTCCCTCTACTCTTGGAGGGTGATCAACGTCCAGGACTTCTCTTTGCGCATCGGTGCCCGCGAACTCGTCAACCACGCTTCCTTCCGCGTTGACAAAGGAATGTGCATCGGTCTCGTCGGGCGCAACGGAGCCGGCAAGACGACGACGATGCGCCTGCTCGCTGGGCAGGAGGATCGCGGGGGAGCGGCGGAGTATACGGGAACGATCACGTCCAACGGAACGATTGGCTACCTCGCCCAGGACACGCACGTTGGGGACCCTAACATGCTGGCTCGTGACCGCATCATCTCAGTGCGTGGAATCGATGCCATCATTGCTCGCATTCGGAAAGCGGAACACGAGATGTCCACGACCGAAGGCGCGCGCCAGCAGCGCGCGATGGAGCGCTACGTCAAGCTCGACCAGCAGTTCACCAACCAGGGCGGCTGGGCGGCCGCCTCGGAGGCCGCCCAGATCGCTCACTCCCTCGGTCTCGACGACCGGGTACTCGATCAGGAGCTTCGGACGCTGTCGGGTGGGCAGCGCCGCAGGGTCGAACTTGCCCGCGTTCTTTTCTCCAATGCCGATGTCCTGCTCCTTGACGAGCCGACCAATCACCTCGATCACGACTCCATCGTTTGGCTTCGTGACTGGATCAAGACCTTCCCCGGTGGGATCATGATCATTTCCCACGACGTCAAGCTCCTGGGGGACACCGTCAACCAGGTGTTCTACCTCGACGCCAACCGCGCCCACGTGGACATGTACCACCTGGGATGGCACGCGTATCTCAAGCAGCGCGAGGAGGATGAGCGCAGGCGCCGCAAAGAACGTGCCAACGCCCTCAAAAAAGCCGAGCATCTGAAGGCCCAGGGAGAGAAGATGCGCGCGAAGGCCACGAAGGCGGTAGCGGCTCAGCAGATGCTCAGGCGTGCCGAGGAGTTGTTCGCGCAGGCAGGTGCCGAGACCGTCAATGAGAAAGTGGCGCGGCTGCGATTCCCCGAACCCGCTCCCTGTGGCCGCGTTCCACTGACCGCCGAGGCTTTGTCAAAGTCCTACGGGTCGCTCGAGGTGTTCACGGGCGTCGACTTGGCGATCGACCGCGGCTCCAAGGTCGTCGTCCTGGGACTTAACGGCGCCGGGAAGACAACGCTTCTGCGCCTGCTTGCCGGGGTGGAGGAACCTGACTCGGGTGCCGTCATCCCCGGGCACGGGCTCAAGCTCGGCTACTACGCCCAGGAGCACGAGACCCTCGACGAGGAGCGCACCATTCGAGAGAACATGGCTGACGCCGCTCCCGGACTCGACGACACGCACGTGCGCAACATCCTCGGTCAGTTCCTGTTCCAGGGTGATGACGTCGATAAACCGGTGGCCGTTCTTTCCGGCGGAGAGAAGACCCGCCTCGCGTTGGCGACCCTCGTCGTGTCGGGCGCCAACGTTCTTCTCCTGGACGAACCCACCAACAACCTGGACCCGGCCTCGCGCGAGGAGATCCTCTCTGCGCTGCGCGACTACGAGGGCGCGGTCATCCTGGTCACCCACGACCCGGGAGCGGTAAGCGCGCTGGGTCCGGGCCGCGTCCTGCTCCTTCCCGACGCCGACGAGGACCTGTGGGACGACAGCTACCTGGATCTCGTCACGCTCACCTGAGCGGCGGCGTCAATCCGCGCTGAGGCATGCACTCGGCCGGGATACGCTGGTGCCCCGGCCCTTCGAGAGCCTCAGAGGACCTTCGAGAAGAACTCCTTGGTCCGCTCCGACTGCGGGTTGTCGATGACCTCGGCGGGCGACCCCGCCTCGACGATGATGCCGCCGTCCATGAAAACGACCTGGTCGGCCACCTCGCGGGCAAAGCCAATCTCGTGGGTGACGACGGCCATCGTCATTCCCGAAGCCGCGAGGTCCTGCATGACCTGAAGCACCTCGCCGACCAGCTCGGGATCCAGGGCGGAGGTCGGCTCATCGAAGAGCATGATCTCCGGCTCCATGGCGAGAGCACGGGCGATGGCCACGCGCTGCTGTTGGCCACCCGACAGCTCGGCAGGATAGTGATCGGCGCGGTCGGCCAAACCAACTCGATCGAGAAGCTCCAAGGCCTGGCGACGCGCTTCCTTCCGTGGCCTCTTGAGTACCTGAATGGGGGCCTCCATGACGTTCTCAAGAGCCGTCTTGTGAGGGAAGAGGTTGAAGCGCTGGAAGACCATGCCGATGCGGGAACGCTGCGCGGCAATCTCCTTGTCGCGCCGCTCGTGCAGGACGCCCGCCGCGTCCTCACGGTAGCCTAAGAGCTCGCCGTCCACGTAGACGCGGCCAGCGCTGATCTCCTCTAGCAGGTTGAGGCATCGCAGGAGGGTGGACTTGCCCGACCCGGAGGGACCGAGAATGACGCATACCTCGCCGGGCGCAATATCCAGGTCGATCCCCTGCAAAACGTGCAGGTCGCCGAAGAACTTGTGGACCCCGCGAACGGAGACCATGGGTGTCGTTGCCGTCATGGTGTCACATCCAAGAATTTGAGCGTTGTCGCGTGCGTATCGCTGCCGTGGTCGTCTCCCGTGGGCGTTGCCGTCGTCGCTGTTGCGGCGCTATCGCGGCGCTCAAAGCCCTTACCGAAGTGTTTCTCGATGAACGACTGAATCCACATGAGCAGGCTCGTGATCACCAGGTACCAGATGGCCGCGGCGATCAGCAGGGGCACCGGCGCGAAAGTTGCCTGGCCGCGCTGACGAGCGATAAACGTCAGCTCGAGGGTGAAGGGGATGGCCGACACCAGCGATGTGGTCTTCAGCATCGAGATTGTTTCGTTGCCGATGGGCGGCACGATGACGCGCATCGCCTGCGGAAGGATGATGCGACGAAAGATCGTCGCACGCGGCATTCCCAGGGCTGTGGCCGCCTCCCACTGGCCCTTCGGCACGCTGAGGAGACCCGCGCGCATGATCTCGGCGAGGTAGGCGCCTTCGTTCAGACCCAGCCCGATGAAAGCCATCCAGAACGGGGTGAAGTAGGTGGCCGTGTCAAACGGGATCTCCCAGCCCCACAGCGAACCGAGGAACGGCACCCCGAAGGACAGAGTGGGGTAGAGGGTGGGCAGCAGCGACCAGAAGATCAATTGCGTGTAGATTGGCGTGCCACGGAAGAACCAGATGTAGGCCATCGCCACCCAGCGCAATACCGGGTTGACGGACTGGCGCATGATGGCCATCGTGATTGCCAGGGCGGTGCCGACAAACATCGCCAAAACGGTCAGGATAATCGTAAAGAGGACGCCCTGCATGATGGACGCTGAGAACAGCCATTGGGCGACGACCGGCCATTGGAAGTTCTTGTTCGTGATGAGAGCGTGGAGGGCCATGGCCGCGAGAATCGTGACGACGACCGCGCTCGCCCATCTCCCCGGGCGGGGAACGGGCTTGGCGTCGATCAATTCGACGCCGTCTTTGGTGATAGCCATGGGATCCTCACTCGCTGGTTGCCGGGTTCAGCTGCGCGCTCGTGAGCGCGGCATCCCGGGCACCGTAGCGCGCCAGAATGTCGGCGAGATAGCCGCCGTCCATCAGGTACTGCATCGCCTGCTGGACCGCTGCCGTGAGCTGCGCATCATCCTTGTTGATGGCAACGCCCTGGGGCGCCGACTCGATGACGTCGCCCACCTGCTCAATTTGGCCGCCGGAGACAGACGCCGTGTAACCGATGACGGTGGAGTCGGCGAAGGTAGCGTCGTACTGGCCGCCGATCACCTTGGTGGCGATGTCGGTCTGCAGGTCGTGGGGCATGATGGTGATCTTGTCTTGACCGGCCGCCACGCACTTCTCGGACAGCTCCCGAGCGTAGTCCTCCTGGGCTGTGCCGGTCTGCAAACCGATCGTCTTACCGCACGGATTGGTCGGATCGAAGTTCTTGGGGTTGTCCTTGGCTACGCCGAAAGCCGATCCGACCTCAACGTAGGAGACAAGGTTTGCCTGCTGCTCGCGCTCAGAGGTGATCGTGAACGAGGAGATGCCGACGTCGAACTTGGTGCCGAGCGCCGGAATGATCGTTGGAAACTCGGCGTGGGTGGTCGTTCCCTCGGACAGGCCCATGACCTTGGCGAGGGCGCGCGTGATGTCGACGTCGTAGCCCTGGGCGGTCTGCGAATCATCTCCCAGAAACTCCGCCGGGGCGTAGTCCGCAGAGGCCCCATTGCGTAGCGTTCCCCGTGCCTTGACGTCGGTGGGAACGAGAGCGGCGATCTCGTCGACGGTTGGAATGTCCGATACGTCGTAGGCGGGCACCGACGAGGGCGTGGCGCCCGGTGCCGAGGTCGTTGCCGCGCCCGTCGGTGCTGCCTGCGGGTCGGCGCAGGCTGCGAGAGGGAGCGCGAGTGTAGCCGCGCACGCGATGACGATGCGTGCCTTGGAGATGGTCATGATGTGCCTTCCGATGGGGTGAGGTTCGGGCGCCTCACTATTGCTACCATTATGCACCCGCGTGCATGAATATGCGCATCGTACTGTGACGTGGGATTACTTCGCCGACGGGTTGATATCGGCGGTTGACAGGGCCGCGTCCTGGGCTCCATAGCTGGCGAGAATGTCGCTCAGGTAGCCGTTGTCCATGAGGTATTGAAGCGCGGCCTGAATGGCGGTTGTGAGCTTCTCGTCATCCTTGCTGACGGCCACCCCCTGGGGTGCGGATTTGAAGGTGTCTCCCAGCTGCTCGATCTTCCCGGCAGACTGTGCGCCCGTGTAGCCAATCACCGTGGAGTCAGCAAGCGTCGCATCGTACTGTCCGCCGATGAGCTTGGTTGCGATGTCGGTCTGGAGCTCGTGGGGCATGATGGTTATCTGCGCCTTGCCCGAGGCCGTGCACTCCTGGGAGAGCGTGGCGGCGTAGGTTTCCTGGGCAGTTCCCGTCTGGACGGCGATTGTTGCTCCGCACGGGTTGGAAGGGTCGAAACCCTTTGGGTTACCGGCTGCGACGCCCCATGCTGATCCGACGTTTAGGTAGGACACCATGTTGACCTGCTGTTCCCGCTCGGCGGTGATTGTGAAGGACGAGAGGCCGACGTCAAACTTGGTTCCCAGCGCGGGGATGATGGTGGGGAACTCCGCGTGCTTGGTTGTCGCATCGGTAAGTCCCATGACCTTGGCAAGTGCCCGATTGATGTCGATGTCGTAGCCGATGGGTGTCTGGCCGTCGCTCGCCATGTACTCGGCCGGCGCGTATCCGGTCGACGCTCCGTTGCGCAGCGTTCCCCTCGCCTTAATCTCCTCGGGAACGAGCGCCGCGATCTCCTCAACGGTGGGAATCGATGCTACGTCGTAGGAGGTGTGGGCGGCGGAGGCCGCGGAGTTGGACTGTGAGGTGCTTCCGGTTTGGCCGGAGTTTGTCGACGGGTCTGAGCATGCTGCCACCGTGAGCGTCAGGGCGAGTGTCGTTGTGACCGAAAAAATCCTCTTCGTATGCATGACTATGTTCCTCGGTTTCGTGATGATGCGAATGAGTGGTAGAAAATATGCAAACACGTGCATAGTATGCATGTCGAGGGGGTCTCAGATGCTGGATGCACGAGTGGGCGAGCACGCTGTGCTCGCCCACTTGACTCCAACCTCAATGTCCGCGCAAGGCCCGTCGCGACGGTCTCGCGCGCATCGGGTCGATCCCCTTGGGAATGGGAGGCTCTCCCGACCGCAGTGCGTTGATGCGTGACGACACCTGGGGAACTTCCTCCGAGGTGAGCGTGTTCTTGAGCCTGCGTAGTTCGCGCTGCAAATCACGCAGGGCGACCTGCCCCTCCTCGCGTCCGACCTGGATCTGGTGGACGGGGACATTGCGCATCACCTTCGTCACGCGCCTGGCCTCGGTCTGCAGGAGCCCACGAACGCGAGCCGAGGGTCCCTCGGAGATGAGCACGACTCCCGGCCTTCCCACGATTCTCCAGACAAGGTCCTGTTCGCGGGTGTAGGCCACCGGTTGCTCGGGGATGATCCAGCCCCGCTGAATCTGCTGCAGCGCCACCTTCACAGCCCCGGCCGTGTCCTCGACCTGGGCGAAAAGCGCTCGGCGCGTCAGGAACGTGAGAAGCGCGAGCACGGCGGTGATCGCGGTCATGATGCCGACGATCAGCCAGCCGATCCACGACCTGTGGATGATCCAGGCCGTCAGCATAAAGGCGCCGATAATCGCCGCTGCCGTGCCCAGAAGAATCCACGGAAGCGCGGGATATGTACGGGCACTCAGGCGGTACGCGTCGAGAAGGTTGTGATAGAACCGCCTCTTGCTGGGGGGATTTGAATCGCTCATAGGACCATTATTCTACGTGCTCATCACCCTGGCGGTGTGCGCGTCCGACCAGGAGCAATGTGAAATGAGTTGCATCACACTGGCTTTGTTTGGACAATGGGGATATGAACATTGGCGGTTACGAGATCGGGCAGGTCTTTCATGTTGGCGCCAAGGGCCCCATGTGGATGACGCGCACGCGTGCGGGGGCAGCCCTGTTGGCGCTGCGCTCGGCCGATGACGGCGACCGGTTCCTTCCGCGGTGGAAGGCATGGTCGACGGTAGAGTCCGCCCATGTTGTCCGGCTGCGTGACGTCGTGCGATCCCACGATGGCCGGTGGGCACTCGTCCAGGACTATGTCGCCGGTCGGAGCCTGGACGCGGAGCTTGGTTCGCCCGACCTTCGCCCGATCGCAACGAGACGCCAGATTCTTAACGGCATCGCCGCAGGGATGAGCGCGCTTCACGCAGCAGGTATCTGCCACGGGGACCTGACGCCCGCCAACGTCATGATCACGCCCGAGGGACGAGCGGTGATTGTGGACATCATCGACGAGCTCGGTGAGGGGGAGGGCACCCCGGGCTGGAGCCTCGGAAAGCGCGGAATGGAATGCGACCGGGAGTGCCTGCGCATGATCGCGGGCCGGCTCGAGCTCGACGATGCGTTGGCGCAGCTCGGACTGGACGCTCCACGGGGAATAGATCGAGGGAGCACACCCCTCGTCACAGACCCACCGGCGCACGAGATTGTGCGTGAGCCCGTCGATCCTGAGCAAGTGATAGCGGATCTGCGAGCGGCGGCATTGCGTGAGGATACGGTCTCCGAGGACGGGCAGCCTAGGCGCGAGAAGTCGAGCACGCGCATCTGGGGCGACGCAGCGGCCGTGCGACCAACATATTCCGGACGCAAGCGGCGCCTCGGCGTGATTATCATCGGCGCTCTCGCGATCATTGCGGGAGCCGCAATGATCGCCTATGCCGTGTGGCGCGCAGGTGCTCCGCACGGCACCGGCTCGGACAACGAGACGACGCAGGCATCGCCCATGAGCGCCCAATCCGATACGGGTCTGTGCAACGTGGAGGAGGTGACGGAGTTGATTGGCAACGCCATCAGGGTGCGCGATCAGGCCGTCATCGACGCCGATCCTTCCGGCCTTGATGCCGTTTTGGGTGGCGAGCTTCTCAACCAAGACACCGCACGCATTCAAGCGATGATCAACGACGGCATCACCGTTCGCGAACTCTCCTCGAGAATCGAAGCCGTGACCCTGCTCAACTGCGAACCCGGCGCGCTCGAAGCACATGCGACGCTGGTCGTGACGGCCTCGCAGACCTGCGCAAATCAGTCATGCCAGCGCAGCGATACCCCAGAGTCGACGGAACTCCTCATACGCGTCGACCCCGTTTCTCGAAAGGTCGTCGCGGCCGCGCCCGCCAACGCGTAACAAGTACGCCGCTCCGTGAGCGTGCGTCACGAGCTGACGCGCCGATGCGGCGCCCGGGATGGGCGAGGGAAACGGGGTGGGGGCGCAACCATCGGTTGCGCCCCCACCCCGCGAAGGTCTCAGGTGATCAGAGTCCGAGATCGGACTCGAAAGCACCCTCCTCCAGACGCTTCTTCACGTCCATGAGGAAACGAGAAGCATCCGCGCCGTCGACGAGGCGATGGTCGTAGGACAGCGACAGGTACACCATCGAACGGATCGCAATCACGTCGGAACCGTCGGCGCCCCTCATGACGACCGGGCGCTTGACAATGGTTCCAACTCCCATGATCGCGGTTTCCGGCATGTTGAGAACCGGGGTATCGAAGAGTGCTCCGCCCGAACCCGTGTTTGTCACGGTGAAGGTCGAACCCGACAGCTCGTCCGGGCCGATCTTCGAGTCGCGTGTGCGCGCAGCCAGATCGTTGATGGACGCCGCGATGCCGGCAATGTCCTTGTCGCCGGCGTTCTTCATGACCGGAACCAGCAGCCCTCGCGGCGTATCAACGGCAATGCCCACGTGCTCGTAGTCGAAGTACGTGACCTCCTTGTCGTTGATCGTCGCGTTGATCTTCGGATGATAGGCGAGGGCCTCCGTCGCGGCCTTGACGAAGAAGGGCAGGAAGGTCAGCTTGGTGCCGTGCGCAGCCGCGAATGCGTCCTTCGAGCGAGCACGCAGGGCGGCAACCTTCGTGACGTCCACCTCGACAACCGTCGTGAGCTGGGCGGCCGTCTGAAGCGACTCGACCATGCGCCGAGCGATCGTCTGGCGCAGGCGGCTCATCTTCTCGGTTGTGCCGCGCAGCGGCGAGGGCTCGCGCACGCTCGTGGGTTCCGTGGCCGTCTGCGTGGTGCCAACGGCAGGCGCGGACACGGCGGCAGCGGCGCGAGCCGCAGCCTCGACATCCTCGCGTCGCACCCGACCGCCGACACCCGTTCCGGAGACGGACGCCAGATCGACACCGAGTTCACGAGCGAGCTTGCGCACGATGGGGGTCACGTACGCGGTGCCCGTCGCCGCTGCAGGCGTCGCCGCGACGGGAGCCGATGACGCGGCCTGGGCGAGCGTCGTGGCGTTCGGGAAGGGATCGATCCCAGCGCTGCGAGGAGCTGCGGGAGCCGACGGGGCGGTGGGGGCGGCCGGTGCTGCAGGGGCAACCTGTGCCTGAGTCGGCTGAGCGGATTTGGCCGATGGAGCCGAGGCGGAAATGACCGCAACGACGGTGCCGACCTCGACGGTCTCATCCTCGGGAACACGGATCTCCGCGAGGAAACCGGCCACGGGGGAGGGGACCTCGGAGTCGACTTTATCCGTGGAGACCTCGAGCAGCGGCTCATCGGCATCGACGGCGTCGCCCACGGCCTTCAGCCACGTGGTAACCGTCCCTTCGGTGACGGACTCACCCAGCGCGGGCATGCGCACCTCTGTGCCGTCAACGGGGGCCGAGGAGGCCGACGCCTGAGCGGGAGCCGCAGGGGCGGCCGGAGCAGGAGCCGGGGCCGCGCTCGACTCGGGCGCGGGGGCCGCAGCGGCGGGCGCCTCCGAGGCGTCGCCGATACGCGCGATCTCGGTGCCGACCTCAACGGTCTCATCCTCGGGAACCAGAATCTCGAGCAGGACACCCGCGACGGGGGAGGGGACCTCGGAGTCGACCTTATCCGTGGACACCTCGACGATGGGCTCGTCAAGCTCGACGGTATCGCCGACCTGCTTGAGCCACGTCGTCACGGTACCCTCGGTGACGGACTCGCCCAGCGCGGGCATGGTCACTGACGTTGCCATGTGTGTTCTCCTAGTTAAAACTCTATGGTCAGTTGTGGACGTGGAGGGGCTTACCGGCCAGCGCCATGGCCGCCTCGCCGAGCGACTCATTCTGGCTGGGGTGGGCGTGGATGAGGGAAGCGACATCCGAGGGGTATGCCTCCCAGTTCACCATCAGTTCTCCCTCACCAATCTGCTCGCCGATGCGTGCGCCGATGCCGTGGAATCCCACGATCGGACCACCCTCCACCGAGACCAGCTTGATGATGCCCGATGTGGCCAGGATAGACGACTTTCCGTTACCGGCGAGGTTGTACTCAACCGTTCGCACGCGATCCCCGTACTTCTCGCGCGCCTGCTTCTCCGTCATTCCCACGGAGGCGATCTCCGGTTCGCAGAACGTCACGCGCGGAATGTTGATGTCAGCCTGCGCGACCGGGTTCATTCCGGCAATCTCCTCCGCGACGAAGATGCCCTGCATGAAGCCGCGGTGCGCGAGCTGGAGGCCGGGGACGATGTCGCCGACGGCATAGATGTTGCCCACACCCGTGTGCAGTCGCTCGTCGGTGATGACGAAACCGCGGTCGAGGGTGATGCCGACCTGCTCGTAGCCCAGGCCCTCGGTCACCGGGCCGCGGCCAACGGCCACCAGGAGCACGTCGGCGTCGAAGGCCTTGCCATCCTCGGTGGCGACGTGAACGCCACCGTCGTCCTGTGTGGCCGAGGCGAAGCGAGTATTCGTGTGGAACTTGATGCCGCGCTTGCGGTAGGCGCGCTCCAGCTGCTTGGAGATCGCCTCGTCCTCGTTGTTGGCCAGGTGAGGCAGCGCCTCAATGATCGTGACCTCGGCGCCGAAGCTGCGCCACACCGAGGCGAACTCAAGGCCGATGACACCGCCACCCAGAATGACGGCCGAGGACGGTACCCAGTCCATCTGCAGGGCCTGGTCAGAGGAGATGATGCGCCCGCCGATGTCGAGGCCGGGGATCGAGCGCGAGTACGAGCCGGTTGCCAGGACGATGTGGCGGCCGCGAACGGACGTTCCGTTGACCTCGATGGTGTTGGCATCCGCCAGGCGGCCCCAACCGGAGATCACCTCGACGTTGCGGGACTTGAGGAGGCCCTGAAGGCCCTTGTAGAGGCCGGAGACCACGGAGTCGCGGTACTTGCCCACCTGCGCCATGTCGATACCGTTGAACGTCGAGGAGACGCCGAAGCGAGCGGATTCACGCACGGCTTCGGCGGTCTCTGCGGCGTGCAGGTAGGCCTTGGTAGGGATGCAGCCGCGGTGCAGACACGTCCCGCCCACCTTATCGCCGTCGATGAGGGCGACCGTCATGCCCAACTGCGCGGCCCGAAGAGCGGTCGCATAGCCGCCCGAACCCGCGCCGAGGATGACGATGTCGTAGGTCGATTCACTCAAGGTAACAACTCCTCGTTGATGAGCCTCACGCTCAGATGACTGTTTTCATGACGGGCCTCACGGTCCTTATGGGCCTATTGTCCCACGTTTGTGTAGTGCTGTCCCGGAGCTTAGTGATCTTGGTTGGTGTATCGGGCCACACAGGGCCGAATCTCGCACAGCGGCGGCGAATGCGATGCGTGCAGGTAGGTGTCTCGCTAGGATCAAAGGCGTGCAGGGATATGAGGACATGAATGAGGGTGCTGGCGCGCGAGACCAGCGCCCGCCATCGCTGGGACTCGGGCGCATCATTATCGCCCTGTTTTGGATCCTCGGAGTCTGGATCGTCGCGATGGCCGTCGTCGACCTCTTTCATGCGCAGGGGCTCCCGTGGGGGCCTCGCCTCGTCGCTCTTCTCGCGGGTGTGGATTACGTCGTGGCGGCGATCGCGCTGACCCACAATGGGCGCCGGATGCGCCTCGTTGGTTGGTCTGCCATCGCCCTGTCGATCGCCGCACCGCTTGTCCTGTGGGTGGCCTCGCTCGGTCTTGACGAGCTCAATACCGCGCGCTCTGCCTGGACCGGCCTCGGTGCGGACTTCTACTACCTCCCCCTCGCTCTGTCGGTCGTTGGCGTCATCTGGATGTGGCGCTCCAACCCTCGTAGAATCGTTTCTCTCGCCGAACAGGTGGAGCGGCCGGGCTCACCCTGGAAGGCGGGCTAGCTCACCTATCTCAGGCTATACCCCGCCGGGAAAGCCGAGCTGTCGCCACGCCTCGTAGAGCGCAATCGACGCGGAATTGGCCAGGTTAAGAGAGCGCACTCCCTTAACCATGTGGATGCGAACGAGGTCCTCCACGCGGCGATGGGCCATCGCCTCGGAGGAAAGTCCGACGGATTCACGCCCGAAAAGCAGGCCGTCGCCGTCCGCATAGGCCACCTCGGAATGCATGGTGTGCGCGTGTCCAGTGAAGGCCCAGACGCGTCCGGGCACCTGATCGAGAGCCTCATCCAGGTTTTCGTGCACCGTGACGTGCGCCAGATCGTGATAGTCCAGACCCGCTCGACGAAGCTTTGCATCGTCCATGTCGAAGCCCAGAGGCTTGATAAGGTGCAGCATCGAACCCGTGCATGCGGACAACCGGATCGCCGCGCCCGTGTTGCCGGGGATCTCCGGCTCCCAGAAGATGACGTGCAGCATAATCCTCAGGCCTGATGGGTCACGGTCAGGCACGCGCGGGCGATTGTGTGCTCAAGCGCCACGAACGAGGCCATTGTCGGAGTGGCATCGTCGTCCAATCCCAGGGTGTCAACGTCGAGCGCGTGCACGGTGAAGACGTAGCGGTGAGGGCGGTCTCCCGGGGGTGGGGCCGCTCCGAAGTATGCGGCGTCGCCGGTGTCCGCGCGCAGGTGAAACGCGGGGCCGTCAAGGGTGAGATCCGAGGCTCCCGCCCCCGCGTCCAGGTGTGTCATAGAAGCGGGAATGTCCAGCACGGTCCAGTGCCACCAGCCCGCTGGGGTTGGCGCATCCGGGTCGAAGCAGGTCACCATGAAGCTTGCCGTGTGAGTGGGGAAGCCCTCCCACGTCAGGTCGGGGGATAGGGAACCGGCCCGAGCCGTTGCCGACTCCGGCATGGGGGCGCCGTCGGTGAGGGTGCGCGACGAGAGCGTGAAAGTCGGGACGTCCAGTCCCTCGTAGGGGGATAGGGCGAGGGGGCGTGAATTGATGTGCATGGTTCTTCCTTTCCTCTTGGCCTCTATTGTCGCCCATGCGAACGCGATCGGGCGTTCGGGACGCAGATGTGTGACCGGGGTTCTACACTTCCTCTATCGAACGTGTGTTCTATGTGTGGGAGGGGGACATGACCAACGCGCGCGCTCGGCTGCTCAGGGCCCGAGAGGCCTTGAGCCTTGCGGAGAACTCTGTCGGCCTGAGGACGCGGGTCGAGCTTGACCAGCATCATAGGGCAGGGGGCGGCCCCGTTCTTCTCGGTCCCGCGCGCAGGTCGGACCTGATCCGCCTTCTCATCGACACCTGCCCTCCCGGAGGGTGGATTGGCCTCTGCGGGGTGCGCGACATCGGGTGGGAGTGGGCATCTGGCCAGGGGATGGAGCTGGGGCGGGTGCTCATCCTCAATGCCCAGACGATATCGGGGGTGGCGCAGGCATGCGCTCTACTGCTGGATGCCTGCGACGTCGTGTGCCTGGACGTGCCCGAGCTAAGCAGGGCCGAACAGCGCGCGCTGTCCGCCCGCGCCCGTGTCCAGGGGCGCACCATCGTGACACTGCGCCCCTGGCCCGGCGTCTCACGCGAACCGAGTAACCGCGACGCGATGCGAATGGCCGTCTAGAGATGCGTTACATGGTGCTATGGGTGCCTGACTGGCCCGTCAACTGCCTGGTCATTGACCTGCCTCCGGGCGGGAGCGGAGCCGTCGTGGACGGGGACAAGATCGCGGTTGCTAGCGCGGCTGCCAGGAGAGCCGGAATCCGCTCGGGCATGAGCCTGAAAAAAGCAATGTACCTGTGCCCAGATCTGGTGCACCTACCGCGAGACCGGGACCGAGAGGCCAGGTCCTTTAGTGCAGTCATCGACGCGTTCGATACGGTTGCGGCAGGGGTGGAGTGCCTGCGCCCCGGGGTTGCCAGGTGCCATGCCCACGGGCCTGCGAGGTGGGCGGGAAGCGAAGAGAAAGCTGCGTCGCTGCTCGTGGACGCCATTGAGGCCGCCGTCGGTGTCGAGTGCTTCGTGGGGATTGCCGAGGGGCCGTTGGCCTCGCTGATGGCCGCCCGGCAGGGGCGCATTGTTGCCCCGGATGACACACAGTCCTTCCTCAGCGGTGTTGAGCTGGCCCGCGCTCTCGAGTGCGTTCCTCCCCACATGCGTGATCGAGCCACCGCATCGATTGGCCTCCTTGAGGGACTGGGGGTGAGGCGCTGTGCCGATTTTCTCGCGCTCGGTCGCGGTCCCGTGCTCGAACGATTCGGTGACGTCGGTGAGCGACTGTGGACACTCGCATCGGGTGCAGACGGCGCGCTTACTCGACACGAACGCACTCAGTCGGACATATCGGTCACCTGTGAGATCGATGAGGGAGGGGATCGTATCGACACGATGATTGCCCCCATCATGCGGGCAGCCGCAACTCTGTCTCGTCGGCTATACGAATCCGGCGTGGTCTCCCAGACGCTGCGCATCGACGTCGAAGACGCGGGGGGAGGAGCGCGCAGCCGCACCTGGAGCGGGTGCGACCTGGCGATTCCCTCCGACGTCGCCCTGCGAGTGAGATGGACGCTGTCCGGCTGGATGTCCGGCGCCGAGGGGCCCTCCGGCCAGGCATCATCGATCCGCCTGACGGCCTGCGATCCCCGAGCCGGCACCTCTCCGTCCGCGCTGTGGGGCAGAAGCGAGCGCGAGCAGGACGTATCGCGCAGCGCCGTGCGCATCCAGGCACTGGTGGGGCCGGATGCGCTCCTGGTTCCCCGCGTCCAGGGAGGGTATGACCCGCGTAGTCGCGTCGTGATGGCCAGGTGGGGGAGCGAGCCCGTCCTGCGGCCTTTCGAGGGAGCCTGGGAGGGGGGCGTCGCCACCGCGCCGGCCACCCTCTTTGACGAGCCTCCTCGGGTCAGGATTCTCCCCGATTCTCCATCCACCGCAGACGTTCGCGTGGATTCGCGTGGTCGACTGACGGCGACTCCGGCCTACCTCGTTGAAGCCCACTCCGCCTCCCCCGCGCTCACGGGTGCTGCGGGGGCGGGGAGCCGCGTGAGGATTTGCGAGGTGCGGGGACCGTGGCCCGTACGTGGACGGTGGTGGGCACGGGAGGCACCTCGTGCCTACATGCGTGCCCAGCTTGAGGATGGACGAACAACCCTGCTCGTGTGGAACGAGGGTGAGTGGGCACTGGAGGGGGTCGATGACTGAGGCAACGACGATGAACGGGGTGTGCCGTAGACTGAAAGGATGGTATCTGGCTCGCTGCGCGACACCCTCGCTTCGATGACCGACGACGACCTGATGGCGCTCGTTGGCCCCGCAACCTGGGCGAATGGCCTGCGCCTGGCGCGCAGGGGAGCGGTACGCGAGCTCACCTGGCACTCTGCCGAGGACCAGCTCGAAACAAGGGTCACCGAGGGAGGTCTGGCCTACCGAGTGCGCGTCGCTCAGGCAACGCTTCGGATGGCGCTCACGTGCGCGTGCCCCCTGCGCTCGAACTGTCCACACGCGGCCGCGACGCTGATCGTCGCGCGCGAGGAAGCCCGCGAGCGCGACAATGGGGAAGCGGAGTGGAGTCGCGTGCTGCGCCAGGTGGTGGGAAGCTCACGTGAGCGCGCCGGAGACCCGCTCGCTCTTATCATTGACGCCCACGACTCGAGCGCGCCGATATCGCTGACACCGTTGCGCCGCGGAGCCTTCTGCGAATGGACCGGCAAGCGGGCGTCGTGGCTGGATCTGACAGCAACGCAGTGGGCGTCGGTCACCGACGGGATCGATCCAACTCACCTGTCTCTCGTGCGCGAAGGCTACCGGCTCTCGCGTGAGTCGCGCTCGTGGCACTCCAGGACCGAGGTGACCCTGGCGTCGTTGGGGGAGCACGCCTACCCCTGGCTCAACCGACTTGTTCGCGCGGGAGTGACGCTATTTTCGTCGCCAACGACCGACGAGCTATTCGAGGTGTCACACGCGACGTGGGACGCGGACATCGATGTCGTATCCGAGGAGACGGGACTCGCGGTCACGGTCGTGGCCCGCAACGGGGACCGGGTTATTCACTCGCCCCGCATCGACGCCGCCACTGGCCTGCTGGTCCTCAACGGAGGCCGGAGCGTTGCGCGTCTTGAAGGAGCGTCCACACTCGAGGGTTTTCCCTTCGATCGGGCGCTGCGGATTCCCTCCTCCGATGTTGCGGAATTTCGCGGAACCTGGCTGCCCGCTCTGCGCAGGCGCTTCGTGATCAGCTCGGCCGACGGGAGCTTCGATCCGCGGGCGGCGACGCAGGCCACCCTCGTCGGGACGGTGCACCGCGACGAGGAGGGGGTCATCGTGCGCTGGTGGGCGGAGTACCAGCTGGGCAAGTCGCGCTCGCGTGCTCCGGTTGCCCAAGCTCTCTCGGACGAGGCGGTGGCTGCCCTCGTTGAGCGCGTTGATCGGTGGGGGAGCGCGTGCGGTGGCGAGCTGTGGCCACATCCCCCGGAGGCCGGACGCATGCCCCCGTGGATGGCGCCTCGTTTCCTGGCGCGCGTTGTCGACCAAAAGGCGCCGGAAGGCCTCGTGTGGGATGTGTCCGACGACGTGCGCACGATTGAGGTTGTCGATGCTGCCTCCCGCGTCGACCTGTCCATTGAGCGGGGCGAGGCGGACTGGTTTGACCTGACGGCCCGCCTGAGCGTGGGGTCCCACTCGGTGAGTGTGCGCGAGGCGCTGGAAGCGCTGGGACGCGGCGACGAGTACGTTCGTGCGGGCGACGCCTGGGTGCGTCTCGACGGCGAACGCATCGTTGCACTCGCAGCGGCGTTGGAGGAAGCGCGCGCCCTGGTGGGCTGGGATGGGGAGGGGCTGCGCCTGTCGGCCCTCCACGTCGGCGCCGTCGACGTGGTGGCGCCCGCAGCGGACACGGTTTGCGTCAGCGGCGCTTGGACAAAGCGCGTTGGTGCGCTCGTTGCCGACCCTCAGCCCGAGGACGCGTTGGTGCCACTGCCTTCCCTGGGGCGCATCCTGCGTCCCTATCAACGGGAGGGACACGCCTGGTTGACCGCACGCCTCGCCCGGGGGTTCGGCGCAATTCTCGCCGATGATATGGGACTGGGAAAGACCATTCAGATTCTGTCGGCAATTGCGGCCATCAGACATGCGAAAGCCGCGCGAACAGGTCCGATTCTTGTGGTTGCCCCAACCTCGGTCGTAGCTGTGTGGATGGAACAGGCGGCGCGATTCGCTCCCGACCTGCGGGTGCGGGCCGTCACGGAGACCGAAGCGCGCAGGGGAACGAGCATCGAGGAGGAAGTCGACGGCGCGGACCTGGTGATCACCTCCTACACGCTGGTTCGCCTGGAATCCGATCAGTGGACACACGTGGAGCTGGACGGAGTGGTCATCGACGAGGCGCAGGCGGTCAAGAACCCGCGCACGGCAACCTACAGGTCGCTGCGCGACCTGAACACCCCGTGGCGGCTCGCGGTCAGCGGCACCCCCATCGAGAACTCGCTCGCAGACCTGTGGGCGCTCCTGTCGCTGACCTGCCCCGGCCTGCTTCCCTCGTGGGAGGCATTCAACCGGAGGATTCGCAAGCCCATCGAAAGCGGAGCGGACCCGGCGATGCTCGCCCGCCTGACCTCCTATATCGCTCCCTTCATCTTGCGCCGCACGAAGGAACAGGTTGCCCAAGACCTGCCGGACAAGGTTATCGACGTGGTGCGCGTCGACCTGGGGCGGGAACACCGCCGCATCTACGACCAGCATCTCGCGCGCGTTCGCGCACGCATCCTGGACCTTCTGGCGGATGTCGATGCCAACCGGATGAGTGTCCTGTCTTCCCTGACCCGCCTGAGGCAGCTGGCGCTCGATCCCGCGCTCGTGGACGGGGCCTACTCCCGTGTCGGATCGGCGAAGATCGAGTACCTTGCGGATCACCTTGACGAGATTGTTCCGCTGGGGCATCAGGCCCTGGTTTTCAGCCAGTTCACGTCATTCTTGGCGCGCATTCGTGGCGCCTTGGAGCGTCGCGGGATCGCGGTGGTGCAGCTGGATGGTTCGACCCGCGATCGCGATCGCGTTATCGAGGAGTTCCGGTCGGGCCAGGCGCAGGTGTTCCTGATCTCGCTGAAGGCGGGAGGGGCGGGCCTGACGTTGACGGAAGCAGACTACGTCTACGTCATGGATCCCTGGTGGAATCCCGCCGCCGAGGAGCAGGCGATCGACCGGGCACATCGCATCGGTCAGACAAAGAAAGTGAACGTGTATCGCCTGGTCGCGGCGGACACGATCGAGGCGAAGGTCGTGGAACTCCAGGACCGAAAGCGGCGCCTGATCTCCTCCGTCATGAACGGTGCCGCTGCGCCCGCACCGCTCAGTGCCGCCGACCTTCGCGCGCTGATCGACTAGGCAAGCGTCGGCGCGGGCACCGTGCGGGACGCGTCCTCCTCGGCGGTGGGCGCGAGCCCTGGACGCACGGCCACCTTGAGGCCGGCCCGCGTGCGCACCGCGTCAAGGGCCGCCGCGATGTCGTGGAGGGCAAATTCGTGCGTGAGGAGTGGGGAGAGGTTGAGCGTCCCGTCGGAGAGCATTGCGACGGCCGCCGCGTAGTCGCTCAGCGTCGCGTTTGCGCTGCCTGAGATCGTCAGCTCGCGGTAGTGCACAAGGTTCGGGTCGATCCGCGCGAGGGAGGAGAGCGGGAATCCGGCGAAGAGACAGATGTGAGCGCCGATGCCCGCGCAACGGGCAGCCACGTTGAGTAGGGCCGGGTCACCGACGGCGACGATGACGACATCGGCGCCCGCTTCGTCCGTCCACTCGCTGACGTCGCGCACGAGCGCCTCTCCCTCGGAGGCGGTGGTCCTTGTCGCACCCATGGCTCGTGCCGGGGAGAGCCTGGCGGGACGCCCGCAAGCCATGACGGTTGCGCCCGCGGCTACGGCCAGCGCGCAGTGAATCAGGCCAATTGGTCCCGTGCCAATGACGAGGACGCGCGAGCCGGGATCGATAGGCAGGCGCCCCCTCGCCCGCAGGCAGCACGAGAGTGGTTCCGCGAGGGCGAGAAGCGAGGGGTTGATCTCGCGCTTCGTCGGCGTCACGCACGCCAACGCGTGTTCGGGAACGAGGATGAAGTCCGCGAGTCCGCCGTCAACTCCTGTGCCGAAGAGGCGCATGTGTGCACAGACGTTGGAACGTCCGGCGCTGCACGGCGCACACGTTCCGCAGGGAATCTCGGGGGCCAATCCCACCTGTGTTCCGACCTGTGGGACGTCGACGCCGGGGGTGAGGCGTTCGCCGATGCGCCACACGCGCGCCGCGATCTCGTGACCGAGAACCACACCAGGGGTGACTCCGGCCTTCTTCTGCCCCGTTGCGATCCGAAGATCCGTCCCGCACAGGGTTGTGGCCTCGACCGCGAGGAGCACCTCGCGTGGCTGGACGCGCGGCACGGGTCGGCTCTGGAGGGTCAACGAACCCGGGGATTGGAGGGAGGCCACGCGCATGAAGGTCATGGTGCCAGGATACGGCATGTGTCACATAGCACCCACCATATCGAACAGGTGTTCGATATGGTGGGTGCTGTGTTCAACGAACGGCGGTACGCGGAATTGCATGCCCACAGTGCCTTCAGTTTCCTGGAGGGGACCGATGAGCCCGCTTCCATGGTCGAGGAAGCCGCGCGTCTGGGCTTGGATGCGCTGGCCATCCTTGATGTCGACGGCATGTACTCAACCGTGCAGACGACCGTCGCGGCGCGCCGATGCGGACTTCCCGTTATCTACGGCGCGGAGCTAACCCTCGGCTCTAACGCGTTGCGTTCGATCCTGCCCGGCTCGTGTGGCACGGGTTGGGGATTACCGCCCGGGGCGGAGGATCCCGGCATACGACTGCCGGTCCTGACGGCCAGCCCGACGGGATACGCGAATCTCGTCGGCGCGATGAGCGAGCGAGCACTCGCCACGCGGGGCGAACGTTCGCCCACGCACAGCCTAGACGACGTGGGCGGGGCCGGAAGCGGCCTGCGAGTACTCACCGGTGGAGCGCGCGGTCCCCTCATGCGCGCCCTGCGAGCGGGAGGACCCGTGTGGGCGCGCCGGGTGGTGCGGGCTCTGTCCGAGGTCTGCGGGGCGGATAACGTGCTGATCGAGTGGCAGGCGGCGGCCGGAGACGGGCAGGAAGTCGGCGACGTGCTCGCTGACCTTGCGCGTCAGACAGGGACGCGGCTGGTGGCCACGACCGGGGCGCGCATGTCATCGCCGTCGAAGCAGGCCCTCGGAGACGTTCTCACCGCCACGCGGCTGCGCTCATCGCTGGAGGAGGCAAACGCCCACCTCGGAGCCCACCGCGCATTCCTCCGCTCCGCCCGAGAGATGGCGCATCTGCATCGCAGTCACCTCGAATCCCTTGAGCATGCGTGCGATGTCGCCGCAGACGCGGCATTTGACCTGCGACTCGTTGCCCCCAAGCTTCCTCGCACCCGCGTTCCCGACGGGCACACGAACGACACGTGGCTGGCACACCTGACGCATCAGGGAGCGCAGCAGCGCTACGGCACGCGCGCACAGCACCCGCGGGCATGGGAGACGATCGACCACGAGCTGGATGTGATTGCTCGCCTCGGCTTCGCCGGCTATTTCCTCATCGTCAAGGAGATCGTTGATTTTTGTGCGGAGCGAGGAATCCTGTGTCAAGGTAGGGGTAGCTCAGCGAACTCAGCCGTGTGCTACTGCCTGGGAATCACTGCGGTCGATGCCGTGCGCCACAACCTTCTTTTCGAGCGTTTCCTCTCGGATGCTCGATCGGGACCACCGGACATTGACGTCGATATTGAGGCGTGTCGACGAGAGGAAGTCATCCAACATGTCTACAGCACCTACGGTCGTAACCGCGCGGCGCAGGTGGCCAACGTCATTACCTACCGTCCTCGATCGGCGATGCGTGATGCCGCGCGCGCCCTGGGCTACCCCGCCGGGGCGGCGCAGGCGTGGTCGCGGGGAAAGGGACAGACCCCAACCCTCGTGCGCGAGGCGGCCGATGCGCTGGCGCGACTTCCCCGCCACATGGGTATTCACTCCGGTGGCATGGTGCTCACGGATCAGCCGGTCTCTCGAATATGCCCGGTGAGATGGGCGGCAAGGGAAGGGCGCACGGTGCTCCAATGGGACAAGGAGGACTGCGCGGATGCGGGCCTGGTGAAATTCGACCTCCTCTCGCTCGGCATGCTCACCGCTCTGCGCATTGCCTTCGATGAGCTCAACGGGAGTAACCGCTCGGCCGACACCTTGGGGAGGGCTCCTCTTCGAGGGTGGGCTCCTCGTCCCCTACTCGGACGGCGGGAGATGCCCCTCGGCCTGCACACGCTCCCCGAGGAGGATCCGCGCGTGTACGACCTGTTGTGCGCCGCTGACACGGTGGGCGTCTTCCAGGTGGAATCGCGCGCGCAGATGAACACCCTGCCCAGGCTCAAGCCTCGGTGCTTCTATGACATCGTCGTCGAGGTCGCCCTCATACGGCCGGGTCCCATACAGGGGCGTGCGGTCAACCCCTACCTGCGCCGTCGCGCGGGGCGCGAAGCGGTGACATACCTGCACCCGCTCCTCGAACCGGCCCTGCGACAGACCCTGGGGGTCCCTCTGTTTCAAGAGCAACTGATGCGCATCGCCGCGGACGCAGCGGGGCTGTCCGGCGCCCAGGCTGACCAGCTCCGCCGCGCCATGGGCGCCAAGCGCAGCAGTGAACGCATGGAAGCACTCAGGGCAGACCTCATGACGGGGATGGCGGCGCGTGGGATCGACGCCCCGACTCGGGAGCGCATCTTCGGCCAGCTCAAAGGGTTTGCGGACTTTGGCTTCCCGGAGTCCCACTCCTTTTCTTTTGCGCACATCGTCTATGCGTCCGCGTGGCTGAAGGTTCATGCGCCCGAGCACTTTTACGCGGCAATCCTGGCCTCCCAACCGATGGGCTTCTACTCGCCAGCGACGCTGGTGCAAGACGCGCGCCGCCACGGAGTGAGGGTCCTTGCCCCCTCGGTCAACGACTCCCTCCTCGATGCCTCGGTGGAGAGGGGGGCCACCTCCGCAAGCAGCTACCGAGCCGGGCGTTCGGACCCTCTTCCCTCTCGCCAGATCGTTCCCGTGGACGTTGACCCCTCCCTCGCCGTCCGCATCGGCTTGTCCCAGGTGCGCGGTCTGGGCAAGGCGGCCGAGCGGATCCTTGAGGCCCGGAAGGAAGGCGCCTTCGAAAGCCAGGCCGACCTGGCCAGGAGGGCGCATCTGAGGGAGGGGGACATGGAGAAGCTGGCTCTCTCAGGTGCCCTGGAGTGCCTGGGCGTGGGGCGTCGCGAGGGCATGTGGGCGGCGGGTGCGCTCGCCGTTCCCGAGGCCGACTCGGCGCAGTGGCAGCCCTTTCTTCCCGGAACCGAGGTAGGGGCGCGCCCACCCACTTTGCCCTCACCCTCTCGGGTAGAGCTGATGCGCTCGGACATGCGCACGATGGGGCTGACGCCCGGTGAACATCCTTTCTCCTCCGTCAGGGGCGAGCTTCCCGACGGCGTTCTCAAGGCTCGGGAGCTGGGAGAGCACCTGGATGGAAGAATCGTCGACGTGGCCGGGGTTGTTACTCATCGACAGCGTCCCCACACGGGCGCCGGCGTGACCTTCCTGTCCCTGGAGGATGAGACCGGTTTCGTCAACGTTTCAATCTCCCCGGGAACATGGGAGAAGTTTCGTCGTGTTGCCCTCGAATCGGAGGCGATGCTGGTGCGGGGGACGCTCGAGGCGGATGGGGCCGTCAATGTTCGCGCGTTCCGGCTCACACCCGTCATCCTCCCGATACGTGTGCGTTCCCGAGACTTCCGCTAGGCCCGATTCTTTAGCCCTCACGCCGAGTGTGGGACAGTAAGAAGGACCGAAGCTCCTCGACGCCCTCGCACACCTCCTCGGCATCGTCGAGGCCGCCCGCCGTCGCGTACCCCCATCCCACGCCGAGGACCGGAATGCCGGCCTCGTGCCCCCCGATGACGTCCCAGAGCGAGTCGCCGACGAGAAGCGGCGCCCCGACATCGACCCCCCGGCGCTCAAGCTGGGCCAAGGCCTCGCGAATAACGGTCGCCTTGGTGGAGGACGGGTCGGGGGTCGCTCCCGCGATCACGTCAAAGACATCGGTGAGACCCAGGTGCTGCATCTGCGCCAGGGCCATGGGGGCCTGCTTCGACGTGGCCGTTGCGAGGGGAACGCCGCGCTCGTGCAGGTCACGCAACAGCTGCGGCACGCCCGCGAAAGGCACCGGGTCCAAGTAGTGATCCGCATACCTGCGCCGGTACCCGGCAACCAGATCCGCCAGGAGGTCACCGGAATACCCCAGGTCCGCAAAGGAATGCCACAGGGGAGGACCCACGTAGCCGCGGAGCCGACGGTCATCGGGGACCGGTAAGCCGAAGTCCGACAGAACAGCGCGGAACGCCCCCATGACCGCGGGGGCCGAATCGACGATCGTGCCGTCAACGTCGAACAGAACGACAGAAAACGTGACAGACATTGACATCCCCCGCGTCGTTGGTGCTTTCCTAGTCACTATGCCCTATTATCCCCAGGAGGGCATCCGAAACGACCAGAAGGAGGGGAACATGGAATCGCGAGCGCGGCTGACACCAATCGTCCAAGCCAACAGCGCGCGTGCGGCCGCATGGCGAGTCTTCTTCGAGGCGTCCGGGCGCCTGCAGGGAATCCTCGAGACGCGCTTGAAGCGAACGTACGGCGTCTCCATGCCCGACTACAACATCCTGCTTGCCCTGTGGGAGGCGCCGGGTCACCGGCTGCGCATGGGAGAGCTCGCCGAACGCGTCGTGTATTCCCCGTCGCGAGTCACCTACCTCGTGTCCAACCTATCGCGCGACGGGTGGGTGGAGCGCATTCCTTCGCAGACGGATCGGCGGGGCTACGACGCGTGCCTGACGACACAGGGAATCGAGACTGTGTTAGCTGCCACAGAACTGCATCAGCAGACCGTCAGCGAGTACCTTCTCGATGGCATGACCGATGAGGATATTGACTCTATTGCCAAGGTTTTTGCCACCCTCGACTCCCGCCTGCGCAACGATCGGACGGGCCCGTAGTTTTCGATTGGCGCGTAGCGACCGGATCATGTTAGGCTTCTACTCGCTTGCGGATCGCAACGGTTCGCATCGTTCACCTGCGCGGGTGGCGGAATAGGCAGACGCGCTAGCTTGAGGTGCTAGTCCTCATTTTACGAGGGTGGGGGTTCAAGTCCCCCTCCGCGCACGAGATACCCCGGGGCCGAGGCCCCGGGGTTTTCCATGTGACCACCAGGAGGCATCGTGCGAATCGACATGTGGCTCGACACCTGCGATCCGTGGAGCTACCTGGGAGTGCGTCATCTGCGTGCCGCCCTGGAGGGGTTCGCGCATCGCGATCTCACCGAGGTTTACCTGCATGCATTCCTTCTCGACCCGGATCTGGACGCCCCGCTCGACAAGCCTCGCATCGTCGCCCTCATCGAGTCGGGCGAAGCAACCCTGGAAGAGGTGCGGGCCTCAGACGAGCGGATGAAAGCCCTGGGCGCGAGCGAAGGCATTCGTTTCGACTTCGACTCGCTCGTCATCGCGCCGACGTCACGGGCCCACCGGGTCATCGCGGCGGCGCACGACGCCGACATTGACGCGGGGACCGTCGCCGGCGCCTCCACCCTTCACCTCAAGGTGGCCGAGGCCATCATGCGCGCCCACTTCGAAATGGGCCTTGATGTCTCAGATCCGGACGTTCTCATCGGCTGCGCGCAGGACATCGGAATGCCCGCAGCGCTCGCCGCGCGGGCTATCGGCGAGGAGGAATGGGCATCTCGGGTCTACTCAGACGTCCAGGTGGCCATGCACATGGGAGTGAGCACCGTGCCCACCTACGTCTTCGACGCCCGCTTCCTCGTTCAGGGACATCAAACCGTCACCGCGTTCACCAACATCCTGGCAACCGCCTGGGACGATGCCGGAAAGGACCGAGCATGACCGACAAGCACACCGATACCGCGCCGCCCAGCCCGATGGACCTCGTCATGCAGTTTCATCGCACCTACTCGGTGCCCATTCGCTCATTCGACGATCCGACGCTGTCCTACGAGCGTCTCGGCATGCGCATGAGCCTCATCGCAGAGGAGTTCGCCGAACTGATCGGCGCCGTCTACGGCAGACAGGCACGCGCGATCGTTGAGGAGGCAACGGCCCGTGCGGTCGCGGCCGACGACGGGCGCCGGGACGTCATCGAGTCCGCCGACGCCCTCGCCGACCTCGTCTACGTCATCTACGGGATGGCGATCGAATCCGGCATGGATCTTGATTCCGTCCTCGCCGAGGTGCAGGCCTCCAACCTGTCCAAGCTCATGCCCGACGGCTCCGTCAAGCTTCGCGAGGACGGCAAGGTTCTCAAAGGTCCTCACTTCTTCGCGCCGAACATCGCGCGCGGCCTCGGCATCGAGAGCCGGGAGACAGACGGCGAGGCGGACTAAGGTCCCTAGAGCGCGCGTTCGCGTCCTCCGGATGCCACAATAGACCCGGTCGGCTCATCAGAGAGGAAAGACATGGCACGCGTTGCAGTCATCGGCGGAGGATACGGGGGCGTCACGGTCGCTAAGGGGCTCGATCCCCTCGCGGACGTCATTCTTATCGAACAGAAGGACCAGTTCGTCCACCACGCGGCGGCCCTGCGCGCCGCGGTCGACAATGTGTGGGAGCACGCGATCTTCATGCCCTACACGAACCTCCTCAGCCGCGGGCAGGTTGTTCACGGGACGGTTTCGCGCGTCGACGGCACGACGGTTCACGTCTTCGGCCGCGAACCGATCGAGGCCGACTACGTGGTCTTCGCGACCGGATCGACCTACCCCTTCCCGGCCAAGTACTCGTCCTACCGTTCGTCCGTGGCTAAGGCTCGTCTCGAGCAGCTTCACGAGAACCTCGGCCGCGCCCGGTCCGTCATGATCGTCGGAGGCGGAACGGTCGGCATTGAACTCACGGGAGAACTGGCAAGCGCCTTCCCGGGCCTGGACATCACGATCGTCGAGGCCTCGGACAGGATCCTGGGGACCCCTGGCTACACGGACGCGCTGCGAGATGAGATCAGCGAACAGCTGGCCACGCTGGGCGTGCGCGTCATCACAGGATCGGAGCTGGCCTATCTTCCCCCGCAGAACGTCGGCGACCTGGCACACTTCATGGTCCAGACGAAGAACGGGGACGTCGTCGAGGCCGACCTGTGGTTCCAGTGCTACGGGGCGCGGGCCAACACGGGCTTCCTCATCGGAAGCGACTACGAGTCGGTCATGCACCCCAACGGGACGATTCGCGTCGAGGGAACCATGCAGGTGGCCGGACACCCCACGGTATACGCGGTCGGAGACTTGACCGACGTGCGCGAGTCCAAGCGCGCAGATGCCGCCCGCCAGCAGGCGCGCGTCGTCATCGCCAACATCTCCGCGCAGATCGAGGGCGAGGCGCCCGACGCGACCTACGAGCCCACCAAGGAGTGGGTCATCCTGCCGCTCGGCCCGAACATGGGCGCCTCCCAGCTGCTTGACGCCGATGGCAAGACCCGCATCCTCGGCGCGGACCAGACCGCCGAGATCAAGGGCACGGACCTGATGGTGTCCGTCATACGTTCCCAGCTGAACCTCCCCTGATAAAGTGCCCGGTGTCACGGTAGAATGAGGGTCATGACTGGAGATGCCCGCCGCGCGCTGACGCGCCTGCTCAACGCATTCGAGAACCACTTCGACATCGCGCGCGATGGCGACGAGGCCGACGACGCCGCGCTCGAGGCCGCCGAGCTCGCGCTGCGCGACGCGTTCTTCACCTACGACGACATTTTGTTCACGCAGCTGGGCGTGGAGCTTCCCTTCGACATTTTCGACGACTCCGACGAGGACGAGGAGGATCCGGAGGACTACGACGAGGATGACGACTTCGTCGAGGTCGACGACTGATCCTGGCGTCACCGCGCGCGTCAAACGGGGCCTGAACCACCACGGTCAGGCCCCGTTTCGCGTCCCGGTCGCCTAGAGCGCGACCTCGCCGAGCACCTGGCGGATCGGCGCCGGCAGCGGATCCGTGTGTTCCAGCAGCGTGTCGAGCTGGCGCACCGTGCGCGGCCCCACAAGTGCGCTGGAGACACCCGGATGGTCCCGCACCCACGCCAGCGCGACGTCGCCCATCGATCGATCGAGGCCCGCAGCCGCGCGCGAAGCCGCCTCGATAACCCCTCGCGAGGAACCCGTGAGGTAGGGCTGGACCATGTGACGAAGATGAGGGGATGCAGCCCGAGAATCCGCAGGGGTCGAGTGACGGTACTTCCCGGTGAGGACCCCTCCGGCAAGCGCCGAGGCCGCAATCACTCCCACTCCTCGCGATGCGAGCTCGGCGACCGTGGATGCACACTGGGCGTGCGCGAGGGAGAAGGGAAACTCCACGGCGCTAATCGGCGCGCTGGCCCCGATCTCGCCGCGCGTGACGGCCTCTGCCAGCTGCCAATGCGACGCGCGAGACAGGCCAACGTAGCGCGCGCGCCCGGAGCGATAAGCCACCGAGGCGGCTTCCAGGGTCTCCGCGAGGGGAACCTCGTCGCGGGGCTCAACCAGCCACAGATCAACGTAGTCGGTGTCCAGGCGCGCAAGCGCATCGTCTAAGCTGCGCAGGAGATCCCCCCTGCCCGCCGCACCGACCCACGCCCCCTCGCCCGTGCGGCGCACGCCACCGCGCCAGGCTACGACGACACGGTGGCGCCCCAGAGACGCCATCGCCTCGGCCACAACATCAACGGCCATGCCATCGCCGTGAGAGGCGGAGCATTCAACGAGGGTGCCCCCCGCGTCCACGAAGTGGGAGAGCATCTCGACGGCCTCGTGAGAGTCCGTATCGCGACCCCACGTGAGGGTTCCCAGACCGATCGACGACAGATAGAGACCGCTACGACCGCATTGGTTCTGATTCATGCTCCTAGCCTAGCCGAGTCCGCGCCAGCCATCGGGCGTGCTGGGGTGGCATCGGGGGAGTGGTACCGCCAAAGACGGGACACAGGGATCGCACGCCACACCAGTTGCACAGGGGATTCTTGCGAGGCTGGAAGGAATCGTTGGCGAGGTCTTCCTCGATGCGCCCCCAGAGCTGATCGATGCGCCGCTCGAAGTCGGCGACATCGGTGGGATCGGGATCGAAAGTAATAACCTGGCCGGCACGCAGGTAGACCAGCTGCATGCGCGAGGGAAGGACCTGCGTGCGCGCGAGCAGCAGTGCGTAGAAGCGCATCTGAAAGAGCGCCTCGTCCACGTAGCGAGGCGACGGAGCCTTCCCGGTCTTGTAGTCCACGACCCGCAAACGCCCATCCGGGGCTCGGTCGACCCGGTCGATGAAACCGAGCAGGCGCACGCCGCCTTTCGTCGTTGCCGTTACCCGGGCCTCGCGCGCGGCCGGAGCGATCCACTGCGGCTGCTCGATCGCAAAGTAACCGTCGACGACGCTGCGGGCGTCCTCAAGCCACGCCTCGCGATCCGCCTCGTCGCCAAAGAGCGCTGCGACCTCGGGGTTCTTCTGTGTCAGCGCCTCGAAAGCGGGGGCAAGCTGGGCCCGGGCGGCATCGCGCGTGCGCGAGCGAGGAGGAAGGGAAAAGAGATCCTCCAGGACCGCGTGCACGAGGGTGCCCAGCGCTTTGGCGCGACTCTCAGGCTCACGGTAACCGTCGACAACGTGAAGGCGGTACTGGAGGGGACACCGCTCGTACTCCTTGGCTCGCGAGGCCGAGAGCGCGGGATCCCATGTGCGCTCTGCGGGCGAGGGTGCGATCAGCTCTGTCATGAACACCACGCTAGCTCCTCGCGTCCGCATCTGCGTTCTGGCGTGGGCGCGTCTCGCCTCAGGCGCTATCCTTTGCGTAATGACACTTCAGCGAAATAACTGCGATACGGTCGGCAGCTTCGGCCAGCCCACCCGCCGAGGCCCGCTCTCCGAGGGCGATCGCGTCCAGGTGCGCGACCCCAAGGGCCGTTTCCACCAGATCATCCTGGTGCGCGGTGGGCGCTTCCAATCCAACCGGGGCGGGTTCGACCACGACGACATCATCGGGGCCCCCGATGGCCAGGTCATCGTCACCGACGAGGGGCGCCAGTTTCAGATCCTGCGTCCACTGCAGGTGGACTACGTCATGTCGATGCCACGGGGCGCGGCGGTCGTCTACCCCAAAGACGCCGGCGTCATCACGCACATGGGAGACATCTTTCCCGGTGCACGCGTTGTCGAGGCCGGCGCGGGCTCCGGCGCGCTGTCGATGGCTCTCCTAGACGCCGTGGGACCCGGCGGCTCCCTCATCTCAGTCGAAAGGCGCCAAGACTTCGCCGACATCGCGGCGGCCAACGTGGACCTGTGGTTCGGGCGTCGTCATCCGGCCTGGGATCTTCGCGTCGGCGATGTCGACGTGGTCCTTGCGGGCCTGACACCCGCAAGCGTCGACCGGGTCGTGCTCGACATGCTCGCCCCCTGGGAGAACATCGGAGCCGTCACGCACGCCCTGATGCCCGGTGGCGTCCTCGTCTGCTACGTCGCCACGGTGACCCAGATGTCTCGACTGGTGGAGGAGTTGCGCGCCTCCCAGCGCTTCACCGACCCGATCGCGTGGGAGGACATGCGGCGCGAGTGGCATCTCGATGGCCTGGCGGTGCGACCGGAGCATCGCATGGTGGCGCACACCGGTTTCCTCGTCGTCACCCGTCTGCTTGCCCCCGGCGTGGCTCCCCAGGAGAGGACGACACGCCCCGCGAAGGCGGCCGAGGGCCTGGGTGGAGCCTGGGACGAGGAGCAGGAGTGGACCCTGGAAAAGGTCGGGCAGCGCGTCAACTCCGAGAAGAAGGTACGCAAAGTGCGCCGTGACGTCGTCGCCCAGGCGGACACGTGGGCGAGCGAGGGACGGAAGGAAGACGCAGATGAGTGAGGAGGACGAGCTGCGCACGCTGCGCCGGCGCCTCGTGTCGCTTGAGGAGAAGAACGGGCGACTCACCAACGCGCTGACCACCGCACGCACCGAGCTCATTCGGCTCCAGGGCGAGCTCGCGGACGTCTCCCGTCCGCCGCAGACGCTCGCAACCTTCCTTCGTTCCTTCCCCGCATCGCGTCAGATCGAGGTGGGGCAGGGCGGCAAGCGGATGCGAGTCGCCGTCTCGCCTCAGCTGGACGTGACGGATCTGTCGATCGGACAGTGGGTCAGGCTCGACGACACGATGGTTGCGGTCGCCGCGGATGATTTCCCTCGATCGGGCCAGGTCGTCTCCGTGCTGGAGATAGTGGGCACCGACCGGGTCCTCGTCGCAACCGAAGGCGGCGCGGAGACCCTGATGGAGCTCGCCGGACCCGTGCGCCACGGCAATCTGCGTCCCGGCGATTCTCTGGTCGTGGATCCGCGCGTGGGCATCGCTTTCGAACGCATCGTGCGAGAGGACGTCGAGCAGCTACTGACCCCGGAGGTGCCCGACGTCACCTATGCGGACATCGGTGGCCTGGACGAACAGATCGCTCAGGTGCGCGACTCCATCGAGATGCCTTTCAATCATCCGGAGCTGTATCGCCGCTTTGGGCTTCGTCCCCCAAAGGGCATTCTGCTGTACGGGCCGCCGGGCTCCGGCAAGACCCTGATCGCCAAGGCCGTCGCCAACTCGTTGTCCAAGCGAGGCGGCGCCTCGACGTTCTTCCTGTCGATCAAGGGGCCGGAGCTGCTCAACAAGTTCGTCGGTGAGACCGAACGACAGATCCGAGCGATTTTTTCTCGCGCCCGCACACTCGCGGCATCCGACACCCCCGTCGTCGTCTTCTTTGACGAGATGGAGGCCCTGTTCCGCACGCGCGGTTCCGGAGTTTCCTCGGACGTGGAAACCATGATCGTCCCCCAGCTGCTGGCGGAAATGGACGGCGTCGAGTCTCTCGACAACGTCGTCATTATTGGCGCCTCCAATCGTGCCGACATGATCGATCCCGCCGTCCTGCGCCCCGGGCGACTCGACGTGCGCATCCGGGTTGATCGACCCGATCGCGCCGGCGCGCTCGACATTTTCTCCAAGTATCTGACGACCAACGTTCCGATCGGCGCCGCAGAGGTCGAACGCTTTGGTAGCCTCGCCGAGGCCGTGGCAGCGATGGGGCGGCAGGCCGTGGACGCGCTGTACGCCCGTAACGAGACGACCGCCCTGTTCCTCGCGACCCTCGCCAGCGGCGAACACAAGCGCATCTACCTGTCGGATCTCGTCTCGGGAGCGCTGATCGCCGGTATCGTGGAACGCGCGAAGAAGTACGCCATCAAAGACGCCCTGTCGGGTGGGGCGAACGGGTTGCTCATGGAACATTTGCTGCGCGGCGTGCGCGAGGAGATGAGCGAGTCCCTGGAGCTGGCCGCCACCTCCTCGCCCGAGGACTGGGCACGCACGAGCGGACTCGCGCCCGAGATTGTCAGCGTCAAACCGATTGGATCGACGATATGAGTAGCGAACGCATCATCGGCACAGAGACCGAGTACGGCGTCTACCGTCCGGGCGATCCCTGGGCCAATCCCATCGCTCTGTCCACGCGGGTGGTCGCCACCTACGGGCAGATGAGCCGCGAGAACACGGCAAGCGAGGGCTCGGGTGTCGTACGGTGGGACTACACGGGCGAAGATCCGCTCAACGACCTGCGCGGAATGCGTCTGTCGCGCGCCGCTGCCGATCCTTCCCTGCTCACCGACGACCCGTACCACCTCGCACCCTCGGGGGGAAGTGAAAGGGTCGCACGGCCAACCCCGGAGGAGTTGGCGCTGCCGGCGGCCACGAGCGCCGTGCTGACCAACGGCGCGCGCCTCTACGTTGACCACGCCCATCCCGAGTACTCCGCACCCGAGGCCCTGGGCGCTCGCGACGCGCTCCTGTGGGACCGCGCGGGCGAGGTCGTGGCACGTCGCGTGATGGAGCGGCTCGCCGAAAGCGGTGAGGCCCCCATCGTCCTGGTCAAGAACAACACCGACGGCAAGGGCGCGGCCTACGGCACCCACGAGAACTATCAGATGCCCCGCGCCACCGACCTTGACGTGATCGTGCGTGCTCTGACGCCGTTCATGGTGACCCGTCCCGTCATCTGCGGGGCCGGACGCGTCGGCATCGGCCAGAAGAGCGAGTCGGCGGGCTTCCAGATGTCCCAGCGCGCCGACTTCGTCGAGAACGAGGTGGGACTGGAGACAACCTTCAATCGCCCGATCATCAACACCCGCGACGAACCGCACGCAAATCCCGCTCAGTTTAGGCGCCTGCACGTCATCGGCGGCGACGGCAACATGTTCGACGTGTCCGCATTCCTGCGTTTCGGCACGACTTCTCTCGTTCTGTGGGCGCTGGAGCAGGGGACGGACCTGCGCTGGGACAGCCTCGTCATGGACGATCCCGTTCAGGAGACCTGGAACGTCTCTCACCACCCCGACCTGGACTACGCGATTCCCACCGCCGGAGGTTCGTTCACCGCCCCCGAGATCCAGCAGATCTATCTGGACCTGGTCCTGGACACCTTCGCGGAGACCGGCGTGGAGCCCACCGAGGCCGACCATGAGCTTCTCACGCGCTGGCAGTCGGTTCTTGATCGGATGCGCGCCGATCTATTCTCCGTGTCCGCAGACGTCGAATGGGTGGGCAAGTATCAGCTTCTGAGTCGGCAGAGGGAGCGTGCCGGCTTGGAGTGGTCGGACCCGCGTCTGGCTGCGATGGACCTGCAGTGGGCGGACCTTCGCCCCGACCACGGCCTGGCCTACCGGCTCGCCGCGGCCGGCATGGTCACGCGCCTCGTGAGCGAGGCGCAAGTGGAGCGAGCGGCGGACGTCGCGCCCACGAACACTCGGGCGCACGTGCGAGGATGGGCGGTGGCCAATCGGCCCGACCTCGTCAAGGCCTCGTGGACCTCGCTCGTGTTTGATCCCGGTGAGGGCGACCTCGTTCGCTTCCCGATTGCCGACGCGCGCGACACCTCGACCCGCTAACGACGAACGAAAGAAGAGAGAAACCATGTCGAACCAGCTGTTTGCGGGAGCCCCGACCCCCGGAGACGAGACGAACGACGACGCGGGGCGCATCCAGGCACGCACCTCCTCGATCGATTCGCTGCTTGATGAGATTGATTCCGTTCTCGAAACAAACGCCGAGGCCTTCGTGCAGGGATTCGTCCAGAAGGGCGGCCAGTGACGTGAGGCGTCGCGTTTTCGGAATCGAAACCGAGTACGGCTTGACGGCCGCCTCCGCATCCGGCGGCGCCCCGATGGACGCCGAACACGCTGCGCGCCAGCTGTTCGAGCCGCTGCTACACCAGGGTCGTTCCTCGAACCTCTTCCTGCGCAACGGCGGGCGGCTCTACCTCGATGTTGGTGCGCACCCCGAGTACGCGACGGCTGAATGCGACCAGCTGAGTGACCTCCTTGAGCAGGACCGGGCCGGTGAGTCCATTCTCGCCGATCTTGCCGCGCAGGCGGACCGCGCCCTTGCCGAGCTCGGAACCGACCTGTCCATCCACCTCTTCCGCAACAACCTCGACTCCCAGGGAAATTCCTGCGGGTGTCACGAGAACTACCTCCTGCACCGTCGGCGTGACTTCCGGCAGGTGGCGGACGCCCTCGTCGCTTTCTTCGTCACCCGTCAGATTTTGGTCGGTAACGGATGGATCAACACCGGCGCGGCGACCCCCCGACTGCAGTTCTCACAGCGTGCCGACCAGATGTGGGACTCCGTCTCCTCAGCGACCACGCGCTCGCGTCCCATCATCAACACGCGCGACGAGGCGTTGGCCGACTCGGGTGCCTATCGGCGAATGCACGTCATTGTTGGCGACACGAACGTTGCGGAGCCGACGAGCGCGCTCAAGGTGGGAATGACCGAGCTTCTCATCCACGCGATCGAGGATGGCCTCCACATTGAGGATCTTGCACTCGCAGACCCGATGCGGGCCATCCGGGAGATCAATGCGGACCTCACCGGTCGCGCTCCGATCGAGCTGGCCAATGGGCGCCTCACCAGTGCCGTGGCCCTTCAGCGGGAGATTCGCGGGCGCGTGCTGACGCGCGTCAATCCCGCCGAGCTGGATCCCATGCGCGCCTACGTGATCGACCTGTGGGGGAGGGGCCTGGACGCCATCGAGAGCGGCGACTGGAGTTCCATCGAGACGGAACTCGATATCGCGATCAAGCGACGCCTACTGTCCTCCTACTGCGCCCGCACGGGAGCTTCCCTGGCCGATCCGCGCGTCGCGCGCCTCGAATTGTCCTATTGCGACATTACGGCCCAGGGCCTGCGTACACGCATGGAGGAAGGCGGCCTCATGCACCGGCTCACCACTCCCGAGGCGGTCGCGCGTGCGACGACGCAGCCCCCGGCCTCCACCAGGGCAAGCCTGCGCGGACGGATCATCGCTGCGGCCGAGGATGCTCGGGCGGACCTCAGCGTCGACTGGGTCCACGTGCGCCTCGACGATTCGACTGCCGTCCCGCTGTCGCTACAGGATCCTCTGGCCACGTCGGATCCGCGCGTTGATGCGCTCATCGCGCAGATAGACGCGCAGTCTCCTACCATTCCTGCATGAGCCACGCATCTTCCACCCCAGGTTCGTCGGGCGCTCGGCGTTCGAAAGGCTCCTCCCAGAGGGCGGCCGCCCGGGCCGAACGCTCGCGGGGGCCGTCACGCGCGTCGATCTTCCTGCGCGTGATTCTCGGGATCGTGCTCATCGGGGCAGGAGGCGGTCTCGCATGGTGGGCTCTGACGCCGACGGCGCCTGCCGAACCCACGCTGACGACGGAAGCAGCGACACAATCGACGGTCCTCCCTCTCTTTGAGCGCATCAGTGTGTCGGGGCGCGTCGGGGCCACGCCGACGATCGACATTAAGGCTCCGTTGGAGATTGACAGCTTCAAGGCGCGTGTCATCGAGGAGGGAGGGGGCCGCGAGATCACCGAGGGTTCTCCCGTTTTGGTCGCGATTACGGCATTCGATGGTGCCACGGGACGTATGCTTTCCGAATCCGGTCGCCCGCAGATGAGCCTCGGAATCGTCGGCTCGGATCAGATAGGCCCCGAGCTCGCACGAATGGTCATCGGTAAGCGCGAGGGTTCCCGACTGCTCGCGTTGCGTACGATGGCTTCGTCACAGGACTCGCCGGGGGCGGAGCACCCCGTTGAGGTCGATGTCGTCGACATTCTTCCCTCGATTGCCACCGGCACAGCGGTGGATGCAAGCGTCGGTCCGCTCAGCGTCGAGATGAGCCCGGAGGGCCCCATCATCAGCCACATCGCCGACCTGCCGGGTGGGGTCACGACGCAGACGCTCATCAAGGGCGAAGGCGTTCAGGTTCACGACGGTGACCGCGTGGTTGCGCAGTTCACAGTCGTCGGGTGGAGCGACGGGGTCGTGCGGGTGTCGACGTGGGAGACCGGTGTTCCCGAAGTCGTGAAGCTCAGTACCGCGATGCCGGGCCTCGTCTCTGCCCTCGTTGACCAGAAGGTCGGCTCACGCCTGGCCATCACCATTCCCCCGAACCTCGCCGCGGGCGACGACACCCTGTGCATCGTCATTGACGTTTTGGGAACGGAACCCGGCGCAGGGCCGGGCGAGACAACGCCCCAATCGTAGTTCACCCCATGAGAGCAGGCGCGCAGGAGCATTCGGCGATGTGGGACACTGGTGGACATGCTGAGATGGATGACCGCCGGAGAGTCGCACGGGCCTGCCTTGATCGCCACGATCGAGGGTTTCCCATCAGGGGTTGAGATCACGACGGACGACCTACGATCGGGGTTGGCACGTCGGCGCCTCGGCTACGGGCGCGGTGCACGCCAGAAGTTCGAAGCCGACGAGGTGACGATCCTTGCAGGGGTGCGCCACGGAGTCACGACCGGGGCGCCGATCGCGATTCGTATCGGCAACTCGGAGTGGCCTAAGTGGGAGACCGTGATGAGCGCCGACCCCGTGGATCCACGCGATCTGCTCATTGACGCGGGCACCGGAGATGAACGCGAGATCGCGCGTAATCGCCCGCTCACTCGGCCTCGACCCGGACACGCGGACCTTCCCGGTATGCTGTCCTACGACCTCGCGGAGGCCAGGCCCGTCCTGGAGCGCGCGAGCGCCCGCGAGACCGCGGCTCGCGTCGCGCTCGGTGTGCTTGCGCAGGCGCTCCTCACTCAGGTTGGCGCGATCCGCCTCGTGTCTCACGTGGTTGCTGTCGGCTCGCAACGCGCAACGTCCTGCGTCCTCCCGACTCCGCTGGACGAGCAGGCGCTGTGCGAGGCGTCGATGCGCACTCTGGATGCCGCCGACAACGACCGTTTCGAGGCAGCCGTGGACGAGGCCAAGCGCGCGGGGGACACGATCGGTGGAGTCGTTGAGGTGATCGCGTATGACGTGCCGGTGGGACTCGGCTCTCACGTCACCGCCCGCGAACGACTGGATGCGCGCATCGCCGGAGCACTCATGTCCATTCAATCGGTCAAGGGGGTCGAGATTGGCGACGGGTTTGCCCAGGCGGCCCTTCCCGGCTCGGCCGCACACGATGAGATCGTGCGCGGGGAGGATGGGCACCTTGTGCGCGCGTCGAATCACGCCGGGGGAATCGAAGGGGGAACGTCCAACGGTGCACCCGTGGTTGCTCGCGCCGCCTTCAAACCGATTTCGACCGTGCCGCGCGCGCTGCGCAGCGTTGACCTAGCCACCGGGGAAGAGGCAGTGGGGCTCCATCAGCGGTCGGACACCTGTCAGGTCGTTCCCGGTGCGCTCATCTGTGAAGCGGAGGTCGCGCTCGTGCTAGCGGACGCGCTCTTTGAGCACGCCGGTGGGCGCTCGGTGACCGAGATGCGCCGCAATCTGGCGGCGTACCTGCGCCGCGTCGGAGAACGCGCATGAGCGCCGACCTGCCCATCGTGCTCGTGGGCCTACCCGGTGCCGGCAAGTCGAAGGTGGGACGCCTCCTCGCACGCGACCTGGACGTGCCGCACATCGACACCGACGCGATGATCGTCGAGCGGACGGGCCGCTCGATCGCTGAGATCTTCGCCAGTGAAGGTGAGGCGATCTTTCGGCTGCTAGAGGCCCGCGCCGTCGCCGATGCGCTCGAGCGCGAGGCCGTGATCTCCCTGGGCGGCGGAGCCGTGGTGACCGAAGCGGTCCGCGATCGCCTCGCCGGCCACACGGTCGTCTATATCGATGCGACGCACGATGAGTTACTGCGCCGCACCGGGTCTCGAAGGCACAGGCCGCTTCTCGTGCAGGATCCCTCCGCCGTTCTTTGCCGACTGCGGGAGGAACGCGAACCCTACTACCGGGCCGTCGCGACGCTCGTCGTGCCAAGCGGCCCCGGCCCCGCGTCCGACGTCGCAGCCACCATCCTTAAACACCTGGAGCTTTCATGACCACCATCACCGTCACCGGGCCGCGCCCCTCGACGATCACCGTCGGACGCGGCCTCGGCTTTGCCCCGATCGTCTCGGCCCTTGACGCGGCCGCCACCAGGGTTCTCATCATTCACGCCCGTCCGCTGGCCTCTCGTGCCCACGCCCTCGCCGACCACCTGCGCGGCCTCGGCTACGAGGCGAACCTGGCGGACCACCCCGACGCCGAAGCCGGCAAGACGATCGAGGTTGTGTCCTCCCTGTGGGATCGGTGCGGCGATCTCCAGCTCGGGCGTAAGGACGCCATCGTCGCCCTCGGCGGGGGAGCGACGACAGACATGGCGGGCTTTGTCGCTGCCACGTGGCTGCGGGGGATCACCCTCATTAATGTGCCGACCACCCTGCTCGGCATGGTGGATGCCGCGGTCGGCGGTAAGACCGGCATCAACACCTCCGTGGGCAAGAACCTCGTCGGCTCGTTCTATCCGGCCAGTGCCGTCGTCGCAGACATGGATCTGCTCGCCACGCTGCCGCGCGCCGACCTGGCCGCCGGTGCCGCGGAAGTCATCAAGTGTGGTTTCATCGCTGACCCGACGATCCTGACGGTGGTTGAAGAGACGGAGCCCGAGGCGCTCCTGGATCCCGGTGGCGCTGCGCTCGGCGAGATTACGACCCGCGCCATCGCCGTGAAGGCGCGGGTCGTGTCCGCGGATCTGATGGAAGGAGGGCTCCGCGAGATCCTCAACTACGGGCACACCCTCGCGCACGCGATCGAACGAGCGAACGACTACGGCTGGCGTCACGGCGACGCAGTTGCCGTCGGATGCTGTTTCGCAGCGCGACTGGCCCGCGCCCGAGGTCTCCTCACGGACGCCGACGTCGCCCGGCACGATGCGCTGTTCTCGCGACTCGGCCTGCCCACTCGATACGAGGGCACCGACCTTGAGCGGTTGCGTGCGATCATGGCGTCGGACAAGAAGGTCCGCCGCGGAGTGCTGCGCTTCGTCCTCTTGCATGGCATCGCGAACCCTCGAACCGAGACGATCGAGCACTCCGAGCTCGTCGACGCAGCGCGAGCAATCGGTATTCCCTCATGAGCCTCGTCGTTCTCATCGGCGTCACGGGGAGCGGCAAGACGACGGTTGGCCGGATTCTCGCCGATTCCTATCGTCTTGAGCTTCACGAGGTGGATCGCGCGGTGGAGGCCAAGCTTGGGGCGAGCATGCGCTCCCTCGTCGTTCGACGCGACGCGAGGCTGGCCGACGTTGCACGCGACGAAGCTCTTCGTGCGCTGGACCTGCGCGAGGGCATTGTCACCCTCGGGGCATCCCAACCCCTCGATCCCGTTGTTGCCGCCGCCGTTGACCGGGCGCGCCGCGCCGGGGCGATCGTCGTCGAGCTCAGCGCCGATCTTTCGGCGGTATCTCGCCGCGAAGGACTCGGCGCACCGAGATCGGTCGGACTCGGAGCGCCTCGCGCCGTTCTTGCCCGCATGATGGAGCGGGCCCGGATCTCGTATCAGCGCGTGGCCGATGCAACAGTGGATACGAGCACCCGCACCCCGCAAGAAGTCGCCGATGTGGTGGCGCGCGCGTGTAGACTGACCTCTGATTACTGATTCCTTCACGAGTGAGGTACCCCTGTGGCAACGACAAATGATCTGAAGAACGGCCTCGTCATGGTGATTGACGGCCAGCTCTGGCAGGTTGTCGAGTTCCAGCACGTCAAGCCCGGCAAGGGGCCGGCCTTCGTGCGCACCAAGATCAAGAACGTCCTGTCCGGTAAGACCGTCGACAAGACGTTCAACGCCGGCCTGAAGATCGAGACCGCGACCGTGGACCGCCGCGACATGACCTACCTGTACCAGGACGGCACCGACTACGTCTTCATGGACCAGTCGACCTACGAGCAGATCAACGTGCCCGCCGAGACCGTGGGCGACGCCCGCAACTTCATGGTGGAGAACCAGGACGTCATCGTCTCCCAGCACGACGGCACCGTCCTCTTCGTCGAGCTGCCCGCCACCGTCGTCCTGACGATCACCCACACCGAGCCTGGCCTGCAGGGCGACCGCTCCTCGGCCGGCACCAAGCCCGCGACGCTTGAAACGGGCTACGAGATCCAGGTTCCCCTCTTCATGGAGGAAGGAACGCGCGTCAAGGTCGATACCCGCGACGGCTCGTACTCGGGTCGCGTGACCGAGTAATGTCGAAGCAGCACCGCTTCACGTCGCGCACGAAGGCCCGCAAGCGCGCGGCCGACGTGGTCTACGAGGCCGATCAGCGCGGGATGGGTTCCAATCCCGACGCGCTGCGCGACCTGCTGCGCGAACGCCGCGTCATCACCGCGGCTCAGACCCCCTTGCCGGAGTTTTCTCTTCGCATCATCGGGGGAGTGGCGGACAACCTGCGCCGCATCGACTCGCTGATTTCCGCCCACGCCCGCGTTCCCGGCCTGGATCGGATTGCTGCGGTCGATCTGGCCGTCATGCGCGTTGCCGTGTGGGAGATGCTGGAAAACGACGAGGTGTCGCCGATCATCGTGATCGACGAGGCAGTCTCAATTGTCCGCTCGATTTCAACCGACACGTCTCCCGCTTTCGTCAACGCAGTGCTTGACGCGATCCGCAAGGACTTAGAGTCCCCTGCATGGTCTCGGCGCACCGACGCAGACGAGGCAACCTCGGCGGGGGAGGCCTCGGAATCCGTCCGCGGTGAGCACACTGCCCTGGCGGAGCAGACTGCGCCGTCGCGTTCCCTTCCCGACGGCGCGACGCCGCTCGACGGGGCGTCCGTGGACGATGAGCTGGACGAGCTCCTGCAGGAGTACTAGTTTCATCCGCTGATGAGAGGTGGCCGGTCCCTTCGCGGGGACCGGCCACCTCTTCGTTGTTTGTGTGCTTCGGTGACAAACTAGAGCGCGAGTCGGGTGGCCCGCACGTCCCAGTACTCGGGGCCGTCCGTGAGCACCTCGAAGGTCCACTCGCCGGGTAGCTGGGCGATTTGGACCAGGAGGGGCCTGGGCAGGTGCGGCGCGCGGATAATGAAGGCTTCGCCCGCATTCATCGACTGGGCGGCGCCGAGTACGGCGGCGTGGCGAATCCGGTGGGGGATCGCCGATGCGTCGATCATCGGCTCCGCACCCTCGTGTGCGCCGCAGCCGCAACCGTCGCTACGTACCTCGGTCAGGGGAAGTTCTTCGATGGTCATTGGTGACCTTTCTGTGGTGACGCTGTGATTGGCGCACGCGAGTCGTGCACACGCGTAATTTTACCGGTTTTTCCCCTTCGATACCCAGTGGGATGGGGCGATGCGAGCGGCCCGTGAGTTATACCCGGTAGGGGTATCATAGGATACCCCTACCGGGTATATCCTCTCGCACTCGTTCGACGTGGGCACTGTCGTCGGGAGGCTGAATGAGGTCACGACGATCGTTCCGGGATGCTTACGCCCTCGATCACGGCCACGATGCGTCGCTGGCGCGCACGCCGCCGCCCGCCTCGCCGTGACGAATGCGCGCCGGGCGCGTACCATGATGGCGACATCAATCCTTTAATGACCGTCCCGTGAGGCGGGGAAGGAGCTAGCAGTGGCAGCACTGCATGCCGATCGCGCTCAGCGCGGCAAAGAAGTACTGGGAGTCGGCGACGTCGCGCGCTCCCTGACGCGTATCGCATACGAGATCGTCGAACGCAACAGAGGCGGCGAGGGCCTCGTCATCGCGGGCATTCCGACTCGAGGAGCGACGCTTGCTCGTCGCCTCGTTAACAGGATTCGCGAGGTGTCGGGCACCTACGCGGATCTGGCGATCATCGACACCACGCTGTTCCGAGACGACCTCGCCAGCCAGCCGCTTCGTTCTCCGAAGGAAACGCTGATACCGGCCGCTGGGATCGACGGAAAGACCATTATTCTCGTCGACGATGTGCTCTACACGGGGCGCACCATCAAGGCCGCCCTCGATGCGCTGACCAGGATCGGCCGACCGTCGGCGGTCCAGCTGGCGGTCCTGGTGGATCGCGGGCACAGGGAACTGCCGATCCGGCCCGACTACGTTGGCAAGAACCTGCCGACGTCGCGCGAGGAGACCGTCACCATCTTGCTTGACGAAACGGACGGGCGCGACGGCGTCCTTCTCGGGAAAGGCCGATAAGCGATGAGCCTGAGCCATCTCATTTCGATCCGCGATCTGACGCGCGAGGAGGCGGTTCTGATCCTCGACACGGCGGAGCAGATGGCCGCCACACAGAACCGGGGCATCAAGAAGCTCCCCACGCTTCAGGGTAAGACCGTCGTCAACCTCTTTTTCGAGGATTCGACGCGCACGCGCATCTCCTTCGAGACCGCCGCCAAGCGTTTGAGCGCCGACGTCATCAACTTCCAGGCCCGAGGTTCCTCGGTCTCCAAGGGGGAATCTCTCAAGGACACCGCCCTGACCCTGCAGGCAATGGGAGCGGACGCTGTTGTGGTACGCCACTCCTCGTCGGGAGCCGCCCACCGACTCGCGCACGCCGGCTGGATGAACCTTCCCGTTCTCAACGCGGGAGACGGCACCCACCAGCATCCCACCCAGGCACTGCTCGACGCGATGACGCTCAGGCGCCACTACGCGACCGGGGGAGGGTCCCCGCACGCGGGCACGGGACTCGATGGAGCGCACGTGGTTATCGTCGGCGACATTCTCCACTCGCGGGTCGCGCGCTCCAACGTCGATCTTCTCACGATGCTCGGTGCCCGCGTCACCCTCGTTGCACCCCCCACGCTCCTGCCCATCGGCGTGGAGGCCTGGAAGTGCGGAACATCCTACGACTTTGATGATGCGATCGCGTCTCGGCCCGACGCGGTCATGATGCTGCGGGTCCAACGCGAGCGGATGTCCGGAGCGGGAGGCGGGTTTTTTCCCTCTCCGGGCGCCTATCACTCTGAGTACGGGCTCACTCCCGAACGCTTCGCACGCCTCGACCCTCACGCCGTGGTGATGCACCCGGGCCCGATGAATCGCGGCCTCGAGATCTGCGCCGAAGCAGCCGATTCGGACCAATCAGTAGTCGTCGAACAGGTGGGCAACGGCGTGTGCATCCGCATGGCCGCGCTCTATCTGCTCCTCGCATCGGAAGGACAACGCAATGACTGAACAGACCCGCGACATTCTCATCACGGGGGCCTCATTGCTCGGAAAGGGCGCGACGGACATTGCGCTCTCCCGGGGCGTGATCGTTGGCATCGGCCCCGACGCGTCAGGCGCTCTGACCGATCCGCGCGTCATTGACGCAGCAGGTCTCATCGCCCTGCCCGGCCTCGTCGACATGCACACGCACCTGCGTCAGCCGGGCGGAGAGGATGCCGAAACGGTTTTCACCGGGACGCGCGCGGCGGCCGTCGGAGGCTACACGGCCGTTCACGCCATGGCGAACACCACCCCGACTCAGGACACGGCGGCCGTCGTTGATCAGGTGCTGCGTCTGGGGGAGGCGGCCGACTGGGTGGAGGTGCGCCCAGTTGGCGCGGTGACGAAGGGCCTGGCTGGCAAGCAACTCGCGGCCCTGGGATCCATGGCTCGCTCACGCTCGCGCGTGAGGGTCTTCTCCGACGACGGAAAGTGCGTCTCCGACCCCGTCCTGATGCGCCGCGCGCTCGAGTACGTCAAGAGCTTCGGCGGCGTCATCGCTCAGCACAGTCAGGATCCCGAGCTGACCGAGGGCTCGCAGATGAACGAGTCGCCACTGTCGGGCCAGCTGGGCCTGGCGGGATGGCCGGCCGTCGCCGAGGAAGCCATCATCGCTCGCGATATCCTGCTGGCCAAGCACGTCGGCTCGCGCCTGCACGTGTGCCACCTGTCCACGGCTGGATCCGTCGACATTGTTCGCTGGGGCAAAGCGCAGGGCGTCAACATCACCGCCGAGGTGACGCCCCACCACCTGCTACTCACCGAGCAGCTCGCCTCCACCTACGACCCGCTCTTCAAGGTCAACCCGCCGTTGCGACGCTCCGAAGACGTCGAAGCCGTGCGCGAGGGCTTGGCCGACGGCACGATCGACTGCGTCGGGACCGACCACGCCCCCCACCCTCTCGAGATGAAGGACTGCGAGTGGCAGGCCGGCGCCTTCGGAATGACCGGACTGGAGACGGCGCTTCCGATCATCATCGAGACGATGGTCGACTCCGGTCGCATGACGTGGGAGGACGTCGCCCGCGTCATGTCCACCGCTCCGGCGCGCATCGGAGGGGTCGACACCCAGGGGCGAGGCCTCGTCGAGGGCGCACCCGCGCACGTCACCCTGGTTGACGCCTCGGTTCGTACGACGGTCGATCCCGCCGCACAGTGGACGAGGTCGACCAACTGCCCGTATCGCGGCATGGAACTTCCGGGTCAGGTGCGCTACACCATCTACGGCGGTGTGCCGACGGTCGTTGACGCCGCCCCGATCGCTAAGGAGGACCGATGACGTCGAGCAATACCGCTCTGCTCGTGCTGGAGGACGGAACCGTCTTTCGGGGACGAGCGTGGGGCTCTCGCGGCCGCACCCTCGGCGAAATCGTCTTCTCGACCGGCATGACGGGATACCAGGAGACCCTCACCGACCCGTCGTACCACCGCCAGATCGTCGTCATGACGGCTCCGCACATCGGCAACACGGGGGTCAACGACGAGGACCCCGAGTCCTCACGGATCTGGGTCGCCGGCTTCGTGGTACGCGACGGCGCCAGGCGCGCATCCAACTGGCGTTCTCGGCGCGAACTTGAGGACGAACTCCTCGCGCAGGGAATTGTTGGCATCGCGGACGTTGACACTCGCGCCGTCACCCGACACATCCGCGAGCGCGGAGCCATGCGGGCGGGCATATTCTCCGGTGACGCGCTCCCCGCCGGCGCGCTCTACCTGGCGGAGGAGGCCATCACCTCCCTGGTACGCATCGTGGCCGAGTCTCCGGCGATGAGCGGCCAGGCCCTGGCCGCGCAGGTGTCGACCGAGGAAACGTACGTCGTTGAGCCGCTCGGCGAGTTCGAGGGTGCTGACCCCCTTGCTCGTGTCGTGGCCGTCGACCTGGGTATCAAGTCGCGTACCCCGTACCACCTGGCTGCGCGAGGAGCGCGCGTCTATGTCGTCCCCTCCACGGTCTCCTTTGCCGACATTGAGTCGCTGAACCCCGACGGCGTGTTCTTTTCCAACGGTCCCGGTGATCCCTCCACGGCCGACCGGGAAGTGGGCGTTCTACGCGCCGTGTTGGATGCGGGCATCCCCTACTTCGGCATCTGTTTTGGTCACCAGCTCTTTGGACGAGCCCTCGGCTACGGTACCTACAAGTTGAACTATGGTCATCGCGGTATCAACCAGCCCGTCAAGGACCTGGAGACCGGGCGCGTGGAGATCACCGCGCACAATCACGGCTTCGCCGTGGACGCCCCCGTGGGTTCGGATTCTGTGGCGCCTTTTGACGCCGGCCGCTACGGGCGTATCACGGTCTCACACGTCGGGCTCAACGACGGTGTCGTGGAGGGCCTTCGAGCCCTCGACATTCCCGCCTTTTCTGTCCAATTCCACCCCGAGGCGGCGGCCGGCCCCCACGACGGGGAGCTGCTCTTCGACCGCTTTATGTCGCTCATGATCGCCGCTAAGGAGAACCGCTGATGCCCCGCAGGAACGATCTTTCTTCCGTTCTCGTTATTGGGTCCGGTCCCATCGTGATCGGCCAGGCCTGCGAGTTCGACTACTCGGGCACCCAGGCGTGCCGCGTGTTGAAGGAAGAGGGACTGCGCGTCATCCTCGTCAACTCCAACCCGGCCACCATCATGACGGACCCCGGCATTGCGGACGCGACCTACGTCGAGCCGATCACGCCCGAGGTGGTCGCCTCGATCATCGAGAAGGAACGCCCCGACGCTCTGCTGCCCACCCTGGGTGGACAGACGGCCCTCAACACGGCGGTTGCGCTCTCGGAGATGGGCGTGCTGGAGCGCTTCGACGTCGAGCTGATCGGTGCGTCTATCGACGCGATTCGCGCCGGCGAGGATCGTGAAGAGTTCAAGGCGATCGTGGAGCGCTCGGGCGCCGAGGTCGCACGGTCGTTCATCGCTCATACGCTGGAGGAATGCCACGCGGCGGCGGCCGAGCTCGGCTATCCGCTTGTCGTTCGCCCCTCCTTCACCATGGGTGGTTTGGGCTCGGGGTTCGCCTACACGCCCGAGGACCTGGATCGCATAGCGGGGCAGGGGTTGGCCGACTCGATCACCACCGAGGTGTTGCTCGAGGAGTCAATCCTCGGTTGGAAGGAGTACGAACTCGAGTTGATGCGCGACAAGGCGGACAACGTCGTGGTCGTGTGTTCGATCGAGAACGTTGACCCCGTCGGAGTGCACACGGGCGATTCGATCACGGTTGCGCCCGCGCTGACGCTCACGGATCGCGAGATGCAGCGCCTGCGCGACATCGGTATTGCGGTGATCCGCGCGGTGGGCGTTGACACGGGAGGCTGTAACATCCAGTTCGCGGTCCACCCCGAAACCGGCCGCGTCATCGTCATCGAGATGAACCCGCGCGTCTCGCGTTCCTCCGCGTTGGCATCGAAGGCGACGGGCTTCCCGATCGCGAAAATCGCGGCGCGCCTGGCAACCGGTTACACCCTCGATGAGATCCCCAACGACATCACGGGATCCACCCCGGCGTCCTTCGAGCCCACGCTCGACTACGTGGTCGTCAAGGTGCCTCGCTTCACCTTCGAGAAGTTCCCGGCGGCGGATCCGACCCTGACGACGTCGATGAAGGCGGTCGGCGAGGCCATGGCCATTGGGCGCTGCTTCACCGAGGCGTTGCAAAAGGCGCTGCGCTCGATCGACAAGGGGGGTGTGCAGTTCCACTGGGACGGGCAGGCTCCGACTCCCGAGCAGACGAGGTCGCTCGTCGCGGCCGCCGCTACGGCCACCGAGGGCAGGCTCGTGCAGGTTCAGCAGGCGATCCGTGGGGGAGCGAACCTGTCCGAGCTCTTCGAGTCCACGAAGATCGATCCGTGGTTCCTCGACCAGATGTTCCTTCTCGACGAGGTCGCGCAGCGGATCCGCCAGGCCGAGGCACTCACCGGCGCCGTGTTGGCGCAAGCGAAGCGTCACGGCTTTTCGGACCGCCAGATCGCAGCGATCCGCGGCCTGTCGGAGGAGACCGTGCGCGAGGTGCGAGGGGCCTTCGCCATCCATCCCGTCTTTAAGACGGTCGACACCTGCGCCGCGGAGTTTGCCGCCCGCACGCCCTACCACTACTCGACCTACGATCAGGAGAACGAGGTTCGCCCGCGAAGCCGCGAAGCGGTGATCATTCTCGGAGCGGGTCCGAACCGGATCGGCCAGGGAATCGAGTTCGACTACTCGTGCGTGCACGCGGCCATGGCGCTACGCGAGCACTACGACACGATCATGGTCAACTGCAATCCGGAGACGGTTTCGACCGACTACGACATCTCGGACAGGCTGTACTTTGAGCCTCTCACGCTGGAGGACGTGCTGGAGGTCTACCGGGCGGAGTGCGCGGCCGGCCCCGTCAAGGGAATGATCGTTCAGCTCGGAGGCCAGACCCCGCTGTCGTTGGCCGCCGACCTGGAGCGCGCGGGTGTGCCGATCCTGGGAACGAGCCCGCACGCGATTGACATGGCCGAAGACCGGGAGGAGTTCGGCAAGGTCCTGGAGGCCGCGGGCTGCCCGGCGCCCGCGCACGACACCGCCCACACGCCCGAGCAGGTTCTGTCGATCGCGCATCAGGTGGGTTACCCCGTGCTCGTTCGCCCGTCCTTTGTTCTGGGAGGACGCGGCATGGCGATCGTCAATGACGAGGCTGGAATGCGCGACTACCTGGAGAACCATGACGCGGACCTTCTCTTCTCGAGGGGCCCATTGCTCATCGATCGCTTCCTGGACGCAGCCATTGAGATCGACGTCGACGCACTGTACGACGGTCAAGAACTATTCATGGGCGCGATCATGGAGCACATTGAGGAAGCCGGGATTCACTCCGGCGACTCTTCGTGCGTTCTTCCCCCGATGACCCTGTCCGCACGGGAGCTGGAGCGTATCACCGACTCAACCGAGGCGATCGCTCGCGGGGTGGGCGTGCGCGGACTCATCAACATCCAATTCGCCCTGCTCTCCGACACTCTCTACGTGATCGAAGCAAATCCGCGCGCCTCGCGTACGGTTCCTTTCGCATCGAAGGCAACGGGCGTGCAACTTGCCAAGGCCGCCGCGCTCATTCAGGTAGGTGCCTCGATCGCGTCGCTGCGCGCGTGCGGGGTCCTTCCCACCCGGGACGCGCGCACGATTCACGACGGGGGCTCCATCGCGGTCAAAGCGGCGGTCTTGCCCTTCAAGCGATTCCGCACGCGCCGAGGCGAAACCGTCGACACGGTGCTCGGTCCGGAGATGCGTTCCACCGGTGAGGTGATGGGCATCGACCGTGACTTCCCGACCGCCTTCGCCAAGTCGCAGCTCGGCGCCTCCACCGACATGCCGACCTCGGGCACGATCTTCATCTCGATCGCGGATACGGATAAGCGCGCGATCGTGCTCCCCGCTGCGCGGATGGCCGAGCTGGGCTTCACGATCCTGGCGACCTCAGGCACTGCTTCCGTCCTGCGGCGAAACGGGATCGAGGCGCGCGCGGTGCGCAAGTCCTCGGAGGGGCGGGGCAAGGATGGGGAGCCCACGATCGTCGACCTGATCAACGATGGCTCCATTAACATGGTCGTCAACACACCGCAGCGATCCGCTCCCCGAAATGACGGCTACCAGATTCGCGCGGCGGCGGTGGCACAGGATTGCCCGGCGGTGACGACGCTGCAGGCCTTCAACGCGATGGTTCAGGCCATTGAGGTCCGCAAGCGCGGCGCGTACGCCGTTCGTTCCCTTCAGGAGTGGGACGCTCGTCGAACGGAGGAGACACGATGACGCACACGACAACATCCGCGTCGCCCGGCTTCGGCGACCGCCTCTATGCCGCTATGCGCGAGCACGGCCCAGTGTGCGTCGGTATCGATCCACACGCCTCGCTTCTGACATCCTGGGGACTCACTGACGACGCCAATGGGGTGCGCGAGTTCTCGCTGCGCGTCATCGATGCGCTCGGGGGGCGGGTGGCGGCTTTCAAGCCTCAGTCGGCGTTCTTTGAGAGGCACGGCTCACGAGGCGTGGCAGTCCTTGAGGAGGTGATCGCCGCCTGTCGCGAGGTTGGATCGCTGAGCATCGTGGACGCTAAGCGCGGAGATATCGGCTCAACGATGGATGGCTACGCCCAGGCCTACCTCGCCGATTCGTCTCCGTTGGCAGGCGACGCGGTCACGCTGTCACCCTACCTTGGGGTCGGCTCACTCGCGCCCGCACTCGAACTGGCACGGCGCACCGGTCGGGGCGTCTTCGTCCTCGCGCTGACGTCGAACCCCGAGGGGGCGTCCGTGCAGCACGCTCGCGGAGCCAGTGGCGCGAGCGTCGCGGGGGACGTTGTGTCCCAATTGGCGGAATTTAACGCAAGCTGTGACAAATCGCACCTTGGTCCCGCCGGGATCGTCGTCGGCGCGACAGTCGGGGACGCGATCAAGCGACTCGGCCTTGATCTTTCGGCTCTGCGCGGGGCGTTTTTGGCTCCAGGAGTGGGTGCGCAGGGAGCGGGAGCGGCGCAGGTCAGGCAGGTTTTCGCCGGGGTTGAGGACGCCGTTCTCGCCTCTTCCTCGCGCGCGATCCTGTCTGCTGGCCCTAGCATGAGCGCCTTGCGTCAGGCATACCTGGCGACAGCCGGTTCGTTGCAATAGTCTGTCCCAATAGCTAAGAGTGACCCGTTTGATCTGGCAATCATGCTCTGATTGGTGACATAGTTTATTTACCGAAGATACCAACGGAGGAGATGATCAGAATGGCACTACCTGATCTCACGCCGGAACAGAGGGCACAGGCTCTCGAGAAGGCAACTCAGGCACGTCGGCGTCGCGCCGAGGTGAAGAACGCGCTCAAGGCGCGCTCGATGAACCTATCCGAGGTTCTTGAACTCGCCGACTCCGACGAGGCCGTGGCGAAGATGAAAGTCGTTTCGCTTCTTGAGTCCCTGCCTCGCGTCGGTACGAACACCGCCGCAGTCCTGATGGACGAGTACAAGATCGCTCAGAGTCGGCGCGTGCGCGGCCTCGGTCCGGTCCAACGCAAGGCTCTCGTTGAGCGTTTCGGCTGAGCCCTCTGGGCGTGGCACACTTGTGTCATGACTCAGGCTCAATTGACCGTTCTCGCCGGACCGACAGCCGTCGGAAAGGGTACCGTCGTCGCAGCCCTCACCAGGCGCTATCCGCAGCTACGGGTATCGGTGTCCGCCACGACGCGCGCTCCTCGCCCAGGTGAGAAGGAAGGCGTTCACTACTTTTTCGTCTCCCCGCAAGAGTTCGACGACATGATCGAACGCGGAGACATGCTTGAGTGGGCACTCGTTCACGGGACCAACAAGTACGGCACGCCCCGCGGCCCGGTTGACGAGTCCCTGAACGCGGGCGTGCCTGTGCTTCTCGAGATCGATCTGGACGGCGCTCGCCAGGTGCGGGCCACCAGGCCCGACGCTTGCTTCATTTTTCTTGCGCCACCCTCGTGGGAGGAACTTGAGCGTCGGCTGATCGGGCGCGGAACCGAGGGACCCGAAGAGCGCGAGCGGCGCCTACGCACGGCCAGGATCGAGATGGAGGCCGCCTCCGAGTTCGATCACGTTGTGATCAACGACGACATCGAGCGCACGGTGGATGAGCTGGCTGGACTCATTGGCCTGGAGTAGTATCTACCTGAATCAGCCACTGAGAGGAAGACACGCATGTCCGGAATTGTTGCCCAGCCCGTGGGTATTACGTCTCCACCCATTGATGATCTGCTGGAGCACGTCGATTCCAAGTACGCGCTGGTCATTTTCGCGGCAAAGCGCGCCCGCCAGATCAATTCCTACAACCTGCAGCTCCAGCAGAACATGATTCAGTTCGTGGGCCCGGTCGTTGATGTTCAGCCCGACGAGAAGCCCCTGGCCGTGTCGCTGCGCGAAATCAACGAGGGGATGCTCTCGCTCGAGTCCAACCCTGAGGCCTGACCATGGCGAGCGTTGTCGTCGGTGTGACCGGCGGCGTCGCGGCATTCAAAGCCCCCATCGTGGTCCGCGAGTGTCAACGCGCGGGCCACGACGTGCGTGTGGCTGCGACCTTGTCCTCTCTGGACTTCGTTGGCCGTTCGACGTGGGAGGGCATCACCTCCCGTCCTGTCGCCGTCGACATCGCGGGGGAGGGGCGCGCTGAGCACGTGGAGCTCGCTCGCGTCGCGGACCTGATCATCGTCGTCCCGGCAACGGCCAACACGCTCGCCAAGCTCGCAGCTGGCTTCGCCGACGACATGGTGTCGCTCACGGTTCTCGCCAGTGCCGCTCCGGTCGTCGTCGCGCCCGCCATGCACTCGAACATGTGGCTGGCGAGCGCCACGCAGGCCAATGTGGCAACATTGCGTCGCCGCGGCGTGCACGTGATCGACCCCGAGACGGGCGCGCTGGGTTCGGGAGACAGCGGAATCGGGCGCCTGGCCGATCCGGTGTCGATCGCACGGCAGGCGTTGGCCCTGCTCACGGCGGGCGGGCATTCGGCCCAGGCGCGCACCCTGGCGGGCCGCACGATCGTCGTGACCGCCGGGGGCACACGCGAACCCATCGACCCGGTGCGCTACCTGGGAAATCGTTCGTCGGGGCGCCAAGGTGTGGCGATCGCGAGCGCCGCGGCGCGCGCGGGAGCACGCGTACGCCTCGTCGCGGCCAACATCGACGCCTCCGTCCAGGCACTGGTTGCACCGGGAGTGGAGGTGCACTGCGTCGGCAGCGCGATGCAGATGCGCGATGCGACGATGGAGCTGGTGGGCGACGCCGATGCCCTGGTCATGACGGCCGCGGTGGCCGACTTTCGCCCAGAGCACACCCTTGGCGCCAAAATGAAAAAGGATCCCGGCTCAACCGATGCACCAAGCCTGAGCCTGATACGTAACCCGGACATTCTCGCCGAGATTAGCCACGGCCCGCATCGGCCCCCTCTCGTCATCGGCTTTGCGGCCGAAACCGGCACCGACGAGGAGATCATGGCTTTCGGGGCCGACAAGGCGGCCCGCAAAGGGGCCGACTACATCGCCGTCAACCGCGTGGGGGAGACAACGGGTTTTGGTGACGTCCCCAACGAGATCCGCCTTCTTGACGCCACCGGAACTCTCGTCGATCGTTACGTGGGTTCAAAGGATGACGTCGCTGCAGGTCTGATTGCTCGGGCTGCCGCTTTCCTTGATAACCTGAAGCGGTGAGTCAACAGCTTTTCTCTTCCGAGTCCGTCACTGAAGGCCACCCCGATAAGGTGTGCGACCGCATCTCCGATGCGATCTTGGACGCTCTGCTCGAGGTGGACCCCCGTTCTCGCGTCGCCGTCGAAACAATGGCTGCCACCGGCCTCATTCACGTCGCCGGTGAGGTCACGACCGAGGCCTACGTGGAGATCCCCGAAATCGTACGCCGGGAGATCCTCTCCATCGGCTACGACTCCTCGCGCGTGGGCTTTGACGGGGCTTCTTGCGGAGTCTCGGTATCCCTCGACGGTCAAAGCCCCGACATTGCAGGCGGCGTCGACGAGGCCCTGGAAGTGCGCGGTTCTCGCAGCACGGACCCCCGGGATCGCCTGGGGGCCGGCGACCAGGGCATCATGTTCGGCTACGCGTGCGCCGACACGCCCGATCTCATGCCCGCACCGATCTGGCTCGCCCACCGCCTCGCCAAGCGCCTCACCGACGTGCGCAAGCAGGGGATCGTTGAGGGTCTTCGCCCCGACGGCAAAACCCAGGTCACGCTCGCCTACGACAACGACCGCCCGGTGGGCATCGACACGATCGTGGTGTCCACCCAGCACGACGAGTGCATGAGCCAGCTGGCCGTCGCTGATGCCGTGCGCACCCACGTCATTGAGCCGGTCATCGACGAATCCGGCCTTGACCTGTCCACCTCAGCCATGAAGACGCTCATCAATCCCTCGGGTCGTTTTGTGCTGGGCGGACCAGCTGCCGACGCGGGCCTGACGGGCCGCAAAATTATCGTCGACACCTACGGCGGCATGGCACGCCACGGCGGAGGAGCGTTTTCCGGCAAGGATCCGTCAAAGGTTGACCGCTCCGCGACCTACGCTGCTCGCTGGGTCGCGAAGAACGTGGTTGCCTCCGGAGCCGCGCGCCGCTGCGAGATTCAGCTCGCCTACGCCATTGGGCGGGCGCACCCGATCGGCCTGTACGTCGACACCTTCGGCACGGCATCGGTTAGCGAGGACAAGATTGCACACGCGATCCGCGAGGTGTTTGATCTCCGTCCTCTCGGCATGATCGAAGACCTCGACCTGGCGCGCCCCATCTACCGTGACACGGCGGCGTACGGCCACTTCGGGCGCGAACAGTTCCCGTGGGAGGCGACGAATCGCGTCGAGCAGCTCAGGGCCGCGCTTCAATGAGCGCCTCGCCAGAAGCCGAGGATCTTCTGCCCTCCCGCGAGACCGAGAGTGCTCGGCGCTCGTGGCGTCGGCGCACGAGCGTCGAGATGGTGATCTCGGGGATAATCGGCCTTGTCACCTCCTTCGTTCTCTCGATCGAGGCGTGGCAGCTCGCTGCCGATTCCTCCGCGCGCTTCGGGTGCGATATTTCCTCGGTGCTGTCGTGTTCGGCCGTCGCCCAGACGTGGCAGGCACGCATCCTGGGCTTTCCCAACGCTTTCCTCGGCATCTTCTTCGAGGCGGTCGTGCTCGCCATCTCAGTCGCCCTATGTGCCGGGGTGAGATTTCCCCGCTGGTACATGCTCGGCACAAACCTGCTCTACACGGTTGCGCTCTTCTTCGCCTTCTGGCTCTTTTCGCAGTCGTACTTCGTCATCCAGGTCCTGTGCCCCTGGTGCCTGCTCATCACGCTCACGACAACCCTGGTCTTCGCCGGCTTGACTCGAATCAACGTCCGCGACGGCGTGATTCCCGCGCCCCAGGGGCTGCGTCGGGCGGTCGCCCAGGGCCTCGACTGGGCGCTGTGGGGCCTCATCATCTTCGGCGTCATTGCGATGGTGGTCGCCAAGTACGGCGTGAAGCTTCTGGGCTAGGAGTCACGCACGTGAGCATGCTCTGTGCTTGACTGGGTTCATGACTTCCATGCAGGGCATGCTTGAGGGCTTCGAGGCGCCGTCAACGCGCAGCGCCGACGTCGCGCGCGTCCTCGTTGACGTTGATCTGCCCCACATGGATAGGCCTTTGGACTACATAGTGCCGGCCGGGCTCGCCGACGCAGCCGTCGTGGGTTCCCTCGTGCGCGTACGCCTGTCCTCCGCGAGGATCGACGGCTGGATCGTTGAGAGAACCAGGCGGGAGGTGGGCGAGGGAACCGCCAGCCTCGAGTCCGTCGTGTCTTCGACTCCCGTGCTTACGCCATCCATCTACGAGACCGCGCGCCGCATCGCGGCACGTTTCCTTGCCACGACGTCTCAGGTACTGTCCCTCGCCATCCCGCCCCGCCACGCGCGCGCGGAGCGAGAGGCGCGTGACGAGAATGCTCCCACCTGGCCCACGGTCACCTCGGATCATGTGGGCCTCGGCTGGGAGGCATATCCGGCCGGGGAGGCGCTCGTGTCCCGGTTGCGGGCGGGGGAGTCACCGCGTGCCATAGCCACGATGCTGCGCCCGCGCCTGCGTGGCTGCCTGTCCGAGGCCGTCGCGTCGACGGTCGCCTCTAGGCGCTCCGTCATCGTCGTGACGGCAACCGGCGAGCAGGCTGGACGCTATGCGCGGGAGCTGTCCGAAGACCTTTCGATCCCGGTATCGCTGGCGGGTTCGGAGGTGGCTGCCGAGAAGCGCTACCGCCTCCACGTGGCTGCCTCGCTCGGACGTGTTCCGGTCGTCGTGGGAACGCGATCGGCCGTGTGGGTTCCCTGCTCCCGACTCGGCCTCATCATCATCGTCGACGACGGCGATGACCGCCTGCGCGAACGCCGCTTCCCCAGGTGCGATGCGCTTGATGTGGCGGTTCAACGGTGCGCGGTGGAAGGCAGTGGCCTCCTTGTCGCGTCGTCAGCGCGCTCGGTGAAGGCTCAGGCGCTTGTACGCTCAGGCTGGGCCGTCGGGATCGAGCCAACGCCCCAGGCCCTGCGCGAGGCCACGCCACGCGTCCACCTCCACGGCAGCACCCAGGCCGAGCGCGAAGGCGCTGGCGGCCTCATGCGCATCCCGCAGGCAGCGTTGCGGATGATTCGCGGGGCGCTGCGCTCCGGACCAGTCCTCATCCAGGTCGCGTCTGCGGGATACTGGCCGACCGTCGTGTGTCGCCGGTGCGAGGAGCGTGCCCGCTGCCGCACGTGCTCGGGCCCCTTAAGCGCCGAGGCCGACGGGGTCGTGTCGTGCGCGTGGTGTGCCCGCCAGCAGCAGTCCTGGCGGTGCCCCCACTGTTCGGGAACCCAGCTGCGAGCAACCCGCGTCGGCTCCACACGCACCGCCGAAGAGATCGCCAGAACGCTGCGCGACGTGTCTGTCCTCGAGTCCTCCGCCGCACACCGCATCAGCCGTCGGCTACCGGCGCGACCGACCGTCGTCGTGGCCACGGCGGGCGCCGAACCACCCGTCGATGACGGCTACGCCGCCGCCGTCATCCTCGACGCCCCCGCGCTCGCCGGACGACCCGAGCTGTGGGCACCCGAGGAGGCCGCGCGCCGATGGCTTGACGCGCTCTCCCTGGTCAGGCCGGGGCACCCCGGCCTCATCGTCGGTTCCATCCCCGACTCACTCGGGCAGATGCTCGTGCGCTGGGCTCCCACCGAGTACGCCGAACGCCTCCTGGACGAGCGGGAGGCTCTTGGCTTCTTCCCCGCATCAACGATGGTCGCGCTCGACGGAGCGGCCGCACAGGTACGTCAGGTCGCCGACCAGGTTGTTCGTCAGGGCGGCGCCGAGCTCGTTGGAACGGTCGTTCGTCCCGCCACGCGGGAGGGGCAGGAGAACGAGGTGCGCACCCTTGTGCGCGCGCCGCTGGCACGCTCGGGTCACATGCTTCGGGTGCTCACGGACATCCGTCGGTCGCGCAGCGCACGCAAGGCGCCTACCGTCGCAATGAGCGTCAACCCACCCGAGCTCTTCTGAGTGCGGCCACGCACCGTGCCGTAGACTGGCTCACGTGCGTATCATCTTCGCAGGAACCCCCGAAGCCGCAGTCCCCACGCTGCGTGCTCTGCACGCCTCGTCACACGAGGTGGTCCTCGTCATCACCCGCCCGCCGGCGCGGCGCGGCCGTGGCAAGACACTGCATCCGTCACCGATCGCCGAGCTAGCGGCGAGCGTCGGCCTCGAACTCCTTGAAACAAGTTCGCTCAAGACACCCGAGATCGCCCAGCGGATCGCCGACGCTCGCGCCGACATCGGCGTCGTCGTCGCCTACGGCGGGCTCGTACCGGCGACCATCCTGGAGATGCCGACCCACGGATGGATCAACCTGCATTTCTCGGACCTGCCCCGGTGGCGGGGGGCCGCCCCCGTCCAGTGGGCGATTCGCGCCGGGGATACTTCCACGGCCTCCTGCGTGTTCGCGTTGGAGGAAGGACTGGACACCGGCGCCGTCTACTCGCGTGTCGAGGTGCCTATCGCGCGTCACAGCGCCGGCGACCTCCTCGCTTCGATGGCCTGTGCCGGAGCACACCAGGTCCTCGGTGTCGTCGACTCGCTTGAGTCCGGAACCGCCCACGCCCACCCGCAGCCCGAGGAAGGCGTCACCCACGCGCGCCGCCTCAGCCGCGCAGACGGCTACGTGTCCTTCACCCACAGCGCCGACCACGAGGACCGTGTCATCCGCTCCGTCACCCCCAACCCGGGAGCCTTTACCGTCTTGCCCGGCGGAGCACGCATGAAGCTGGGCGTCGCCACTCCGGTTGAACGCTCGGACTTGGAGCCCGGACAGCTCGAGGTGACCAAGCGAGAGGTGACGGTGGGATGCGCGAGCGGGGCTCTTCTCCTCGGCGACGTCGCTCCGGCCGGCAAGTCCTGGATGGACGGGGCGGCTTGGGCGCGGGGAGCACGCCTGGGCGAGGAGGTTCGCCTCGGAGGCGAGACGGGAGCGCAGCAGTGAGCGAGAAGCGCTACGCCGACGGTTACCGGAAGCTGCGTCTGGCTGACGAACCTCGCCGCGTCGCATACGAGGTGCTGCGGGCCGTCACGGTCGACGGAGCGTTCGCGAACATCATCTTGCCCAAGGCTCTGCGTCAGGCACGCTTGCACGGTCATTTTTCGGATCGCGACGCGGCCTTTGCTTCCGAGCTCGTCCACGGCACGCTGCGGGCCATGGGATGGCTCGACTGGGTGATCGCACGCCACGTGGACCGCTCGCTGTCCCAGCTTGACCCGCGTGTCCTCGTTCTCCTGCGCGTGGGTGCCCATCAGCTCCTCGACATGCGCGTTCCCGACCACGCGGCCGTGTCTGCGACCGTTGACGTGGCGCGCGAGCACCTGACCGATGGTCCGGTCCGCTTCATCAACGCCGTCCTGCGTTCAATCACGCGGGAGGGGCCGGGCGAGCGTGAGGCAGCGCTGGAGGCCATCGAGGACGAAGACGAGGCTCTCGGCGTGCGCTACTCCCATCCCTCGTGGATGGTGCGGGCTTTTCGTGAGGCGCTTGTTGCGCACGGCTATCCCGCCGGCGAGCTTATTGATGTCCTGAAGGCCGACAATGAGGTCCCCACGGTCACGCTCGTCGCCCGCCCCTCGCTGATGACCGTCGACGAGCTTGCCGACGAAGCCGAGGACGTTCTCGACACGCGCGTCGCCTTCGGGACCGTCTCGCCCTACGCGGTTCTCCTCGAATCTGGTGATCCCGCGCGTCTGCCGTCGATTCGAGACGGGCGTTGCGGAGCTCAGGACGAGGGCTCGCAGCTGGCCGCGTTGATTGCGGCCTCGGCCCCGCTCGATGGGGGCCGGGACGAGCGCTGGCTCGATTTATGCGCGGGCCCGGGCGGGAAGGCGGCAATGCTTGCCGGACTCGCGGCGAAAGTTGGCGCTCGGGTGACCGCCAACGAAGTGCACCCGCACCGCGCCAGGCTTGTCGAACGAACGACGCGGCTCCTCGACTCCATCGAGGTTGTCTCCGGTGACGGTCGGAGCTTCGGCGGGGGACAGAGCGCCTGGCCGCTCGCTTCCTTTGATCGGGTCATCGTCGATGCCCCCTGCTCGGGCATGGGCTCGATGCGTCGGCGCCCCGAGTCGCGGTGGAACCGCACGCCCGCCGACGTGGCGGAGCTGACCCAGCTGCAGCACGAGCTTACCGAACGAGCAGTCGCGCTCACCCGTCCCGGTGGCGTCCTGACCTACGTCACGTGTTCCCCGCACGCGGCCGAAACGCGCGAACATGTGGAGCGCTTGACACAGCGCGGTGAGGTCGAGCTGCTTGACACCGTCGCCCTGGCGAATGACTGCTGTCCCGCACCCCTCGACGTGCCCGCATCGGCAGGCGTCATCGCTGGGTCGCAAGGCCGCACGCTCCAGCTGTGGGACCACCGTTTCGGCACGGACCTTATGTTTGTTGCATGCATGCGCAAGCGCTAGCATAGGCGTTATGAACGCCACAATTAGCCCTTCGATTCTCAACTGTGACATCGCTGACCTGCGCGGCGAACTGAACAAGATCGCCGGAGCCGACGTCGCTCACGTCGACGTCATGGACAATCACTTCGTGCCCAACCTCTCGTGGGGGCTCCCGGTGGCCGAGGCCGTGGTCAAGTCCGGTATCCTTCCCGTTGACGCGCACCTGATGATCGAAGACCCGGATCGGTGGGCTCCCGGCTACGCCGAAGTCGGGTGTCACTCCGTCACCTTCCACGCGGAGGCGGCGGCAGCGCCGCTACGGCTGGCTCGCGAGCTTCACCGCCTCGGAGCACGTGCGGGCCTTGCCCTCAAGCCCGCCACCGATATCGCGCCCTTCGTCGACATCCTCAACGAGTTCGACATGATCCTCATCATGACTGTCGAACCCGGGTTTGGCGGTCAGTCCTTCATCGAGCAGATGATCCCGAAGATCGAGCGCACGCGGCGTGCGATCAACGCGGCCGGGTTGGAGGTGTCCATCCAGGTCGACGGCGGTATCTCTCGGACCACAATCGAGCGCGCGGCGGCTGCGGGTGCGGACAATTTCGTCGCCGGTTCCGCCGTCTTTCGAGCCGACGATGCTCATCGGGAGGTCGAGGTGCTGCGCGAGCTGGCCAACGCCCACACGCACTGAGCGCCGCATGCGTGCTGGTGTTCGAAAGAACGACGCGTCGTTTGTTGACCACCCGCTTTCTTTCATAGCGGAAATACCGCGCACGACGCGCCCGTCAATGGCACAATAGCAGGCGAGTACTCCGGGGTCGGTGAAAGTCCGAACCGGCGGTGATAGTCCGCGACCTGCCCTCACAGAACGGGGGTGGCTGAGCCGGTGAAATTCCGGCACCGACGGTGAAAGTCCGGATGGGAGGAGTGCATGAGGCGCATCCGTGCGCCTGCTGTGCTGCGCGTACCCCCGGTGTCGGAAAGTTAGTCGTGGCATCTCGGAACAAGCCTGGCGGCGCGCTGACCGTCGTGGCCCCGATCCTCTTTCTCGCCGTGTTGGCGGCTGGATGGTGGCTGTCCACGACGCTCACCGGCATCGAGGCCTGGCGCCTGCCACACCCCATGTCCGTCATCTCCAAGGGCTCCGTCATTTTGGTGCTCCCGACGACCTGGCACAGGGTGCAGGTCACCGGGGCCGAAGCGGTTGCCGGTTGTCTTCTCGGGTCGGCCGTCGCCCTGCCGTCAGCGTACGTGATCTACCGTTCGCGTCTGTTGGCCGCCGCGGTCGAGCCGTTCCTCGGGGCAACCCAGGCATTGCCCGCCATCGCTATTGCGCCCATTCTCGTCCTGTGGGTCGGCTACGGATTCACCGCGATTGTCGTGCTGTGTGCCCTGATGGTGTTCTTCCCGATTCTCGTTTCCACGGTCGTTGGCCTGCGTCATATCGATCGTGAACTGCTTGAAGCGGCAGCCCTCGACGGGGCAACGGGATGGACCATGGCCTGGCACATGGAGCTTCCGCTGGCGGCACCAGCAATCCTGGGCGGCTTGCGCAACGGTTTCGCTCTGTCTGTCACGGGTGCCGTCGTGGGGGAGATGGTCATGGGAGGCTCCGGGCTCGGGCAGGTACTCACTCAGATGAGAAACAACGTGGACACGGCCGGCATGTTCGTCGTCATCATCATCCTGTGTACGATGGCGACCCTGTTGTACACCATCGTGTACAGGATCGAGCGGTCGAAGCGCTACGAGATCACGCAGTGAAGGAGAATCTTTTGAAGAAGCTATCCACCATCGTTCGCGCCGCAGTTGTCGGTGCCTGCGCGTCGCTTGCCCTCGGCGCCTGCGCGGCACCCGATCGCACCGGTCAGTCCGGATCGGCGGACAACTCAGACGTCACAATCGGCCTGACCTACATTCCCAACATTCAGTTTGCTCCCGTGTACGTGGCCGATGCGCAGGGGACATACAACGATGCTGGTATCAGCACGACAATTCGTCACCATGGTTCTCACGAGGGGTTCTTTACGGCTCTTCTCGCCGGTGAGGAGGACGTCGTGATCGCGTCGGGCGACGAGGCCGCCGTGGCCGCCTCGCAGGGACTCGATATCGTTTCGATCGGGCAATACTACGCGTCCTACCCGGGGACGGTTATCGTGCCGGCAGATTCTCCGATCAACACTCTCGGCGACCTCGCAGGCAAGACGGTGGGCATTCCCGGTGAGCACGGTGCGAACTACTACGCGACACGCGCAGCCCTGCAGGAAGCTGGACTGGCTGAGTCGGAGGTAACGATCTCTCCGATCGGCTACACGCAGCAGGCCGCTCTCGCTTCGGGGCAGGTGGATGCAGTCGTCGGCTTTACGAACAACGATTCGGTGCAGATGCGCCTGGCTGGTCTCGATATCCGCGAGATCTCCTTGGACCCCTCGTCGACGCCGCTCGTGAGCGCGTCGATCATCACGACGCACAAGTGGGCGCAGGAGCATCCCGAGCAGGCACGCGCCGTCGTTTCGGCGACAACCCAGGCAATGAACGCTATTGCAGCCGATCCACAGATCGCCATTGATGCGACAAAGCCGTGGGATACCTCGCTCACGGACGAGGCGACGCTTACGTCCGCCCGCGCCGTGCTGACGGCCACCGTGCCCCTCTGGATCGGCGAGAGCGGGCATGCGACGGGGACGCAGGACGAGGCGACGTGGGCGCGCATGATCTCGTTCCTCGAATCCCTCGGCGAACTCCAGGGGAGGGTGGATCCATCGTCTGTTGTCACAAACGACTACGTTGTTGCCGACGCCAACGCCGACTCCTCGTCTCGGTCCTGACGGTGCGCCGCACCCCCAAGGTGCGCTCGCGAGACGTAGGGTGAACGGGTGAGTACCGCCCCCAACGCTAACGTGCGCGTCCTGGAGCTCTTCATCGAGCTTCTGGGAGCGAAGCCGGGCCGCACCAAGGCCCAGCTTCGCTCCCTTCCGGGATATCGCTCCTTGGGCTTGGACGCCTTTGAGACCCAGTTCCAGCGCGACAAGGATGCGCTGCGCGAGGCAGGAGCTCACCTGTCGATTGGGTCGGGAGAGCGTTACAGCATCGAGCGAGACTCCTTCGCACCCTCCATCGAGATCACGAGCGCTGACCGCGCGCTGATCTCCCTGGCGGCTCACGTGTGGGAGGGCGGCGAGATCCTCGCTGACTCGATTGACGCCAAGACTGCTGCGGGCACGCGCGACGACGCGACCGCGCCCCTCATTCGCCTCGGCCTGTCAGGCCTGATCCCTGCCACCCAGTTCGCGCGGGGCATCCGCGAAAGGCTCGTCGTTACCTTCACGTATCCGGGGTCGGCTGGTCTCACGGAGCGTTCGGTCGATCCGTGGGCGCTCACGGTACAGGGCCGCGCCCTGTACCTGTGGGGGTGGGATCTTGATCGGGAAGCCGAGCGCACGTTTCGCCTGTCGCGCGTGAGTTCGCCGGTTGGCTTCATCGGCCAGCCCGGGGATGCGTCGGTGGCACCCGCCGGGGCAGTACCCCCGCGCGTGTCGACCTTGGTCGCGCCCCGTGTCCACGTGCGCGCTGAGTCGAACGCGCGCATGGTTCTTCTGGGCTACGAAGCGGGTGCGGGCCGCGATGGGGGACCCGCTCCTCGGCGGGGATGGGATGCTCTGTGCCTGGAGGACGCCGAGCTTGGCACGTGGATTGCGCGTCTGTTGCCCCTCGCCGGCGACGTCATCGTCGTTTCCCCGCCACCGCTGCGCGAGGCAATTCTGGAGCGCCTGGCCACGGCCGCGACGTGGGGAGGGCGCCATGCCTGAAGCCGTACAGCTGGCCGTGGTTCGTCTCGCGTCGATGGTCGCGTGGATCGGTGAGCACCCCGGGGTGAGCGTCGACGAGCTGGCCACTCACTTTCACCGCACCCGGCGCCAGGTTCGCCGCGATATTGACTACTTGGCGTCGGTCGGCGACTCCATGCCCGGGGCGTCCTTCGAGATCGATTGGGGTTTGTACGAGGAGGAGGAACGGGTGTCTCTGCGCTCAACGATGGGAGCGTCGGCGCCGCTTCGCTTCTCCGAGGCCGAAGCGCAGGCTCTCCTCATCGGCCTGTCGGCGCTTGCGCCGCTTCTTGGCTCCGATCTTGCCGACCGTGTCCCCCACGCGGCGCTCGTCGTCTGTGCGCTGGGAGGCCTCGATACCCTGCCCGGGGACGGGGGAGTCGATTTGGCCCTGCAGCCGCCTGCTTCGGCCACCGTCGACGAGCTGCGTGAGGCGCTGACGCAAGGCCAGCGCGTGGAGTTTGATTACGTCTCCGCGCGCACCTCGTCCCATCGCGTCGTCGATCCCTGGTCGCTTGAGGCCACTGCGACGGGCTGGCTCCTACACGGGTGGTGTACGCGCGCCGACGCGCCGCGTCGTTTTTCCGTCTCCTCGATCAGTAATCTTCGCGTGAGGGGACCGCGCACTCACCGTCCACGCCGCGTGCGCCAGGATGCCACGACCTGGACGCTGGAGGTGGACCGGGAGGCGAGATGGATCGCCGACGAGTACGCGGGGTCGATCGTTGAGGAGTTGGCGGAGGGGGGAGCCCGCATCACCCTGCCCGTGTGGAACGAGGAGTGGGGCCTGAGCCTGCTCACCGACATCGCGTCTCACCTGCGCGGCGTTGACCCCGATAGGCGCGGCGACGCGGCTAAGCGCGCGCAGCACATGTTGTCCGTCTGGATGCAGGAGGAGTCGCCGTGAGCCCACCAAGACGCAGGCACCGCGGCCACGGACGCGACCGCGCGGCCACCCCGGAGCCGACCGGCGTGGGGGAGGGCAGTGCCGCCCAGCGCTACGCCGCGTACAAGGCCGAAGCGCAGGCTGCCTCGTCGCTGCGCGCACGCTGGGTCTCCACGCTGAGCTTCAGTCCGGACCCGTTCCAGATCCAGGCACTCGACGCCGTCGAGGCTGGCAGCTCCGTCCTCGTTGCCGCACCCACAGGTGCCGGAAAGACGATCGTCGGCCAGTTTGGCGCTTACGTCGCCCTTGAGCAGGGGATGCGCGCTTTCTACACGACCCCGATCAAGGCTCTGTCCAATCAGAAGTACCTCGAGTTGTGCGATCTTTTTGGGGCCGCCAACGTCGGCCTGGCTACGGGCGACACGTCCGTCAACTCGGGTGCTCCCGTCGTCGTCATGACGACGGAGGTGGCGCGCAACATGATCTATGCGGGCGCACCCCTGCGCGATCTGGGCGTCGTCATTCTCGACGAGGTCCACTACCTGGCGGATAAGATGCGCGGCCCTGTGTGGGAGGAAGTGATCATTCACCTGCCCGCACACGTCGCGATCATCGCGCTGTCGGCCACGGTGTCGAACGCCGAGGAATTCGGCGCGTGGATCCGGGAAGTTCGTTCCACCTGCGAGATCATCGTTTCCGAAAAGCGCCCGGTCCCGCTCTACCAGCACATGATTGTCGGCGAGGACATTTTTGACCTGTACGCGCCGACCGGAAAGGGAAAGCTCAATCCCGAGCTCGTGGCCGCGACGCGGGACTTTGGAATGCGCGGCGGGCGCGGCTCGCGCTCGTGGAACCGCGAGGTCCGAGTGCGGCGTGAATCGCGTCCCTCGACACTGATTTCTCTCGATCGCGGGCGCCTGCTACCCGCCATCACGTTCATCTTCTCGCGGGCAGGATGCGAGGATGCGGTACGCCAGATCCTCTCCACGCGCATCACGCTGACGACCCGCTCGGAGGCCGCCGAAATCGAGAGCTACGTGGATGAGGTGATCGCGCTTCTTCCCCCCGAGGATGCCATCATCCTTGGCGCCGAGGCGTGGAAACGCGGCCTCATGCGCGGCATCGCCGCGCACCACGCTGGCATGCTGCCCCTCATGAAGGAGAGCGTCGAACACCTGTTCTCGCGTGGCCTCGTCAAGATGGTGTACGCGACCGAAACACTCGCGCTCGGTATCAATATGCCCGCGCGCACGGTCGTCATTGAATCATTGACGAAGTGGAACGGCTCGGCGCACGTCTCTCTGTCCGCCGGCGAGTACACGCAGCTCTCGGGACGCGCGGGGCGCCGCGGTATCGACACCGAAGGGCACGCGGTCGTCTCGCATCGCGGGGGAGTGGCACCCGAAGAGGTCGCCGCCCTCGCGTCGAAGCGCACGTACCCGTTGATTTCGGCGTTCACTCCGACGTACAACATGGTCGTCAACCTGCTCGCGCGCTCGACGCGCGCCCAGACTCGCAAGGTGCTGGAGTCCTCTTTTGCGCAGTATCAGGCCGATTCCGCTGTCGTCGCACTCGCGTCGCGCCTGACCGAGCTGGAGGCGCAGCGCGACGCGACGGCCGAGGACCTGTCGTGTTCGCACGGAGATGTCCGCGAGTACCTGACGCTGCGCGACCAGTTGGGTCAGACGGAGAAGTCTGGTGCGCGAGCGCGCAAGCGCGAGGCACGAGATGAATCGCGTCGTATTTTGTCCGGCGTGCGCCCGGGCGACGTCCTGGCACTGACTCGTGGCCGCAAGACACGCCTGTGCGTCGTTGGGGCGAAAGCCACCAGCGCCTCGGGCAGGGTTGAGGTCTCAGTGATCGGGGAGGACGCCACGTGGAGGGCGCTGGCCCCCGAGGACGTGCGCGGTGCAATTGCTGTCGTTGGACACATGTCCATTCCCGGTGGTTCTGCGCTACGGCGCACGAAGGAGCGCACGCGCATCGCCGGGGAGCTGCGCTCCGGCGCGGCCAAAGGAATTTACGTGGTCCCCGCAGAGTCTACGCAGGCCTTTGATCCGATCTCAGCACTGCGCGTTGCGATGCGTCAGCATCCGGTTCACCGCTGCCCGCACCGCGAGGAGCACGCTCGAGCGGGCGCCCAGTGGGCACGTCTGGAGCGCGAGATCAATCGTCTCCGTTCATCCATCGATTCCCAGACGGGTTCCGTGGCCGCCCAGTTCGACCGCGTCTGCGCGGTCCTCGAACGTCTCGGCTTTTTGGCCGGAGACGAGGTAACAGACGCGGGCCAACGCTTGCGCCGAATCTTCGGTGAACGCGACCTGGTGATCGCCATGTCGCTCGACGAAGGGGCGTGGGATGGCCTGGACGAGTGTGAGCTTGCCTCGATGGTCTCGGCGCTCGTCTACGATTCGCGCAGCGAGGACGATGCCCAGGAACTCGCTCCCTCGGGCGTGGGCACTCGCCTGCGCACCGCGTGGGAGGAGTGCATGGGCACGCTGGAGAGGGTGCATCGCGCCGAGAAACGCTACGGCTGTGATCCGACACCGGGACTAGACGGGGCGCTCATGGCGGCAACGCTGGCGTGGGCGCACGGGTCCACGCTCGCCACGGCAATCGAGGGCGCGCCGATTCAGCCGGGCGATTTCGTCAGGTGGATGCGTCAGGTCATGGACTGCTTGGGGCAGATCGCTTCAGCGTCCGACTCCTCGAATCTGGCTCGCCGAGCGGAGGGGGCCAAGGAACGCATCGGCCGCGGTATCGTCGCGTGGTCCACTATCTAACCGGGAGGCGTCAGTGAGTCATCGGGAAATCCTACAGCGAGCGTCCCTGGCCCACGCGTGCGCGGATGCTCTGGTCGCCGCTGTGGCGGGAGTGGCACTGTACGCGTCCTTTCCGCCGGTGGGCTGGTGGTGGCTCTCGATCCCGGCGCTCGCACTGTACTTCTCGCGGGTCGACCAGGCTCGGGCCCCCAGAGCCGCGGCGGTGACGGTGGCCTTCGGGATGAGCATGTGGCTCCCGCTGCTCGACTGGATTCCTCTCTCCGTTGGGTCTCGTCCACCGTGGTTTGCATTGGCTCTTGTTCAAACACTGTTCCTCCTCGCGTGGGTCATCCCCGTCAGGTGGGTGCAGGCGTGGCCGTGGGCCCGCGGACCGCTCGCGCAGGCAACCGTTTACGCGCTGTCGTGGTCGGGGGTCGAGGTCGCGCGATCTCGCTGGCCGTGGTCGGGTTTCCCGTGGGGCTCGGTAGCCCTACCCCAGGTGGATTCTCCGTTGGGACACCTCGCTCCCTACGGCGGCACCCCGGTCGTGGCATGCGGCGTCGTTTTCATCGCGGTTCTTGTGCGCAGGATGTTCACCCACCGCGACGCCGCTACTCGGGACGAGCGCTGGTTCTCGCGTCCGCTTCTGGCCGCCGTCGCGCTCGCGTGCTACGTGACGCCCGCTGTCATCGCGCTGCCCAATCAGGCGCAGGAAGGCTTCTTGCGTGTCGGCGTCGTGCAGGGCGGCATCGCGCTCCCGGGCGCGCAAGCCTACAGGCGCGAGGGAGAGGTGACGGGCAACAACGCCCGTGCGACGATGCAGTTGGCGCGCGAGCGACAGGTGAGTTCCCATCCGATCGACCTGGCGCTGTGGGGCGAAGGCTCCGTTGACCGTGATCCGCTGGCGTTTCCCGGGGTGGCCGAGCGCGTCAACGAGGCGTCCGAGGCGGTTGGGGCACCGATTCTGATGGGTTACACAAACCTCAACGAGCGCGACCGAGTGAAGAACTGGCTCGCGGTGTGGGAGCCCGGTGTTGGGGTTGATGAGAATGCTCGCTACTCCAAACACGTGCCCGTGCCGTTCGGCGAGTTCATTCCTTTCCGCGAGTTCATTTCCTCCTTTGCCACGGAGGTCGCTCAGTCGAGCAGGGACATGGAGGCCGGTAGTGAGCCTCCCCTGATGACGGTCACGGCGCGCGACGGTAAAGCGGTCCCACTCGCGGTGGGCATTTGTTTCGAAGCCGCCTATCCCACGGTCATCGGCCAGGGGGTCACGCTCGGCGGCCAGATGATCGTCACCCCGTCGAACAACTACCATTTCCGTTCCTCGGGGGAGTCCGCCCAGCAGGGGCAGCTCCTGCGCATGCGTGCAATGGAGTACTCGCGCAGCGCCATTCAGGCGTCGACAACGGGTCATTCCTACGTCATTCGCCCCGATGGGACGGTGCTGTCCGCCACCGGCACAGAGCAGTCGGCGACGCTCATCGCGGACGTTCCGCTCCGCTCCTCGATGACGCTGACGGCGCGCGCGGGGGATCGCCTCCCCATGGCAGTCATGGCCGCCGCCGCAGCGATCGGCCTCGTGGGCCTCGCCGGAGCGTGGAGGCTTCACTCCCAGCGGCGGCGCCACCCAGCGCGTGCACACAGTGCTTCAAGCGGGCAAAATGTGACTCATGACTAGTGCCGTGTGTCTTGCTCCTTCGCCGGTTGGCGACGCCACGCTGATCGTGATTCCCACCTACAACGAAATGTCGACGCTGCCGAGCGTGTTGGAGCAAATCTGGGAGCATGTGCCCGCCGCGCACGTCTTGATCGTCGACGATTCGTCTCCGGATGGGACGGGGGAGTGGGTGGACCAACGCCGGGCGGGGGAGGAACGCCTACACGTTCTCCATCGCCCTGCTAAGTCAGGCTTGGCAACCGCGTACGTGGATGGAATGGGCTGGGGGATCGAGGCAGGGTTCTCGTTCCTCCTGCAGATGGATGCCGATGGTTCCCACCGTCCCTCGGACCTGCCGAAGCTGCTTGCCCGGATGGGCGGACCCGACCGGCCCGATCTGGTTATCGGATCGAGATGGGTCCGCGGAGGAAAGGTCAACGGCTGGTCCGCCAAGCGCGTGGCCCTGTCGAAGGCGGGCAACTATTATGTCCGACTGTGCCTGGGTACTCCCGTCCGTGACGCGACCGCGGGGCTACGCGTGCACCGCTGTGCCTTCCTGGCCGCTCACGGTGTCTTGGAGCGCGTGAGCACGACGGGCTTCGGCTTCCAGGTCGAGATGACCGAACGTGAGCGCTCCCTGGGCGCAGTGATCCGGGAGGTTCCGATCACGTTTGACGAGCGCATAGCCGGCGAATCCAAGCTTGATTCGTCGATCTTTGTCGAGGAGCTCGCCATGGTGACAAAAGGCGGCCTGAGCCGCTTGGCTCAGGCCGCGCGCTCGGCGCTCGGTGCGCGCCGCTAGCCCTTGCGATAGTGGCCCTCGGGACGCAGTCGACCCTCGCGGTAGCTGGTCAACTGCTCGCCAAGAACGACCTCCAGCTCCTCGATGGAGCGACGCTCAAGGAGCATGTCCCAGTGGGTGCGTTGGGGCTTGACCGGCTTGTATTCCTCGTCGTCCTCGGTTTCGCCGATCAGATCGGCCGCCTGACCGCACTTGCATTCCCAGGTCGCCGGAGGCGTGGCCTCGCTGGAGAGAGTCACCTCGAACTCGTGTCCGTTCGGGCACAGGTAACGAACGACGAAACGATCGGCGAAGACGACGCCGTCCTCAGATTCGAGGGACTTGGCGCCGATCTGCATGCCACGCAGTGCGCGGTCTGCCATAACTGCCTCCTGAACGTAGTGAAGAAACGGGTCCATTGTATCGGACGCGTCAAGCCGAGCCGCGCCGCCCACACGCACCCACGATCCGATAATGCACATTATGTCCGTTTTAGCGTGTCGACATGTGCTGACGCGCCCTCCTTCCCGCGGCTACAGTTGCTCCCATGACGAACGACGACACCCACTCCCCACGCAGGCCTCACCCGATCCGCGAGGTTGTCATGCTGTCGCTCGCATGCTTGTCCTACTCACTCCTGTCCTACCTCGCACCCGTCACGAAGCACGCCGCGCTCGCGCACGCCCACGACATCGCCCGCTTCGAGGCCCGCGCCGGCCTCTTTATGGAACCCGGCGTCAACCGATGGCTGTCCACGCACCCGGGCCTCGCCCAGCTGGCCTCCATCCAGTACGCCGCAACGTTCTTTCTCATGACTGGCGCGGCGCTGCTTATTCTGTGGATCAAGGCACCCGCCTACTACAGCCGGGCACGGTGGACCCTCGTCGTCATGACGCTTGGCGCGCTTGTGACCTACTGGACCTATCCGCTGGCTCCCCCGCGCCTCGTCGACGACTTCGGCGTCGTTGACGCCGTCGCCCATCACACCTCCTCCTACTCCCAGCTCTTTGGAACACTTGCTAACCCCTACGGCGCGATGCCCTCGATGCACACCGGCTGGGCGCTGTGGGTGGCCTTCATGCTCGGCACCTACGTGTGGCGCTCGTGGTGGGCACGCGTGTTGCTCTCCATTCATCCCATCCTGACCGTTGTGACAATCATCGCGACCGGCAACCACTACGTCGTCGACGCAGCGGCCGCCTTCGTCTACTTTCTCCTCGCCTGGCTCTTTGTCACCCGCATCTTCCGTACCTTACCGAGCAAGGTGAGAACGTTCCGCAAGACGTCCTAGGTGCGGGCGCGAATGCGCGCTAGGGTGGGAACCATGAGATTCGGAGTTGATTTTGGCACCACGACCACAGCGATCGCTTTCGTCGATCGGGGGAACTATCCGGTCGTTTCCTTTGTGAATAACCAAGACGACACCGTGGACTTCATTCCTTCCGTGCTTGCTCTTGACGGCGATCGTCTGGTGTACGGCTTTGACGCGCAAGACGCCGCCCGCGACGGAGCTCCTCACCTGCGGTCTTTCAAGCGACTGCTCTCCGACCAGTCGGTGACCGACACATCGACCCTACGCCTGGGGAACCACTCGATTCCGATCATCGATGCGCTCACGGGCTTCCTCACGTATGCCGCGCATCAGCTCCGCACGAACTCCTCCGTCGCGACCGTGCCGGAATCGGAGCCCCTTGAGGCGCTCGTCGGCGTCCCGGCGCACGCGTGGTCCGCCCAGCGTTTTCTGACGCTGGAGGCCTTCCGCCGCGCCGGTTGGGATGTGCTGGCGATGGTGAATGAGCCATCGGCAGCAGGTTTTGAGTACACGCATCGTCACGCCGGGACGCTGAACTCCAAGCGCACGGCGATCCTGGTCTACGATCTTGGCGGCGGAACCTTCGATGCGTCCGTCGTCTCGGCCACGGGAACGCTTCACGAGGTCATGGGGTCGCGCGGCCTGAACATGGTCGGGGGCGACGACTTCGACACGGTACTTGCCACGCTTCTCGCTTCGGCCGCAGGCACGGACTCCGGTCGCCTCGGTGACGCGTCGTGGGAGCGCCTCCTGGAAGACTCTCGCGCGGCCAAGGAAAACCTGTCCCCGTCGACAAAGTTCATCACGGTAGCCGTCGATTCCGTGCCCGTGACGATCACGGTGGCAGACTTTTACGACGCGTGCACTCCCCTCGTCGAGGCCACGATGAGCGCCATGGAGCCGCTGCTGGTGCGCGACGAGGCCGGGGAGTCGAAGCTCGGCGGCGACATCGCCGGTCTGTATGTCGTCGGTGGCGGTTCTCAGCTGCCCCTCGTCGCCCGCGCGCTGCGGTCGCGTTTCGGTCGGCGCGTTCACCGTTCACCCCACACCGCCGCTTCGACGGCCATCGGCTTGGCGATCGGGGCCGATCCGGACGCCGCATACACGGTGCGCGAGCAGCTCTCGCGCGGCGTCGGAGTCTTCCGCGAGCGTGAGGCCGGCAGCTTCATTTCCTTCGACACCCTCCTCGAGCCCAACACGGAGCTGGCTCCCGGCGAAACCCTCACGATCAAGCGTCGTTACCGCGCCGCCCACAACATCGGTTACTTCCGCTTCGTGGAGTACTCGTCCTTCGACGAGGCCGGGGTGCCGCGGGGGGACCTCCAGCCCTATGGCGAGGTCATCTTCCCCTTCGATCCCAGCCTGCGTGGTACCGACATCGATCTGGCGGCAATGCCGGTGGTTCGCACCGAGGAGGGCCCCCTCATCGAGGAGTCCTACATCGTCGACGAGAACGGCATGGTGACGGTTGAGATCGCCGATGTCGAGGATGGCTTCACGGTGAGTTGCCCCCTCGGGCGCCGCTAGGGACGGGTTCGCCACCCGAGCGACAAGAAGGGCCGTGGGAAAGCAGGAGCCGTCCTGCCGTTCCCACGGCCTCTTCTCATCTGGTGCTTAGGACGCCGAAAGCTTGGAGCGTCGTCGCTGCGCAAGCTCATCGACGAGAGCAGGCTCCGAGCGCTCAAGCGGAAGCTCCGCGAGGGATCCTTCGACCTCACGCCACACGCGACCAACCGCGATGCCGAAGACCCCCTGTCCCCCCTGAAGAAGGTCAATGACCTCATCGGTCGACGTGCATTCGTAGACCGATGCACCGTCACTCATGAGGGTGATGGAGGCGAGATCATCCACTCCCCTGTTCTGCAGGGACGCCACCGCAACCCGGACCTGCTGGAGTGAGACGCCCGCGTCCAGGAGCTTCTTGACGACCTTCAGGACCAGGATGTCTCGGAAGGAATAGAGGCGCTGCGAGCCCGAGCCGCGAGCAGCCCGAATGGAGGGCTGCAGGAGACCCGTCCTGGCCCAGTAGTCCAGCTGCCGATAGGTGATGCCCGCCGCATTGCATGCCACGGGTCCCCGGTAGCCCATCTCATCCGTGTCCAGGCCCTCGAGTGGGTCGCCAAAAAGCATGCCTTGCCGGGGCGCGGCAGCGTTCGCTTGTGCACTCACTGGTGGGCTCCTTGTGGCTGGTTCGTGATGAGGACAGGACTACGGTAGAGCACCGGTGCACGGCGGTCAACGATTGGCCCGGCGAGTCTAACCTTCACGTTGAACATGAGACTAAGCCCCCTCATCGGTCAGAGCAGACATCGCCACCGTCAACATGTCCCGATGCAGCTCGGCGAATAGGTCGCCCAGCTCCATCGCCCGCGCGCGGGCGCGTTCACGATCGGCGCCTCGGCCTCGTCCACGCTGGGACGATACCGCCTGGTCGATGATGTCGGCGCTGCGCTCCGCGCCCTGACGCACGGACCTCAGGACCCGAACGTCGACCCCCGCACACTCGAGCCGCGCGATCGTGGCCACCACCTGAATGCACGTCGACGGAAAGTATCCGGCCAGGTCAGGGGTGATCAGTCCGAGGCGGCTATAGCGTTCCAGGGTGTCCATGTCGACGCCGGTCAGGTCCGACAGATCAGCGGCGGGAATTGCTCGGCGTCCCCCCAGAGACACGGTCTGCCCCTCGGAGGAAACGACCTGCGCCACGCGCCTGCGCGCGGGGGTGTGGCCTGCGTCGAGCGCGTCCAATTGGGTGCGAATCACGCTCAGCGGCGTAAAGGAATCGCGCTGTTCGGCAAGGACGTACCGGAGCCTCTCGACGTCTGCTGCGGAGTACTTGCGATAACCGGATCCCGTACGCGCCGGCGATACCAGTCCCTCGCTTTCCAGGTAGCGAATCTTGGACAGGGAGATTGCCGGAAACTCCTCTTTGAGCGCATCAACGACGCGGCCAATGGACAGCTCGGGCGAGTGGTCAACGTCGCGTGGCCACGACGTCGCCTCCGCTCCAAAGACGCGCCGACGCCCGCGCGCGAGAGCCTCAGCCACGCTACGCCCGCTTGGTGGACGGCTGGTACGTCAGGCGATACTTGCCGATCTGAACCTCATCGCCCGCGTGCAACTCGATCGAGTCGACACGCTCGCGGTTGACATAGGTGCCGTTGAGGGAGCCAGAGTCACGCACGATGTGCCCGCCGTTGGAGGCGATGAACTGGCAGTGCTTGCGCGAGACGGTCACGTCGTCGAGGAAGATGTCCGCCTTGGGCGAGCGCCCGGCATTGGTCACGTCGGGATCGAGGAGGAAACGCGCGCCGGTGTTGGGACCGCGCTGGACGATGAGCAAGGCCGACCCTGCGGGCAGGGCTTCCACCGCCTCCCGATCGCGAGCGGACAGCGCAACGGGGGCCTCGTCGACATCCTCCGCCACAGGCGTCAAGCCAAAGATGGAGGTTGCAGTGGGGTCAAACGGTTGGTTGTCAGACATTGTGCGCTCCAAACGGTGATTTCGGGGACTGTGATAAGTGTAAACGTTCACCATCGGCCAGGCGCGGGCACGGTGACATTCCGACCATGATACGGCGCTCGTTTACCCGTAGGTTGCGTACTGGGGCGGTCGTGGCGTCGCGAGCGACGTGATCTCGATGTCAGCGCTCGGCGTGATCGAGACGAGTGCCCCCTTCGCCCTCATCTGGGCCGCCGAACCCGCCTGGATCTCGAGCGCCGTCGCAATCGTCTGTGACTCCCCGATCACGTTCCACGTGTACGGCGACGCGATGGGTGTGCCATCGACGATGATTCCCCCGGCTTGCCCGGTGAACGCAGAGCGCGTGGAGAGACGGACGCCGTTGAGTTCTATTGCCTCCGCTCCGGCGTTACGCAGCTCTCCGAGCGTCATGACGAACTGCGTGGGGGTCAGGTTGGCGCCGGGATCGACGATGCTCAGCGACACTCCGGGCCCGTGGACGGCGATCGTACCGGCCGCGATCTGTGCCTGCTGGGCCGCCTTGCGGGCGGCCTGCTCCCGAGCGTCCGCCTCGTCGGCCGCACCCTGCAGCTCCTCCAGTTCGCTCGCGAGTTCCCCGCGCCGCGTACGCAGGTTCTGTTCCTGCGTCCCCAGTTCATCCAGCACGGTGACGAGGTCCTGCTCGGACAGCCCCTCAAGGGGGTCGGATCGCTGGGAACGAACCTGCGTGACCAGGGCGAAGCCGAGAACCATAAAGATGATGAGCATGACGGCGTGCAGGCCGCGCGGCAGCGCGAAGAAGGCTCCCCTGGCTTGCGCCCACAGGCGCCCGCCCCGCCCCTCGCGCCCCGGCTGACTCACCCGCGCGGGAGTTTCATCGGTGCCCGTCCCATTCTCTTGTTCGATCTCGGTGCTCATATCAGGCCTTCAAAAGCAGACGGCGAATGGACGCGGTGTTGGAGAAGATCCGGATGCCCAACACAACGACAACGGCGGTCGTCATGGCCGATCCGACCCCGAGTTGGGTTCCCAGGAACACCAGGAGGCAGGCGACCACGACATTCCAAAAGAAGGAGGTGACGAAGACACGGTCGGCAAAGCGCCCTTCCAGCCACGCGCGCCCCGCCCCGAAGAGGGCGTCGAGGCCGGCAACCACGGCGACCGGCAGGAAGGGAGTCAACCACGCTGGAACCGTCGGGTCCAGGAGCACCCCGAGGGCAATACCGATGATCAAGCCGATGACCGCAATCACTGTGGGTCTCCTTCGCTGTGCGTGGACAGTGGGGTTGCATACTGGGCAATGGCCGGGGAGAGTCCTGCCATGGACAGGGTATCGACGCTCTTCGTCGAGACGGTCATTCCTGTGACCGACTGGGCGGCAGACAGGTAGTCGCCGGTCGCTCCGCGCACGAGCGCGATGGACAGCGCGTTGGCGTCACCGATGGCGGCGACCTCGTAGGGGGATGACACGGGCGTGACGTTGACGAGAATCGCAGACCCGGCCTTGCGTACGAAGGTGTCGGGACCTATCCGTTGGCCGTTGACGGAAACCGCATCCGCTCCCGCCGACCACATGGCGTTCACGACCATCGCGAGGTCCTGATCGCGCACCGCTCCGCTGCCCTTCCCCGGGCCGCTGCGGTCTGACAGGGTCACGACGATACCGGGTCCCGAGACGGGCGACGCGGCCAGGGACATGTCCTGAACGCCATCACCGTCCTGCGCGGAACCGGCGTGAGTGAAGCGCTCGATCTGGCTGCCCAGCGACTGCACCTCATCGCGGAGGTCTGCGACCTCCCGAGAGCGGGATGAGGCCTGCGTCCTCAGGTCCGCCTTGACGTCACCGGCCGGGTGGCGCAGGGAGGATATCGCGACGACCGAGCCGAAGCCGAGCGCGATCGCGACGAGGAGAACACCGGCCTTTCCGGCGGCTCTGACCCGGCGTGAGCCGAGCCCACCACGGTAGTGCTCGTAACCGGCGTCCAGGGGGTTTGCCAGCAGAGAGGTTAGCAACGACATGGACGCGGCGGGGTCCGCAGAGCCGGGGCGGGCGTCAACCGCCTCGCCCGGCTCGCCTAACACCGGACCGCTCTGCCTCACTGATCCCGCTCCCAGCGGCGCTGCGCGCGTACGTTGCGTTCGAAGGCGTCAAGGTGCTCGATGGCGATTCGGCGCAGCTGAGCAGGGGCGTCCTCGTTGGCATCGAGCCAGGAGCGCAGGAGGCCGACGGTGCCTTCCACGCTGCCCTCCCGGCTGACGTCGAGCCCGAGGGCGAGAACGCCATTGGCGTAGCGCAATGCCATCCCGATGGTGTGTGACTCCCAATAGGCGCGCATGCCCTCAACCGCACGTTCGGTCCCGGACTCACCCTCCCACGAGGAGGCCTGGAGGCCGGACAGTGTCGCGCTCAGGAAGTCGTTGGACAGCGAATCGGAAAAGACGGCGTCCCACGCCCGCTTGCGAGCCTCGTGCGAGGGCAGCGAGGCACGCGCCTCGACGCTCATGCGTACGGCTTCCCCCGACCCGTCCTCGGCTCGCCACTGTTCGATCCGCGCCTCGTCGGTCAGTCCCCTGGCCGCCAGTGCACGGCGAGCTCGCCAGGCGAGATCGGGGTCTCCCGAGTGCGCCAGGTCAGCGATGAAGGCCTCATACTGCGCCCCTCCCCTGGCGCTGAACTCGGCGATGAAGGCGCGCGTGTAGCTGCGCCGGGCGTCCCGTTCCTCGCTTTCTGTCGACAGGCGCATCAAGGTTGCCGCCACCTCGTCGTGCACGGATGCACGAGCGCTTCCCGGAAGGAAGGAGGAGAGTGCTTCGGAGACGAAGAGAAGCAGGCGGTCGCGAATGGCGGGCTCGCGTTCCGCGCCCACGGCGCCCAAAGCTGCCGTGATGAAACGACGCGGATCGAGTTCTGCATCCCGCACCGCATTCCACAGCGAAGCCCACACGACGGCGCGTGTGAGCGCACTGTCGATTGTGGCGATGTAGGCGAGGGCGACGTCGGTGGAGTGCTCATCGAGACGAGAGATGGCATAGGTCAGATCGTCATCGTTGATGACGACGAGATCGGCTAAAGCCACGCCGCCGGGCACGGCCAGCACGCCATCGGGGTCGATCGGCGCACTCTCTGCCTCGATGCGGACATCGAAGACGTGGGTACGCTCCAGCGCTCCCCCGGCCACCCGCCACGTTGAGACGTTCACGCGGTGCGGGCGCAGCACCCCGGCGCAGGAATCGGTTCCCTGGTGCAGAGTGAATTCACTCATGGCACCGACCGCGTCGATGCTCCACGTCGCATAGAGGGTCGACGGCCCGGAGGTTTCGAGCCACGTTTCCTTCCACGATTCCAGCTTCTGCCCCGAGGCCTCCTCCAGCGCCTGGAAGAGGTCACCGAGGCGCGTCGCGCCAAACTGGTGTGCGGCGAAGTAGCGACGCGTTCCTTCGTAGAAGGCATCCTCACCGACCCAGGCGACGAGCTGCTTGAGCACTGCCGCACCCTTGGCGTAGGTGATACCGTCGAAGTTCGTCTTCGCTGCGGCGACATCGGGGATGTCCGCCGCGATGGGGTGCGTTGTCGGCATCTGATCCTGTGCGTAGGCCCAGATCTTGCGGTTCATGGCGAAGTTGGCCCACTCACCCGCGTAGCGCGTCGCCGTTGCGATGGCGCTGGCGCCCTGATTCTCCGCGAATGACTCTTTGAGCCACAGGTCGTCCCACCAGGCGGGGGTCGCCAGGTCACCGAACCACATGTGGCACATCTCGTGGAGCGTCGTGTTGGCGCGGCGTTGCCGTTCCGTGAACGTGGGTGTCGAGCGCGAAATGTAGCTCTCGTTGAAGGTGATGCACCCGGGATTTTCCATTGCCCCCAGGTTGTACTCGGGCACGTAGACCTGGTCGTAGGAGCCCCACGGGAAGGTAACGCCGTAGCGCTCGTGGAAAAAGTCCAGGCCTGCCCGCGTCACCTCGAAAACGTCGTCGGAGTCGAGGTAGCGTGCGAGCGTGCGCCGACACAGCAGCCGCAGGGCGAGCTGCGCATGTCCTCCGTCGCTCGCGCCACCGCTCCAGGTCCCGCCGTCAATGATGGCCCAGGGGCCGGCGACGATCGCCGTAATGTAGCTCGAGAGGGGTCGCGTGGCGCTGAAGTCGTGGCGCAGCGCTTCCCCCTGAATCGGCTCGCAAGAGACCTCCACGCCGTTGGAGGAGACCACCCACTCCCGGGGTGCGATCACGTGGAAGGTCCATTCGGGCTTGACGTCGGGCTGGTCGATGCACGGCCACGCCCGGTGGGCGTCGTTGGGTTCAAACTGGGTGTAGAGGTAGACCTCGCCGTCCTCGGGGTCAACGTAGCGGTGCAGTCCTTCGCCGCTACGGGAGAAGCTCGCCAGAGCGCGAACCTCGAGCGTGAAGGGCTCTCCCACGGGGAGGTCACCCACCCACACGCGATCCTCATCGTCCTCGAAGTCGTGCGATGTCCCGTTAACGAGCACATCCGTGACCTGGCCGACGATGTCGATGAAGGTGCGTTCCTCCAGCGAGCTCATCGTCAGCCGTGAGGTCACGGGATAGGTGCTTACCTGAGTGTTCGCTGCAGCTCGAAGATCGACGATGACGTCGATGGCCGAAACGTTTAGGTGGGCAGCGCGGTGGTTCGCTTCGTTGCGTGTCAGGATCTGCATGACTCTCATCCTACTGTGTCAGCGGCCAAGCGTGTGGCGCGCGACGCGGGCACGACGAACTACAGTGGGGTCATGACTTCCGTGACTGACATTCGCCCCACCGTCGATCCGATTCCGCTCCCACGCGCCCTGGAGGGAATCTCGGTCGATGGCTTCTACGGGGCCGATTCCGCCCCCGCGTCGCTCGACGCTTGTGCCCCCGCCGTCTCCGGCGTGACCGTTTCGTCCAACGATTGCGAGCCGGGGTGGATCTTCGTGGCCATTCCGGGCCTCGCTCAGCACGGGGTGCGTTTTGCCCACGCCGCGATCGAGGCCGGGGCATGCCTGATCCTCACGGACGAGGTTGGCCGCCGCGAGGCGTTCGAGCGCCGCCTCGGCGTTCCCGTCGTACAGGTCTCCAATCCTCGCGCCGTCGTCCCCCTCCTGTGTCGCAACATCTACTCCTCCCCCGCCACGCGCGTGACCACGATGGCCGTGACGGGAACCAACGGGAAGACCACCACCTCCTACCTCATGCGAGCCGCCCTCGCTTCCCGTTTCCCCCACGCGTCCCTGTGCGGAACCGTGGAAACCAGCGTCGGCCCCGTCTCTTTTGAGGCTGTGCGCACGACGGCCGAGGCACCCGTGGTCGCCCGTTTCCTGGCGGCAACGGACCAATACCACTGCGGTGCCGCGGTGATCGAGCTCTCCGCCCATGCGCTGTCTCTCAATCGCGTCGACGGGATTGTCTTCGACGTCGCCGCCTTCACCAACCTCCAGCACGACCACCTGGACTACTACGGCGATATGGAGACCTACTTCGCCGCCAAGGCCTTGCTTTTCACGCCCGAGCACTCCCGGCGCGGCGTCGTGTGCGTGGACGACGAGTGGGGGCGTCGCCTGGCCGACCATGCGACGGTTCCCGTCACAACCGTGTCTGCTTTGACCCACGAGGCCGCCGATTGGCAGGTTCGCAACGTCACGCCTGACAAGTCGATCGGGCGCACGGTCTTTACCCTCGTTAGCCCCGACGGCTCGCCCCACCGGGTGGCGATGCCGATCCTGGGTGACGTCAACGTCCAAAACACCGCTGTGGCGATCGTGAGCGCGGTGAGCCTGGGGGTGAGCCTGGAGGACGCCATCTCGTCCGTGGAGAATGCCCCTCAGATTCCCGGACGAATGGAGAAGGTCAACCCCACCCCGGGAGCCCAACCCCTCGTGATCGTCGACTACGCCCACACGCCCGAGGCGCTGGAGTGGACGCTACGCTCGACCCGGGAGCTCACCGCCGGTCGGGTTGTCATCGTCTTTGGCACCGACGGAGACCGCGACGCGAGCAAGCGCGAGGAACTCGCAGCGATTGCCGCGCGCGAGGCCGACGTCCTGTGGGTGACCGACGAGAATCCCCGGAGCGAAGATCCGCAGTCGATTCGCGACTACCTCCTCCGGGGCATCGCCTCGGCGCGTCCCGACATGCACGACGTCCACGAGGTCACGACATGCCGACGCGACGCGGTACGACAGGCGATTCTGGATGCGCGCGCGGCCGATACGGTCATCATCACGGGCAAGGGCGCGGAGTGGTATCAGGAGATCCAAGGGATCCATCACCGCTACAACGATGTGCCCGTCGCCGCCGAGGTCCTCGCCGGGGATCTTCGTGCGCACGAGTAACACGCCTCCCGCGCGGGTGCTGCGCCGCACGCTCCCACGGTGGGCCCAGGCGGCTCGATAGCCCGTAGACTGGTCGGGTGAATGACTTCGATGACCAGTGTGACTCCCCCTTCCGCGATCTTGAGGCGGGGACCGAGGACGGAACCGCCTCGGCTGTCCTCGCCGATGCGCAGGACGCCGACTCGCGCTCTCGCGCGCGCCTCATGCGCGCCAACCTTGACCAGTTTGAGCTGGACGAGGACGACCTCGCGCTGCTGTCAGGTTCCATCTCGGCTACATCGAACAACGACGTCGCGGCCGGCCTGCCGGTGCTCGCGGTCGTCGGGCGACCGAACGTGGGTAAGTCGACCCTCGTGAACCGCATCCTGGGCAGACGCGAGGCCGTCGTTCAGGACACGCCCGGCGTCACCCGCGACCGTGTTTCGTACCCCGCCGAGTGGGCCGGACGTAACTTCACCCTCGTGGACACCGGCGGGTGGGAGATCGACGTCAAGGGCCTGGATCGCTCGGTGGCCGAACAGGCCGAGATCGCGGTTGACCTGGCGGACGCGGTGGTCCTCGTTCTCGATGCGACCGTCGGGGTGACCGCCTCCGACGAACGCATCGTCGAGATGCTACGTTCCAAGGACAAGCCGATCATTCTGGCGGCGAACAAGGTCGATTCGGCTCTCCAGGAGGCCGATGCCGCCTACCTGTGGAGCCTGGGACTCGGTGAACCGCACCCAATTTCTGCGCTTCACGGTCGTGGCACCGGCGACCTGCTCGACGTCGTCATGGAGACCCTTCCCACCGAGTCGTCGGTCGCCTCGGCGCTGCCCGTCGGCGGCCCGCGGCGCGTCGCTCTCGTCGGGCGACCCAACGTCGGCAAGTCCTCACTCCTCAACGCCCTAGCCGGTGGGCACCGGGTCGTCGTGAACGAGCTCGCCGGAACGACACGCGATCCTGTCGACGAGCTGGTCGAGCTTGACTCCCGGCAGTGGTGGTTTGTTGACACGGCGGGAATTCGACGCAAGATGCACCGCACAACGGGCGCCGACTACTACGCGTCGATCCGTACCCAGGCGGCCATCGAGAAGGCCGAGGTGGCGCTCGTCCTCATCGACGGCGCGGCGCCGCTGACCGAGCAGGACGTGCGCGTCATCCAGCAGGTCATCGACGCGGGCCGCGCCCTCGTCGTGGTCACCAACAAGTGGGACCTCGTTGATGAGGATCGCCAGAAGGAGATTAAGAGCGAGCTTGAGCGCGAGCTCGTGCAGGTGCAGTGGGCGCCCCGCATCAACCTTGCCGCGAAGACCGGGTGGCACACGAACCGTATCGTGCGAGCACTCGACACCGCGCTCGAGGGCTGGGAGACCCGCATTCCAACGGGCCAACTCAACGCTTTCCTCGGTCAATTGGTCGCCGCGCACCCGCACCCGTTGCGCGGAGGTAAGCAACCGCGCATTCTCTTCGGCACGCAAGCCTCCAGCAAGCCCCCTCGTTTCGTTCTCTTCACGACCGGTTTCCTCGATCCGGGTTATCGCCGTTTCATCGAACGGCGCTTGCGTGAGACCTTCGGTTTTGCAGGGACTCCCATCCAAATCTCCGTTCGCGTCCGCGAGAGGCGTCGCAAGTAGGATGTCGCCCAGGCCTCTCCTGTCACGTTGCGCCCGCTAGCGCGGGGCTTGGCTATCCACAGGGCCGTCATGCCGCGGGTCGACATCCACACCGCGACGCGGCAGGGGTGACAGCTGCGGTTCGTTCCGGCAGAATCGACGCATGAGCGCTTCATTGGACTCTTGCGCCACCCCTCCTGGCAAACTGGCCGAGGGGCTGACGCGCTGCGACGACGGTCTTGTTCGCCCGACGTGGGCTTCGCGCGACCCCCTGCTGCGCGAGTACTACGACTGCGAGTGGGGCATGCCCGTTCACGACGAGGCCGGGGTCTTCGAGCGCCTCGTGCTTGAGGGGTTTCAGTCCGGCCTTGCCTGGCGCACGGTGCTTGCCAAGCGACCCGCGTTTCGCGATGCATTCGAAGGCTTTTGCCCCGAGCGCGTTGCCGCATTTGGCGACGAGGATGTCGCGGCTCTGATGTCGAATGCCGGGATCATCCGTAACCGCAGGAAGATCGAGGCGGCCATCGCCAACGCGCGGGCCACGCTCGCCATGAGAAGCGTCGGCTCTCAGCACGCAGAGGCGTGTGAGAGTCCCTCCCATCTGGGCCAGCTGGTCTGGATGTTCCGCCCGCTCGTTGATCCCCAGCCGACGTGCTCCGCGGAGGTTCCGACCCGCTCGCCAGAGTCGCAGGCCCTCGCAGCCGCGCTGAAGCGCCGCGGTTTCCGCTTCGTCGGACCGACGACCATGTTTGCTCTCATGAGCGCAATCGGGATCGTGAACGCCGACATTGTCGGGACCTACCGGCGGCCGTCGGCGCGCCCCGGGGCTGCCCCAGCCGGGCCGGCGCGGCGTGTCACTGTCACGACATCTCTGGCATGATGGTGTCATGGCCATCTCGAAGAAACTCCTGAGTCAGGACGAGGTCGTCGTCCGACACATGCACACGCACATCAAGACTCTGCTTCCCGCGATCATTGTCGAGGTCATCCTCCTGATCGCGGCTGCGGTCGGCTCTTTCTATGTCCCGGCGGAGGCACGTTACTGGGCACTCCCGACCATCTGGTTGGCCGTTATTGCTTTGTCGGTCCCGCTCTTCATCGCTCCGTGGGTCCGGTGGTGGATGACGACCTATACCGTCACCACGAAGCGGGTCATCACCCGTTCGGGAGTCCTTAGGCGGACGGGACACGATCTTCCCCTGACGCGGATCTCGGACATCCAGATCGAGAAGGACGTCGACGACCGCATCTTTGGTTGCGGAACGCTCGCCTTACAGACGTCCGCAAACGATCCATTGCTCCTGCACGACGTGCCGAAGGTGGAGATGGTTCAGGTAGAGATTTCCAACCTGCTATTTCACGACGTCCAGGGCGCCATCGACGCGGACCCTCGCAGCTGACAGCACCCCCGCCGCGGCTGCGCCCGGTCCTTTCCCGGCCTCGTTCCGATCTGGGACGAGGCCGCCTCTCGCGTCTGGGGGTCATGGGTCAGCGTGGGCGAGGTGGGAGAAGTGAGCAGGTCGAAATCATCCCCGTTGACGACTTCGACCTGTGAAACAGTTTACTCTATGAGCGCAGCGGAAAAGCACGGGAATCGCATTCGGTCGAGAGGCTTGCGACCTCGGAGAATGCTCGAAAGAAGCAGGATGCGCGGCCATTTACCAGGGACAATAGACGCACCCGGTCGTGAATCACGTTTCGATTACAAACGCCATTCACACGCACTCAACAAGGACAAAGGTCCCGCTCGGCATGTACTGAAACGGGCATGAAAAAACCGTGGGAAAGCAATCCCCACGGCCTCTTAGTCGGGCTGGCGGGATTTGAACCCACGACCCCTTGACCCCCAGTCAAGTGCGCTACCAAGCTGCGCCACAGCCCGTATTCAGTTCGTCGCCGAAGCGACCTGTAGAACTATAGCGCACGATCCAGCGCACAAGCAAGCCGACAAGCGTGCGCCCCATCACAGGCTGGATAGCATTCACGTCGGCGGCGCTGTGCCCGCAACATATCGTGAGTCACGAGACTACCGTGGCCACCGGGAGAGGACTAGACTGGCAATTGTTTCGATCACCGTGCCATCTTTCTTGGAGTTGCCTCCCATGACCCGCATCAGGCTCACAAAACTCGCTGCCGCGCTCGCGATCGGCGCAGCGGCCATCGTCGCATTGCCTGCCGCCTCGCAGGCAACTCCCCTCCCCTCCTCGCCGCTTGTCGCCGCCTCCCTCGCCGACGTGTCAGCGGGGCACGCACTCGCGGCACCCACGACCACTGCCGCCGCGAACTCCGCGATCAGCTCGGCCAGGCGCCGCTTCAGGATACGAAGCCGAAACAACGGCCCCGCCAGCACCGGCGCAGTTATCTTCGCCGTCATCGTCGCCGTCATCGTCTTCGGCGTCCTCCTGTTCATTCGGTACCGGACGTACAAGACCTTGCGCGACCGATCGATCAATACCCCGAACTACAACGGCCCCGCCGGCCCCCAGTACGGCGTCACGGGGGTGGGAGGCTACTCGCCCCAGTATCAGCAGGTCCCGCCGACCACGCCTTTCTCGCCCCAGGGATACGCCGGATACGGCGGCCCTCAGGGCTACACGCCCGGTACCGGCTACGGCGGCCAGGTGCCCCCCGACCCCGCCTCCGGTCCCTCGTATTCCGGCTAAGTCTCAGTCGACAGCCCTGTCCCAGCGTGGGACCCACTGTGCGACACGCACGGCCGAGGCAACATGGGGGCGCGCGCGGCTACGCGTCGCGCCGAGCAAGGTCCTCGTCCACGAGACCGATGATCGCCTCGCACACCCCACGGACGTCAAGGCCCGTGGAATCCACGGTGGACACACCCGGGGCGGCAACCATGAACTCCGACACTTCGGCGTCGGCCCGGTCGCGTCCCTCCACCTGCGCGCGCACGATCTCCATGTGCTCCGCCGTCGCGTCGCCGTACAGCTCCAGCGTTCTCCTGCGCAGGCGTGCCTCCTGGTCGGCCAGCAACAGCACACGCACGTCGGCATCCGGACAGACGACCGTCGTAATGTCGCGGCCCTCCGCGATCATCCCGGAGCCCCCCAGACGGGCCTCCATCATCCGCCTGCGCTGGTCGCCGGCCATCCACGCGCGCACGTCAAGGTTCGTCGACACGTGTTTGATCTCGAGAGCAATCCTGGGCTCTCGGATCTGCTTCGTCACCTCTCGCTGCCCGATCCACACGTGCGGGTCGGCCGGATCCGAGTCCATACGCAGCGGCATCTCCTGCGCGGCACGAGCCACGGCCTCGCCATCGCTCCAATCGATGCCCCGGTCAAGCACGTACCACGTGAGTGCGCGATACATTGCTCCGGTATCCAGGTAGCCGATCCCCAGGCGGGACGCCAATTCCTTGGACACCGTCGACTTGCCCGATCCCGCGGGGCCATCAATCGCGATCGTGATGCCCACGCGCGAGATCGCCTCACGGCGCAACATGTCATTCATCCGAACACTCTCCTTCGACAGTCAATCTAGTGAGTGATGAGGCGCCAGCCTCGTCCCTCCAGGTCCGCAACGCACCGATCGGCCACGGCCGGGTCGATCATGACCCGAGCGACGCCGGCTTGCGCGCCGGCCGAATGCTCCAGGACGAGATCCTCGATGTTGATCGACGACTCCCCCAGTTCGCTGAACAGACGCCCGAGCGCGCCGGGCTCGTCGGGTATCAGAACCTCGATCTCTCGATAGCGTGACGGCGCTCCGCCGTGCTTGCCGGGGATCCGGGCGACGCCCTGGTTGCCCGCCGTCATGACGCGGTTGATCGCCCCGACGCTGCCTCCCCTCAGCGGCCCCAGCTCGGCCGCCGCATCCAGGTGCACGAGAAGGTCATCCAGATCCGCGCGCAGCTCGCGCAGGATCGAGGTGACAGGTCCGGCATTGCCTGCCACGATCGACGTCCACAATCGAGGGTCGGAGGCGGCGATCCTGGCCGTGTCCCGCAGGCCCTGCCCGGCCAGGCCGAGCGCCTGCGCGGGGGCATCAACGAGGCGAGCCGCAAGCATCGAGGAAACCAGCTGGGGCACGTGGGACACGAGCGCGACGGCGTGGTCGTGGGTGCCCGCGTTCATCTCGAGCGGGACGGAACCGACGTCCGTGGCAAGGGCGCGGGCGGCAAGCACCGCGCGCGGGGCCGTCCTACCGTGAGCAACAATCACCCAGGGACGGCCGTAGAACAGGTCAGCGTCCGCGGCCCCGGCGCCCGAGCGCTCGCGGCCAGCCATCGGATGGCATCCCACGTATCGGGAGGCATCTTCCCCTCTTCCCTCCCTGTCCAACGCCGCGAGGACGTCGGCAACGATCGCGTCCTTGACGGAGGCAACGTCGGTGACGATCGCGCGGGGAAAGCGCGCCAACGCATCGACGATGACACGATCGGCCACGTCCGGGGGCGTCGCGACGACAACGATGCGGGGCGCCTCGTAACCGGGGTGGTTGTGTCCGCGATCCGCGCAGGCCACCCGGGCCTCGTTGGCCACGTCGCTCAGGGGCCTGCCGGCGCCCACGTCGGCAGCCAGCCGCAGGGAGGTGGGGGATGCGTCCTCGAGGTAGACGCTCACGCCCCCGGCGCGCAGCGCGAGGCCAAGCGATGCACCCACGAGGCCCGTCCCAACGATGAGAACCGGGCCGACCGTCGAAACCACGCGGGCGCCAACGCCCGCCGCTGGCCCGCTCACAGCCCGACGGCCCCGTAGAGAGCAGTCAGGGCGTTGCCCTTGATGCGGCGCGTCGTGCCCTGCTTGAGGTGGTCGAGGCTGATCGGGCCAAAGCCGGTACGCACAAGCTCGCGCACCGGGTAGCCAACCGCCTCCATCATGCGCCGCACGAGCCGGTTGCGGCCCTCGTGCACGACGATCTCAACGGTCGTGATATCCCCGTAGGTGTCGACGAGGCGGAAGGAGTCGACGGCGATGGGCCCGTCCTCAAGCTCGATGCCAGCCAGCAGTCGACGTCGCACGCCCGGCTTGACCTCACCGTGGAGGCGGGCCACGTAGGTCTTGCGGATCTCGTACGAGGGATGGGTCAGGCGGTTGGCGAGCTCACCGTCGTTCGTCAGCAGCAGCAGGCCCGACGTGTCGATGTCGAGCCGGCCGACGTGGTAGAGGCGCTCGGGGTAGTCTGCGATCAGGTCGGCGATCGTCGGACGTCCCTCGGGGTCGCTCATCGTGGAGACGGTGCCGATCGGCTTGTTGACCGCCAGCACGATGTGCTTGGCCTCGTCAAGGATGAGGCGCTCACCGTCGACGTGAATGACCTGGGTCGCCGGATCGACGCGCACCCCCTGGGTGCGCACCACTGTGCCGTCAACGCTGACGCGCCCATCGGCGATCATCTGTTCGGACGCGCGCCTGGACGCGATCCCGGCCTGGGCAAGCACCTTCTGTAGGCGCACTCCGCCCTCGGTGTAGGGGTTAGCCCTCATAGTTCTTCCTCCAATTCGATGAGCGCGTCGGCTTCCGGCAGGTAGGGTGCCAAGGGTAGCAGCTCGGACAGGCTTGACATCCCCATTTTCTCAAGAAACTCCGTGGTCGTCCCGTATAGGTGCGCCCCCGAGGGTGTCGTGCCGGTCTCTTCTACGAGGCCCCGAGCGAGCAGGGTGCGCACGACGCCATCGACGTTCACCCCGCGGATCTTGCAGATGCGCGAGCGCGATATCGGCTGGCGATAGGCGATCACGGCCAGCGTTTCCAGCGCTGCCTGCGACAAACGCGCGTGCGCGGAACCGACGACAAATCTCCCCACGGCGTGCGCGTAGCGGCGCGCAGAGTAGATGCGCCATCCGCCCGCGACCCGACGCAGCTCGAACCCCCTGGCCTCTGCGCCGTCCTCGCCCCCATACTCCCGCGCCAGCGCGTTGAGCTCTCGCTCGACCTCGCCCGCGTCGACGCCGAGGGCCGCCGCCACCTCTTCGGCGGCCACCGGCTCCGCCGCGACCATCAGGATCGCCTCAAGCGGCCCCCTCAGCGCGCCCTCACTCATTGTCCGCGCCCTTCCCTTCCTCGTTGACTGATGCCCCTGCGCCGCGCCGTCCTGCGCGTTCGGATGATGCCTCGGATCCGTGCCCGTCACCCGTGGCTCGCCCGCGCCAGGAGACGAGCAGGGGCGCCAGCGGAGCCTCCTGGTCAAACTCAACCGCTCCGTCACGATACAGCTCCAGGAGCGCGAGGAAACGCGATACCAGTACCGGACGGGAGGCGGCGTCAGACACCAGCTCAGCGAATGTCATGCGCCCCGCCCGGGCAAGCATCGCAGAGAGCACGAGGACCTGCTCGCGCACCGGCACGACGGGATCATGCAGGTGGGAGACCTCAACGGTCGGGCTCTGGGATGTCAACGCGTCGGCGGCCAGCCGCGCCAGATCCTGCGGGGTTGTCGTCCACGCCAGGGGAGGAAGCATGACCGCAAAGTGCGCTTCGAGGGGGACCTCCCGCGGCACGTAGTGCTCGTTGTCGATGAGCCTGCGCCCGATGTCCTTCGATGCTTCCTTGTAGGCGCGGTACTGCAGGAGACGGGAGAAGAGAAGGTCACGGGCCTCAAGGTCCGCCTCGCTGGCCCCCGCCTCCTCGTCCACCTGCGGAAGGAGGCGCGCTGCCTTCATGTCGAGCAGCGTGGCTGCGACGACGAGGAACTCACTCGTGCGCGACAGGTCGGGGCTGGCGTGCATGAACGCGATAAACTCGTCGGTCACCTGCGCGAGCGCAACCTCCGTGATATCGAGTTTCTTGCGGGCTATCAGTGACAGAAGCAGGTCGAAGGGCCCTTCGAACACCGGCAGAGACACGGCGAAGAGGTCAAACTCCCCCTGTACCTCAAGCTGTTCAGGCTGCGTCGCCACGGGCGATGACTTCCCGCGCGAGTCGACGATACGCGTGGGCTCCGGCGTGGTTGGGCGCGTACGAAATGATGGGTTCGGTCGCGACCGACGCGTCCGGGAACTTGATCGTGCGGCCGATCCGGGTGTCGAAAACGAGGTCACCGAAGGCCTCCTGAAGCCTTTGCAGCACCTCGCGAGAGTGCAGGGTGCGGCTGTCGACCATCGTGGCCACGATACCGTCAATCTTGAGCCGAGGGTTGATGCGGTCGCGTACCGTTTCGATCGTCTCAACGAGCAGAGCGACGCCTCGCAGGGCGAAGAACTCAGCCTCCACCGGCACGATGACACCGTGCGCGGCCGTCAGTGCGTTCACCGCGAGAAGACCGAGAGAGGGCTGGCAGTCGATGAGGACAACGTCGTAGTCGGACTCGACGTGGCGCAGCACGCGAGCCAGCGCACTCTCGCGCGCGACCTCGTTCACCAGCTGAACCTCCGCTGCCGACAGATCGATGTTCGCGGGAATGATGTCGAGGTTAGGCGTGGCCGTGTGACAGATGGTCGCGACGACGTCGGCCTTCGGGTTCATGAGCAGGGTGTAGATCGTCTGCTCCATGTCCAGCGCGTTGATCCCCAGCCCCACGGAGGCCGCTCCCTGGGGGTCGAAATCGACGATGAGGACCCGGCGCCCGTACTCGGCCAGCGCGGCACCCAGGTTGATGGTCGTCGTGGTCTTCCCCACCCCGCCCTTCTGGTTACACATCGCGATAACGCGGGCAGGACCGTGTCCCGTCAGCGGCGGCGGCACCGGAAAATCGACCGTTTCGGCGGGCAGGTCGGGCGTGAGCGTCGGATGCGAATTCATGGTCACAGGCTCATCCTAGTTCATTGCTTCACATTCTCATCCGTGCCACGCGCTCTGGGGTGCGAGACGGTAAATACCTCGCGCAACACGGTGGCGGTGACACGCGTGTAGATCTGGGTGGTAGCCACCGACGCGTGCCCGAGGAGTTCCTGAACCTCGCGCACACTTGCCCCACCTTCGAGAAGGTGGGTCGCGAAGGAGTGGCGCAGCGTGTGCGGCGAGACTCGGTGTGCGAGATTCGCCGCCTGCGCCGCGCGGCGAATGGCCGTCCAGGCGCTCTGGCGGGACAGAGCAGATCCGCGCGAATTGAGGAAGAGAGCCGTCGAACCGGAACCTCGAGCGGCCAGCACGGGGCGGGCACGGACCCGGTATGCATCGAGAGCCTCGATTGCGAAGGATCCGACCGGCACGATTCTCTCCTTGCGTCCTTTACCGAAGAGGCGCACGACGGGCACCTGCCCATCGAGATCGAGATCGTCGGCGCTCAGGGCAACGGCCTCGGACACGCGCGCACCCGTGGCGTACAGGAGCTCCAACAGCGCGGCGTCGCGCAGCCCAATGGGCGTGTCGTCGGCGTGGGCCGCGTCCAGCAAACGCCCCACCTCGTCAACGGACAGGGCTTTGGGAAGGTGGCTGCCTTGGCGCGGAGCACGCAGCTGCGCCGTCACATCGACGTTGAGGACCCCCTCCGCCAGCGCATACCTGTGCAGTCCCCTGATTGCCGCACAGGCACGTGCAACCGACGACGGGGCCGCCGGCCTACCGGACACCTGGCCGGATGCGAGCCCGGCCAGGTGTTCCTCAACGTCGTGAGCGCTGACATCCGTGAGCGTTGCCCTCCCCCGGCTTTCCATGTCGCGCACGTATCGTGAGGCGTCGCGCAGGTAATTCGACACCGTGTGCGTCGACGCTCCCTTCTCGACGCGCAGATAGTCCACCCAGTCGCGCACGAGTGCATCCATGGCGGTCATGGCGCCAGCGTAAGCGCTCGATCCTCCGATTGCGCGTGAGCGGTATCCGCTTGCCGCCAGTTTCGCTAGACTGTGACACGGTAAACGTTTCTCGCCCCGACGCTGGGGCCCGACACCTGGAGACCGATGTGACACTACACTGGGACCACATTGACGACGAAGCGGTCAAGACCGCGAAAATCCTCGCGGCCGATGCCGTCGAGCAGGCCGGATCAGGACACCCTGGAACCGCCATTTCACTCGCCCCCGCCGCGTACCTTCTCTACAACAAGGTCATGAACGTGGACCCTGCGGATCCGCGCTGGATCGGCCGTGACCGCTTCATCCTGTCGGCGGGGCACTCGTCCCTCACCCAGTACGTTCAGCTCTACCTCACGGGCTTCGGCCTTGAGCTGGAGGACATCGAGAAGCTGCGCACCGCGGGCTCGCTCACGCCCGGCCACCCCGAGTACGGACACACGAAGGGTGTGGAGATCACAACCGGACCGCTGGGAACGGGCATTGCGTCGGCCGTCGGTTTCGCCATGAACGCCCGCCGCGTGCACGGCCTGCTGGATCCTGACACGCCTCTGGGCGAGTCCGTGTTCGATCACCACGTCTACGTGATCGCCGGTGACGGTTGCTTCGAGGAGGGCGTCTCCGCCGAGGCATCGTCGTTGGCGGGAACCCAGGAGCTGGGTAACATCACGGTGATCTGGGACGACAACCATATCTCGATCGAGGACGATACCTCGATCGCGTTTAACGAGGACGTCCTGGCACGCTACGAGGCTTACGGCTGGCACGTTCAGCGCGTCGATTGGCTGGGCGAGGACGGCTCTTACGAGGAGAACACCGCGGCCCTCAGCGACGCCCTCGATGCGGCAAAGGCAGAGACGGCGAAGCCCTCGCTCATCGCGCTGCGCACCATCATCGGTTGGCCAACCCCCGGTAAGCAGAACACGGGCGGGATTCACGGTTCCAAGCTCGGCTCCGATGCCCTCAAGGGTCTGAAGGAGGCTCTGGGAGCCGACCCGGACAAGATGTTCGACGCCGACGCCACGCTTGTGGCAACCGTGCGCGAGCGCGCCGCAGCGCGCGCTGCCGAGTACCGCAAGGACTGGGATGCCCGCTTCGAGGCGTGGAAGGATGCCCACCCCGAGGAGGCCGCCCTGCTGGAGCGCCTCCTCGATGGCCGCCTCCCCGAAGGATGGGCCGACGCGCTGCCCGTCTTCGAGGAGGGCAAGGCGATCGCGACCCGCGCCGCCTCGGGCCAGGTGCTCAACGCGATCGCGCCCGTGCTGCCTGAACTGTGGGGGGGCTCGGCTGACCTCGCCGGATCCAACAACACGTTCGTCAAGGGCGAGCCCTCGTTCCTGCCCGCGCACCGCTCCTCCACGTCCTTCAGCGGCAACGAGTTCGGCCGTAACCTGCACTTCGGCGTCCGTGAGTTCGCGATGGGTGCCGCCCTCAACGGCATCGCCGCCGACGGCTTGACTCGGGCCTACGGTGGCACGTTCTTCGTGTTTTCCGACTTCATGCGCGGAGCCGTGCGCCTGGCCGCGCTCATGGATCTTCCGGTCACCTACGTGTGGACCCACGACTCCATCGGCGTGGGCGAGGATGGTCCCACGCACCAGCCGATCGAGCACTTGGCGGCCTACCGTGCGATTCCGAACGTCGCGGTCGTGCGTCCGGCCGACGCCGCCGAGACGGCTGCCTCCTGGAAGGCGATCCTTGAGCAGACGCACCCCGCGGCCATCGTCCTGTCGCGTCAGAACCTGCCCAACCCGGCGCGCGGGGAAGGGACCGGCCTGGCTGGCACGGCGAACCTGCACCGGGGTGCCTACGTGCTGGCTGACACCGAGGGTACTCCGGACGTGATTCTCATGGCTTCCGGCTCGGAAGTCGCCGTTGCCCTCGAAGCGCGCGAGAGTCTCGCCGCCGAGGGCATCGCGGCGCGCGTCGTCTCCGTGCCCTGCCTGGACTGGTTCGAGGCACAGGATCGCGCCTACCGCGACGAGGTCCTTCCCCCGTCCGTGCGTGCACGCGTGTCCGTCGAGGCGGGCATTGCCCTGCCGTGGTACCGCTGGATCGGCGACGTCGGCCGCGCCGTCTCCATCGAGCACTTCGGAGAGTCGGCTCCCGGCACCCTCCTGTTCGAGAAGTACGGGATCGACGCGGGGCACGTCGCCTCCGCCGCGAAGGACTCCATCGAGGCTGCGAGGTCGTGACTTTCTAGTCAACTTCATGGCGATAGGGCTGCTGGCGCGCGAGGGCGTGTCGGCAGCCCTATTCTCTTAGGCATACCGGTTCCTCGGTGCCCGGCGGCCCGCGGCATCGCTCGCGGCCCTCACCGACCTCGTCCCATGTCCCCAAGCGAATGGAGCGCCCCCGTGGCCAACGAGATCCCTTCCCTGCGCGACCCGCAAGACCGTAGGCTCCCGCGCATCTCGCCGCCGTGCGGCCTCGTGATCTTTGGTATTACCGGGGATCTGGCCCGCAAGAAGCTACTGCCAGCGATCTACGACCTCGCCAACCGCGGTCTCCTCCATCCGGCTTTCGCGTTGACCGGCTTCGCCCGGCGCGATTGGAGCCCCCGCGACTTCGAGGACTATGTGCGCTCCTCCATCGAGGCCCACTCGCGTACCGGCTTCAACGAGGGCACGTGGAATCAGCTGCGCTCGGGCTTGCGTTTCGTCTCCGGGACCTTCGACGATCCGGGCGCCTACCGGCAGCTGGCCCAGACCGTGGCCGAACTGGACCGCTCCCGAGGCACGGGCGGCAATCACGCCTTCTACCTGTCCATTCCCCCCTCCTACTTTCCCGTCGTCGCCAAGCACCTGTCCGACACGGGCCTCAACAGGCGTCAGGGTCGCGAGTGGCGCCGCGTCATCATCGAGAAGCCCTTCGGCCATGACCTGGATTCGGCTCGCGAGCTGTCCACCGTCATCTCCCAGATCTTCGATGAGCGTGATGTCTTCCGGATCGACCACTACCTGGGCAAGGAGACGGTTCAGAACATCATGGCGATGCGCTTCGCCAACGCGATGTTTGAACCGCTGTGGAAGGCCACCTACGTCGACTCCGTCCAGATCACGATGGCCGAGGACATCGGCATCGGCACGCGTGCCGGGTACTACGACGGCATCGGCGCTGCCAGGGACATCATCCAGAATCACCTCCTGCAGCTCATGGCGCTCACAGCGATGGAGGAGCCCGTTCATTTCACCCCCGAGGAGATCCGCGTGGAGAAGGAGAAAGTCCTATCCGCGGTTCGCCTGCCCGAGGACCTGGGTAGCGCGACGGCTCGCGGGCAGTACGCCGGCGGCTGGCAGGGCGGTGACCGCGTGCGGGGTTACCTGGAAGAAGACGGTATTCCTGCCGATTCGACGACGGACACGTTCGCGGCCGTCAAGCTCTATGTTGACACGCGGCGCTGGGCCGGGGTGCCCTTCTACCTGCGTGCCGGCAAGCGTCTGGGCAAGCGCGTCACCGAGATTGCCGTCATCTTCAAGCGTTCGGCTCACGTTCCCTTCGCCAACTCCGATCTGAGCGAATCGGGTCAGAACGCGCTCGTCATCCGCGTCCAGCCGGACGAGGGACTGACCCTGAAGCTCGGTGCGAAGGTTCCCGGCACGGAGATGCAGGTGCGCGACGTGACCATGGACTTCGCCTACGGCCACGCGTTCACGGAGGATTCCCCGGAGGCCTACGAGCGCCTCATCCTCGATGCGCTCGTCGGCTCTGCTCCGCTTTTTCCCCACCAGCGCGAGGTCGAGGCCTCGTGGCGGATTCTTGACCCGATCCTCGACTTTTGGGACACCCAGGGTCAGCCCGAGCCCTACGCGCCGGGCACGTGGGGTCCTTCGTCCGCGCACGACATGTTGGCCCGCGACGGCCGCTTCTGGAGGCTTCCGTGATTATTACCCTGAAGAACACGACATCCGCGCAGGTCGCTTCGCGCATCGTCGAGCTGCGCGACGAACGCGGCTCCGCGGCGCTGAGCCGCGTCCTGACCCTTCTCATCTGCGTTCCCGACGTCATCGACGTTGACAACGCGATCGAGGTGTCGGATGCGGTTTCGCGCGAGCACCCTTGCCGCGTCATCGTCATTGTCGAGCCTTCCTCCGTCCAGGGCGAAGCAAGCCTCAATGCGCAGATTCGCGTGGGCGATGCCGCGGGCCTGTCCGACATCATCATTCTCGAGCCGCGCGGTGAGGCCGCAACAAACATCGACTCCCTCGTCATGCCGCTCCTGCAGTCCGATACTCCGGTCGTCACCTACTGGCCGCTTACCCCTCCCTCTGACCCCGGCCGTCACCCCCTGGGGCGTCTTGCCGTCAAACGCATCACGGATTCTCGCGCAACGAGCTGCCCGATGGAGACGCTCTCGGCTTTGTCCTCCGTCTACACCTCCGGCGACACCGACCTGGCATGGGCGGGCGTGACCCTGTGGCGCGCACTCCTGGCAGCTATCGCGGAGGACCTTGATCGGATGCCCACCTCGATTCGGATCGCGGGAAACGCGACCCACCCCTCGCCGTTCCTGGTGGCCGCGTGGCTCCACCACCAGCTGGGTGTTCCCGTCGAGAGGGTCGTGGATCCGCACGCCCTGACGATCACGGACATCACCTTCTTCTTCGATGACGACACCACCGTGTCCCTCTCGCGCAGCGCCACCTCCTCCGTGGCACGCCTCTCCCGTCCCGGACTCGAGGATCGCAACGTGAATCTCGCGCGTCGCTCCGTCCAGGATTCTCTCATGGAGGAGCTGCGTCGCCTCGACCCGGATGTCTACTACGGCGAGCTTTTGACGACGGAACTTCCTCGCCTGGCCTTTTGCACCGAGGGGAAGTGAGATGCTCAGCGTTCGTACGCTCGCGGTGCTACCCGGCCCGCAGGAACTGGCCGAGGCCGTCGGGGATGCCCTCTTTGCGCGTTTGCGGATCCTGATCGAGGAGGCGGAGCCCGGGCAACGGGTCAACCTGGCGATCTCCGGGGGCGCGATCACCTCCTCCCTACTCCCCTCTCTGCGCGGGCGAGTTGGCGAGGTCGACTGGTCGCGGGTGCGCGTGTGGTTCGTTGACGAACGCTACGTCGCCGCCGGCGACCCCGATCGCAACGACGACCAGGCGTGGCAAGGCTTCTTTCACGCCGCGCCCGGCGTGGAGTTCATCCGCATGCCCTCACGAGCCCCCGGCGGTCGCGGTGACGACAGTCTCGACGCGGCTGCACTCGCCTTCGAGGACACGTGGACCTCGCTCATGGGTGATGGATCCTTCGACATCGCTCTCATCGGCATGGGCCCTGACGGTCACGTTGCCTCGTTGTTCCCCGGTCGCATCGACGATGAGGCTCGCCCGATCCTGGCAGTGCGTGACTCGCCCAAGCCTCCCCCCGAGCGCATCACGGTTTCGATGCCGCTCATGCGCCGCTGCGCGGAAGTCTGGCTGGCCACGAGCGGGGCGGCCAAGGCCCGCGCTATCGGAGAGGCATTCGCGGGGGCGTCACCCCAGCGCGTGCCGGTTGCGGGCGTGCTGACCCCCACGACTCGCGTGTACCTTGACGCTGCGGCGGCGGCCGACATTGACGTGTCACACGCGTGAGGGCTGTATGCACACGCGCTAGCGAAAGGCCAGGAAGACGAGGGTACAAGCAGCCCAGAGACCCATGATCGTCGCATACGGCCACCAGTAGCGACGGCTGATTGCGATGAACTCGCGGATGAAGGCGGTCGGAAAGTAATAGCGCGCCGTCCGTGACCCCAGCCCATCGGCGTTCAATCCGACCGCCCGCGCGTACATCGCGGCTCGGAACACGTGATAGTCGCTCGTGACCAGCGCGCTTCGAGGGTCTGGCACCGAGGAACGTTCGGCGATGAGGTCCCGAGAAAAACTCAGGTTCTCCCACGTCGTCGTGGAGCGATCTTCCAAAGCGATCTGGGAGGCAGGGACACCGAGGGCGCGCAGGTGCCGCGCCATCGCTTCGGCCTCCGAGATCTCCTCATCCTCACCCTGACCTCCGGATGGTACGAGGGTGGCGCGCCGGCCCTGCGCATTCCACAGCTCGCAGGCGCGTTCGACCCGCCCGGCAAGCAACGGCGTCAGCTCCTTCCCCTTCAGGCCTGCGCCGTGGATGATGATGAAGTCGTAGCGCCGACGCCTCGGGAGCGAACGGTAGAGCCACGAGTAGAGGAGCATCGCGGCAAAGGAGAGGAAGAACCACGCGCCGCACGCGGTGACGGCCAGGACGAAACCAACGACGACGCCGGGTAGCCGCGCCGCGTGGGCCACGGGAAGCGCACCGAACCACGCGACGATGGCGCAGGCGAAGAGCAGCGGCAGGGCGTGGGAGAGAGAGAAACCCTCCCGCTTGACGAGCATGACCTCGTTCACGAGCATGAACACGATCGTGATGACCGGGGTGAAAGCGACGGCGAGCGCGATGGGGAGCGTGATCCACCACTGTTTGAAGAACACGGCCGCCGCGCCGAGCGTGCACGCACAGAAGAAGAATAAGAAGAAGGCGTTGCGGAATTGCCTGGGTTCGCGCCAATAGGACCACAGAAAAATGGCTCCCCACACGATTGCAGGGAGCCACAGGGCGACGTCAGCCACGGTGGTCAGCCGCCAAACTTGGCGAGGAGGGCGTATCCGACAATGCACACCAGCCAGATCAGCAGCGTGCCCAGCGTGATCCGATTCAGGTTACGCTCGGCGACGCCCGAAGACCCGGCGGAGGAGGAAATGCCGCCACCGAACATGTCCGAAAGGCCGCCGCCCTGCCCCTTGTGCATGAGGACGGTGAGGGTCAGCAAAATGCTGGTCAGGAAGATCAGCACGATCAGAACGTTGTTCAAAATGGTCACGGTTATTCCAACTTCTAGTGCGGTTCTACCCCGCCGTGGGGGCGCATACGAATCAAGTTTATCGAAGAATGGCGGTGGGGCCAACCGGCGCACCGGTTGGCCCCACCCCGTTGCCCCTTCTCCCCTTCACGCGGAGGGGACCTCGAGGAGCATCGGCGCCTCAGGCGTAGAAGGTTGCCATGGCGGCGAACGAGTCAGCCTTCAGAGACGCGCCGCCAACGAGGCCGCCGTCGATGTCGGGCTGGGCCATGAGTTCCTTGATGTTACCGGGCTTGGCGGAGCCGCCGTACAGGATGCGAGTCGCCTCGGCGGTCTCGGTGCCGTAGTCCTCGGCGAGGGCGGCACGAATCGCACCGCAGACCTCCTGCGCGTCCTCGGCCGACGCGGTCTCGCCCGTGCCGATCGCCCAGATCGGCTCGTAGGCGATGACGATCTTCGCGACCTCGTCGGCCTTCCAGCCCGACAGCGCCGCACGAATCTGGCCGAGCACGAAGTCAACGTACGTGCCGACCTTGCGCACCTCGAGGGCCTCGCCGCAGCACAGGATCGGGGTCATGCCCGCGTCGAAAACCTTGCGTGCCTTCGCTCCGACGAGCTCATCGGACTCTCCGTGGTATTCGCGACGCTCCGAGTGACCCATGACGACGTAGCTACAACCCAGCTTGGTGAGCATCTCGGTGGAGATCTCGCCGGTGTAGGCGCCGTTGTCATGGATCGACACGTCCTGCGCTCCATACTTGATGCCGAGCTCGTCGGCGTCAACGATGGTCTGGACGGTGCGGATATCCGTAAACGGCGGGATGACGAGCACCTCGCACTTGGAGTAGTCGTGGTCCGCGTCTGCGAGCGCCATCGCGAGGCCCTGGACGAGATGGTTGGCCTCGAGGTGATCGAGGTTCATCTTCCAGTTGCCGGCCATGAGGGGTGTGCGTGCCATGAGTCAGTCCTCCAGAACTGCGATACCGGGCAGAACCTTGCCTTCGAGGAGCTCGAGGGAGGCGCCGCCGCCAGTGGAAATGTGAGAGAAGGTGCTCTCGTCGAAACCGAGCAAGCGCACGGCCGCGGCGGAGTCGCCGCCGCCGATGACGGAGAACATGGTGCCCGCCGACAGGGCCTGCGCGACGGCACGGGTGCCGCCGGCGAAGGCGTCGAACTCGAAGACGCCCATGGGCCCGTTCCAGGCCACGGTCTTCGCCGTTGCGATCTTGTCGGCGAAGAGCTTGGCGGACTCGGGGCCGATATCCAGGCCCATCTGGTCGTCGGGGATCGCGTCGACCTTGACGACGGTTGCGGGCGCGTCGGCCGCAAACTCGGGGGCGACAACGACGTCAACGGGCAGGACCAGGTCAACGCCGCGTTCAGCTGCCTGCGCGATATAGCCCTTGACGGTCTCGATCTGGTCTTCTTCGAGCAGAGACTTGCCAACCGAGTAGCCCTGAGCGGCCAGGAAGGTGAACGCCATGCCGCCGCCAATGAAGAGCATGTCGGCCTTCTTCAGCAGGTTCGCGATGACGCCCAGCTTGTCAGAGACCTTCGATCCGCCGAGGACGACGCCGTAGGGGCGTTCGGGATCGCCGGTGACCTTGGACAGGGACTCAATCTCCTTGAGGACCAGGAGGCCCGCGGCGGAGGGCAGCAGCTTCGCAATGTCGTAGACGGAGGCCTGCTTGCGGTGGACAACGCCGAAGCCGTCGGAGACGAAGGCGTCGCCGAGCTTGGCGTATTCACGGGCGAGTTCCTCGCGCTCGGAATCGACCTTCGAGGTTTCGCGAGCGTCGTAGCGCACGTTTTCCAGCAGGGCGATCTCGCCGTCACCGAGGGCGGCGACAGTCTCGGTAGCGGAGGGGCCAACGACATCGGAGGCGAGAGTAACCTTCACGCCGGACAGCTCGGCGAGGCGCTCGGCGACGGGGGCCAGCGAGAAGGCGGGGTCGACCTTGCCCTTGGGGCGGCCGAGGTGGGCCAGGATGACGACCTTCGCTCCGGCGTTGGTGAGGGTCGTGAGGGTGGGCAGCGCGGCGCGGATACGTCCGTCGTCGGTGATCTGGCCGTCCTTGAGTGGAACGTTGAAGTCGGAGCGAACCAGCACGCGCTTGCCGCGCAGGTCACCCAGGGTGGAGATGGTCCTCATGGGAGGTCCTTTCGTTCGAAGACGTTGGTGATAGACGAGATGCCCGTGCACGAGCGTGCACGGGCATCTCGCTGTCAGCTCATGGCTGTGGCGCTCAGCTCAGGCGAGCTTGGAACCGACGAGAGCGGTGAGGCGAACGAGAGCGTTCGAGTAGCCCCACTCGTTGTCGTACCAGGACAGAACCTTGACGAGGTTGCCGATAACCTTGGTCTCGGTGGCGTCGAAGATCGAGGTGTGCGGATCGCCCACGATGTCGGTGGAGACGATCGGGTCCTCGGTGTACTCCAGGACACCCTTGAGCTCGCCCTCGGCGGCGGCCTTGACGGCGGCCTTCACGGCCTCGACGGAGACCTCCTTCTTCGCGATGAAGGTCAGGTCGGTGAGGGAGCCGGTCGGGGTCGGCACGCGGACGGCCAGGCCGTCGAACTTGCCCTCAAGCTGGGGCAGAACCAGGGCGACGGCCTGGGCGGCACCGGTCTTGGTGGGGATCATGTTCAGGGCGGCCGCGCGGGCGCGACGCAGATCCTTGTGGGGGGCATCGAGGACGCGCTGGTCACCCGTGTAGGAGTGGATGGTCGTCATGATGCCGCGCTCGATACCGAAGTTCTCCTCGAGAACCTTGGCCAGGGGGGCGAGGCAGTTGGTGGTGCAGGACGCGTTCGAGACGATGTTCATCGTCGCGTTGTCGTACTTGTCCTCGTTGACGCCCATGACGAAGGTGCCGTCAACGTTCTTGGCGGGAGCGGAGATGACGACCTTCTTGGCGCCACCCTCGAGGTGAGCCTTGGCCTTCTCGCCGTCGGTGAAGAAGCCGGTCGACTCGACGACGACCTCGACGCCGAGCTCGCCCCAGGGCAGGTCCGCGGGGTTACGCTGCGCAAGCACCTTGATGTGCTTGCCGTCGACGACGATGCCCTCGTCGTCGTAGGAGACCTCACCCTGGAAGCGGCCCTTGATCGAGTCGTACTTCAGCAGGTGAGCGAGGGTCTTGTTGTCCGTCAGGTCGTTCACGGCAACAATTTCGATGTCCGCGCCCTGCTCAATAGCAGCGCGGAAGAAGTTACGGCCGATGCGGCCGAAGCCGTTGATACCAACGCGGGTGGTCACTATGTTCCTCCTGCTCGTGCCCACACGGGACACGGTCTTCGATGCAACCGGGCTCGCGGGATGCCAGCCCAGCCCGCAGATGTCTGCGGTTCCAGCAGTTCCTAATTTACACCCGCAAGCGTCCTCTGTCACACCCCAATTACAAAATCATCACGTGGGGTAATTCTCGTTTATTGCCCACCATACGGGGCGAAACTAAGGACCTCAGTCCTCCTCAAGCATCTCGAGGGTGAGCGCGGATTCGGTATCGGGGATACCGCGTTCGTGCGCGACTTTGTCCGCCAGCGCGAGGAGCCTGCGGATGCGCCCCGCCACCGCGTCCTTCGTGAGCGGCGGATTCGTGTGTTTGCCCAGTTCCTCAAGGGAAGCCTGCTTGTAGCGCAGGCGCAGGGTGCCCGCCTCGAGCAGGTGCGCCGGAACATCGTCGCCGAGGATCTCAAAGGCCCTCTCGACGCGAGCCCCGGCCGCCACGGCCGCGCGCGCCGACCGTCGCAGGTTGGCATCGTCGAAGTTGGCGAGCCTGTTGGCGCTGCCGCGCGCCTCGCGTCGCTCCCGGCGCTCCTGCCAGGCCTCGAAGGTCGCGGGCGCACCCATCGCGGCGATCAGCGTGCCGATTGCGTCGGAGTCGCGCACGGAGACGCGGTCGGTTCCCCGAACCTCCTTCGAGCGTGCAGCCGCGCCGAGCTTGCGCGCGCAGCCGACCATCGCCAAGGCCACCTCGGGGCCCGGGCAGGTGATCTCGAGAGAGGAAGAGCGGCCGGGTTCCATGAGCGAGCCGCGCGCGAGAAAGGCTCCGCGCCAGATGGCCGCGGCCTCGGCCGTCCCCGACGACACGAGAGCAGGGGGGAGGCCGCGCACGGGACGCCGGAGAGAGTCGACGAGTCCGGTGAGCCTGGCCAGCTCGTCGGCCTTGTGGACGACGCGAACGACGAAGCGTTTGCCGCGCCGAAGGGAGGAACCGGAGACGACGACAACGGAGGACTCCGCGTTGTACAGCGCCTGGAGGTAGGTGCGCAGGCGCCTGGCCGCGACCGGCGAGTCAAGCTCGGCCTCCACGAGGATCCGGCCACCGACGAGGTGCAAGCCGCCGGCGAAGCGCAGCGTCGCGCTCACCTCGGCGGCGACCTCGGACGGAGTGGTGATGACGGCGCGCGCGAGCTCGTCCTTCATGTCTGACGTCAGCGACACAGATTCTCCCAACGATGTGGTGTCTCGATCAACGGGCAACAGGGTCTAAGGTAACCACGTTTCTGGCTGCCCGACTTCCCCGAGGAAGCCGTCGAATGCGTCACGGAGCGCCGCCGCCAGGCGCAGCGGGTCGTGGTGCGGCGCTCCGTCGCCGGTGCGCACCTGGCGCAGCAGGACGCGAGCCCCCAGTTCCTCGGCCGCCACGATCAGGTCGTCGATGTCATCGCACGCGGTCGGGTCAGCGACAACGACGTCCAGCTTGAGCATCGGAGCGTATTCGCGCAGCACCCGCACGTGGTCCGCTGTCGACATCAGGTCCGTTTCCCCGCGTTGGCGCGCTAGGTTGAGCACAAGCGCGCGGTGCGCGTCGGTCGTGGCCAGGGCTCGGTTGATCTCGGGCACGAGCAGGTGCGGGATCACCGACGTGTACCAGGAGCCGGGACCGAGGACCACCCAGTCGGCCTCGGAGATCGCCTCGATGACGGCGCCGGGAACCTCGGGAGCCTCGGGCGTGATGCGCACGTGTTCAACGGTTCCGGGGGCGACCGCCACCTTGGACTGGCCGGCGACGACGTACCTGCGTCCCCCGTCCATCATGTCTGCCTCGATATCGATGGGCGTCGTCGACATCGGCAGGACACGCCCCTGCGCCCCCAGCAGTCTGCCGACCCAGTCGAGGCCCTCAACCGGGTCATCGAGGAGCTGCCAGAATCCGGAAATCAAGAGGTTACCGAGCGCGTGCCCGTTGAGGGGGCCCGTCGTATCCAGGCGCAGCTGCATGACATCACGCCAGGTAAGCCCCCACTCGGATTCCTCGCACAGCGACGCCAGCGCCATGCGTAGGTCACCCGGCGGAAGGATCGGCATCTCCTTGCGGAGCCGACCCGAGCTGCCACCGTCGTCGGCGACCGTGACGACCGCGGTGAGCGCCCGTGTGATGTGGCGCAGTGCCCGCAGGGTGGCCGAGAGGCCGTGGCCGCCGCCGAGGGCGACGATGGACTGACCGGATTCGCCTCGTTGAACCCAGCCGGCTGCATCAAGATAGGGCATCAGTCTCTCCCAATGTCGCGGTGCATCACCCGGACGGAGTGCCCGAGAGTGCGCAGGCGTTGCGCGATGGCCTCCGAACACGCGACGGAGCGGTGCTTACCGCCCGTGCAGCCGACGGCGATCGTGACGAATGGCTTCAATTCTGCCAGATAGCCCGCCAGCATGGGTGCCAGTAGGTCAGCGTATCCCAGGGCGAAATCACGCGCACCCGGCTGCGAGAGCACGTAGTCGGCGACCGCCTGGTCCTTTCCGGTCAGGTGCCGCAGCTCGTCAACCCAGTACGGGTTCTTCAGGAAGCGCACGTCGACCACGTGGTCGGCGTCGAGGGGCAGGCCGTGCTTGAAACCAAAGGATTCGACCGTGATCTGCAGGAGGCGCTCCTCCCCCGCCACGATGTCTCGAATCCGCCGGGTCAGGTCGTGAACGCTCATGTCGGAGGTGTCGATGACCTCGTCCGCACTGCGACGCAGGGGGGCGAGCAGGCGTTCCTCCGCCTTGATACCGTCCATGAGGGTGCCCTGCCCCTGCAGAGGGTGCGGGCGCCGATTCGACTCGTAGCGGCGCACGAGGGTCTGGGCGCTTGCTTCGAGGAAGATCACACGGTAGGCGATTCCGGACTTCTTGAGCTGCTCAAGCGTGGAGGACAGGTTCGCGAAGAACGTGCGCGAGCGCACGTCCACCCCCACCGCGAGGCGATGGACGCCCGCCGCCGGGTCGTTGGACATCATGCCCACGAGGGCGGGAAGCATAGTGGGAGGCAAGTTGTCTACGACGTACCAGTCGAGATCCTCGAGAGCTCGCGCCGCACCGGTGCGACCCGCTCCCGAGTAGCCGGTGATGATGAGGACTTCGTTGGAGGCGCGGGGTTCCGGCTTGGCAGCAACGACGTCGCGCGCGGGAATGCCTTCGGGGAACGTCGGCGGATTCTCCTCGTTCACGGGCAAGCCCGGGGCGTCGAGGCCGCCGCGTGGACGGTCGGTGGCTTGGTCGGGCATGGTGTCCTCCTTGGCAAGGTGTTGGGGTGGCGGGGTGGCTTAGGCGGGCGCGTCCTCGACGCTGATCTCCTGGGCGGCGCGCCGGGCGATCACCCGGGCTTCCTTCGGGCTGGCTGCGGTGGCCACCACGACACCGAGGCGCCGGTGGGCTCGGCTCACGGGTTTGCCGAAGATACGCACGACGTCGGCCGTTGCCAGGGCGCGCCCGACACCGTCGTAGACGGGGCGCTCAATCGCTCGGGGTGCTCGGATGACGGCCGATGCTCCCGGCGCGCGTTGCTCGGTCGAGGTGGGAAGTCCGAGGATCGCGCGCGCGTGTAGCTCGAACTCGGATTGACCCTGCGTGGCCATCGTCACCATGCCCGTGTCGTGCGGGCGCGGAGACAGCTCCGAGAACCACACGTCGTCTCCGCGCACAAAAAACTCCACGCCGAAGATGCCCAGGCAAGGCCCGGTTCCCTTGCGCGCGAGAGCATCGGTGACATCACGGGCCATCGAGTGCGCCGCCCGCAGAGCGCAAGGACTCATCGCCATGGGCTGCCAGGATTCGACGTAGTCGCCGCCCTCCTGACGATGGCCGATGGGTGCGCAGAAGGAGGTAAGGACGCGCGAGGCGTGCGCATCCCACGACCGCAGCGTCAGCAGAGTGATCTCGTAGTCGAAGTCGATCCCCTCCTCGACGATGACCACGCCCGTGTCGGCGCGGGCGCCGTCGCGCGCGGCGCGCCACGCTGCACAGGCCTCGTCGCGGGAGGTGACGCGGCTCTGCCCGTGTCCAGAGGAGGACATTGTGGGCTTGACGAAAGCCGGGTACCCCACCTCGTCGAGAGCGTGCGCGAGTTCGTCTTCACTGCGCGCAAAACGAAAGGCACAGGTGCGCACGCCCGGGAGGCTGGCGGCGAGGTTGCGAATGCGCTCGCGGTCCATCGTCGCGGTGACCGCGTAGGCGTTGGGAACGACCCGCACCCCGCGTTCCTCAGCGTCCGCGAGCTCCGCGGTCGCGATCGCCTCGACCTCGGGGACGATCAGGTCGACATCAACCTCGGCAAGAACCTCGCGGAGCGCCCGCGGGTCAGCCATGTCGAAGACGCGGAAGTCGTCCGCTACCTGCATGGCGGGGGCACCGGCGTAGGAATCGCACGCGATGACGGTGGCGCCATAGCGTTTGAGGGAAATGGTGACTTCCTTGCCGAGTTCCCCCGAACCCAGCAGGAGGACGCGGGCGGGCAGCGGCGTCGGCAGCGTCGATGTCATGACGTCTCCTCCCTTGACGATGTGTGTAGCCTATCGTGGATCTGGCGCGCGAGGAGGGCTCCCACGCCTTTGACGTGCGCAATCTGGTCCGGCGTTGCCTCCCTCAGGCGCTTGACAGAGCCGAAGTGCTTGAGCAGCGCGGCCTGACGCGCCGGACCGAGGCCGGGGATGGAATCGAGGACGGAGCGGCGACTCGCCCGGGACCGGCGCTTGCGGTGCTTGGTGATGGCGAAACGATGGGACTCGTCGCGCAGGTACTGCAGCAGGTAGAGCGCCTCGGAGGTGCGCGGCAGGATCAAGGGGAACTCATCGCCTGGGATCCACACCTCCTCCAGCCGCTTGGCCAAGCCGACGACCGGAACGTCCGCGCCCACCGCCTCGAGTGCCGCGCGCGCCGCATTGACCTGGGGGAGGCCCCCGTCGACGACGACGAGGTCTGGCCGGTACGAGAAACGTCGGGGGCGCCCTGTTGCGGCCTCGATGGGTCCCGACGCGTAGGCGACCCCGTCCTCGTCCTCGCCCTCAATGCCCGCTTCCTCTGCCAGCAGGCGGGAAAAGCGTCGCGTGAGGACCTCATTCATCGCGCTCGTGTCGTCGGGGGTGCCCTTACCGTCCGTCCCGCGAATGTTGAAGGTGCGATACGCGTCCTTGCGGGGCATGCCGTCTTCGAAGACCACCATGGAGGCGACCTGATTCTCTCCCCCGGTGTGCGACACGTCGTAGCACTCGATGCGCAGCGGTGCGGCCGGAAGATCCAGGTTTTCCGCAAGCTGTTCGAGCGCCTTGGAGCGGGCGGTGATGTCGCCTGCTCGGCGCGTGCGATGCAGGGTCAGCGCCTGGCGCGCGTTGTCGGTCACGGTGTCCATCAGCTGAGCTTTCGGCCCGCGTTTGGGGACGTTGATCGCGACGGACGCGCCTCGCGCCTCACCGAGCCAGCGGCTGATGGTCTCCATGTCGTCGGGAGCCACGGAGACGAGAACCTCGCGGGGGATCGCGGAGGTGGGCGTGTGTGCGACGTCGTCGACGCTGACGGCCGCCGCCTTCGTCTCCCGCGCCCCCCGCGCCTCGTCTTCCGTCGCCGAGGAGTAGACCTGCTCCAGCAGGCGCGACATGAGGGCGGCGTCTCCCGCGCCGTCCACCCGTTCAATGACCCAGCCTCGGGTGCCACGAATGCGCCCGCCGCGCACGTGAAAGACGTGGACAGCGGCGTCAAGGTCGTCGCTGACGAGCGCGAAGACGTCCGCGTCCGCTCCATCGTCGAGGACGACGGCGTTTCGCTCGAGAACGGTGCGCAGGGCGGCGACGTCGTCGCGTAGCTTCGCGGCTCGTTCGAAGTCCAGGTTGGCCGAGGCCTCGCGCATCTGGGTTTCGAGGTCGCGAATCACGGGACCCGTGCGCCCCTGCATGAAGCGGCACAGGCCCTCGGCCAGCTCACGGTGTTCCTCGGCCGTCACTCGCTCGACGCACGGGGCCGAACACTTGTCGATGTAGCCAAGCAGGCACGGGCGCCCCTGGGCCTTCGCCCGAGCGAAAACCCCGGCCGAGCACGAACGCACCGGGAAGACGCGCAGAAGCTGATCGATGGTCTCCCGTATTGCCCACACCTGAGTGTAGGGGCCGAAGTAGCGTGAGCCTGCGCGCTTGCGCTCGCGCGTCACCTGCACGCGCGGGTAGCGCTCCCCCATGGACACGGCGAGGTAGGGATAGGATTTATCGTCCTTAAACACGACGTTGAAGCGCGGATTGAATTCCTTGATCCACGTGAACTCGAGCGTGAGCGCCTCGATCTCGGAGCGCACCACCGTCCACTGCACGCGGGAGGCGGTGGTGACCATCTGCTGAGTGCGCGGGTGCAGGTTCGCCAGGTCCTGGAAGTAGTTGGTGAGGCGATTGCGCAGGTTTTTGGCTTTGCCTACGTAGATGACGCGGCCCTGCGGATCCGAGAAGCGATAGACGCCCGGCGAGGTCGGAATGTCTCCCGTGCGGGGGCGGTACGTCGAAGGATCTGCCACCCCACCAGGGTACGAGGCCCCGACGACACGCGCCCGACACTCCTCACGCCCGTGCTGTATGTCATGAAACTATCGACAGATGAAACGGGAGCCCGCCGAGGCCCCTGCGGGCATATACTGATTTTGGTCACGAATTGACTCAATCTTGACCATGAGTAGTCACCACTCCACACAGAAGGACGTTCATGTTCACCTCCACCCAAGAGGTCGCAGACTTTATCTCCGAACAGAACATTGAGCTCGTCGACGTACGCTTCTGCGACGTCCCCGGTGTTCAGCAGCACTTTACGATTCCCGTCAGCGAGTTCCTGGACTCCGCCCTCAGTGATGGCCTCATGTTTGATGGCTCGTCGGTGCGCGGCTTTACCGCGATCCACGAGTCCGACATGAAGCTCATCCCCGACATCAGCTCGGCATTCGTCGATCCCTTCCGCGAGCGGTCCACGCTCGTCGTCAACTTCTCAATCGTCGACCCCTTCACCGACGAACCCTTCTCGCGTGACCCACGGCAGGTGGCCGCGAAGGCCGAGGCCTACCTGCGTTCCACCGGGATCGCCGATCAGTGTTTCATCGGCGCCGAGGCCGAGTTCTACCTGTTCGACGACGTGCGCTACCAGGTCAGCCCTCACGCCACCTTCTTCGAGGTGGACTCCCCCGAGGCCTATTGGAACACGGGGCGACGCGAAGAGGGGGGCAACATGGGGTACAAGGTTGGCCTCAAGGGCGGGTATTTTCCCGTGTCCCCCGCCGATAAGTACGCGGATGTTCGCGACGAGATGAGCCGTATCCTCGAGCAGGTCGGGCTGACCATCGAGCGTGCCCACCACGAGGTGGGTTCGGGCGGACAGCAGGAGATCAACTACCGTTTCGCCACGCTCCAGGCGGCGGCCGACGACATGATGAAGTTCAAGTACGTCATCAAGAACTCCGCGCTCGAGTTCGGTCACTCGGCGACCTTTATGCCCAAGCCGCTCTTCGGCGACAACGGCTCGGGCATGCACACGCACATGTCACTGTGGAAGGACGGCGAGCCTCTCTTCTACGACGAGCGCGGCTACGGATCCCTCTCCGACACTGCCCGCTGGTTCATCGGCGGCCTGCTGGAGCACGCCCCCGCACTCCTCGCCTTCACGAACCCGTCGGTGAACTCCTTCCGTCGCCTGGTCCCCGGCTTCGAGGCGCCGATCAACCTCGTGTACTCGGCGCGCAATCGCTCCGCGTGCATTCGCATTCCCGTCACCGGAACCTCCCCCAAGGCCAAGCGTGTCGAGTACCGCGTGCCGGACCCGAGCGCGAACCCCTACCTGGCCTTCTCCGCCTGCCTCATGGCCGGCATCGACGGGATCAAGCGCCGCATCGAGCCCGCCGCGCCGATCGACAAGGATCTCTACGAGCTGCCGCCTGCCGAGTATCAGGACATCGCCAAGCTCCCCAGCTCGCTTGAAGCTGCCCTCGATGCGTTGCGCGAGGACCACGAGTTCCTCACCGAGGGAGACGTGTTCACCCAGGATCTGATCGACACGTGGCTCGATTACAAGGAGATCAACGAGGTCGCCCCCATGCGCGCCTACCCTCACCCGTACGAGTACCAGCTCTACTACGACCTGTGATCTAATCGTCACTTGAGCGGCCTCTGCCCCCTAATGGGGGCGGGGGCCGCCCTGTTGCGGATAGACTCGCACCGGATCTGATGTTCAGTCTTTGAACCGACACCCGGAGGACACGATGAAGCGCATGCGCGATGGCTCCTATACGATCAAGCCCACCTACACGGTCGGCGATCACGAGATCGTGCCCGACATGCTGGCACGCCGAGCCGCCGCCCAGCCCGACCAGATCGCCGTCGAGCAGCGCTCCTCCGTCGGTTCCACGCGCCGCCTCACGGCCGCCGAGCTTCAGCGCCAGGTCGAGTACACGGCGTGCGGCCTCATCGGCCTCGGTGTCGAGCCTGGTCATGCCGTGGCCATCCTCGCCCCGACCTCGTACGAGTGGCTGCTCCTAGACCTCGCTCTCCTCTCCATCGGCGCGATCACGGTGCCCATCTACGAGTCCGACTCCGCCGCCCAGATCGAACACATTCTCACCGACGCGCACGTCACCCGCGTCTTCACCGCCTCCACCCAGCAGGCCGACCTGGTGCGCACCGTCGCCCCCTCGTACACGGTCGGCGTCGATTCCCTCGACCGGGGCGCGCTGCGCACTATCGCGCGAGCCGCCACGCACGTCACGATTGAGGACGTGAGGCGCCGCCGCGGCGCGATCACATCCCATGATATCGCCACGATCATCTACACCTCCGGCACCACGGGCGCCCCGAAGGGGGTAGCCCTCACCCACGCCAACTTCATCGCGACCTCGCAGGGCGCACGCCAGATTCTCGGCGACGTCATCGACTCCCCCTCCACCCGCCTGCTCCTCTTCCTTCCCGTCGCCCATGTCCTGGCTCGCCTCGTCATGCACGTGATCCTCTCCGGTCAGGGTGTCCTCGGCTTCTCCCCCAGCATCAAGAACCTGCTGCCCGACATTCAGGCCTTCGCACCCTCGGTGCTCCTCGTTGTTCCCCGCGTCCTGGAAAAGGTCTACAACGCGGCCAGCGCAAAGGCGGGCGGCGGCGTCAAGGGCCGCCTCTTCGCGTGGAGCGCCAAGCAGGCACGCGCCTACTCCCAGGCGAGCGAAAAGGCCTTCGGCCCCGGCCCCCTGAGGAAGATGCGCCACGGCCTGGCTGACAGCCTCGTGCTCAACAAGATCCGATCCGTCCTCGGCCCGAACCTGCGCTACATCGTCTCGGGAGGCGCGCCCCTGGCCACCGACCTCGCCCACTTCTACGCCGGCATGGGCATCACTCTCCTGCAGGGCTACGGCCTGAGCGAGACCACGGGCCCCATCGCCGTCCAGCACATCGGCAACAACCCGGTCGGAACCGTCGGTCTTCCCCTGCCGGGCAACTTCATCAAGATTGCCAAGGACGGAGAGATCCTCGTGCGCGGTCAGTCGGTCATGCCCGGCTACTACCACCTCCCCGAGGAGACCGCGCAGGTCATGCCCGACGGCACCTGGTTCCACACGGGCGACCTGGGTTCCATCGACCGCAAGGGCCACCTGACGATCACGGGACGCAAGAAGGAACTGATCGTCACCGCCGGCGGAAAGAACGTCTCACCGGAGGTCCTCGAAGACGCCCTGGCCACCCACCCACTCGTCGCCAACGTCATCGTCGTGGGCGACCAGCGTCCCTACGTCGGTGCGCTCTTCACCCTCGATGCGGACATGCTGCCGGATTGGCTGGCCAAGCACGGCCTCGCCCAGTGCTCCCCCACCGAGGCCGCGAACCTTCCGCAGGTGCGCGACTCCCTGAGCAGGGCGGTTGAGCGCGCCAACAAGGCCGTCTCGCGGGCTGAGTCCATTCGTAAGTTCCGCATCGTCGATGCCACGTTCACGGTGGAGAACGGTTACGTCACCCCATCAATGAAGCTGCGCCGCCGCAAGGTTCTCGCCGATTACGCCCACGAGGTCGACGCCCTCTACGGAGGCCCCGTGTCCGCTCAGCCCGCCCCCAAGAGCCGCCTCTTTGGCTTCCGTAAGAAGAACTGACGCGCTGGACGCGCACACCCTGGAAAGGACTGCAATGACGGTACGTAGGCTCGCCGACGGCTCGTGGGAGTCGATCGCCACGCGCGAGGCCACCGATGACATGAACCTGCCGAAGATGCTCCACCAACGCGTGGCCACGCACCCGGGGGCTCTGGCCATTGAGCGACGCTCGAACGTGGGGGCATGGCGGCCGATCACGATGGAGCAGTTTCTCGCCGAAGTCGACTCCATCGCCCGCGGCCTGATCGGCATTGGCCTCGAGGCGGGCGAACACCTCGCCATCCTCGCACCGACCTCCTACGAGTGGGCGCTCATCGACGTCGCCGCCCTGTCCTGCGGGGCGGTCACCGTTCCGATTTACGAGACCGACTCCGCGTCGCAGATCGCCCACATCCTCACCGACGCCGACGTCCGCATCGTTATCACGGCGACCACGCAGCAGGCCGAGCTCGTCGAATCCGTGCGCACGGATCGCGTGCGCCACATCCTTTCCCTCGATCGCGGAGCCGAGCGAGAGCTGAGCAGCGCCGCCCAGGCGGTGTCCGTCGAGGACGTGCGCGCACGCACCGACGCGGTTCACCTCGGCGATGATGCCACCATCATCTACACCTCTGGGACGACGGGCAAACCCAAGGGCGTCGTCCTCACGCACGGCAACTTCATCTCCCCGATGCTCCAGGCCTACGACTTCCTTCCCCTCCTCATCAACGACCCGAAGTCTCGTTCCCTGCTGTTCCTCCCGGTCGCGCACGTCTTGGCGCGTTTCGTCATGTACTGCCTGCTCGCCGGCCAGGGGATTGTCGCGTTTTCTCCCGACACGCGCAACCTCGTCAACGACATCGCCACGTTCAAGCCGACGATGCTTCTCGTCGTCCCTCGCGTCATGGAGAAGGTCTACAACGCAGCCGCCGCGAAGGCCGGTGGCGGCGTCAAGGGCCGCCTGTTCTCCTGGGCCGCCAAGCAGGCGCGCGCCCTGTCCATGGCCAGCGCCTACGCGGACACTCCCCTGCCCGAGTCGGCGGTGGCCGGCCCCGGCCCGGACACGACTCCCGTGCCTGACGCTTCGGCTACCCCCTCCCCCGGTCCCTCCGCCGCTCTCCGGCTCCGCGGCCGAGTCGCGGACGCCCTCGTCCTGTCGAAGGTTCGGGCGATCCTGGGACCCAACCTCCACACGATCATCTCCGGCGGAGCGCCGCTGGCCACTGACCTGGCCAACTTCTATCGAGGTCTGGGGATCACGCTCCTGCAGGGCTACGGCCTGAGCGAGACGACCGGGCCGATCTCCGTGGAGACACCGCAGGACTTCCCCCCCGACTCGGTCGGTTTCGCATGGCCGGGCAACCGCCTCAAGATCGCCACCGACGGCGAGCTCCTCGTCCAGGGCATCTCCGTGTCCAAGGGCTACCACAATCTTCCCGAGGCGACCGCGGAGGCTTTCGTCGACGGTTGGTTCAAGACAGGCGACCTGGCGTCGATCGACGATCGCGGCCACCTGCGGATCACGGGACGCAAGAAGGAACTTATCGTCACCGCGGGCGGGAAGAACGTCTCCCCCGAGATCCTCGAGGAGGCGCTGTCGACCCACCCGCTCATCGGCAACATCATCGTCGTGGGAGAGGGCCGCCCCTACATCGGTGCGCTGATCGCGCTCGACACCGAGATGCTCCCCGAGTGGCTCGCCCGCCACGGTCTTCCAGTCGTTGACGCCGCACAGGCCGCGGACCTTCCGCAGGTGCGCGAGTCCCTCGAGAAGGCCATCGCGCGCGCTAACCGTGCGGTCTCTCGCGCCGAGTCAATTCGACGCTACCGGATCGTCAACGCGGCCTTCACCGTGGAGAACGGCTACATGACCCCCTCGCTCAAGCTCAAGCGCCGACGCGTGTTGGCCGACTACGCCGCCGAGGTGGACGCCCTCTATGCTTCCGGCGAGGCCGCGAAGGACAAGGAGTAATCCCCTCCCGCCACACGATCGCGGCCCCGAACTCGTCATGATGAACGAGGCCGGGATCGAGTTGCGTGAAGAACCCGACTAGTCGCGGCTGGCACGACCGGCGGCGAACGCACCGAGGAGGGCGAGGAGGACGGCCACCCCCGCCACGGGCAGCGGAATCCAATACGTCAGACGATAGGCGAACTCCATGATGCCGGCGATCGCCATCACCGCCAGAAGAAACAGGTGGAAGGCGCGCGACCAGCGGAATCCGCCCGATTCTGCGCTCCATAGGGAGGCGAGCGTTATCAGTAGAAACACAAACGCCACCGTGTAGAGAGTGCCCACCATGCCCGTCTGCCACGTGTGCCGGGCCTCCGCCTGCACGAGGACGCACAGGCTCAGGTTGCCGACGGCGGCGAGGAGGCCGACCGGCAGGCCGAAGGCACGTGGCCGCCGCGCCGCGCGGGCCATCAGAGCCACCGCGGTCACAACCGCGGCGACGCCGAGGAGTCCGACGACCAGGAGGTGGACCCACGCGGGCCAGTAGAACGTGTAGCCGATGGAGCGATACGCCGCTTGCACGGGTCTCATCCTAGACGCCGCTAGGCGCCCGCGGCGTCGCGCGCCGCTTCCTTGGCGAGGACCTCGGCGAGGTACTGCCCGGTGAAGGAGTCCTCTACCGTTGCGACCTCTTCGGGTGTTCCCTGTGCGACGACGGTTCCGCCACCGGCGCCCCCCTCGGGCCCCATGTCAATGACCCAGTCCGCGCTCTTGATGACGTCCAGGTTGTGCTCGATGACGATCACGGTGTTGCCCTTGTCAGCGAGGGACTGCAGGACGAGCAGGAGCTTTCGGATGTCCTCGGAGTGCAGTCCCGTCGTCGGCTCGTCGAGCACGTAGACGGTGCGTCCGGTCGAGCGCCGCTGCAGCTCCGACGCCAGTTTCACGCGCTGCGCCTCGCCTCCCGACAGGGTGGTCGCGCTCTGCCCGAGCCGCACGTATCCCAGGCCAACCTCCACGAGCGTGTTCAGGTGACGAGCGATGCGCGAGATCGGGGCAAAGAACTGCGCGGCCTCGGCGATCGGCATGTCGAGCACGTCCGCGACGGTCTTGCCCTTGTACTCCACTTCCAGGGTCTCGCGATTGTAGCGTGCGCCGTGGCACACCTCGCAGGGCACGTACACGTCGGGCAGGAAGTTCATCTCGATCTTGAGGGTGCCGTCACCCTTGCAGGATTCGCAGCGACCTCCCTTGACGTTGAAGGAGAAACGGCCGGGACCGTAGCCGCGGACCTTGGCTTCCTGCGTCTCGGCAAAGAGCTTGCGGATCTGGTCCCACACACCCGTGTAGGTCGCCGGATTCGACCGGGGCGTGCGACCAATCGGGCTCTGGTCGACGTGCACGACCTTGTCCAGCTGCTCGATTCCGGTGATCGTGCGGTGGCGGCCGGGCACCGTGCGCGCGCCGTTGAGGCGCGACGCGAGGGTGCGGTACAGGATCTGATTGACGAGGGTGGACTTGCCCGACCCGGACACGCCGGTCACGGCTGTGAGAACGCCGAGCGGGAAGGACACGTCCACCCCCTTGAGGTTGTGTTCGCGAGCTCCCTTGACGGTGACGACGCGCTTCCTATCCACCGGTCGGCGGCTCGGCGGCACGATGATGCGCCGCTTGCCGGCCAGGTACTGCCCGGTCAGGGACTTGCTGTTGTTCTTCAGCTCCGACAGCGGCCCCGAGTGGACGACCCAGCCACCGGTCTCCCCGGCACCCGGGCCGATGTCGACGATCCAGTCGGCGGCCTCCATCGTCTCCTCGTCGTGCTCGACGACGATGAGGGTGTTGCCCAGGTCGCGCAGGCGCTCCAGGGTGGCAATAAGCCTGCGGTTGTCGCGCTGGTGCAGCCCGATCGAGGGCTCGTCGAGGACGTAGAGGACGCCGACGAGGCCCGAGCCGATTTGCGTGGCCAGTCGAATGCGCTGCGCTTCGCCGCCCGAGAGCGTGCCGGCCCCGCGCGAGAGCGTCAGGTAGGTCAGGCCGACGTCCACGAGGAAGGCCAGGCGGGCCTCGATCTCGCTGAGGATGGGGGCGGCGATAGAGCGGGCACGGCGCTCAAGCTCGACGTGCGCGAGGAATGCACGCGCGTCCGCGATCGACATGTCGGAGAGCTCGGCGATCGACAAGCCGCCGATGCGCACGGCCAGGACTTCCGGCTTCAGCCGCGCCCCGTGGCAGGTCGGGCATGGGGTCTCGCGCATGTAGGAGTCGAGTTTCTCGCTGACCGCGGCGGACTCCGTCTCGTTTCGCTTGCGTTCGATGTAGTTGATCGCGCCTTCGAAGCCCGTCGTGTAGGAGCGTTCCCTGCCCCACCGGTTGCGGAACTTGACGCTCACCTCGTAGTCCTTACCGTACAGGATCGCGTCCTTGACCTTCTTCGGCAGGTTCTTCCACGGGGTGCCCAGAGCGAATCCGAGTTCCTTGGACAGGGCTTCCAGGAGCTTCATGTGGTAGCGGTTGTTGGAGGTCCATGGGATGACCGCACCCTCGGCGAGGGAAAGCTCCTCATCGGGGACGACCAGCTCTGGGTCGACCTCGAGGCGGAAGCCCAGGCCGGTGCAATCCGGGCACGCACCGTAGGGCGCGTTGAAGGAGAACGTCCGCGGCTCGATCTCGTCGAGGGCGAGCGGGTGGTCGTTGGGGCACGCGCGCTTTTCGGAGAATCGGCGTCGCCGATCCGGGTCGTCAGCGTCCAGGTCGACGCAGTCGATGACGACGAGGCCATCGGAGAGCCGCAGCGCGGTCTCAACCGAGTCGGTGAGGCGCTGACGCATGCCCTCGCGCACCACGAGGCGGTCGATGACGACCTCAATCGTGTGCTTGAGTTTCTTCTCCAGCTTCGGCGCATTCTCCAATCGCACGGCCTCACCGTCGATGATCGCGCGCGTGTATCCGTCCGATCTGAGTTCGTCGATGAGGTCCTGGTACTCGCCTTTGCGCCCGCGCACGACGGGCGAGAGGACCTGGAAACGCGTCCCCTCCTCCATGGTTCGCACGCGATCGACGATCTGCTGGGGGGTTTGGGCCTGGATGCGCGCGCCGCACTCGGGGCAGTGGGCGACACCCGCGCGCGCGTACAGAAGGCGCAGGTAGTCGTGAATCTCGGTGATCGTGCCCACCGTGGATCGCGGGTTGCGCGACGTGGACTTCTGGTCAATGGAGACGGCGGGTGAGAGGCCTTCGATGAAGTCGACGTCCGGCTTGTCCATCTGTCCGAGGAACTGGCGGGCGTAGGAGGAAAGGGACTCGACGTAGCGGCGCTGCCCCTCGGCGAAGATCGTGTCGAAAGCCAGCGAGGACTTGCCCGATCCGGACAGCCCCGTGAAAACGATCATGGCGTCGCGGGGAAGTTCGAGGTTCACGTCCTTCAGGTTGTGTTCCCGGGCTCCCTGGATGATTAGCTTGTCATGCATCCCTCGATCCTATCGCCCGCCTAGGAAATTGAGCGGATGAGGGTTAGGGTTGGTGCTATGGCATTCTACGCAGTTGAGTACGTGTACAACCCGGCGATGACCGAGACGATGGTCGAGGTCCGCCCCACCCACCGAGCCTTCCTATCCGACCTGCTGGGCCGCGGTGTCAACGTCGCGTCGGGCCCGCTCGTCGGCGAGGTGCCCGGCGCCCTGATTCTCATCAGCGCCGAGAACCAGGACGAGGTCGAGCGGATCCTCAACGAGGATCCCTTCTACGTCGCCGAGGTCATCCAGGCGCGCCTGATTCGCGAGTGGAACCCCGTCATTCGCACGTTCTGAATCCCAATACGTGTGTGAGGCCGCCCCGGGCAAAGACCCGGGGCGGCCTCGCGCTGCCGTCGTGGCCTAGGGCTGAAGCGACCGGGCGAACTGGCGGGCGTAGAAGAGGCGCTGCGCGACCTCGATGAGCGCGCACGCGCACGCGCCGACGGTGATGATGACAAGCCACTCGTGTGCGTTGGGCGCAACCATCGAGAAGAAGTGACGCACGGGTGGGATGAATACGCCGCCCACGGTCGCGGTGATGACGCCGGCCAGGAGCACCCACTTCCACAGGGAGAAGGGGCGGGACGTGATGACGAGAAGCCAGATCGCCCCCAGCATGAGCGAGAGGATCGCCGCCGTCGACTCGCGCGCCTGCGGTGGGCCGTCAACGATACCAAACGCGACGAGCGCGGCGGCCGCCAAGATGGCTCCCGTCGGCATCGCCAGGGACAGCGTTCGCTTGAGGAACCCGGGAACGTACCTGCGCGGATTGGGCCACAGGGCCAGGAAGAACGCGGGGATGCCAATCGTGAGGGAGTCGATGTAGCTGAACTGGCGCGGCAGGAAGGGATAGCGCCAGCCGACGAGAGCCGTAACGATGACAAGCACGGCCGCGTAGGTGGTTTTCGCCAGGAACAGCGACGACACGCGCTCCATGTTCGCGATGATGCGTCGGCCTTCCGACAGGACGCCGGGCAGGACCGAGAACTTGGAGTCCACGAGGACGATCTGGGCGAGTGCCTTCGTGGCCTGCGTTCCGTTGCCCATCGCGATGCCCAGGTCCGCGTCCTTGAGCGCAAGGGCGTCGTTCACGCCGTCACCGGTCATGGCGACGCAGTGCTCGCGCGCCTGCAGTGCTCCCACCATCGCGCGCTTCTGCTCGGGGGTCACGCGGCCGAACACGTCGTGGTTCTCGATGGCATCGATAAACGCCTCCGAGGTCAGGTCCTCGGGAAGGTCGCGCGCGTCCATGAGGCGAGCGGGCGAGCCGTCGGGCGCGGTCAGGCCGGCCTGCGCGGCCAGCGCGCCGACGGTCGTCGGGTTGTCGCCGGAGATGACGCGCACGTGCACGCCTTGGGAGCGGAAGTAGTCGAGCGTCTCGGCCGCGTCGGGTCGGAGGTCCTCCTCGAGCACGACGAGCGCGGCCACTTCCCGGCGCGCCGGCAGCTCGTCGTCGACGATGGCCTCATCGGCGCGCACGAGGGCAACCACACGCGAACCCTCCTGTGCGACGGCACGCACCCTGGCCAGCAGGTCCACGTTCGCCGCCGCGGCCTCGTCGATGACGAACTCGGGTGCGCCCAGGATCCAGGTGTCGGCACCCCCACCCCACGCGCTCCACTTGCGGGCGGACGAGAAAGGGACCGACCACTCGATGCGCTGCGCCGCGCCCGCGCGCTGCTCGTCGCTCAAATGCTCCCAGATCGCCTCGGCCGTCGCGTTGGTGCGATCACTCGCACAGCTCGCGAGGGCGCACAACACGGAGGATTCCTGGCCCGACACCACCTCGACGCCGCGAACGCGGATGCCGCCGGTGGTCAGCGTGCCCGTCTTGTCCAGGCACAGGCAGTCAACGCGCGCGAGCACCTCGACGGCGGGGAGCTCCTGGACGAGCACGCCGCGGCGGGCGAGCGTCGCCGATCCGATCGCGAAGTTCATGGAGGTGAGCAGGACGAGGCCCTGAGGAATCATGCCGATGACGGATGCGACGGAGAGGACGAGCGCCTCACGCCAGTCTCCCCCGTCGCCTCCCGCCACGCGGTTCTGCGAGTAGAACGTCAGGACGACGACGGGAAGCAGCATGATGGACACGACCTGCAGCACCCGGTTGATCGACACCTGGATCTCCGAGACCGTGCGCGTGAACGCTCGAGCCTGCTCCGACAGCCCCTGCGCGTAGACGCGCTCGCCGACGGCCGTGGCGACCATGCGCCCTGAGCCGGCGACGACGCTCGTGCCGGCCAGCAGCTGGTCGCCCTGCTTCTTCTTCACGGGACGAGACTCCCCCGTCAGCAGGGATTCGTCGATCTCGAGGCCGACCGCGCTCAACACGGTTCCGTCCACGCTCACCTGGTCTCCCAGCGTCAGGTCGATGACGTCATCAAGCACGACGTCGCGTGCGGGCACGACGGACAGCGTGCCACCGCGTAGCACGGTCGCCTGCGGCGCATCCACGATCGCCAGCGAATCCAGCGTGCGCTTGGCGCGCAGCTCCGAGACGATGCCGATGACCGCGTTGATGATCATGACGCCACCGAAGATGCCGTCGCGCAGGTCACCGAAGAGAAGCACGATGACGGACGCCGCGACGATGATCGCGTTGAAGAGAGTCAGGACGTTCTCGCGGATAATCGAGGTCACCGAGCGGGAGGTGCGATCCTTCACCCGGTTGACGGCGCCGCGCGCGACGCGCTCGGCCACCTCCGCAGCGCTCAGGCCACGCTCGTCGATACTCACCCTGTCAACGCTCACCGGCGTCCTCCTCGTCCATAGCGCTGCGGATCAGCGACGCAACAACGGTGAGTCCCAGGGTCACGACGATGACCCCAAGCGACACCGATACGGAAATCTCCGGAGCCCACCCCACGCCCCGACCACCGTTAATAAACGGCAGGGTGTTGGAGTGCAGCGCCTCGAGGATCAGCTTGACTCCGATGAAGCTGAGGATGACGCCCAGGCCGTATCCCAGGTAGACGAGCTTGGAGAGAAGAGCGTCCACGAGGAAGAACAGCTGACGGAGCCCCATGAGGGCGAAGACGTTGCACGCGAAGACGAGAAAGGCCTGCGAGGTGATGCCAAAGATCGCTGGAATCGAGTCGAACGCGAACATGAGGTCCGCCGATCCCAGCGCCAGCACGACCACAAACAGCGGGGTCAGGTAGGTGTGGCCGCCGTGGCGGTAGAGCAGCCGGTTGCCGATGAAACCGTCGGTGATCGGAAGAACGCGACGCACGGCGCGGATAATAGCATTATCCTCGTACTCCCCCTCCTCGCTCCCGCCGCTCGCCGTCTCCTTGATCTGGGAGAATGCCGTCCACAGCAGCCACACCCCGAAGATGAAGAAGACCCAGGAGAAGCGAGACACGAGCGCTGCGCCGAGGAGGATGAACACGAGACGCAGCGCCAGCGCGATGACGATGCCGAGCAGCAGCGCCTTCTGCTGGTTTTCACGCGGCACCCGAAACGCCTTGAGGATCAGAATGAACACGAAGAGGTTGTCGACCGACAGGGACCATTCCATCACCCACCCCGCGTAGAACTCCTGGGCGTAGAGCCACCCGTTCGTGAGCCACAGGCCGACGCCGAACAGGCCGGAGAGGCCGACGTAGAAGAGCGTCCAGCGAGCCGCCTCGGAAGCGGTGGGGGGATGGGGGTTGCGCGCGTGCCCAAGAAAATCAAGAACGACGAGGCCCAGTGCAACCAGGCCGAGAACCCCCCAGGCCCACGGGTGAACAACCATCGCAACCTCTCAACTAGCCGACCGTGGTATTTTAGCGCCCCCGCGCTGGGGCATCCTCACCACCGCGCGCCCGGGAGACGAGAAGGGATGCCGCGACCGTGATGAGGATCGTCACGACGATGAAGCCCAGGGAGAAGGCGATGCCCGGCTCCGGCACAATCGCGACCTCGCGGCCCCCGTTGATGAAGAACAGCTCGTTCGTGTGCAGCGCGTGGTTGATGAGCTTGAAGCCGATGAATCCGAGGATCGCGGCCAGCCCGTAGTGCAGGAACACGATGCGGTCGAGCAGGCCGTCGATGAGGAAGTACAGCTGGCGCAGCCCGAGCAGGGAGAACGCGTTGGCGGCGAACACGAGGTATGCCTCGGAGGTGAGCGAGTAGATCGCGGGGATCGAGTCGACCGCGAACATCACGTCGGCCGTGCCGATGGCCAGAACGCACAGGAGGAGCGGCGTGATGTAGGTGCGCCCGCCGTGGCGATAGAGTATCCGGGATCCGACGAATCCGTCGGTGACGGGCACAATCCGCGACACCGCGCGCACGATCGACGGCGGGCGGTACTCCTCCTCGTCGTCCTCATTCCCCGCGCCCTCGCGGACCTGGCTTATCGCAGTCCACGCCAGCCACAGGCCGAAGATGTAGAACACCCAGGAGAAGTTCTCGATGAGGGCGGCGCCGGCGAGGATGAAGAGCAGACGCAGGATCAGGGCGATGACGATGCCCGCCAGCAGGACCTCCTGCTGGTTCTTGCGCGGGACACGGAAGGTGGACAAGATGATGACGAAGACGAAGAGGTTGTCGATGCTCAGGGCCTTCTCCGTGATGTATCCGCCCAGATACTCCTGCCCGTACTGGGGTCCCCAGACCGCCCACACGATGGCGCCGAAGACGAGGGCGATCACGATGTAGGCGATCGACCAGGATGCGGCTTCCTTGAGCGTGGGTTCGTGGGGGGTACGGACGTGGCCGACGATGTCGACAACGATCATGGTGACAATAATGGCTGCGAGGATGATCCAGGCGAGCGCGTGCACGTGCATACGTGGGGCCTCCGGTACGAGTCGGGTACCGGAGGTCTCCTCCCGCCAGTGTTCTGGCCGGTGACGCCGGAGGCCACGCCCCGAGGGCTGGCCGTCGTGGTGACGACGCCACTGTTGGTGTGAGTACTCCCCTCCGCTAACGCCTCCATCCTAGTCGGGTCTCGGGGCCCGCGCCCAGTTCGTCGCGAGTGTCATCGGTCGCGTCGGACGAATGACGAGGCATCGGCCCCCGCACGCCCTAGTGCGCGCGCTTCATGGCGCGCAGTTCCTTCTTCAGGTCCTCGATCTCGTCGCGCAGGCGGGCGGCCACCTCGAATTGCAGGTGCTCCGCCGCCGTCATCATCTGCGCGGAGAGTTCTTCGATGAGGTCGGCCAGCTCCGATTCGGCACGCGCACCCAGGCTGTGCGCGCCCCCGGCGCCTACCGCGCGGGATTCGCCGCGCTCCTTCGCGCTCTTCTCCTTGCGGTAGCCGCCTTCGAGCAGGGTTTGGGTGTCCACCTGTTCTCGGGCGAGCATGTCAGTCACGTCGGAGATCTTCTTGCGCAGGGGCTGCGGGTCGATCCCGTGTTCCTCGTTGTAGGCAATCTGGATCTCGCGGCGGCGCATCGTCTCGGAGATGGCCTCGCGCATCGAGTCGGTGATGTTGTCGGCATACATGTGGACTTCTCCGGACACGTTTCGCGCGGCGCGGCCGATCGTCTGGATGAGGGAACGGGTGGAGCGCAGGAAACCCTCCTTGTCGGCGTCGAGAATGGAGACGAGCGAGACCTCGGGCAGGTCCAGGCCCTCGCGCAGGAGGTTGATGCCGACGAGGACGTCAAAGGTGCCCAGGCGCAGCTCGCGCAGCAGCTCCACGCGGCGCAGCGTGTCGACGTCGGAGTGCAGGTACTCGACCTTGACTCCCCGCTCGGCAAGGTAGGTGGTGAGTTCCTCGGCCATCTTCTTGGTCAGGGTCGTCACGAGGACGCGCTCGTCGCGTTCGACGCGCAGGCGCACCTGTTCGAGGAGGTCGTCGATCTGTCCCTGCGTCGGCTTGACGACGACAAGCGGGTCGACGAGGCCCGTGGGTCGGATGATCTGCTCGACCACCCCGTCGGAGCGGTCAAGCTCGTAGGGACCCGGCGTCGCGGACAGGTAGACGGTCTGGCCGATGCGCGCGGTGAACTCGTCCCACTTCAGCGGACGGTTGTCCATCGCGGAGGGCAGGCGGAAACCGTAGTCGACGAGGGTTCGCTTGCGGGACATGTCTCCTTCGAACATCGCGCCGATCTGCGGGACGGTCACGTGGGACTCGTCAATGATGAGGAGGAAGTCCTCGGGGAAGTAGTCGAGAAGCGTGTGCGGGGGTGTTCCGGGACCTCGCCCGTCGATGTGCCGTGAGTAGTTTTCGACCCCCGAGCACGATCCGATCTCCTTGAGCATCTCCAGATCGAAGGTGGTGCGCATGCGCAGGCGTTGTTCCTCGACCAGCTTGTTCTGGGCGTGCAGCCACGCCAGGCGTTCCTCGAGCTCGTCCTCGATGGAGGCGATGGCCTTCTTCATGCGTTCCTCACCCGCCACGTAGTGGGATGCGGGGAAGAGGTAGGTGTGCTCGACCTCGGAGATGACGTCACCGGTGAGCGGGTGGAGCACGGCGAGGGAGTCGATCTCGTCGCCGAACATCTCGATGCGAATGGCGAGTTCCTCGTAGACGGGAATGATCTCGATCGTGTCACCGCGCACGCGGAAGGTGCCGCGCGTGAAGGCCATGTCGTTGCGCACGTACTGCATGGCGACGAACCTGCGGAGCAGGGCGTCGCGATCCACGACCATGCCACGGCTCAGCTCGATCATTCGCGCCACGTACTCTTCGGGTGTTCCCAGACCGTAGATGCACGAGACCGAGGAGACGACGACCGTGTCTCTCCTGGTGAGCAGGGAGTTGGTGGCGCTGTGACGCAGGCGTTCCACCTCGTCGTTGATGGAGGAATCCTTCTCGATGAACGTGTCCGTCTGCGGCACGTACGCCTCGGGCTGGTAGTAGTCGTAGTAGGACACGAAGTACTCGACGGCATTGCTCGGCAGGAGCGCACGGAACTCGGCCGCGAGCTGCGCGGCGAGGGTCTTGTTGGGTTCCAGGATGAGCGCCGGGCGCTGCAGCTCCTCGATGAGCCACGCCGTGGTGGCGCTCTTTCCCGTGCCCGTCGCGCCCATGAGGACGACGTCCTGTTCGCCGTCGCGGATGCGCGCGGCCAGCTCGCGGATTGCCTTGGGTTGATCGCCCGACGGCGTGTAAGGGGAAATGACCTCGAAGGGCTTGTTCTGGCGCGTCACGACGTTAGTGCTCACGCCCCAACGCTACCTCCCTGGCACGTCGAGCGCCCGCATAAGGCGGCAGGGTTCGCGGCGAGCGTGGAGCTCCCCGGCCTCCTCACTCAACAGCCGGCGCGTCGGGCATCAGCCAGCGGTCGTGGACGAGGCGAGCGACCTTTGCGAGGTCGGCGGCGCTTCCCTCGTTGTCGATCCAGATCGAGGCAATGGCTCGCCTACGATCGGACGAGGCCTGGGCGCGAATGCGAGCGCGCGCATCCTCGGGCCTCACCCCCCGTCCCGCCAGGCGCACAACCCTCACGTCCTCGGGCGCGTCGATCATGATGACCGCGTCGAAGCGGCCGGCGTCTTCGGGCGCAACGAGCAGCGGCACGTCGTAGACGGCGAGCGAGCCGTCCGGAGCACTTCCGAGGATCTGCCTGGCACGTTCTCCGATCACAGGGTGCGTGATGGCGTTGAGCTCCTCCACCCGAGCCTCACCCTCCTCGGGGGAGAAGACACGGGAAGCAAGGAGCGCGCGATCAAGGCTCCCATCGGGAAGAATCAGATCGCGCCCGAAGCGGCGTGCCACTCGCTCCAGGGTCTCGCTTCCCGGCGCGAGAACGTCCCGAGCGATAGCGTCCGCATCGGCAACGAAACCACCGAGCGACGCCAGGACGCGCGTCAGCGTCGACTTGCCCGACCCTATTCCGCCGCTGACGGCAACCACTCGAGCCGGCCCGTTCACCCGGCGTTTCCGGGTGGGGCGAAGCAGGCGGGCGGCGCAGCCACCGCAGGTCAGGGTATCGTTCACGTCTCCACCCTAGCCGCTGACGTGTTGCGTGTGCACACCCCCGTGACACAATGGCACTGTTCATCCCGACACCAACGAGCGAGTAGCAGTGCCTCAGACAGTCAACGACGCCTCCGGGCAACGATCAAGCAGCGCCGTCCTCATTGCGACCTCACTGACCCTGTTCTCGATGTTCTTCGGCGCGGGTAACCTGATCTTCCCGCCGATCATGGGCGCGTCGGCAGGCACGAACGTCGCGCCCGCCATGACCGGCTTCCTCATCGGTGGCGTCGCCCTGCCCGTCATCTCGATCATCACGATCGCCCTGTCGGGCACCGACATGCGCGACCTCGTCAACCGTGCGGGAAAGTCCTTCGGTCTCGTCTTCTCCGTCATGGTCTACCTCTCGATCGGCGCCTTCTATGCGCTGCCGCGTACCGGCGCCGTGTCCTTTTCAACGGCGGTCGCACCCATCATCGGCACGAAGTCACTGACCGCGTCGATCCTCTTCAGCCTTGTCTTCTTTGGCGTCGCCTTCTACCTATGCTGGAATCCTGGCACAATCATCGACAGCCTCGGCAAGGTCCTTACCCCCATCCTGCTCGGCCTCCTCGTCCTCCTGGTCTTCTTGTGCCTCGCGTCCCTGCCTGCCTCCCACGACGCCCCCACCGGAGAGTATTCGGCTACTCCCCTGGCCGCCGGCCTGTTGGAGGGATACATGACGATGGACTCGATCGCCGCCCTAGCCTTCGGCATCATCGTCGTTACGTCGCTCGGGCACACGGGCGGCGGCATCGGCGCGAAGGTCGTGCGACGCACCTCCACGGCGGCCATCATCGCTGGGTCGCTGCTCGCCGTCGTGTACGTGGGCCTGGGTCTCATCGGCCACGTCATCCCCAATGCCCAGAGCTACGGCGACGGCGCCACCCTCCTCGCCGACGCCGCCCAGATGACGATGGGTTGGCCCGGACAGATCGTTTTCGGGCTCATCGTGCTGACGGCATGCATGACGACGGCGGTCGGCTTGATCACGGCGACGTCGGAGTTCTTCCACCGCCTGCGCCCGGCCATCTCCTACCGCACGTGGATGATCGTCTTCACGATCATCTCCTTCGCGCTGGCCTCCGCCGGACTTGACTCGGTGCTCGCCATCGCGGTACCGATCATCACGTTCCTGTACCCCATCGCAATCACCGTCGTGTTCATAACGATCGCGACCCATCCGCTGCGCCTGACCACCCCGGCACTGTGGACCTTCCGTCTGGGGTCGTGGATGGCGGCGGCGTGGTCGGCGGCGACGACGCTCGCGCACGTCGGTGTCGCCACGGAGGGAATTAGCTCCGTTCTCATGTGGAGCCCACTTCAAGCGAACCAGCTCGGCTGGATCCTCCCCACGCTCATCGCTGCGCTGATCGGTGCGTGCATCGACGTGGCTGCGATGAGGCACACGGCTGCCTGAGCGACGCATCCGCTGGTGGCCCGCTCGGCTTTGCGCCTCGCACATGGGGAACTGCACGTCCCCAATGTACGGGGAAATGTACGGGGATATGAGTGGTGGCCCCCAGGAAAACCCGGGAGCCACCACTTATGCGTTCACTGTCGTGAACTGAGAAGTTGAAGGTCGTCTGACAGACCGGCTCAGTTGTTCGTCAGCTTCTCACGCAGCGCGGCGAGGGCCTCGTCGGAAGCCAGGGTGCCCTCGTTGTCGACCGGGGTCGAGTAGGAGGCCTGCTCCTCGATGGAGGGAGCCGCTTCGGCGTCCTCTTCGAGGGCCTTGCGAACCTGAGCCTTGTGGGCCTCCCAGCGGGCCTGAGCCTCGGCGTACTGGGCCTCCCATGCCTCGCGCTGAGCGTCGAAGCCTTCCATCCACTCCTGGGTCTCGGGATCGAAGCCCTCAGGGTACTTGTAGTTGCCGTTCTCGTCGTACTCGGCGGCCATACCGTACAGCGACGGATCGAACTCGTCGGAGTTCGGATCCACGCCCTCGTTGGCCTGCTTGAGGGACAGCGAGATGCGGCGGCGCTCCAGGTCGATGTCGATGACCTTGACGAAGACCTCTTCGCCGACCTTGACGACCTGGTCCGGCAGCTCGACGTGACGCTGAGCCAGCTCGGAGATGTGCACGAGGCCCTCGATGCCGTCCTCGACTCGCACGAACGCGCCGAAGGGGACGAGCTTGGTGACCTTGCCGGGCACAACCTGGCCGATGGCGTGCGTGCGGGCGAATGCCTGCCACGGGTCTTCCTGGGTGGCCTTCAGCGACAGGGAGACGCGCTCGCGATCCATGTCGACGTCGAGAACCTCGACCGTGACCTCGTTGCCGACCTCGACGACCTCGGACGGGTGATCAATGTGCTTCCAAGAAAGCTCGGAGACGTGAACCAGGCCGTCCACCCCGCCCAGATCAACGAAGGCGCCGAAGTTGACGATGGAGGAGACAACGCCGGAACGCACCTGGCCCTTCTGCAGGGTGTGCAGGAAGTTCGTGCGGACCTCGGACTGGGTCTGCTCGAGCCACGCGCGGCGGGACAGGACCACGTTGTTGCGGTTCTTGTCGAGTTCGATGATCTTCGCCTCGATCTCGCGGCCGATGTAGGGGGCGAGGTCGCGGACGCGACGCATCTCGACGAGGGAGGCGGGCAGGAAGCCGCGCAGGCCGATATCGAGGATCAGGCCGCCCTTGACGACCTCGATGACGGTGCCGGTCACGACGCCGTCCTCTTCCTTGACCTTCTCGATCTTGCCCCACGCACGCTCGTACTGCGCACGCTTCTTCGACAGGAGGAGGCGACCTTCCTTGTCTTCCTTCTGGAGGACGAGCGCCTCGATCTGGTCGCCCACGGCGACGACGTCCTCGGGGTTGACGTCATGCTTGATCGAGAGCTCGCGAGAGAGGATGACACCCTCGGTCTTGTAGCCGATGTCAAGGAGGACCTCGTCGTGGTCGACCTTGACGACAGTGCCCTCGACGATGTCGCCATCGTTGAAGTACTTGATGGTCTCGTCAATGGCTGCGATCAGGTCTGCTTCCGAACCAATGTCGTTGATAGCGACCTGCGGCGTGTTGGTGGTCATGTAGTAGTTTCTCCGAAACGGAATGGATAGTAGATGGACAGTTCCAGCGCCCCGGTCGCGTGCGGATGCACCCGTCCCACAGGCACTGCCGCCCAGTCTAGCAGTTTCAACGCGGCAAATGTGACGAATTTAGCGCCACTTTACGTGGCGTGCGTCGCGAAGTTCACCCTAGTGGGCAGCCAGCTGCCACGACGCTCCGACACCGACGGCCACGTCGAGCGGCACCGAGAGGGCGACGGCCCCTTCCATGCGCTCGCGCACCAGCTTCTCCGCCACATCGGCTTCACCCGGGGCGATCTCGAGGAGTAGTTCGTCGTGGATCTGCACGAGGAGCCTCGTGGCAAGTCCCTCGTTTGCCAGCGCCGACGCCACGTTCATCATCGCGATCTTGACGATGTCGGCGGCGCTTCCCTGAATGGGTGCGTTCAGGGCCGCACGCTCGGCCATCTCACGTCGCTGCCGATTCGACGACCGCAGGTCCGGGAGGTAGCGGCGTCGTCCGAACATCGTCTCGGTGTACCCGTCGGCTCGGGCCTGTGCGACCAGGCCCTCAAGATAGTCGCGCACCTTCCCGAAGCGTTCGAAGTATCGGTCGCGCAAAGCGGCGGCCTCCGGGACCGCGATGCCGAGCTGGGCGGCCAGGCCATAGGAGGAGAGCCCATAGGCAAGGCCGTAGGAGGTGGCCTTGATCCGAGAACGTTCCTCCCCGCTCACCTGCTCGACCGGCGTACCGAAGACCATGGAGGCCATGGTCCTGTGCAGGTCCTCGCCCGAGTTAAAAGCCTCGATGAGAGCCTCGTCGCCCGACAGGTGCGCCATGAGTCGCATTTCGATCTGAGAGTAGTCGGCGCTCATGAGCGAGGCGTAGCCCGGCCCGGGAGTGAAGGCTCCGCGAATGCGCATGCCGTCGGGGCTGCGCGCGGGAATGTTCTGCAGATTCGGGTCCGAGGAGGCCAGGCGGCCGGTCGCGGCGGCAACCTGCGAGAAGGTCGTGTGGATGCGCTCGTCGGCACCGACGGTGGCAATTAGGGAGTCGACCATCTGCTTGAGCTTGATGCGGTCGCGGTGGGCGAGCAGGTAGCCGAGGAAGCGGTGCCCCGCTCCCCCGCTGGCCTCGGTCTTCGCCCACAGGTCGGCGAGGGCCTCGGCGTTCGTTGTGTAGCCGGTCTTCGTTTTCTTGGTCTTGGGCAGCGCGAAGTGGTCGAAGAGAAGCTCTTGAAGCTGTTTCGGGCTCGATAGGTTCACCTCGCGTCCGGCGGCCTCCCAGGCCCCGCGGCGCGCCTTCTCGACGTCTGCGCCGAGTTCTGCCGAGAGGTCGCTCAGCACCCCGGTGTCCACGCCGATCCCGGTTGCCTCCATGTCCCCCAGGAGCCGGGCCAGCGGCATCTCCATATCGCTCAGGAGGCCCAGCTCCTTGCTTTCCTCGAGCGTGCGGCGCAACCGCTCAGCGAGCGGGATCAGTTGAGCGGCGATGCGGCCGGCTCGCATTTCGGCGCCCGTGGGGCCCTCCTCGCTCTCGTCCATGTCGAAGAGCGCTCCCTCATCCGCCGCCTCGCTCACCTCGATGCCGAGGATGCGCGCCACGACGTCCGTGAGCTTGTGAGAGCGTTGGTCCGGGTGAGCAAGATAGGCCGCGAGCATCGTGTCGAAGGCAACCTCCCCGAGGGTCCAGCCTCGCGACGCAAGCGCGTGGCGAACTCCCTTGGCGTCGTGGACAACCAGCCGGGTTGAGGCCAGCGCCTCGGCAACGGCTCGGTCCTGTGCGGGGGTGAGCTCAGTCGGGTCGAGGACGAGGGCCTGCTTGTCGGTGGCGAATACGAGGCGCGTCACCTCGCCGCGGGTCGGTCGCATGTCGCCCTCGACCAGGAGGGCGAGGCGGGCACGCTCGTTCAGCCACCGGCTCACGTCGCTCGACGGATCAGCGAGGCAAACGTCGACCTGCTGCTCCTCGGCAACGGCGTCCGTGGCCTCCTCCGGCTCGCCTTGTCCCATGCCGACGCCCGACACCTCGCGCACCTTGGCGCGCAGCCGACCAAACTCAAGCGCATCAAAGAGACGATCGACCGCCGCGACATCGGTGGCGCGCCGCACCAGATCGGCGCGAGTCAGGCCGAGGTCCATGTCCGTGACGAGCCTGTTCAAGCGTCGGTTGCGCACGACGTCATCCGTGTGCTCGCGCAGGGCAGCCCCGCGCTTGCCCCCGATTTCGTGAGCGCGTTCCAGGAGGTTGTCGAGGCCATCGAAGCGATTGATCCACTGGGCCGCGGTCTTGGGGCCGACCCCGGGCACGCCCGGCAGGTTGTCGGAGGTCTCGCCGACGATCGCCGCGATCTCGGGGTAGCGATGCGGAGGCACCCCATACTTGGCCTCGATGGCTTCGGGAGTCATGCGCCGCAGGTCCCCGGGCCCTGTCCCCGGGTAGAGCACGGTGACGTTCTGGGTCACCGTTTGGAAGGTGTCGCGGTCGCCGGAGACGACCAGCACCGAAGCACCCTCGTGACCTGCTTGGTAGGCCAGCGTCGCCAGGATGTCGTCGGCCTCGAATCCCTCTCGAGACAGCGCCACGATCCCCATCGCGTCCAAGACCTCGCGTATGAGTTCCACCTGCCCCTTAAACTCTTCCGGCGTCGCATCCCGGGTTCCCTTGTATTCCGGGTACTCCTCGGTGCGGAATGAGTGCCTGGACACATCGAATGCCACGGCGACATGGGTCGGCTTCTCTGTCTCGAGCAACCTGGCGAGCATTGATACGAAGCCGTAAACCGCGTTCGTATGCTGGCCGGTGGCCGTCACGAAGTTTTCGGGCGGAAGCGCATAGAAGGCGCGAAACGCCATCGAATGACCATCAATAATCAGCACGGTATCGCTCACACATGACACCCTAGATGCCATGACACACCTTGACCAGACGACACACGCCCACGGCGCATCACCCGATCCTCTCGCTCACGGCGGGTGGGTGGGGGCCCACTGGCCGGGCACCCTCATGGAGGCCACGGGCATGGAAGTGCTTGAACACACGGCCGCGCGCACCGTCATCTCGATGCCCATTGACGGCAACCGGCAGAGCGCCGGGATCCTGCACGGCGGCGCTTCCGCGGCGCTGGCTGAGACGGCCGCCTCCTTCGCGGCACAGATTCATGCCCGCGAGACCAACCCCGGTAAGCCGGCCTTCGCCGTGGGCACCGAGCTGAATGCGTCCCACATCGGCGCCGGCCGCGAGGGGACCGTCACGGCGACCGCGACCGCGGTCCACCTCGGCCGTTCCTCCACGGTGCACACCGTTGAGATTCGCGACGAGGCCGACAGGCTCATCTCGGTCGCGCGGGTCACCAATCGAATCCTGGTGCGCCCACGTCACAAGTAGGTGCGCGCACACGCGCAGCCCACGAATGCGGTGGCGGGCAGGAGCACCCCGCTCCTGCCCGCCACCGCATCCACGATTCAGTCGTCAACCTGGTTGATGACCGCGTCGGCCACCTCCCGCATCGACAGGCGCCGATCCATCGAGGTCTTCTGGATCCAGCGGAAAGCCTCGGGTTCGCTCATACCCATGTTCTTCATGAGCAGACCCTTCGCCCGGTCAACCCGCTTGCGCGTCTCAAAACGATCGCTCAGATCGGCGATCTGATCCTCGAGCGACTCGATCTCCGCGTGACGCGAGAGGGCAATCTCGACGGCGGGAATCAGGTCGGAGGGGCTAAAGGGCTTGACCACGTAGGCCATCGCGCCGGCGTCGCGGGCACGCTCGACAAGCTCAGTCTGCGAGAATGCCGTCAGCATGACAACCGCGCACGACAGCTCCTGCAGAATCTTCTCCGCCGCGGTGATGCCATCCATCTTCGGCATCTTGACATCCATCACACACAGGTCTGGTTCGAGCTCCAACGCCAGCTCGACGGCTTCCTCACCGTCGGCCGCTTCGCCGACGACTTCAAACCCCGCCTGGGTGAGCGTCTCAACGATATCGAGACGGATCAGCCCCTCGTCCTCCGCGACGAGGACGCGACGCGGTTCAGCCTGCTCTTCACTCATTGTCATATTCCTCAGTTTGATCGGTTTGCCCAGCTGCTCTATTGTGGGTCTCGCACACGCGAATGCCCCGATAGCCCAACTGGCAGAGGCGGTCGGCTCAAACCCGGCTTGTTGTGGGTTCGAATCCCACTCGGGGTACCACCACTGGAGTACGTTTCCCATGGTACCGGTAATCCCGCGCAAACGCGATGCACGGTCCGCTCAGAGATCGGCGTGTCTGGGAATGGACGAGGGGGCGGCAAGCATTGCTTGTCGCCCCCCTTCCGCTATTCAGGCCACGACGCTCAGTTCGAGGCCGAGGTACTCGGCTGCCGCGCCCCTCAGGGCAGGCTCGTCAAGGTCGGCAATCGCCTGCTTGACCCTCGAATCGTGACAGTCAGCAAACCAGGGCCCGACGGCCGAAGAGAGCTGAGCAACCTCCAGGTTGTTGGCCACACGACCAAACAGCGTGTCGTGGACCGACACGGTCCGAATATCCCTATTCATTTCTCCTCCATCTATCTCACTGGCGCGCCGGGGAATGTGCTTGGATCGCACAGGCATCCCTGAAGCGCACCGGGCAGCAACCTGCTGCAGCGTCGCTCCGTCGTTGGGGCGACGTCCACACGTATCAACGTGTATCCGTGTACATTATTCCATCCGTGCAGGTTTGTCCACACGAGCCTCGTCAACGCAACAATGAGCGGGGGTGCCGACTCCCGCCGACACCCCCGAATGCTGCTCTCACGCGTGACGCAGACCGCCGATCGCGTAATCTGCTTCGTCGCCAACCTCGTGAATACGCAGCATGTTCGACGACCCAGGGATGCCCGGCGGCATGCCGGCGACGATGACGAGCTGCTCACCGATGTCGGCAAGGCGAGAGGACTGCACCACCTGGTCAAGCTGCCAGACCATGTCGTCCGTGTGCTGAACCTCGGGCACCCGGTATGTCTGGATGCCCCACGACAGAGCGAGGCGGCGACGCGTCGTTTCCAAAGGAGTGAAGGCGAGCATGGGAATCGGGCGTCGCATGCGCGACAGGAGGCGCGCCGAGGTGCCCGACTGCGTGAAAGTCACGAGGTAGCGGGCGTCCATGTGTTCGGCGATGCGCGCGGCGGCATCACAGATGACACCCGCGCGATCGGAAGCGAAATAGCCCGGGATCGACGCGATGCGCTCCCCGCCGTTCTCTTCCGTGGACTCAATGATCGCCGCCATCGTGCGGACGGTCTCAATCGGGTAGGCGCCCACCGACGTTTCGCCGGACAACATGACGGCATCCGCACCATCAAGGATCGCGTTCGCACAGTCCGAGGCCTCGGCGCGGGTCGGGCGCGGATTCTTGATCATCGAATCCATGACCTGGGTGGCAACGATGACGGGCTTCGCCGCGATCCGCGCCAGCTCGATCGCACGCTTTTGGACGAGCGGCACGGCCTCGAGGGGCATCTCGACGCCGAGGTCGCCACGGGCGACCATGATGCCATCGAAGGCCTCAACGATCTCTTCGAGCGCTTCCACGGCCTGAGGCTTCTCGATCTTGGCGATGACGGGGATTCGCTTGCCCATCTCGTCCATAATCTCGTGAACGTCGTCGATGTCGTGGGCGGAGCGAACGAAGGACAGGGCGATGAAGTCAGCGTCCATCTGAATGGCCCAGCGAAGGTCCTCCTTGTCCTTCTCCGACAGGGCGGGCACGGAAACCGCGACGCCCGGCAGGTTCAGTCCCTTGTGATCGGAGACGACTCCGGGGACCTCAACGCGGGTGACGACGTCGGTGTCGCTGACCTCAACCACGCGCACCGCGACGTTTCCGTCGTCGATCAGCAGGCGGTCGCCGGGTGCACAGTCGCCGGGCAGGCCCTTGAACGTCGTTCCCACCAGTTCCTTGGTGCCGGGAACGTCGCGGATTGTGATCGTGAAGGTATCCCCCGCCTTGAGTTCCTGGGGCCCGTCCTGGAAGGTCTCCAGCCGAATCTTGGGTCCTTGAAGGTCAACGAGGACTGCAACGGCGCGGCCCGATGTCGCGGACGCCTTCCGAACTCGCGAGATGACAGCCTCATGCTCCTCGGCTTTTCCGTGCGACCGGTTGATGCGCGCAACATCCATTCCGGCATCAACGAGCGCCTGGAGCTGCTCGGGGGAATCGGTGGCAGGTCCAATGGTGCAGACAATTTTAGCTCGACGCATAGTATCGATTCTAGCGCCCAGACCTCAAACGCTCGCGGGGGCGCTCCCACGGGTCGGCGTGATGATTCCCATGAACCATCAGATTCCGGGACCTTCGACTTCCATGAGTGGCCAACCTGCGCTCGCCTACTCGCTGTCTTGCTCCTGCCGGGCACCGTCCGAGGAGGCCTGAGCCTCCTCGTTCACGCAGTTCTCCTCGCCGTTTTCGTCCTGCTCATTCCTCTCCCCCGCGGGTGCCTCGACGCGACTCGACCTACCCAGACGCCCGGCAATAACGAAGAGCACAGCCCCGACAGCGAAGACGAGGAGAGAAGTCCACACGTTCAGGCGCAGGCCACCAAACGTGTGGGCATCGTCAATGCGTAGCATCTCGATCCAGGCTCGCCCGAGGGTGTAGGCCATGAGGTAAAGGCCGAAGACCTGCCCGCCCGCGAAGCGGCGGCGCCGATCAAGCCACACGATCAGCGCAGCGGCCGCAAGGTTCCACAGGCACTCGTAAAGGAAGGCGGGATGAAAGAGGGTCCCGGGAGCGTAGCCGGCGGGCAGGTGGGCGGCGTCAATCTGCAGCCCCCACGGAAGCGTCGTCGGGCCACCGAAGAGCTCCTGATTGAACCAATTCCCCCAACGGCCGATCGCCTGGGCGACCAGGAGTGCGGGGGCGAGCGAGTCGGCAATGGGGCCGAAGCGCACGCCGGCGCGCTTGACGGCGAGGAACGCACCCAGCGCCCCGGCGCCGACGCCTCCCCAGATCCCCAATCCGCCGCGCCAGATCTGGGGGATGAGCCACGGGTCGCCACCCGGCCCGAAGTATGCCTCCGGTGACGTGATCACGTGGTAGAGGCGTGCCCCGATGATCCCGATCGGGATCGCCCACATGGCCACGTCGTAGAGGACGTCCGGATCGCCGCCGCGCGCGCGATAGCGTCGCGCCGTCCACCACACGCCGACGATCATGCCGACCGCGATGACGATCCCGTATGCCCGCAGGGGAATCGGACCGAGGTACCACACGCCCGTCGACGGGGAGGGAATGCCCGAGGCGGCCAGGAGGTTCACGCGCGCGCTCCCTTCACGCCCGACGCCAGCTCGCGTGCCAGCCCCCCGAGGGCACGCAGGCCTCGCTCACCGTCGTCGTCGAACAGAGTCTTGACGAGGGCCGAACCGACGATCACGCCATCAGCGTACGCCCCGATCTCGCGGGCTTGGGAACCGTTGGAGACGCCCAGCCCGACGCACACCCGCGTTGCGCCGGCTTGCCGCGTGCGGGCCACCACGTCGGCGGTGTGCGCCCCGACCGAGGCGCGGGCGCCGGTCACCCCCATCGACGAGGCGGCGTAGACCCATCCGCGCGAATGCTCAGCGATCAGGCGGAGGCGATGGGAAGGCGAGGAGGGCGCGCTCAGGTAGATGCGCTCCAAGTCGTGAGCATCGGAGGCCGCCTCCCACTGCGTCCCCTCCTCCGGAGGCAGGTCCGGCGTGATGAGACCGGAGCCTCCGACCGCAGCCAGGTCGGCGGCGAAGCGTTCGACGCCCCACCATTCGACGGGGTTCCAGTAGGTCATGACGCACGTGGCCACGCCGTAGCTGGTGAGTTCATCAACGGCGTGAAACAGGTCCTCAATGTGCGTGCCACGCTCCAGCGCCGCGACACTCGCCCGCTGAATCGTTGGCCCATCCATGCCCGGATCGGAATAGGGGAAGCCCAGCTCGATCACGTCGACGCCGTTGTCCGCCAGGACCTTCCCCGCGTGGATCGAGGCATCAACCGACGGGAAGCCGACGGGAAGGTAGCCGATGAGAGCGGCATCGCCGCGCTCCTTCGCCGCGTCAATGACCGCGGACGAACGAGGTGCTCGCGTCATGTTACTTCTCCTCTTCGCTCTCAAGCACGGCGACGCCGGTCGGTCCCGCGCTCGGGTCGATGATCTGCAGCTTCGCGCGCCCGTAGCCAAACCAGCGTGCGGCGGTGTCCACGTCCTTGTCGCCGCGCCCCGACACCGTCACGATAGCGATCGGTTCCTCGCCGGGATGGAAGGGACCTGCGGCCTCGACCCGTTCGAGGGCCCACCTGCGTACGCCCGCCAGGGCGTGCGAGGACTCGATGGCCGGGATGATGCCCTCGGAGCGCGACAGCCTCAGGAAGGCGTCCATGGCCTCGGCATCCGAGACCGGGATATAGGACGCACGGCCCGAACGCGCCAACCACGCGTGCTGGGGTCCAACCCCCGGGTAGTCCAGGCCGGCAGAAATGGAGTGTGACGCCTTGGTTTGTCCGTCGCGTTCCTGCAGAACGAACGTGCGCGAGCCGTGCAAAACCCCGACCTGATCGGCCGTAATCGAGGCGGCGTGGCGTCCCGTCTCGAAGCCATCACCGGCAGCCTCACACCCCAGCAGTTCAACGCTCGGATCGTCGATGAAAGCAGTGAAGGAGCCGATCGCGTTGGATCCGCCACCCACGCATGCAACCACGACGTCGGGCAGGCGCCCCTCGGTGGCGAGAAGCTGAGCGCGAGCCTCGTCGCCGATGACGCGCTGTAGGTCGCGCACCAGCTCCGGGAAGGGGTGCGGCCCCGCGGCCGTTCCGAAAATGTAGTTGGTCGTCTCCGCGTTGGTCACCCAGTCCCGGAATGCCTCGTTGATGGCGTCTTTGAGGGTCGCTGATCCGGCGGTCACGGCGATGACCTCCGCCCCGAGCATCTGCATGCGCGCAACGTTCAGCGCCTGCCGCTCCGTGTCCTCGCGCCCCATGTAGATCGTGCATTCGAGCCCGAGGAGGGCAGCAGCCGTGGCGGTGGCAACGCCGTGCTGTCCGGCGCCTGTCTCAGCGATGACGCGCGTCTTTCCGATCTCCTTGGTCAGCAGGGCCTGGCCGAGAACGTTGTTGATCTTGTGCGAGCCGGTGTGGTTGAGATCCTCGCGCTTGAGGAACACCCGGACCCCGCCCAGATCCGAGGCAAAGCGGGGCGCTTCGGTCAGCAGCGAGGGCCGACCCGCGTAGTTCGCCAGGAGGTCACGAAGCCGACGCTGAAAGGACCGATCGCGCCACAGGCGCTTCCACGCCACCTCGACCTCCTCGAGGGGACCCATGAGCGACTCCGCAACGAAACGCCCGCCAAAGTCCCCGAAGTACGGCCCCGACACGAAGTTATCGGCTTCCATCACTGTCCTTCCTGACGCGCCGCAGCGACGCGCGCCTTGCGATCCGTTCGCAGGGCGGGGTGCTGCCCGGCGCTCACCATGTCCTGAATGCTTGAGCGCGGATCACCGGAGGTCACGAGCGCCTCCCCCACGAGCACCGCGTCCGCCCCCCACTTCGCGTACTCGAAGACGTCGTGCGCGGTGGCCACACCCGACTCCGCGACGGCCACGACCTCCTGAGGAATCACGTCGATGACCTGCTCAACGGTGGAACGATCAACCTCGAGGGTCTTCAGGTTGCGGGCGTTGACACCGATAATCGAGGCTCCCGCATCGAGCGCGCGCAGTGCCTCCAAACGCGAATGGGTTTCGACGAGAGCTTCCATGCCAAGCGAGCGCGTGCGTTCCAGGAGCGAGACGAGCACGTTCTGTTCGAGCGCTGCGACGATTAGCAGGACAAGGTCGGCGCCGTGAGCGCGCGCCTCGTGAATCTGGTAGGGCGTGACGATGAAGTCCTTGCGCAGTACGGGAATGTCCACGGCCGCGCGGACGGCGTCAAGATCGGCGAGGGATCCGCCGAAGCGGCGTTGCTCCGTCAGAACGGAGACGACCGAGGCACCCCCGGCCTCGTACAGGGATGCGAGGGCAGCGGGATCGGGAATCGCCGCGAGCCTTCCCTTCGACGGCGAGGAGCGCTTGACCTCGGAGATGATCTTGACGGCGCCGTCGCGGCCACGCAGTGCACCCAGCGCATCCTTCGCCTCGGGAACGGTCGCCTCGATCTCCTTGAGGCTGCTCAGGGGGAGGCGATCCTCGCGCTCTTTCAGATCCTCGCGGACCCCCACAATGATGTCATTGAGAACGCTCACGACGCTACCCTTTCACCAGCAACTACGACAACACAGACAAGGCTAGCGAATATCGGGCTTGCCCCGCTTGATCGTCCCGCCGTGCGTGTCACGACAGGGGAACCAACGTCGATGCCCGCACGACGGCCTCGAGAGCTGCGGCGGCTTTGTTTCGCGACTCCTCGTACTCCAGTGCCGGCACCGAGTCGGCGACGAGTCCTGCGCCCGCCTGGACCGACGCCACCCCGTTCCTCAGGGCGGCCGTCCGAATCGCGATCGCCAAGTCGGCGTCCCCCGACAGGTCGAAGTAGCCCACCACGCCGCCGTAGACCCCGCGCGCGGCCGGTTCGAAGTCGTCGATCAGCTGGATCGCGCGCGGCTTGGGGGCTCCCGACAGGGTTCCGGCGGGGAAGGTCGCAACCAGCGCGTCGAGGGCGTCCACGTCCGGGCGCATCACGCCGGTCACGGTCGAGGAAATGTGCTGGATGTGAGAGAAACGTTTGAGCTCCATCAGCGTGGAAACCTCAACCGAGGCCGGCTCGCACACCTTGGACAGGTCGTTGCGTGCCAGGTCCACGAGCATGACGTGCTCCGACAGCTCCTTGGGATCCTCCAGCAGTTCCGCCGCCAGCCGATGATCCTCGGAAGAATCCGCGCCCCGCGGGCGGGAACCGGCGATCGGATAGGTCCACACGCGACGCCTCTCGGCTCGAACGAGCGTTTCCGGGGACGAGCCGACGACCTCGAAGTGGCCACCGACGCCGTCGGGCAGGTCCAGAAAGTACATGTAGGGCGACGGGTTGATCGTGCGCAGCACCCGGTATACGTCGATGCCGCTGGCGCGGGTCGCCACATCGAGACGCTGCGAGACGACTATCTGGAAGGCATCGCCCTCCCTGATCGCGCGCTTGGCCGCGTTGACCGACGATTCGAAGTCCTCGCGCGCGGTGCGCTGGCGAACCTGAGGAGGATTGTCCCCGCTGGCACCGAGCACCGCCGGAGGGAAGGGCGCCGCGAGCTGAGCCGTCATCGCGTCGAGACGGTCGATCGCGCGATCGTAGGCCACGTCCACGCCGTCGTCCGAGCCGTTAAGGTTCCACGCGATCGCCATCAGATACACGGAGCCGGTGGCGTGGTCGATGGCCGCGACCTCGGTAGCGAGCACCAGTGCGGCGTCCGGAATATCGGATTCCCTGGGAGCAGTCGCCACCAGGGTGGGCTCCCACTCGGGGATAATCCCCCACCCGAGCGACCCGACGAGCGCACCGCTCAGTGGCGGCATCCCCTCGATAGCCGGAGCTGCGAGCTCCTCGAGCGCCGAGTGAACAACCTCGAGAAAGCTCCCCTCACGTAGGGCTCCCTCGGGATGGGCACCCACCCACTGCGCCCGGCCGTCACGGGCCACGATCGCTCCGGCACTCGAGGCGCCGACGAAGGACCAGCGTCCCCAGGATCCGCCGTGTTCGGCGGACTCGAGGATAAAGCTCCCGTAGTCTCCATGGGCAAGCTGGCGGTAGACACCGACCGCGCTGAGCTCGTCGGCGAGCACCCGCCGAACGACGGGGATCACGCGCCGCGAGCACGCAAGGGAACGAAAGACATCGCGCGGCGGCCACGTCTGTCCCCATTCGAGGCTCACGGGCTCACACTGATGCGAAGGCGTCAAGGTACTCACGGTCTCATTGTCCCATTTCCGCCCCGCATCGGCCCGCCGGGTCCACGATGAGGGTGGCAAGGCCCCTAGAGCCAGTCGGGGACGACTCCCCACGCGATCGTTCCCACGAGTGCGGACCCAATCATCCACGGTCCCATTGCGACGCGCGACTTCGTGCCGGCCGAACCCACGACGATCTTCCACAGGGCGGCCACCCCCGCCGAGACGAAGGAAAGCACGAGGGCAAAGACGGCGGCGTGCATCCCCACCGATCCGACCATGGCCCCCAGGACGGGCGCAAGCTTCACGTCGCCCCCACCCATTCCGCCCGGAAGGCGATTCAGCACCCAGATCGGCACGAGCCAGATGAGCGCTCCGATGAGGCTCCCGCTCAGCCGCTCCTGCCACAGGGGCGAGATCACGGCGCCAATGGCGATACCGGCAGCGACACCAATCCCCATGACCAGCGTGTAGGCATTGGGCAGGCGATGGGTGCGCGCATCGACATAGGCGCTCAGGGCGCCAACCATGGACACGACCAGGACAGCCGGTATCCCGGGGCGCATCTGGGCGGCCACGAAGGAGACGGCACCGACGAGGGCTGCCACCCAGACGATGGCGTTGCGCGTCAGCGGGGTTTGCGTCGCCTCCACGAAGTAGCGCCGCTGGATTCTCCATCCCGAGCGCCACAGCCACACCAGGACGGTGACCCACGTGAGGAAACCCGACACAAGCGACAGGTCCGCGCTGATACGAGGCGGAAGCAAACCAACGATCATGCGCGCGCCCCCGCCCCGCTCTCGCGCGCCCGACGGGCCAGTTCCTCGTGGAGGGCGTGTCTCATCACGTCCGGATCCGGGCTTCTGCCCGTCATGAGCTGCACCTGGGATGCTCCCTGAAAGACCAGCATGTCGGTGCCCTCGGCGACGACGGCCCCGGAGCGCTCGAACGCGGCGCGCAGCGCGGTCTCCCGCGGAGAGTAGACGACGTCGAGAAGAACCTGGCGCTCGGTCGGGGCAAGGAACGAGGCGAGGGGGTCCGCTGCGCCCGCCGGGAGCGTCGAGATCAACAGGTCCACGCCTGCGGCGGCCCGAGCGACGGCACCCATGTCCGCCCACGGGATCTGCTCAATGACGACCCCGAGGCGGGAGGCGGCCGCGATCACGGATCCGGGACCCGCGAAACGGCGCGCCGCCACACTCGTCCTCGTGATGCCGAGCTCGCCAAGCGCAGCCAGAGCCGACGAGGCCGTCGCCCGCGCCCCCAGCACCAGGACAGACGCGGGGTGGGGGACGCCGGAGCGCGCGCACGCGCGACGAATTGCCGAGGCAATGCCGGTGACGTCCGTGTTAAATCCGGCAAGTACCCCCGCGGAAGGCACGACCGTATTGACCGCACCAACCGCGCTCGCGAGCGGATCAATCGCGTCAAGGAGGGGCATCACCGCCTGCTTGCAGGGCATCGTGACCGACAGGCCGCCGCATTGCGCATCAATGCCGCCGATCAGCGCGGGCAGATTGTCCCTGTCGCACTCGATGCGCCGATACTCCCACCCGCTGATCCCGAGCGCCTCCCAGGCTGCCCGGTGAATCACCGGGGACAGCGAGTGCTCGATCGGGGAACCGATAACGCCGGCCCATGTCATGATGCGGAACACACCTTGGGGTTGGCCGCGCAATACTCCACGAACTTCTGGCGGTTCTGTTCCTGCTCCTCCAGGGTGGAGGCGAAGAGGGTCTCTCCCGTATCGAGGTTCACGGTGACGAAGTAGAGCCAGGTTCCCTCAGCGGGATTCAAAACCGCTTTGATCGCCTTCTCGCTGGGCTGGCCGATGGGGGTCGGCGGCAAACCGGCGTGCAGGCGAGTGTTGTAGGGGTTGTCGTTGTCGAGGTCCGCCTGATCGGGGACCCCGCTCGTCTTGCCGACGCCGTAGAGAACGGTCGAGTCCATTCCGAGCAGGCCCTTGGTCTCTCCCTCCGTGTCCGCCAGGCGGTTGTCGATGACGCGAGCGACCATCGGCATGTACTTGTCGATGTTCATCTCTCCATCAACGATCGACGCCTTGATGAGCACGGTCTCGCGATCTGATGGTGCAACGCCAAGGCGATCAAGTTCCTGAACGGTGCCGGCCACCATACGCGCGATCACTGTTGTGGGCGTATCGTCCTCGGATACCTCGTACGAGCCCGGCAGCAACCATCCTTCGGCGTTTCCGCCGGCCTCGGAGGGCAGTCCGATGGCCTCGGTGTCAGCGAACGCGGCGTTCACCTCGGACTCGGCAACCCCCATGATGCTGACGATCCGCGCCTTGACCTCCGAAAGAGTCTGACCCGAGCCGATCGTGATCGTCGAATCGACCCGGTTGGTTTCATCCAGCAGGGCGGCCAGGGCTGCGGAGGCGCTCATCTGAAGCTTCAGGCGATACGTGCCGGGGCGGATCGACATGGCGGCCCGGTTCGTCTCAAACTGGCGCACGAAGGCACCCACCGACTTGACGACACCGGCGTCAACGAGTGTCTGACCGATCTGGCGGCCCGTTGCCTCCTCGTCGATCGTCACCTCGACGCTGCCGCTACCGGGCCCCGGAAAGTCGTCGGAGGACGTCGCCGACGAGCTCACCAGCTGGGTATACGCCAGGTAGCCCGCCCCGCTGACGAGGCCGAGGACCAGAAAGAGAACAAGGAAGGAACGGATGCGGGCACGCCGCTTGCGTTTGCGTGCCGCCCGGCGTTCGGCCGCGAGGCGCCGCGATCGCATGCCCGTCGTCTCCGAGGCCCCGTCGCGGAGCTTTGCGCCCGCAGAGCGCCTGTGTCGTCTGGCCTGGCCGCGGGAAGGCTGCGGGGCATCAGTGACATCGTCGAAAGTAAGAACGTCGGAGGGCTGGCGGGTCAGGCGCGTTCCCCGCACGGGTGTCTTATCGGGGTCGAGCGCCTCCGCTTCCTCCGGTTGCTTGCCCCGATCCGGGGCGGGGGTGGGCTCCGTTGTCGACGCCTGCTCCTCGAGGTGGGCGTCGGAGTAGACCTTGGGTTCACCGGAGTGAATCTCGCGGCGCGAGCGGAAAGGATATGCGGGAGGCGTACTCATTGGGGCCTTCCTTCGTGATTGTCGAGGATGATCTCCTCGCCGGGCGCCCGACCGCTCATCCGTTCGAGCTCGAGAGCCTGTTCGAGGATGATCTGGGCTGCTACCTGGTCGATGACGCTGCGATGCTCGTGTTCGGGGACTCCGGACGCACGCAGCCGGGCGTGCGCTTGGTTGGAGGAGAGCCGCTCGTCGACCAACGCGACACGCACGCTCGGAATAAGCGTCTTCAGGCGGCGGGCGTACTTTCGAGCCCCCTTCGCCGACACTCCCTCCCCGCCGCGCAGATGACGGGGGAGTCCAACGATCACTTCGAGGGCGTCGTGCGCGCGCACGATGCCCTCGAGTCGGCGCAGATCGGCGGAGTCCGAGGCACGAAGAAGGGTCTCGACGGGCATCGTGAGGATGCCGTCGGGGTCGCACCGGCTGACGCCGACACGCACGGTGCCGACGTCAACACCGATGCGAACTCCCCTGCGCAGGCTCACAGGGACTCGATCTCCCGGCGAATCGCATCGATCGCCGCTTCGAGGCCCTCGGGCTTCGTGCCTCCACCCTGGGCAACGTCATCGCGACCGCCGCCACCGCCGCCCATGTGCTTGCCGACGGCGCGCACGAGCGCGCCCGCCTTGATGGAGTGTTCCCGTGCCGCCTCGTTCGTGGCGACGACTAGGGAGGGCTTTCCCGCAACGATGCCGCCGAGGGCAACGACCGCGCCGCGCTCGTTACCCAGGCGATCGCGGACGTCAAGCGCGAGGGTGCGCAGGGCGTCAGCTGAGGGCATGGCGCCCACGACGGCACCGACGAGGTTCACCGCCCCGACGGCGCGCGCGGACGCGGCGAGCTCGCTACCGCGGCTGAGTGCCTGCTCGGTGCGGACCTTCTCCAGCTCCTTCTCGGAATCACGCAGCTTGGCCAGCAGGTTTTCGATGCGCTCGGGAAGCTCCTCGGCGCGCCCGCCCACAAGGTGCGACAGCTGGGCGACGAGGGCGTGTTCCTTCGCCTGGAACTCGTAGGCCCCATCGCCGACAAGAGCATCGATGCGGCGCACTCCGGAACCGATCGAGCCTTCCCCGAGCAGGGTGATGCGTCCGATGTGGCCGGTCGTGGGAACGTGGGTACCGCCGCACAGCTCCCGGTCGAATCCGTCGCCGATCGTGACGACCCGTACGCGGGAACCGTACTTCTCGCCGAAGAGCGCGATCGCCCCCTGGGCTTTCGCCTCATCGAGGCTCATCTCCTCGGTGGTGACCGTCAGATCCTCGGCAAGCTTCTCGTTGACGAGCGCCTCGATGTCGCCGAGCTGGCTTGCGTCAACCGCACTGGAGTGACGGAAATCAAAGCGCAGGCGCGACGGCGAGTTCTCGGATCCTGCCTGTGTCGCGTCCTTGGACACCACCGAGCGAAGGCCGGCGTAGACCATGTGGGTCGCGGTGTGAGCGCGGGCGATGGCGAGGCGGCGAGCGCCGTCGATCTGCGCGTACGCCTTCTCTCCGACCGACATCGTGCCCTCCGTCAGGGTTCCACGGTGGACGCTCAGGCCGCGGATCGGCGCCTGAACGTCGTGGACCTCGACGACGCCACCTCCGGCGAGTCGAATGGTGCCGTGGTCGGCCAACTGTCCGCCCATCTCGGCGTAGAACGGCGTGCGATCCAAGATAACCTCGACCTCGGCGGGAGCGCTGGCAGCGGGCGCCGAGGCTCCGTCAACGAGAAGCGCCTGGACGGTTGCGTCAGCCGCCTCCTCGGTGTATCCCAGGAAGGTTGATCCCCCGCCCATCTGCTTCTCTATCTCGTGGAAGACGCGAACATCGGTGTGTCCGGTCTTCTTTGAGCGCGCGTCGGCTCGTGCGCGTTCCTTCTGCTCGGCCATGAGCGAGCGGAAGCCCTCCTCATCGACGGCGACGCCCTGCTCGGCGGCCATCTCAAGGGTCAGGTCAATCGGGAAGCCGTAGGTGTCGTGCAGCGAGAACGCCGAGGCGCCGGAGATCACGGGGGCACCCGTGGTTTCCTTGGCGGAAGCCACCGCCGCGTCGAGGATCGTGGTGCCGGCGCTCAGCGTGCGACGGAACGCGTCCTCCTCGGCGTAGGCGACGTCCTGGATGGTCTCCCAGTTCGAGTCGAGCTCGGGGTACGACAGGGACATGACGTTCTTGGACGCGGTGAGCAGGGTCGGCAGCGCCGCGTCCTCGACGCCGAGAAGACGCATGGAGCGCACCGCGCGGCGAATCAGTCGCCGCAGCACGTAGCCGCGTCCGTCGTTTCCGGGGCGAACCCCATCGCTGATGAGCATCAGGGCGGAGCGGACATGGTCCGCAACGACGCGCATGCGCACGTCATCGTCGTAGGCGCCCCCGGCGTTGGGGCCGGCCGCGCCCAGCCCGTAGGTCTTTCCGGACATCTCCTGGGCGGCCTCGATGACGGGGAACACCTCGTCGATCTCGTACATGTTCGGCTTGTCCTGCATGATGAAGGCGAGGCGCTCCAGGCCGGCACCCGTGTCGATCGCGGTCTTGTCGAGAGTGCCGACGAGTTCGAAGTCGCGGCCTTCCCCCTCTCCTCGGACGAACTCATCGAAGACGAGGTTCCAGATCTCAAGGAAACGATCGCCCGCAACGTCGACGATCGGGCCACCATCCGGGCCGTACGCCGGACCGCGGTCGTAGTGGATTTCGCAGCACGCGCCGGCGGGCCCCGGCTGCCCCGTCGACCAGGAGATCTCCTCAAAGGGCAGACGCTGGACGCGCTCGGGGTCGACGCCGATCGTCTTCGTCCAGTGATTGAAGGACACCTCGTCCTTCTCCCAGATCGTCATCCACAGCCGATCTCCGTCGAGGCCGTACCCCCCTCGGGCCTGGGGCGTCGTCAGAAGCTCCCAGGCGTAGTCGATCGCGCCTTCCTTGAAGTAGTCGCCGAAGGAGAAGTTGCCGTTCATCTGGAAGAAGGTGCCGTGGCGCGTCGTCTTGCCAACGTTGTCGATGTCGTTGGTACGGATGCACTTTTGAACGGAGGTGGCGCGCGGCCACGGGGCGGACTCGGTGCCCAGGATGTACGGGATGAACGGAACCATTCCCGCGACGGTAAAGAGAATGGAGGGCTCGGGCGAAATGAGCGATACGGAGGGGGCCACGTGGTGGCCCTTGGACGCGAAGTAGTCGAGCCAGCGGGTACGGATTTCAGACGTGCGCATAGTCCCCCATGTTAGTCGGTACCCACTCGTTGCTGCGCAACGGCGCGCACACGCGGACAGTGGGATAAACGAAACCGCGCCCCCGAGCATAGTCTCGGGGGCGCGGAATCGACGAGTGTCAACGCGAGTAGTGCTCGACGACCATCTGCACGTCGACCGTGACGGGGACCTCGGCACGCTTGGGACGGCGAACCAGGGTGGCCTTCAGGCGGGCCAGGTCAACATCGAGGTACTCGGGGACGGCGGGAAGCACATCGCGGTGGATGCCCTCGGCAGCGATCTCGAAGGGAACGGTCGTCTGCGACTTCGGCTTGACCTGGATGGTCTGTCCGGGCTTGACGCGGAAGGAGGGGCGGTCGACGATCTTACCGTCGACGAGGATGTGGCGGTGGACAACCACCTGGCGGGCCTGCTGGATCGTGCGGGAAAAGCCCGCGCGCAGAACCAGAGCGTCCAGCCGCATCTCGAGGAGCTCGACCAGGTTCTCACCGGTCAGGCCGGCCGTGCGGCGGGCCTCTTCGAAGGCGCGGCGCAGCTGGGACTCGCGAATGCCGTACTGGGCGCGCAGGCGCTGCTTCTCCTTCAGACGAACGGCGTAGTCGGAGTCCTGACGGCGGCGGGTACGTCCGTGCTCGCCGGGGCCGTAGGGGCGCTTCTCGAAGTAGCGGACGGCCTTGGGCGTGAGCGCGAGGCCGAGGGCGCGGGACTCGCGCACCTGCTTGCGGGAACGATTCGTTGCCATAATTGTTCTTCCTGTTTCTCATGTCATGCCGGCGTGCCCGGCATGGGGCCAACTCCAGGATCGACGAAGCGTCCGTCGGCTAAGGCCCCAGGTGTCCGCGGGCGCGGACAACTGTTACATCCTAGCGTTTCTTCAGAAGATTGCGAATCATCGCGAGGCGCTTCGTGAGCATCGCCTCATGCCCGTTGTCGGTGGGAGCGTAGTACTGCACGCCTTGGAGATCGTCGGGCATGTACTGCTGGGCCGCCACGTGATGCGGATGGTCGTGCGCATAGAGATATCCGTTCCCATGTCCCAGCATGTCGGCCCCACGGTAGTGCGCGTCGCGCAAGTGCTCGGGCACCGCTCCCCCACGGCCTGCGCGCACATCGGCGATCGCGCGGTCAATCGCCAGGTACGTCGCGTTCGACTTCGGGGCGGTGGCAACGGCGACGACGGCCTGAGCCAGGAGGAGACGCGCCTCGGGCATTCCGATGCTGGCGACCCCCTGCGCCGCGGCCACGCAGGTGGAGAGCACCTCCGGCGCGGCCATGCCAACCTCCTCGCTGGCCGCTATCATAATCCGTCGCGCGATGAACCTGGGGTCCTCCCCAGCCTCGATCATGCGCGCGAGGTAGTGCAGGGAGGCGTCCACGTCCGACCCGCGCATGGACTTGATGAAGGCGCTGGCAACGTCGTAGTGCTGATCCCTCCCCCACCTCACGAGCGCGCTATTGGCCGCAGCCTCGACCCCGGCGACGGTGATGAGACGTTCGCCCCGGTCGTCGGCGACGCCTGCGGCGGCCTCCAGAAGGGTCAGGGACTTGCGAGCATCGGCTCCGGCCAGGCGCACCAGTCCCGCCACAGCCTCGTCCTCGATGCCGAAACGTCCCCCGAGGCCGCGCTCGTCGGTGAGCGCGCGCCGGATGAGTTCCTCGATCGCGTCGGACTCGAGCGGGCGCAACGTGAGCAGCAGCGAGCGCGAGAGCAGCGGGGAGATGACGGAAAAAGATGGATTCTCCGTGGTTGCGGCAACGAGCACGACCCAGCGGTTCTCGACGGCGGGCAGGAGAGAGTCCTGCTGCGCCTTAGAGAAGCGGTGCACCTCGTCAACGAAGAGGACCGTCTCTTCATCGCCCGATGCTATCCGCCTCCGCGCCGCCTGCACGACGCTACGCACGTCACCCACACCCGAGGAGACAGCGGAGAGCTCCACGAAGTGCCTGCCCGAGGCGCGAGCAATCAGGTAGGCCAGGGTTGTCTTGCCCGTGCCGGGTGGGCCCCACAGAACGACGGAGGAGACAGCGACCCCGTCGCGCGAGCTGGGCGTCAGAAGGCGGCGCAGGGGCGCGCCTTCGCCCAGGAGGTGACCTTGACCGACGACCTCGTCAAGGCTCGTGGGGCGCATTCGAACGGCGAGGGGCGCGTCCGCGTCGCACGCGGGCACGCCCCTGTCGTCGAAGGACTCAGAATCGAACAGATCCACGAGGAACAGCCTAAGACAAGGTGACCTCGTGTGAGGACGACCCGATCTTCGGCCCGGAGAGAACCTGAACGACGACGAGGCCGCCGAGAATCAGCATGCAGGCTCCCGCACCGAGCAGGTATCCGTTGAGGCTCTCGGACTCATCTCCGTCCTGGGAGGAGGAGAGCATCTCGGCGTGCAACTTGACCGCGCCGGATGCATCAACCGACGAGTCCGTGGAGGACCCGGAGGCCGAGGCCACCTTGAATTCCGCCCACCCGACGAGTTCGTGGGAGCGATTGGCAACGACAACCTTGTAGTCTCCGGTGGGCAGGCCGCTCAGATCCATCGTGACCTGATTCGAGTCCTCCACCTGGAGCCAGCGAGCCTCGCCGGTCTGCATGATGTTGGCGCTGACCCAGTCGCCGACGGCAGCCTTATCAGAGGGGACGTTGATGGTCAGCTGGCCGGCGGTAAACGCTGCGCTGACGCCTCCCTTGTTTGCATCGTTGAGCTGAGACTCGTCGGACACCGGCGAGACCGGTGTGTCTGAGGGTCTGGCCACGTTAGCGGACGCACTCGGGGTGGGGGTCGGAGTCGGGGTGGGCGTCGGCGAGGGGGTTTCCGTGGGTCGCACGGCCGGCAGCTGTGGATCGTCGGGCTGAGGAGCCGGCGTCGGCGATGCACTCGGCGCGGGAGCGGGATCAACCGTCGGCGCGGGAGCGGGATCAACCGTCGGCGCGGGCTGCGTCGTGGGCTCAGCGGTCGGCGCGGGCTGCGTCGTAGGCTCAGCGGTCGGCGCGGGCTGCGTCGTAGGCTCAGCGGTCGGCGTAGGAGCGGGCTGCGTCGTAGGCTCAGCGGTCGGCGTAGGCGCGGGCTGCGTCGTGGGAGCGGTGGTTGGCGTGGGAGCGGGCTGCGTCGTGGGAGCGGCGGTCGGCTCCGGTGTAGGATCCGTGGTGGGTTCCGTCGTCGGCTCAGGATCAGGCTCGTAGGGCTTGTACACCTTGACGTAGTGGAACGAATCGGCCACGACATCATCGTCACTGCTGTAGATGACGACGCGGACGGTGTGGATGGTTCCGGGTTCCCACGTGATCCCCTCGCGGTTGTTGGTGCCGTTGGGCACCTGAACAACCATGCTGTAGTTGGACAGCGACGTCACCTGCCACAGGTCGTCGGAATCCACGTTCACGCGTTCCCCGCCGCGTTCGAAGGTGAGGGGAGCGGTTGGCGAGACGTCACCGCCGTCAAGGATCACGCCCCAGAAACCGGTCTTCGCATAGAGCCGTTCAAACTCGGATCCCTGCTCGAGATTCACCGAGAAAGCAGTGCGCGGGATGGCGTAGGGGTCATCGGGGCTCGAGCCCGAGCCATTCCCATCCGCTCGGGCCGCGAAACCCGGGATAGCCAACGCAATTGCGGCGAACAGGCACAAGGCCATGAGAAGGCTCATCGTTCGACTGCGCCCCACCAGCCTACGCGCGGCGAGCGCAGAGGTATCCCGTCCGTGCTGCATACCGTTCTCCTTAGTGCCTTCAATACTCAGTTGCATTGTTCTGGAACTAGAGTAACAGGCGTGGCGCGTGAATGCTAAATTCCAACGCACACCACACGGTTAATGCACGAATTCTCACCGCGCCTGAGCCCGAGGTGCAGCGCCTAGCGCACAGGAGCGTGGCCCCGCTTCACAATACTGACCGTCACGATTGCACCCAGCAGCGCCAAGACGGCGCCACCGGCGAGCACCCACACCCCGAGCCTGCTTTCCTGCTCGCGGGCGGCCTGGTTTGTCGCCTGCTTCTCAGAGTGCGCCTTGGGGCCGATTTGTGAGGCTGACACTCTCTGCTGCTCCGACGAAGCCGTGGCCTCGGGCGTCGCTTCCGTGCCCACCCCACTGCCCGCGGGAGATCCGGTCGTAGACCCGGAGGGATTCGCGGAGGAAGGCTGAGCCGACGTTGCGGGCGAACTCGGCGCGGGAGAGGAAGCCTCAACGGCGCTCTCCGGGCTGGCGCCCGCGCTCGTGGGCGCCGCGCCGGGATCGACAGGCGACGGTTTGGACTCACCGCTGGGTGTCACGATGTCCGGCGAGGCCGGGGGAACAAAAGCGCCCGTGGGCTCGGTCGACGCGTCACTGCCGCCACCAGGCAGATCGGTCGCGGGATCCGTCGGCGTGAGCCTGCAGGAGGGGGTGGCACCCTCGGCGTCGGTGACCGAGACCTGCAGTTCGACATACGTTCCACTCACGCCGTCGCCGACACTCACCCGATGCTGGGATCCAACCGTCCAGGTGGCTGGCACGGGGAAGTCCAGCGCGAAGGTTCCTTCGGGGCTCACCTCTGCGACGGCCCACGCCGCTCGATTTCTCGCCACTGCGGGGGGAACCCAGGAGGGAAGCGTCGCATCCTTCGCTCGCTTTTCCTGCCCATCGTCGAGGGTGACGATAACGAAACCTCGGGAGCCTTGCACACCCGGGGACCATCCGGCCCCTTCAGCATGAGAGGTCGCGCCCGCACGAACAAGGGAGGACATGACGACCGACGAAGCTTCCGCGGTGACGGTCAGACACTGGGTAACGTCGTCGCCCGGACCGTCGACACTAAGAGCGGGGCTAGCGCTCACGAAGACTCCCGCAACGATCGAAGCGGAGATGGCCAACGCGAGCACGGGCATACGAAGCCCCATCCCGCGCGAGCGCGCTCCTGTCGTCATGCGTGTCTCTTTTCCCCTCTTCGCAATACTTGACGCCGATCGGCACGGTCACGCCCATAACAGCCGGGTAAGTGTGCGAGTAACCACCTGGTATAGCCACCTTAGTATTGTTCGCCGTGGCAACACAATTGCGAACGACAAGCAAAGTTGTGACCTTGCCTGCAATTCGTTGATATTTCAAGGATCGGAGGGGCGGGCGCGCACGACTGTGACCCTTGTTATCGCACAATCATTCCCGGACATTACCCACCGGTTAGCTTTCCGGGAGGCGCTCCCATCTAGCTCGTTGGGATCACGATCGGCGTCGAGGTGACCGGGTCATCGATGATCCGGCAGGGAACCCCGAAAACACGGTTGATCACATCGGGGTTGACGACCTGGGATGGCCTCCCCTGTGCGACGATGCTTCCGTCCTTCATGAACACCACGTGCGTGGCGTAGCGGAAAGCGAGATGCAGGTCATGCAAGACTGCGACGACCGTCGTGCCGCCTCTGTGGAGACGCTGGGCAACGCGCAGGACCTCGAGCTGATGATTCAGGTCGAGATAGGTCGTGGGCTCATCCAGGAGCAGGATGTCCGTCTCCTGGGCCAACGCCATCGCGATCCACACCCGTTGGCGCTGCCCGCCGGATAGTTCTCCCACGCGCCTGCCCACCAAGCTCGACACGCCCGCGTCTTCCATCGCGCGCTCCACGGCGTGTTCGTCGCGCTCCGACCACTGGCGCAGCGGCGGCTGGTGGGGATACCTACCACGCGCGACCAGCTCTTCAACAAGGATGTCGGCCGGCGCACGGGACGACTGCGCCAAAAGGCCGAGCCTGCGCGCCAGCGCCTTCTGGTTCATCGTGGACACGGCTCGCCCATCGAGTTCGACGACACCGCCACGCACGCGCAAGACCCGCGCGAGGGCGCGCAGTAGGGTCGACTTGCCGCACGCGTTAGGCCCCACGATCGCGGTGAGTTCTCCCGGAAGCACGTCGAGCGAGAGACCGTCGAGAATCGGATCCCCTTTCCCATAGCCCACGACGATGCCGCGTGCGGAAAGCACGGTCTGTGGATGCGCTGACGTCATCGTGCCTCCTCGCGTGTCAGGATCCACAGCAGGTACAGCCCTCCGAGGACACCCGTCACAACCCCGACCGGCAGCTCCGCGGGTGCGACGATCCTCTGAGCCACGACGTCGGCGCTTAGCACGAGCGCTGCGCCCACAACCGCCGAGGACACGACGCCTACTCGCCCTCCACCGCACAGACGCGCAGCGATGTGCGGAGCGGAGAGCGCGACGAAAGCGACCGGTCCGGCGACCGCAGTCGCAAGAGCGACGAGGACGATCGCCGAGACGATGGCGCTCACACGCACGACGCGCACGCGCACCCCGAGTCCCGTGGCGACGTCATCACCCATCGCGAGCAGGCCGATGGATGCAGCTGCACAGACACAGGAGAGACCTAGAATTCCCAGCCCGACGATCAGAGGAAACGCTCGGACGAAAGTCACGCCGTTCAGCGAGCCGGCGCTCCACAGCTGGGCGCGTTGAGCCGCCTCAAGAGGAGCCTTGACGATGAGCAGCGAATTGAGGGCCCGCAGCGCAGCGGAGCAGCCGATCCCCACCAGGACGACGCGAATGCCCGTCACTCGGGTTCCACCGCTGCAGGCCAGAACCAGAGCACCCGAGACCAGGCCCCCGATCAACGCACCCGTGCCCGTCGTCGCCGGACTTGCGCCAAGGATGATGATGGCGACAAGAGCACCGGTTGCCGAACCCGCGGACAGGCCGACGACGTCGGGGCTGCCGAGCGGGTTGCCCGAAATCGTCTGGAAGATGCGTCCTGCTATCGCAAGGGATGCGCCCACCGCTACCGCGCACACGACACGGGGAAGGCGGACGGATTGCACGAAGTAGACTCCGAGATAGTCCTCGGATGGGCCGCCATCGCCCGTTAGGCGCCGAAGGGAGTCGGCGACGCCGAGCCCGTAGTCGCCCAACGTGAGCGAGTACAGGGCGAGGCACGACAGGAACACGAGGCCAAGCGTCACGACGATGGCGCTACGACGATGGACACGTATCACCCCGTGCTTCACGCGGACAGCACGATAGCGACCTCGGTTCACGACATCCCCCTTCCCGATGCACGCACGATGAAGAAGGGGGCTCCGACAAGCGCGACGATCACTCCGACAGGCGCCTCCGACGGAGCCAGGATGAGCCGCGAGGCAACATCGGCAAGGCACACCCACACGGCACCAACCAGGATCGACCACCCTGCAATTGCTCGCTGCCGGGCACCGACCACTCGCCGAACCAGGAGCGGCACAGCCAGTCCGACGAAAGCCAAGGGACCCGCCAGCGCCGTCGCTCCTGCCGCCAAGGCGGTGACCGAGACAACGGCGAGGGTCCGCACGACGCGTACCCGCACGCCCAGGCTCATCGCAGCCTCGTCGCCGAGGGAGAGGATGCCGAGCGTGGAGCTGAGCAGTAGTGCGACGACACCTCCGGCCCCGATGAGGCAGCCAGCACAGACGACCGACGTCATGTCGATGCCCTCCAAGGAACCCGACGCCCAGAAGCGGAACTCATTGAACGCTAGCCGGTTCGAGGACACGATGGCCTGGGTGACGGACGTGAGCGCGGCCGACACGGCAATTCCGGCGAGCGCCAGGCGCGCCCGAGAACCCGTTGCTCCCCTGCCCGACAGGACAAACACCAGCAGCGATGCTGCCGCGGCTCCGCCAACCGACGCGGCGAGGTTGACGCCGCTTGACGTCACGCCGAAAGTGGCCGTCGTCGCGACCACGGCAAAGGCGGCACCGGCATTGATACCCAGCACTCCGGGGTCGGCGAGGGGGTTGCGAGTGATCGCCTGCATGACGGAACCGGCGAGGCCGAGCGCTCCACCGCCAAGGAGGGCGGCGAGCGTGCGCGGAACACGCAGGCTCACCACGACCTGCGCATCGTGGCTCGTCCCCCCGCTCACGAGGGCATCGCAGACAATCGAGAGTGCGATGTGTCGAGAGCCGAGGGCAAGCGAGGCGGCGACGCTGAGGACGAGCGCGAGCGTCGCCACAGAAGCGGCCGTGGCGACGCTCGCTGCATATCGGATTCTCATCCCGGGATGACCGAGCAGCCTGGGGCCTCGAGCCCGGTCAGGACGCCCGAACGAATTGATCCTCGATGTTCGCGACGATGCCCTCCATGAGGAGGTATCCGCCGGTGGAGGTCCACAGGGACCCATCGACGGGAATCACGTGCCCGGCGCGGACCGCTGCAAGGGAGTCGAAGCCGACCGACGCGCGTGCCTCCGCCAGGGCCGCCTCGGACGCCTCGACTCCGGTGGCGCCACCGGCTGACGGGTTGTTCACCGAGGACTTGCCGAGCGTACCGAAGAATATCCAGTCGGCGTCAATCTGATCGATGTTCTCCAGCGACACGGGTTCGGAGTGTCCCTCGCCGTTGCGGTCCTGGTTCGCCGGGCGCTTCATCCCCAGCGCGCTCAGCGCCTGGCCCGCAGGAAGCTCCTTGAGGATCAATCCCGCGCTGTCACCCTGCCAGCGCACCACGGAGTACGTCTGGTCCAGGTACCCGCCATCGTTGAGGCGGGAGCTGACGGCCGCCACGTGCGCGTCAAAGTCAGCGAGCTTGGTGGAGGCCTCGTCTGTGACACCCAACGCATCGGCGGTGCGAGTGAAGGTCTCGCGCCAATCGTCCCCAGAGTGTGCGGTGTAGAACACCGGGGCGATCTGCTTCAGGGCATTCAGCGTGTCGGTGTCGTCACTCTTGACCGACGTTCCATCGACGAGGATCAGGTCGGGGTGGGCGGCGCCGACAGCCTCAAGGTTGGGGGTGCCGACCGATCCGAGAATCGGAACATCGTCGGCGCGGTCGGCCAGGTAGGCGGCGACACCGGATTGCCCTCGACCGGACACGGCACCGACCGGAGTAATCCCCAACGCCAGGGCGTTGTCCGTCGTCGGCTCCGAGAGCGTAACGACGCGAGTGGGCTCGAGGGGAAGGGCAACCTCCTGACCGGAGGCGTCGGTCACCATCCGGGTCTCGGTCGCGGCCGTGCTCATGGGTCCGGTGGATGAGGCGGGCGTGGGTTGAGAGGGCGAGCAGGCTCCGGCCACGAGCGCGGCGAGCGCGACACCGACAAAGGTGCGGATTCGAGTCGACATGTGCACGGGTACCTCAATTCACGTAGACAACGCAAGGACAAAGGTAAGCCTAACTTAGCTTTCTCCTGGCGGCGAGGCCCGTCTCACGATCACATGTCCGCGGGGTCGCACCAGTCGTCGAGCGCCTTCACGAGTCCCTCGCGCCACCACGCGACATCGTGCCCGCTACGGTAGTGATCCACATTGACCGGGCCGCCATAGCTGCGCACAATCCGCCCGCAGTCGTCCACAACAGGACGCATCGTCCGTTCGAGGGTTCCCACCTGCAGGCGCAGTCTCACGCCCCCACGCGGCACGATCGATCCGGCGCGCAGGCCAGCCATGAGCATGCCCTCGCCCCGTCCCCTCTCAGTTCCTCCCCACCACAGGGACGGGGACTGAGAGAGAGCGCAGTCGAGCGGAACATCCGTTCGCAGGGCGGCGTCGAGAACCGCAAGACCCCCATAGGACTGTCCGGCGGCCATCACGGGACCCACCCCGGCCTCGTCGCACACGGCCCACACCAGCGCGTGCACGCGGGCGGTATCGGTCATCTCCGCCTCGCGCTGAACCCCCTCCCCCGCATCGATGGTGACGATGCGCAGGCCCGGATAGCGCCGGGTCAACCAGCCGACACCATTGGCCCGCCATATGTGACCGTCAAGGAGAAGGAGAGTCCTCCTCGCTTCGGTCTCACCGTCGTGGACGATGACGGGACGGCTCAACGAGCCTCCCAGGCGCGCGCCGATGCACGCTCCAATGTTCTCCTCGCGCCGAGCGCGCATCCCGTCCGGGCGCGGAACCGAGGGCCAGACCACCGACGCGTCGGGCCCCACGAAGAGCGAGGCGCGATGCCCGCGCCCGTTGACGATTCGCAGCGGGTTGGAGGGATCGGGGCGCGCCTCCTCAACGAAGGCCACCCACGCGCGGGCGTCCGTCACCCCCCCGCGGATCGACGGGGCGCGGCTCGGCCCACGCGAATTGGTAGCTCATGATCGCGTCGGCGGGAAGCACACACGCCAGGGTGGCACGACCACCACGCTGTGCATCGATGTCCATGCGGAACTCATCGAGGTGCTCGCGGGCTCGATCCGTCACGGTATTGAGGATGACGTAGCCCGCCGCCCCTCGGGCGCGCGACTGAAAGATCACACGCACCGCATCGGTTCCGTCGACGGTGAGGCGATCGCCAATGATCGGGTGCGCCTCGCCGTGTCGAAACGCGGCGTCCGGCGGCTCGACACGCAGCCGACAGTAGCCGTTACGAGAGAAGGAGGATTCCCCGAAAGCCACGCGTTTAGTCGAAGAGCGAGACGTCGCCGGCTCCCACGCGCGCGACAACCGCATCCCCACCGGCGAAGTTAATGACGGTCGTCGGCTCGGCGACGCCGACCGGACCCACCACCACCAGGTCAACCTGGTGCCCGATGCGCTCGTCGACATCAAATCCGTCCGTGAGCGGCTCTTCCTCACCCGGCATGATGAGCGTCGAGCACGCGAGCGGCTCCCCGAGTGCGCCAACAATCGCCTGGGTGATGACGTGGTCCGGGATGCGCACGCCCACCGTGTGCTTCTTCTTGTTGAGCATGATGCGCGGCACTTCCTTCGTGCCGCGCAGGATGAAGGTGTAGGGGCCGGGCGTGAGCGCCTTCATGGTGCGGAACTCGTGGTTGTCGATGAGTACCAGCTCCCCGAGCTGGGCGAAGGAGTGGCACAGCAACGAGAAGTTGTGCTTGTCGTCAAGCTTGCGGATCGCACGGATCGTGTCCATGCCCGCCTTGTTACCGATCTTGGTCGCGATCGCGTAGCCGGAATCGGTGGGCAGGGCGATCGTTCCCCCGCGCTCCAGCAGGTCAACGACCGTGCTGACCAGACGGGCCTGAGGATTCTCCGGGTGCATCTCCACGTACGACATACACCCATTGTGCCTGAAACCCCCATCGACCGACGGTCGATGGGGGTTTCGTACGCTAGCTCACGCCAGTCGGGTCACTTCGAGGCGTCACCCGAAGCCTCTTCGCCGCGCTTTCGTGGCGTCGCGTCGACTCCCGCCTCCTTGCGCTGTGCGGGTGTGATGGGAGCCGGAGCCTCGGTGAGCGGATCGAAGCCGCCGCCCGACTTCGGGAAGGCGATGACGTCACGAATCGACTCAGACTTGGTCAGGAGCGAGACGATTCGATCCCAGCCAAACGCAACGCCCCCGTGTGGTGGAGCGCCAAACTTGAAGGCATCCAGCAGGAAGCCGAACTGCGCCTGCGCCTCCTCCTCGCCGATACCCATGACGTCAAAGACGCGATTTTGGACGTCTCGACGGTGGATACGGATGGAGCCGCCGCCGATCTCGTTGCCGTTGCAGACGATGTCGTAGGCGTAGGCCAGCGCATGGGCGGGATCTCGATCGAAGCTGTCCATCCACTCCGGTTTCGGCGACGTGAAGGCGTGGTGAACGGCGGTCCACGCGCTGTGCCCCAGCGCGACGTCACCCTCGGCCTCGGCGTCACCGGTGGGCTTGAACAGCGGCGCATCGACGACCCACGTGAACGCCCACGCGTCGGGATCGATGAGATCGCAGCGCTTGCCAATCTCGAGGCGAGCGGCACCCAGGAGCTCGCGCGACGGAGTTGGCTTGCCCGCGGCAAAGAAGATACAGTCCCCGGGCTCGGCACCTGTCGCCTCCACCAGGCCCTCTCGTTCAGACTCGGAGATGTTCTTGGCGACGGGGCCACCGAGCGTACCGTCCTCGGCGATCGTGACGTAGGCCAGGCCCTTGGCGCCGCGCGCCTTCGCCCACTCCTGCCACTTGTCGAAGGTACGGCGCGGCTGAGAGCCGCCACCGGGCATGACGACGGCGCCGACGTAGGGGGCCTGGAACACGCGGAAAGGAGTGTCCTTGAAATAGTCGGTCAGCTCGGTGAGTTCCAGGCCAAAACGCAGGTCGGGCTTGTCCGAGCCGAAGCGCTCCATCGCATCCCTGTAGGTCATGCGAGGGATCGGCGTTGCCAGGTCGTAGCCGATCAGCGCCCACACGTTCTTCAGGACGTCTTCGGCGACCTCGATGACGTCATCCTGTTCCACGAAGCTCATCTCGATATCGAGCTGGGTGAACTCGGGCTGGCGATCCGCACGGAAGTCCTCGTCGCGGTAGCAGCGCGCGATCTGGAAGTATCGCTCCATTCCGGCAACCATCAGCAGCTGCTTGAAGAGCTGGGGGGATTGGGGAAGCGCATACCAGGAGCCGGGCGAGAGTCGAGCCGGCACGATGAAGTCTCGGGCTCCCTCGGGGGTCGAACGCGTCAGCGTCGGCGTCTCGATCTCCACAAAGTCCCGGGCGTAGAGGGCCTCGCGGGCAGCACGCGACACCTTGGAGCGCAGGCGGATGGCGTACTGCTCGGGTTCGCGGCGCAGGTCGAGGTAGCGGTACTTCAGGCGCGTTTCCTCGCCCACGTTGCCGGAATCTTCAGCATTGGAAGACACCTGGAAAGGCAGGGGCGCACTGGTGTTGAAAATCTCGATATCGTCGCCCATGACCTCGATGGCGCCGGTCGCCAGGTGGGGATTCTCGTTTCCCTCGGGGCGAGCCGCGACCTCGCCGGTGACCTTGAGAACAAACTCGCTGCGAAGCTCATGGGCGACCCTCTCGTCACGAACGACTACCTGAGCGATGCCGGAAGCGTCGCGCAGGTCAATAAACGCGACGCCACCGTGGTCGCGTCTGCGGTCAACCCACCCGGTGAGCGTCACCGTCTGACCGATCAGGTCAGTCCCAAGCGTTCCAATGTTGTGAGTGCGAAGCACTGTTATTCCTTTCGTTGGTACCATCCGCGAGACAGGCGGCGGCGAGGCCATTGTACGCTCGCAGTCCGCCCGCCAGCGATTGCCGCGAGTAGGATAGGCCTCATGCCCGAGCAATCCTCGTCCCTTTCGTCTACGGCATGGAGCCGCATCGAGATTGGCCTGGCGCTCGGCTCGATCCTGCTCATCACCCTTGTCGCCTTCGAGGAGCTGGCCGCCACGACGATCATGCCAAGCGTCGTCGCGTCGTATCGGGCATCCGCCTGGTACCCGCTCGCCTCGGGCGCGGCCCTGGCAACCCAGCTGAGCGCAACGGTCGTCGCCGGGGTACTGGCCGACTGGAAGGGCCCGCGTTTCGTTCTTGTTGCGGGCATCGCCCTGTTCGTCGCGGGCCTGGTCGTCAGCGCGCTCGCGCCTACTATCGTTGTCTTCGTCGCGGGGCGCGCCCTCCAGGGCCTCGGCGGCGGTCTCCTTGTCGTCCCGCTCTACGTCCTCGTGGGAAGACTCGTCGCTCCCGCTCGCCGCCCTTCGTTCTTCGCGTGGTTCTCCCTCGCGTGGGTCCTCCCCTCCCTGATCGGTCCCGCGATCGCGGGGTACGTCACGCAATTGTGGGGCTGGCGCTACATCTTCGGCGTTGTTCCCATCCTCATTGCGGCCGGGTCCATCCCCGTGGCCTTCGTGCTGCGCGACCTTGCCCCCCAGGAGGAACGCCAGGCCTCCCATCTGGCGTCCCTGTCACGCAATGCGCTCTTGGCGGGCGTTGGCGTCATGGCTCTCCAGCTCGCGGGAGCGCTTCCCTCTCTCGCTGCGCGCGCCCTCGTTCTGCTCACGGGCGCCGTCCTTGCCGCCTGGGCGCTTCCCCGGCTGCTGCCTGGCGGAACCTTCCTCGCGCGCACGGGCATACCCTCGGCGGTTCTTGCACGCCTCAGCGCCATGGCGGCGCTCATCGGTCTTGAGGTGATGATCCCCCTGGTCATCCAGCGCGTGCACGGCTGGGACGAGGCCTTTGCAGGGTGGTGGGTGACGGTCGGGTCACTCACCTGGGCCGTGGGTTCGCTCGGCCAGGCGCGCGTGCACGACCCGAGGCGTCGGCGCGCCCTGCCCGTCGTCGGAGGGGCGCTCATGGCAGTCGGCTCCCTCCCGCTCGGACTTATTCTTGTCGACGCCGTTCCCCTGTGGATTCCCTTTATCGGATGGCTCGCCATGGGACTGGGCATCGGCCTGCTCCACGCGCCCCTGTCAGTCATGGCCCTGGAGGTCACGCCCGAGCATCAGCATGGGCGCGTCTCGTCGTGGCTGCAGGTCGGGGACTCGGCCGGACCGGCCCTCGAGCTTGCCGCCGTGTCCGTCATGATGAGCGCGTGGACGGCGACCGGAGTCTCCGGCGGGGCGGCTTACGTACCCTACTGGGTGATCGCCACCGCCCTCGCCTTCGTCACCGTGTTTGCGGTGCTCCGGCTTCGTCCTTCTTCTACGGAAGGCGACGCTCAGTCGTCGTAGCGGCGCTTGCCGAAGTGGCGGCGTCCTCCCTCGCGGTCCCAGCCTCCCTCGCGGTCGCGCCGAGCGCGCTTGATGTCCTTCTCCCAGCGCTCGGAGCGCACGCTGCGACGCGGGCGAGATCCGTCTCCCTTCTCAAAGCGGTGCGGGCGTTTGTCCCCGCGGTCGCCGGGCCGCTCCTCGCGTTGCCCCCCAGAGCCCCCTCGCGTCCGCGCGTCGCGGTCGAAGCCATCGCGGTCGCCGCGCGGATACCTGCCAGGTCCCTCGTCGACGCGGATGCGCAGCTGGCGTCCTGAGACGTAGCCCTTCGAGATGCGCGACAGCTGCTCACCGGAGAGGTCGGCCGTGATATCGACCAACGAGAACGTCGGGTAGATTTCGATGTGGCCGATATCACGCCCGTCGATACCTCCCTCACCCGCGATGGCACCGACGATGGAACCCGGCTTGACTCGATCCTTCTTACCGACCTCCACGCGGTAGCGGGTGCCCGACCCGGGCGCGGAGCGTCCCCCCGCCCGCCTGCGAGCTCCGTCGGCGCCGCCCTTGATCGGGCGGTCCTTGTCCCGTCCGGCTTCGAAAGACGCTCCGACGAACTCACCGGACTCGTCCAAACGCTCTTCGCGACGGACCTTGCCCGCGCCGCGGCGGTCCTTCTCGACCCGCGGGGCGGGTCCCTCGTCACCGACGGCGCTCGCCACGAGGGCAGCGGCGATGTCCTCGACGCTCGTCTCCTGGCCGAGCTCCGCCAGGAGCCCCCTGTACATGTCCAGGCGCCCGCGCTCGATGCGCGCCCCGATGCCCTCCAGGAGACGCCGCGCGCGAAACTCTGAGACGGCGGCGGGCGACGGAATCGCAACCTCCTCCATGTCCGTGCCCGTCAGCTTCTCGATCCGGCGCAAACGGCCGTGCTCGCGCGGCGTGAAGAACGTCAAGGCTCGTCCCTGTCGGCCGGCCCGACCGGTCCGTCCGATGCGATGCACGTACGCCTCGGGTTCGCGAGGCACGTCGAAGTTCACGACAAGCGAGATGCGTTCCACGTCGAGGCCACGAGCGGCAACGTCAGTGGCCACGAGTACATCAAGGGCCCCGGTCTTGAGGCGTTCGACCATGCGCTCGCGCTCGGTTTGGGCAACGTCACCGGAAATGCCCGCGGCGCGGAAACCCCGAGCCGACAGCTCCAGGGACACCTCCTCGACGTCCGCCCTCGTTCGCACGAAGACGATGGCGGCGTCGGCTTCCTCCTGGCCGCGGGCGATATGCTGCGCGCGGGTGGCCAGGACTCGGCACAGGGCACCGATCTTGTGCTTGTAGGGGACGACCGCGTAGGTCTGGTGAATGGTATCCACCGTCGAGGACTCCGTCGAGACGGCGACCTTGACCGGATCCTTCAGGTGCTCGCGGGCCACCTTCTCGATGGCCGCGGGCATCGTTGCGCTGAACAGCGCGGTCAGGCGCTGTGCGGGGACGGCCGAGGCGATGGTCTCCACGTCCTCCGCGAAACCCATGCGGAGCATCTCGTCGGCCTCGTCCAACACGAGCATCCGCACGTTCGACAGGTCCAGCGCGCCTTTCTCGATCAGGTCGATCACGCGCCCGGGAGTACCCACGACGACCTGCGCGCCCCGCTTGAGGGCTCCGATCTGAGGACCGTAGGGGGAACCACCGTAGACGGGCACGACGTCGAGGCGGGCGGCGCGTGCGGCAAAGTCCTCGATCGCCTGTGCGCTTTGCATGGCGAGCTCACGCGTCGGCGCCAGGACGAGGGCCTGCACGTCGCGCTCGTCGGCATCGACGATGGCCAGGAGCGGAAGGCCGAATGCTGCGGTCTTGCCGGTGCCGGTCTGGGCGATGCCGACGACGTCGCGAAGCTCCAGCAGGGGCGGGATCGCGGCGGCCTGAATGGGCGTTGGGACTCGGAAGCCCATGTCGGTGATTGCCGCGAGAATCTCGTCGGGCAATCCGAGGCTGGCGAAGGTCACACCCTCCTCGGCCTGGTCGCTGTCTGTATGTTCCTCGTCGACCTGCGCGGTGTCGCGCTCGTTCTCGGCGTCACGGGGCTCGATGTAGTCGTCGGAAGGCATAGTCATCCTTGTGTGTTGGGTGTCGGGGTAGCAAAACCATGGGGGCGGGCCGTCTCGGCTCCTCGGCGCGGCCTCACCCATAACAACAACTCCCGCATCCCGCGGGCACCATAACAAGGGGCAGCGCCTTATCGCTACGCCTAGCTTACCCGCACGGCGCCTCCGACGGCGCGCGTCGTCAGCCACGTCACTCTCGCCGCCACGCGGCGCGCCTGCCTGTACTCAGCGCGACAGGCGCGCGATGAAGGAAGCGATCCTCACCTGCCGGTTGTCCTCCTCACGCACGGGTCCCACGACGAGGCGTTCGACTTCCTCGCGGCACAGGCTCGTCAGGTCCCTGGCGACAATGCGACGACGGCGAGAGGCCACCCACCTGCACGCGAGCGAGTTCATCCACGCGCACGCGAGGGTCAGGGCACATCCACCCAGCGCCAGCGCCGTGGGAACGGGAACCCACCCAATGAACGGAACCCCGATCTCCACGAGGGCGGCTCGCCCCGCATGGACCACGCCAATCCACGCAATCCCCGCCACGCACGCGACCCATGCGAGAAGCTGCAGCGCACCGAAAGCCCGGGCAGCCCGCGGCGCCCCGGTCGAGACGTGAACGTGGCCGGCGACTTGCCCGTGGGCGGCGGCGGGAACCCCGCGAGCTCCCTCGACGGCGCGATCGATGAGGTCGCTACGCCAGCGCGAGGGGCGTCCCTGCCCGCGGCGCCCGACCTCGTGGCGTACCGCGTTGACGAATGACGCCTCATCGGAGGGTGAGCGCGTCGGCAGGCTCGGCGTGGTTCCCTCCAGCGAGCGTGATTCATCGTCCAGGTGCAGGCGGCGCAGCGGATCGGCGCCCAGACGGGCCACCCATCGCAGGGGAAGCCATCCGCCCGCTCGACGCCCAGCCCTCCGGGTCGAAGCGGCAACGGCGTCGGCGATGAGCGGCGCACCGGTCAGCTGTGCGGCGGAAGCGGCCAGTTCCTCAGACATTCCCTCGGTGTCGAGGCCTCGAATGCGGCCGGTAAGGCCCACCGAGTCGTTGATGAGCGCGACTGCCTCGCGCAGGGCAGCCTGTGCTCGCGCGGCCTGGCGAGTGACCCGCTGTGACTCCCGCGACAGGTGCGCGGCGAGAGCGTCGACTCCTTGCCCATTCGTCGCGCACACCGGGACGATCGGCGCGCCGTCCAGGCCGCGCTCGTCGAGAATTCGTCGCAGATCCGCCACGATCGCGTCCCTGGAGGAGGCGTCGAGCGTGTCGACGTGGGTGAGAGCAACGGTGACCGAGGCGTGCGACCTGCGCAGACGTTCCAGCCACTCCTCATGCAGTCGCGCGTCGGCGTACTTTTGCGGGTTGACAACCACCACGAGGCAATCCACGCGCGCCGCCAGCCGTGCCGCCACCTGGGCGTGCTCGTCCCTGATCGAATCGATGTCCGGCAGGTCGAGGACGACCACGTCGCCGGGCAGCGCGCCCGGGGCCTCGACGCGCACGGAGACGCCGAGCCACTGCAGGAGCTGGCCGGGAGCACGCCCGCGCGGCAGGACCGCGCACGCCTCGTTCGTCGTGGGGCGCAGGACGCCGACACGGACCACCTCTCCCCCGCACAGCGCGTTGACGAGAGTGGACTTTCCCGCGCCGGTACCTCCCAGCATGCCGATCACGCACCACTGCGGATCGCACTCGGCGCGCTCGGAGGTCACGTTGATGAGCTCGCGGACCCGCGCAAGCGTCGCGTCATCCATGTCACGCGCGGCAAGGGAGCAGACCTCATCAAGCTGGGAGGCCGCCGTCGCGACCGCGTTGTCGTGCCGCTTCACGCCAGTTCCTCTCCGGCTCTGTCGAGGGCAGCCTCCAGGCGTTCCAGGACGACGGCGTCACCCGATCGATCGACGCGCTCCACGAGGACCGCCACGACTCCTTCGATGGAGGTCCTCGCCAGGCGCTCCAGGAGCTGGCGCGCCTGGAGCGCGAGGGAACGCACGTTTCGTTCCCCGAAGTAGGACTCCAAGACGGTCTGCGACAGGGCGGCCGACGCACCCGCGACGCCAACCTCGAGCCCCGTGATGCCTCCCGTCATCGCGAAGACGCTGACCATCAGGGAGAGCGTCACGACGTTGATTCCTCCGGCCAGTAGGCGACCCGTCACACGCGAGGACTCCGCTTGCGTCCTGACGATCTGCGTGACCTCCCCGGCCCATTCCTGCGCGATCGCGCGCCCGAGGGCATCGGCCTCGCCGGGATCAAGGTCAGGGTCGGGCAGGGAGGAATTCACCAGGGGCTCGGTGAGACGGTAGGCTTCGCGCCACGCCCGGTGATACTGGTCCGCAAGGTGCTGCGCCAAGCCGCCCGTGAGGTCGCGGCGCACCTGTTCTTCGGGAGCGGCCCGCCCCCGCACGGCGTCCACGACGCGCGAGCGAACGCCCGCAACAAAACGGGACAGCGACCTGCTCACGTCCCACGAGCCGAGCACGTCCGCGATGCGCGCGCTGATCTCTCCACGCAACAGATCGTCACTGGAGGATGCGGCGACGTCTCGCACGCACGAGGCCACGGCTCTCTCGATGCCCTCCAGCGCGCCCGCGTAGGCCGCAAGCTCCTCGCGGGAGCGCGCCAGCGCACCACGAGCCTCCTCGAGGCAGGAGGACACGGCCCCGGCGAGCGAACGGCGCACGATCCGGGCGCGCTCGTCCGCGTCCGTGCCAATCGACTCGAGGAAGGCACCCACCGGAACCACGGCTTCGATGGGCAGACGCCCATCCGTCAGCTCCTGCTCGTCAATCGTCATGATGGGAACACCGGCCAGCCCCCGACGCTCGGCGAGCGCCGCCAGATCGGCACTGATCTCGCCGCGCGCACCGGCAGGCACGCGGTTGAGGACGATCGCAACGCGCAGGCCGCGGCGGGCGGCCTCCTCCAGGTGAGTCCAGGCGACCGCATCGGCATAGCGGGCGGCGCTGGTGACGAAGATCCACAGGTCCGCGCCGTCGAGGAGCTCGGCCGCGAGGCGACGATTGGACTCCTCCACCGAGTCGATGTCGGGAGCGTCGAGGATGGCGATGCCCGGACGCCAGAAGTCATCCACCGCGATCGTGACGGCACCCGGACTCTCCCCCTCGCCGACATGCTTGGCCAGGCGCGGCAGGACCCGCTCCGAGGTAAACCAGGCGCGTGCCTGAGGCGAGCACACGAGGACCGGGTGGCGCGTCGTTGGGCGAACCGCCCCCGCACGGCTCACGTTTCGCCCCACCAGGGAGTTCACGAGCGTCGACTTGCCCGAGCCCGTCGATCCTCCGACGACAATGAGGATCGGCGCATTCGCGTCCTCCAGGCGCGGCAGGACCACGTCCTGGAGGCGCCGGAGCGCTCGCTCGGCGCTCGCCCGGGCATGAGGGTCCATGACCAGGACCGCGCCTGTCAAAGCATCCGCGAGGGCGCGGGCTGCGTCAACCGCCGTCCCCGGCACTCAGTCCGTCACCTTCTCAATCACGGGTCGCGCATCGGCGGCGGCGATCGTCCAGGTCGAGGGATCCGCCTCCACCTGCTCGCCGCTGCGGATGTCCTTGACCGTGTCGGGTGCCCCCTCCTCGCCGGGAAACCACACGTAGGGAATGCCGCGCCTATCGGCAAACTTAATCTGCTTGCCGAACTTGGCAGCACTGGGAGCCACGTCGGTCGAGATGCCGCGCGAACGCAGCGACGCGGCGATTGCCTCCGAGCGCTCGCGCTGGGCCTCGTTGGTCACCGCGACGACGACCGCGGTCGGGACCTTGCGCGAGGAACGCACCATGGGGGCTGAGATCATGCGGGAGACCAGCCTGGACACGCCGATGGACAGGCCGACACCCGGGTAGGTGCGCTTGCCATCCTTGGCGAGCGAATCATAGCGCCCGCCCGAGCAAATCGAGCCGAGATCCTCGTGCCCCTCGATTTCCGACTCGTACACGCTGCCCGTGTAGTAGTCGAGGCCTCGGGCGATCTTGAGGTCGGCGAGGACCGTTCCGGGCATGCGGGCATTGGCGGTGTCCAGAAGTCGGATCAGCTCGCCCAGTCCCTCCTCGAGGAGGTCACCGCGAACACCGAGTTCACCGAGCCTGGAGCGCACCTCCTCGGAGTCAGCGCTGCGGATCTGAGCCATCCGCAGAAGCACGGACGCCTGCTCGCCCGCAATACCGGAGTCCGCGAGCTCGCTCGCGACCCCCTCCGGGCCGATCTTGTCGATCTTATCCAGCCCCCGCAGGGCGGCCTCCACGTCGGTGACGCCGAGAGACTCACACACGCCCTGAACGACCTTGCGGTTATTGACGAGCACCCGCACGGGCGGAATCGGCAAGTTGTTGAGTGCCTCGGCCATCACCAGCGGCAGGTCCACCTCGAAGTGGAACGGTAGCTCACCGTTTCCCACGACGTCGATGTCGGCCTGGGTGAATTCGCGGAAGCGTCCCTCCTGTGGGCGTTCTCCACGCCAGACCTTCTGAATCTGGTAGCGCTTAAAGGGAAAATCGAGATCGTTCGCGTTCTCCACGACGTAGCGCGCGAAGGGGACGGTGAGGTCGAAGTGCAGGCCCATGCCTCGTTCCTTGGAGGCCTTGGCGCCCGGGTTGCGGCTCGCCTGAAGGCGATCCAGCACGTAGATCTCCTTGGAGGTCTCACCCTTGGCTTGAAGCTGCTCGAGGGTCTCGACCGCCCGCGTCTCGATCCCCGCAAAGCCGTGGAGTTCGAACACGCGTCGCAGCTCATCCAGAACGTGCGTCTCAATGATGCGTCCGGCGGGAAGCCACTCGGGGAAACCGGACAGTGAGGTGCGAGCCATGAAAGCGTCCTTCTGTGATGCGGTGAGCGCGCTAGCCGATGCGGCGGGCGCGAATCAGATACTGGTTGGAGCGAATCTCATCCGCCAGCGTCGTGGCCGGTCCGTGCCCCGGTATGAGAATCGTCCGCGGGTCAAGCACGTTGGAAATCGTGCGCAGCGAGTGCCGCATCTGGGTTTCATCTCCACCCGGCAGATCGGTGCGCCCGACGCTGCCCTTGAACAGGACATCGGCGCTGAGCGCCCACGGGACCGGGCCGTGCGAGGAATAGAAGGACTGGTCGCTCACGCGAATGTCCAGTTCTCCGTGTCCGAGGAAAAGCGCTGATCCTTCCGTGTGGCCGGGGGCGGGAAGCATCCGCAGCGTCAGCCCCGGACATATCTCGAAGGAGTCGGCGGGCATCTCACGCAGGTCGCTCGGCTTGACCCACGGCCCCGCGAAGTCAGGAGTGGGCATGGGCAGGTGGGATGCGGGGTCGTCCATGCGGTACATGTCGGGGCCGGGAAGGTAGACGGGAACGTGCCCATCGCGGCCCCAGGTGGCAACCTCCGCGGCATCCCAGACGTGATCGGGGTGCGCATGCGTGAGCACAAGCGCGCCGACTCCCACGCCCTCGTGCTCGAGAACCTCGCGAATGAGATGACGGATGCCGGCGGAAGGATCGACAACAAGGGCAGTGCCCGCCCCAGACGGGACGAGCACAAGCCCATTCGCCGAGTAGAACGGCGACGGAATCACGTGCAGTCGCATGTCACTCCATGGACGACGAGATCTGCGTGAGCCAGGCGCGCTTTGTCTCCAGGGCCTCGCGCACGCTTGACGCGTTCTTCGTATCCCCGGCGGCCTCTGCCTCTGCCAGCGAGCGCTCCAGCTGGGCGATCTGTTCCTCGAGCTGGCCGACCATGCCAGCGGCGCGTGCTCGGGTCTCCGGGTTCGTACGCCGCCATTCCTTTTCCTCGGCCTCACGCACGGCTGCCTCGACAGCGCGCAGACGCCCCTCGACGCGGTGCAGGTCCGAGGAGGGAACGCGCCCAACCTCCTCCCAGCGGTCCTGAATCTGACGGAGCTGTGCCTTGGCTCGCTCGACGTCAGTCACCGGCAGGATCGCCTCAGCGTCGACAAGGATCTTCTCCTTGGCGGCAAGGTTCTCGCGGTACTCGGCGTCGGTGGCCTCGTCCTTGGCGCGGCGCGCGTCAAAGAACACCTGCTGCGCCGCGCGGAAGCGAGCCCACAGGGCGTCGTCCTCCTTGCGGGACGCGCGCGGGGCTGCCTTCCATCGGGTCATTAGCTCGCGGTAAGCGCCGGACGTGCGCGCCCAGTCCACCGACGAGGACAGGGCCTCGGCCTCGGCGATCAGGGCTTCCTTGACCCTCTTGGCCTCGGACTGCGCCTGGTCCAGCTGCGAGAAGAACTGGCGGCGGTGGCGATCAAATTGCGTCCTGGCCGAGGAGAAGCGCTTCCACAGCTCGTCCTCCACCGACTTTTCCAGACGCGGACCGCGACGCTGCAGGGTCTTCCACTCTTCGAGCAGGTCGCGCAGGGTTTGCCCCGACTGCTTCCAGTGTGTCTTGGCGGGATCCTGGGCAACGATGACCTCCGCCCGCTCGACAACGGACGTGCGTTCGGCCAGCGCCTGAGCCTTGGCGGCCTTGCGTTCCTCGCGCGCCACCTCCTTGCGTTCCTCCGCGGCCTTGGCCACGGCCTCGACCCGGTTGCGCAGCGCCGGAATGTCACCGATGACATTCGGGGAAACGACCTGCTCGCGCAGCGTCGCCAGCGTTTGGTCGATGTCCCTGGGACTCAGGGTCGCCAGGCGATCCTCGAAGAGCTTGATGGTGGCTTCAAGGTCGGCGTAGCGACGCTCGTACAGGGCGTAGGGCGACGCCGGTATGCCCTCCGGAAAACCGCCGACAACACGTTCCTCGTCTCCGTCCTTGACGTAGACCGTCCCATCCTCGCCGATACGCGCGAAGGGATGCGCGGGCACCTCGGACGCGGGAATCGTTGGCGAAGCAATGACGGCCTCGGCGGGCACCCCAGCTTCGGGAGTGGTTTCGTTGCTCGGAATCGGCGTCGTGGTCACGATATTCCTTCTAGGACGAGGGCTTCCGCCCGGCGCGGTGGTGTGCCGATGTGACACACACAGCTAGTGTGTCACATCTAACGAGACGGTGTGAAGTAATGGCCAAAAAAGGGGATGGATGTAACACACTCCCCATTGTCCACATCCTGTACCACCTGTTTCATCGAGGCGTCGCGCCGATGCGCACTGCCTCAAAAACGCCGTCAACCCGCCGCAGCGCAGACAGCACGGCGTTGAGATGCCCGAGGTCGGCAAGTTCAAAGGAGAACCTACCGCCGGCAACCTGGTCACCGTTGGTGTGAAGCGAGGCCGACAGGATGTTGACGCGATAGTCCGAGAGCACCCGCGTGAGATCGGAGAGCAGTCCGCCGCGATCGAGCGCGCGTATCTCGATCTGCACCCTGAACGGCGTCCCCGTGCTTTGCGCGTTCCACGACACGTCCACAAAACGCTGGGGCTGCAGCTGCCCGAGGCGCACCGCATTCGCGCACGTGCTGCGGTGAACCGATACCCCCTGCCCGCGCGTGATGAATCCGACGATGTCGTCGCCCGGCACCGGCGTGCAGCACTTGGCCAGTTTCACCCAGATGTCGTTCGGGCTCAATCCCGCAACGATGATCGCATCGTCGCCCGAGATACCCGAGCGGGATTTGACAGATCCCGGCGTGACGCCCTCGGAGAGCGTCTCCTCCGTGCCGTCTCCCCCTCCCAGGTTGTCCACGAGCTTCGACACGACGTTCTGCGGCGAAATGTGGCCCTCGCCGACGGCGGCGTAGAGACCGGACACGTCGGGATAGCCGAAGGAGGTCGCCACCGACAGGATCGATTCGTGGTTCATGAGGCGCTGCAGGGGCAGGTTTTGCTTGCGCATGGCGCGGGCGAGCGCTTCCTTGCCCGCCTCGACGGCCTCCTCCCGGCGTTCCTTGGAAAACCACGCCTTGATCTTCGACCGAGCGCGCGGGGAGGCGACGAAAGCCAGCCAGTCGCGCGACGGCCCCGCCTTGTCCGACTTTGCCGTCACGACCTCCACGGTCTCGCCGGACTCGAGCCTCGTGTCCAAGGAGACGAGGCGTCCGTTGACCTTCGCTCCGACGGTGCGATGCCCGACCTCCGTGTGAACGGCGTAGGCGAAGTCGACGGGCGTGGCGCGCGCCGGAAGGACAATGACCTCGCCCTTAGGCGTGAACACATACACCTCGTCGCCGGCGATCTCGTAGCGCAGGGAGTCGAGGAACTCCTCCGGATCGCCCGTCTCGCGCTCCATCTCGACCAGAGCGCGCAGCCAGTTCGCCTGCTCGTCCGAGCTCATGCGATCCGAATCGCCGCTGGATGCCTTCGGATTCTGCTTGTACTTCCAGTGCGCCGCGACCCCGTGCTCGGCCCTCTCGTGCATGTCGAAGGTGCGGATCTGGATCTCAACGGGCTTGCCACCCGGACCGACGACCGTCGTGTGCAGAGACTGGTACAGATTGAACTTGGGCATCGCAATGTAGTCCTTGAAGCGCCCCGGAATCGGGTTCCAGCGCCCGTGCAACGAACCCAATACCCCGTAGCAGTCCTTGATGGACTCCACCAGCACGCGCACCGCGACCAGATCGAAGACCTCATCAAAGGCCTTCCCGCGCACGATCATCTTCTGATAGATCGAATAGTGACTCTTCGGTCGCCCGCTCACCGTGCCTTTCGTTCCCGAGCGGCGCAAATCCTCCTCGATCTGATCAATGACGTCGCGCAGGTATTCCTCGCGCTGGGGCGCCCTCTCGGCCACCAGGCGATCGATCTCGTCGTAGATCTCGGGATAGAGGGTTTTGAAGGAGAGCTCTTCGAGCTCCCACTTCACCATGTTCATCCCGAGGCGATGCGCCAAGGGAGCGTAAATCTCCAGCGTCTCCTGGGCCTTCTTTTGCGCGGAGGCGGCGGGGACAAAACGCCAGGTACGGGCGTTGTGCAGGCGGTCGGCCAGCTTGATGAGGAGAACGCGGATGTCGCGGCTCATGGCGACGAGCATCTTGCGCAGCGTCTCCGACTGTGCGGCTGCGCCGTAGTGCACCTTGTCCAGCTTCGTCACGCCGTCAACGAGGTTGGCGATGGGCTCGCCATACTCGGCTGCCAGCTCCTCGAGCGTGTAGTCGGTGTCCTCAACCGTATCGTGCAGCAGCGCCGCGACGAGCGTCGGAATCGTCATTCCCATCTCGGCCAGGATCGTTGCCACCGCGACGGGATGGGTGATGTAGGGTTCACCCGACTTTCGCATCTGGCCGCGATGATGGGACTCAGCGGTGCGATAGGCGCGCTCAACGACGCTAATGTCCGCCTTCGGGTGGTTCGCTCGCAGGGCACGTACGAGCGGCTCGATCTCGGGAATCGTGGCACGTCCGCGGGAACCAAACCACACGAGGCCGGATCGTACCCGGGAACCAGCCGCCGGTAGGGCGGACCCTGAAGTCGTGTCGTCGCTGCTCATTCCCCCATGATAGCCACGAAAGAGCGGGTCCGGGGATCGTCGATCCCCGGACCCGCCGGCGCGCGTATTCTCAGGCGTTCACAGGTGCAGAGCAGTCTCCACTCGAATGTCGACAAGCTTGGAGCGGCCCCCCAGGGCATCGAGCTCGAGAAGGACGGCCACCGCTTCGACCGACGCCCCGCACTGGCGCAGCAGCTCGACCGCTGCCCGCGCGGTTCCACCCGTGGCCAGAACGTCGTCGATGATCAGGACACGCTGGCCGGGGCGAACGGACTCCGGGTGGATCTCCATACGGGCGGTGCCGTACTCGAGCGCGTAGTCGACCCCGATCACGTGGCCGGGCAGCTTGCCGGCCTTGCGGATCGTGAGCATGCCGAGGCCAAGCTCCGCGGCCACCGGCGCGCCGAGGATGAAGCCACGCGATTCCAGCCCTCCGACCGCGTCGATCTGGCCCGCGTAGCGGGCGCCAATGAGTTCGACGAGTTCCTTGAACGCCGGGCCGTTGGCGAACAGCTCGGTAATGTCGCGAAACAGGACGCCGGGTTCTGGAAAGTCCGGGACCTCCAGCATGTTGTCCTGCACGAGGGTGGCGATGCGCTCGCCAAGTTCACCGATCATCGATGGCTCTTCTTCCTCTGGGGTTGCCGGTCGTTGCCCAGCCGCTTGCCGGGCTTGATGGGGGCGACCTTCACGGACTCGCCGTCGGAGGCCGACTCCCCCGCGGCGCGGTCCGCGCGCTCGCGCTCAACGGCCGCGTCGTGCTCGCGGGTCTTGCTCGACATCTCCTGGAAGCTCACGAGCAGCGGGGAGGCGATGAAGATCGAGGAGTAGGTTCCCGCGATCATACCGATGAAGAGGGCCAGCGAGATGTCTACGAGGGTTCCGGGGCCCAGAGCAAGTGAACCGATCACGAGGATAGCTCCGACCGGAAGCAGCGCCACGACCGAGGTGTTGATCGAGCGGACCATCGTCTGGTTGACGGCGAGGTTGACGTACTCCGCGAACGTGTAGTGCTTCTGCTCGTAGACGTCGCCGGTCAGCTCGCGCACCTTGTCGAAGACGACAACCGTGTCGTAGAGCGAGTAGCCGAGGATCGTCAGGAAGCCGATCACGGTGGCCGGAGAGACCTCCACCTGCAGAATCGCGAAGACGCCGACCGTGACCGCGATGTCGTGCAGGAGCGCCAGGAGCGCCGAGGCTGCCATCCTCCACGACCGGAAGTAGACGGTCATCAGGAGGGCGACCAGCGCCATGAAGATGAGGAGTGATTGGGCGGCCTTGGTGGTCACGGAGGATCCCCACGAGGGGCCGATCGAGGAGGACTGCACCTGCGAGACGTCAACGCCGTACGCGCCTGCGAGCGCCTCGCGCATGGTGGCGGTCTGCCCCGAATCCAGGGAGGTCGTCTGGATTCGCACCGAATCCGACCCGACGCGCGTCACCTTGGGTGCCCCCTCGACGAGGCCGGTGTCGGACACCGCGCGCGCCGCGAAGGACTCGCTCTGGTCGCTCACGTGCGCCACGTCGAACTGAGAGCCCCCCGTGAACTCGATCGAGCGATTGAGGCCCATGATGCCCACCAGCGCGAAGCCGAGGACGATCACGGCGGCGGCGAGGCCGACGAAGACTCTCCGGTTGGGAACAACGCGGTAGGACTTGTCGCCCGAGTACAGGGCGTTACCCCACTGAGCAAAACTCATCATGTCAGTTCTCCTCTTCCTGGGTCGCGGCATGCCCCGCGCTCTGGCTGGCGTCCTGGGCCGCGCCCGCTGAGGACTCGGCCTGCTCGGCCGCCAGTCGAGCCGCGCGGCGACGCTCGGCGATCGAGGTTCCCTCCGCTGCCTCTTCCGTCTCTCGCACGTCCGCAGATTCTCCGCGTGCGACCACGCGGCCGCGGCCCGCATACACGAGCGCATTCTTAGCGCCCAGGTGCTCCGGGTCCAGGCCCGAGAGCTTGTGGCCCTGACCGAAGAAGCGCGTGCGGATGAGCAGCTCCATCATCGGGTGGGTGAACAGGAAGATCACTGCGATGTCGATGACCGTCGTGACGCCCAGCGTGAAGGCGAAGCCCTGGACCCCGCCCACGGCGAGGAGGTAGAGCACCACGGCGGCAACGAGGTTGACGGCGTCGGAGACGAGGATCGTGCGCTTGGCGCGGTCCCATCCTTCCTCGACGGCGGCGCGCAGCGGACGTCCGTCACGCACCTCGTCGCGCACGCGCTCGAAGTAGACGATGAAGGAGTCCGTCGTCACACCGATGGCCATGATCAGGCCTGCAACGCCTGCGAGCGAGAGCCGGTAGCCCATCGCCCACGACAGGAGCGCGATGACGAGGTAGGTGATGACCGAGGCCACCAGCAGCGAACCGGCGGAGATGACCGCCAGGCCACGGTACTGCCAGATCAGGTAGACGATGACGAGGAGGAAGCCGATGAGCGCCGCCCACAGGCCGATCGTGAGGTGATCGGTACCAATCGTGGCGGAGATCTGCTGCTCGGACTCGACCTCGAAGTTCAGGGGGAGCGACCCGAAGCTCAGCTGGTTGGCCAGCGCCGAGGCCGACTTCGCCGTGAAGTTACCGGTGATTTCCGCTTCCCCGGTGGAAATAATGGCGTTCATTGAGGGGGCGGTGATGACGGTACCGTCCAGGACGACGGCGAAGGAGTTGCGGTCGGGACGGCCGCGGTAGAAGGACGAACCCGCGGCATCCGCATCGTGGAAGCCGTAGAGGATCGTCGAGGTCTCCTTGAACTTCTCCTTGCCCGCCTCATTGAACTGCAGCGAGACGGCCCACTGGCCGGTCGTCTGGCCATTGGAGTTGCGTGCCAGCCCCGCGTTGGCCGTCTTGAGGTCGGATCCGGGCACGGCCACGGGTCCCAGAATGTACTTGATCTGGCCGGAGTCGTCGCATGCGGCGTAGGGCTTGTCGGAGGGGCCCTCCACGCGCTTCACATCCGCCGCAGCCGAGCAATCGAGGGTCAAGAAGTCGTACATGACCTGCTCGGTGACCCACGCCAGGTCGGAACCGTTCTCGGGCGTCGTCACGGGCGTGTCGGACAGGGTGCCGTCGTGATCGGTGTCGGCCGTGCTCATCGCCGTGGCAGCATCGAGAGCGGTGGATTGGACGCCGCCCGACTGGGCGGCGTGGTCAGCGCCGCTCAAGGACGATCCGCTCTGGCTGTCCTCCCCCGACTGCGCGCCGGACTGCTCGCCCGACTGAGTTCCCGACTGACCGACCTCGGTCTGGGAGGGTTGATTCTGAATGACGCCCTGCGCCGCGCCGATGCGCAGCACGGGGCGGAAGTTCATCTGAGAGGAGGAGCGAATGAGATCGAGCTGCTCCTGGGAGGGCGTGCCGGGGATTGACACCATGATGTTCGAGTTACCCAAGGAGGAAATCTCGGACTCGGACACGCCCGAGGCGTCAATGCGATTACGGATGATCGAGATCGCCTGCGTGATGTCGTCGTCGGTGATCTCGCGTTGCCCATCCCCTGTCACGGTGGGAGTCAGGATCAGCTGGGTCCCGCCCTTGAGGTCAAGAGCGAGGTCGGGGTACGGGGACACACCCTTGGTGAAGTGCCCGATCGCCAGTGCCGCGCACGCCGCCACGATGGCGACGATGAGCGTCACGAGCGCGCGCACTGGGCGTCGCTTGTGTGATGCCACGGTTCTACTTTCCGTTCAGCCTTGTGTTACTTCTGCTGCTCGTCGGGCTCGGAGGCGCTGGCCCCGTCACGAGCCGACTCGTCGAGCCCCAGGACGGTGTCGGCCTCGTCCGTGGGCTCTTCCACGTCAGCGCTCTCCTGAGTCTCGTTGTCGGCGTTCTCGGCGAGCGGCGGCACCGCGCCGATCTCGGCGATCATCTCCCGCTCCCAGTACATCTCGTGTCCATCGGTGGTTTCCAGGACGACGATATCGCCGTCGAGGTCAACGAAACGACCCCAGAAACCCACGCGGGTACGGACCCACTCACCGGGCTTGACGGCTGCGAGCTGGTCGCGCTTCTCCTGCTCCATCTGCGCCATTTGCTTCTTGCGCGAGCGCGAGCTCCACCACATGAAGACGACCATGAGGCCAATGAGGAGCACCAGGAAGTAGTTGTTCATAAAGGCTGATTCACTTTCGATGACGGTCGGGCGCTGTGAGCGCACCTTGCCAGTCTAATGCCCGAGGAGGGTTTTAGCCTAAGCGATCAATACGCGGCGCGGCGTATCCCACCTCCGAGCACGATCGGACCGCCGCTTGTCACCGAAGCTGCCGCCTCGGCTAGTCGAAGAGCACGCTCTCCCCGGCGGGCGGCGTGAGTCCGAGGTGGCTCCACGCGAGCGGGGTTGCCATGCGCCCACGGTTGGTGCGTACGAGGAAGCCCTCTCGCACGAGGTAGGGTTCGGCCACCGTTTCGACGGTCTCCGCCTCCTCCCCGATGGTCACCGACAGGGTCGTGAGCCCGACCGGTCCACCTGCGAAGCGCCGACACACGGCCTCCAGGACCGCGCGGTCGAGGCGGTCCAGGCCGCTGGGGTCGACCTCGAAGAGCTCGAGGGCACCCCGGGCGGCGTCGAGCGTGAGCTGTCCGTCGCCGTGCACCTGCGCGTAGTCGACGACGCGGCGCAGGAGGCGATTGGCGATGCGCGGGGTGCCGCGCGAACGCGACGCGATCTCGTGGGCGGCGCGCGCGTCGATGGGTGATCCGAGCAGCGATGCGGAGCGGGTGACGACGGATTGCAGCTCGTCGGTCTCGTAGAACTCCAGGTGCGCGGTGAAGCCAAAGCGGTCGCGCAGAGGGGCGGGAAGGAGACCCGAGCGTGTCGTGGCTCCCACCACCGTAAAGGGCGGCAGCGTCAGCGGAATCGACGTGGCTCCCGGACCCTTGCCAACGACGACGTCAACGCGGAAGTCCTCCATCGCCAGGTACAGCATTTCCTCGGCCGTACGGGCGAGGCGGTGGATCTCATCAATGAAAAGGATGTCACCCTCTTGGAGGCCAGAGAGAATCGCCGCCAGGTCTCCCGCGTGCTGGATCGCCGGGCCCGAGGTCAGGCGCAGCGACGTGCCCATCTCGGCGGCGATGATCATCGCGAGGGTGGTCTTGCCCAGCCCGGGCGGTCCGGCCAACAGGACGTGATCGGGGGTGGCCGAGCGCATACGTGCCGCGTCGAGGACGAGCTGCAGCTGGCCTCGAACGACGCGCTGCCCGACGAACTCGGAGAGTTTCCGTGGACGCAGGGCGGCCTCGGCCGCGCGCTCGAGGTCCCCGGCGTCGGGTGCGACGATACGCATGGCGTCGACGTCCCCGCTCCTGTCTTCAGCCACGGCTTCCTCCCAGGGTGACAAGCGCGGCGCGGAGCATGTCGGAGGCGCCAAGTCCGCTTCCCGCCAGCTTCTCGATGGCTGCGCACGCCTGCGTCTCGGACCAGCCCAAGCCGACGAGGGCGACGCGCACCTCGGCGGCCACCGCGTCCTCGGCGGGCGGCGCGGAACGAGTGGGCCCCGCTCCCGGCAGAGCCGCGGGGCTGCCGAGCTTGTCGCCGATCTCCAGCGCCATGCGTTGAGCGGACTTCTTTCCCACGCCCGGGATGCGCTGCAGCACCGCCAGGTCCTGGTCTCGCACGGCGCGGCGCAGGTCGTCGGGCCGTAGGACGGCGAGCGCGGCGAGGGCGATCTTGGGTCCGATGCCCGAGACCGTCATCAGGGCAGCAAAGACGTCGCGTTCGTCGCTTGACTCGAAGCCGTAGAGGGTCATTGAGTCCTCACGCACGATCATCGAGGTATGAACCGTGATCTCGCGGTCCCGCGCCATCGCCTGGGCGCAGGCGGGAGTCACGTGGACACGAAAGCCGATGCCTCCCACGACAACATCAACGTGGTCGAGGCCTGTGCTCGCCACCGTGCCGCGCAGAATGGAGATCACTACGTTCCTTTCGTTCGTGGTCGCTCGCCGGGCAAGGCGAACATATGTACGATTCTAGCCGCGTCGGCGACGAGGATCCACGGCACCGGTGCGGCGTTGCGCCGCCTGCGCCTCGGCCCACGCGCGCTGAGCGGGAGTCATCGAACCGCGAGCCGTCAGACGCCCAGAGAGGGACACCGCGACGGAGGAATCCTGCGGAGCACCGAGCAGACCGGTACCACGCCACGCGTGCGTGATCGCGATCGCGAGGGAGTCCGCCGCGTCTGCCGGCTTGGGGGCCTTTACCAAGCCGAGGATGCGCGCAACCATCGTCTGCACCTGCGCCTTGTCAGCGTTGCCGTTGCCGGAGACGGCGGACTTTACCTCGGAAGGAGTGTGCACGGCCATGGGCAGGCCGGCACGGCCCACGCACGTCATGGCGGCACCCATCACCTGCATGGTGGTGGTCACGGACTGCAGGTTGTCCTGGGCGAAGACGCGTTCGATCGCAACCACCTCGGGCGCGTAGCGTTCGATGACACCGTCGATCGCGTCCGCGATCGTGCGCAGCCGGAAGTGCGTCGCAAGGTCCTTGTCGCTCCGGGCGACGCCGACATAGACGAGGGTGGCTCGCCGCGACGGGTCCACGTCAATGACGCCCAGGCCGCATCGCGTCAGCCCCGGGTCGATGCCCATCACGCGCATCAGGCGCGCGCGACCATGTCGACGAGGAGGCCGTGCATGCGGTCGTCACCGCCGACCTCGGGGTGGAAGGACGTCGCCATGACGGTGCCGTGGCGCACCGCGACTATCGGACCGTCTGCGCTGTTTCCGGCACGTGCGATGACCTCGACCCCCTCGCCCACCGACTCGACCCAGGGAGCACGAATAAAGACGGCGTGGAAGGGGCCGCCCTCGAGGCCCTCAACGTCCAGATCCTCCTCGTAGGAGTCGATCTGACGTCCGAAGGCGTTGCGACGCACGACCATGTCGAGCCCGCCAAAGCAACGCTGATCGTCGCGTCCGTCAAGGATCGTGGAGGCAAGCATGATCATTCCCGCGCACGTCCCATACACCGGCATGCCCGCGGCGATGCGCTTGCCGAGGGCGTCGAAGAGGCCGAACGAGACAAGCAGCTTGGACATGGTCGTCGATTCGCCGCCGGGGATGACGAGGCCGTCGACGCGGGCAAGCTCGTCCTGCCTGCGCACGAGCAGCGCGCGGGCACCGGAGTTCTCCAGCGCCCGCGCGTGCTCTGCGACGTCGCCCTGGAGGGCGAGAACGCCGATGGTCACCATCCGCGCTCCGCGAGGCGGTGGTCGACCGGGATGTCATCAACGTTGATGCCGACCATGGCCTCGCCGAGCCCGCGAGAGACGTCGGCGATCACGGCGGGATCATCGTAGAAGGTGGTGGCCTTGACGATGGCGGCCGCGCGCTTGGCCGGGTCCCCGGACTTAAAGATGCCCGACCCGACGAAGACGCCTTCGGCGCCGAGCTGCATCATCATCGCGGCATCCGCGGGTGTGGCGATGCCCCCGGCAGTGAAGAGGACGACCGGGAGGCGACCCTCGCGGGCCACCTCTGCGACGAGCTCGTAGGGGGCTTGCAGTTCCTTGGCGGCCACGTAGAGCTCGTCCTCCGGCAGGGAGGTGAGGTGACGGATTTCGTCGCGAATCTGACGCATGTGCGTGGTCGCGTTCGAGACGTCTCCCGTGCCAGCCTCGCCCTTGGAGCGGATCATGGCCGCGCCCTCGGTGATGCGCCGCAGGGCCTCACCCAGGTTGGTGGCGCCGCACACGAAGGGGACCGTGAAGTTCCACTTGTCGATGTGGTGGGCGTAATCGGCGGGGGTGAGAACCTCCGACTCGTCGATGTAGTCGACTCCGAGGGACTGAAGGACCTGAGCCTCAACGAAGTGCCCGATACGCGCCTTGGCCATGACGGGGATGGATACGGCGTCGATGATGCCCTGGATCAGGTCGGGATCCGACATGCGGGCAACGCCGCCCTGGGCGCGAATGTCGGCGGGAACTCGTTCGAGGGCCATGACCGCGACGGCTCCGGCATCCTCGGCGATCTTGGCCTGCTCGGGGGTCACGACGTCCATGATGACGCCGCCCTTGAGCATCTGCGCCATTCCGCGCTTGACCTGGGGGGTGCCAACCTCGCGCTTGACGGTGGATTCGCTCATGCTCACTCTGCCTCTTCCAGCTGCGCGCGGACCTCGTCCGACAGCGACATGTTCGTGTAAATGTTCTGAACGTCGTCGGAATCCTCGAGGGCGTCGATGAGCTTGTTGACCTTGAGGGCTCCCTCGAGATCAAGCTCAACCTCCGTGGAGGCCACGAACTGGACCTCTGCCGAATCGTAGTCGATGCCCGCCTCCTGGAGGGCACTGCGCACCGCGACCACGTCCTTCGGGTCGGATTCGATGACGAAGAGCTCGCCCGCGTCCTCGACCTCTTCCGCCCCGGCGTCAAGAACAGCCATCATGATGGACTCCTCGTCCACGCCGTCGGCGGCGGGGACCTCAACGACGCCGCGACGGGAGAACAGGTAGGACACCGAACCGGGGTCGGCCAGGGAGCCGCCGTGGCGGGTGAAGCCCAGGCGCACGTCGGAGGCCGCACGGTTGCGGTTGTCGGTGAGGCACTCAACGAGGAAGGCGACGCCGCTGGGGCCGTAGCCCTCGTACATGATGGTCTCGTAGTTCGCGCCGCCGGCCTCGGCGCCGGAGCCTCGCTTGACGGCGCGGTCGATGTTGTCCGCGGGGACGGAGTTCTTCTTCGCCTTCTGGATGGCGTCGTACAGCGTCGGGTTGCCTGCAGGGTCGCCGCCGCCCGTGCGAGCAGCGACCTCGATGTTCTTGATGAGGCGCGCGAAGAGCTTGCCGCGCTTGGCGTCGATAGCGGCCTTCTTGTGCTTGGTGGTCGCCCACTTAGAGTGTCCCGACATCACTTCTCCCTGTTGGGTGGATAGATACCGCCACATTCTACCGCGTTGAGGGGGAGGGTCCCCACGTGTGGAACGCCGCCGTGGACAAACGTAAACACCGTCACAGCGGGCCGGGAGTGGCCGATCCTCCCCCGCGTTCGGCGCGCTCGGCCGGGCGGCCGCTGGCGCGCAGGTCGCTCACCGCCTCCTCCGTCCGCTCGCCTGACCCGCAGGCGGGGTGAGGAAGAGACGCATGGAGCACGAACCGGGCCCGAGACGATCCCAGGGGCCATCGAACGTCAGGACCATCGCGGTTGCGGTGGCCACTCCCCTGGCGACCGCTGCTCGATCCTCGTCGCGCGAGAGGATCTCCGCCGCCAAGGACACCGTGGGTTCGTGGCCGACGACGAGGGCCGAGGCGCCAGACAGGCCGCGGGCGAGGGTGATGATGTCGGCCTCGTCAGCGTCGTAGATACTGCGGTCCGTCCAGGCGCTACCCACGCCCACGTGGCCAGCGATCGCTTCGAAGGTCTGGCGCGCCCGCGTCGCATCGGAGGACACGGCAACGTCGAAGGAACCGACCTCGCGGGCGAGGGTGCGCCCGAGGCGCTCGGCCTGGTCGCGCCCGGCGTCGGTCAGCGGGCGGAGGTGATCGGGGTAGGGCGTGGCGGCCTGCGCGTGGCGAACGAGAACGAGAGTTGGCATACTTCCAAGCGTAACCGCACCGGGAGGACACCATGGCACTGGGAGTCGAAAGCGCCTCGGGCATCTGCTCGGCACGCGAATGCACGAAGGCGGCGATCTACCGGATCGACTGGCGTAACCCGGCGATCCACCGCGCCCGCCAGAAGACGTGGCTGGCCTGCGAGGAGCACCGCTCCTACCTGGAGAACTACTTCATGTACCGCTCGTTCCCGTACAGGGTCTCAGCTTTCGTTGCGCCGGACCAGGCACCGCCTCAGGACCACTGATCGAGGGGGCGGTCATTCCACGTCACGGCGCGCAGCGCCTTCGCCAGTTCGTCGGCCGAGGACGGATCCAGGTCGGCGGGCCACTCGAAGGAGGAGGTACCCGCGTTTGACATGAAATGCGTCGACACGAGGGCCTCGTTGATGTCGGCCGACAGCCAGGTGGCCAGCAGGCGCGTGAGCGCCCCGTGGATGACGAAGACGGCCACGGCCTCGTCCCCAGCCTCCTCGCGGGCGGCCAGGCCGACGCGGCGCACGGTCTCCAGCGAGCGAGCCAACGCCTCGCGGCCGCTCTCGCCGCCCGGCATCCTGTTGTCGAGGTCGCCCGCGCACCACGACAGCGTCGTGCGCACGTAGAGCACCTGGGACCCGGGGTCGGCCGCCATCTCCAGGTCGCCTGAGCGCAGCTCGCGGATGCCGGGGCACACGCGGGGCGTGAGCCCGTAGGCGCGCGCCAGGGGCGCTGCTGTCAGGCGCGTGCGTTGAAGTCCCGACAGAGCGATGACGGTGGGGGCAGGTGCGACCTCGGCCTCCCAGCGATCCGCCAGGCGCTGAGCCTGGGCGTGCCCCTCGGGGGTCAGGCCGAGGCCCGGGCGCACCGTGTCCAGGGCACCGAGTCGATTCGCGGGCGTCTGTCCGTGCCGTACGAGGACAATTTTCACTGCTGCTCCCAAAAGAGTCGTTCCATCACGTCGCGTGCCTTTCGCCCGGCGCGCAGCCAGTCTTCCTCGAGGGCATTGAGCCCGCCGCTACCGTAACCGAGAATGGCCGCGAGAGCACGCAGCTCGGCACTGTCGCGCGGAAACACGTCGAGCTTCACACCGCTCATCCTCCCCGTCGCCAGGACGTTGGCGGCGCGGATGCGCGTGGCCATGTCCCATGCATCCAACAGGGTGTCGGCATCCGAGGGCTCAACGAGGCCCTCACGTGCCGCGGCCGCGATCGCGCCGGTCGTTGAGGGGGTGCGCAGGCTCGGCGTGATGCGCCCGTGGCGCATCTGGATCAGCTGGATCGTCCACTCGACATCGGTGAGTCCCCCCGGCCCGAGCTTGACGTGGCGGGAGGGCTCGATCCCGCGGGGAAGGCGCTCGTTTTCCATGCGGGCTTTGAGCAGGCGTATGTCGCGCAGATCCGCGGGCGACACATCGCCGTAGGCGATCTCCTCGAAGAGCTGCCCTGCTCGGCGGGCCAGCGGCGTGTCGCCGATTGGCCGGGCGCGCACGGCGGCCTGGCGTTCCCACGTCGATCCCCACCTGCGGGCATACTCCCGATGAGACTCCACGGTCCTACTCATCGGACCGTTCTTCCCTTCCGGGCGCAGGCCAAGATCGACGGCGAGTCCGAGCTGGCTGGTCGCGGAGCCGAGAAGCTTCTTCGCGCGGTTCACGATGGCGGTCGCGCTGGCCGCGGCGTCGGCTGGCGTGGCGTCGCCCACCGCCTCGTGCACGGCGATGACATCGGCGTCGGAGGCGTAGGAGCACTCCCTGCCCCCGTAGCGGCCCATGGCGATGAAGGCGACGCGGGCACGCGGGCTCCCCCACCGGGCGGCCTCCTCGCGCTCCGCGATCTCCAGTGCCCCCAGGAGAGCGGTGTCCGCTGCGTCCGCGATCGCGTGGCCGCGCGGATCGATCCCGGCCAGCAGGTCGCTCATCGCGCACCGCGTGAGTTCCCGGGTTCGCACCGCGCGCACGCGCGCCGCCGCGTCCTCGGCATCCTCGTGGCGCTCGATCAGCGCCCGGAGCTCGCGGCCGAGCCGGCCGAGGTCCCGTGGAGCGAGCTCGGCATCGTCGTCGAGCCAGGCAACCGCCTCGGGACGCTTGGCGAGGGCGTCGGCGATCCAGTGGGAGTTGGGCAGCATCTTCATGAGACGGCGGGCGGCCACCCCCGAGTCTCGCAGGAGAGCCAGATACCAGTGGGAGTCGCCAATATCCTCGGACAGGATGCGGAAGTTCCTCAGCCCCATGTCCGGGTCGGCGCCGGCGGCGAGCCAGGAGATAAACACGGGAAGGAGATGACGCTGGATGACCGCTCGCCTGGTCGTGCCGCGGGTGAGGGCCGCGATGTGAGTCAGAGCGCCGCTGGGGTCGCGGTAGCCGATGGCGGCGAGGCGGTCGCGAGCCCCCTCGGCGTGCAGGACAACCTCGTCGTCGCGAAGCGATGCCGTCGCGGCAACGATCGGGCGATAGAAGACGTCCTCGTGCAGGGCCCGCACCCGCTCACGCACCTCATCGATGGCGGCGCTCATGGAGGCGGCGTCGGGGAAGCGCCGGGCTCCCATGGCGCGACCCAGGACACGCAATTCGGCGTCCTTATCGGGGATCAGGTGGGTGCGGCGCATGCGCGGCAGCTGGGTGCGATGTTCGACCGCTCGCAGGAAACGATAGCAGGAGGCCAGGTCGGCGGCATCGCTGCGGGCGATGTATCCTCCCTCGCTCAGGGCATCGATCGCGTCGAGCGTCGAGGGCACGCGCAGGAACGCGTCGGTGCGACCGTGGACGAGCTGCAGCAGCTGGACGGTGAACTCGACGTCACGCAATCCCCCTCGCCCGAGTTTGAGTTCCCGTGAGGCGTGGGAGCGCGAGATGTTGTCCTCGACGCGCCGCCGCATCGCGCGCGCCGCCTCGACGAACCCCTCGCGTTTGGCCGCGCTCCACACGTAGGGGTGGGCTGCCTCCTCGAAGGCGCGACCAAGCTCATCGTCGCCGGCGCAGGCGCGGGCCTTGAGCAGCGCTTGAAACTCCCAGGCTTGCGCCCACTCCTGCCAGTAGCGCCGATAGGACTCGATCGTGCGCACGAGCGCGCCATTTCTCCCCTCGGGCCTCAGGTTGGCATCCACCGTCCACAGGGGGGCTTCGTTTCCGGGCCCCGAGCACGCCGAGGCCGTGGCGGCGGCGAGCCGGGTGGCGATCTCCAGCGTGTCCCGTTCTTCCTCACCCGCCTGCCCCTGGGTCACGTACAGGACATCCACATCCGAGACGTAGTTGAGTTCGCGCGCCCCGGTCTTGCCCATGGCAATGATCGAGATGGGAACCTGCCCCCGTGGGTCGATGTCGCGCCGGGCGAGGGCGAGGGCCCCCTGAAGCGTCGCGTCGACAAGATCGGCGATGCGACGCCCCACCGCGGGCATCACAGCCTCGGGGTCCTCGCTCGTCAGATCGTCGGCGGCCAGGTGTAGCAGAACCCGGCGGTAGGCTGCCCGCAGGTCGTCCGCGCACGCGTGCTCCGCAGCCACGAGCGCTCCCGAGGCCACGCGCCTCGCCCCGACGGCCGCGGCGAGCGCGTCGCCGACCTCGCCCGGTTCCTCGTTGATGGCCCAGGCGCGCCGCGGGTCGGCGATGACGTAGTCACCGAGCCATTGGCTTGCCCCCAGCACGGCGCACACGCGACGCCTGCTGGAAGGATCCCCCGCCAGCGCGCACACGAGTCCGGGGGCGGCCTCGTGCAGACGGATCATCTGCAGGAGCGCCTGGTCCGGGTCCGCGCAGGCGCCGATGTCCCGCGCCCACTCGCTGCGCTCGCCCGGGAGCTCGTCGAGAAAGCTCAGGGCGCGTCGCGGGTCCAAGAAGCCGGCGACCCGAAGCTCGTCGGGGGTCACCTGGGAACGACCTTGAGGAACTGCTCGATCTCCTGGCGCGTAATCTGGCGACGGTACTCGATCCATTCCTTGCGCTTGTTGCGGATCACGTAGTCGAAGACCTGCTCTCCGAGCGTCGCGGCGACCAGATCGGACTTCTTCATCGCGCGGACGGCGTCCGAGAGCGAAGCGGGAAGGGCGCGAATCCCCATCACCTGGCGTTCACGATCCGACAGGTCCCACACGTTGTCCTCGGCCTCGGGCATGAGTTCCATCTTGTGCTCAATGCCATCCAGGCCTGCGCTGATCAGGACGGCGAAAGCCAGATACGGGTTCGCGCTTGGATCGGGCGCGCGGTACTCGATGCGAGCCGAGGCACTCTTCTTGGGTTTGTACAGGGGGACGCGCACGAGGGCCGAGCGATTCAGGTGTCCCCAGCACACGTAGGCGGGCGCCTCTCCCCCACCCCACAGCCGCTTGTAGGAGTTCACGTGCTGGTTGGTGATGGCCGCGATCTCCTCGGCGTGAGCGAGGATTCCGGCGATGAAGTGCCTGCCGGTGGCCGAGAGGCGATACTGTCCGGACGGGGAAAAGAAGGCGTTCTCCTCGCCCTCAAAGAGGGACAGGTGGGTGTGCATGCCCGAGCCGGGATGCTCAATGAAGGGCTTGGGCATGAACGTCGCCACTAAATCCTCGCGCAGCGCGACCTCCTCGATGACGGTGCGCGCCGTCATGATGTTGTCGGCAGCGCGCACGGGGTCCACGGCCCGCAGGTCGATTTCGTTCTGGCCCGGTCCCCCCTCATGATGGGAGAACTCCACGGGGATCGACATGTCCTCAAGCATGCGTACAGCACGGCGCCGGAAGTCGTTGGAGTCCCCGCGCGCGACGTGGTCGAAGTAGCCCGCCTGGTCGACCGGGATCATCCGCTCGGGAGTGACCGGCTGGCGCAGCAGGTAGAACTCGATCTCCGGGTGCATCATCACCCGAAACCCGGCGTCGGCGGCGCGCCCCACCGCGCGCTCCAGGACACCGCGGGGATCCGAAGGAGCGGGTCGCCCGTCGGGCATCAGCACGTCACAGAACATGCGGGCGACCGGCTCCTCGCTCGTGCGCCACGGCAGCAGTTGGAACGTCGAGGCGTCGGGCTTGAGGAGCATGTCGGATTCAAAGACGCGGGTCAGACCCTCGACAGCCGAGCCGTCGAAGCCGATGCCCTCATCGAAGGCGTCCTCGAGTTCTCCTGGGTCGATCGAAATCGACTTCAGGACGCCCGCGACGTCTGTGAACCACAGCCTGATGAAGCGAATGTTCTTCTGCGCGACCTCGCGCAGCACGTACTCCTGATGCGAATCCACCGCTGTCCTTTCGCAGATGGCAGGCCGGGCCGACCGCAGGGGCTGCGGTCGGCCCGGCCTCGTAGCGACCAGTCTACTTGCCCAGGCCGAAGCCCTTGGAGATGGACTCCAGCGCGCCCGTCAGATCGGAGGGAAGCATCCACAGCTTGGACGCCTGTCCGTCTGCAATCTTGGGCAGCATCTCGAGGTACTTGTAGGAGAGCAGCTCGGGAGTCGCGTGCCCCGCGTTGATCGCGGCGAACACGGTCGCAATAGCCTCGGACTCACCCTGCGCGCGCAGGATCTGGGCCTGTCGGGCGCCCTCGGCCTGAAGAATCAGCGCCTCCTTCTCGCCCTTTGCCTGCAGGACCTGAGCCTCCTGCTGGGCAGAGGCAGCGAGCACGGCCGCCTGCTTGGCGCCTTCGGCCTTCTTGATCTGCGCCTCGCGCTCGGCCTCGGCGGTCAGGATCGTGGCGCGCTTGGTGCGCTCGGCCGTGATCTGCTGCTCCATGGCAGCCAGGACGCGCGGCGGCGGCTCAATCGACTTCAGTTCAACGCGCGTGACCCGAATACCCCAGGGGCCCGTGGCCTCATCCAGCACGCCACGAAGCTGCTTGTTGATGGATTCACGGGAGGTCTGCGTCTGCTCCAGGTCCAGCGACCCGATGAGGTTACGCAGGGTGGTGGCTGTGAGCTGTTCGATCGCCTGGAGGAAGTTGGTCACCTCGTAGGTCGCGCTGCGCGGATCCGTGATCTGAAAGTAGATGACGGAGTCGATCGAGACCATCGCTTGATCCGCCGTGATGACCGGCTGAGGCGGGAAGTTCGCCACCTGCTCACGCAAGTCGATACGCGCGGCGACGCGATCCACGAAGGGAACCAGGAGGTGGAAGCCGCCCTGCATGACGGCTTGGAAACGCCCCAGCCTCTCGACGACGTACGCCTGGGACTGTGGAACGATGCGCACCGCGCGCACGAGCGCGATAACAACGAACACCACGAGGGCAAGAGTGACGAGCACCGCCACGTTGCCAATGACCTCATACGAGTCCATGGGTTCTTCCTCTCTGTCAGGAACTAACTGTTTTATCAGACTACTCTGAGGGAGCAGCCGTTGGACGCATCGGCGGGTGAGACGACGAATCGAGGGCACTGACCACGGCCGTCGCACCGTCGATGCGATCGACACTCACCTGCGTCCCCACCGCCAACTCCTCCCCCTCCGTGCGCGCGCTCCACTCGCCGCCCGAAAACTGAACGCGACCGTGGCGCTCCCCCACGGCCTCGGTCACGTAGGCCGTCTTCCCGATGAGCGCATCGGTGTTGGTCCTCACATAGCCTCCGGAGCGGTCGATGCGTCCCTTGAGAAACGGGCGTAGGAGGGCGAGAAGAGCCAGGGAGACGACCGCAAAAACGATGACCTGAACAAACACGCTCGCACCGAGAGCGGCCGCGACGCCGGCGGCCAACGCTCCGATGGCGAACATCAGGAACACGAAGCTGACGCTCATCACCTCGATGATGCCGCACACGACGGCGGCGAGAATCCACAGCAGCCAGACATTCATCCTCGTTCCCCTCTCCTAGTCGGTGACGCCTCTGGCCCACCAGCGCCCCTCGTTCCGACCGGCGAGGAGAGGCATGCCGTAGACCTCGGAGAGCGTGACTCCCGTGAGGACATCGTCGATGGGCCCCTGGTGGGCTATCGTCCCCGCGGACATGATCGCGCAGTGCGTGACTCCCGCAGGGATCTCCTCGATCTGGTGGGTGACCAGAACAATCTGCGGGGACTTCGACCCCGCCATGATCTCCGCCAATGCACCGATCAACAGCTCGCGCGCACCGAGATCGAGGCCCGAGGTGGGTTCGTCAAGGACGAGGACCTCGGGGTCGGTCATGAGTGCGCGCGCGAGAAGTACCCGCTGCGCCTCCCCCTCGGACAGGGTCGCAAACTCGCGCTGCGCGAGGCCGTCGACGCCGAAGATCTCCATGAGGGCTCGGGCTCGCTCATCGTCGATCTGCTCGTACTCCTCGTCGTGGGCGACAGCAACCCCCCACGCGGCGCTACGAACGGTATCGAGCACCGACTGGGTGGGGACAATCTTCGCGCCCACGGCGGCCGAGGCCAAACCCACACGGGTCGCGATCTCGGCGGGATCCGCGTCGCACAGGTTGGCGCCCGAGAGCGTGACTTCCCCGGCATCGGGGGTGAGCCTGCCTGACGCGACCCGCGCGAGCGTGGTCTTGCCAGCACCGTTGGGACCGACGATCACCCAGTGCTGACGCGGACGCGTCGACCACGAGACGTCGGAGAGCACCTGCGTGTCCCCCCGCTGGATGGACACGTGAGAAAGATTGAGGACGTAAGTCATGCATCAAGCCTAGTCGTGTTGGTTGCGAGGTGCGCCCTCAACGAGCGAACGATAAAGGTCGGCGGTCTTGACGCCGATCGCTTGCCACGAGAAGTGCTCGCGGGCGCGGGCAAGACCCGCCTCGCCCATCCGCCGACCCAGCGCCGGATCGTCGAGGACGCGGATCAGGCGATCGGCCATGGCCTCTTCGAACGCGCGAGGGTCGAGGGGGGTGCCCGTGCCATCCTGCTTCTGCTTGATGGGCACCAGGTATCCCGTCTCACCGTCGACGATGACATCCGGGATTCCGCCGGTGGCGGTCCCCACGACCGGCAGTCCGAGGGCCATCGCCTCAAGGTTGACGATCCCGAGGGGCTCGTACACCGAGGGGGTGATAAAGACCTGCGCGGAGGCCAGAATCGCGGCGACCTCGGGTTGCGGGAGCATCTCGGAGATCAGGACGACTCCGGAACGGCGGGAGCGAAGGTCGTTGACGAGGCCCTCCACTTCAGCCGCGATCTCGGGGGTGTCGGGCGCGCCGGCGCACAGGACGAGTTGCACGTCGTCGGGCAACAGCTGCGCCGCACGCAGGAAGTAAGGCAGCCCCTTCTGCCGGGTGATGCGCCCGACGAACACGACCGTCCTGCGAGTCGGATCGATCCCGTGTTCGGCGAGGACACGCGCACGCAGCTCCTCACCCTCAGCCCCGGACGGCGCATGCCACTTGCCCAGGTCGATGCCGTTGTGGATCACGTGGACGCGCTGAGGGTCAACCGCCGGGTAGCAGCGCAGGATGTCCTCGCGCATTCCGTTGGATACGGCAATGATGGCGGCGGCGGATTCGTAGGCCGTTTTTTCGACGTAGGAGGACAGGCGGTACCCACCCCCGAGCTGCTCCGCCTTCCAGGGGCGCAGGGGCTCCAGGGAGTGAGCGGAGATCACGTGCGGAATATCGCCGAGGAGGGAGGCAACGTGGCCCGCAAAATTCGCATACCACGTGTGGGAGTGCACCAGGTCTGCTCCGTCGCAGGCCGCGGCAATCTCGAGGTCAACACCGAGCGTGCGCAGGGCGGGATTGGCTCCGGCCAGCTCGGGCAGGTCGTCGTGTCCACTCACTCCCGGCTCGGCGCCATCCGTTCCGGGTTCACGCGGGCCGTCGAACGCCTGCACCCGCAGGTCATCGACCAGTCCACGCAGGACCTTCGCAAGCTCAAGGACGTGGACACCGGCTCCGCCGTAGACGTGGGGGGGATACTCGCGGGTAAGCAGATCAACGCGCATGATGTGGTCCTTCCGACAGTAGCAGCGCTTGAAGCCCATCGTATCCGATGTCATGTCCCTCCAGGTCAAAACGAGACGACGTAGCAATCGATAGACATTTGTAATACAGTGTGACCACACCCACGGATCTGCGCCGATGCAGGTCCTCAGGACCAACGAAGGGGTGCCGCATGGCAAAGAACCACGTTTTGGCAATTGTTCTCGCGGGCGGTGAAGGTAAGCGACTGATGCCACTGACGGCAGACCGCGCGAAGCCGGCCGTTCCATTCGGGGGACACTTCCGCCTCATCGATTTCGCGCTGTCGAATATCGTCAACTCCGGTTACCTCAAGATCGTCGTGCTGACGCAGTACAAGTCGCACTCGCTCGACCGCCACGTCACCAAGACCTGGTACACGTCGCCCCTTCTCGGCAACTTCATCGCCCCTGTTCCCGCCCAGCAGCGTCGCGGTCCGCACTGGTACCTGGGCAGCGCGGACGCGATCTACCAGTCCTTGAACATCGTCGACGATGAACAGCCCGAGTACATCGTCATCATCGGCGCGGACAATATCTACCGCATGGACTTCTCGCAGATGGTCCAGCACCACATCGATTCGGGCCTGCCCGCCACCGTGGCCGGGATCCGTCAGCCGATCGAGTTGGCCCCGGCACTGGGCGTCATTGACGCCGACGGTGGCACCGTCAAGAACTTCCTGGAGAAGCCCAAGCACGCGCAGGGTCTCGCCGACGATCCGAGGAAGGTCCTGGCCTCCATGGGCAACTACGTCTTCACCACGGCGGACCTCGTCAACGCCCTGCGCGAGGACGCAAAGGATCCGGATTCCAAGCACGACATGGGCGGCAACATCATTCCCTGGTTCGTCGAGCGCGGGGAATGCGGCGTCTACGACTTCCAAGACAACGACGTGCCCGGGTCCACCGACCGCGATCGTGACTACTGGCGCGACGTCGGAACCCTGGACGCCTACTACGAGGCGAACATGGATCTGATCAGCGTCCACCCGGTGTTCAACCTATACAACCGGGACTGGCCGACCATGACTCTGATGAACGGGGCGCTGCCGCCGGCGAAGTTCGTCTACGGCGATCAGGGTTCGCGTATCGGTCACGCAATCGACTCCTTCGTGTCACCGGGCGTCATCATATCCGGCGGCGAGGTCTACCGGTCGGTGGTCTCCCCCAACACCTACGTCCACTCCTGGGCGCAGGTGAGTGACTCGGTCATCATGAATGGAACCCGCATCGGCCGTTCGTCGAAGGTCGTCAAGACGATTCTCGACAAGAACGTTGTCGTCGAAGAAGGGGCGACCGTCGGCGTCGACCTCGAACGCGATCGCGAGCGGGGCTTCACCGTCACCGAGTCTGGGATCACGGTGGTTCCCAAGGGGATGGTCGTTCGCAAGTGAGTTCCGCTCTCCTGATCGACGAGCCGGGTGCGCCGCGTCTCTTCCGCGACGGTGCGCCCGGCCTCGTCGTCACCGACGTCGATTCCACCCTCATCTGCCAGGAGGTCATCGAGGAGCTTGCCGAGGCCGCGGGCACCCGGCGACAGGTCGCGCAGATAACAGCGCGAGCAATGAACGGCGAGCTCGACTTCGAGCAGTCGCTTCGGCAGAGGGTTGCGACACTCAAAGGAGTGCGAGATTCCGTCTTCGCCCGCGTTCTCACGGCGATTACGCCAACGCGCGGGGCTCGGGAGCTCATCGAGGCCGCTCACCGCTCGGGCGCGCGATTCGCGGTGGTGTCGGGTGGATTCGAGGAGGTGGTCGCTCCGCTGGCTGCTTCGCTCAGCATCGACTTCTACGCCGCTAACCGCCTGGAGGTGCGCGACCACGTGTTGACCGGTCGTGTGCTCGGTCGCATCGTGACAGCCGATGTCAAGGTCGAGTGCCTGCGCTCGTGGGCGTCCTCGCTGGGTCTGCCCCTGGAGCGCACGGCCGCCATCGGAGACGGAGCCAACGATGTTCCCATGCTCCGTCAGGCGGGGGTCGGCATTGCCTTTTGCGCCAAGCCGCGGGTACGCGAGCGGGTCGGCATTCAGTTGAACGTCCCCGACCTGTCACGCGCGATCGCTCCGCTCGGCCTGAGCGGCGACGGACAAGCACCCCGCTAGGGTTCTCGAGCGTCGGTTAACCGGATCATCTGCCCATCCCACCCGCCGCGCCATTGCCGCGCGTACTGAAGGATCCGCGCGGGGTAGAGATCGTCCTCTATCTGCGCTTCGGCCTCGTCAATATCCCACCATCGTTGGGCGTCGATGACGCTGCGTTCCAGCTGCGTCCACCCCCGCCTGCTCAGGGTGGTTGACGGCGCGTGAGCGACAAAGAACCACTCGTCCTGGCGTGCGGTGACGGCCAGAAAGTCGAACTCTGCGCGCCGGTACAGGACGGGGCCGATGAGGTCTTCCGGCCTCAGCCGAAGCCCCGTTTCTTCACGTACCTCGCGCACCGCCGCGACGCGCGGCTCCTCTCCCTCCTCGATCCCCCCACCGATCGTAAACCACCAGTGTCGCTCGGGTTGGTCCTCGTCATGTCCCTTCGCCAGGAGAAGACGACCAGCGTCGTCGAAGAGGAGGACGCGGGCGGCCTCCCTGTGGGGATAGCCGTCCGCGTCCAGCGGCCAGTCGAGTGCGCTCATGCCTCCAGGGTATCGTGGCGCCGACGCATCCCCCAGACGAGCAGGACGAGCCCGATGGCGAGCACGGGCAACTCGATCGCGCCGTAGGTCAGGTTCCACGAGTCCTCGGGTGCGACAAGGCCCACGCCGTTTGCCTGAGCGTGCACGAGCATTGCGGCGGTCAGGCCGCCGATCCCCGCAAGGATCGCCTGCGGCGGCCGCACTGCCCGGGTGAGAGCCCACGCCAGGGCGTAGCCACACACGGCAGTGAAGATGGCGTGTCCGAAGGCGCCGAGGAGAGCTCGGGCCAGGAACGACTCCCACAGGCCGCTGATGCCGTCGTCGAGTGCGCTCAGGTAGTAGCCGACGTCCTCACCCCAGGCGAAGCCGAGCCCGACGAGAGCGCCGAGTACTGCGCCCTGGGCGGGGCGAGTGAGCAGGCGCCGCGCCGCGAGAACCAGGACGATGACGCCGATTGCCTTGGCGATTTCCTCGATGACCGGCCCCGTCACGACCGAGGTCACGAACTCGGCCGTCGATTCGGCCAGCCCGCTCGCCTCAATGGCCGGGTCAACGATTCCGTTGCCGAAGCCGGAAATGATCAGCGCGCCGCCCGTTCCCCATGCGAATGCCGCGATCCAGGCCAGGGCGCTGGGGCGTAGGCGCGCGAGCCATGCGAGGAAGATCAGGCCCACGATCGCGCTCAGGCTTGAGGCACCAACCGCGAGCCACGCATCGGTTGCGGAGGTGACGCCTTCAAAGGTGCGCTTGAATTCGTACACGGAGCACGGGACACTCACGGCAATGAGAACAAGGGAACTGATGGTCGCCGCCATGGATCTGCGGCGGCTCGAGGGAGCATGAGTCACGTAGGTTTCCTTTCTGTCGCCTCAATCGTGGGGCATATTCCTATGCGCCGCCTATGAGCGGGCGGTGAACGCCCCATGATGAGCGGTGGCCCGGTGGCTCATCCCATCCCCATGAGCCCCAGGAACCTGCGGCGTTCCTCGGTTGCCTGCTGGAGCGTCTCGCGCGTCGATTGGATACGCCCCGGTTCGGGTCCTCGAACATTCATCACCACCTGGTCCAGCCCGAGCGACGCCAGAGCGTACATGAAGTTCTTCAAGGACCTCTTAGCCGCCGGACCACCTCCCGATATCCAGGTCAGCGCGTTGCGTCGCATCGCCGGGTCGCAGACCATCTGAACTTCGCTGGCCAGCACCCAGCCCTGGTGCACATAGGGGATGAGACCGGCCGCCGTGTCCCGCCGTTCCCGCCGGATCGCCAGGCCGACGAAGACGAGCCAGCACACGAAGATCGGCACCTGGAGGACGGCGTAGAGGACGTAGTACCCCTGCGTGCTACCGGCGATGTAGCCCATCGAATTCCACAGGCCGTGGAGGGAGACCGCGATGAAGTACCCGAAGAAGACCGCGCCGATTCCTGCCGCGGCCGAGCGGGCTCGCGTGACCGCCCATCCGATCGCCCACCCCGTGCACGTCGTGTACATGACGTGTCCAAAGACGCCCATAAATACGCGGATGAAGAATGTGCGCGCGAATACTCCGTCGGCCAACGCCTTCAAGAAGTACTCGAAGTCTTCGACGACCAAAAAACCGGCGGCGGAGAAACCCGCATAGACAAGGCCGTCGAGGGGCGAGGAAATCTGGTTGCGTCGAGCCACGACAATGACGACGACGGCAAGAGCCTTGAGGAGCTCCTCACCGATGGGGGCAAAGACAACAGCAGTGGATGCGCTTGCGATGGAGGCATCCCCGGTCGCGCCGGCGACGAACGCCCCACCGAGTGCGTTGCTCAAACCTGCAAAGAAGATGGCGACTCCCCCGCCCCACAGGAAGGCCGCGATCTTGGTCCACCAGGGTTCGGGTTCGAAGCGGTCAACGAATTGCAGGAAGAGGATGATGATGCACAGGGGAACCAGGCAGACGATCGTGAGAAAGAGTCCAATGAAGGGACCGCTGGCGGCTAGATAGGAGTACATGCCAACAAGCATGAGGGCCAGGCCCGCACCGACGACGCTGGCCTCGAACACCGGTAGCTTCTTCGCGGTTGTTGGCAGCGCCCAGGTGTGCACAGCCTGCGGGGCGACCTGCGGGTACTGGACGGCTCCGGGCGCAGGCATGGAGGGACCCGCATCGACAAAGCGCTGAAAGGCTGGGGTGAACTGGGTGGGCGCACCCTGGGGTGCGCCCACCGCCTGCGGGGCGAAGCCGGACGTGCCGGAAGTCTGCGGGGCGAAGCCGGACGTGCCGGAAGCCTGTGGGACGGCGGCGGGAGCGCTTGCCACCGGGGTTGGGATACCGGTCTGAGGAAATGACCGTCCCGCCCGCGCGTCGTGGGCCTGCGGCCGACGCACCGAGCCGTGCGTCTGCCCCTGCTCCGGCATCGAGTCGCCGGATGTCGGCGGCGATGGTATCGGCGCGCGGGTCGAGGGAGCGGCGGGTTGGGGAATCGGCGAGGAGGACGCGCGGGGGGAAGCCTCCGGCTGCGGAATGGGCGCTGTGCTTTCTCCCCTCTGGGAGCGCGGCTCAGGGGGGTGTGGGGGTCCGGGAATCTGCGGACTACTCGTCATTGCCTCTCCTGTCTCGTTCAGGCGGTCTGCGCCAGGGAAGACACAGCCTTCGTCACATCCTGCTGTTGTTCCGCGATGGATGTCAGGCGCAGAAACTCGCGGCGACTCGCGACGGCCTCAGTGAGGATGCGGCGGTCGTGTTCGATGCGGGCGGCATCGGGCCCGTGTTTGGCCATGAGGTGTTGGTCAAGCCCCAGGCAAGGAAGGCACCTCAGGAAGGAGCGCATGGCACGCTTGGACTGCGGTCCCCCCTTCGCGGACCACGTGATCGCGGCCCTACGCGAGCGTCTATCCGTCACCATCGTGACCTCACCGGGCAGGACCCAGCCGGTGCGCACGTAGGGAATCAGGCCTCGGCGGATCTTGTCGCGCTCCTTGCTGGCGGCTCGCAGGAGCAGGGCTGCCCACACGATAAAGGCGGGCACCTCGACGACGAAGTAGAACAGGATAAAGAGACGGCCGAGAAATACGGACGCGCCGTTCCATGCGAAGTGGATCAGCACCGCGCAGCACCAAAAGACGAAGACGATGCCCGCCTTGGCCCATCCGTTCTTGAACTTTAGGAGCGCGAGCGCGAGTCCGATTCCCGTCATGGACGTGGCCATCGCGTGGACGAAGGGGCTGGCAAAGCCACGTATGAGGACGAGCATGACGAGCTGCGCTGTGCCCTGATTGTCGCCGCGCAAGTAGTAGAGGACGTCTTCGGCGAACATGAAGCCGGCGGCCGAAAAACCCGCATACACGATGCCATCGAGAACCGAACTAATGCGGTTCCTCCTCGCGATGACGACGATCAGGACCCCCAGCCCCTTAAACGTCTCTTCGACGAGGGGCGCGATGAAGGTCGCTCCCACCGCGCCTGCTCGGGAAGCATCGCCGATCGTGAGGGCAACGTTGGATTCCAGCACCGTATTGATAATGCCCGAGGAGAGCGTCGCAACCCCCGCTCCCCACAGGAGCAAAGCCCCCTTGGTCTTCCAGGGTTCGGGTTCCCAACGGTCGATGAAGAGGAGGAATCCGCCGACAATCAGGAGCGAGAGGACGGACAGCAGCGTCGTCTTGGCGAGCGAGAGGAGCCCGGACGAGGCTGGGTTGAGCATGAGGACGATGAGCCCGATCATCCCGAGGACTCCGAGGACGGTCACGACGACCTCGAGAACCGGGAAGGACCGCGGCGCCTTCGGGGGCTGCCACACCGGCGCGGCATCGTCGGGGGCGGGCGCGGTGATACCATTCGACGCGTTGATACTGGCGCTGCTGATCTTGCTCAGCCGGTAGTCTTCTCCCGGCCCGCCCCAGTGGCTCGCATCCATGTCAGTATCCCCGTCCGCCCGTGTGCGTGTCGTCGTCAAAGTCAATGGGCTCAGGTATGGGCGCGTGCCCCGCGAGCCGGAGCAATTTTACCATTCGTGTGGAACGCAGAGCTCGAACGCCCGCAACGTCGACGTTGTGGACGTTGCGAGTGAGTTCGATGCGATAGCACGTGGCGTCGAGTGCCTCAAGCCTGGCAGCGCCTTCGGGGTCGGTCCCAACGTCAGAACGAACGGCGCTCGACAGGCCGTCGCGGATCGCCCGCGACAGCGCGGAGGCCCGTTCGAGGCGGGCGCTCACCTCAACCCGGTCGGCCTGGCGTTGTCCGGGGGTGCGCCGATCCAGGCCGTCTGTCGTCAACTGGTCGCCACCGTCGCGAATGTATGCGCGCGCCGCTTCGAGAAGTGTTCCGCCCAGCGCGGGATCGAGGGATGCCGTGTGCGCCAGGAGTTCCAACTCCGACGCACGTCGTACGAGCAGCCGAGAGAGTGCGTCGCGAGAGGCGAGGATTCGCTGGTGGAGGCGGTCGAGGCGCCTGGCTCGACTCACCGCGATGGCAACCACGACGGAGACGGCGACGAGGGCAAGGAGAACGACGGTAATCACGAAGGGCGTGAGATGGATCATTGCTCTCGTTCCTGGTGCTCCTGGCGGCCTCGGATGAGGTCCCGCGTTCGTCGAGTCCCCGAGGCTGCGGGGCTTCCCATGTCGATCGCGAGCCTGTACACCTCGAACACCTTGTCGGCAACGACCTCCCAGTCGTATTGGAGGGATGCGCGCTGCCCCGCCTCAGACAGGCCTTCCAGCCGCGCCTTGTCCGCCAGAAGACCGAGCAGCTGGTCGACCAGGGCAGCCGAGCTGCCGGTCTCGAAGAGGACACCCGCGCGCCCGTCCTCGAGGACGGCCCGAAAAGCGGGAATGTCGGAGGCGACGACCGCGGTCCTCGCGGCCATGGCTTCGACGAGGACAATGCCGAAGGACTCTCCGCCCGTCTGCGGGGCGACGTAGAGGCTGGCTCCGGCGAGAAGGGATGCCTTCTCCTCGTCGCTGATTCCCCCCAGGAAGGAGACGGAATCACCGAAACGGGCGACCTGCCGACGGATCTCGGGGGCGTCGCCCCTTCCCGCGATCAGGAAGCGAGCGCCCGGCATCTTGTCCAAGACGCCTTCGATCGCTCCTGCAAAGACGCTCAGCCCCTTGCGGGGTTCATCGAGGCGACCGAGGAAAACGATGACGGGCCGCGAGTCGGTGGCCATCCACCGCGAATCCGTGCTCGCCCGGCGGAAGGAGGCTGTCTCAACCCCGTTGGGGATGATGACGGCGTCTCCTCCGTGGTGCTCAATGAGGGTGCGGCGGGCCTCCTCCGACACGGCAATGCGCACGCCGATACGTTCCATGTACAGGCGCATCGGCGCCGAGGCGATCGCTCGCGACACGGAACGTCCGAGCGCGGCGTGAAAGGTCCCCACGAGCGGCGCGCTCGAGAGCATGGCGGCTGCCATCGACACCGAGGGAACGACCGGTTCGTGGACGTGGACGACGTCGAAGGCGTTGTCTGCGAGCCAGCGGCGCGTGCGCCGCAGTGCCGCGGGCGATACCGATATGTTCGCCACAGAACCGTTAAAGGGCACCGACACTGACTGCCCGGCCGATGAGATCCAGTCGGGCAGGTCACGGGACGACGAGGGCGTGAGGACCCGGACATCGTGTCCGCGCGAACGAAACTTGAGCGCGAGGTCCCTGATATGGAAGCCCACTCCCCCCGGCACGTCCCACGAGTAGGGGTTCACGATGCCGATCTTCATCGATTCTTCCTCTCATGCTCCGCCCGCGCACGGGCGAGGCGCTCGGGGTCCAGGTCCTCCACGAAGACCCTCTGCATCATGTGCCAATCCTGCGGTTTGTCCCTCATCATGCCAGCAAAATCATCGACCCATGCCTGAGTGAGAGCCTCCACACGGTTACCGCCGCCCGGGGTGTCTTGAGGAGGTCTGACCGGACCCACGCATCGAACGCGCACGTCGGCTCCGGTGGCCGTCTCATTCTCGTAGGTGATGCATGCGACGAAAAGCGGCCGGTCGAGCCTCGTTGCCAGCGCCGCCGGCCCGGCCGCGACCAGCGCACGGCCACCACCGAGCGTCACCTCGATGCCCGCCCCCGAGATGTCGCGGTCGGCGAGAAGCGGAACGATGACGTGGCGCGAGCGCACCCGCTCCACGAGGGCGGAGAACACGGACTCTCCCTTCGCGACGCCGATGATCTCCATGCCCAGCCCCTCACGGAGAGCCACGAAGCGTTCGAAGAGAACCGCGGGCTCGACCTTCTCCGCCACCGTCACCACGTCGTAGCCCTGGGAGCACACCCATGCCCCGGCTCGGTCCCAGCTGCCGGAGTGCCCCAGGGCCAGGACCACGGGGCCGTCGTGCGTGGCCGCAGTGAGCTCCTCGAAACCCTCGAAGGTCACGCCCTCCAGGAGGCAAGCGCCGCGCGGCGAGCCGAGCATGAGCTGTTCGCCGTAGTTGCGGATGTGGGAGACGACGGCGGCGCGCACGAGGGCGTCCGAGGGTTGCGTCCCCGTCAGCCGCGCGATGTTCGAGCGCATGCGGGTGACGGCAGAGCCACCGCAACGTGCGGCGATGCCCGCCCCGGCGCGCGCGAGCCACATGACGAGGCCCAGGGGAAGGCGCGGGGCCAACGCGAATGCGAGCTGCAGGGGGGAGAGGGTCACTGAGCGGCCTCGTCAATCGTGCGTGCCGTGTACCAGATCCGCTGGCACACCGTCACGAACGAGGCCGCGGCGACCCAGGTGAGACCGGCGGCGAACACCCACTGTGGGGCGCCCAGGCTCATCACCATGGCGGAGCCGTTTCCGATGATCAGCCGATCCGTTCGCTCCGCGATGCCAAGCTTGGCCACGACGCCCACCGACTCCGCGCGGGCGCGCGCATAGGGGACGGTCGCGGCGCCAACGATGGAACAGATGCCCGCTATGACCGTCCACGTGCGCACGGGCGAGTCTCCCATCTGGAACACCGCGTAGGCGGTCAGCGAGCCGAAGACCGCGCCGTCGGCCAGCCGGTCGAGCGTGGAGTCGAGGAATGCACCGAATCGGGTGCCTCCGGTCGTCATGCGCGCAAGCGTTCCGTCCACGGAGTCCCCGAACATCACGATCGCCAGGGCGATTCCTCCCTGCCAGATCCACCCGCGTGGAATACACACGACCGCGATCGCGATCGAAGCAACCGTCCCGGCGACGGTCACCATGTTCGGGGTGACGCCGAGGCGGGCGAGGACCCTGGCGAGGGGGGTGAAGAGAGCCTTCGTGATCGAGCGGCCGTGATTTCCCAGCATCAATCCCCCTTGGGCCACGCGGACGCGAGCCGCACGCGCGCGTCCTCAAGCAGCTCCGGCACCGCCTTCGTCCGCGCGATGATTGGCAGGAAGTTCGCGTCTCCCGCCCACCGAGGAACGACGTGCTGGTGAAGATGCGCGGCGATGCCCGCGCCGGCGACCTCGCCCTGGTTCATTCCCAGGTTGAATCCCGCCGGAGCAGCGACCTGTCGACACACGCGCATGGCGGTGGCCGTGAGGTCGCCCAGCTCCATCCGCTCCGCTTCCGTGAGCTCCGTGTAGTCGGAGACGTGGCGGTAGGGACACACGAGCATGTGGCCGGAGTTGTACGGGAAGAGATTCATGAGAACGAAGCAGGAGCTACCCCGGTAGACGACCAGTCCCTCGGCGTCTTCCTTGCCGGGGGCCAGGCAGAATGGGCACTCCCGATCCGAGGCGTCGGTCGGCTTGCCTTCGCCGTGGATGTATGCCATCCGATACGGTGTCCAGAAGCGACCAAAGCCGTCCGGGACACCCGCAAGCGCGCGGGCGTCCTCGGTCGGAAGGGCCATGCCGTCCGCACCAATCTCGGCCAGGCCTGCATCGCTAGTCATGGGACTCACGCCTGGTCGAGTCCGGCGATGTGATCGCCGTTGTTTCGTTCTTCAACGTGAGCAACGATCAAGTCCACGGCACGTTCCACGGGGACTCCGTTATGTTGGGAGCCGTCGCGCAGGCGGAAGGACACTGCCCCGGCCTCAACGTCCTCGCCACCGGCGATGAGGGTGAAGGGGATCTTGTCCTTCGAGGCGTTGCGAATCTTCTTGCCGAAGCGGTCGTCGGACAGGTCGGTTTCGACTCGCACTCCGCGCTCACGCAGCTTTGCCGCGACGTCGGCCACGTAGCCGTCGAACGCCTCGGCGACCGGGATAAGTCGTACCTGGACGGGGGAAAGCCAGGCCGGGAATGCTCCCGCGTAGTGCTCGGTGAGCACTCCGATGAAGCGCTCAACGGACCCGAGCTTGGCGGAGTGGATCATGACGGGACGCTGACGCGTCCCGTCGGCGGCGGTGTACTCCAGGTCGAAGCGCTCGGGTTGGTTGAAGTCGTACTGGATGGTGGACATCTGCCAGGTGCGTCCAATCGCATCCTTGACCTGAACCGACACCTTGGGCCCGTAGAAGGCCGCGCCGCCCGGGTCGGGAACGAGGTCGAGACCGGTGGCAGCACAGGCATCCTGAAGGGCCTTGGTCGCGGCCGCCCAGTCCTCGTCCGATCCAATGAACTTGTCTTTCTTCTTGCCGTCCTCGTCGCGCGTCGACAGCTCCAGGTAGAAGTCCTTGAGGCCGAACGCCGAGAGGATCGAGAGGAAGAACTCGATCTGGGTGCGAATCTCCTGCGACGCCTGCTCCGGGGTGCAGTAGGTGTGCGAATCGTCCTGCGTGAAGCCACGCATGCGCGTCAGACCATGAACCACGCCGCTCTTCTCGTAGCGATAGTCGTGGCCCAACTCGTAGAAGCGCAGCGGGAGCTCACGGTAGGAGCGTCCACGCGAGCGGAAGATGAGGTTGTGCATCGGGCAGTTCATGGCCTTGAGGTAGTACTCCTGCCCGGCCTTCGTCACGTTGCCGTCCGCGTCTCGTTCCTCGTCGACGAGCATGGGCGGGAACATGGTGTCCGCGTAGTAGGGCAGGTGCCCCGACGTGTGGAAGAGCCCTCCCTTGGAGATCTCCGGCGTGTGGACGAAGTCGAATCCCGCCCGCTTGTGTCGATCGGTGACGTAGGACTCGATCTCGTGGCGAAGGATCCCGCCCTTGGGGTGGAAGACCACGAGGCCGGGACCGATCTCCTCGGGGAAGCTGAACAGGTCCAGTTCGACGCCGAGGCGGCGGTGGTCGCGGCGTTCTGCTTCCTTGATGCGCTCCTGGTAGGCGACCAGGTCTTCCTTCGATGCCCACGCGGTGCCGTAGATGCGCTGCAGCTGGTCGCCGTTCTGGTCGCCCTTCCAGTAGGCTGCCGACGACTTGGTGAGGGCGAAGCCGTTTCCGATGAGGTTTGTGGAGGGCAGGTGGGGGCCGCGGCACAGGTCCTTCCAGGCCACGGTGCCGTCGCGGCGCACGTTGTCGTACATGGTGAGGCTTCCGGCGCCGACCTCGACGGAGGCTCCTTCGGCGCCCTTGCCCTTCGTGGTGACCAGTTCGAGCTTGTAGGGCTGGTCGGCAAGCTCTACGCGGGCGTCGTCCTCGCCGATCTCGCGGCGCACGAAGCGCTGGCCCTCCTTGATGATGCGCTTCATGCGCTTCTCCAGTTCGCGCAGCAGCTCGGGCGTGACGGCGTCAATGTTTCCGAAGTCGTAGTAGAAGCCGTCGGTAATGAAGGGGCCGATGCCCAGGTTCACGTCGGGGAATACATCTTGGACGGCCTGGGCGAGGACGTGCGTGGCGCTGTGACGCAGGATGTTCAGGCCGTCCTCGCTCTCGAGGGTGATCGCTTCGACGGTCGTGCCCTCTTCAAGCGCGCTGGCCAGGTCGCGGGCAACTCCGTTGACCTTGATGGCGACGACGGAGCGGTTCTTCTCGAACCACGCGGTGCCCGTGGTTCCCGCCGGTACTGTTTCGGGTTGTCCGTCAATGACGAGCGAGATATCGGGCACTGTGTCTCCTCTGGTTCGTTCGGTGCGACAGGATGCTTCGCTACCGGGATTCTATCGCCCGGGGGCCAACGCTTCAGGAGCGGGCGCGCCAATCCTTTATGGCTTTGGCCGCGCGCAGCGCGCGGTAGGTGTTCTTCTTGATGGGCATGTCCCAGCCTCCGGGAACGTCTGTGAAGTGGGAGGCGAACGCGATCTTGTACTTGCCGACGCTAAAGAGATCGGGACAGCGCGGCGAGTGTGCCCCCATCAGGTCGAATTCTCGAACCCCGTCACGAGCGAGGTACTCGGCGGCCAGGAAGTCCAGGACCGGGGGCTGGCGCAGCCGCCGACCGGCTTCGGTGGAGGCTCCGTATTCCGCCTGGGCGCGGATGCCCTCGACCAGGCAGAAGTCCCAGCACAGGATCGCGTCATCCGCGTCGCGCATCGAGAAGATACGGGCGTGCTTGGGGCCGAGCGTGCGAAGGAGGTCCATGTAGACAGCCTTCGGATGCGGACGGAAGCCATCGCGCTGTGCGGTCTCCTCCATGACCGCGTAGTACTCGTCGATGACGGATGCGGCGTTGGCGGTGTCCTCATGGAAGGTGATGCCCTCGGCCTTGCCCTTCTTCAGTCCGCTTCGGATCGAACGCTTGCCGGCCTTCGGCATGGTTGCCAGGATCGCTTCCTCGGTCTTGCCGGAGGTATCGATGACGACGGTGCGGTCGTAGGAAATGGTCTGCAGCGGCATGCACAGGTCGGGATGCTGGTAGATGGCATGCAAGCGCACGAATGCGACGGAACGATCCTTGGCGCGGATCTCACGCAGGAGGTCGGCTCGCAGCGCCGCCTCACGCTCGGGGGTGGCTTCCTTGATCCACGTGGGACCCCACTTGGCCCACAGGTAGTGAACGCCGCGCAGCGAATACTTGTACAGCGTGATGAACGCGACCTTTGTGTCGTCCTCGCACCACGCGTATCGGCCCCACACCCCGTGTCCCTGGGATTCCTCGAAGGCCTCCCACACGCAGGCCTGCTCGATCGGCAAGGAGCGGTCCTGGAAGCCAGAGACCGCAGCGATCTTGTCGTCCTGGGAGATGGGTACGAGTGCGGTGATCGTCATGGTGTCCTCGTTCGTCAGGGGAAGGGTCGCGTGTAGGTGGTCAGTCTAGCAGGGGCCGCGTCGCCCGCCTCAAGGCCGCTGCGAAGCGTCGGCGCCCCTCGAACGTGTCAGTACGAGGTCTGAGTCGGCTCGGGGTAGTAGCGCGCAAACTTGCGGCGGTGGTTCTGCTTCTGGAGCCAGACCGTGAGATTTCGCCGCAGGTTCTTCTCGGCTGGATTCAGGAGGAGGTCGAAGCGGCGCCCCTGCCCAATAATGCGTGTGACGCGCTCGCGCAGGTCGGGGTCGGTCACGTAGTGCAGGAGTAGAGAGTCCGGGACGAGGGTGTAGAGGATCTCATCGCGCGCCTGCTGCTGCTCACACGCCAGGCCGTCGATCAGGTCAGCGACCATCGGAATCATCGGATTCGCTCCCGCGGCAGCCATGTACCAGTTGTTACGTCCGATACGCGGGTTGACTTCGAGGAAGAGAGCGCGCCCGTCGCGCGGATCAATCTTCACGTCGAAGTTTGCGAACCCTCGGTAGCCGTTGTCCGTGAGCAGCGTGCAGGCGCTTTCCCATAGGGACGGAAACTCCTCGGTGATCATGGCGACGGGATTGCCGATCATGGTCGGTGCATGGTCTTCCAGGAGGACGCGAGCCGATCCGATGAGGGTCACCTCCCCGCGCGAATCCACGTACGCCGTGATGGAACGCATCGCGGTGTTGTCCCCCGGAATGAGCTCTTGAACGAGGAACGTGTCGCGGAAGCCAGCATCCCTGAGGGTGTCCCACAACTCCGCGAGTTCCTCGGGGGTATCGATGAACCAGATCTTGCGCTTGCCCTCGAACTCCAGCACGTCGTAGGGTTCACCATTCGCCGCCTTAGCCACGACAGGGAAGGGAAAAGGGGGCTCGGGGGCGGCCCAAGCCTCATCCTCGACATTGGAGAAAGACACGGTTATCGTGCGAGGCGTGCCGATGCCCGCGCGCTCGCAGGCGCGCGCGAATTCCGCTTTGTCCGTCAACCGTTCCATCACCTGAGAATCGGGGAAAGGGAGCGCGTAGTGGCGCGAGAGTGCCCGAGCGTTGCGGGCCACGAAGGCAGAGAAGATGTCGTGGTTCGCCATGAGAACGAGCTTCTTGTCGGGATGCTCACCCGCAACGCTCATCAACACGTCCAGCAGCTGCGCATCGCTGGCATGAGCACTGACATGGCGAACATCGAAGAAGTTTGACCGGGTAATCGACTCGGTCGGCTGGGAACCGACGCAGACACAGCGGCAGCCGAATGCCTCGTTGAAGCACCGACCGATTCCATACACCCCAAAGTCGCCACCGATGATGACGGGAAGGATGTCATCACGGGGGGTCAGAGGCCTGGGGCGGGTCAGGTAATCAATGCTCATGCCACAAGCCTAGCGCCTGGTAGGATACGTTACGTTCCCTGAGAGAGCTCTCACCACCAAGGACCGCACCATGAGCATGCCGTATCAACCAAACAACCAGCCTCCCTTCCAGCCTCAGCAGGGCGCCCCCGGCTACCCGGCTCAGGGCGGCTACGCAGCTACCGGCGGAGTTCCCCAGGGCGGATATGCGCAAGGCGGCTACGTGATGGGAGGCGCCCCCCAGGGCGGATACCCCCAGGGCGGCGGGAACGGAATGTATGGGCAGCCCCCCTATGGTGGGGGCGCGATGGGGCCGCAGCCCTCCGGATCGAACGTCGGCAAGATTGTCGCAATCATCGCGGGAGCCTTCGCGGTGGCACTCGTCGTCGGCCTCCTCATCTACCTGCCCTTCCTGAGGTCTTCCTCCGACGAAGAGACCACGGCCTCGCCGACATCCGCCGCCAGCCCCTCCAGCCAACCGTCGATGGGCTCCGCTCCGTCAGACAAGGCCACTGATTCCCCCTCTTCCCCCTCCAAGGGCGGCACTCCTTCGAAGGGAAACGGCGCCGATGGCAAGATGGAACAGCAGGTGATATCGGCCTGCAAGGACAAGATCAACCAGGAGGTCGCATCCGCGACGATCACAAACGACAGTGTCGCTCTCAAGAATCAGGGCGCGGCCACCACATCCTACGAGTACACGGGCCAACTCAGCGGAACGCGCAAGACGAACAACCGCGCGGTCTCCGGGAACTTCACCTGCACCGCAATTTACGTCAGTACGGACAATAGTCTGAACGTGTTTGTCAAGTTCTCCTCAAAGTGACGGCCAGCCCTGCCACCACGCTCGCCGCCACTGTCCCCGCATCCTGGGGGCACCGGACGACACCCAGAATCCGCCAACGCCGGGAGGCCTCGTGTCCAATCCATACCTTCCCAACCAACAGCCGCCCTACGGTTCCGGTAACGGCGGCGGGGCACCCGTCCCAGGAAACCTACCCTATGGCTCCGCATACGGTCAGCAGCCCACCCAGGAACTGCCCGCCGCGGGCAGCCAACCGTACGGCTCCGCATACGCTCAGCAGCCCACCCAGGAGTTGCCCACCGCGGGCGGATACGGGTACGGACAGGCAGGCATGGGGCAGGGACAGGCGAGCTACTACGGTGTGCCCGGCACCTATCCCCAGGGGCAGGCGTATCCCGTGGGCCCCTACGGCATGGGCGCGGGGCAACCGCCAAACAAGGGGGCTAAAACGGGACTGATCATCGGCATCATCGCCGCCGTCCTAGCAGTCATCCTCGTGATCGTCATTGCTGTCGCTCTGACTAGAAGCAACTCGAACACCTCCTCCCCCTCGCCCACGACCTCCAGCAGTCCGTCCTCCGATCCTTCGAGCAGCGACCCGGGCGCACATCCGAGCGCCGGCCCCTCCACAGGCCCCACAAACGCCCCCTCCGCGGGACCCGGCAAGACACCTTCTCCGCAGCCCAGCGGTCCGCAGGGCTTTTCAAGTGACCTGAGCGCCGCCGAACAGAACGGAATCAGGAACGAGTGCAAGGCCGCCCTCGAGCAGTCGGTCAGCAGCGGGACGCTCCATTGGGAGAGCATGCAACGCGACGGCACGGATGAGGACGGCAACCCGACGTACACCGGCAAAGGCCAACTCGAAGGAACCCTCCTGACGGGACGTACGGGAACCTTCACCGTGACCTGTAGCGTTGTCTACTACGCCGATACGGGTGCGTACGAGGCCTGGGCGAATCTCGACTCGCAGTAGTCACAGGCTCATGTTTCACCGCCCAGGCCTGCTACCCGAGAGGCGTTACGCCGCCTGTCCCTGGTGGAAGAACGCCGTCCTCTATCAGGTGTATCCGCGTTCGTTCCAGGACAGCAACGGCGACGGCGTGGGCGACCTAGCGGGCATCTACGCGCGCCTCGATTACCTCGCTCATCTCGGCATCGACATCATCTGGATATCACCCATCTACCGCTCGCCCCAGGCGGATAACGGCTACGACATCTCGAACTACCGCGACATCGATCCCCTCTTTGGTGACCTCGCGGCCTTCGACGCGCTGGTTGCCCGCGCCCACGAGCTGGGGATGCGCATCGTCATGGACCTGGTCGTCAACCACACGTCGGTGGAGCACCCGTGGTTCGTTGAGTCCGCAAGCGGCCCCCACTCCCCTCGCCGCGACTGGTACTACTGGCGCCCCGCGCGTCCGGGGAGAGAGCCAGCAGCGCCGGGCGCCGAACCGAACAACTGGGAGTCCTTCTTCGGGGGCTCCGCGTGGCAATTTGACCCGTCGTCGGGTGAGTATTACCTGCACCTCTTCGCCAGCGAGCAACCCGACCTGAACTGGGAGAATCCGCACGTGCGCGAGGCCATCTACGACATGATGAACTGGTGGCTCGAGCGAGGAGTTGACGGCTTCCGCGTCGACGCAATCGACGTGATCTCCAAGCGAGCAGGACTGCCCGACGGGGGCGCGGCGCGCGCCCCGTTCGGTGTGGGCCACGAGTGCTACGCCGACGGGCCCCGCCTGCACGAGTTCCTGCAGGAGATGAACGAACGAACATTCTCGCGTCATCCCGGCTCATTCACCGTCGGCGAGGCATCCAACGCGTCACCCGAGTCCGCGCTCCTATTCTGCGATCCCTCGCGTAACGAGTTCAACATGCTCATTCAGTTCGAGCACGTCAACCTGGGACTCGAACGGGGCCGTTTCGCCCCTCGCCCCCTCCGACCCGGAGAGCTTGCCGAGGTGTTGACCCGCTGGCAAAAGGCGCTCGAGGAGCGGGGGTGGAACGCTCTCTACCTCGAGAATCACGATCAGCCGCGCGCCGTGTGCCGTTTCGGCGACCCTGATAACTTCTGGTACGAGTCCGCGACGGCCCTGGCAACCGCCTACTTCCTCCAGCGAGGCACTCCGTTCATCTACCAGGGGCAGGAGATCGGAATGCTCGGCGGAGCGTTCTCCTCCCCCACCGACTTGCGCGACGTGGAGTCCCTCAACGCGCTGCGCGAGGATGCGGGCGAGGAGATTCCCCCCGGTCTTGCGCACATGTCGCGGGATAATGGCAGGACCCCAATGCAGTGGGACGACTCCGCGAACGCGGGCTTCACCGATGCCATCCCCTGGATCGGCGTACCCCATTCAGCATCCCAGATCAACGTCGCGGCGCAGCTCGCCGATGATTCGTCGGTCCTCGCCTACTACAGGGCACTCATCGATGCCCGGCATCGCATCGGTGCCGCGACCGACGGTGGTTTCACGCGACTCGACATGGGCGATCCCGCGCTGTTCTTCTACCTGCGGGAGCACGAGGGTTCCAGCATCCTCGTCGCGACCAACCTGTCCTCGCGCGCTCTCACCCCCTCTCCCCGCGGGGGCCACGAGGCCGCCTGTGCGCTGCCCTGGAGGCTCTACCTCGCTAACACACGGGGATCCGGCGTCGCGTCGGAGAACGCGCCCACACCCGTTGACCCGGCGTCGCCGATGGGTCCCTGGGAGGCGCGGGTGTACCTGATCCATTGAGGATCTGCGCCGGAGGTTGCAACCCGCGTGCGCCCGTGCCCGCAGCGGGCGCCCGCGGATCCGGGCCCTCGACCACCTTCCTGACGCTGCGGAAGCGACAAGCATCGGAGGGCGGGAGGAGCATTGCTCCTCCCGCCCTCGTTTCGCCGACCATGGGCCGGTCGGCCATTGTGCCTCACGGGCTCACGTGCGTCACGTTAGCCGTGGCCACGTGGGTCGCAGATGCCTCTCGTCAGCGTCCGCGGCGCCTTGCCGCGACCAGGGACACACCCGCGATGGCGACGATTCCCGCCAGGACACCCAAGCCGGCCGCGTCAGAGCCCGTGGCCGCGAGGCGCGGCGCGGGCGAGGGCTTCTTGGTCGGAGCAGGGGTGGCCGCCGGAGTCTTCGGCGCTGGCGTGCTCGGCGTTGCCGACGGAGTCGGGGCCGGGACGAGGGTGTTCGTCAGCGTCAACGAGTACGTCTGGTCATCGCTCAGCGTGAAGTGAGCTTCGCGGTTTCCGGCCTTCAACGACACTCCAGGGGCGGCCTCGAAGAGGCGACTCTCGGCTTCATTCCAGGTGATCGCGGCGTTGGAGGGGAGGTCCCCCTCGGTCACGGTCACCTCGGTTCCCAGGGGAAGAGCCTCGGGGTAGGTGTATGTCTGCCCGGCCTTGACGCTCGCCTGGAACGTCTTATTGGCCGACGCGTCGTCCTTGTTCGTGAGGGTGATCTTCAGCGTGTAGTCGAGGTCGTTGGCGGATTCGGGCAGTTCACCAACGACATTCTTCGTCACGGAGAAGGTCTGGTGCGCGTAGGCATCGGCACTGCCTCCGTAACGCAGGGTCTTGGTAACCGACTGAATGTCTTCGCGCCCAGGAATGTTGAAGTTGACCTTGTTCGAGAACTCGCCGACAACATCACTGGAGCGCTTCGCGTCGGCCACACGTGCGGGCAGCATGACGATGGCCGACTGGTTGGCGGGGATCTCGCCGAGCTTCACGGTGACCTTGCCGCTGGAGCACTCAACCTGCGCGGCCTGGCCGAATGCCCCCTTCGACGTGTCCTTCTCCTGGCGGATGCCCTCCGACGTGGTCGGGTCCGTCACGAGGTAGGTGTGCTTCTTCGTGTAGTCATCGACGGTGGCGCAGTCAAAGCTCCAGTTCGCTCCTTGGGGAACCTCGTCAACGACGGAGGCTCCGGTCACGGCCGCGGGGCCGGCGGGAACGATGACGCGCCACATAATAGCCTTATTCGAGTCGCCGTCCTCATCGTCCTTCAACGTCAGCCAGCCATCCTTCTGGAAGCGAGGCTCGCCGGGGACGCGACCAATCATGTCGAGCACGCGCGTGGTCTTGCCACCCAGGTTCACGGTGTACTTCTCGTTGCCGGGGCCACTGTACTGCGCGAGGCCGTTGGTGACCACCGAGCCATACCACTGGGCAGCCGTCTCAACTTTGGAATTGAAGACGACGGTGACCATGCCGTCGCTCCCCCATGTTCCGCAGCCAACCACGATATTGTTGTGCGAGACGACGTCGAAGGTGCGGGTCACGTTGGGACGCTGCAACTGACGCCCCTGCGAGGTCTCGGTGATGCGCGCGTCATAGGTGAAGTAGTCGCCGGCCTTCACGGCGCCCTCGGTCTTCCACGGTAGCTTCAGGCCGAGATCCCAGTAGTCGCCGACCGCCTGAGTCTCGCGACCCGAGTTGTCGACCAGCTGCGCCTTGTCCCAGTCCAATGTGACCTTATTGCTCACATTCGTCACCGCGTCAGGGCATGCCTTAGGTGCCGCGTACGCGACCTCGCCGGGCGTTATCAGTTGGCTGAGACCAAAGAAACTCAGAGCCAACGCAAGTGTGGCAAGAAGTGCGCCCAGGTGGCGCCGCTTCAGAGCAGTCATGGATTACTCCTGTCAATAGGATGTGCGACAGCGTCGCTTCACACCGTTCCAGTCTATGCCAACCCCTGCAACGTGGTCAACAATCAGAGAAAGGGGTCTCTCACAGGCTACGCACATGGGATGCGACAAGGATGTCGGAAGGCGCTATAGCTGGACTTACTCATTCACTGTCACGTTTTGCGCTCTGTCCGCTCCCGCCCCATCACGGGGCGACGCGAGCACGCATGACGACAAGCGTCAGGATTCGACACGTCACCAATGACAAGGACGCACAGAGGTCTTGTCACGGAACTTCAAGGAGGCACCCGGGACCCCATCCGCACCATTGCACGGCAGCACAGAGGGACGAAGCAACCCCGTCCGACATCGTCGCAGCGATCAAACGGCAATGCAAAGAAGCCGGATCCATAAGGATCCGGCTTGCGTGGTGGGCGATACTGGGATCGAACCAGTGACCTCTTCCGTGTGAAGGAAGCGCGCTACCCCTGCGCCAATCGCCCGAGGTGGGTACGGGATTCGAACCCGTGTATACGGCTTTGCAGGCCGCTGCCTCGCCTCTCGGCCAACCCACCACGCCCAATGGGATCGTGAGGATTCCCGATTGAGAGCGGATGACGGGACTCGAACCCGCGACCCTCACCTTGGCAAGGTGATGCTCTACCAACTGAGCCACATCCGCGTGAACCGCTTGTGCGGCCGGGCACTGCCCGCCAATCCTGTGACCAGGATGACCGTGGGCGATACTGGGATCGAACCAGTGACCTCTTCCGTGTCAGGGAAGCGCGCTCCCGCTGCGCCAATCGCCCGAGCGGATGACGGGACTCGAACCCGCGACCCTCACCTTGGCAAGGTGATGCTCTACCAACTGAGCCACATCCGCGTTTCTCAGAACGCCACGCGTTCTTCGCAACGGGTAAAACCTTAACAGACCTCCCCCCAGGAACGCAAAACCAACATGCAGTTATCCAAGTCACAGACATTGCTCGGGAACATTCCTGCCGACAGCCACGCTTTCGTGCCACTCTTACATCTATGGATACTCGACCTGGAAAGGCGTACCCCCTGGGCGCCACGTTTGATGGAACCGGTACCAACTTCGCAATCTACTCCTCGGTCGCGACCTCGGTCACTCTGTGCCTGCTCGACGAGGAACTCAACGAGATGCGCATCCCGATGACCGAGGTTGATGCCTGGGTGTGGCATGTCTACGTCCCCCAGGTCCGCGCCGGCCAGCGGTACGGCTACCGCATCGACGGCCCCTGGGATCCGCAAAACGGGCTGCGTTGCGATCCCTCCAAGCTCCTCCTCGACCCCTACGCCAAGGCGATCGAAGGCCAGCTCACGGACTCCATGGACCTCCTGTCCTACCAAGCGGACGATCCCCTCTCCCTCAAAGGGGGAGACTCAGCAAAAGCAACGATGCACTCGATCGTCGTCAACCCATTCTTCGACTGGGAGGGCGACCACCGGCCGGGGCACGACTACTCGGAGACCATCATCTACGAGGCCCACGTCAAGGGCATGACGATGCGCCACCCGGACGTCCCCGAGGAACTGCGAGGAACCTATGCCGGAATGGCCCACCCGGCGATCGTCGAACACCTCCAGAAGCTCGGGGTCACCGCGGTCGAACTGATGCCGATCCAGCAGTTCACCAACGACACGACCCTCCAGGCCAAGGGGCTCTCCAACTACTGGGGATACAACACGATCGGCTACTTCGCGCCTCACAATGCCTACGCCGCATCCCGTGAGCCGGGCGCTCAGGTCTCCGAGTTCAAGGCGATGGTCAAGGCGCTGCACGCGGCCAACATCGAGGTCATCTTGGACGTCGTCTACAACCACACGGCGGAGGGCAACCACCTGGGACCAACCCTGTCCTTCCGCGGAATCGACAACCCCTCCTACTATCGCCTGGTCGATGGGGATCGGCAGCACTACTTTGACACGACCGGCACCGGCAACTCCCTCCTCATGAGTTCCCCGCAGGTCCTGCAACTCATCATGGACTCGCTGCGCTACTGGGTGACCGAGATGCACGTGGACGGCTTCCGCTTCGATCTGGCCTCCACGCTCGCACGCCAGTTTGCCGAGGTGGACCGTCTCTCAGCTTTCTTCGATCTCATTCACCAGGACCCGGTGGTGTCGCAGGTCAAGTTGATCGCCGAGCCGTGGGACGTGGGATCCAACGGCTATCAGGTGGGTGGATTCCCGCCGCTGTGGTCCGAATGGAACGGACGCTACCGCGACACGGTCCGCGACTTCTGGCGTGGAGAGTTCTCGTCCCTGCCCGACTTCGCCTCGCGCTTGGCGGGCTCCTCCGACCTCTACGGGACGACCGGGCGCAAACCGATGGCATCGGTCAACTTCGTCATCGCCCACGACGGTTTCACCCTGCGAGACCTTGTCTCCTACAACGAGAAACACAACGAAGCCAACCAGGAGGGAGGCGCCGACGGAGCGAACGACAATCGCTCGTGGAACTGCGGGACCGAGGGCGATACGGACGACGAAGAGATCATCGAGTTGCGCTACCGCCAGCAGCGCAACTTCCTCACCACGTTGATGTTCTCCCAGGGGGTTCCGATGATCGCCCACGGAGACGAACTCGGGCGCACCCAGCGCGGCAACAACAACGCCTACTGCCAGGACAACGAGCTTACCTGGATCAACTGGGACCTCAACGAGCACGACTACAAGCTGCTGGAGTTCACCCAGCATCTCATCCACCTGCGCCGAGACCATCCCGTCATGCGTCGCAGGCGCTTCCTGGAGGGGCCCGCCGAGCGCGGAGGCGAGTCCGCGCTCGGCGAGATCGAATGGTTTACACCGGCCGGAACCCACATGACCGAGGACGAGTGGAACCAGCCCTGGGCACGATCGACGATGGTGTTCTACAACGGGGATGCGATTCGTGAGCCCGACGTCGACGGGCGTCGAATCCTTGACGATGACTTCCTCCTGCTTCTCAATGCGGCTCCCGAGCCCGTCGATTTCACGCTGCCGGACACCAAGTACGGACACGTCTGGTACACGGTCGTCGACACGTCGGGGGACAATGAGTGCCGCGAGTACCGCTCCGGAGACATCGTGCACGTCAAGCCGCGCACCTCGTTCATCTTGCGCAACCCGCGGGGCCGCTGACTTCGCGCCCCCAATCGACGCAGCGGTTTTCCCCACACGCGTACCGACTACTTATCGAGATGATGATCGGCGGCGCGTCTGGACCCGAAGCCGTGATGACACCCGTACGATTTGACGTGTGAACGAAAACGCGGTGCCCGAGGAGTTTGTGCGGGCTCTGCTGTCCCTGCGACAGGCCGACCACCTGCCGCACATACTCCTCGAGGAGGTTTCCCCACCTCGACGTCTCGCGCCCTTCACGGCGGCACTCGCGATGCGGACGACAGACGAGGATGACGCGGGACAGCCCCTGTCGACTGGTCAGATGGTGATCCTGCATGATCCGGTGGGGCAGATTGGTTGGAACGGCACGTTCCGTGTCGTGAGCCAGCTGCGCGCCCAGATCGACGCGGACATGATGGGAGATCCCCTGCTCGCGGAGGGCGTGTGGGGGTGGACCCTCGACTGCTTGCACGTCGCCGGCGCGGGGCTCCATGACCTGACCGGTACCGTCACGCGAGAGATGAGCGAGACCTTCGGCGGCCTCGAGTTGCGAGGCTCCTCCCTCTTTGTTGACGTGCGCGCCTCGTGGACTCCCAACAGCGAGCACCTTGGCGAGCACCTAGCCGGATGGGCCGACGTGATGCGCCGGACGGCCGGCATCGTTCCCGCCCGTCATCTTGAAGGAGTCTGAGTGCGAGTCAACAATGGCGGCGGCCTGCCGGTCGGCGACACGGATGATCCCGAAGTCATCGCACAGCCACGCGGGGGCACCCCCGCCATCGTCGATACTCCCTCCGGCCTGGACGACGCGGCGAAAGCGCTTGCACTCGGGCGGGCACCGGTCGCGCTCGATGTCGAGCGCGCGCAGGGTTTTCGCTATGGCTCCGACCCCTACCTGGTGCAAATACGCCGTGAGGACGTCGGCACGTTCCTGATCGACACGCACGCCCTGCCCGATCTGTCGGCCCTGGCGCCGGGGGTCGACGACGTCTGGCTCCTGCACGACTGCCTGCAGGATCTGCCGAACCTGCGCCAGGTCGGGTTGGTTCCCTCCTCGCTGTTTGACACCGAGATTGCCGCACGCCTGGTGGGCTTGGAGCGCTTCGGCTTGGCTGCGGTCGCCGAGCAGGTGCTGGGCCTGGGCCTGGTCAAGGATCACCAGGCGTCTGATTGGTCGCTGCGTCCCCTCCCTCCCGAATGGCTGCGCTACGCGGCGTTGGACGTGGAGCTGCTGACGGAGCTGTACTACCGCCTGTCCAAGAGGCTCGATCAGATGGGTCGCTGGGAGTGGGCGCAGCAGGAGTTCAGCCACGCCCTCTCGGTCCGCCCCTCCCCCGCCAAGCCGGATCGCTGGCGCTCGCTGCCGGGAGCGGGCAAGGTCCGTAGCCGCCGGGGACTCGCGGTCCTTCAGGCGCTGTGGGAAACCCGCGAGGAAATTGCCCGACGCGTCGACATCTCCCCGGGTCGCTTGGTGCGCAACGCCGCCCTCGTGCGCGCGGCATCCGCGCCGCCCAGGAATCGGCGCGCGCTCATGAGTATCAACGAGTTCCGCTCCCCTTTCGCTCGCCAGTTCGAAGACGAGTGGATGCGCGCCCTGGCACGCGTCAGGGCGATGACCGAGGACGAGCTTCCACCCGCCCGCCGGCCCGTCCAACCGGGTTCGATTCCCGAGCCCCGTCAGTGGAATCGAATCGACGAGGCGGCGGCCGCGCGGCTGGGTACGGTGCGCGCCGCGGTGGCGTCGGTCGCCTCGCAACTGGGGCTGGCCCCCGAGGTGGTCCTCGCGCCTCAGGTGCAGCGTTACCTGGCGTGGGCGCCCCTCGATCCCTCCCGTCCCTCCGGGGACGAAGTCGAGGAACGCATGGTGAACCGGGGCGCGAGAGACTGGCAGATCGACCTGACTCTCGACCCGATCTGCGACGCTCTCGGCGTCTGAGTCGCTCCCCTAGCAGCGCGCGAGACGTTCGACCTGCGCTCGGACCGCGGCCTCGATACCGTCCGCGTCGTATCCGAAGTCCTTGATCATCTCGGAGCGGTCCCCGTGCTCGGGAAGAACCTGGGGAACTCCCAGGCATCGAACGGGAATGCCGGCGTCGAAGAGGCTGTCCCTGAGGGCCCAACCGAAGCCCCCCTGAACGATCCCGTCCTCAACTGCGATGACGGCGTCGAAGCCGAGCGCGAGCGAGGCTAGATCCGGGCTGATGGGAACCAGCCACCGGGGATCGACCACGGTGACGGATATGCCATCGTCGATAAGTCGACGTGCAGCGGTGATCGCGTCGGGCACGCACGCCCCCGTGCCGACGATGAGCACGCGGGCACGGCAGGGCGCCACCTCCTCGTCGAGGAGCACGTCGACGTCGCCCACTCGCCGCAACGCGGGCATCGGTTCGGGCAGAGCCCCCTTCCTGTAGCGCAGGACGGTGGGTGCATCGTCCACGCTGATTGCCTCACGCAGCTCCTCGCGCAAGGTGTCCTCGTCTCTGGGGGCGGCCAGGCGCAGGCCGGGGATCAGCGAACACATGGCGATGTCCCACACGCCGTTGTGGGATGCCCCGTCGGTTCCGGTGATTCCCGCGCGATCGAGGATAAAGGTGACGCCGGCGCGATGGAGCGCAACGTCCATGAGGAGCTGATCGAACCCTCGGTTCAAGAACGTGGCGTAGAGCGCAACAACGGGGTGTGCCCCCTCATAGGCCATGCCGGCGGCCGACGTCACCGCTTCGGCCTCGGCAATGCCGACGTCTATCACGCGACCGGGGAATGCCTCGTGCATGGGTCCAAGCCCCACCGGCTGCATCATCGCGGCCGTGATGCCCACGATGTCCTCGCGCGTGGCGGCCAGGGAGCGAATCTCGTCGGCAAAGACGCTCGTGAAGCCAAAGCGTTCGGGAGCGACGGGCAGTCCGGTCTCGGGGTGGATGGGGCCGACCGCGTGGAAGCGGTCCGCGATGTTCTCCTCGGCGGGCGTGTAGCCGCGTCCCTTCTCGGTGATCACGTGCACGAGGACGGGCTGGTCGAGGGAACGCGCGCGCCTCAGCGCGGTCTCGACCGCCGCGATGTCGTGGCCATTGACGGGGCCCACGTACTTCAGGCCGAGGTCCTCGAACATGACCTGGGGGTTGAGAGCGTCCTTGATTCCCGTCTTCAGGCCGTGGAGAGCGTCGTAGGCGGCGCGCCCCGGAATGCCCTTGCTGAGAAGGTGCTGCTTCCCCCACGCGAGGGCACGCTCGTAGCCCGCGGACGTGCGCAGGGCATCCAGGTGAGTGGCCAGGCCTCCGATCGTGGGGGCGTAGGAGCGACCGTTGTCGTTGATAATGATCGCGATGCGCCGGTTCTTCGAGGTCGCGATGTTGTTGAGGGCCTCCCAGGCCATTCCGCCGGTCAGCGCGCCGTCTCCGATGACGGCGACCGTCCACGTGCGATCCCCGCGCCGATGCTTCTCCCGCGAGATCCCATCGACCCACGCCAGCGACGACGACGCGTGAGAGGATTCGACGACGTCGTGCTCAGACTCGGAGCGAGACGGGTAACCCGACAGGCCACCCGGGCAACGCAGCGAGGAAAAATCTTGGCGTCCCGTCAGGAGCTTGTGCACGTATGCCTGATGGCCCGTGTCGAACACGATCGTGTCCTGCGGCGAACGGAAGACGCGGTGCATACCGATCGTGAGTTCAACCACTCCAAGGTTGGGTCCCAGGTGCCCTCCGGTACGAGAGACGTTATCGATCAGGAACTCCCGAATCTGGCGCGCCAGCTCATCCAGCTGTCCGGGATCGAGGCGGCGCAGCTCCCGCGGTGCGGTGCAGCGCGACAACAGGTCGCGAGACTCTTGTGCTCCAGACATGAGCACCAGTGTAGTTCCCTCCGCGTCTCATCTACGCGTCAAAGCGGGATCCTCTCCCGTGGGATCCGCGCAGGCGGGAGACGCGAGCACTAAGATGGGAACGTAGGCTCGCCATACGCTCAAGGAGGCACTATGTCCGTCACCGTCGCTCCTCACGGCATTTGGAAGTCCCCCATTACGGGTGATTCCTTCACTGCGCGTTCGGTCACCCTCTCCCAGGTCCGGGTTGATGGACCGGACACCTACTGGGTGGAGGGTCATCCCCTGGAGGGAGGCCGTGGCACGCTGCTGCGGCGGCGCGGGACAGGCGAGACGGGCGAGGTTCTGCCCCTCATTGACGGGGTTCGCCTGCCCGACGTGGGCACGCGCGTGCACGAGTACGGCGGCAAGGCATACGCCGTCCACCACGGGGTCATCGTCTTCTCCGACCGCACCGACGGTCGCGTCTACGCCTACGACACCTCCGACCCGCGCCGAGGGGTGCGCCCCCTGACGACCCTGTCGAAGGTCCGCTACGGTGACTTCTGGATCGCGGACGTACGTGACCTCGTGTACGCGGTCGCCGAGGACCACTCGGGGCCGGGCGAACCCGTCAACTCCATCGTCGCGATCCCCCTGGACGGCTCCGCAGCGCGTGACGACAGCGCCATCATCCCCGTTTTTGGCGAAACGGACTTCGCTCAGGCACCCGTCGTGTCCCCCGACGGGACAAAGCTCGCGTGGATCTCGTGGAACCATCCGAACATGCCATGGACGTCCTCGCAGCTGCGGGTTGCCTCGCTGACCTTTGAGGGGCGGATCGACCGCGAGGTCGTCCTCGTCGATCAGCCGGGCGTGTGCGTCTACGAGCCGCGGTGGACGCTGGACGGGGACCTCATCCACGTTGACGATTCCTCCTCCTGGGCCAACCTGTACCGCACCCAGGGTTTTGTCTGGAACGAAGGGGAGGATCCCAACGCCTGGACGACGCGGCTACGCACCCGCTCCCTGCATCCGGGGCGCAGGGCCTTCTCCCACCCCCACTGGCAGCTGGGCCTGCACTCCTACGACAACTACGACAACGACCTTCTCGTCTGCTCCTGGGTCGAGGACCAGGAGTGGCATATCGGCACCGTGCGCGTCGACAACGGCATGGCCGAGGAGTGGGCAACCGGTTGGTGGCCGATCGGCAACGTCGCAGCGGCCGACGGTCGCGTCGTGTTCCTAGCGGACTCCGCCACGCACACGCCCGCGATCATCGAGGTCTCGCGCGGCAAGACAAAGGTTCTGCGCCCCTCCTCCGAGGCGGAAGTGCCCGCTGCCCTCATCTCGACGGCGCAGATGCTCACGTGGAAGACCTCCGACGGCGAGGAATCGCACGGCCTCTACTACGCGCCCGTCAACCCCGACTTCCGGGCACCGGACGGGGAGCTTCCTCCCCTGATCGTCAACGTGCACGGCGGGCCGACCAGCGCCAGCCGACCCGGCCTGTCGGTTCCCTTCCAGTATTGGACGAGCCGCGGCTTCGCTGTCCTCGACGTCAACTTCCGGGGATCGACGTCCTTTGGCCGCGCCTACCGTCAGAAGCTCAACGGCCAGTGGGGCGTCATGGACGTCCAGGACTGCGTCGACGGCGCCCAATACCTGATCAACCTGGGGTACGTCGATCCGAAGAGGATTGCCATTCGTGGCAGCTCCTCCGGTGGTTTCACGGCGCTCAATGCCCTGGCTTCCTCGGATGTTTTCACCGCGGGCGCCTCCTTCTACGGAATTGCCGACCTGGTGAAGCTGGCGCAGAGCAGCCACAAGTTCGAGTCGCACTACGATCAACTGCTGATCGGATCGGACGATGTGTCGGACCCGGTGTGGGCCCAGCGTTCCCCGATCAACCGTGTCGATCAGATCCACGCTCCTCTGCTGCTCCTTCACGGTGGCGAGGACCCCGTCGTGCCCGCCGCTCAGGCGGAGGAGATGTACGAGGCTCTGCGGGCAGGCGGTAACGCGGTGGCGCTCAAGCTCTACCAGGGTGAGGGGCACGGATTCCGTTCCGCCGTCAACATCAAGGACGCATGGCAGACCGAGCTCTCGTTCTACCGCACCGTGTGGGGCATCGCCACCGACGCCCCCATCCACGTCGAGATCGCGAACCTGTGACGCGGCGTCCTCAATCCCCGCAGCCCGGTCGGTCGGCTGCGGGGATTCGCGTGAGGGTCGGCCACACGGTCGCTGCGCACCGATCCCTGCTCGGCATTGCTGCGGCCGTGGTGGGCGCCGTCGTCGGCGCCGCGGCGGTCCTGTTTAACCTTGCGATTCGAGCGTGGACGTGGGTATCCACGGGCTTCACCGAGTACACGACCCACATCGGGTCGCCGCACGGGGTCTGGGGGTGGGCTCCCTGGCTCTTCCTCCTCCTCTCCCCCGCGCTGGCCGGAGCGGTCTACGGTCCGCTCATTCAGCGTTTCGCCCCCAGCGCGAAGGGCCACGGCATTCCGGAGGTCATGCTCGCGGTGCGCCGCAAGGGCGGACGCATTCCCGGGCGTGTCGCGGTCGTGAAGATCGTGTCCTCGGCGCTGACGATCGGATCGGGTGGCTCCGCTGGGCGCGAGGGGCCCATCGTGCAGGTGGGGGCATCGCTGGGATCAACGATCGCCTCGTGGCTCGGGATGCCGGTCTCCCGAGTGGTGTTGCTTGCCTCGTGCGGGTCGGCGGCCGGCATCGCGGCCACCTTTCACGCGCCCCTGGCCGGCGCGGTGTTTGCGCTTGAGGTGATTCTCACGGAGTTCACGGCGGAGACCTTCGGTTTCGTCGTTCTCTCGGCGGTCAGCTCCTCGATGGTTGCCCGCATCCTTCAGGGCGATGAGATGGTGGTGCGCGTCGCGAGTGACCTGTCTTTCGCCTCTCAGACGGACATGTGGTGGGTGGCGCTGCTGGGACTCGTCGCGGGCATGTGCGGACTGGGATTCTCCAAGCTCCTCTACGCGTGCGAGGACGCGATCGACTGGCTGTGGGCACGCACACGCCTGCCGCAGTGGGCGCGCCCGGCGGTCCTCGGCCTCGTGCTCGGCGCGGGCCTAGTCGCGTTCCCGTACATGTTCGGGTCGGGTTATCCGCTGGAGGAGGATGCCATCGCGGGCAACTTCTCGGTTGCCTTCCTGCTGGCCCTGATGCTCGGGCGCGCCCTGTACACCGCCTTCACGATCGGAATGGGCGGGTCGGGCGGAGTCTTCGCGCCCACTCTCTTCATCGGAGCGATGGCGGGCGCAGCCTTCGGGGACGTCGTCTCCCCGCTATCCGCTTCGCCCGTCGGTGTCTTCGCGGTGGTGGGCATGGGTGCCGCATTTGCGGGTGCAGCCCGCGCCCCCATGACGGCCGTTCTCATCATCGTGGAGATGACGGGGCAATTCTCCCTCATCCTGCCGATGATGTTGGCGGTCGTCATCGCCACGGGAGCCTCGCGTTTCCTGACCCGCGCGACCATCTACACCGAGAAGCTGCGTCGGCGCGGGGACGTGTTGGACGACCCGGTGGAGGGAACTCTCCTGGGCACGCGGGTGGCCTCGCAGTGGATGACGCACGCCCCCGAGGTTCTCGCCGCCTCCGCCTCGGTTGCCTCGGCCCTGTCGGCGCTGCGCCGCACGAAGGAGAGCGCGCTGCCGGTGGTCGACGGCGGTCGCTTCGTTGGCTTGGTGTCCTCACTGCGTCTGGCCGAACTCACCCAGGAGGGTGGTTCGCTCGACTCTCCGCTCTCCGATCTTCCCCTCATTGACGAGGCGGTGCCCGACAGCGCTCCCCCCACCAAGGTCCTTGAGGCGCTGCGGCGCACGGGCCTGCAGGCCCTGCCCGTCCTGGACAATCAACGCCGCGTCGTTGGCTGGGTCTCCGAGCGTGACCTGGTGGATCGCATGTACCGCGACCAGCGCCGCGCGATCGCGGCCCGCACACAGACCTCATGGGGGTCGCGCCTGAAGGAGCGCCGGGCGAGGTGAGGAGTGCTCACCGCGACAGGACCGAAACCATCTCCACGTGGTGCGTGTGGGGGAATAGGTCCCAGGCCTGCAGGCTCGCCAGGGTGTAGCCGCACTCCGTGAGTGCGCGCAGGTCGCGCGCTCCGGCCGCCGGGTCGCAGGACACCAGGACGACGCGAGGAGCACCCGTGGCCGCGATTGCCTCGCACACCTCGGCTCCCGCACCGGCGCGCGGCGGATCGGCCACGACAACGTCCGGCACGGCACCCAGCTGGCCCGACAGGTCGACGACTCCCTCACGATCGACGTTTCCGGCGAACGCGTCCACCCAGTCAAAGGCTGCGAGGTTCTCGCCCGCATCACACACGGCACCCTCGTCGCCCTCGAGCGTCACGACGTGCCCTGACTCGCCGACGGCACGCGCGAGCGGCACCGAAAACAGGCCCGCGCCCGAGTACAGCTCCATGATCGCACGCCCAGCCCCGGCCTCGTGGGCACCAAAAGCCGCAGCCAGCACGGCGTTCGCGAGCACCTCGGCGCCGCACACGTGCGTCTGCCAGAAACCGGAGGGGCGCACGTAGTACGACTCGACGCCGGAGCCACGCGGCACGTTCCAGCGCAACACATTGACGTCGATACGCACGCCGTCGGCGGCGTACGTGTCCTCGCCGATCAGGACGACGGGCTCACCGCCGGAGGGGGCCACCGCGCGCACGCGGTCCCCCGGCTTCCACAGACGACGCCACGGCGTGTCCTCATCGAACAGCCCGAGCTCGCGGATCGCGGGCACAGCAAGCGGCATGTCCTCGAGCGCGATCACGCGGCGTCCGCGGAACTCGTGCATGCCGACGCGACCATCCGCGTCGATGACGACGTCAATGCGAGAGCGACGACCGGTCAGCGGATCGCCCGGGTCCTCATCGCCCGGCGCGGGAGCGACACGCACTCCCCCGAGGGCGTCCACGGCATCGGCCAGAGCCTCGCCGCCCACGCGGCGCAGCTGCCCGGCGATCACCCGGGACTTCCAGTCGCGCTGAGCGGCGGGCGTGAGGTGCGCGAGTTCTCCGCCGCCGACCCCGCCGGGGCCGGCCTGGGGCCACACGGAGGGGACCCGATCGGGCGATGCGTCAACGACCTCGACGACGTCGGCCCACGCGAGCTTCTTCTGGACGGCGGTCACCCGCGCACGGACAAGCTCGCCTGGTGCCGCGTGGCGCACGAAGACGACACGCCCGCTCTCGTCGCGGGCGACGCAGGCGCCGCCGTGTGCGGGCTCGCCGACGCTCAGCTGGAGGACCTCGCCGATGCCGTCACGGGGCTGCGCGAGAGCGGGACGGCGGCGCGGGGAGGGACGGCGACGCGAGGGGCGAGGACTCACGGGGCCTCCTGGGAGGATCGCTGCGGAGTATGCGCCGCGCTCGAGGTGACGGCGTCGGGTGCGGGGACGCGCAGGAACGGGTCGTTGACGCGCTGGCGGCCCTCCACGACGTCGTCCTCGCCGAGCTTCCAGGGCACGACCGTGATGACGACCCCGGGAACGTCAAGCAGCGCGGCGCGCAGTCGCAGGGCCGACTGGTTGTGCAGGAGGTTCTCCCACCAGTGGGTCACCAGGAACTGGGGCATGTAGACGACGAGCATCTCGGTGGGCGTTGCGCGGCGGCGAGAACGCACGTACTGCAGGATCACCGAGGAGATGTCGCGGTAGGGAGCCGACAGAAGCGTCAGCGGCACGGGCAGGCCCGACTCCTTCCACTGGCGCAGGATCTTGTTCTCCTCCTCGTCGTCTGCCGCGACCGAGACCAGTTCGATGGAGGTGGGCGAGGAGGCTCTCGCCGCCGCGACCGCACGCATGGCGGGGCGGGACAGTGAGGAGACCAGGACGAGAGCGCGCACGCGGGTGGGCAGTGCTCGACGCGCGTTCCAGTCGTCCACGCGCAGCTGGGCGCTCACCGTCTCGTAGTGCCGATGGATCGAGATCTGCACGCCGAAGGCGATCGCAATCATCAGCAGGGTGATCCACGCGCCGTGCGTGAACTTCGTGGCCAGCACGATCAGCAGAACCAGGCCCGTCATCATGAAACCGACGATGTTGACGGCCCGAGATCGCAGGACGGCCATGCGTTCCTGACCCGACTGGCGCGACCGAAGCTGCTTGTTCCAGTGACGGATCATTCCCAGCTGGGAGAGGGTGAAGGAGATGAACACGCCGACGACGTAGAGCTGGATGAGACGCGTCGTCTCCGCGTGGAAGCCGACGATCAGCGCGATCGCGGCGACGGTCAGCACGACGATGCCGTTGGAGTAGGACAGTCGATCGCCTCGGCGCACCATCTGGTGGGGCAGGAAGGAGTCCTTCGACAGGACCGAGGCCAGGGTGGGGAATCCGTTGAAGGCCGTGTTTCCGGCCAGGACGAGGATGAACCCGGTGACGACGGTGATGAGGATGAACGGGATCGACCCCTGGCCGAAGACGGCCGAGGCAATCTGGGAAATCGCGGGGTTGATGGGCGTGTTCTCCGCGACGGCCCGTCCCCCATCGGTGAGCTGCGCGGCCGGATCGTCGACGATCTTGACCCCGGTTGCCCTGGCGAGCACGAGGATGGAGATCATCATCGACGCCGCGATCATCCCCAGCATCGCCAGGGTCGCCGCCGCGTTGCGGGACTTGGGCCGACGGAACATGGGCACGCCGTTGGAGATCGCCTCGACGCCCGTCAGCGCCGCGCAACCGGAGGAGAAGGCACGCATCAGGAGGAACGCGCCGGCGAGCCCGGCCAGGCCGTCGGTGTGACCGGGGGCGGCAACCAGGTCGTAGGCCGCAGTCGGCGCAACCCCCAGCGTGCCGGTCGCCATCTTCGCGAAGCCGACGACGATCATGAGCCCGATGGCCAGCATGTACACGTAGGTGGGCACGGCGAAGGCGCCACCGGCCTCGCGGGTTCCGCGCAGGTTCAGGGTCGCCAGGATCACGACGAGGCCGACCGCGATCGGCACCTCGTAGCCCGCCAGCGCGGGCACGGCGGTCGTGATGTAGTTCGCACCCGACGAGATCGAGACCGCGACGGTGAGAATGTAGTCCACCAAGAGGGCCGAGGCCACGAGCAGACCCCAGGAGCGGCCGAGGTTCGTGGTGACGACCTCGTAGTCGCCGCCGCCGGAGGGGTAGGCGTGAACGGTCTGCCGGTAGGAAGCCACGACAACCGCGAGGACGAGCGCGACAACGGCGCCGACCCACACGGACTGCAGGGCCGCCATGGACCCGGCCAGCGCAAGGGTGAGAAGCACCTCGTCGGGAGCGTAGGCGACCGACGACAGAGCGTCGGAGGCGAAGATCGGCAGAGCGATACGTTTGGGCAAAAGCTGGTGACCCATCGCGTCCGATCGCATCGGGCGCCCAATGAGCACGCGCTTCGCATAGGCCAACAAGTTCGTCACAGTGTGTAAGCCTAGTCCACCCGGCGCCCGCGCGGCAGGGCTGGGCACGCACGGATGGCCACCGCGCCCGAGGCGGAGTAGGTTGGTAGTCGTGCACTTTGTGATCATGGGTTGCGGGCGCGTCGGCGCCCGGTTGGCTTCAACGTTGGACGCCGCGGGGCATTCCGTGGCCGTCATTGACCAGGATTCCAAGGCTTTTTCGCGCCTTCCCTCGGACTTCTCGGGCCGTCGCGTCACGGGGGTGGGAATGGACCGGGACTGCCTGCGCCAGGCGAACATCAAGGAGGCCTACGCTTTCGCCGCCGTCTCCTCGGGTGATAACTCAAACATTATTGCCGCTCGCGTGGCCAGGGAGGTCTTCCACGTCGAGCACGTGGTCGCCCGAATCTACGATCCTGCGCGCGCCTACCTCTACGAGCGGCTGGGTATTCCGACCGTCGCCACGGTGCAGCGCACCGCAGAGTCGATGCTGCGGCGCATGCTTCCCCCCGACGCGTCGCTGACGTGGTCGCACCCAACCGGTTCGGTCGCGCTCGTGAACGCGACCCCCTCCCCCGGCTGGTACGGGCTGCGTTTCCCCGTCGTCGAGGAGCTGACGGGCTGCCGCATCGTCTTCACCTCGCGCCTCGGTTCGATCCGCACGGCCTCGCCCGACTTGGTGGTGCAGGAGCACGATCAGCTGTACTTCGCGGTCAACGGGACCGAGACCGGGCCGCTGCGCGACCTGCTCGCGTCCGCGCCGAGGATGGAGGAGTGAGCATGAAGATCGTCATCGCAGGAGCAGGTTCGGTGGGCCGCAGCGTCGCGCTGGAGCTGCTGGCCCACGGCCACGACATTACGCTCATCGATCACACGCCCGAGAAGCTGCGGATCTCCTCGGTTGCTGACGCCGACTGGGTGCTCGCTGACGCGTGCTCCCCCGATGCGCTGCGCGACGCGGGCGTGGCCGAGGCCGACGTGATGGTTGCGGCCACGGGCGACGACAAGGCCAACCTGGTGATCTCACTGCTGGCCAAGACCGAGTTCGCGGTTCCCCGCGTTGTCGCCCGCCTGAACAATCCGAAGAACGAGTGGCTCTTCGACCAGGCGTGGGGCGTGGACGTGTCGGTGTCGACGCCTCGGATCATGACCTCACTCGTGGAGGAGGCGGTCTCGGTTGGCGTTCCCGTCAGGCTCTTTTCGTTCAACACGGCGGCCGTGTCAATGTACGCGCTGATCCTTCCGGAGGACTCGCCGGTCGTAGGCCGACGCGTGTATTCCCTGGAGCTTCCCGCGAACGCGGTGCTCGCGGCGCTGCTGCGTGATGGGCGTCCCATGAACCCCAGCGCCGACGACGTGTTCGAGGCCTCCGACGAGTTGCTCCTCCTGGTTCCCGACGCCGACAGCGAAGGCCTCGTGCGCCTGCGTCAGGCGGTGGCTTCTCCGACGTCGGAGGATTCGGAGGAATCGGAAGGAGAGTCGGCGGGGGCGTAGCCGCGCAGGCCGCGCCAGGTTGCCCACGCGCCGAGCGCGAAGAGGGGCAGCCCCAGGGCCAGCTTCGCGACTCCGAGGGCCGCGACGGCGCCCGCTGCCCACAGGGGCGCCTGGACGGCGACTCGCAGGGCAAAGACTCCCGCCCACATCCACGTGAGCGATCCGCATCGGCGTCGCAGGGCCGCGTGTTGCGGGTCCCTGCGCCAGGTGGAGGGCAGCCCGACCAGGGTCGCGTAGAGACCGGCGACGATGCTGCGACGTGCGAGTGCGGAGGCAGCGAAGGCTAGGGACATCGCGACGTTGGTGAGGATGCCCCACACGAAGTAGTTCTCGCCTCGCCCGGTTGCCGCGGCGAAGATGACACCGATCGCGACGCCGAGGAAGCCCGAGAGCGCCTGTCTGGCGCCCTGACGCTGGATCAGGCGCACGGCGCAGGCGAGCAGTGCAACGGCGGAGGCCGCGACGAGGGTGGGCAGTAGCGCGTGGGTTGCGACGTACACAACAACGAACACCAGCCCGGGGGCGGAGGCCTCAATGATGCCGCGGGTTCCACCCAGGGTCTGGGACCAGGAGAACTCCTCAGACGTGGACTGGCTCATCCAGCGCGGGGTGGGCATCAGCTCTCTCCGCCGATGACGCGGTACAGGGGGTTGATGATGACCATGCGCTCCCCCACTCGTCCGACGGTCCCCTCGACCTCCAGGCGTTGGCCGACGCTCAGGCCGGGGATGGAGGATCGGCCCGGCCAGCGCAATTCCAGGGTATCCGTGCCGTCGTAGAGGGTCGCGACGAGGACACGCTGGCCTCCTTCCTCCGGCGGGTAGGTCATGCCCAGGAGAGTGCCGAACACGAGGGCGTGGCTCCGGTCTGCGATGTCGCGAATCGGGGTGACGCCTCGGGCGGCGCGGGCGGAATCCTCGTCGAGGGCGGCGTCCAGGGACCGCGCATCCTTATCGAGGCCCAGGGCGGCGCCGACGCGTGAGAGAAACGACCCCATGTCAGGCTTCCTGCGCGCCGACGGGAAGGCGGACGGGCAGCAGCTCCAGGCGCGTGCGCGGATGGTCGTCTCGGTGGACAACGATGCGGTCGATGACCTTCTCGATGTCGACGCCGGCCTCCGCATTCGCGGCTGCGGGTCCGAGGATGTCGATGCGCGCGAACCAGCGGTCTCCTTCGCGCCCCAGGATGCGCATCCGCGAGGTCGCCGAACGCCCGTCCGGCATCTGCATGGGCATGTCGACGAGGAGCTCGTCGCCGTAGCGGGTGCGGATGTCGGCAACCTTGGCGTTCTGTTCCTCGAAGCCCTTGCGAATCTCTTCGCGCAGCTCCTCCCACACCCCTCCGGAGCGCGGCGCGGCCGCAACGCTCATCTGGATGCCGGAGTTGCCCAGGACGACGAGGATCTGCAGGACAGTCGTCCCGTCGTCCGCGACCTGGGTGCGCAGCTGCATTCCCTGAACGGCGGGGAACAGGATCGCTCCCATGTCGATGTAGCCTTCGGAGGTGTCGACCTCTCCGTAGTTTCGGGGGCCGGGCTCGCTCCAGATATCGGCGTCCTCGTCGGCAAGGCGAGGCAGTTCCTCCACCTGCTCGACCTCGCTCGGTGCTGTCTTCTTCTTGCGTCCGAACATTGTCCTGCCTTAGAGCGCGCACTCGGTGCACACGGGGGCACCGTTTTCGTCCACGTGGTCAAGCTGTGAGGCGTGATGGACGAGGAAGCACTGCGAGCACGTGAACTCATCGTCCTGACGAGGAACGACGTGAACGGTGAGTTCTTCCTTGGACAGGTCCGCTCCGGGAAGCTCGAAGTTCTCGGCGGCCTCGTTCTCGTCCTCCTCGATCTCGGAGGAGCCTGCGTCGTTGCGGCGCGACTTGAGTTCTTCGATCGAGTCCTCTGCGACCTCGTCTTCATTCTTGCGCGGCGCATCGTAATCGGTTGCCATGGTATTCCCCTTTCACCCTCGAGCCGGATTGCGCGAGTGGCCTATGGGCAGGGAGGATAACACTTGTTCGACTAATGTGCCATCGTATGGGTGACACGCGCACGGCTACGCGACATTGTCAGCATAATTTGAGACGATTCGACCAGGACGTAAGAGGAGGAATCGATGATTGAGCTCGAATTGCTCGGGACCAGCGCCGACGGCGAGTCCCTGGTGCTGACCGATGCACAGGGAGAACGCTACTCGGTGTTGATCTCGGACGAGCTCCGCGGCGCCGCGCGGCGCGACCGGCCTCGGATCGAGGTCGCTCCGACGCGCCCCACGCTCGCTCCTCGCGACATTCAGGCACTCCTTCGGGCGGGCGCGACCCCCGAGGAGATCGCGGCGCAGCACGGGATGGACGCGGGCGCGGTAGAGCGTTTCGAGGCGCCCGTCCAGGCGGAGAAGGACTATGCGCTCACGCGTGCGCGCGCCGTGCGCATCGGCGAGGGAGGGCCGACCATGGGCGACCTGGTTCTCGACCGCCTGGCTGCGCGCGGGGTGGATCCCTCGTCGCTGGAGTGGTCGGCGACCCGCGAGGTATCCGAACCGTGGCAGATCGCCGTGACCTTCGTGCAGGGAGCGGCTGAGCACGCCGCGCACTGGAGTTTGTCGGCCTCGGGCACGCTTGAGGCGATCGACCAGGAGGCGCAGTGGCTCACCGAGCAGGTGTCCTCCTCCCCCACCGCCTCGATCTTCACTCCCCTGCCGCGCGCGGCCGCTCCCGATCCGGGTGGGGAGGATCTGCGTGCCCGCGAGGCCCTCGTCGACCAGCTCAACGCCGCCCGCGGCAAGCGCCAGAGGGTCGAGGTTGACCTGGGTGAGGAGGAGGACGAGGAGGCCGAGTACCTGGCAGCGATTTCTGCGCCCGAGCCCGAGGAACGGGAACCCGAGGCGTCGACTGGCCCAATTTCGGCGCGCATCTACTCGCTGGCCTCGGCGCGCACGAAGGGAGAGCCGAGCGACCAAGCCGAGGCCCCTTCCTATCCTGCTCCTCCCGAGCCCCCCGCAGCGCGCCCGACCCCGGACGAGGCCGCGCCCGGGCACGCGGCCTCACAGGGGGTCTTGCCGTGGCTGTCGGAGTCTTCTTCCCCCGACGCGGACGCGGAGGAACCCGAAACGCCGGCCATTCCGATGCGGGCGGTCTCCCCCGAGGATGCCTCGCCGACCGACGCGGAAGAGCCGCCGACTACCGGCTCGGTGGCCGCCCAGGCGGCGGCTCCCACGCGGATGGCTCGCCCCGCATCGAAGAAGGGGCGCCGGTCGGTCCCCAGCTGGGATGAGATCCTCTTCGGATCGAAGCCGTAGGGCGCCTCAGGACAGGACGACCACCGGGATCCGCATCTCCGCGGACGTGAGGGACCCGTGGATGCCCGGCATCGCGATGGCCGAGGCGCTCTGCGTGCGAGAGTCGACGACTCCGCCTCGTCCGCGGGCGAGGACCAGCAGGTCGCCGATGATGTTCGCGCCGTCGCCCGCACCGATGAGCGCGCTCACCTCTGGCCCGGACAGGATCCATGCCCGCTCACCCAGCGTCTCGCGCCAGCGTTCTTCCACCCGGGCGCCCTGCCCCTCCTCGGCGTGTACGTGGACCGCGCGCGTCTCTCCGGCGACGATGCGCACGCCGTCGCGCAGGCTGGGCGTGTGAGCGACGTCGATGAGGCTGGCCGACTCCACGTTGATCATGCCGTGGTCGGCGGTCACAACCGTGCGCACCCGGGCGGGAAGGCCGCGCAGCAGCGAGGAGAGCCCGGAGTCGAACTCTTCGAGCTGGGCGATCCACGCCTCGGACCCGACGCCGGAGCCGTGCCCCGCGTGGTCGATCTCGGACCAGTAGAGGTAGACGAGGGGCGTGCCCGCGCGCAGCTGAGCAAGCGCAGCGTCGACGCGCTCGCTCAGGGATTCTGCGGCAACGTGGCGTGCGCCGCGCAGGGCTGCCCCCGTCAGCCCCGAGCCCGCGAATCTTGCCGGTGAGATGACGGCCGAGTCAACCTGCCGCTCGGCGAGGCGCTCGAAGAACGTGGGCTTCGGCTGCCACGTGGCGGGCGCGGGCCCTCCCTGCATGGCGAGCAGGTTCATGACGCCGGAGCCGTATGCGACGGAGAAGCCCACCATGTTGGTGGCCCCTGGCCGCTCCCCGGTCCCGAAGGCGGTGATCGCGGCCGCCGTCGTGGAGGGGACCACCGTGTGGATGGAGCGGATGTCCTCGCGCACGCTGCGCAGCACGGGCGTGTGTCCCATGTGGTCGGCCAGCAGCTCGTAGCCGAGGCCGTCGACGAGGATGAGGAGGAGCTGGCTGGCGCCCGACTCGATGCCCAGGTTCCGAGCGGCGCGCTGGTCGGCTCCCGGCAGCGAGGGGTCGATAGCGCACAGGGAGGCTGGGATGACGTCGGTGATGACCGGGTCGGCGGCTCCCGGAAGATCGGCGCCGGGCAGCCTCAGCGTTCCGGTGGCGCTCATTGCGCGACCTCCGCTCCGCTGCGGGTGCCGGATAGGTGCGCGAGCCGTTCGACGAATGCGAGGCCTTCCGCCAGGGCGTCCTGGCCGTCGGCGGCGGCGGAGATGCGGAAGGTCATGTCGTCGGGGAAAGAGGTGCCGGTGAAGCCGTGGTCGGCCACGCAGTGGGGATCCTCGCACTGCGCGGCTTCGATCTCGAGACGCCTCGCTCCGCCCAGGTCCAGGGCGATCGTCATCTCGGTGAGCCCGGAGGCGTTCTCGGGGTCCGCGTAGACCTCCATCGTGGAATATCCGGCGATGTCGCTGGCGCGGCGCACGGCCGTCGCAACGGAGACCGACCCGCCTTCCAGTTCGTCCACGTGCAGCTGGATGATCGCGCGTTCGGTGAGCGAGGCGATGGTCAGGTGCCGGAAGACGGCGCCGCGGTCGAAGCCCGTGTCGACCTGGCACAGGGTGGCCAGGGGTTCGGCGCCTCCCAGCGCCCGACGCAGCGCGCTCTTGACGGCCCGGGGGTAGAAGCCGCCGCGTTCGATACGGATCCATGTGTCCATCCCCCAATTGTGCCCCGAAGCGGCGCGGCAGTCGAAATGAGCGCCCCGCCGCGCAATAATTGCGCGTATGGCTAAGAAGGACCATGTCGTCGATATTCCCGAGGCGGACGAGAACATCTCCGAGATCGATGTCTCGGCGGAGATGCGCGGGTCTTTCTTGGAGTACGCGGTCTCGGTCATCTACGCCCGCGCCCTTCCCGATGCTCGCGATGGGCTCAAGCCCGTTCAGCGGCGCATTCTCTTCCAGATGGATCAGATGGGGCTGCGCCCCGATAAGGGGCACGTGAAGTCCCAGCGCGTGGTCGGCGAGGTCATGGGCAAGCTTCACCCGCACGGCGATTCCGCGATCTACGAGGCCCTGGTGCGCCTCGCCCAACCCTTCAACCTGCGGGTTCCCCTGGTGGACGGGCACGGCAACTTCGGGTCCCTGGACGACGGCCCGGCTGCCGCGCGTTACACGGAGGCGCGCATGGCCCCCTCCGCCGTGGATCTCGTGACCGGTCTGGATGAGGACACCGTCGACTTCGTGCCCAATTACGACAATCAGTTCATGCAGCCGGAGGTCCTGCCCGCCGCGTTCCCCCAGCTCCTGGTCAACGGCGCGTCGGGCATCGCGGTGGGCATGGCCACCAACATCGCGCCGCACAATCTCTGCGAGGCCATCGCCGGCGTGATTCACCTGCTGGATCACCCCTCGGCGAGCGTGGCCGACCTGATGCGTTACATTCCCGGCCCGGATCTGCCCGAGGGCGGGGTCATCGTGGGCTTGGACGGCATCAAGGATGCCTACGAGACGGGGCGCGGCGCGTTCAAGACGCGGGCAAAGGTGCAGATCGAGCGCGTGACGGCGCGCAAGATGGGCATCGTCGTCACGCAGCTGCCCTACATGGTGGGGCCGGAGAAGGTCATCGAGAAGATCAAGGAGAACGCCAGCGCGGGGCGCCTGAAGGGCATCTCGTCGGTGCAGAACCTGACCGACCGCGTCCACGGGCTTCGCCTGGTGATCGAGGTGAAGAACGGCTTCAACCCGGAGGCTGTGCTCCAGCAGCTGTATCAGCGCACCCCCCTGGAGGATTCCTTCTCGATCAACGCCGTCGCGCTGGTGGGCGGGCAGCCGCGCACGCTGGGGCTCAAGGAGATGCTTCAGGTCTTCCTCGATCATCGCCTGGACGTGACGACGCGTCGCAGTCGCTTCCGGCTGGGCAAGTGCGAGGATCGCCTGCACCTGGTGGAGGGCCTGCTGGTCGCGATCCTCGACATCGATGACGTGATCGCGATCATTCGTTCGTCCGACGATGCCGAGGTGGCGCGCGAGCGGTTGATGACGGCCTTTGACCTGTCAGAGGCCCAGGCAACCTACATCCTGGAGCTGAGGCTGCGGCGCCTGACAAAGTTCTCGCGCATCGAGTTGGAGTCCGAGCGTGACGAGCTGGTGGCCAAGATCGCCCAGCTGCGCGAGATCCTCGACGATCCGGAGTTGCTGCGTGCCCTGGTGAAGAAGGAGCTGCGCGAGGTCTCCGATCGCCTCGGAACTCCCCGGCGCACCCTGCTGCTGGCGTCGACGGGATCCCCCGTGGGGGCGGGTGCCGACGACGCCGCGCTGGCTGCGCTGCCGTCGGTGTCGCGTTCTGGCAAGGGCCTGGACCTGCAGATTCCCGATGACCCGTGCGTCGTGGTCCTGTCCTCGTCGGGCGCCCTCGCGCGCGTCGAGGGCGGGGACCCGCTGGAGCCGGGTCCGCGGGCCGCCTCGGACGGGTGGCGCGCGCAGCTGGCGTCCTCGGTGCGCTCCCAGGTTGCCGTCGTCACCCAGGACGGCATCGCGCACCGCATCGACGTGGTTGACCTGCCTGCGCTTCCGCGCTTCGACACGGGCCTGTCTCTGGCCGCGGCGATGCCCTCGGAGTTGCTGTTGCACACGGATTCGGTTCCGGTCGGCCTGTTGGATCCCGACGGCACGGATGTCGTGGCGATGGGCACGGCCCGCGGCACGGTCAAGCGCCTACGCCCGGACGTGTTGGCGCGCGAGGAGTGGGAGGTGATCGCCCTGGAGGACGGGGACCGGCTGGTGGGCTTCGATCGGTGCAGCGACGACGCGGACCTGGTGTTCATCTCGTCGGACGCCCAGCTGCTGCGCACGCCGGCGGCGAAGGTGCGTCCGCAGGGGCGCACCGCGGGCGGGATGGCCGGCATGAAGCTGAACGCGGGAGCCGAGGCCCTGGGCTTTTGGGTGGTGGAGGCTCCCATCGACGCGGTCGTGGTGACGGTGGCGGCGGCGCTGGGGGCGCTGCCGGGCACGGGCCAGACGACCGTGAAGGTCACGCCGCTGGAGTGCTATCCGGCAAAGGGGCGCGGCGGCCAGGGGGTGCGCTGCCAGCGTTTCCTGCGCGGGGAGGACCGTTTGGATGTCGCGTGGGTGGGCACGAGGCCCGGGCGCGCGGCGTCGGTCGACGGCTCCCCCATCGACCTGCCGGCCGAGGACGAGCGCCGCGACGGCTCCGGGGTTCCCATCACCTTCGCGATCGCGTCGATCGGCTGAGGCTGTCCCGGCGAGGGACGACGGTCGGACGGGAACGGCCGCCCCTCATCTCATCGTCCTACTTGGCGTGGTAGCTCGGGCTGGTTCCGATGTGGGTCGGGTAGCCGTTCGCGGGGTTCTTGAGCGCGGTTTCGTCCAGCCCCCGGTAGGTGTAGGAGCTGTCGTTGACGATCTCGGTGGGACTCACGAGGCCGTCGGCGTATTGGCGCACCTCGGCCGGGGTGGGGCTGCTTCCGCCTCCCTTGTCGGCCAGGGGGTTCTCGTCGGGCAGCTGCGTGGGGTCGGTGTTGAGGATCGCGCCGGGGTCGATGCCGCCGTAGCCGGTGTATTGGTTCCACCCGTGGTCGGGGTTGAGTCCCGTCGTGACGAGGAGCTGGAGGAGCTGGTTGCTGGTGGCGTTGGGCCACTTTTGGCGTGCGAGGGCAAGCACGCCGGCGACCACAGGAGCGGAGACGGATGTGCCGTAGGCGGTCTCAGTCTGCCCCGTCGCGATGTTACGTGTCAGCACGGGTCCGCCGACGGCGGCTGCGGTGACACCCTGCCCCCACGAGGAGTAGTCCTGCCTCGCGCTGTCGACGCCGATCGCGCTCACGCCGACGACGCCGGACCATTTCGACAGCGACGTGTCGTCATCGTCCTGTGCGCCGTTGCCCGCCGCCGCGGTGATGATGACGCCCTGGGCCATGGAGCGGGCGACCGCCCACTTGAGGTCCTTCGTGCCGGATTCGCTTGATGCCGAGAGGTTGATGATCTGGGCCCCGTCGTTCATGGCCGCGTTGAGGAGCCAGGGCAGATCATCACGCAAGGATCCAGTCCTATCCTTGCAATCGCTTTCGCTTGTATCGCCATTCATATCTAAGGTGACTTGATACGCATGCAGTGATGCCTCTGGGGCCACGCCGTAGCCCTGCGCCACGAGGATCGACGCGACCCCGGTTCCGTGGCTGGTGACGGCTGGGGAAGAGTTAATCGTGCAAGGACTCTCGGATGCCACCTGTGCCCCGGCAAGTTCCGGGACTCCGGTATCCACCTTGCCGTCGATCATCGCGATGTTCACGCCCTTGCCCGTGTATCCCTTGGCGCGCGCCTGGTCCAGGTGGTAGTAGGCGAAGTAGGACTGGTCGGCGGCGGTGATCGGATCGGCGGCGCGCGCGGGGGGCGCGGGCAGGAAGGCGCCCGCACACGCGAGCGCGGCCGCCAGCGCGACGCCGCCCCCGCTCCCGCGTCGCCGGGCATGTCTCGTTGTCCTCAAGGTCACCATTGGCGCGGGTCCCATCCGTCGTCCTTCCTGGGGGCGGGCGAGATGTCACGATCGGAGCCGTAGGTCTGCGACTGGGGGTTGACGTAGCCGGGCGGGACCCCGTCCTCGCAGTCGTCCACGCGGAAGGGGGTGTACTTGCGACGGTGCCTCTTCTTCTCGTCCTTGCCCGCGCCCGTGCGGGCTCCGCTTCCTCCCATGTAGCCTCCGGCTCCCGGAGCCGCGCCCCTGCCCGCGCCCGTCCCGGGTGCAGCGGCGGGCATCCCGGTCGTTCCCTTCACTCCCGCCGCACCGGCACCCTGCGCGGGGGCGCTGTAGGTGCCGTAGCCGGGGCCTCCGTAGGAGCCGACGCGCAACACGCCGGACGGGGAGGTAAGGCCCGCCGCTCCCATGCGCGCCACGCGGCCCAGGCCGAGGGCCCCCGCCCCGAGCGCGCCGACCCCTCCCAGGCGGGCGGCGAGGGCCGACTCGCTGCCGGGGCCTCCGTTGATACCCCACAGCGGGTGGTAACGATCGGTGGGCGGGGCGGGGGTGTAGCCACCGACGACGCCGTTGGCGTGGCGGTCGCCGTTGACGCGGGTGTGCAGCAGGTCGACGCCCATGAGGTCCTGGGGGTCGGTGATGGGGTTGAGGCGCGAGCCCGGCTCTCCCTCCGTGACGAAGCTGTTGGGGATCCGGGGCGAGGACATGGCCCGGCCGTTGATGTGCCCCTCCTCGTCGAATCCGCCCGGGTAGAGGCCGGAGTTCGGCCCCCGCAGGCCGGTCCTCCCGTAGTCGGTGTCGCGGTTGCCCGGGTAGACTCCCGGCTCGTGCGTCGAGGTGTTCAGGTGGCCGTTCTCGATGTCCCGGCGCACCGACGGGGTCGATGGTCCACCATCAAATCGATTGCCTATGCCCGTACCCACGTGCTTCTTGAGGCTCTCCTTACTGCTACTCATCCCATCGGCGAGCTTCTCCATCGTGGCGTTGGCCCTCTCGAGGATGTCCGCGGACGCAGCTTCCCGCTGGGCGTTGGCCTGGGCGACCATGGCCTGCATGTAGGCCGCCGCTCCGACGGCCAGGGCGTTGACGGGCTCCCCCAGCGGGCCGAGGAACCTGGCGACCGGGACAACCACGTCGGTGGCGTCCAGCAGGGTCTGCAGCCGGGAGTCGATGAGGGAGGGGGACAGCTGCTGGGCTTCCTCGCGAACGTGCTTCATCGCCCGCCGCGCCTCGACGTAGTACTCCATCGCGGCGTTGTGACTGTCCTTGATGCCCTGGACGCGCTTCATGGTCTGGTCGGTCCAGGAGTCGATCTGGTCGCCGGTCTCGCCGGTGAATCCCTGGTGGAGACGCATGTGGTAGGTCGAGTTGTTGGCCTCGTTGAGGCCGCACACGATGGCGTTGTGGTCGTCGTCGGTGGCGTCCAACGCCGAGGCGCTGTCGATGGCGGCGACGAGGCGCATGAGTCGGTCGTACATGGGGCTGTCAACCATGGGGGTTTCTCCTTGTCCCTCTCAGATGTCCGACGGCAGGTTTTGAACCGGCGCGGTGCCGGGCACGGCGCCACTCGGGGCGCCGGAGCCTCCGGCGGGCGGGGTAGCTGAGGGGCCGCCGGGCGGCGCCTGCGTCGCGCTTGCGGGTGGGGTCGCGCCGGTGATCGGCGAGGGAGCGGGCGTGGGCGCGGAGGGCGCCCCGCCCTGCGCCTGCTCCATCGCGGCGAGGATTCGGGCCAGTTCCTCCTGGTTTCCCGCCTCGGCGGCGGTGAATGCCTCGGCGGCGGTGTCGACGTTGCCCTGGAACTTCACGAAGCGCTTCTTCTGCCGACGCAGGATGTCATCCTCGGCCTCCAGGTAGGATAGGAGCGCGGAGCGCATGGCCTGGAAGCCCCCTTCCTCCGACCAGTATTCAGGCTTTTGCGCCTCGATCATCCTGCCCAGCGCCTGGGAGGAATCCCCGAGCGACCTCCCCCCCCCCCCCGTTCCAATATCTCCGCGTGTCAGCGCGTGTTTCTCGGAGTCGAAACCGACGTCGGCCACTGCCTACCTCCTGGAAGAATTCGCGCCGCGGTCCTTGCGCGGCGCGTCGTGGGACGACAGTAAGCATATGGTCAGGATCGCGAATTGACAAGCTCGCACGTGGCTCCCACGATGTCTGCAACTGCCCCCTGAGTTCCCGACGCCTGCGCGATAGCTTCGCAACGCCCCTGCGACCGCGTCCAACGGCCAAGGCACCTCATGGGGCGGCTCCAGGCGCGGGCGCGTCGACGCATGCAACACGGCGGGGGTCGGCCATGTGGCCGACCCCCGCCTGCTCGTGCGAATGCGCCGTTAGCCGCGCAGCTTCGGATCTGCGGCCAGGACAGAGGCAACCTCCTCGCGCGTGGGCGAGTAGGCGCCCTCGTACAGGATCGTGATGCCGGAGGTGACGATGCCGCGGTGAATCGCGGGCAGGATCTGGTCCCACGACGCCTCGCGCAGGCGCTGCTTCGCCTCGCCGGACCCCAGGAGGTCGGCGTCCAGCAGACCGGAGATGAGGCCCGCCATCAGGGAGTCCCCGGCGCCCACCGTGTCCACGAGCTCGACGTCGAGGGGGTCGACGACGAGCATGTCGCGCTCGGCTTCGGTCTTGATGTACACGCCCCACGGACCTCGGGTGCACACGATCAGCGCCGGACCCGACTGGGACCACTCGCGGATCACGTCCTCGACGGGACGGCCCGGGTAGAGCCACTCGAGGTCTTCGTCCGAGGCCTTGACGACGTCCGCGAGGGCAACGATGGCCTCGACGTGGGGGCGCGCCTCGTCGGGCGTGCCCAGCAGCGCGGGTCGAATGTTCGGGTCGTAGGAGACCGTGCCGCGGATGGCCTGGCGCTTGACCGCGGCCAGGACCTTCTCGCCGCCGGGTTGCACGGCGACCGCGTAGGAGCCCGTGTGCACGTGGCCGACCGTGTCCGGGTCGTTGACGGCGGGCACATCCCACGACAGGTCGAACTCGTAGGTGGCGCGGCCGCGCTCGTCCAGCGAGGCGTGCGCGACCGTGGTGAATTCGGCCGCGTCGCTTCCGGGGGTCAGGGTCACCCCGGCGTTCTGCGCGTGCTCGCGCACCTTCGCGCCGCGCGCGTCGTCCGCGAACCAGGTGGCCAGCTCACAGTCGTGACCCAGGCGGGTCAGGCCGGCCGCAACGTTGAGCATCGAGCCGCCGACGACCTCGACGGGGGCGGTGTTCGGGCGAGTAATCTCATCAATGAGCGCTTCACCGATGTTCACGATCCTAGTCATTCGTCAACCCCAGCTTCTCTTCCATTTCTTCCAGAGGAATGCCCTTCGTTTCGGGCATCACCTTCAGGACCCAGAATAGCTGACCGATCATCGCCAGGAAGAAGATTCCGAAGGCGAAACCTCCGCCCAGCTTATCGGTGAGCACGGGGAACGCGTAGGTGGTGACGAAGGCGAACACCCAGTGCGTGAGCGACCCCAGAGACTGGCCGCGGGCGCGCACGCGGTTGGGGAAGATCTCCGAGATGAACACCCAGATGACCGAGCCCTGACCGAAGGCGTGCGAGGCGATGAAGGCGAGCAGGCCGACAAGGATCAGCCACACCGGAACGGCGCTGCCTTCTGCGAAGGCACCCCCCTTGTAGGCGAACATGATTGCCGACAGGAAGCCAAGCGAGATGAGGTAGCCGATGGAGCCGACGATCATGAGCTGGCGTCGGCCCAGCTTGTCGATGACGGTGAGGGCAGCCATCGTGGCGATCAGGTTCATGAGGCCGACGATGACGGAAGCGACGTAGGGGAATGCCGCGCCGAGCACCTCCTCGCCGCCGGCGAGCTTCATAACCTTGGGAGCGTAGTAGAGGATCGCGTTGATGCCGGAGAGCTGGTTGAACATCGCGATGCAGAAGGCCATGAGGATGACCTTGCGATAGCGGCGCGTGAAGAAGGCAACCTTGCCGCCGGAAGCGTCCTCGGCGATCTGGGCCTTTATCTCGGCGATCTGCTCGTCGGACTCTGCCTGAGAGGTGGTGAGGCGTTCAGAAATCTTCACGGCCCGCTCCTCGCGACCGTGGGCCAGGAGCCAGCGAGGCGTCTCGGGGACGGTCGCCAGGAAGATGAGGAAGAAGACGGCCGGGACGGCCATGACGCCGAGCATCCAACGCCAGGCGATGTCCTCGTGTGCGATCTCGCGGATGATTGCGTTGGAGGCGTAGGCCAGGAGGATACCGAAGACGATGTTGAACTGGACCAAGCCGACCAGGCGCCCGCGCACGCGAGCGGGGGCGATCTCGGCGGTGTAGATGGGAGCGACCACGGAGGACAGCCCGACGCCGATGCCGCCGAGGAAGCGGAACAGCATGAAGAACGTGATCGGGAAGGAGGAAGATGCCTCGAATTTTCCGTCCCCAAGCGGGGTCAGCGTCGGAAGTGGGGCCAGGGCGGTCGCCAGGGCACCGACGCCGAAGAGAATGCCGATCCAGAAGAGAACGGGCTTACGGCCGAAGCAGTCGGCGAGCTTACCGGCGATGATCGCGCCGATGATCGTTCCGATGGTCGCGATAGCGACGATCATGCCCTCGCCCGTGGAGGATAGGGCATACAGCTTGGTGAGTTTCTCTTCCGCACCGGAGATAACGGCCGTGTCAAAGCCGAAGAGCAGACCGCCGAGGGAGGCGACGATGGCACTTCGAATGACCAATGGCGGAATGGATGTGGGTGGTGCTGACGGCTTCGTGGTCATGCTGGCTCCGCACTGTGGGTTGGGGACGCGCGTGGCGCCGAGGCGACTGGGGGCCTCTGGTGCGAGCCTAGAAAACTAATTGGTCAGACAATTAGGACCTCTGCGGGATATTCCCCCGCATGGCGCCGGTTACCAACAACGCGCCGACCCAAACTTAAAAACTGTAAGCTCTTACACAGGGATGGCCTCCAAAATGCATCCACTATGTGAAACGAGCGTCACACCTCGATCGCGTAGAGCCGCGTCTGCCCGACCGTGCGGAAACCCAGATAGTCGTACACGGCGAGCACACCCGTGTGGTTGGCCGAGCCCACCCCCGTCGCGGCGCGGTCCATGCCGTCGCGGCGCTGGGCCCACATCGAGGCCAGGATCAACGCGTCGGCGACACGGCTGTCGCGCCACGCGGACAGGACACCGAGCTGGTCGATGTAGCCCTCGCGCCACCCCAGGGCAGCCCAGTCCTGCTCGTAGCGCGAGGCCAGCAGGAAGCCGGCGACGCGCGGGCGATCGCCCGTGCGATCCACGGCGACGAATGACCACTCGGGGGCGAACGCGGTGCGCCCGTGCATCCACTGTTCCTGGGTGAGCGGGGGGCGCCCCCACTCGGACTCGTTGAGCCGGTTCGCGGCGCGCAGCGCGGGTTCCTCCCACTGCGGGCCCCACGCCTCGATGCTCATGTAGGATCCCAGGTCGGGCACGGGCGGCAGGTCGGCCAGCGACGCGCGCAGCTCGTAGTAGGTGCGCGCCCAGCGGAAGCCGTGAACCTTAAGCTGCGCCTCGAGGTCATCCTGGCCGGACTCCACGTGGCAGGTGATCTGGGCGGGGCCGTCCCCCTCCACCTCGGAGAGCATCTGGCGGGCCGTCCCCTCCTGCCAGTCCACGATCGAGCTGCCCAGGCCGATGCATCGGAAGTCGGGGTCAACCCCACCCACGCACACGCACTCGGCGCGGCCGGGAAAGCGCAGGACCACCTGGGCGAAGGCGACCATGCGTCCGGCCCCCAGGCCTCGTCTCACGATGCCCACGAGGCCTCTCCACTGCGAGGCCGAGGAGAGCATTTCCTCCACCTCCTCCGCGCTGGTGCGGTAGGGAGGGTTGTCGCGGGCCTCCATGCGGGCAAAGAGCGCGGCCAGGGCGCCGTGGTGTGCCCCCGTCAGGGGCTCCCACTCGATGCCGTGATGTTCACCCGGCAGGGGAACGAACTCGGGGGCATCGGCTCGCTGCGCGAGGGGAATGCTCATGCTCGCCTCCTTCCGGGCTATTGGTTGATCGTGTAGTAGACCTCGGCTGACTCGTCGACGAAACCGAGATGCTCGTAGATGCTGTGCGCGCCATCCGGGCCGGAGAGGTCGACGTCGAGGCCGATGCGTGAGACCCCCGAGGCCGATGCGGCGGCGACCGTGTTCCCCACGAGCGCGCTGGCGACCGACCGGCCCCGGTGTGCCTCGGCGACGCCGAGCAGGTAGATGTAGGCCTCGGGGCGGCCCGTTGCCACCCAGCGCTGGGCGGGGCGCCCCGTCATCGCGTAGCCGACGACGTCGCCGCCTGCGTCCACGGCGACGAAGGACCAGCGCGGGTCGAAGTGGTTCATGGCGTCGTCCCACCACAGGGAGCGCAGCGGGGAGCGGAACGCCTGCTGAAATGCTTCCATGTGGATGGCGCGGATCTGGTCTTGGGCCACGCGGTTCCACGGCAGGATGCGGTAGCCGTGGCGGGCCTGCGGCGCGACCTCGCCTCCGGCCAGGTCGCGGTACATGACCTGGTAGATGCGTTTGGCGAAGAACCCGGCGGCGATGTAGAGGCGGCGCCGGTCGGTCATGTGCGCGTCGACGAGGTTGGAGATGGAGGCGGGGACCTCGGAGTCCGCTCCGAATGTTTCGACCAGCATCTGGCGGGCGCGCCCGTCCTGCCAGTACAGGAGGGCGCGGCCAACGCCACGGCCGCGCCAGTGGGGGTGGATGTAGGCGCTGACGATGGCGGTGGCCGCCTCGTGAATGCCGCGCAGGACGCGCACGGAGGCGACCGCGCAGATGCTCTGCTTGGCATCCAGGCCCACGATCGTGTCCACCCAGTCGCGCCCGTTTTCGCCTTCCATCATGTCGGCAATGTCGTCGACGCTGGTGCGGCGGATGGCGTCGTCGTCGCGTTCGATGAGCGAGATCAGCGCGTACACCGCGGGTGCGTCGCGGCCGATCATGGGCCGCCAGCGCAACCCGAGGTGGTTGCCCGGGTACGGGACGGACCCGGGCGGCGTGAGTCGCTGCGCAAGTCCTGTCATGCCGACATCCTACCGGCTGTTCGGGCCTTTAGTCACACCGGCGGCGCACACGCGTGTGCGCCCGGGATTTCTCGCCGGTTTTCTAGGCGTCGATGCGCATGCGGTCCAGGCCCGCAGATTCCTCGACGATGAACTCTCGGCGCGGGCCGACGGTGGATCCCATGAGGAGCTCGAACACGTCCTCGGCCTGGCGCAGGGCCTCCTCGTCGGCCAGGGTGATGCGACGCAGGGAGCGGTGGGCACGGTCCATCGTCGTCTCGGCCAGCTGGTCGGCATCCATTTCTCCCAGGCCCTTGTAGCGCTGGATGGGTTCCTTCCAGGTGCGGCCCGAGCGGCGCAGGGAGGCGAGCTTGCGGTGCAGCTCGTCCTCGGAGTAGGTGTAGACGTACTCGCGTTTCTTGCGGCCCTTGCCCGCCACCTCGATGCGGTGCAGGGGCGGGACGGCGGCGTAGATACGCCCGGCCTCGACCATGGGGCGCATGTAGCGGAAGAAGAGGGTGAGCAGGAGGGTGCGGATGTGGGCGCCGTCCACGTCGGCGTCCGTCATGAGGATGACCTTGCCGTACCTGGCCTGGGACAGGTCGAAGGTGCGGCCCGACCCGGCGCCGATGACCTGGATGATGTTGGCGCATTCGGCGTTGGCCAGCATGTCTGCGGTGGATGCCTTCTGAACGTTGAGGATCTTGCCGCGGATCGGGAAGAGCGCCTGGTAGTGGGAGTTGCGCGCGGCCTTGGCCGTGCCCAGGGCGGAGTCGCCCTCGACGATGAAGAGCTCGGTTTCGGCGACGTCTTCGAGGCGACAGTCGGCGAGCTTGGCGGGCAGGGAGGAGGTTTCCAGGGCGTTCTTCTTGCGGGAGATCTCCTTGTGGATGCGCGCGGAGACGCGGGCCTTCATCTCGCCGACGACCTTCTCCATGAGCAGGGAGGTCTGCTGCTTGTCGTCGCGCTTGGAGGAGGCGAACTTTGCTTTCAGCCAGTCGGTGACGACGCGGTTGACGACGGTGCGGATCTGCGGCGTCCCCAGTGTCTCCTTGGTTTGGCCTTCGAACTGCGGTTCGGGGAAGCGCACGGTGACGACGGCCGTCATTCCGGCCTGCACGTCGTCCTTCTCGGGGCGCCCGTCCTTGGCTCCGACCTTGAGTTTGCGGGCATTCTTATCGATGGCGGCGCGCAGGGTTTTCAGGACGGCCTGCTCGAAGCCCGCGACGTGGGTGCCGCCCTTGGGGGTGGCGATGATGTTGACGAAGGAGCGCAGGTTCGTGTCGTATCCGATGCCCCACCGCAGGGCAACGTCGACGTCGCAGGTGCGCTCGACCTCGGTGGCGCGCAGGTGCCCGCTCTCGGGGTCAAGGACCTGAACGGTTTCGGAGTAGGTGCCGGACCCGGTGATGTGCCAGGTGTCGGTGACGGCGCCGTCGTTGGCGAGCCAGTTGGCAAAGTCGACGACTCCTCCGTCGAAGCGGAAGCTCTCGGTGATTTCCTCGTCGCCGCGCTCGTCGTAGCAGTTGATGGTCAGGCCGGGGACGAGGAACGCGGTCTGGCGGGCGCGCGCCAGAAGGTTTTCCCAGGAGAAGCCCTCGGTGGCGGGGAAGATCTGGAAGTCTGCCCAGAAGCGCACGCGCGTGCCGGTCTGCGACTTCTTCACCTTACCCACCGTCTTGAGGGTCGAACCGTCCACGAAGGGCCTGAAGGGCGAGTTGGGGGTGCGCTGCTTGGAGTCGTCGAACTCGCCGGGTTCGCCGCGGCGGAAGCACATTTCGTGGGTCTTCCCGCCGCGGTCGACCTGGACGTCGAGGCGGGCGGAGAGGGCGTTGACGACCGAGGCGCCGACGCCGTGGAGGCCTCCGGAGGCCGCGTAGGAGCCGCCGCCGAACTTGCCGCCCGCATGGAGCTTGGTGTAGACGACCTCGACGCCGGTCAGACCCTGGCCGGGGACGATGTCGACGGGAATGCCGCGCCCGTTGTCTGCGACGGAGGCGGAGTGGTCGGGGTGCAGGCGCACGTCGATGGTGTCGCAGTACCCCTCAAGGGCCTCGTCGACGGCGTTGTCGATGATCTCCCACAGGCAGTGCATGAGGCCCCGGTGGTCGGTGGAGCCGATGTACATGCCGGGGCGCTTGCGCACGGCCTCAAGCCCCTCGAGGACCGAGAGGTGTCGCGCGTTGTAGTCGGATGCGTCGGTAGGAGTCACGTGGTGCATCATAGGTGCCCGTGTCCTCGTTTGTGGCCCTCTGCGGGCGTGGCGCGGCTTCTGGGACGCTTTCCACGCTTGGCGAGGCATCGGTCGCTTTGCGCTGATGGGCGCTGTTTCGGGGGCACGTGGACACTCGCGGCGGCGTTCCGAGTCTCCCCCACCGCGAACGTTGGGCGGGCGGTGGCCAGATTGCGCCGCCGGTGAACAGGGGTGCGCGGGCGCACTGTCATGGTGTGTGATGGAAACATGAACGCATGGACTCTTGAACGCCCCGCATTGGACGGGCCTCAGCTGAACGCGGGGAATCGCTGCGACGTGTGCGGCGCGCGCGCGTGGGTTCGCGCGACCATGCCCTCGGGGGGTCAGCTGTTCTTCTGCGGCCACCACGCCAACGAGCACCTGCCCTCCCTGGTGGGCTCCGGCGCCCAGATCCTGGACGAGCGCCAATTCATGACCGACTGAACCGCGGCCCCGCCCCCGTGCGGGCGGGGTCGGCGACGAGGTGCGGGCGGGGACCAACGGGTCCCCGCCCGCACCTTTCCTCTCTGTGTCAGCATGCGTCCTGTCACAAATACGCACTTCCTCGGCGATTTCATGAGACGACATCGCGCACCTGTCAAAACTGCCGTGATACAGTTGCGTATCACTGTCGGGCACATACAGTGGTGGACCGATACCCTGCGCCCCCTAATGGAGCTCACACATGAAAATAGCGTGGAACGAAATTAAATGCCAACCAAAGAAGTTCATTCTCATTGAGTTTCTGATCGCCACGCTCATGTTCATGGTCGTGTTCCTCTCCGGCCTTACCAACGGCCTCGCATCCTCCGTATCCGCGCAGATCCAGAACTACGGGGCCGCGACGTACATCTTGTCGACGGACTCCGAGGGCGTCATCCCCTATTCGTCCGTGACGGAAGAGGACATCGAGGAGCTGGAAGCTCGCGGCTTGTCGGACTACGCAGGCCTAGTCATCCAGCGAGCCGCCATCACCCGCAGCGATGACTCCAACACCCTGGACATCACCTACTTCGCGACAGACCATAACGAGGACGGCACTCTCGAGCCCGCGGTCATCGACTCCGACGTGAGCGCGTCCGAGCTCAAGGAGAACGAGGTCATCCTGGATCGCGCGTTTGAGGACGAGGGGATCCGCGTGGGCGACCAGGTGATCGACAAGATGTCCGAGCAGGCGCTGACCGTCGTTGCTTTCGCGAAGAACGGCAACTATGGCTACAGCGACATCGGCTTCGTGTCCTCGCAGACCTATGCGGCGATGCGCACGAAGACCGACCCTAACTACCAGTGGCAGGCTCAGACGATCGTCACCGCGAAGGAGGTAACGGCCGACGATCTGTCCAGCGACCTGATGGCGGCCGGTCGCGAGCAGGTTATCGACAAGATTCCCGGATACAAGGCTCAGAACCTGACCTTGAAGATGATCACCTGGGTGCTTCTCGTGGCCTCGTCGTCCATCCTCGGCGTGTTCTTCTACATCCTGACTCTTCAGAAGCTACGGCAGTTCGGCGTGTTGAAGGCGATCGGCATGCGGATGCGGACCATCACCTACATCCAGATCTCTCAGCTGACGATCATTTCGTTGATCGGCATGACGATCGGGCTGGGCCTGGCGGCTCTCGCGGCCCCATTCTTGCCAAGTACCGTCCCGTCCATCATGACGCTCTCGGACACCGTGATAGTCGCGGTGAGTTTCGTCGTGACCTCGATCCTGTGCGGCGCGCTGTCGCTACTCAAGATCAAGAAGGTGGACCCCATCGACGTCATCGGCGGAAACGGAGAATAAAATGGCGATCATCGAACTGGACAACATCGGAAAGTCCTACGCCGACGGCGACGAAATCCACCACGTGCTCAGCGGGCTGAACCTACGCGTCAACAACGGCGAATTCGTGGCGATCCTGGGGCCCTCCGGTTCCGGTAAGTCCACCCTGCTATCCATCGCGGGACTGCTTCTGTCGGCCGACGAGGGGAGCATCAGCATCGCCGGACAGGATCTGACTAAGCTGAGCCAGAGGCAGTGGACGCGTAAGCGTTTGGAACTCCTTGGCTTCATCTTCCAGGATCACCAGCTGCTGCCTTACATGAGGATCGGCGACCAACTTGAACTGGTTGCCAAGCTCAAGGGCGAGAAGGACAAGCATAAGCGCCACGCGGAGGTACTTTCCCTCATGACAAACCTGGGTATCGAGGAGTCGTATCGCAAGTACCCGCGCCAGATGTCGGGCGGGCAGAAGCAGCGCGCGGCCATCGCGCGCGCCTTCATAGGCAACCCGCAGCTAATTTTGGCCGATGAGCCGACGGCGAGCCTGGACCCGGATCGCGGCCAGGAGATCGCGCAGCTGATCAGCAAGGAAGTCAAGTCCACCCACAAGTGCACCATCATGGTGACCCACGATCGCTCGATCCTGCCCTACGTGGACACGATCTACGAACTCAAGCACGGCACGCTGACAAGGCTCGCGGCCTGAGCGCGTCGGGTGCTCCACGCACATAGCAGCGGCGGTGACGGTGCGGATCTCCTGGGCTCTGCTTTCAGGAGATCCGCACTGCTTTATGCCTTCAGCGCCAGCAGGCCGTCAGAAATGAAACGACGCACAAGCTCACTGCGAGTTTGTCCGAGTTCCCCTGCCACCTCGTCAAGCTCGCGGACTAAGGATTCAGGAAGGCGTGTGCCGACCGGCATTGTATCCTCGCCAAACAGCGGCGGACGCCCCGGGAGAACCTTCCACGCTCCGTCACACTCGCCTGCTTCGAAGCGCTGCGCATCTGCTTCAAGATCAGCATCAGTGACCGTCATTCCTCCCGCGAGACGGTAGGTTCCCTCTGTTTTCTTGCTCATTGCCCTCTCCTCTCAAGTCCAAATATCTCTGTCATCATTTTCTTTGAAGGCGGAGTCATCGCGTGATAGATGAGAATGCTGCCGTCTTCCTGGAGCGCGGCAAGGAGTTCGAGCAGCCTCCCGTTCCTGTCGTATCCCAGCGCAGCGTATGCGGGCCAGTACGGAGAGTCCACGCGTTCGGCACACTCGACTGCATACACCCAGGCATGAATCGCATCTTCCTCCTCGATCTCAGGATGACGCGCGCTCACACGTGGATGCACAACAACCGGCACTTCCATCATCGCCTCACCTCCCCGCGATCATGCTGCCAATTTCGTTAACAAAATTCTAACACTGCCCTCACGGGGCCGCTGGTCAATGCAATCGAAGGTCGAACGAAGCCAGGGAGGCGACCGCCGACCCGAAAGGGCTTCTCCCCTAGTCCGCCAAGCGCTGGGACACCACCGTCGTGACGCCGTCGCGCATCGTGACGCCGTAGAGGGCGTCGGCGATCTCCATCGTGCGTTTCTGGTGCGTAATCACGATCAGCTGGGAGGTCTGCTGCAGCTCCTTGAAGATGGCGAGCAGGCGCGTCAGGTTCACGTCGTCCAGGGCTGCCTCAACCTCGTCCATCACGTAGAACGGGGAGGGGCGCGCCTTGAAGATCGCCACCAAGAAGGCAATGGCCGCCAGGGAGCGCTCCCCGCCCGACAGGAGCGAGAGACGCTTGACCTTCTTGCCGGCCGGCCGCGCCTCGATCTCGATGCCGGTGGAGAGCATGTCGTCCGGCTCGGTGAGCACCAGGTCGCCGTGACCGCCGGGGAAGAGCACACCGAACACGTGCTCGAATTGCTCGCGCGTCGAGGCAAAGGCCGACGCGAAGGACTCCTGCACCAGGCGGTCCACGTCCGCCACGATGCGCAGCAGGTCCGCCTTCGACTTCTTCAGGTCCTGGACCTGGTCCACCAGGAACTTGTGCCGCGCGGCCAGCGCCTCGTGCTCCTCAAGCGCCAGCGGGTTCACGCGTCCCAGCTTCTCCAGCTCCCGCTGCGCCTTGGCAAGCGCCCGCTCCTGTTCCGCGCGCACGTACGCGCTCGGCTCGGCCCCCACCGCCTCCTCCACCTTGTCGGGATCCAGGGGAAGCACCGGCACCATCACCTGCGGCCCAAACTCCTCCAGGAGCTGGTCCGGTTCCAGCGACAGCTCCTCCAGGGCGCGCCTCTGCACGTCCTCCACGCGCAATCGCGTCTGCTCCACGGCGAGCTGCTCCCGGTGGGCAGCACTGGCCGCCTCGGCCAGCTCCGCGCCCATCGCGTCAATCGCCCGGCGTGCATCCGACACCTCCTGGGAGACCTCCACGCGTCGCTCGCTCAGACGGTCGCGCTCGGACGCCGCCCGCTCAAGCGCCCGCTCCGCCGCCTCCAAGGCCACGCGCGCCGCCGCCTCCACATCCGAGGCCGTGGCCAGCTCCGCCTTGCGCGCCGCCTCGCGCGCCGCATAGCGGGAGCGTTCCTCCCGCTCGGCTGCCGCCGCCTGGCGCAGGGACCGGGCGCGCGAGGACGCACGCCTGGACTGTTCCTCGAGCGCACGCAAGGCAAGGCGCGCCTCGTTCTCCGCCTCCCGCGCCTCGCGCGCCGCGCGCGAGGCGCCCTGCGCGCCCGCCTGCGCGTCCTCCAGGGATTCGGGGGGACCCGCCGTGTCGGCGCCCTCGAGGCGTGCTCGCGCGGCCACCTCCCGTTCGCGCGCCCACTCGACCTGCTCGTCGGCCCGGCGCGCGGAGTCTCGAGCGCGCTCAGCCTCGGCGCGCGCCGCCTGCGCCGCCGACTGCGCGCGGGCCAGTACCTCGGCCTCCTTGGCCCGCTGCGCGTCCTCCTCGCGCAGGGCCTTCAGGGCGTCGTTCGCCTCCCTGATGCGCTGATCCAGGTCGGCGTTGGCCTCATCGAGGCGCGCGGACACCTCCGCCATACGCCGCCCGGCCTGCCCAGCCTGGCGATCGGCCTCCTCGTAGTCGGCGCGCACTGACAGCACGGACGAGGCCTGGCGGCCTCCCTCTATCGACCAGGGACGCAGCACATCCCCGTCTCTCGTGACGACCGCGCGCACGCCCGGCAGGGCGAGCACGCACTCCGCCTGCTCCCTATCGCAGGAGACGACCCCGTCGAGGAGGCACGCGAGCTGGGCGGCCGCGCCCTCGCACGAGGCCACCGAGGCAAGCCACACGGCGCCCTCCGGCAGGTCGGGAAGGCGGGAAGGGTCCGCTCCGCTCGGTGCGGGTGCATCGCCTCGCCGCTGCCCCTCCTGCGCAGCGACGACGAGCCTGAGGGAACGCCCCGCGGCGCGCGCCTGCTCCAGCTCGCCCATCCCCCGGTCCAGGGAGTCGACGACGGCGGCGTCTGCGAAGGGAGCGAGGGCGGCGGCAACCGCGTCCTCGTATCCGGCCCTCACCCGCAGGAGGGGCGCGACCTGGCCGAGCACTCCGGCGCGTCCGAGGAGCTCGGCGGTGCCGTCCTCGGGGGTGAGCAGCTGGGCGAGCGCATCCCTGCGTGCCTCCCAGCGGGCGCGCTCCGCCCGGGCCTCGCGTTCGACGCCCAGCAGCTCGTCCACGCGGGCGCGCGCTGCGTCTCGCGCCGCCACCGCGCGGGCGTGAGCGTCGGCGGCTCCCCCACCTTCCTCGCCGGGAGCCGCAGGACCGGTCGCGGACGCGGGATTGTCCGCGGGAGCGGGAGCGGGAAGATCCGAGGCCGCCTTCTCCGCCCGCTCGTCGGCGGCCCGGCAGGCGCCCCACGCTCGCTCGGCCTCGGCGAGCGCCGCCTCCAGGCGCGACGACGCGGTCGAGGCATCCCCCGTGAGCCGCGCAACCTTCTCGCGATGGTCGGCGATCACCCGGTTGACTCGCGCCAGTTCACGCGACGCGCTCTCGTCCGCGTCCTCGGCCTCCTCGCGGGCGCGGGTGGCCTCGGCGAGCGCGCTGCGGGCGGCCTCGACCTGCCCGGCCAGCTCGGCGTCCTCGCGCCCCGCCCGTCGGGCCCGCTCCTCCAACGCCTCGGGTTCCTCGCCGCTCGGCGCGGGCTCCGCGGTTGCTTTCATGGCCACCTTCTGGGAGGCGGCCATAAGCGTGCCGCGCAGGCGTTCCGTCAGCGTCGTGAGCTCCTGCCAGTGGGTGGACGCGCGCTCTAGGGCCGGCGAGGCCGCCCTCTCGGCATCCTCCAGGCACGCCAGCTCCGCGCGGGAAGCCGCGATTCGTTCCTCAAGGGACGCCCGCAGCGCCGTCGTCTCTTCGTCCGAGGCCTGGAGCGCCGCCAGCTTCGCACGCGCCGACGCCAGGTCATCCGCCAGCAGCCGGGCCTTCGCGTCGCGCACGCGCGCCTGAATGAGGGAGGCCCTCCTGGCCAGGCGAGCGGCGCGGGCCAGAGGGCCGAGCTGGCGGTGGATCTCGTTGGTCAGGTCCAGGACGCGCACGAGATTCGCGTCCATGTCCGCCAGCTTCTTCAGCGCCCGCTCCTTGCGGCGCCTGTGCTTGAGGACCCCGGCGGCCTCCTCGATGAAGCCGCGCCGCTCCTCGGGAGTCGAGGACAGAATCGCGTCGAGCTGCCCCTGGCCGACGATGACGTGCATCTGGCGGCCCATGCCCGTGTCGGAGAGCAGCTCCTGGACGTCCAGGAGGCGCACGGGCGTGCCGTTGATGGAATACTCCGACCCGCCGCCGCGGAACAGGGTGCGGCTGATCGTGACCTCCGAGTACTCAATGTCGAGCAGCCCGTCGGTGTTGTCGATCGTCAGGTCCACCTGGGCGCGCCCCAGCGCCGCGCGCCCGGATGTCCCCGCAAAGATGACGTCCGCCATCTGGCCGCCGCGCAACGCGCGGGCGCCCTGCTCGCCCATGACCCAGGCGAGGGCATCAACGACATTCGACTTACCCGACCCGTTGGGGCCCACGACGCACGTGATGCCCGGCTGGAGGGCGAGCGTCGTCGCGCTGGCGAAGGACTTGAATCCCCGCAGCGTCAGGTTCTTGAGGTACACCCTTGCAGGTTACCGGCGGCTCAGTAAATCTCCGGGAACCACAGGGAGATTTCGCGCTTTGCGTTCTCCACCGAGTCCGAACCGTGGATCAGGTTCTCCATGTGGGGGCTGTTCCACGCGCGGCCCAGGTCTCCGCGGATCGTGCCCGCGGGCGCCGTCGTCGGGTCGGTCGATCCCATGAGGACGCGCATGCCCTCGACGACACGCTGTCCCTCCACGATGATGGCGACGACCGGGCCGGAGCTCATGAACTCCAGGAGACCGGCGAAGAAAGGCTTGTCCTTGTGGTCGGCGTAGTGCTCGGCCAGCAGGTCACGCGAGGCGACCATCAACTTCAGCCCCTTGATCGTGTACCCCTTGGCCTCGATGCGCCGCAGGATCTCACCGGTGAGGCCGCGCTCGTAACCGTCGGGCTTGACGACGATGAGGGTGTGCTCCAGGGTCGGGTCAAGCAGGTGCTGCGGCTCCAGCAGAACACTCTTGGCGGTCACGTTGTCTCCTTCAGTTCACACGTGTGGTTGTCGGTCCTCTCAAGCATATCTGTCAAGGCCGCCACGGCCCGTGTGGCATCGGCCCCAGTGGCCTCGATGAGGACGCGTTGGCCTTGGGTGACGCCGAGCGCCATGAGTTCCAGCACCGATCCCCCGTCGGCCCCGTTGACGGTGATGTCGGCGTCGAAGGAGGCGGCCAGGCGCACGAAGGCCGCAGCCGGTCGCGCGTGCAATCCCACCGGATCGGCCACGACGGCCTCGCCGCGCGCACGCAGCTCCGACGACGCCGACGCGGACGGGGTCTCCTCCCCCGCGCGCGGCGCACCGGCGGCCTCGGGCGCGCCCGGGGCGTCGATATCCTCCATGCGCGGGGCGAGCGAGGCGGCAACGGCCGCCACCTGGTCGAGGTCGTCGCCGAGCTGGGCGCGCACAGCCGAGGCGACCGCCCCCTCGACGAGGGCTGTGTCGACGAAGCGGATGCGCTCAGCGTCGTCGCTCATGTCGATGACGGATTCGACGGTCATCGTGGCCGATCCGAGGTCGGTCAGGACGATGACGCCGCCACCCTCCCCCGTGGCCGCCTCCAGGGCCGCCTCGAGGGCCGCCTCGACCCGGTCGTAGGAGGTGCCGATGCGGCCGTCCTCCGTTCCCCCGGCGGCCTCGAAGTGCACGTCGGGGGCCATCTGAGCGGCCAGCTCGGCGACGCCGGCGGCGAGGGAGGCTGAGTGGGAGACGATGACGAAGGCCACGCGGGCGCTCATGCGCTCTCCTGCCCTGCGGCCGCGCGGGCGGCTGCCCGCAGGATGAGGGAGGTGGAGACGGCACCTGGGTCGAGGTGTCCGATGGAGCGCTCGCCCAGGTAGGAGGCGCGTCCCTTCGTGGCGCGCAGGGGTTCGGTGGCCCGCGCCCCGGCTTCGGCGGCCGTCGCCGCCGCCTCGAGGACCGCGGAGGCGTCGCCCCCCGCGGCTGCGGCCGCCCGGGCAGCCTCGCACGCGGGGCTCCACGCGTCCACCATCGTCTTCTCTCCCGTCGTGGCCTTGCCTCGCGCCTGGATGCCCTCGAGGGCGCCCGCGATGACGGCGGCGACGCCCGCGCCGTCCAGCTCCTCACCGCCGGCCGCGGCCTTGGAGGCACGCAGGAAGGCGGTGCCGTACAGGGGTCCGGCGGCGCCCCCCACCGTCGACATGAGGGTCTTTGCGACCGTCTTGAGCACGTCGGCGATGCTCGCGCCCTCCGCGCTCTCCAGGGCTGCGAGCGCGGCGGAGAAGCCGCGGTCCATGTTTTCCCCGTGGTCTCCGTCCCCGATGGCACGGTCCAGGTCGATGAGGTAGTCCCTGTGGGAGGCCACGTCCGCGGCCGCCAGTGTGATCCACCGCCGCGCCCACGCGGCGTCAACGCGCGTCGTCATTGCTGTCCGTCCTTCGCTCATTTCCAGGCGACCGTGTTGACGGGCGCGTCGAAGAGCTCGAGCAGCTCGTCGTCGGCGCGCATGAGGGTGACGGACACGCCGGGCATCTCGAGGCTGGTCACGTAGTTGCCGACCATCTGGCGTGCGATGTTGATGCCGTCCTTGGCCAGGAGGGCCGCCAGGGCGCGGAAGCAGATGTAGAGCTCGGACGCGGGGGTGCCGCCCATTCCGTTGACCAGGGCAACGACGCGCTCGCCGCTTGTCAGGGCAAGGTCGTCGCGCACGCGCTCGTATAGTTCGGCGATGAGGGTGTCGGCGCTCTCCATGGTTCCGCGGCGGTAGCCGGGTTCGCCGTGGATGCCGATGCCCAGCTCGATCTCGTCCTCGCCCAGTTCGAAGGAGGGCTTGCCCGCGTGGGGTACGGTGCACGGGCCCAGGGCCAGGCCCATGGAGCGGGTCTGTTCGTTGACCTTGGTCGCGATGCGCGTCACCTCCTCCAGGGTGTCTCCTCGTTCGGCTGCCGCTCCGGCGATCTTCTCCACGAAGATCGTTCCGGCCACGCCGCGTCGACCCGCCGTGTAGAGGGAGTCTTCGACGGCCACGTCATCGTTGACGACGACGGTGGCGACCGTGATGTCCTCCATGTCGGCCAGCTCGGCCGCCGTCTCGAAGTTGAGGACATCGCCGGTGTAGTTCTTGACGATGTGCAGGACGCCGGCCCCGTGGTCTGCGGCCTTCGTGGCCTCCAGGATCGGGTCGGGGGTGGGCGAGGTGAACACGGCTCCCGGGACCGCCGCGTCGAGCATCCCGAGGCCGACGAAGCCTGCGTGTAGGGGTTCGTGGCCGGATCCTCCGCCCGAGACGAGGCCGACTGTGCCTTCGGCCTTGGGGACGCGGCGGGTGACGAAATCGGGGTCGAGGTGGACGTCGACGAGGTCGTGGTGGGCCAGGGCGAACCCTTCGAGGGTTTCGCGCACGACGGCGTGAACATCGTTGACGAGCTTCTTCATGATGCCTCCTTGCACATTGCTCATCTGTACTTGTCTACGTGATCAATCGTGCCACCTTTGAGCACGAAATCCCAACCGTGGCGGCCGCCACGATGCAGCCGCCACGGTTGGGGGACATCCTAGCGCGGGGATTGTCCGGCCAGGGCCAGCATCTGCCCTGCCAGCACGACCGAGCCAAACACGAGCACGCCGCTGCGATCCGCGGGCTCCGCCCCGGCCTCGGCAATCTGCGCTGCACGATCGACCGCGTCGGCGAGCGAGTCGCGCACATCTACCCGGTCGGGGCCGAAGACCTCGGAGGCGATCTCGGCCAGGCGCGCGACATCGGCCGCACGCTCGCCGCTCATCTGCGTGACGACCAGGTGATCGAGGAAGGGCTCGACCTCGGACAGGACCCCCTCGACGTCCTTGTCCCCCATCGCCGAGTAGACGCCGGCGATCCGGCCGAGGGCGAAGGAGGATTCGATGGCCTCGCGCAGCGTCGCCGCACCCGCGGGGTTGTGGGCGGCGTCCACGATGATCGTGGGCGAGTGGCGCACGACCTGCATGCGTCCTGGGCTGGAGGCGTTCATGAGGCCCTGCTCGACGATGCGGCCATCCAAGCCCCGTCCCCCCATGAAGGATTCGACGGCGACCAGGGCGGCCGCCGCGTTGTGCGCCTGGTACTGGCCGAAGAGGGGCACGAAGACATCCTCGTAGAGGGCGGAGGGGGTGCGAATGGTGACCATCTGGCCGCCGACGCCCATCTGGCGCTCCACGACCTCGAAGTCCCTGCCCTCCACGCGCGCGATGGCGTCCACGGACCGGGCCCGCTCGAGGAGAATGTCGAGGACTTCCTCCTCCTGAGCCATGATGACGACGACCTGGCCGGGTTTGATGATGCCGGCCTTCTCCCGCGCGATGTCGCGAATCGTGGATCCGAGCCACCTGGTGTGGTCCAGGGCGATGGGGGTGATCACGGCGACGCCGGCGTCGATGACGTTGGTGGAGTCCCATCGCCCGCCCATTCCGACCTCGACGACGGCGGCATCGACCGGGTAGTCCGCGAAGGCCGCGTAGGCCATGATCGTGAAGACCTCGAAGAAGGACAGTCGGGGGCCTCCCTGTCGCTGGCTGCGCTCGTCCACCATGTCGACGTAGGGCGCGATGTCCTCCCAGGCGCGCACGAAGCCCTCGCGCGTGATCGGGCGACCCTCCAGGCAGATGCGCTCGCGCACGTCCAGGAGGTGCGGGCTCGTGAAGCGGCCGGTCTTCATGCCGAAAGCGGTCAGCAGCGAGTCGATCATGCGCGACGTGGACGTCTTGCCGTTCGTGCCCGTGATGTGGACCGACGGGTAGGAGTTTTGCGGGTCGCCCAGGATATCCAGGGCGAGCCTCACGCGCTCAAGCGTGGGATCGATGTCGTGTTCGGGTGCGCGTTCCACGATCGAGCGGTAGATCTCCTCCACGCGCGCGTCCAGGGCGACGTCGTCCTGAGCCTTCGTGAGCGCAGCCTCGTGGGAGGCACGCTCATCGCGTGCCTCGGCGGCGTCGGCGAAGTCCTCGTCCACCTCACCCTCGATCTCTGCGAGGACGGAGGGGTCGGGACCCAGCAGCAGCGAGTGCTCGACGAGGGCGCGCAGCGCGGCCTCGCGTTCGCTTTCCTCAGCCTGAGGGTCGATGCCCTCCCCCGCCTCCGTTTCGTCGGCCTCGTCGGCCGCCTCCAGGTAGGGGATCAGGTCGGCCGGGATGCCGCCGCGCTGGTCCTCGTTGGTGGTGTCTTCCCCGAAGAACGATTCGCCTGCCATGTTTCCTCCGTTCTCTCAGTGTCCCCAGTAGTGTATCTGCAGTGACGAGGAGCGCGGCCTGTACTGCCCGTCACGGCATTCACGTAGCCACTAGACTGTGTCGCGAGGGGTAGGCTTCCCTCGCAAGAAGGAGACACTCATGGGCAAGTGGTTTGGTCAGGCCGCCGAGATTGAGGCGCTGCGCGCCGAGAATCATCAGTTGAGGGGCCAGGTGGAGAGCCTGGGGGCACGCCTGCGCGCAGCGTACGGCGAGGCCGGGATCACCGCGCTCTCGCAGGAAGCACCCGCTCCTTCCGGGGGCGGCGAGGCTGGCCCCACCGTCCCTCCCGTTGGGGTGGGTGTAGCGGAGCTGACCGAGGCCGAGCGTGCACTGGTGGCCTCGGGCCGCAAGATCGCAGCCATCAAGGCCTACAAGGATCGCACCGGGGCCGACCTGTTGCACGCCAAGGAGCTCATTGACGAGGCCGCGGCGATCAAGCGAGTGAGCCCGGACCTGACCGAGGAGGAACTCGCGCTGGTGGCCTCGGGCCGCACGGTCGAGGCCGTCAAGGCCTACAAGGATCGCACCGGCGTGAGCCTCAAGCAGGCAAAGGCGGCCATTGACGCGGCGCGTTGACCATACTCCCCCGACCGCCCTCGATGAACAGTGAGGTCCAATGCCACAAGAGCTACCAGCCTCCAACGACCGGGAACACATCGCGACCCAGAGCACTTACTTTCTCACGCGAGCACCCGGCACCGGGGATATGTTGCCCAACTCAGAGGAAGGCCTGGGGGAACGCTACCTGTGCGGTGGCGATGTGACCATGTCCAGCGCGTGGCAGATGTCCCGTGGCACAGATCCCGAGATTCGCTCAACCAACGCATGGCTAGAGTCGCGCTATGCGGTACCCGGGTGGGGATACCCGGCGTGGCGAGAGGATCGAAACCACGCAGAGATCCCCAACAGCGACCGGTACTTCCTTGACAAGTCCGAGTTCATCAGGGCCTTCGATATCGACGGGCTAGACCACATCGGCCATGTCGGTTTACGCACCCTGACCCCGATCATTAACGGAACAGTTTTCCCGTCGGAGTTTCGCTCGGGACCGCCCGCCAACTTCAACGAGCTATACCGCCAGTTCCGCTTGACTCATGCGCCTCTCCCCGAGGACGTCGTTATCGAGATAAGCCTGCGCGATGAGGACATGGGATCCTTCGGGCAGACGCCGCAAGTGCGCGTCCTCGAGAGGGCGATGGCGGATAACTGGGTACCCATGACCATCGACGAACTGATCACGCAACGCATTATCGAAGGGGTCTCGGAGCATGTTGGAGAAGTTAGAGACGTTGATTGGGAATCTCTGTACGGGTACTTTCTTGGCCCAAGCTGACTTTCAGGACGGCCACGGATACTCATTTTCGAGCTACAACACCGACTTTTTCGCAGTGTGGGAAACGTCGGGCAGCTACCGCTTCAGTTGGTCCGAACGCCACCCCAGCGCACGCTTTACGATGGAGACGCGTAGCGACGTCATGGCCTCGTACATGCTGATCACCGAACTCGGTGCCCGACGACGGGCCAGTCTGTGGTTTCCGCCCATCGTCATCCCCGGCGAAGCGCCATCGGATCAACGCTGGAAGGTCTCAAAAACCCGCTGGCCGCGAGTCACGCGTTACACGAGCACCACCGATCCCACGATGAGTGTCGAAGCAACAAACAGCCTCGAACTGCGCAGGCTTCTCTTTTCCACACAATTCCCCGACGAGGACTACCTGGAATCCTACATGTACCCGGATGCCTATCCCCTCTTGCACCCGTATCTTTCCTCGATCACACCCTATCTGCAGCATCTGCATGACGCCGGCGTCGTCCTGCCGGAACAACCCGGCTACTACGGCTTCTCAGACACGCTGACGCTCTAGCGTCTCCTCACACGCGGGCAAGCGACGAGCCACCGCCATAAGAGGGACCTCTCGCGGGTCAGACGCGTCAGTGGGCGGGCTCGGGAGTAGTTTCCCTCGAGCCCGCCCACCGGTTCACTCAGCGTTTGGCGACGCTCACGACGAGCTGGTCGCCGGCCTCGACCGCAACGGATAGCGCGAGGGTCTCCGCGGCGATCATGTCACGCCAGGCCTGAACGTCGGCCACGTGATCGGACGGAACCCTCAGCGTCAGGTCGATGCGGTCCGCGATGTGCAGGCCAGCGCTCTTGCGCTCGTCCTGGACGGCGCGCACGACGTCGCGGGCGTAGCCCTCGGCCTCGAGCTCGGGGGTCAGCTCCGTATCGAGCACGACGAAGGTGCCCGAGGGAAGCACATCCGCGACCTGGCCCTCGGCGGCGTCCACCGAGGTGGACACGGAGAACATGTCGCCCGTCAGCTCCAGCGGAGCGCCATCAAGCTGCACGCCCGGGAAGCGGCATGCGCCGTCCTCGGCGATCTCCCACTCGCCCGACTTCTGGGCCTTGAACAGCTGGCTCGTCAGCTTGCGGAACGAGGGAGCGAAGGCGCGCGGGTTCAGGCTCAGCTCCGTGCGCACCCCGAGTCCCGAGTTCTCCGGGGAGCTAAACACCACGGACTTCACGTTCACCTCGGAGGCAATCAGGTCCGCGAAGGACTCCAGAGCCGCGTCGTTCTCGGAGACGACCTGCAGGGAGGCCAGCGGCTGGCGCACGCGCAGCTGGTGCGTCTTGCGCAGCGCGTGGGCGGCCGACACGATCGACCGAACCTCGTCCATCGCGGCGACGAGTTCTGGGGCATCCACGGCCTCGTCCAGGACCGGGAAGTCCGTCAGGTGCACGGACTTCCCTCCCGTCAGGCCCCGCCAGATCTCCTCGCTCAGCAGCGGCAGCAGAGGCGCCGCCAGCTCCATGAGGGTCACGAGAGCCGTGTACAGCGTATCGAACGCGGCGCCGTCCTCGTCCCAGAAGCGCTGGCGCTGGGTGCGCACGTACCAGTTCGTCAGCACATCCAGGTAGTCGCGGATCAACTCGCACGCGCCGGCCACGTCGTAGCCGTCCAGCGCGCCGCGCACATCCTCGGCAAGGGTACGGGTGTGGGCCAGCAGGTAGCGGTCCATCTGCGCCAGCGCGGCCACGGCCTCGGGCGAGGACAGGTCGATGCGCTGAGCCTCGTACCCCTCGCCCCCGTTGCACGCGCCCGCGTACAGCGTGAAGAAGTAGTACGTGTTCCACACGGGCAGGAGCACCTGGCGGACGGTGTCGCGGATCGACTCCTCCTTCACCATCAGGTTGCCGCCGCGCACGACGGGGCTCGACATGAGGAACCAGCGCATCGCGTCGGAGCCGTACTTGTTGAACACCTCGGACACGTCCGGGTAGTTGCGCAGCGACTTGCTCATCTTCAGGCCGTCGTCGCCCAGGACAATGCCGTGGGAGACGCACGAGCGGAACGCGGGACGATCGAAGAGCGCAGTCGCCAGGACGTGCAGCGTGTAGAACCATCCGCGCGTCTGGCCGATGTACTCGACGATGAAGTCGCCCGGGTAGTGGTTCTCGAACCACTCCTGGTTTTCGAAGGGGTAGTGCACCTGCGCGAAGGGCATCGAGCCGGACTCGAACCAACAGTCGAACACGTCGGTGATGCGGCGCATCGTCGACTTACCCGTCGGGTCGTCCGGGTTCGGGCGCGTCAGGGAGTCAATGAAGGGACGGTGGAAGTCGGTGACCGTCACGCCGAAGTCGGCCTCCAACTCGGCAATCGAGCCGTACACATCGGTGCGCGGGTAGGCGGGGTCGTCCGAAACCCACACGGGGATCGGTGCGCCCCAGAAGCGGTTACGCGAGATCGACCAGTCTCGGGCGCCCTCCAGCCACTTGCCGAAAATGCCGTCCTTGGTGTGCGCGGGGGTCCAGGTGATCTCCTGGTTGAGCTCGACCATGCGGTCGCGGATCTGCGTGACCCGCACGAACCACGAGGACACTGCCTTGTACATGAGGGGCTTGCGGCACCGCCAGCAGTGCGGGTAGGAGTGCACGTAGGACTTCTCCCGCACCAGGACGGCGCGGATCGCTGGGTCGCGGCGCGCGATCGGTCCGGCCTGCTCGCGCAGGTCGGCCACCACGTAGCGGTTCGCGTCGAAGATCTGCATGCCCTCGTAATCGGGAACCTCGGAGGTGAACACGCCGCCCTCGTCGACGGGAAGGACCACGCCGATGCCGTACTCCATGCACGTCCACATGTCGTCCTCGCCGAAGGCGGGCGCCTGGTGGACGAGGCCGGTGCCGTCCGTCGTCGTCACGTAGTCGGCGGCGATGATCGACCAGCCGTTGGGGCCGGGGGCGCCACCCTCGGCGCGGCGCTCGGGGGTGTCGAAGTAGTCGTAGATCGGGTGGTAGTGGATGCCCACCAGCTCCGAACCCTTGTAGGTGGCCACCACGGTGGGTTCCTCGCCGAGTTCCTTGGCGTAGGAGGAGATCAGGTCGGTGGCGATGAGGACGCGCTCGCCCGCGAGGACACCCTCGTGGGCGGCAGCCACCTCGACGAGGGAGTACTCGATCTGTGGGCCCACGGCGACGGCCGAGTTCGAGGGCAGGGTCCAGGGCGTGGTCGTCCAGATGAGGGCCAGCTCGGGGCGCGCCGAGTCCTCGCGCAGCTTGGTTTGAAGACGCAGGCCGACGGTCACCGTGTTGTCGGTGCGATCCTGGTAGACCTCGTCGTCCATCTTGAGTTCGTGGTTGCTCAGCGGCGTGCGGTCGTTCCAGCAGTAGGGCAGGACGCGGTGGCCCTGGTAGGCCAGTCCCTTGTCGTAGAGCTGCTTGAATGCCCAGATCACGGACTCCGTGTAGGACATGTCGAGGGTCTTGTAGTCGTGCTCGAAGTCCACCCAGCGGGCCTGACGGGTGACGTAGTCTTCCCATTCCTTCGTGTAGCGCAGGACGGAGGAGCGGCAGGCCGCGTTGAAGGCCTCGATGCCGATGCCGCCCTCGCGGGTGATCTCGGTGACGTCCTCGATGCCGAGCTGGCGTTGGGCCTCGAGTTCGGCGGGCAGGCCGTGCGTGTCCCAGCCGAAACGGCGCTCGACGCGGTGGCCCTTCATGGTCTGGTAGCGGCCCACCACGTCCTTGATGTAGCCGGTCAGGAGGTGACCGTAGTGGGGCAGGCCGTTGGCGAAAGGCGGACCATCGTAGAACACGAATTCGTTGCTGCCGTTCACTCCGGCCTCACGCATCTGAATGGACTTGCGGAAGGTGTCGTTGCTAGCCCAGAAGGCCAGCGTGCCGACCTCCATTGCGGGGAAGGAGGGGCTGGGGTCCACCTCTTCGTCCCGGTGGCGGGGGTAGAAGCCGTGCTTCGTCATGAGTGTCCTCGTCTCGCGCCTATACAGGGACGAGGACCGGCGTCGCCGGCACCCGCGGTACCACCCCGCTTGCCGCTCCCGAAGGCGCGGCCGCTTCGTTGGGGCTGTGTCGGGCCCGCCCGTCCGGTTCTACTGAAGGGGGGCGAGGCCGTGGTCGGCCGCCGCTCTCCTCGTTCTTCCGGATGCTCCCCGGTGATACCCCTGACGCGGGCCGGATCGTAGCGATAGCTCAGTGTAGCGAAGGGAGGGAGGACGCGCCCGCCGCGGGAGGGTTCTTGTGCCCACACTCTCTTCTCGGCGTGTGAGGGGAGCTGGCGTGGCACTCTGGCCTACAGTGGCTGGGTGACTCGAACAGACTCCGCGCGGTCGGTGCGCCCCTGGGGCGCCCTGGTGGGCACGTGCGCGCTCGTCGCCCTGGTTGCCGTGTGGGCGTTTCAGACGGTGTTCTCCGACGTCGGCGTGCCGCTGGGGCGGGCTTCGACCATCGCAGTTGGAATGACTCTTCAGGCCGTCCCCTTCCTTCTCCTGGGTGTCCTGGTTGCCGAGCTTATCGAGGTGTACGCCTCCCCCGCCCTGATCGCGCGGGTGTTCCCCACGCGTTCCGTGGCAGCTATCGGCACCGCCCTCCTGTTCGCCTTCGCCCTTCCCGTGTGCGACTGCTCGGCGGTTCCGATCTTCCGCTCGCTTTTGCGCAAGGGCGTTCCGCTCTCCGCTGCGACCACGCTCATGCTCGCCTCTCCTGCCATCAATCCCCTGGTGATCGCCTCCACCTGGTACGCCTTTGGCTCGTGGTCGCTGGTCGGCGCGCGCATCGCCCTCAGCGTCCTCGTCGCTCTCATCGTCGGCGCCTCGATGCTGGCTGCTCCCCCACGCGCCCTGCGCGACCCCGACGGTCAGGGGCACGGCGAGCAGTGCGGCTGCTCGGAGGAGTGCGCTCTGCCCGACCGGTCCGCATCCGGCGTGCTGGCGGCCACGGGCCGCTCCTTCGGCCGGATCCTTCCCTACCTCATGGGCGGGGTGGCTGCCTCGACGCTTGCCCAGGTGGCGTGGCCGGTGTCCTCGCTGCTGTCGGGCTTGCCTGCTCCGGCCGCGCTGGCCTTCATGATGGCGGCCGGTTTCGCTCTCTCCCTGTGTTCCTCCTCCGACGCGGTGATCGCGCGTTCGTTGGCCTCGCTCGCTCCCTCGGGAGCGTTGATGGGTTTCATGGTGTTCGGTCCGATGATGGACGTGAAGAACGTTGCGCTTTTGTCCTCGCAGTTCCGCTCGTCGTTCGTCGCTCGTTTGTTCGTGACGGTGACGGCCGTCGCCGCGTGTGTGGTGGGCGTCTCGTGGTGGGCGGGGGTGCTGCCGTGACGCTATTGGCTCGCATCGCTCCCGCCGCCGAGGCGCTTGCCCTGGCGTGCTTGGGGGCTGTCCTCGCATGGTTATCCCTCTCGGGCAGGTACGCGTTCTTCGTTCCCCCGTCGGCGCGCCTGGGGATTCTCGCCTCGGGGGCGGGGCTGCTCGCGTGCGCGCTTGCCTTGTCCTCGCGGGTGGGATCGGGCGGCGAACCGAGCGAGACCTCCTCGCGCCGCGCCCTGACGCGTGCGCTCGTGACCCTGCTGGCGAGCGCGCTTCTCGTTCTTCCCTTCCGCGTGTCCCCCTCCGAGCTGGCGTCCTCGGCTCTCACGTCTCGCGGCGCCAGCGAGGAGCAGGGAGCCGGGGATGGCGAGGACCTCGCGGGAGGCCTGCCCTCGCCTTCCGACGACACCCCCGCTTCCGGCGCCGACCAGAGCGCGGGAGCGGACGCCTCGAGCGATGAGACGCTGACGCTGACGACGGAGAACTTTTCCGCGCAGGTTGAGGAGCTGTCCTCTCGCGGCCGCGCACACGATGGTCAGAGGATCGATCTTGTTGGCTTCGTCATGAGCGAGGAGTCGGCCCGCGGCCAGGCGTCGATCCCGCGCATCACCGCTCAGGAGAGCTTCGCGGTGGCACGCATGGCGATCTGGTGTTGCGCGGCGGACGCCTACGCGGTTGGTTTTGCTGTGCGCTGGGAGGGAGCCACTCCCGCAGCGGACAGCTGGGTACACGTGAGGGGAACGCTGCGGCTGCGAGGCTCCAAGGCCCTCGTCATCGAGGCGGATTCGGTGGAGGAAACGAACGCGCCGAATCCCGAGTTCGTCGTTCAGGCGAGATGACACCCAAGAAAATGTGACCCAGATCATTCTTATGGATTATGACCGTGGCTTTGGACACAAAATCCTAAGCGTATGGTGAATGGAGCGCACACGGCACGCGCGGGCGCACCACCTCCCCTTCAAGGACGAAGACATGTCATCGACACTCTCACTGTCACCTCGCGACAGGCAAGCGAGACGCTACGCAACGGGTCTCGCACTCATCGCAACACTCGGCCCCTTCTTCTACGGCTTCGAGGGCATGGTCCTCAACGCCGCCATCAAAGCGGTGGGGTCCACCTTCGAACTCGGACCCATCCTGCAGGGCGTCGCCGGTGCGGCCGGCGTGATCGGCGGCCTCATCGGGGCCCTTGGCGCGGGACGAATCTCCGACAGGATCGGACGCAAGACCACGCTCATGTGGGTCGGACCCTTTCTCCTCGTTGAGGCGCTCCTCGGCCCCCTCTCTCCCCTCCTCGGCCCCCTCGGATACCCCTTCTTGCTCCTGACGCGCATCATCGGCGGCATCGGCTTCGGCGCGGCAACGACGGTCGCCCCCGGCTACGTCGCCGAGATCGCTCCCGCCGAGATCCGAGGCCGCCTCATCGGATTCCGCCAGCTCGCGATCATCCTCGGCCTGTTCTTTGCGGGCCTCATCAACACGGGAGTCGTTGCTCTCACGGGCGGCGCGGCCAAGCCAGCGTTCAGCGGTCTCATGACCTGGCAGGTGCTCTTCGCGTGCCTCATCATCCCCGCCCTGCTCTTCGTCATCTTCACGGCGAGGATCCCCGAGTCTCCCCGCTACCTGGTCTCCGCCGGGCGAAGCCAGGAGGCCGAAGCCGTGCTGGCCAAGCTGTGCGGCGAGGAGGATCCGGCAGTGCGCGTCGAGGCCATCGCGCAGTCCCTGGCCATCACGGGTGGAGCGAAGCTCTCTATCGGGCAGATCCTCTCGTCTCAGTGGCGGGGCCTCGTGTTCATCGGCATGGCGATCGCCGCGTTCCAGCAGCTCACCGGCATCAACGGCGTATTCTTCTACTCGAATTCCCTCTTCGCCGCCGTTGGCTTCACCGAGTCGATGGCACTGGCCCAGACGTTGCTCATCACCGCCTTCAAGATCGTCGGCGTCCTTTCCGGCATCATGCTAGTGGACCGCGTGGGCCGCAAGCGCATGCTCATCTACGGCGGAACCCTCATTTTCGTCTCGCTCGGCGTCGTGGCCACGGTCTTTACGATCGCACCCACGGTCGACGGAAAGCCCGATGTCGCCGACTCCCCCGTCCTGGCATTCCTTGCGGTCGCCGCGCTATGCACGTTCCTCCTGGGCTTCACCTCCTCCTGGGGCCCCATCTTCTCCATCGTCATGGGTGAGATGTTCCCCACCTCGATCCGCGGCGGCGCGATGTCGCTAGCCTCGGGCGCGGACTTCCTCGTCAACTTCCTCGTCGTCCTGCTGTTCCCCTTCCTCATCGCATGGTCGCCGGCTGGAACCTACTGGATCTACTGCGCCTTCGGTATCCTCGCGGTCGCCTTCACGGCGAAGTTCCTGACCGAGACCAGCGGCGCCGAGCTCGAGGACATGGACAAGGTTGTCTCCCAGTAGGGCCCACTGATTCCCCCTGATTTCACCGAGAGAAGAGCATTCCAATGACCGATAAGACACGGGACATTCCCGACAACGTCCGAAACATCCTGGTCATCATGACCGATCAGCACCGCACCGACACGATCGGTTGCCTGGGAAATCCGCACGCGCGCACTCCCGTCATCGACGCGATGGGCGAGTCGGGCTTTGCTTTCACCCGCTGCTTCACCCCAACCGCCATCTGCACCCCCGCGCGCGCCTCGCTGCTCACGGGCAAGCGCCCCGGCAAGCACCAGGTGCTCGCCAACCCGGAGTGGAACATCGCCTACCAGGTGTCGATTCCCGAGGGCACGTGGACCTACACCCAGGAGCTGCGCGACGCCGGATACAACGTCGGCATCGTTGGCAAGTATCACTGCGGATACAACCTGCCCGATAAGTTCGGCGCCGACGACGACACCTACTGGGGCGCCGAAAACCCCGTGGCCAACGAGAAGTACGTGGCGTGGTTGGAAGCCAACGGCCTCCCTCCCGTGCGCGCCCACGACCTGTGGCGCGGCACGCTTCCCGGAGGCCGGCCCGGGCACATCATCGCGGCGCGCCTTGAGCAACCCGAGGAAGCCACCTTCGAGCGCTTCCTGGCCGACCGCGCGATCGAGAAGCTACGCGAGTACGCGGCCAACTGGAAGGACTCAGGTCAACCCTTCTGCCTGGACGTCCATTTCTTCGGCCCGCATCTGCCCTACTTCCTGCCCGACGAGTGGTTCGACCTCATCGATCCAAGCGACGTGGAGCTGCCGGAGAACTTCGGTGATTCCCTCATCGGCAAGCCCCCTATCCAGAGCAACTACGCGACGTACTGGTCGACGTCTTCCTTCTCGAACGAGCAGTGGAAGAAACTCATCGCGGTCTACTGGGGCTACACCGCCATGATCGACTACGAGATCGGGCGCATCATGGACGCGGCGCGCGAGCTCGGCGTCCTGGACGACACCGCCGTCTTCTTCTGCGCCGATCACGGGGAGTTCACCGGCTCGCACCGCCTCAACGACAAGGGCCCGATGATGTACGACGACATCTACAACGTCCCCTTCATCGCTCACATCCCGGGGGTATCGACGGTCGGGCGCTCGGATGCGTTCGTGTCCCTCATCGATCTTCCGGCCACGGTCTTGGACATCGCCGGCCTGGACACCTCCCTCGTCGAGGACGGTCGCTCGATCGTGGATCTGACGCGCGGAGAGGAGGTGGAAGGCTGGCGCGAGGACATCGTGTGCGAGTTCCACGGTCACCATTTCCCTCTCCAGCAGCGCATGCTGCGCACGAGAGACTTCAAGCTTGTGATCAACCCGGAGTCGATCAACGAGCTCTACGACCTGCGCCTGGATCCGTCCGAGATGAACAACGTGTACACCGTGCCGGTCTACGACGAGATTCGCCGGGATCTGGCAACGAACCTGTACCTGCAATTGCGTGAGCGCGGGGACCACTCCTTCGCGAAGTGGATGGCGGCGATGACCGACTTTGACATCCCGTTGGTCAATACCGCGCGCTCCGACCTCGACGAGGTCACGAGCGAGTGACACGGCGCCTCGGCGGCGGGCGGGCGGCCTCCCGCCCGCCGAGGCGATACGCGCAGCACACTTCAAGCAGTGACGCGTATCATAGAAGCAATCGACGAGGCCGGATTGCTCCGAGCAGGCATCAACACAGCGTATGTGGGAAGGAGAGAGATGCACTACCTTACGCGCAGCCCCCTTCCCACCCTGGAGGATCGCATCGTCGATCACCTGGCCAAGGCACCGGCGACACGCTCCCAGCTGTGCGAGGCGCTCGACACGTCCCGCACGAACCTGGGACGCGCACTCGCCACGTTGCTCCGTGACGGGTCGGTCTCGTCGGCGCGCACCAGCACCACCGGACGCGGCCGACCCACCCAGCTCCTCATCCTCAATGCGACGGCGGTTCATAGCGTCGGGCTGAACGTCACGCGCACGTCCTGCGCCGGCGTCATGCTCTCGCGCAGCGGGGCGATCCTAGCAGCCGTCCACCTCGTGTCTCCCGCTTCTTCATCCCTCCTGGAATGCGTCGAGCAGACCTGCGAGGCGCTGGCCGCGAGCGCCGCCCGTCAGGGGGTGGACACCTCGGCGGTGCGCGCGGTTGGGGTCGGCGTCCCCATTCCGATGGGGCGTCACGCCACGGCCTCACCCGAGGCCTACCCGACGGTCGCCGAACTCACTCGCGTGACGCGCCGCTGGTGGGACCCGGTTCCGGTGGTTGACAACACCGTGCGCATGGCGGCCCTCGCGGAGGCCATGTGGGGAGCCGGAACACAGATGTCCTCATTCATCTACCTGCGCCTGTCGGGAGGCGTGGGCGGCTGCGTCGTCTCTGACTTTAGGCTCGTCGGCGGCGCCGGCGGCCTGGCCGGGGAGCTGGGCCACATGACGGTGAATGCGAGTAGTTCCCCCTGCGCATGTGGCAAACGCGGGTGCCTCGAAACCGTGGCGTCGCTGCCCGCTTTGTGCGAGCACGCCGGCGTGAGTGACATCGCGCAGCTGCGCTCGCGCGTCCTGGCGAAAGATGCGCGTGCGTGCGAGGGCCTTGACCGTGCAGTTGCGGCCATCGGATACGTACTCGGTTGCGCGGCGCTCCTCATCAATCCGGGTGCCATCATCTTGGCCGGGGAGATTGTGGATGCGTTCCCCTCCGTGCTGGCAGCCGTGAGTGCTCGCATGCATGAGGAGCTGCTGCCTGTCATGCAGTGGGATATCGACGTGGTCGGCGCCTCCCTCGGCCCGCTGGGTGCCGCCCGGGCCAGCGCTTCCATCGCATCTCATTCCGCCACGGCGGATGAGCCCACATCTGCCGCGGCCGCGGACGGCTTGAGCGCACGGTGCCGGCCGGCCTCGTCCGCGCCTGCCCACAGTCGTGCCAAGGCAGCGCCGTGAGCCGATCGATCCCCTTCTCCGTGGTGACCAAACCGACGGGTGCCGCCTGCAACCTGGATTGCCAGTACTGCTTCTTCCTGTCCAAGGAGCTGCTCTATGATGCTGCCGCGCAGACCATGTCGGAGCAGACCCTGGAGCGTTACGTGCGTGCGTTCTTAGACTCAAGCCCCGACGGCGAAGTCACGATGCTCTGGCAGGGCGGCGAACCGACCCTTCGGGGGCTCGCCTTCTTTGAGCGGATGGTACAGCTGTGTGAACTCCACCGTCGGCCCACCCAGCGCGTGCGCCACGCCTTGCAGACGAACGGCACTCTGATCACGCGCGAATGGGCGCGTTTCTTCGCCGACCACGACGTGCTCGTGGGGGTTTCCATTGACGGCCCAGCTGAGCTGCACGACGCGTATCGTCTCAATCGCGGCGGGCGCGGAACGCACGCGATGGTCGTGCGCGGCTGGGAGCTGCTCGCGCAAGCGGGCGTGGAGACAAACATCCTGTGCACGGTCAACGCTGCCAACGAAGACCACGGCGAGGAGGTCTACCGGTATTTCCGTGACGAGCTGGGGGCACGCTACCTGCAGTTCATCCCCATTGTCGAGCGTGTACGCGCCGCCGACCTCGCCCAGGCGGAGCGCGGCTGGCGCTCGGGCACCTCCGCGCTCCTGTATCGCCAGGACGGGGACTGCGTGACCAGCCGTTCGACCTCGCCGCGCTCCTACGGTCGTTTCCTGTGCGACGTGTTCGATCAATGGCTGGCATCGGACGTGGGGCAGGTGTTCATCCAGGACGTGGACTCGACGCTCTCGGCCATGTTCGGTTCTGCCTCGGTGTGCGTGCACGCCCCCCGGTGCGGGGCGAACATGGCGATGGAGTTCAACGGCGACGTCTATGCCTGCGACCACTGGGTGGAACCCGAATGGCTCGTCGGCTCGATCGAGTCCTCCTCGTTCGCCCGCCTCGCCGCCTCCGAGAAGATGCGTGAGTTCGCGAGCCTCAAGCCTGACCTGGATGAGGAGTGCCGCGCGTGCCCCCACCTGCGGCTGTGTTGGGGCGGCTGCCCCAAGGATCGCTTCGTGGCGCGCCGAGACGGTAGGACACACAACTACCTGTGCGAGGGCTACCGCGCTTTCTACGAGCATTCCACCCCCGCGCTGCGCGCCATCGGGATGCTCATCTCGGCGGGCAGGCCCGCCTCGGACATCATGAATCCGACGGTCGCTTCGTCGCTTCGACTCACGCACTCCATGTCCGCAGGGAAGCAGCAATGATCATTGAGGCGCTCCTCATCGGCGCATTCGTCGGCATCGTCGTCGGTTCGCTCGGAGCGGGAGGCGGCATCCTGTCGGTGCCGATTCTCGTCTACCTCCTCGGGCAGGACCCCCACCAGGCGACGGGCCTGTCGCTGATCATCGTAGGGCTCACGGCCGCCGTGTCGTTGGCGACGCGCGCTCGCGGCACCGACGTTGCGTGGCGCGAGGGCAGCCTCTTTGCCCTGGTGGGCCTGGCGGGGACATGGGCGGGATCCACCCTGGGTCCTCTCGTGTCCGCGTCCGCCCTCATGCTCTCGTTTTGCGCGCTCCTGGGTGTGGTCGCTCTCTTCATGGTGCGCTCGCACCTCTCCCCGGTGTCGTCGTTGCCAAAGGCTCCCGTCAGCCAGGCCGCCCCCTCGGGGGTCTCCACGCTCGTGCGGGTCGTCGTCCTGGCGACAGCGACGGGCTTCCTGACCGGGTTCTTCGGAGTCGGCGGCGGTTTCGCGATCGTTCCCGCGTTGCACCTGGCGCTGCGCTATCCGATGAAGCGCGCCTCCGCCACTTCCCTGCTGGTCATGGTCATCACGGCCGCTTTCGGTGTGGTCTCGCGCTCGCTCGCCGGCTCCTTCACGATCACCGCCGAGGCAGGGGTCATGGTCGCGCTGTTCACCGCGGCGTCCATGGCTGGGGGCATCGTCGGCGCGAGGGTGACGACGCGGGTACCCAACAGGGTTCTCGGCCTCGTGTTCGCGGCCCTCTTGGTCGGCGTGGCCCTCTCCACGCTGGTTGCCACGCTCTCGTGAGCGGGCGTGCGAGACGCCGTGTCTCGCGCGCCCGCTCGCCCTAGTTGCTCGCGTTGCCGTGCGCCGAGGGGTCCTCGTCGCCCCGGGTACTGTGGCCGTCGCGGGGGCCCGAAGCGCCACCCGAACGATCGCGACCGGGAGGGCCGGGGCGGGTGTCCTGGTTGTCGCCTTGGGCCGGGTCCTCGCCCGAGGAGCCCGGGCCTCGTTCGTCCTGGCCCGGACCGCCGTTCTCATCGGACTCCCATTCCTCGTCTTCCTCGTCACCGCGGTCGAAGTACCCGTCCTGGTACCCCTGGTCGTAGTAGTCCTGGCCGTCTCCGACGATGGACGCGTGGGTGATCATGCCTGCCCCGAAGCCCACGGACAGGAGAGCCACGGCAACCACCGCCACCAGGACTCGTTTGATCCAGGGAGCTCTCCCCTCCTGCGCCTGGCCGTCGCCCCGCGCCTCCGGCTCGCGCCCCCGGGCGCTCTCTTCGGTGGGCGCACGGTACGCCGGAACCGGATCGGCGTGCGCGGCGGGCATCTGCGTCGTCTCGTTGAGGGGCGTGCTCGCGGGCAGTTCCTCGGTGCGATCCGCTCTCAGATCATCCGCCTGGGGCAGGATCGAGGTGCGCTCGGACTCGCCGGCCTGATTCTTGCGCTCGTCCGTCACGGGCAAGCTCCTTTCTGCTGATACGTGGTTGTCTCAACGCTGACGATAGGACCGCGCGGTATGGGAGCGTTGTGTCCCTCCTGTGCTTTTCCTGTGAAAGCGGCGAGGCGCGCCTCGCGCGGGTCCTTCCTCGGCGGTGGGGGCACCCCAGCGACGAGGACGGTCTTCCTACGCTCAGGGCGAGGTTCTGGCCACGACGGTGTTCGTCGCCTGCGCGAGCGGACGCACGATCATTGAGTCGATGTTGACGTGGCGGGGCCGCTCCAGCGTCCACACGATTGCTTCCGCGATGTCCTCGGCAACGAGCGGCTCCGCGACCCCCTCGTAGACCCGGTCGGCTGCTTCCCGAGAGCCGAGTCGGTTGAGGGAGAACTCCTCAGTGCGCACCATTCCGGGGGCGATCTCGATGACGCGCACGGGTTCACCCACGAGCTCGCGCCGCAGCGTGTTGGCGATGACGCGCTCGGCGTGCTTGGCGGCGACGTAGCCGCCGCCTCCCGGGTAGGTGTCGTGGGCGGCGGTCGAGGTCAGGAAGACGACGTCCCCTCCCCTGGCGCGCATCGTCGGCAGGAATGCGCGCGTGCACTGCAGCGCGGTGAGCACGTTGCGCTCGAACATCGCGCTCCACGCGGTGGGATCGGCCTCGGCAACCGGGTCAACGCCGATGGCTCCTCCGGCGTTGTTGACCAAGGCGTCCACGTGCCCGCGGTCCAGGACATGGGCGGCCAGCTCCTCCACCTGCGCTTCATCGGTGAGATCCGCCGCCCAATACTCGCAGCCGATCTCCGTGGCGAGGGCTTCGAGGCGCTCGCGGCGCCGGGCCACAGCCACGACCCTCCAGCCCCGCGTCGCCAAGAGGCGGGCGGTCGCCTGCCCGATTCCGGTGGAGGCTCCTGTGACGACGACGCGGCGAGAGTTGCTCATGGGTTGCAAGTGTATCCCCGGATGCACGTTATCGTGCGCCCGGGGAAGCCAACTCGCTCTCAGCCGTTGGGCAGGCCGTAGGCCTTATGAATGAGCCAGATCGGGTGAACGACGTTCGCGCCGGTTGCGGTGCGCAGCTGCCAGCGGCAGGTCTCCGTGTCGCAGGCCGCCAGCTCGGCGTTGACCTGCTTGATGAAGTCGAAGACGGGAGCACCCACCGCCTGGGCGATCGCGTACTTCTCCTTCTTCATCCCGTAGGTTCCGGCGATCCCGCAGCAGGGCTGCTCGGAGTCCTTGACGGTGACTCCGGGAATGAGGCTCATCAGCTCGATCGCGGGCTTGCCCATGCCCTGGGACTTAAGTTGGCAGGGAGCGTGGTAGGGAATGGTGACGTCAATGCGCTGGAAGTCCGTGTCCAGCTCGCCCTGATCGTACAGGTGGAGCAGAAACTCGCAGATGTCCCACGTGCGTGAGCCCACGTCGCGCAGTTCGACAGTGTCCATCTCCAGGATCTCGTGGGCCTCGTGGCGCAGCATCCCGCCGCAGGACCCCGACGCCGAGATGATGGGTGCATCCCGGTTGACGCTGCGCAGGTCCCTCGTCAGCTTGGAGACGTACTTGCGCGCGTCGTCGTACAGGCCATTGGACTGCAGGGCCAGGCCGCAGCAGCCGTGCTTGGGGACGAGGACCTCGTAGCCGAGGTGCTCGAGCACAAGAACCGAGTGGATGGAGGTCTCGACCTCGAAGTACTGGCCGGCGCACCCGTGGAAGAAGATGACCTGACCGCGAGTGCCAGAGGTCGGCAGCGGCGTGTGCTTCTTGAACCAGGATTCGAAGGTTCGTCCGTAGGCGCGCGGCATCGGTGCGGCGCGGTGCACGCCAATGATGGCTTCCATGGCCATGCGGATCGGTTGAACGTCCAGCGCCCAGTTCGCGATTGGCGCCACGGGGGTCATCATGGTTCCGATCAGCGACGTGCGTCCGATGAGACGGTCGCGCATCGGGATGCCGTGGGCTTCCTTCATGGCGGTGCGCCTGTGGTGGATGAGTTCCGTGACCTTCACTCCCTGCGGGCACACGAGCGTGCAGGTGCCGCACGAGGAGCAGTAGTCGATGGACTTGTCCACCATCTGTCCGTCCTTGCGGAAGCGTTCGGCCTGCGGGCCGGAGTATTTGGGGCCGCCGAAGAGATCGGTGACGCGCATGACGGGGCACTGCGTCTCGCAGATCGTGCACTTGACGCACGCGTCCAGGCTGGCTCGCAGTGCAGCGTCCCCCGTGAGGGACAAAACGTCACCCTCGTGGACGCTTGTGCCCATCAGCGTTGACATCTCCAGGGTCATGAGAGTTCCTCCACGATCGTCTCGACTGCCGCGAGCGCGCTGGCCAGCGCGATTCCTTCGCCGCTCTTTTCGCGCCAGCGGGTGGCTCCCGCTAGGTTTCCGCCAGCCGCGTACAGGTTGGTGTAGACCGGCGTGGAGTCGGCGCCAAGGACGCGCATCGAGTCGTTGACGGCCAAGCCGGACAGGAAGAGGGGCTGGTCCTCTCCCCAGAAGTCTGCATGCAGGAGCTGGCCCTGGGCGCCCATGACGGGAAGGCCGCAGATGGTCTCGCGCACGGTGCCGTAGGAGTCCACGTCGAGGGCGCCCGATTCGAAGCCTCCCGCCGCCAGGATCAGGGAGCGAGTCGGAACTGTGGTGGGGCGCCCCGCGCTGGCGTACTCGACCGCCTCGACCCGTCCGTGGTTGGTGTGGACCGCGGTGATGGGGGACCCCGCGATGACGCGGGCTTTGCTCGAGGCGAGGCGGCTCAGGCGCGCGTTCAGTCGCATGCCCGGCACGCTCGGGGGTTGAATCGGGATTTCGAAGACGGGGTGGCCGAGCTTGTCGGCCAGGTCACGCCAGGCGCTGGGGTCCTCGAGGCCGAGCACTGCCGGCAGGCCCACAATCTCGGCATCGTCCAGGAGGGGGCGGATCTGGTCCGCCAGGCGAGCCCGGTTCTCCTCGTGGTCGAGGCTTCGGGCGTGGGTGGTGCCCGTGGAGTCGATCTCCCCGTCGCGGGCAACGTAGTCGACGCTGAGGGCGCGCGCCCGGATGGGCTGAGAGTCCGGACCGGCCTGTCTCGAGATGTTTTCGGCGACGAGGCCGGGGTAGAAGTCCTTGAATCGCGCCAGCCCCACGATGGCGTAGCGCGCACCCGCTCGGGGGATGCCGGCCTCCATGGAGGGGGGGATGAGGCAGGTCGGGCGCAGCGCCCCGACGCCGGTGGGGATACGCACGTTGCGGTTTTCGTCGCCGACGAGGGCGTCGGGGCCGACGGTGTCGCGCAGCCATGCGACGGCAGAACCCACGCGCTCGGGGCTGAGGTGAGCGTAGGGGTGGGTGGGGCGGGAGGCCACATGCGCGGCAAGCGCATCGAGGGGACGCTCGATCGGGTCGGGACCGTATCCGAGGATGTCGACGGTGCCCGCACCCAGTTGGATGCCACCCACTCCCTTGGAGATGAGGGTGACGCTCAGGCCTGCGTCGGCGGCTTTGATCGCGGCGGCCAGTCCGGCCATGCCTGCGCCGATCACGACGACGTCTCTCATCGGAGGACCTCCTGCTTCGGGACGGGCAGGTGCTCGACGTCGAGCGTGCCCTCGTGAATCCAGGCATCCAACGCGGCCTGCCTGGCCTGCTTGCCGTACAGGATGGGCCACAGGCCTATCCAGCGGTTCTTGAGGAAGAGGCGAAGGAGCGCGTTGGCGCGCATCGAGTCGATATCTCCGCGCTCATGTGCGATGCCGGCGGCCCGCTGGGAGCAGAAGCCTCCCTGACAGGGACCCATCCCGAGCCGCATCTGGCGTCGCACGTCGTCCAGTTGCCCCTTGGGCAGGGTGTCCATGACCTTCTCGAGCATGCTTCGGGTGGCCATCTCGCACTCGCAGATGATCTGCTCGTGGGAGGGACCCTCGTTGCGTGATTCCACGTTGTCGAGGCGGTGGCCGATCGTGTAGAGGCGGGCTTCCTTGGCGGGCGGGACGGCCTCGGTGGCCGTCGTGCAGGGGCGCTGCTCCCCCATCTCGGCGCACATGATGTCGACGATGCGTTCGGCCATGAGCCGGTAGGTGGTGAGCTTGCCGCCGGCGATCGTGAGCATCCCGTAGATGCCGTCGCGGGTGTTGTGGTCGATGATGCTCATGCCGCGGGCCATGTGACGGGTGTCGGTGTCGGAGACCCGCGAGTCTTTGATGAGGGGGCGCGCGCCCGCCCAGGCGTGCACCGCGCGAGCCTTACGGAATCCGGGCACCATGGCCTCGCCGGAATCGAGCATCTGCTGGACCTGGTCGGCGGGGATGGAGAGCCGATCCGGATCCTCGGCCTTCAGGTCGGTGGTGCCGATGATGCACACCGTGTGATCTGGCACCAGGATGTCGCCGTCGGCGGGCCAGATGCACCGGTTGAGGACCGAGTGGCTGAGGCGGTGGTTCATGGCGATCATGATGCCCGCTCCGGGGACGACATCGACGCCGTGGCACTGGGCCATCGCGGCAATCTGTCCCGCCCACGGGCCGCCGCAGTTGAGGACGAAGCCGCACTCGATGCGCAGGTCTTCGCCCGCCCTCTCGTCGCGTACGATGACCGCGGCAACGCGATCGCCGTCGCGTTCGATGGAGGTCACGCGATGGTAGGTCAGGACGTGAGCGCCGTAGGCTTGCGCGGAGCGGATCGCTCCCCACACCATCTGCCATCCATCGACGGTGCCGTCCTCCACCGCAAACGCCCGCTTGATGCGCGGGTCTAGCCGAGGTTCGCGCTTGAGCGCTTCGGCGATGGAGATCTCGGCGGCGGGAACCTTCGCGGCGGCGGCGCGGGCGAGGAACTGGTCCGCGTAGTCTTCCTCGTCGTAGGCGGTCGTCACGAAGAGGCCTCCCGTGGCCTCGATAGCGTTGGAGTTGATGCGCTTGACGATCTCATTTTCTTCGGCGCATTCGGTGGCCGACTCGGGGTCGGAGGCGATGTAGCGGGCGCCCGAGTGGAGGAGGCCGTGGAAGCGACCCGAGGTCCCCTGGGCGATGTCTGCCCGGTCAACGAGGACTGCGGAGAAGCCGCGCATCGCGACGTCGCGGACTACTCCGGCGCCGGTGGATCCGCCACCGATGACGCACACGTCAGTGCGAAGTGTCTTCACCGTTCATTCCCTTCACGTCATCATGAGGTTGAGGCTGTGCACCTGTGCTACATACATCATGCTCCACCACAGGCGCGTTGCACGAATGCACACACAAGGATGCACAGATGTGCAGGACCGCTCGACGCCTGACACACATCCGCACTGACCTCGACAATTGCCGGGCAGCGCGAGGAATAACGACCCATCACCGTCACGTAAATGGCTCGTCCGCGACCGCGCGCAACGGTGCCTCAGCGCCAATCGCCTCCCTCCCCCTACAGTTAAGGCATGACGAACACACTGCTGGCCAGAGTCCTCGAGACCGCGAACATCGACACCACCGTGCGCCCCCAGGACGACTTCTACCGTCACGTCAACGGCACCTGGCTCGCGACCCACACGATCCCGGCGGATCGTCCGATGGACGGGGCCTTCCACGCGCTGCGCGACGCCTCCGAGAAGTACGCCCGCGACATCGCCCAGGACGCCGCCTCCGGCGCCCTGAAGGATCCCGACGCTGCGCGCATCGCGACCCTGTGGACCCAGTTCCTCGACGAGGAGGCAATCGACGCCGCGGGGGCGGCTCCCCTGCGAGCCGAGCTCGCTGCCATCGACGCGTGCACGTGTCGCGAGGAGCTGGCCCAGACCATGGGGGCCTTGATGCGCGAAGGCGTCGGCGGACTCGTCGGGGCGTACGTCGGCACGAACCCCCACGACTCGTCTCGCTACATGGTCTCCCTCGTTCAGTCCGGCATCGGCCTGCCCGACGAGGCCTACTACCGACAGGAGGACTACGCTCCCATCCGCGAGGCGTACGTCGCTCACACCGCCAGGCTCTTGGCTCTGGCCGGATGCTCCGATGCCGAGGACGCCTCGGCTCGGATCATGGCCCTCGAGACCGCGTTGGCCTCGCACCATCGCGACTCGGTGTCCAACCGCAACCCTCTCCTGTCGGACAATCCGACCCCATGGGCACAGCTCCCCTCGCTCGCCCCCGGTTTCGATTGGGAGGCCTGGGCACGCGGATCGCACATGCCGTGCGATGGCCTCGTCGTCAACGTCGATCAACCCGACTACCTGAGGGGGGCAGCCAACGTCTGGGCGCACACGGACCTGGACACCCTGAAAGAGTGGCTGCGGGCATCGATCATCGACGCGCGAGCCTCCCTGCTGTCACGCGACTTTGTCGAGGAGAACTTTGACTTCCACGGCCGCACGCTGTCGGGCACACAGGAGCTGCGTCCGCGCTGGAAGCGCGCCCTGGGCGTCATCGAGGCGTACCTGGGCGAGGCCATGGGTCGAGCGTGGGTCGCTCGCCACTTCCCGCCGGCCGCGAAGGACGCGATGGATGCGCTGGTGCGTCGCCTCCTCGATGCCTACGGGGAGTCCATTCGCAGCCTCGAGTGGATGAGCGAAGAGACGAAGGACAGGGCACTAGCAAAGCTCGCGACCTTCAACCCCAAGATCGGCTATCCCGTCACGTGGCGCGACTACTCGACGCTGCACCTGGACCCCAACGCCTCGCTCGTGGACAACGTGCGCGCTGCCAGCGCGCACACGACCGACCGGGAGTGGGCAAAGCTCGCCGGGCCGGTCGATCGCGACGAGTGGTACATGACTCCGCAGACAGTCAACGCCTACTACAACCCCACTCAGAACGAGATCGTCTTCCCCGCCGCCATCCTCCAACCCCCATTCTTCGATCCGCAGGCAGACGACGCCGTCAACTTCGGGGCGATCGGCGCCGTCATCGGCCACGAGATCGGGCACGGCTTTGACGACCAGGGCTCGCGCTACGACGGCGAGGGAAACCTGTCGAACTGGTGGACCGACGCGGACCGGGAGGCTTTCGAGGAGCGCACCCGCGCACTCATCGAGCAATACGATGCCCTCACGCCGGCCATCCTCCTCCCCGAGTCTTCCGAGGAAACGGAGGCGCAGCGCGATGACTCCACCGGCCCCATCCCCCACGTCAATGGCGCGCTCACGATCGGCGAGAACATCGGCGACCTGGGCGGGCTCACCATTGCGTGGAAGGCGTGGGCGGCGACGCTGGCCGAGCGCGGCCTCACCCCCTCGGACGCGCCCGTCATCGACGGCCTGACCGGGCCTCAACGCTTCTTCTACGCGTGGGCGCGCGCGTGGAGGACCGCCACCCGCCCCCAGTTCGCCCGCCAGATGCTCGCCGTTGATCCCCACTCTCCCGCTGAATTTCGCTGCAACCAGGTGCTGCGCAACCTCGACGCCTTCGCCGAGGCCTTCGACGTGCGAGCCGACGACCAGATGTGGCTCGACCCTTCGCTTCGCGTTACCATCTGGTAAAAGAGTGGGGCAGCCGACATTACGTGGCGCGCCTTGCGCAATCACCGAGAACACATGACAACATAGGAATGTTGAGCGCGACAGCGCTCTCATTCCTTCGACGGAAAGGCAACCCATGCCAGGCCTGAACCTGACTCGCGAGGAAGCGACCGAGCGAGCCTCGATCATCTCCTCTGTGACCCGCTACGAGATCTCCCTGGACCTCACGCGCGGAGACACCGACTTCGGTTCATTCACCCGCATCGAGTTCGACGCGCGCGAAGGCTCCTCCACGTTCGCGGACCTGGTGTCCAACAACGTCCACTCCATCACGCTCAACGGCAATGCCCTCGACCCGTTCTCGGCCCACCAGGACAACCGCATTGCGCTTGAGGACCTTCAGGAGCACAACGTCCTCGAGGTCGATGCCTCGTGCCAGTACATGCACACGGGCGAGGGACTCCACCGATTCGTTGACCCGGCTGATGGCCAGGCCTACACCTACTCCCAGTTCGAGGTCCCGGACGCGCGCCGCGTCTACACGACCTTCGAGCAGCCGGACCTGAAGTCCACGTTCACGCTGACCGTTAAGGCACCCAAGGGGTGGAAGGTGTTCTCCAACGCCCCCACGCCCTCCCCTGAGGAGGAGGGCGAGAGCTGGACGTACCGCTTCGCGACCACGGAGAAGATGTCGACCTACATCACCGCAATCGTTGCGGGACCCTACGAGGGCACCACCTCGACGCTCACGTCCTCCGATGGACGCACCATCGATCTGGGCGTCTACGCGCGCGCGTCCATCGTTGACCATCTTGACGCCGACGAGATCCTGGACATCACCCGTCGCGGCTTTGAGTTCTTCGAAGGCGCCTACGGCATCGCCTACCCCTTCACCAAGTACGACCAGATCTTCGTTCCCGAGTACAACGCCGGTGCGATGGAGAACGCCGGGTGCGTGACCTTCCGCGACGCCTACGTGTTCCGTACGCGCCCGACGGAGGCACAGATGGAGGCGCGCGCCAACACGATTCTTCACGAGCTGGCGCACATGTGGTTCGGCGACCTGGTCACCATGAAGTGGTGGAACGACCTGTGGCTCAACGAGTCTTTCGCCGAGTTCATGAGCCACCTGGCGCTGGCCGAGGCCACCAAGTACACCGAGGGCTGGACCGGGTTCATGGTCCGCAAGGACTGGGGCCTCAAGCAGGACCAGCTGCCCACGACGCACCCGATCACCGCCGAGATCCGTGACCTGGCCGACGTTGAGGTGAACTTCGATGGCATCACCTACGCCAAGGGAGCCTCGGTGTTGCGCCAGCTCGTCTCCTACGTGGGACGCGACGCGTTCTTCGCCGGCCTGCACGAGTATCTCACCAAGCACTCCTACGCCAATGCCACCCTGGATGACCTCCTCTCCGAGCTGGCGTCCGCATCGGGTCGCGACCTGGAGTCCTGGTCGAAGGTGTGGCTCGAGGAAGCGGGCGTCACGCTTGTGCGCCCCGTGGTCACCGCGGCGCCAGACGGAACGATCGAGCGCCTGGAGATCACGCAGGAGGCGTTCTCGCAGGGAGCGTCTCTGCGCCCCCATCGCCTTGGCGTGGCCGGCTATAGCCTGTCCGACGAGGACACGCTCACTCGAGCTTTCCGCGAAGAGCTCGACGTTGACGGCGCGTCGACGGTTGTCGAGGCCGCAGCCGGGCTGCCTCGCCCTGATTTCATCCTCGTCAACGACGGTGATTTGGGTTACGCGAAGGTCCGCTTGGACGCCGATTCCCTGGCTTTTGCGATCGCGAACATCACGAAGTTCACGGATTCACTCACGCGCGGGGTCGTCATGGCCGCCGCCTGGGACATGACCCGCGACGGCGAGATGAAGGCCCGCGACTACCTCAACCTGGCGCTGACCTCGATCCCCGTCGAGGACAACATGAGCCTGCTGACGCTGACTCTGCGCCACATTGACGAGGCGGTGCGCACCTTCGTCGCCCCGGAGGGCCGCGAGGAGGCCTCGGAGGACACCGGCCGTCGCCTGCTTCTCCTGGCCCGCACCGCAGCTTCGGGCTCGGACGCCCAGCGCATGCTCGTCGCCGCTGCCGCGCGCAACGCAACCAGCAGCGAGCAGCTCGACGCCATCCGGGCACTCTACGACGGCACCCAGACGCTGGACGGTCTCGACCTGGACGTTGACCTCAAGTGGAGCCTGCTCGTCGCGCTCGTGCGCGGCGGCGCCGCCACCGAGGAGGACATTGCCGCACTCGAGGCCAGTGACGACACGATGACCGGTCGTCAGAACGCGGCCGCCGCACGCGCGGCGCGCGCCGGGGAGTGGATCAAGGCAGACGTGTGGGACAAGGTCCTGACCGATACCTCGATTCCCAATGACACCCGCTGGGCGATGATTTCGGGCTTCTGGGCGCAGGCTCGCACGACTCCGTCCACGTACGCTTCCTACGTGGGCGAGTACTTCGACTCGCTTGTCGGCATCTGGGAGACCTTCACCTTCCACACGGCCGAGGATCTCACGACGCTGCTCTTCCCGAGCGCCCTTGCGGGCTACCTGCCCGAGGTTGACGTGGTCGTCGCCGGCAAGTCGTGGATCGACGAGCATGCGGACGCGTCGGCGGGGCTGATCCGCATCGTGCGCGAGCACATTGATGTGTGCGAGCGCCAGATCGCCAACCAGGCGGTGGACGCCGAGTAGGCGCATCATTAGGCGTGAGGAGGGGGCGCGACCGCATGGTCGCGCCCCCTCGCATACGCCCGAGAAGATCCTTTCCAAGCTACAGCGTCAAATCTCGCCCGGTCTCCCGTACGGCGCGTGCCGACCTCGTTGCGACGAGGTCGGCACGCGCGTGTATCAAAGCTGTCGGTGGCGAGAACTCCCTCACCCGCAGCACGCGCTCACTGGTAGAGGCCCCACCAGACACCGTTGCCGTAGAACCAGTGGCGTTCGCCGTTGATCCAGCGGGTGCCGGTGACCATGGCGCCGGAGGCGTCCATGTAGTACCAGTGCTCGCCGTCCTTGACCCATCCGTCCAGCATCGCGCCATTGTCGTTCATGTAGTACCAGGAGCCACGAATCATGTTCCAGCCGGTGACCATGGCGCCGGAGTCGTTCATGTAGTACCAGGAGCCGTGGATCGCGTTCCAGCCGGTGACCATGGCGCCGGAGTCGTTCATGTAGTACCAGGAGCCATCAATTTCAAGCCACCCGGTCTGCATCGTTCCCAGATCGGGATCCATGAAGTACCAGGTTCCACCGATCAGGTGCCAGCCGAAGGCCTGATCCCCCGAGGTACCGTAATACTCCCAGGAGCCTTCCTGGTTGTACCAGCCGGTGACCATGTATCCGCGGCTGTCGAAGCGGTAGATCTTGTCATCAATCTCGACCTGCTCGTTCATAGCGTACGTGCCGTCACCGAGGTCGAACCACCAGCCGACGGAGTCCTGCTTCCAGGAGGCGGCGGGAGCATCGGAGTCGTCACCCTCGTCAGCGGGATCTTCGGCGGCGGCACCGTCGGCGGCCGGGTCTTCCTCGGCGGCACCGTCGGCGACGGGCGTCTCTTCGGCAGCGACCGCACCGTTATCGGCGGCAGCACCCTCGGTGGGCTCGCCGGCCGCGTAGGCGGGAACGACAGATCCGGCGACAATGGCAGCAGCACTCAGGGCCGCAATCATAAACTTGCGTGCATTAGTGGGACGCATAGCTAGTCCTCTCGTGATGGTTGGTTGGAAGGCAACGAGCTGTGTTGCTTCAAAATGTAGCGAAGCAGCCTCATGACACTTCCGCGTAATGCATTACTTAGTATATACTAGAGTTTGTCGATAAGCAAGCCCCTCCTGACAAGAGGCTCACCAGCGACGCCAACCCCGATCATCCCTGCCTTTTCCGCAATTCCCGGGCACAATGAAGCCCCTTACCCTCAGATCATCGTAACCAACGAGCGCGCGTCAAACACAGAGAGCACCTCACTCACCGGCATCCCTCGGTTCGACACTTCGGTTGACCACCCACGCCTTGGGCATGAGAACAAGCCCGGCCCCAACAGGGCGCAGGTCCGGACACAGGACAACGAGCCCCAACGGGCAACACGCGTGCGCACGCGCAGGAACGCAGCGCCCCGCCGACGATGCACAATGTCGGCGGGGCGCTGATCGGACCCGTCGGCCCGACCGCTCATGTTATCGCTTGGCTCGACGGGAAGCCACGACGGCACCTGCTCCGGCAACCAGGACGGCCACAGCCCCAACCCCGACCCACAGGGCTGAGGATCCCGTTGCAGCAATCACATGCGCACGAGCCTGGGAGGGTTTCCTCGCCTCGGAGGCCGACGGCGCATCGGAGGATCCGACCGCAGCCGGGCTCGCCGAGGACGAAATGCTCGTGCGAGCGTGCACTGGCTCGGAGCCGTTCGAAGAGCCTGGCGCGCTCGCAGTGTTCCCTCCGTCCCCGGCAGCGGAGGGAACGCTCGGGACGGCGGGCTCGGAAGGGGAAGAAGCAGCCGGCGCGCCAGGATCAGCGGAAGCGCTCGGCGCGGGAGCGGGTTGTTTCACCGAGGGATCGGCGGCCACGCCGCTTCCCTCGCTGGGCGAGGCGGGCGCGGACGATTTGGGGCTGACCGTGATCGTCGTGCAGCTCGTCAGGGCGTCGCGATACTCGTTTGCCGTCAGGTAGCGACCCGCCTGCCCGTCACCACGCACGGTCACGCCACCGTCTTTTTCGGGATGGACCGTGGTGGCCGAGGCAATGGTGTCCGCAACGCGATCGAGCTGCGCATCGATGTCGGCAAGGTTCGCCGACGTTTGCTCGCCCGCGGAGGTGGCCAGGTAGGCGTCCAGTTCGGCCTGTGCGCGATCTGCTGCGGCCTGAGCGTCAGCGAGGGCACGGGAGGCATCGACCGAGGCCGCGCTCCCCTCAGGGGCTGGCGTCGCAGCCCCTGCCCCCTCAGATCCCGCCTTGGCAGGCATGTCGGTCGGTGCCACGGGAAGCACGCTGCCCGGTAGCGCGCCGACCTTGTTCTGCCACGAGTTGGCGCGCTGCTCCTCGCCCGAACCGGCGAGCCCGGACACGTAGTTGGTGTTGTTGGCCCGGAAGGCACCGCTGTCGAAACCGTAGGCGCCTGCCACGTCACCGGTCGTATGGAAGCGCGCCGCGTTGGGCGTCCCTCCACTGAGACCGTAGAACTTCTGGGTGCCGTAGATACGGGTGTACTGACCGTGCTTGGCAATGTGAACTCCAACGCCCACGACGTTGTTCTGAGCGAGCATGTTCTTGTCGTGACCCGGAGAGTTCTTCCACTGCTCGAAAAGCGCATCCGCGGCCTGCATCGGATTCTTCGAGGTACCGTACGCGCCCCACTTGTCGCCGAAGTTCTCACGGTGGTTGTAGGCGATGTTCTCACCGGCGTAGGTGGTGTCTCCCCCGTCGAGCTTGCCGACACCCAGGAACTTGTAGTCCGGATCGTGGTTGAAGTCGTCGGTATCGGACATGTGCTGGCTCCAGGCGCGAGCATCGAGAGTCACCGTATCGGAGACAACCAGCTCGGGGAGCCCAGCGTTGGCGCGATAGACGTTCATCTTCTGCACGACGAGCGCCTCGATGATGCGTGCCTGCGTCGCATCGTCCACCTTCGACCAGTCGACCCAATCGAGGCCCCGCTCAGGCGCGGCCTCACGAGCGGGAGCATCCCCGACCGAGGGATTGGGCTGGTTCGCACCCGCCTTGGCGGACTCGAGGGCCGCCTGCGCGTCCGACAGCGCACGTCGCAGCTGGGCCTCTCGGGCGGGATCGGCCGCGAAGGATGCCGCCTTCCCCTCGGCCGCCGCAGCATAGCGCGCCAGCACGGGATTGTATTCGTCGCTGATGCGCCCCTGGGCGCCGACCAGGGCGGAGCAGAAGGAATCGTCGGAGGAACCGGTTCCCTCAGCCAGGGAGGGAATGACGACGAGAGACGCAGCGATCGTGGTGGCCGCCAAGACAACCGACGTGTGCGTGCGAGTGAGCTGGAACGACATTGAGTACCGGCCTAACACTATGAAACAGAGACAGACAAATTTTTCCACGCGGTACGCATATCTTCAAACTCGACTTGACAACCATTTACGCGAAAACCTACGTGGTTTCAACGCTTTTTCAGATTGACAGAAGATGCTCATCCCACATGTCGATACCAAAACGTTATCTGCGGTGGCGCGCGGCTGACCACCATGAAACGACCCATGCCCCACCACAGCATCGGGCACACAAAAGACCGATACTCACAAGGTGAGTATCGGCCCATCTGTGGAGCTAGGGGGATTCGAACCCCCGACCTCTTCCATGCCATGGAAGCGCGCTACCAACTGCGCCATAGCCCCGTATTTGCTTCGTCGCCGTGGCGACCTCATAAATAATAGCGGACGCTTTGAGAGAAAGGCAAACGCACATCCAGTGCCGCTCGTCACACGCGCGGCGCGCAAGGCCGCCGCACGCCTACGCGCCCAAGATGTCCTCCCGAGATCCGATGTTGTGCGAGGCGAGCCGCCATCCGCAACGAGCAGCACTCTTGACACTCGACTCTCCCACGGGAACAAGCTCCGACCAGTGGCAGTTATCCACCCCGCGCAACCCGTTGAAGACCGCCGGATCCAAGCCCAGCAGAGACACGATCCCCCGGGCAATTGCCGCGCCGTGAGAGACCACGATCAACGACTGATCCCCGCCGCAATCGCCCGCAGCCTCCAGGACCGCTTCGCGCACGCGAGCCCCCACGACCTCGGAACGCTCCACCTGGGCCTCCTCGCTCTCTCCGCTCGCCCGATACTGCCGCGATGCCTGCGGCTCTTGCGCGTCAATCTCCTCGTATGTCTTGCCCTCGAAACGCCCGTAGAAGCGCTCGGTGAGCCGCTCATCGATGCGGGGACCATCGCACGGATAGCCCGCGATCTCAAAGACGCGAGCAATGATCCTCGCCGTGTCGAGAGCCCTGCCCAGCGGCGAGCTCACCAGGCGCACTCCCCCATCGTCGTAGGAGCGACGCGGCGCGGAAGCGAACATGCCCACCTCGGCGCTGGGCTCACACAGGCGACTCACGAGGACACCAGCGGCACCGGCAGCCTGTCCTCGCCCGGCCTCGTTCAAGGGCATGTCAATACGCCCCTGAAAACGCCGCTGCAGGTTGAAGTCAGTCTGGCCGTGGCGCAGCAGGACGATCCTCGATGCGCTCACACCGACTCCTCAACACCGTTTGCGGCGGCACGCTCGGCAGCTGCCGCCCGCGCCTCGTCCGTGTCGACGCCAATCGGCACTGCGGGGCAATCCCCCCACAGGCGTTCGATCGCGTAGAACTCTCGTTCCTCCTCCAGCAGAACGTGCACGAGGAGGTCCGAGTAGTCCAGGAGCACCCACGTTCCCTCCGCGCGGCCCTCAATGTGGGTGGGGCGCCGTCCGTAGTCTTCCCACACGCGGTCCATGATGTCCTCGGCGATTGCCCGCACCTGACGCTGCGTCGGAGCGGAGACAACGACAAACGCATCCGCCAGCGCCAGCTTGCTCGTCACATCCACCAGGACCGGGTTCAGACCGCCGCGATCATCCGCGGCGCGCGAGGCGAGGGAAGCCAACTGCGAGGTGGCGTCGGGAAGAGTCACGTTTCTCCTTGAATCTCAGGACCGGTACAGGCCGTACTTGTTGATGTATTGGACGACTCCGTCGGGGACCAAATACCACACGGGCTTGCCGTCCTCGACGCGAGAGCGACAGTCGGTGGAAGAGATCGCCATCGCGGGCACCTCCAGCAGGGACACGGACTCGCGCGGAAGCCCCGGATCGGAGAGGTTGTGACCGGGACGGGTCACGCCGATGAAGTGAGCCTGCTCGAAGAGCTTATCAGCGTCCTTCCACTGCGCGATCTGCGCCAGCGCGTCCGCGCCGGTGATGAAATAGAAGTCCGAGTCCGGATACTCCTGCGCCAGATCGGCCAGGGTATCAATCGTGTAGGTCGTCCCCCCGCGGTCGATATCCACGCGCGAGACGGCAAAGCGCGGATTGGAGGCCGTGGCAATCACCGTCATCAGGTAGCGGTGCTCCGCCGACGTCACACGTCGGCTCGCCTTGAAGGGCTGCACAGCGGCCGGAACGAAGACCACCTGATCGAGACCGTAGACGTCCATGACCTCCGAGGCGGCAACGAGGTGCCCGTGGTGAATCGGGTCGAAGGTTCCGCCCATGATCCCAATCGCTCGCCGCCTGCGCAGCGCGCGCGGCGGATTCTGGGGCGAGGCCGGCGCCGCAGTCGCCCCAGCAGTTGCCTCCGTGGTCTTCTCGATCTGCTCGGACCGCCCGGTCGCGGCCTGGTCGCTGGCCTGTGCCGTCACGGTCGGATCGTTCCATCGCCCTCGTAGACCCACGTGGTTGTCGTGAGTTCACCGAGCCCCATCGGTCCGCGCGCGTGAAGCTTCTGCGTCGAGATCCCCACCTCGGCGCCGAGGCCGAGTTGGCCTCCGTCCGTGAAGCGAGTAGAGGCGTTAATCGCGATTGCGGCAGCATCAACGCCCGACCGGAACGCCGCGATGGTGCGCACATCGCTGGCGACGATCCCCTCCGTGTGGCCGGAGGAGTACCGGCGAATATGTTCAACCGCCTCATCGACGCTCGCAACGACGCCCACGGCAAGATCCATCGAGAGGTACTCGGTCTCCCAGTCGGCCTCGGTCGCTTCGACAATCATGTCGGCATCAATGGAGGGGTTTCCAGCGATGATGGCGCGGGTGGCGTCATCCGCGTGGATCGTCACGCCGGCGGTCGTCAGCCTGGTCACCGCCGCAACGAGGAATCGGGGAGCCACGTCGGCGTGGACGAGCAGCGTCTCGGCGGCATTACACACGCCCACCCGCTGCGTCTTCGCGTTCATGATGATCGCCTCGGCCGCCTCCAAGTCGGCCGACGCATCCACGTACACGTGGCAGTTACCGGTCCCTGTTTCGATGACGGGCACTCGAGACTCCTCGACCACCGCATTGATGAGGCCCGCTCCACCTCGGGGAATGAGGGCGTCGATAGCGCCTCGTGCACGCATCATGGCCCGTGCCCCGCCTCGTCCCCACGGGTCCACCGTGGAGATCGCGTCCGGGGGCAGGCCAACGGAGGACAGGGCGTCCCGGCACACGTCAATGAGGACGCGATTCGATGCCTGCGCAGCGCTTCCCCCTCGCAGGATCACGGCGTTGCCCGCCTTCAGGGCAAGGGCAGCGGCATCAATGGTGACGTTGGGGCGAGCCTCGTAGATGATACCGACAACCCCGAGCGGGACGCGCTCCTGCGTGACCCGCAGGCCGATCTCGGTTCGCCCTCCTCGAACGACCTGACCGATTGGGTCCGGAAGGGCAACGATCTCGCGGACAGCCTCGGCGATCGACCGGAGACGATCCGTATTCAGCGCGAGGCGGTCAAGCAGGCCGTCGCTCATCTGCTCGGCGCGGCCACGCGCCAGGTCCTCGGCATTAGCCGCCAGAATCTGGTCGGCGCGTTCAATCAGCGCCGCCGCAATAGCCTCCAGACCCCGATTCTTCAGCTGTGTCGGAGCATTGGCGAGAACGCGAGCCGCCGCGCGTGCGGCATCGGTCACCTGGGAAATATCAGCAGGAGTATCCACCCGGCCATCATGACATACAAGCGCGCTCAAAGCCGATCAGTCTGGTGCGACGGTTCCAAATGCGTCGCCCAATACGGCCAGATCATCCCGGTGAATAGCGGGCCTGGGATGCTCATGGCCCGCCAGCCGCAACTCGTTGATGCTCGCTCCGGCGATCTGGGCAAGCGTATCGGAGTCGTAGCCGCAGACGCCGCGTGCGATCAATCCGGTCGGCGAGGCGACGTCGACGACATCACCAGCATCAAAGTGGCCGAGCACCTTTCGTACGCCCGCGACCAGGAGCGACTTCTTGCGCTCCGTGATCGCCCTGGCCGCGCCCTCGTCAACGATGAGCTCCCCGCGTGAGGGGGCGGCGTGAGCGATCCACAGGCGCCGCGACGCCGGACGCTGCCGCGAGGGTTCAAACCATGTTCCCACGCGTTCGCCCGACAGGACTGCCTCCAGATCGTCCGCACACGCCAGCTGCACGCCAATGCCGCTGGCCGTGGCCAGCATCGCCGCCTGGACCTTCGTGGCCATACCTCCGGTCCCCACGCGCGAGCCGGCACCGGTGACGAGAACGCTCATCAGATCATCGGGCCCACTCACGCGTTCAATCAACTTTGATCCCGGGTGATCCGGAGGAGCGGTGTAGAGGCCGTCAACGTCCGTCAGGAGGACGAGCGCATCAGCCTGAACCATCTGCGCGATGAGCGCCGCCACCCGGTCGTTGTCGCCAAAGCGCAACTCCCGAGTCGTCACGGCATCATTCTCGTTGAGGATCGGAACGACGCCGAGGCCGAGCAGCCGTACGAGCGCGGCTCGGGCATTGGTGTAGTGGTCCCTGCGCATCACGTCCTCCGTCGTGAGCAGAACCTGAGCCGCATCCAGGTGATGCGCGTGAAAGGCCGCCGTCCATCGGGCCATGAGCAGACCCTGGCCCATCGCGGCAGCAGCCTGAACGCTGGGAAGGTCCTTAGGCTTGGAGGAAAACCCCAGGGGATCGAGGCCCGCAGCAACCGCTCCCGAGGAGACGATGAGAACCTCGCGGTCCCTGCCACGCCAGCGTGACACGAGCCTGGCGACGGCATCAATGCGGTTGAGATCCAGCCCGCCGTCGGGTCGCGTCAGGGAAGACGAACCGATCTTGACGACGATGCGGGACGCCGCCCGGATACCGTTCATGACTGATCCGAGGCGTCGGTCCAGTGGCCCGCCTCGCGCTCGGTCCACAGCTCGTCACGGGCCGCACTCTTGGCATCCATGACCTGATGGTAGACCTCGCGCCGTTCCTTACGGCTCGGGCGCGCGTTCTGATCCAGGCGCAGGTCGGTGCCGCGCGACCCCAGCAACTCGGGCCCAGTGGTGAGCGTCGGCTCCCAATCGAAGACCACGCCCCCGTCGAGATCACCGATCACCACGGTGTCTCCTGCGACGGCACCGGCCTTCATCAGCTGGTCCTCGACGCCCGCGGCATTCAGGCGATCCGCCAGGTAGCCCACGGCCTCGTCGTTGGCGAAGTCGGTCTGACGCACCCAACGCTCGGGCTTGTCGCCGCGGACCTGGAAGACGTCCTCGCCGTCCTTGCGGGTCTTGCGTACCGTGATCTCCACGCTGCGTCCAACCGCCTTCGGACGGATAACGGGGCGAGCGGCCTCGAGGGCGGGACGCTTCCCCCGTTCCTCCTCGACAATGTCGGCCAGTACAAACGACAGCTCCTTGAGCCCCTCGTGGGACACGGCCGACACCTCGAGCACGGGCCAACCGAAGGACTCGAGGTCCGGGCGAGTGATCTCAGCCAGGTCACGGCCGTCCGGAACGTCGATCTTGTTCAGCACGATGACGCGCGGGCGCTGCATGATCGGCACGTAGCCCTCGATCTGAGTGAGGTCTCCCTGGTAGGCCTCAAGCTCCGCCTCGATGATGCGCAGGTCCTCAACGGGCTCACGATCTGTCTCGAAGGCAGCCGTGTCGAGCACGTGGACGATGACCGCACATCGTTCGATGTGGCGCAGGAAGTCCAGTCCAAGTCCTCGCCCCTGAGACGCTCCGGGAATCAGACCGGGAACGTCAGCGACCGTGTACCGCGTATCGCCAGCTGAGACCACACCAAGGTTGGGCACGAGAGTGGTGAACGGGTAGTCGGCGATCTTGGGGCGCGCCGAGCTCAGCGCAGCGATCAGCGAGGACTTGCCCGCCGACGGGAAGCCGACCAGCGCGACGTCGGCGACGGACTTCAGCTCGAGCACGACATCGCGCTCCTCGCCCGGCTCGCCCAGCAGAGCAAAACCCGGTGCCTTGCGGGCCTTCGAGGCCAGAGCGGCGTTGCCCAGGCCACCGCGACCGCCCTCAGCCACGACGAAGCGCGCTCCAGCACCGGTCAGATCGGCGAGAAGCTCGCCCGACATGGACTTCACGACCGTTCCATCGGGAACAGGCAGGACGATGTCCGCGCCGTTCTTGCCCTGACGGAAGTCGCCCATGCCAGCGGTACCGCTGTCGGCGCGGCGGTGCGGGCTACGGTGGTAGCTGAGCAACGTCGTTTCCTGAGGACTCACCTCAAGGATCACCGACCCGCCGTTACCGCCGTCTCCGCCATCAGGACCGGCCAGCGGCTTGAACTTTTCACGCTTAATCGAGGCCACGCCGTTTCCGCCGTTTCCGCCCGCTGCGTGCAGCGTCACGCGATCCACGAAGTCTGCCACTGGTGCTCCTGCCAACCGAAGTAAAATGGGAAAAGGGCGTCCGGCAACGCCGGACGCCCTTAGCGCGCGGTCTCAGGCAGAGACCGGCGAAACGCTGACGACCTTGCGATCGCGCTTGCGGCCGAACTCGACCGCTCCCGCGCGCAGGGCGAACAGCGTATCATCCTTGCCGCGGCCAACACCGTCGCCGGGATGGAAGTGGGTGCCACGCTGACGAACGAGGATCTCGCCGGCGTTGACCAGCTGGCCGCCGTAGCGCTTGACGCCGAGGCGCTGCGCGTTCGAATCGCGACCATTACGGGAGGAACCAAGGCCCTTCTTATGTGCCATCAGTTGCTACTTTCTGCTCGTGGGAACGTCGGACTCAGGCGATCTCGGTGATCTTGACGACCGACATCTTCTGACGGTGTCCCTGACGCTTACGGTAGCCCGACTTGTTCTTGTACTTAATGATGGAAATCTTGGGACCCTTGGCCGAATCAACGACTTCAGCCTTGACGGAAACCTTGCCCAGCTTGGCCGCGTCAACAGTGATGGCGTCGCCATCCACCAGCATCAGCGGCTGGAGCTGAATGCTCGAACCGATTTCCTCTGCCAGCTTGTCGACGACGACGACGTCACCGACGGACACCTTTTCCTGCCGGCCGCCAGCCTTGACGATCGCGTAGACCACGTTGGAGCTCATCTCTTCTCGTATTCGTAACCGGGATCCCGCCTCGAAACTGCCGAGGGCTTTCTGATGTTCTGACGATCCCGTTGGCGCTTGTTGCGCCGACGATCAAATCTAGCCGATTCGCACGCCGGAATGCAACCCGGCGCGACCCGCGAGCTACCAGAAGTGCTGTGCGATTCCACACCTCGACGCGAGAGGGAGGGCCTCCCCCTCCCTCTCACTCCGGTTCTCAGCCCGCGTCTACGATGCCGGTTGATACCGCTCGCCGACGGCGCTTGGTCCGCGGCTTGTCGGTGGCCTCCGGCAGGGTAATATCTTCGGTCGATCGCGTCGCCTGGACCGCCGCCCCTGCCTCGGCTCGCGCCGGAAGATCAACGACGACCGCGGGAGTGGCCTCGGGCTCGACGACTCCGCTGGATGCTGCCGCGCGGCGCCTGTGCGACCGGCGAGGCTGAGTCCCCTCCTGCGCGCTCGCCGGAGCCTCCCGGGCCTGGCCACCATCGTTGCGGGGGGCGCTTTCCTGGGACGCAGGGTGAGCGGGGGGTTCGGCGGGGCTGGGAGCCGAGGAAGGCTCCCCGCTGGCCGCGGTCGCCGCCTTGTGGGAAGCGCGACGCCGGTTCGCGGGCGCCTTCTCCTGACGCTCGGGAAGCTCGATGTCGACCGCATTCTTCGCCGGAGCCTGCTCGGCCGTTTCTACGGGGTCGGGCAAATCGATATGGACGGGAAGATCGGGCACCGGGGTCGCTTCCGCGACCCGACGGCGCCGACGCGGACGCTTGGTTGCCTCCTGCGCGGACGCGTCCGACGCCTTCGACTCTGCCTGGTCGGGTGCACTGGCCTGCTCGGTGCCGGTGGCCGAGGAGGCATCCTCGACCTCGCGTGCCGCCGCCTGAGCGGTCCCCTTCGCGGCCGGGACGGGCGCCTCGGAGGGAGCGTCATCGTCCTTGCGCGAGGAAGCGGCAGCGATCGCGCTGAGTGCTTCCTTTGCCCGCTCGTGCTCAACCCCGGCCTCGATGCGTCGCGGCTCCGCCCTCTTCTGAGACTTCTTTGCCGACTTGGCTCCCTTCGACGAAGAGTCGGCACCGGAAGCCTCCACCGGATGGTGGTGGACGATGAATCCGCGCCCTTCGCAGGCTTCGCAGGGGGAGGAGAATGCCTCCACGAGGCCTTCTCCCACGCGTTTGCGGGTCATTTGCACGAGCCCCAGCGAGGTGATCTCAGTGACCTGGTGGCGTGTGCGATCGCGCCCCAAGCATTCCACAAGGCGGCGCAGGACGAGGTCGCGGTTCGATTCGAGCACCATGTCAACGAAGTCAATGATGACGATTCCGCCGATGTCGCGCAGGCGCAGCTGGCGCACGATCTCCTCGGCTGCCTCAAGATTGTTGCGCGTCACGGTTTCCTCAAGGGTGCCTCCCGCGCCAATGAACTTGCCCGTGTTGACGTCGATGACCGTCATCGCCTCGGTGCGGTCAATGATGAGGGTGCCGCCGGAGGGCAGCCACACCTTGCGATCCATACCCTTGGCAAGCTGCTCGTCGATGCGGTGTGCGTGGAAGACGTCCTCCGTCCCCACCCACTGCTCGACGCGGTCGGAGAGTTCGGGACTGAGTTCGTCCACGTAGTCCTTGACGGTAGCGTACGTGTTACGCCCCTGAATAACGAGCTTGGTGAAATCCTCGTTGAAGATGTCGCGCACCACGCGCACCGCGAGCTCAGGCTCGCCGCGCAGGAGCACCGGAGCGTTCTTGGTCGATGAACGCTTCTTGTCGATCTCCTCCCACTGGCGAGTGAGTCGAGCGACGTCGTCACGAATCTGCGCTTCGGTTGCGCCCTCGGCGGCGGTGCGCACGATGACTCCGGAACCGGCGGGGACGACGGCCTTGAGGATCTTCTTCAGGCGCGCGCGCTCCTTGTCGGGCAGCTTTCGAGAGATTCCCATCATGGAGCCACCCGGAATGAGCACGAGGTAGCGACCCGCGAGGGTGATCTGCGACGTCAGGCGCGCTCCCTTGTGTCCGATCGGATCCTTCGTCACCTGGACCAGGACGGGATCACCCGACTTGAGGGCGGCCTCAATGCGGCGGGGCTTGCCCTCCATCCCGACGGCATCCCAGTTGACCTCTCCGGCGTACAGGACGGCGTTGCGGCCGCGACCCACATCGACGAATGCCGCCTCCATGGACGGAAGAACGTTCTGGACGCGGCCCAGGTAGATGTTGCCGACCATGGAGGACTGGGTGCGACGAGCGACGTAGTGCTCGACGAGGAGCCCGTCCTCAAGGAGGGCGATCTGATCCAGGCCGTCATGATCGCGGATGACCATGGTGCGCTCGACGGACTCGCGGCGCGCCAGGAACTCCGATTCGGAGATCGAGTGGCGGCGCCTGCCCTCGCGCCGACCCTCGCGGCGACGCATCTTCTTAGCCTCGAGCCGGGTCGATCCCTTCAGGGCCTGGACCTGATCCGCGGGATCACCATCGTCCGCAACGGCTACCGATGCCGAGCGGGAACGGCGCCGACGACGACGGGTTGACCCCTCGTCGTCTACCGCAGATTCATCCTGGGATGCGACGGATTCGCTCCCATCGGGCTTCTTCTCAGTGCTGGAAGCTTCGTCGGCCCTCTTGGAGCGCCGACGGCGCCGACTCTTCGGTTCGGCGCCCGGTTCCTCGCTCCCGGAGCGCTCAACGGGAGAGGATTCGTCTGCTGACGCATCGGCGACGCCCTCGTTCTCGGCGTCGCCGACGTTTTTCTTGGAGCGGCGCCGACGTTTAGGGGACGCCTCCTCGCGTTCGGGCATCTCCTCGGAGGCGGAGGAATTGCGGCGGCGCTTGGGTTCCGCTTCCTCTGCAGCGATCGGCGCTGCGACCTCGGGTGCAGCCTGGAAGACCGGCGCCTGGAACAGCAGCGACGCGGCGGGTGCCACGGGGGTGGTGGATTCGGTTGTCACGATTCTCCAATGGTGGGCGTGCACCACGTGCCCGGACACACCCGTTATCATCGCCCGCGAAGGGGCGGAAACCTAGTGGAGCGCAGACGCGCAGCGGTCGGCGGCGGTGGAAACGTCATCGCTCGACTCTCGTCACGGGGGCACGCCCGCGACATCCATTCGCCCTCATTGTCGCACACAACATGCTTTCCCCGTTGAATGCGCCGGGAAAGGGTGACCAGGTCAACGCCTCACACGCCCAAATACACGGCGTTTACCAGGAAAAATAATCAGACGCATATGTCACAAAACGATCACCAAGCCCCGTTATCCCTTAGTACCGCCGACACATCTGGGCTACATTTGTGTCAACCCGTGACATAGGTCCTACGGCCGCGTCTCGGCTTCAACGACATCCCTCATCCCTACACGAGAAGGTCCCATCATGACCCTCGCGCAGACAGCGCTTGACGCGGTCACGGTCGGACGATGGCAGTTCGGCATCACAACCGTCTACCACTTCGTCCTCGTGCCGCTGACAATCGGCCTGTCCCTGCTGGTTGCCATCATGCAGACCGCATGGCACCGCACCGGCAAGGAACACTGGCTCCAGGCGACCCGATTCTTTGGTAAGCTCCTCCTCATCAACTTCGCCCTCGGCGTGGCGACCGGCATCGTCCAGGAGTTCCAGTTCGGAATGAACTGGTCCGAATACTCCCGTTTCGTCGGCGACATCTTCGGCGCCCCGCTGGCCATCGAGGCACTCCTGGCCTTCTTCCTTGAATCCACGTTCCTCGGACTGTGGATCTTCGGATGGGGCCGTCTCTCCAAGGGCATGCACCTGGCGACCATCTGGTGCGTCGCCATCGGCACGATGCTCTCGGCAGCCTGGATTCTCGCGGCCAACGCCTGGATGCAGCATCCCGTCGGGGCACGCTTCAACCCCGAGACCGGCCGAGCCGAACTCGACGGTGTGGCTGGCTTCCTCAAGCTCATCACCTCCGGCGTCTACCTGAGCGAGTACGCTCACGTCATCACCTCCGCCTGGCTCGTCGCCGGATCATTCGTGGCCGGCATCGCCCTGTGGTGGATGGTGCGCACCGCTCGTGAGGGAAGCGAGCAGGCCGTGGCGCAGTCCCGGGACGTCTGGCGTCCGATCGCCCGCTTCGGGCTGGTCGCCGTCCTGATCGGCGGCCTCGGTACCGCCGCTTCCGGCCACATCCAGGGCCAGGAAATGGTCGCAGCTCAGCCAATGAAGATGGCGGCAGCCGAGGGCATCTGCGTGGACACCGACGGCGCGGCTTTCACGGTCGCCCAGTTCGGCTCCTGCCCCCTGGGCGATAACGGCGCGCACCCCACCCAGTTCATCCGCGTTCCCGGTGTCGCCTCCTTCCTGTCGCACAACTCCTTCTCGGCGACCTCCGAGGGGGTTTCCGACATTCAGGCACGCATGGTGGACCTGTTGAACTCGGACGTGAACTTCACCGCCAAGTACGGGGACGCCTCGCAATACGATTTCCGGCCCCCGCAAATGGTGACCTTCTGGTCCTTCCGCCTGATGATCGGCCTGGGGATGCTCGCCTTCCTCCTCGCCGCCTGGGGCCTGTGGGCCACCCGAGGCGGGCGCACGTCGTCCAACAAGTGGCTCGGCGTCGTCGCCCTGGTCAACCTACCGCTGCCTTTTGCAGCCGCTTCTTTCGGCTGGATCTTCACCGAGATGGGTCGCCAGCCGTGGGTCGTCGTACCGAACCTGGGTGCGCTGTCCGCGGGATCCGACCTGGGGTCGGTGGCCATGATGACCGAAATAGGCGTGTCCCCCAACGTTCCCGCCTGGCAGATGCTGGCCACCCTCGTCCTCTTCACTCTCCTGTATGGCGTCCTGGGAGTCTTCTGGTACGTCCTCATGAAGCGCTACGCCGTCGAGGGCATCCACTCCTCGCCCGAGGCTGATAAGCCCACGGCCGAAACACCCGCCGAGCTGTCTTTCGGATACTGAGAGAGGAACAACGAACATGACTCTGTCAATCCTGTGGTTCATCCTCATCGCCGTGTTGTGGACGGTCTACCTCATTCTCGAAGGCTTCGACTTTGGCGTCGGAATGCTCCTGCCCTTCGTCGCCAAGGGCGACCGCGAACGCACCCAGACGGTGCGCACGATCGGCCCCCACTGGGACGGGAACGAGGTCTGGCTCCTCACCGCCGGCGGCGCGACTTTCGCCGCTTTCCCCGAGTGGTACGCCACCATGTTCTCGGGCATGTACCTGGCCCTGTTTCTCATCCTGGTCTGCCTGATCGTGCGCGTCATCGCCCTCGAGTGGCGCTCCAAGATCGCCACCGAGAAGTGGCGCCACGCGTGGGACTGGGTGCACACGGCCAGCGCCTGGCTCGTCCCGCTGCTGCTGGGCGTCGCATTCGCCAACTTCGTGCAGGGCATGCGCATCGAGGTCGTTGACGCGGCAACGGGCACCGTCGTGGACCCGACGCTGGTGAATCAGTCGCTGGCGAGCGCAACGCACCAGCTGACGGGCGGTTTCTTCTCCCTTCTAACCCCCTACACCATCCTGGGCGGGCTGGCGGTTCTCGCCGTCTGTCTGGCGCACGGCGCGCAGTTCCTGGCGCTGAAGACCACCGGGGAGGTGCGCGATCGCGCAAATGCGATCGCCGCTCCGGCATCGATCGCCGCGACCGTCCTGGCCGCCGCGTGGCTGTTCTGGGGTCAGTTCGCGTACACGACGAATGTCCTGGCGTGGATCCCCCTCGTCGTTGCCGCCCTCGCGATCATCGTCTCCACCGCGCTCTCTCAGGCGTCGCTGCGGCGAGAGGGGCTGTCCTTCACGGCCTCCTCCGTCGCGATCGCCGGCTCCGTCGCATGGGTCTTCGCCTCGATGGCTCCCGCCGTCCAGAAGTCCTCGATTAACCCGAGCTACTCGCTGACGATTGAGCAGGCCTCGTCGACGAATGCGACGTTGACCGTCATGACGATCGTCGCGGCCTGCCTGGTCCCGATCGTTGCGGTCTACGTCATCTGGTCCTATTGGACGTTCCGTTCTCGCGTTGGTGCCGAGGACGTGTCGACCAAGACAGGGCTCCTGCTCAGCAAGATTCGCGTGGGAGAGAACTTCCTCTCCAGCTGACTCTTGTGCGCCGCTTGTGCCCGGTTCCGTCTCGCGGGACCGGGCACAAGCACATCCACCAGGCGACGCCGAGGACCTAAGACCCATGACGCCGCGCTTTGGGGCACAATGGTATCCGTGCGTCCTTTCGATCCTCGCCTGCTGCGATATGCCCGATCGGCTCGCGGCCCCATTGCTGCGACGGCCCTCCTTGGGACCGTCACCGCCGTCCTCGTTCTCGCTCAGGCACTGCTCGTTTCGTCGGCGCTGTCCCCGATCATCTCCGGCGGTGCCTCCCTCGTTGACGTTCTGCCCACTATCGGGGCCATAGGACTCGTGTTCGCCTGTCGAGCCGGGTGCGTGGCCGCGCGCGAGGCACTCAGCACGCGAGCGGCGGGGGCAGCCGTGGCCGAGCTACGCCGCCGCGTCATCGACTCGGCTATTGCGCTGGGGCCTCGGTGGCGGGCGACCAATGGTGCACAGACGGCGGCTCTGGCCACCGGCGGCCTCGAAGACCTGCGCCCCTACTTCGTGGCCTTCCTCCCCCAACTGGTCCTCGTGTGCACCGTCACTCCCGCGGCGCTGGGGGTCATCCTGTTGCTCGACTTTTGGTCTGCCGTCATCGCGCTGCTCGTGATTCCGTTGATTCCCCTTTTCATGGTCCTGATCGGTCGCTTCACCCAGTCGGCCTCCGACGAGAAACTGGCGTCGATGAAGCGTCTGTCCGCCCAGCTCCTGGATCTCATCTCGGGATTGCCCACGCTCCGCGCGCTCGGGCGCGAGAGGGCTCCGCGCCCCCACCTGCGCGCGCTGGGCGAGGCGAATACGAAGGCGACGATGTCGACGCTGAGCGTGGCGTTTCTCTCGGGTGGTGTTCTCGAGTTCCTCACGACCCTCTCGGTGGCTCTGGTCGCCGTCGAGGTTGGGATGCGCCTGGTCTTCGGTCACATGTCGCTCTTTCACGGACTCGCGGTCATCATGCTGGCTCCCGAGGTCTTTGAACCCCTACGCCAGGTAGGCGCGCAATTCCACGCTTCTGCGAACGGCGTGACGGCCTCACGTGCCGCCTTCGATATCATCGAGGAGGCCGAGGCTCTGCCCCCTGCCGGATCTCTACCGTGCCCGGACATGTCCCGCACCGACATCGTCCTGGACGGCGTTGGCGTGCGCTCGCGCGAGGCCTGGGCGCCGAGTCCAACCTCGGGCATCGTGCGTCCGGCGACCGTGACGGCGCTGTCCGGACCCTCTGGGGCCGGAAAATCGACGCTCGTGTCGTGTCTGCTTTCCGACACTGTTCCCGACTGCGGTCGAATCCTGCTGCGCTCGGCGGCCTCGGGCGGCTCCGCCCGCTCAGATCTGCCGCTGTCCGAGGTCTCCCCCGCTTCGTGGAGGAGCACCATCTCCTGGGTGCCGCAATCCCCCACGCTGGCACCCGGGACGATCCTGGACAGTATGGGAGGCCTCCCCCTGGAGAGCCTCACCCGAGCAGCCGAAGCGACGGGATTCGACGCCGTCCTGTCCGAGGCTCCCGATGGCTGGAACACGGTCATCGGACGCGGCGGGATCGGTTTGTCTGTCGGGCAGCGACAGCGCCTGGCTCTCACTCGAGCCCTCGCGGCCGACTCGCAGATCGTCATTCTCGACGAGCCCACGGCGCATCTGGACGCCGTGAGCGAGGAAACGATTATCGGGGCCATCAACGCGATGCGCGCCCAGGGCCGAACCCTCATCGTCATTGCTCACCGGAGCGCGGTCCTGGATATCGCCGACACGGTAATCGACGTGACCGCCGCGGCCATCAAGGAGGAACGCGCATGAGGCTCTTCCTGACGCGCTCGGAATCCGCGGCGCTTCGCCGATGCATCGCTTTGCTTGGGGTATCGCGTTCCGGTTTCGCGCTCTCGCTCCTCCTGGGAGTCGCGGCTCTGGGCTCGGCGATCGCGCTCGGGGGAACGGCCGCGTGGCTGATTGCCCGGGCATCCCAGCAGCCGCCCGTTCTCTACCTGACCGTCGCGGCCACGTCGGTGCGGCTCTTCGGTCTCTCGCGCGCCCTCGCCCGCTACCTGTCGCGCCTGGCCTCGCACAAGGTCGCGTTGTCGGGTATGGACAACCTGCGCGCGAACCTGTATGACCGCTTGTCGAGCGCTCCCGCGGCGGCGTTATCGTCCGTGCGACGCGGAGACCTGATGAGCCGGGCAGGAGCCGATGTCGACGAGGTCGGCAACGTCGTCGTGAAGACCGTCCTACCCGCGCTCGTCGCGCTCATCGTCGGCGTCGCGACCGTGGCGGTTGTCGCCGTCATCTCGCCCGCGTCGGCACTCGTTCTTGCGCTGTGCCTCCTTCTGTCGGGCGTGGTGGCGCCCGCCCTGATCGCCCGCTCCGTGCGGATGGCCGAGGGCGAGGGGGGCGACGCGCGCGCGGATATCGCCGCCACCACCCTGGCGCTGCTGGAGGGTGCCACCGAGCTCTCGCTGGCCGGGACACTGCGCGGAGTCACACGGACGCTCGCCCGTGCCGAAGCCTCTTTGCGTCAGGCTCTTGCTCGCTCTGCTCGCCTGTCCGCGCTCGCCCGAGGCCTGGACGTGTGCGCTGTGGGAATGGCGCTCATCGCCGCTCTCCTCATCGGTATCCCGCACGCGCTCTCCGGCGCGCTCCCGCAGGTTCTCCTCGCCGTCATCGTTCTCATTCCGCTGTCCTCCTTCGAGGGCGTCGCTGAGCTTGCTCCAGCCGCGTCCCAGCTGGTCCGCAGCGCGCAGGCAGCTCAGCGCATCTGCGCTCTCATCGGTGAGGAGTCTCCCTCCGCCTCGCACGCCATCCCTCAGGGCGCCACCCTCATCGAGGCTCACGATCTCGCGATCGGCTGGCCGGGCGGCCCCACCCTGGTTGAGGGGATCACGTTCACGCTGCGCGCGGGTGCCTCCGTGGCCATCGTCGGACCGTCGGGGATCGGCAAGACAACGCTGCTGGCCACCCTCACGGGAGTGATCCCCCCCAAGTCCGGTCATGCCCTCATCAACGGGGTGCCCGCGTGGGGGGCGCGCCGCGACGACGTCGCCTCCCACATCACCATGACCGCCGAGGACGCCCACATCTTCGCAACCAGCATCTACGAGAATCTGCGCGTCGCGAAGGCATCCCTGACGCGCGAAGAGGCCGTGACGTCACTGCAACGAGCGGGACTTTGCGAGTGGATCGACTCTCTTCCTGACGGAATCGATACGGTGATCGGTTCGGGTGCGACGACGGTGTCCGGGGGTGAACGCCGCCGCCTGTTGATGGCGCGCGCGCTCCTCGTCCCGGCCCCCGTCATGGCGGTGGACGAGGCGTCGGAACACCTGGACGGCGAGACCGCGGACAGGCTCATGAACACCCTCCTGACTCCCCCACCCGATCGCGCTACCCTGGTCGTCACGCATCGCCTCAGCGCCCTCGACCAGGCCGACCAGGTACTCGTTTTGGGACGCGTGCAGGCCGGTCAGTGCGCGAGGGTGGTTGCACAGGGCACGCACGCGCACGTTCTATCTTGCCTGCCCGGCTACCGGTGGGCACTCGATCAGGAGGAACAATGAGCACCGACAGCACGGACTTTACCCTTCTCGAAGCGGCGCTGGATCTGACCAGCTCCCTGGACCTGAAGGCAGGCCTGCAGAACTTCGTCAACCAGGCGTGCGCTCTCACCTCCTCGCCGCACGCCACGCTGACGGTCCTTGACACGTGGGGTGCGACAACGTTGCAGCTCGAGCACCACGACACCCTGCCCGCGCCCGATGTCCCCCGGGCGCTCATCACGGCCATTCCCGTCACCGAGCCTCTTCTCGTCAACTCGCCCACCGACGCGACCGACCTCGACCTTCCGCCGTCCACTCCCGCGTTCCTCGGCGTCTCGGTCCTGGTTCACGAGCAGGTGTACGGAAGGCTCTATCTCACGGGGAAGCCGGGGGGATACACGGCCGGCGACTCGGCCGTGGTCGCCGCGCTGGCTCCGGCTGCCGGCATCGCCGTTGAGAACGCTCACCTCTACGCGGACTCACGCCGTACGGAACGCTGGATCAGCGCCTCTCAGTCTCTGACGACAACCATGCTGGAGGGGGCCGATGAGGAGGAGGCTCTCGAGCTCATCGCGAAGACGGTGCGCGAGGTGTCCCACGCGGACACCGCGATCATCGTCCTCCAATCCGTGGGCGATACGTGGGCGGCCGAGATCACCGACGGAAAGAACGCCTCGAGCCTGCTCGGCTTGGTTTTTCCACCCGAGGGGCGCGCGATGAGCGTGTTGCATGAGGGGACCGGCATGATCGTCGACTCGATGGCCCGCGCCCAGACGATGCGCATGCCACAGCTGGCCGCCTTTGGTTCCGCCCTCTACGCTCCGCTGCGTTCTCGAGGAGTATCATCGGGCGTCCTCATCCTCTTGCGCCAGATCGGTGCTCCCGAGTTCGACAGCGCCGAGCTCTCCCTCGCTGAATCCCTGGCCTCTCAGGCCACCCTCGCGCTCGAGCTGGCCTCCGCGCGCCACGCCCAGGACGTGGCAGCCCTCCTGGATGAGCGAGATCGGATCAGCCGCGACCTGCACGATTTTGCGATTCAGCAGCTCTTTGCCACCGGGATGGCCCTGGACGCGGCCAAGCAGAAGATTACCCAGGGGGAAGCGGATCCAGCCTCCTTGGAGTCGCTCATCGACTCCTCTCTTGCCTCAATTGACGAGGCCGTCCGCCAGATCCGCACGATCGTGCACAACCTGCGCGAGCGGGATAAGGCCGTCGGCCTGGTCGAGCGAATCCGCAGGGAGTCGTCGCTGACGCGCTCCGCCCTCGGCTTTGCCCCCTCCCTGCTCATCACCCTCGACGGCAATGCGATCAACTCGGACCTGGACAACGAGCTGGTCGTCATTGACGAGTTCGATGGCCGCGTCGACCCGGACCTCTCCGATGACGTCGTCGCAATCGTGCGTGAGGGGTTGTCGAACATCGCGCGTCACGCTCACGCGACGGCCGCGACCGTATGCGTTGACGTGTCCGGGCGAGGCAAGTCCGGGCGGGTGCGCATCACGATCACCGACGATGGGCGCGGGATCGATCCGTCGCGGACCCGCAACTCGGGTCTGGCCAACATGGCCGAGCGCGCTCGGCGCCACCACGGCAGCTTCGATACCGGATCAGGTGGGGAGGGAGGCGGAACCAGGGTCACGTGGATCGCTCCCCTGGAGGGGTAGGACAAGGCCGGGGTCCCGAGAAGACCTGGGGGCGGGGGTGACGCTCACGCGTCACCCCCGCCCCTTTTTCTGCGAGCACCGAGCTATCCCGCGCTCATCGCCAGCTCACGCGAACCACTTACCCGACGGGTCGAAGTAGTACGTGCGACCGTTGATCTGTCGACTACCCGTGTACATGTTGCCGGAGGAGCCGAAGTAGTACCAGCTGCCGTCGATCTGGAGCCAGCCCTGAACCATGGCGCCTGAGGAGTCGAAGTAGTACCAGGTGCCGCCCACCTGCTTCCACCCCGTCACCATCGCGCCATTGTCGGCCAGCAGGTACCAGGTGGCTCCCTGCTGGAGCCATCCGACGTGCATGGCGCCGGAGTGATCCAGGTGATACCAGAGCCCACCGAGCTTGTGCCAGCCGGTGGCCATCGCTCCGTTGGCGGCGAAGAGATACCACTGCCCGTCGATTTTGCTCCAGCCGGTCGCCATGATGCCCGTGCCCGGCGCGAGGTAGTACCAGTGTCCGTCCGGTTTGATCCAGCCGCTCACCTGCGCACCGGATTCACTGTGGTAGTGCCAGACGCCTTCCCAGTAGACCCATCCGGTCAGCATGTAGCCCCTGTGGTCAAAGCGATACACGCTACCGCCCAGAGACAGCGTCTCGTTCTTGGCGTAGCCGCCCTGGCTTATCTTCCACCACCAGCCGACGCCGTCGTGCATCCAGGTTCCGACCGTGTGATCCGGTTCGGGTGCGGGGTCCGGTGCGGGGTCGGGTGCGGGATCCTCCGCGAGCGCGAGGGACACCAGGCCTGACTCGGCCACCCCCGCCTCGTTGATGGCCGTCAGGCGCACAACCGCGCCCTTGTGTGCAGCATCGACGGTGAGGGTGATCTCGTTGCCGTTCTCGTTGTCCAGGCTCTCCCAGGACTCCGTGCCTTCTTTCTTGATGTGCCACGCCAGGATCGGCTCGGGCGTGCCCGTCACGGTGGCCCTGATGGTCACCTTCGTACCGTTCTTCGCGGTCACCGTCCGGAACGCTCCGTCTCCGGTGATCTGAGCATCTTCGGCGGGGCTTGCGCTGACCGAAAGGGGCTCGATGGTGGGGGCAACGGGCTTGTCCTCCGGATCGGGCTGGGTGCCAGCAGCGGCGAATGCCTCCACCTCGGCGAGGGCAAACTCGCCGTGGCTGGTCGGCTGGAGCACGCGGATGTAGCGCGCCTCGAAGCCTTCGAAGTCGATGGCGCTCGGACGAGCGCCGACTCCCTCGACCTTGATCATGTGCACGCCGTCGACGGCGGCGGCGCTGGCCGGGTCAAAGGAGTCCGGGAGAGACTCCTGTGAGGCGATCACCCAGAAGTCGTGGAGCCGCTGGTCGCAGGGGGTTCCCTGGCAGTTGTCGCTGGCGGACCGGTTCCACACGTTCACGGTTCCCAGCGGGTGGGTCTGGCCGAGGTCGACCTCCCACCAGGGGTTTGCTTGCCGACCGGTGTGGGCAAGCGATCCGTTGTCCCACACGCCGTCCGTGTTGCCGTCAACGGCGCGCGAGGCGACCCCACCCCACCCGGTGGAGGACATGCGTGCGTCCTTGTTGAGTGCCAGGTTGGAGCTGGGCGCCGTCACGGTGAGGGTTGCGCGCGCCGACGGAGTGGATCCGTTGGCGTTCGTGGCCAGGGCGTAGAACTGTGCGCCGTCGTCCTCGATGGAGGTGTTCAGGGTGTAGGAGCTGCCCGTTGCGCCGTCGATGAGGGTCCCTTCGGTCGCGCCTTTGGGGACGCGGTACCAGGTGATCGTGGGCGCGGGACGCCCCGAGGCGACGACCGTGAAGGTCGCGCTTTCTCCTGCGGTCACCGACACCGAGGATGGGCCGGAGGTGATGACCGGCGGCTGGGTGGCCGAGTTGGCGTCGTAGACGTGGACCGTTGCGCTCAGGTTCCGCACCCCGATGGGGTTCGCGTAGTAGGAGGGGTGGGCTAGCTCGACGCGCAGCGGCGTGATCTTACCGGGTTCGAGGGTGAATCCTTCACCGATCTCTCCCGCGTTGATCTGCGTGCCGGTGGCCTCGATGGAGGTCGTGCCGAGCGTGATCTTGTACGTGACGTCGGGGGCGAAGTTGCCGTTGAAGGTCAGGGACATGTCGGTGATGGGCGTGCCCGTCTTGTTGACGAGGTACGCATCGTACGCCTGTGCCCCGGAGTAACGCATCGCGGAGGCGCGTGCGAGGAACTGGTTCTCCGCAATGCTCGCTCCGTCGACCGCGGTCACCGTCTGCTCGGGCACGTAGGTGGGCTCCTCAGAGATGCTCACCTTGATGACGGGACGCAGGCCTGGCTCGGGGTTGTCTCCCGACTCGGTCACGGTCAGTGTGGTGCCGTCCTGGGTGTACTCGAGGGTCCGGTCGGTACCGTCAACGGTGACGCCGGTGACGGTACCGCCAACGCCGGGCAGGGTCAGTGTCTGACCCGCCTGCCATCCATCGGGCATGAAGTACAGGGCGTTGTCCTTGGTCGTGATCTTGCCCCAGGCTGGTGCGGGAAACCAGGTGGGACGCGCTCCCGTGATGGCATCGGGGTGGCGCTTCATCCACTGCCCCACCTCGGTGACGACGCTGGCGTCGAACTCGTCGATCGTTCCGTCGCCCTTGGGACCGATGTTGTAGGCGAATTGCCCATCGGAGGCCACGGTTCCCACGAGGTTGTTGACGAGTTCTTGGACCTTGGCGCTCTTGGCACCCCCGCTGCGGTTAACCCACGAGCAGTAGCCCCAGCAGGCCGGGAATATCGAACGAATCGACTCCCAGGGGCCCATGTGAAAGTCGGTGGTCACGGAGTTGTCTCCGCCGACCTCGAAGTCGCCGGCCTTGTTCCACACGCGGGAGTTGACCATCGTTTCGGGTTGGAGCTCGTGCACCCACTGGGCCATGCGCGCAGACTGTTCGGCGGTGGGGCCACCCATGTCGAACCAGAGCTCGGCGATCGGCCCGTAGTTGGACAGGAGCTCGGTGAGTTGGGGCTTGATCGTGCCCGTCATGAGTTCCTCGTCAATGGGGTTTTGGTTCCCGTAGGGTTCGGGGATTTGCTTCGTCCAGTCGATGATGGAGAAGTAGAAGGCCAGCTTCACGCCGAGCTTGTTGCACTCGGTGGACAGCTCCTTCATGGGATCTTTGCCGTAGTCGGAGGCCTTGACGATGTTGTAGTCGGTCGTCTTGGTGTCCCACATGGCGAAGCCGTCGTGGTGCTTCGACGTGATCATCAGGTACTTCATGCCGGCGTCGTGGGCTGTCCGGCAGATCGCCGAGGCATCGAAGTGGGAGGCCAGGCCCTTCGCCATGGCCCTGTAGTCCTCCGTCGGGATGTTCTCCCATGCCTTGATTTGCTCGGGGTAGCCCATATGCTGGCGGTGGCCGTTGTAGTAGCCGCCGTAGAGGGAATAGACGCCAAAGTGCATGAACATTCCGTACTGGAGTTGTTGCCACTGGGCGATCTTGGGGGTCGTGCTCAGGGGGACGGCTGCTGGGACGCCGGTGGGCGCGGGTGGCGCGTCGGCGACTGCGGGGGCGCTCATGGGTGCGAGCACCAGTGCAGTGGCAGCCGCAAGACCGGCAAGCGTTCGCTTGAGGTTCACGGGTTGTCCTTTCAGGGGATGGTGGACTGCGGTGTCCGTCCTCGTCAGTGAGGATGAAGGAACGGTACCCCACAGGACTTTTTCACAAACCAGTTTGACAGTAGCTTTCTAACAAATCAGGGAACCACCTGTTTATCCAACAACTGAACTGTCATACAGATTAATGGTGCTCACACACGGCGGCGGGCGGGCCGGAAAACCCGACCCGCCCGCCGAATACGCTCCCCTGTGGGAACTGTCATCCGATTCAGTTACGCCACGCCGCGGCTCGCTGTCCAGCCACCCAGGCGGCAACCTGCGTGCGACGCTGCAGCCCCATTTTCGACAGCAGAGAGGTGATGTGATTTTTCACGGTCTTCTCGGCCACGCCGAGCTTCTCTCCGATCTCCCGATTCGACAGACCATCGCCGATGAGATCCAGAACCTTGCGCTCCGAGGGCGTCAGGTCAGCGGTGGGGTCCTCGTGATCGACGCGCCTGCGGGTCAGGGTTCGCTCGTCCAGCAGAACGCGCCCATCCGCAACCGCCTTGATGACATCCGTAATCTCCGCGCCGCGAACGGTTTTCAGAATGTACGCGCGCGCGCCCGCCTCCAGGGACTCCGCCAGGGCCTCGTCGTCGTCGAAGGATGTCAGGACCACGGGGAGGATCTGCGGGTGGGAGGCCCGCAGCCGATTCATGATGTCAATTCCCGTGCCATCGGGAAGCTGGAGATCAACCAGGATCACATCCGGGCGAACCAGGTCCGCGCGGCGCACAGCGTCCGCGACGGAACCGGCCTCGGCGACGACCTCCAGGGCATCGTCGCGGTCGACGATCTCGGCAATACCTCGTCGAACAATCTCGTGATCGTCAACGATCATGACGCGCGTGCGCGCGGACGTATCTTCATTCACGTGATCCATCCTATCGGTCGGGAGAGCAAACGCCCTCGCGTAACTACTACTCCTCGTCAGCGGCCAGCCGCTTCATCGCATCCTGCGCGGCAGCGTTTTCCGCATGTTTCTTCGACGAGGCCCTCCCCTCGCCGAGAGCCTCTGAACTTTCGGACACGTAGGCACGCGCCGTGAACACACGCTGGTGGTCGGGGCCCTCGCCCTCGACCTCGTAGGAAACCTCCCCCAGTCCCTTCGACTGGGAGTACTCAACCAAGAGGGTCTTCCAGTCCTGGTGCTGCCCCCTCGACGGAGCGTCGGCGAGCAGGAAGCCGAGGCGGGCGAGAATGACGCGGCGCGCCTCCTCCAGCCCACTCGTCAGGTAGGTGGCACCGATCAACGCCTCGAAGGTATCGGAGAGGATCGAATCCTTGTCCCGTCCCCCATGCGTCGACTCACCCTTACCCAGGAAGACAAAATCACCCAGCCCGATGCGGCGAGCCGCCGCAGCCAGAGGCTGTTGCGACACCGTCGCCGCGCGCATGCGCGACAGATCGGATTCGGCGACATCCGGGTACTGTTCGTAGAGCTTCTGGGCGATCACGATGGAGAGGACAGAGTCGCCCAAGAACTCCAGACGCTCGTTGTTGGCGATTCCCCCGGCCTCATTCGCGTAGCTGCGATGGACCAGGGCAAGCTGGAGGAGTGTTGGCTCGATGCGCGTCCCCCATGCCTCGACGAGGGCATCGGTATCGGTGCGGGGAGGAACCGGAAGATGCTTAGAGCGGCCCATCAGGATCGCTCCGGCTCGGGAGAATCACCCAGCAGGGAAGCCAGGGAGGCCAGGCGCGGATCGACGACAAAGTGCTCGTGATCGGCCGGAAGCTCCGCCCACTTCTCGCCGCACACATCGCACAGTCCCTCGCAGTCGGGCCGGCACAGCGGGCGCGGGTCCGCCAGCGGAACGATCGCGTCGCGCAGCTGCGTTTCGATCGAGATCGTGTCGCGCTCGCCGATCATGAACAGATCCTGCGATTCCGTCTCATCCTCCCCCTGAGCGGAAAGAGCCGGGGCACCCGGTTCGCAGTACACCTCCGAGCTGGTGACCTCGTGGTGACGCCTGACCTCATCAAGGCAGCGAACGCACTCCCCCTCGAGATCCACCGAGGTAGCCAGCTGAACCAGAACGCCATCGTCGATACTCGTCATGTCCACCGACACGTCCAGGACGCTCCCCGGGGCCACCGCCATCGACGGGGTCCCCAGGTCATCGGGAACGATCCAGGAAACGTCCTCGTGACGCGTGGACCCGAGCACCCGAGGCAGCCGCGCGAGGGAGAGGACCAGCGGATTCTCACTCATTGCTCAGATCCACATCGGTGACATCGACGCCTCGCCGCTCGGCGATGGCGCGTCGGCCAGCATCCGTGCGGCGGGCCAGGTCCGAGATGAGCCGAGACAACTCATCCAGGGAAGAAGCCACGTACTCGTCGGCCCCCTCGCGCAGCGACGCGGCCGACCGCTTGGCCTCCGAGACAATCTCGCGCGCACGATCTTCAGCCATGCGCACGATGTTCTCCGTGGAGACGATCCGAGCCGCCTGCGCGTTCGCGTCGGCAATCGTCGCTTCGGCGTCAGCACGCGCCTGCGACACGAGCGCACTCGCCTCGTCGCTCGCCCGAGAGCGCGTTCGCTCCGCTTCCTCCTCCGCGTCCGAGCGGATCTGCGCGGCCCGCTCGTTCGCCTGGTCCAGGGTCGAAGAGGCCCGCGAGTTTGCTTCCGCGATGCGCGTCTCCGCAGCCGAATCCGCGCGCCCCAAGACGGCGTCAGCGTCGGCGACAACCGCGTCCGCCGCGACGAGGTCTTCGGGCAGGGCCTCGCGCGCCTGATCGAGAAGATCAAGAATCTCAGCCTTGTTCACCATGATCGACGCGGACAGGGGGACGGCTCGGGAGGATTCGACCAGATCCTCAATCTGATCGAGGGCGGCGATCACGGTGGAGGGACCGTAGACGGTTTCCTCGTTCCAATCGTCCTGAGTCTTGTCATCGGGCGTATCGGCCATGGGCTCCTCCTGCGTTCCGCCGGGCACTCGTCAGCTTCTATTGTCGGTCAGATAACGCTCAACCGCTTCCGGGACATACCGGGACACATCCTTTTGGAGGCCGAGAAGCTCACGAACGGCGCTCGAGGAGACGTAAGACAGTCCCGGCCTCGTCGGAATCCACCACGTGTCTACCCCTCCCACGTCGTAGTTGAGCGCGGCCTGGGCCGCCTCGTAGTCCACATCATGACCGGAACGAACCCCTTTGACAATGAGAGTTGCTCCCATGCGGGCGGCCTCGTCAACGGTTGCCCCGCTGAGCAAGACAACCTCAACGTTCCTCAGGTGAGAGGTCGCGTCCTCGATGAGTTCCTTGCGCAGAGCCGGGGGCACAAACCCCTCTTTGCGCGGATTGACGCCCACTCCGATGATGAGCCGCTCGCACGCCGCGCAGGCTCTCTCCACAACGTCAAGGTGTCCCAGGGTGAACGGGTCGAAGGAACCGGGGAAAAGAGCAATCACAGGGAACCCCTCCCGGGCGAGGCGGCCTCGTGCCCGGCCACCCCCGCCGGGTGCGAGTACTGCGCGGCCGCGGGAGGCCCCGCGAAGTACACCGCTGTCTCCCCCCACGTCCGTCGGTCCTCGAGATCGAGAAAACGAGGCCATGCAGGGGCCGGAGCCCGCGTCGAACGCTCAACGACGACCAGCGCGTCGGGGCCGATCCACGCCTCGAGGGCTGCGAGCACCTCGCTCATCTCCCGCTCGGACACGTCATAGGGAGGATCCAAGAACACCAGGTCGAATTCCCCGCCGAGAAAGTCCCCCCGACGGGCGCTCACAAAGGTGCGCGCGTCCGCAGCGACAACCCGCGCATTCAAGCCGGTCGAACGCACGTTCGCGGCAGCCACCCGGGCGGCAGGCGTGCCGCGTTCGACGAGGGTCGCACTGCTGGCCCCGCGCGAGAGGGCCTCGAGTCCGAGTGCCCCCGTGCCGGCATAGAGATCGAGGACCTGCGCCCCGGCCAGGACGTTCATGTGCTCCAGGCGCGAAAACAGCGCCTCTCGCACGCGCTCCGAGGTCGGTCGAGTCCCGGACTTGGGCACGGCGAGGGTTCGTCCCTTGGCGCTCCCTGCGACGATTCTTGTCATGCCACTACCCTACCGGGCGCTGCCTAGGAGCGTTGCATCCATTCGAGCCTGCCATCCGAGCCGGCCCGTAGGAGCCGCCTCAGCTCCGGGTGGCCGCCAAGCGTTGGGTCCTCGTTCAGGAGCGCCTCTGCTTCTTTCCTCGCCGCGCGGATCAGGGCCTCGTCGCGGAGCACGGACAGGTACCTCAGGTGCGTAGCCGTGCCGGATTGTCCGGCGCCCACGACGTCGCCTTCCTTGCGCAGGCGCAGATCCGCCTCGGCCAGTTCGAAGCCGTCGTTCGTCTGAGCAAAGGCCTCAAGCCTGGCGCGTCCCGCCTCCGTGAGCTCGTGCCTGTGCATCGCGATGCACAGGGAGGGCACCGAGGAACGTCCGACCCGTCCGCGTAGCTGATGCAGCTGCGCCAGGCCGAACTGCTGGGAGTCGAGGATCACCATGAGGGTCGCCTCGGGCACGTCGACCCCGACCTCGACGACGGTCGTTGCCACGAGGAGCGGGGCGCGCCCACAGGAGAAGTCCTCCATGATCTGCGCCTTGACGCCGGCCGGGGTTCGCCCGGTGAGCTCGTGGATGGCCACGCCCGCCAGGGCAGGCTGGGACCGCAGATAGCGGGCGACCTCGGCAACGGACGCGAGGGGCGGCGCGTCCTCATCCTCGGCATCGGCCACCTCATCGGAGGGGTCGATGCGCGGGCACACGACATACACGCGTCGCCCCTGGGCGATCTCCTCCGCGGCGCGTTGCCATGCGCGCCTCACCCAGGCGCCGTTGGTCGCGTCGGCCAGGTAAGTCGCCACGGGAGAGCGGTCCTTTGGCTTGCCAACCATGCGCGTGTCATCGAGGCCGCCAAACACCGTCATCGCGATCGTCCGGGGAATCGGCGTGGCCGTCATGACGAGTTCGTGGACGGCGCGGCCGTCCTCGCGCGCCCCGCTCAGGGCCGCGCGCTGCTCAACCCCGAAGCGATGCTGCTCATCAACGACGACGAGGCCGAGGCCGGGGACACGCACGCCATCCTGAAAGAGCGCGTGGGTGCCCACGACGATGAGGGGATGCGCCGATGCCAGCGCAGCCACAATCTCACGGCGGGCGGCGGGCGGAGTCGACCCGGTGAGAAGGCGCACGTCGGGTGCCCGCTCCCCCAGCGGGGCTAGAAGGGAACGCAGCGACGCGGCGTGCTGCTCCGCGAGAACTTCCGTCGGGGCGACGAAGACGCCCTGGTGGCCGGCCGCGACGACCTGCAGCAACGCGATCAGCGCAACGACGGTCTTTCCCGAGCCGACGTCACCCTGCAGGAGCCGCTGCATCGGGACCGTGGAGGCCAGGTCGACGCCAATGCGGGCCACGGCCTCGCGTTGGGAATCGGTCAGCTCGAAGGGCAGGAGGGCCGTCAAGCTCTCGACGAGGGCGGGCGAGGCTGGCGAGGCGGGCGCGGGCACCGCTCGGACCCCCGCGCGCGCGGCCACCAACCCGACCTGGAGGACGAATGCCTCCGCGAAGGCGAGGGAGCGGCGCGCCTGCCTGTAGTCGTCGTCCGTCTCCGGTTGGTGCAGCCGACGCAGGGCGTCGGCGTGGGCGAGTACCCCGTTGCGCGCGCGCACGGCGGAGGGCACCGCATCGGGAACATCGGAGTCCTCCACGTGGTCCAACACCATCGCGATGGCCCGCGCGATCGCCCACGAGGCGAGGGACCCCATCGCCGAGTAGATGGGAATGGGACGCGACGCGACCCTCTCGACGTCGTCCCCGTCCACCCCTTCAAAGGACGGGTGGGTGAGCTGCAGCTTTCCACGGTAGGCGCCGACCTTCCCGGCAAAGAGGAAGGACCGGCCCGGGGTCAGGAGCCGCTCGATGGGGGCGAGCTTGTAGTGGTTGCGCGCGAAGAAAGTCGCCGAGAGGAACTGCGTGCCATCGGTGAGGCGGGCCTCCAGGCGAACACCGGATCCGCTGCGGTTGGCCACCAGATGCGCCGATGCGACCTCGGCCAGGATCGTCACGTCCTCTCCTTCGCGCAGCGAGGACATCGGGGTGAGGCGACCCCAGTGATCGTAGCGACGCGGCGGGACCGACAGCAGCTCTCCCACCGTGTGCACTCCGGCGCTCTCACACGCCTTCACCGTCTTCTTCGGAAGCCGCAGCGCCAGCGGCACGTCCAGAGCGCTCACGGAGTACACCCCGCAACGAGGCTGGGGCCAGCTTGGCCTCCGTCCCAGGTTTCGAGGTCGATTGACGAGGACGCGTCGCGGGTGGCAAGCAGCTGGCGCACGGTCGCCACCGTATACGGCCCATCGTCCTCGCGCGAAATGAGGAGCCTGAAGGCGCGCTCGCCCCCACGGGATGCGTCGGCGAGAGCCTCGGCGATACGCTCGGGGTCCCCGTCGCGCGGCAGGGCCGCGCTCGTGCTCGCCGACAGGGCAGCGTGGGATCCGTCGCGCAGCATGCGCGCCAGCGTCGGGGAGGCCTCCCGCCCTCCCGGTTGCGGAACAAAGAGCGGGGCGCATCGCCGAGCGACAGCCAAGACGTCAAGGTCGTCCCTGCTGGCCGCCCGCAGAATTGCGGGAACCCCGGGAGCGGGCGCGGGCAGGACCGAGGCAACCGTGCCCACCAGGGCGGCGCTAGCCTCGTCGCAGGGGGCCACGAGCGCCACACCGGAGCGCGACGCGGACGCGGAGACGATACCGGCGGCGTCGCCCGCATGGGGCTCCAGAAAGACGACCGCTCCGGCCCTGGCGAGGTCTTCGACGAGGCCGGGAGCCCTCGTGCAGGCGATGACGCGCGCACGTTCGACGCGTCGCATGGGGCGGCGCTGAAGGAGGCGCACCCCGCGGTGGCTCAGCCCCTCGTCGGCAAGCTCATCGATGCCGATCTGAGCGTCGGGCCTGGCGTCGCTCACCTGAAAGCGAATGACTTGCCCCGAGGTCGGGTGGGCAGCCAGGGGGGCCGACGTGTCAACGTGCAGGCGCCACTCGCCCATTCCGAAAAGGTCGACGCGCCCCACGTAGGACAGGCGCGCGCCGAGTCCGGACAACCGGACGAGCAGCGACCTCAAGTCTTCTCGGGTGCCCTCCAGGATGATATCCACGGTGAAGTCGCGTCCGGGAGGCGGCGAGGCGGGTTCGGGCGCCCGCGAGTGACGTTTGGCCAGGTCGGCCAACATCGCGGTGAAGGACTGGAGAATCCCCGCGTCCGAGCGCATTGAAGCGTCAATGCACGCCAGCATCAAAGCGACGAAGGCGCCACCGGGATCGATGCGCCCCGTGGCTTCGTTGGTTGCCTCCACGAGGCCGATCTGGGCCTGGGCAGAGAAACGGGAGAACACCTCTTCGGCCTCTGGCAGGGTCTGCCCCATGTCCTCCAGTTCGCGTACCGCTCCCCCCAGCATCTCAACGAGCGCGTCCGACCACTCAACGGACGAGGAGGAGGGAGCGAGCGATGCGGTGAGCATTCGGCGCAGCACGAGCGCGGTGACGTGGGTGGCATCAGCCAGCGCACTCCCCCACGCGTCAAAGAGCGCTCCCAGGGCGAGGCCGCTGTGCCCGACTCCTCGCCGAATGATCGTCTCGACCGCCACCTCAAGGGCATCACGCAGGTGGGCGCGCGGCTCCAGCGAGCCCATGGCCGCAGCCAACGCCGCCATCGTTGCCGCAGCATTCGTTCCCGTGTCGCAGTCCGCGCCGTCCCAGCCATCCAGGTCGTCAAGGAAAGGCGCCAGCCGGGCTGCCTCCTCCGCTCCGGCACGGCACGCCGCGATGATGACCGATGCATTCGCTTCCATGTTTCCCCTTTCACCCCCTCACAATTCTCCCCACGAAAGGCTCTGTGTGCGACCTGACACCATGCGTGGCTGCTGCGACTTGTTGAAAGTGCGCATCGTCCGCTATTCTGTCATGGTTGCCTTCGGTTCAAGCGCCGGAGGATGCGCGCCCCCGCAACCGCGGAGGCCAGAACTGAAGTGGAAGACATACCGAGGAGAACATCGTGGCTGCCGTTTGTGACGTGTGCGGTAAGGGACCCGGCTTCGGCAAGAGCGTGTCGCACTCGCACGTTCGCACCAACCGCCGGTGGAATCCGAACATTCAGCGCGTTCGCGCCCTGGTCAATGGGACGCCCAAGCGCCTGAACGTGTGCACCAAGTGCCTGAAGTCCGACAAGGTCGCCCGCGCGATCTGAGTCCGACGACACTGACATTACGCTGGTGGGGCGAGCCAATTGGCTCGCCCCACCAGCGTTTTACCTGCCCGCAGTCCCATTGACTGATATCGCGGACACGATAAGTCGGCATCGCGGCCCACGCTGTGGTGGCACCGCACAAGGCGGTGCCACCACAGCGTTTCTGCGTGCTTGCTACAGGAGGCTGGCAGCCAGGTCGAACGGCGTGCCGAAACGATGTTTCGTCATGGAAACCGCTTGCTCGCGCACGAAGGGAAGCAGCTCCGAATGCGGGCACGGAGTCACCGCACCCGTGTACAGGGCGAGGTCGGGGCTTCCCCCGGTGACACGACTCGCATGAGCCCACCGTTCCTGCGATGATTCGTCGTGCGGACCGAGAACGCGCACACGCATTCCCAGGCCTCCCGAGGTCGCGACCATGGCCAGGCGAGCATCCCATGCGTCCGCATCTTCGACGCTCACCTCAACGCCCGCGGCCTCCACTGCATCCAACAACGACTGCGGAAGCGCCTCGGCAACGGACAGGCCAATGGGGCCGCCCGCAAGAATGCCCGCGGCCAGGACCCGTACGACATCGACCAGGGGCGTCGCGCGGCCCGCGCGCAGGAGAACCGGAGTAGGTCGGTAGCGCAAGATGTTGCGCTCACACGCCAAGCCCGTGACATCACGGTTGGCTCCATACGCGCTGGCCCAGGCTTGCGCATCGGCATTGAGCGCACGACGCAGCTCGGTTCGCTCCCTCGCGGACAGCTGAGCTTCGGTTGCCTCGAACAGAGCGAGCACCCCCGGGGCCAACGCGAGAAGGGCCTGGGTTGTCTCGGCTTCCGTCGAGGCATTGTGGGCGGGTTCGACCTCGCCCAGACCAAGCAAGTAGGATGGTCCGCCCGCCTTTGTGGTCGATCCGATGGCTGAGCGCTTCCAGCCACCAAAAGGCTGACGGCGAACGATCGCTCCGGTAATCCCTCGGTTGACGTAGAGGTTGCCGGCCTCGATTCCGTCAAGCCACATGTCCAGTTCCTCGCTGTCGAGGGTGTGCAGGCCGGAGGTCAGGCCGTAGTCGACCGCGTTGACCGCGTCGATCGCTTCCTGGAGGGTGTCCACGCGCATAACACCCAGGACGGGCGCGAAGTACTCGGTCAGGTGGAACTCACTGCCGGGCACCACACCCGCGCGTATGCCGGGGGTCCACAGGCCGTTGCCCAGGTAGCGGGGTGTGAGAACCCAGTGCTCACCCGGACCCAGAGTCGTCAGACCGCGCACAGCCTTCTCATCGTCGGGTACGACGACGGGGCCAACCTGCGAGTCCAGGGAGGCTGGCAGGCCTACTCGCAGGGAGGAGGCCGCGTCCACGAGCTGGCGCGCGATGCGATCGGAGCGTCCGGCCGATCCGACGAGGATGAGTAGGGAGGACGCCGAGCACTTCTGACCGGCGTGCGCGAAGGCGGATTGCACGATATCACGCACCGCAAGATCGGGATCAGCAGACGGCGTCACGATGATGGCGTTCTTGCCGCTCGTCTCCCCCAGCAGGTGCATGTCGGGCTTCCACGAACGGAACAGGCGCGCGGTCTCGTACGAACCGGTCAGAACGACCCTGTCGACGCCGCCGTGCGTGACCAGGTAGCGTGAGACGTCCCCGTCCTCAAGCGGAGCGAGAGCGACCAGATCCTCGGGGACTCCGGCGTCGTGGAAAGCTCTCACGAGCTCAGCCGCACACCGTTTGGCGGGAGGAGCGGGCTTCAGGATGACGGCGCTGCCCGCAGCCAGGGCTGCTGCGACGCCGCCCACGGGGATGGCCACCGGGAAGTTCCACGGGGAGGCGACGACGGTGACATCAACGGGAACGAATCGCGCCCCCACCATGAACGCCTCGTCAGCAAGATCCAGGCTCGCGGCGGCGTAGTGGTGGCAAAAGTCAATGGCCTCGCTCACCTCAGGATCCGCCTGATCGATGGTCTTGCCGGCCTCGGACCCCGCCACCTCAATGAGTTCTGCACGACGGGCAGCCAAGACATCCCCCACGCGATGCAGGGCGGCTGCCCGTTCCTCGGGGTCCAGATCCTGCCACGAATGTGCGGCACGAACGCTGGCCTCGACGAGCTCATCGATCTGCTCATCAGTGGCGAGACGGCGCGCGCCGGTGCGTACTGCGTCCACGCCGAGCGTCGAGGCCGGGATGGCTGCGGCGATGTCGCGCGCCCACTGGCGGTTGGCGGCAAGAGCCGGGTCGGAGTCGGCTTCCGAGACGAAGGGACGGCGCGCTCGCTGCGCCACGCTCCCCTGCTCGGCAGAGACGCCGCGGTCGCGCTCAGCGCACCTGTTCTGGGTACGATTGGGCACGGGAGTGCAGGCGTCCGGATCGAGATCTGCCAAGGACGCCAGGAAGCGATCACGCTCGCGGGCAAAGACGTCTTGATCGGCGGCGATATCGAAGACCCCGGACATGAAGTTCTCGGGTGCGGCGTTCTCTTCGAGGCGACGCACAAGATAGGAGATGGCCACATCGAACTCGCGGGGATTGACGACGGGAACGTACAGCAAGAGTGAACCGACTTCCCGACGCACCACCTCTTGAATCCCGGTGGCCATACCGGAGAGCATCTCGAACTCGACGCTGTCGTGGACGCTGCGCGCGGCGCGCAGCTCGTAGGCGAACGCGATGTCAAAGATGTTCTGCCCAGCGATTCCCAATCGGATGGCACGGGTGCGCTCGGGGGTCATCGCCCACTCAAGCATGCGCTTGTAGTTCGTGTCGCTTGCCTGTTTGGACGGCCACGTGGTCAGCTCCCATCCGTGGATCTGCGCATCCACCTTTTCCATGGACAGGTTGGCGCCCTTCACGATTCGCACCTTGATGGGTGCCCCTCCCGCATCGACGCGCTTGCACGCCCATTCCTGGAGTTGCTGGAGGGCGCCCAAGGAGTCGGGCAGGTAGGCCTGCAAGACGATGCCGGCCTCGTAGCCTGTCATGTCGGGCTGGTCGAGGATTGCGGTGAACACAGCGAGCGTCAGGTCCAGATCCTTGTAGTCTTCCATGTCGAGGTTCACGAAGGTCCCCGAGTCTCGGGCGAGACGGTAGAGGGGAAGCAGCGCGCTCACCCCGTGGGCGACGACCTCTTCAAAACCCCAGGGGTTGTGTGGGCCGGTAACGGCCGAGACCTTGATCGAGACGTAGTCGACGTCATCGCGCGCGACGAGGCGGGAGACCTCAAAGAGACGACGGGCGGCTTCCTTCTCTCCGAGGACTGCCTCTCCGAGAAGGTTAACGTTGAGCCGATTCCCTCCCTTGCGCAGACGGGCTAGTGCCGGTCCGAGGCCTTTGTCTGTCGCATCAACGACAAGATCACCGACGATTTCGCGGAAAACACGCCGTGCGATGGCCGTGACCGTTCGAGGCGCAAGGCGCGAGGCCTTCGAGCCTAGGCCCATGGCGGCGGCCAGCGCCGGGGGCAGGAAGTCTGTGCGGCCAGCAGAGAGCCGCTGGAGGGCCGCGCTGGCCACGTCCAGGTCCGCGGGGCGTACAACGTCATCAACGAAACGGGTGGTGAAGGTCAGGCCCGATGGATCGGCAAGAATCCGCGAGAGCAGTTTGGCTGAGCGTGGCGTGGGTTCATGAGACGACTCATCTACCCATCGGCGTGCGCGGGCCACGGCACGCTCCCCCAGCGCCCACAGGTCATCTGGACACTGGCGTTGCGCAATCGTGCGCGCGTCGTCGGGCGGGGTGGGGATGGCGGCGTTTGTCATACGTGAACCTCCAGGCTCAGGTAGGCATCGAACACTCCACGTTTCCTGCGGCTTCGTTCATTGAATCCGCTGGGGTCGCTCTGTGGGCTTCCAGGCTTCCACCATTGCGAAGCGTGCTGGTTCCCCTATCGTAACGCGGAAAAGACTCGTCTGTAGCAGTGAACACGCGATCGGAGCGCGGCATCAGCAGGGGACCAAAGCCCTGCAAGCAATAACAGCCGCGAGTGAATTGTGTCATAGTCAGTCTGGTATTGTCACCGCCGCGCGCCCCTCCACCTGCGGCACCCCGCCTCGTTCACGAGTCGAGCAGCCAGCGCTCCTTCAGATCGACCACGACGCCAGCCATGACCTCGTGCATGTTGATTGTCGGACCGCCCTGTGCGCGCGAGCACAGCCACTGCACCTGCAGGCCATCGGAGAGGGCCACGAGGCGGCGAGCGATCTGCTCACTGGGCGCCTCCTCGCGCACCTCCCCCGTCTGCTTGCCATGCTCGAAGGCACTGGTGAGGTAGGCGATCGCATCCATCAGGTGTTGACGGAACCACGGGTGAGCCTGATGCGTGGCATCGATGACGGCAGCCGACATAGCCGTATACAGGGCGACTCCGTCAGGGTGGCGCTGGTTGTGGGAGACCATCTCCACCCACGCGTCCAAGGCGGCCGCAGCACCCGCGTCCGCGCGCGGCAGTCGGACAATGGTGCGACGATCACGCTCATCAAGCACGGCGGCGAGGAGCTGATCCTTCGACGAGTAATGGTGCAGGAGCCCCGCTTTCGAGATATCGGAGGCACGAGCGATATCCGCAAGAGAGGTGGCGACATAGCCCTGCGTCGAGAACAGGGTGAGCGCCTCCGCGAGGATACGAGCCTTCTTGTCTTCGCTGCCCGCCTTGGGGCGGCCGGGCCTACGGGTCATCGTTACCTGCGCATCGTTGCTCATGCGGACTGTTCCACTTTCACTGTGCCTAAGTTAACAACACCTCATCATAGCGGTCCGCGCCCAACTCGACACCCGCTGTGCGATCCGCCGCGGCGCGGGGGCGAGGCGCGCGGTGACTCCTCGCGGGCGGCTAGCTGAACTTGATCTCGAACTCGGGCTTGCCCGAGGCGTCGAGTTTCATCTTCCCCTTCTCGTCAAGCTTCACCTTCGCCGTGACCGTGGACTCCAGATCGTAGGGCTCGCTATCCCCCCGAGTCGACATGCCCTGGAGGCGGAAGACCGCCTGGCCAACAAATTCGAGGGGCGAGCGCGCCTCCGCCTTCATCGAGGCCGGCAGCTTCTTGATCTCGAGGAGGGCAAGCGTCTTGGACTGGACCTGGAAGGGGCACATTTTGTCGATGTTCCCGGGAACGGTCCCGCAGGAGTTGGTCGCAGCGGCGGCGGCCTCAAGCGCCGCCTGCTCCAGCTTGTCCGTGAAGTGTGCCTCGAACTCGACCGAGGCCACCGTGGTGTCGATGCCGCCCTCCTCGCTGGCCTTCACGGGAGCCGTCTTGGCCTCCGCCGCAACGTAGTCCCCCAAGTCCTCGGGGGTGAAGGCGTAGACACCCGGATAGACGATGATCGTCGTGCCCGTCCCCTCCTCGGCGCTCTTCTCGGTCTTCACGCCGCCAACGGAGAACGCGGGGACGAAGCGGCCACCGACGTGTACGCGAGAGACCAGCGCATCCTGAATCTTCCAGTTCTTCAAGACGCCCAGCGTCGAGCTTGCCCGGCTCACGCGGAACTTCCGCGTGAAACGCTCGCCGTTGAGCCTCATTGTCGCAACGACCGCGTAGTCCTTTGACCTGCCCGAATCGCTCGCCACGATGTCTTCGATCTCCAGTCGGGCGCTCGCCGAGGCCATCACCTCGTCGGTGAGGTACCCGCGCTGGTCGTTCGGCAGGTCCGGATCGACCATCGACGTCGCCGCGCTCGCCTTGCCCGCAGCCAGAAGCTCCAGGTATTCGCGCACCTTGGCCTCGGGCGTGCGCGCCCAGTTTGCGACGGTCACACCGACGACTGCCACGACTGCCAGGATCACGCAGGCAACGACCGCGAGCAAGATGCGCTTAATGCGGCGACTGCTCTTGGCGGACATCGGCGTGAAGGACACCCCGGTCTGCGCCGCCTGCGCCGCCCCCTGAACCGATGCGTAGTGGGCGCCCGCATTGGACGGCGGAGCGGGAATCCCCGAGGGGGCAGGGATGGGAGGCATGTTCCCCTGATTCATGCCGCCCTGGTAGCCGTCCATCGCTGTCTCCTCGCATGTTGATGTGTGTGCCGGTGGCCTCGCGACGCGTTTGATCAACGCACCGCAGGCCTTCAAAACGGCCCAAGTTTCTCACATCCCGTATGCGCCATCAAGGAGCTCACCTATCGTGGACACGAGGTGGGTGTCGCAGTATCGCGCGCGCCTGGCCGTCGGGCAGGAGCGATCGGACCGTGGCTTCGCACGGGCCCCACCCGCAGGTTCCTCGATGCTGGTCGCGACGGCAGCGGCCACCGGCAGGTCCTAGACCGCGTCGTCGCTTTCCTGGCTCACCACCGGCATAGCCTTGGTCGGAGGTACGGCAGCGTCGCCGCCGAGGGCGGGAAGGGCCAGTCCGGCGGTGGCCGGCACCTCCTGCGACGACTGCGCGAGTTGACGCGCCACGCGCGACATCGGCCGCGACGGGTCCCGATCCGGCTCAGGAGATACGTTCATGTGTGGTGCCCTTCCTCTTCTTTCGCGTGCGGGGATCCTCCCACCCCAGCGGCGGGAGCGGCCCCCATCACACTCAGTCTACGGAATCGGAGGAGAAATGGTCCCACGCCCCGCGCAGAACCTCACCATCGAACAGGGCGCGGGCGCTTTCCGCCGCACCGCAGTCCCGGACCCACCCCACCGCTCGAAAGGCATCCGGGAGCCGAGAACCCGGAGGAAACGCGGCCAGCATCCCGTGCTCTTCGCCGCCCTGCAGCACCCACCGAAGAGGATCCGCCCCACACACGCCCGCGGGCACCTCCAGGAGTAGCGCCTCCCGTTCCATGGCGCCGCGGTCAAACTCGATGACAACACCCGAGGCCATCGCCATGCGCGTGGCGTCGGCTGCGGGTCCGTCCGACAGATCCATCATCGCATGCGCACCTGCCGCGGCGGCGGCGACCCCCGAGCCCAGCGGAGGCTGCGGAGCCCGATAGGTCCGAAGGAAAGGATCGAGATCCCCCAGCTCCTCGCGCCCCCTGGCCGCGGGGTCGACGAATCCTCCCTCGAGCAGATCCAGGCCCGCATAGGAAAAACCCAGCGTGCCACTGACGGCAACGACATCTCCCGCTCGCGCACCGTCCCTGCGCACCACGGGACCCGGGCAATAGCCGAAGGCCGTCACCGAGATGACGAGCTTCTCTCCCGCACTCAAGTCCCCGCCGACGACGCCCGCTCCCGCCAGGCGGGCCCGCTCCCCCATGCCTCGCACCACGTCGAAGAAGACGTCGGCATCCATGTCACGCGGGGCAACCACGGACGCCACGAGGGCAGACGGGCGTCCTCCCATGGCGTCAATGTCGGCCAGGTTCTGGGCCGCAACCCGCGCCCCGACCTCGTATCCCGACGACCATGAGAAGTGAAAGTGCTGGTCCTCGACCATGACGTCAGTCGTCACGACGAAGGAACCCTCGGGCGCGGCGACCTGAGCGCAATCGTCTCCGATGCCGATGATCGTGCGCTCGCCCTGAGGGAAGGAACGACGAAAGTGGGACACCAACTGTGCTTCGGACAGGTCAGCTAACTTCATGAGAACAAGACTAGTCGCGCAGACCACCGACGCGTGGGCGCGATGGAGTGCGGCCGCGGACCGTCTGCGAGGCAAACAAGCAGGTTGCCGCGGCGCTGGCAACGTTGAGCGACTCGGCCCGCCCCGTCATCGGGATGGCGACGAGGCCGTCGCAGGCGCGCATCTCCTCGGCAGACAGGCCCCGGGCCTCGTTGCCAAACGCCCAGGCGTGAGACTGAGACAGACGCGAGCGCGAGGAGATCCCCTCGACGAGGAGGTCCGCCAGATCCAGGGATCCGCTGCCTCCGCTGGTGCCGAGGAGGGCCGCGCCCCGCCCGTGTATCAGGTCGCGCGCCTCGGCGAAGGAAGGCACGAGGCACACGGGCAGGTGGAACACCGATCCCGCGCTTGAACGAACCACCTTGGGGCTGGCAGCATCGACGGTGCCGGCCACGGCGATAACGGCCCTTGCACCGAACGCGTCGGCCGTACGAATGATGGTGCCGACGTTGCCCGGATCCCTCCCCTGAGCGATCACGACGAGCGTTTCGCCGACCTCGGCGTCGGGTAACTCGCGGCGAAGTGCATCCAGGGAAGCCACCGCGCATACCCCCTGAGCGTCCGAGGACAACGCCGCGGACACTGCCTGCGACACCGGATGCACCCAGCGGGTGGCCGCTCGCGCCGAGGCGATAAGTTCCGGAGACGAGTCCCACAGGTCCTCGCGGACGTAGACGTCACGAAGGGTGCGGGGGCGGTGACGAACAAGTTCGCGCACCGCCTGAGGCCCCTCCACGAGCATCAGGCCGGAACGGATACGCGCCGAGCGCCCGACCAGACCCGACACCCGGCGCACGCGGTCGGCGCGCGGATTATCGAGGATGGGCAGGCGCTCGGCGAAGGAGCTCACCAATCAGGCCTTGGGGGCGTTGATGTCGGCGGGCAGCACGTCCTTGGCGACGGTCACCAGGGCGTTGAACGCATTGATGTCGTTCACGGCCAGCTCGGCGAGCATGCGGCGGTCGACCTCGACGCCGGCCAGGTTCAGGCCCTGGATGAGGCGGTTGTAGGTCAGGCCCTGAGCGCGCGACGCGGCGTTGATGCGCTGGATCCACAGGCGACGGAAGTCGCCCTTCTTGGCCTTGCGGTCGCGGTAGGAGTAGACGAAGGAGTGAGTGACCTGCTCCTTGGCCTTGCGGTACATGCGCGAGCGCTGGCCGCGGTAGCCGGAGGCCTGCTCGAGTACGGTGCGACGCTTCTTCTTGGCGTTGACAGAACGCTTAACACGTGCCATTTTCTACTGTTCTCCTCTTACTCGAGCTCACTTGCCCAGCAGACGCTTGACGCGCTTAACGTCAGCGGTCTCCAGGACCTGGTCGGTCGCCAGGCGGCGGGTCTTGCGGCTGGACTTGTGCTCCAGCAGGTGGCGGGCTCCGGCCTGCTCGCGCATGATCTTGCCCGAGCCAGTCGTGCGGAAGCGCTTCTTAGCACCGGAATGAGTCTTGTTCTTCGGCATTTCTATTCCTTCGTTGTCGGGCGATGAGTATCGCCGTCAGTCCTGTTCGGCGGCCTTGTCGGCTGCCACTCGGGCCTGGTCCTTGCTGGCGCGCTCCGCGCGCTTGCCCCGACGCTCGGCTCGCTCGGCCTCGCGACGCTTGCGCTGCTCGGTCAGGGCGTCGGCCTTACGCTTCGTGGGGGCCAGCACCATCGTCATGTTGCGCCCGTCCTGACGGGGCATTGACTCGACGGTGGCGAGTTCGCCAATCTCCTCGGCGAGGCGCTGCAAGAGACGCACGCCCGCCTCGGGACGAGACTGCTCTCGACCGCGGAACATGATCATGACCTTGACCTTGTCGCCGGCGGAGAGGAAGCGCTCAACGTGGCCCTTCTTCACGCCAAAGTCGTGATCATCGATCTTGAGTCGGAAACGGATTTCCTTCAGCTGCGTGTTCGCCTGGTTGCGGCGAGCATCGCGAGCCTTCTGGGCGGCTTCGTACTTGTACTTGCCGTAGTCCATGAGCTTTGCAACCGGCGGCTTAGCGTTCGGCGCAACCTCCACCAGGTCAAGCCCGGCCTCTTCGGCCAAGCGCAGCGCGTCCTCAACACGGACGACGCCGACCTGTTCACCTCCGGGTCCCACGAGGCGTACCTCGGGGACTCGAATACGCTCATTGATGCGAGTCTCGCTGATGAGCGGCTCCTTCCACAGAATCCTTGTGCACGTAACGAAAAGCCTCCGTTACGCGACGCGCACGGAGGCTTCCACAACGTGTCGGCACGACAGCCGACCGTTACCCGATCCCCTGCGCTTCACCCCCGCGGGGGCGGCATCCTCTCGACGAGAGGCGGGTATCCAGGTGGGATTTCTCCGCTTGCGTTCCGGGCCAGAACCCGGACGGTCACGCCAACGATACCAGAAGCCCTAACGACACGCGAGGTCGGCCGACATTGCGCGCGTCACGCGCCCTCCCGGTGTCAGCTGAGAACGGGAACCATCTCGACTCTATCCGCGGAGGCAATCAGGCGGGCGCTATGCCCCATCGCGGCGAGGGCATCGCAGAGTTCTTCTCTCACGCTGCGTGCCCGGCCCCCTCCCTGCGCGCTCTCTCGATCGACGATCACGGTGACGCGCGTGAGTCCATCACCCGCGTATTCGACCGACAGGTCCACGATCGAGGGGCATGTGCGCCGTCCATCGGCAAGAAGCTCCTCACGCAGATCCGCATCGCGCCAGGCGGGCAGCCACTCGTCCCCCTGGGCGAGGGCAGCCACGGCCGGTCGAGGCAGGACGACGGCGTCGGTCGCAGGATTCATGATGACGCGTCCGCCCGTCTCGACGAGTGCGGCCAGTGCGATCGTGCGGAAGTCCAGGGCCATGGGGCGGTCGCCGCCGCGGTGAGCCGCGAGGTGGGCGGCCGACGAGTAGACCGCGAGCGCCTCCCCCGCGGGTGTGCGCTCTCGAACGAAGTCGATGGGGCTGTGCCCGTTTTCTCCGGCGTGGATGCCCGTGACGCGCGGGTCGGGCTCGACGTCGATGGGGACGATCACCCGCTCGAAGACGAGCGCGTCGACGAGGGCTTCCAGCCGCGTCCGTCCAGCATCGCTGCCCTCACCCACCGCCAGGGCTCGCGCGGTGCGGGGAAGCGCCTGCCCCACGTCCGATCGGTCGTGGCTCATCATCGAGAGGCGTTGGGCGAGCCGGTGTCGCTGTTCCTCGGTGATGGCTGGCCGCTTGTTCGTCATTGGTATTCCTCGTCTCCGGCGGCGGCCAGCGCTTGGCTCAGCGTGAATGCGCCCTGGTACAGGGCCTTACCGACGATCGCGCCCTCGATGCCGAGACGGCGCAGCGCGGCGATGTCGGCCAGGGAGTTGACACCACCCGAGGCGACAATACACGCATCGGTCGCATCCGCGACGCGCGCCAGCAGTTCCAGGTTTGCTCCCCTCATCTGGCCGTCTCGGGTCACGTCGGTGACGACAAGGCGGGCGATCCCGGCCTCGTTGAGCGCGCTGAGGACCTCCCAGACGTTGCCCCCCTCACGCGAGGTGCCCCGCGCCGCGAGACGCTCTCCGCGCACATCGAGACAGACCGAGACGCGCGGGCCGAATGCGTCGATGGCATCCCGCACGGCGTCAAGGTCGTCCAACGCCTGGGTTGCGATGTTGACCCGATCGGGTCCCGCCTCGAGGGCGGCCTCCACGTCGCCGCGGCTCACGATTCCGCCCGAGAGCTGGATGGCCACGTCGACCTCGTTCATCACGCGGGCGAGCAGCTCATCGTTGTTGCCACGTCCGAAGGCGCGATCCAGATCCACCAGGTGAACCCAGCGCGCTCCGGCTTCCTCGAAGGAGCGGGCGACCTGCGCCGGGTCCGCCCAGGATCGATCATCGACGACGCCGGAGGAGAGGCGGACGGCCCGCCCACCCGTCACGTCGATCGCGGGCAGTAGCTCGATCCGGTTCATGATTGCTTGCGCCGGAACCAGCCCATGGGCCCGCCTCCCCGGCGCGCGCCGTCTGGATTAACCGAATCGGCGTAGTCGCACGGCGTTGTACGCCCCAGCAGCAGGTCCTCTGCCGCCGCAGGCATCGCGCCGAGGAGTAGACCGGCGGGAATCGCCTCCTCCGGCTCGCCGCCCACGTAGCGCTGGGCGGAGATCCGTCCCGACACGCCCGGTTCGACGCCGTCCCCTTCGACCAGCCAGCTCATGAGCGCCACCGCTCCGTACTTCGACAGGTTCGACACGGCACGTGCGACGCGGTCGACCGCGTCGGGCATCGGCCGCTGCCCGGTCAGCAGCGCGTCCAGCTCTTCCTCATCGGTGGGGGTCGTCTCGACACGCAGCCACACGGCCGTCCAGGGCTTGAGACGAACGATGGACTCCCGCACTCCGGTCAGCGCGAGGAGCGAGTGAAGGGCTTCCGGATACGATATCGGCGCCAAAACGAGGGCGACCGAGAGACGCCCCCCGTCCAGGTGCAGCGACTCGTCAACGGGCGTGTCGTCGGGGCAGCGCGTCGGCTCGGAACCCGCCTGCGTGCCCGACTCCCCCAGCGAGGCAACCAGGGACTGGAACTCCGCATCGATATCGTCGTTGTGAGCGCTCACCGCTCCTCCTTATAGTGTGTATCTCAGACCTAGGATACTGGTCGCGCACCCGTGCGCGCGCCGGGCGCGCCCCACCGAAAGGACACCACCGTGACGACACCAATCATTCCCGTACGCGGAGCGATCAAACTCGGACAGTTCATCAAGCTCGCGTCCCTGGCCGAGGACGGCGCGCAGGCGCGAGATCTGGTCCAGGCGGGGGACGTGCGCGTCAACGGTGAGGTAGAGACGCGACGAGGGCATCACCTGAGCGACGGCGACCTGGTCGAGGTGGACGCCCCGTGGGGGCGGGCAAGCGCCATCGTGGGATCGGCGTCGTAGCCCGGGACAGGAAAGGCCCTCGCGCGGGCAGGCGCTACCTACGACTGGGAGAGGACCCCACCGGCGCCCACGACCGCTTTGATGTGGCTGAAGAACGCGCTGGTCTGTTCGACGCGAAGCTTCGGGTCGAGTTCCACCACCGTCGTGCGACCGGGTTCCGTCAGGTGCAGGCGCACCGGCGAACCCCCGGGGTACGATTCGAGGACTCCGCGCAAATCGGTGAGGAGCTCGGGCGTGCACCGAGCGGCCGGCAGGCGCAGGTCCAGCGGCAGGTCCGCACCGTCAGACAGGTCGAGAAGGGTCATCGACTGCCCGTAGATCGTCATGCCCTCCTCGCGCACATTCACCTTGCCTTCGATCTGGACGATGATGTCCTGGGCGAGGTACGTCTGGATGGACTCGTACGAGCGCGGGAAGAAGAGCACGTCCACCGAGCCCGACAGGTCCTCAATGGTGGCGATCGCCCAGGCGTTTCCCTGCTTGGTCACCTTCGTGGTCACTCCCGACACGAGGCCGGCAATCTTCACGATTCGGTCCGCCATGGCCCCTTCCGAGCCCACGACCTGCGCAATCTCGTAGTCCTGGTGGCGGGCGAGGGCCGCCTCCACGCCGCGCAACGGGTGGTCGGAGACGTAGAGTCCCAGCATTTCGCGCTCGGCAGCCAGCTTCGTCTTGCGATCAAACTCGGGCAGGTCGGGGATGTCGACCGCGAGGCCTGTCCCCGAGGACGATCCCTCGTCCAGGGCGCCAAAGAGATCGAACTGGCCGATCGCCTCGTTGCGTTTGACGTCGATGATCGCATCGACAGCCTCATCGCAGCGAGCCAGCAGTGCCCTGCGTGTGTGGCCCATTGAGTCAAACGCGCCGGCACGGATCAGGGACTGGATGGTGCGCTTGTTGCACACAACCTGCGGGACCTTATCCAGGAAGTCCTGGAAGGAGGCGAAGCGTCCCTTTTCCGCGCGGGTTCCAACGATCGCGTCGACGACCGGGCCTCCCACGTTCTGAATGGCATTGAGCCCGAATCGGATGGCCTCCCCGTCAGGAGCGAAATTGCCCATCGAGGCATTGACATCCGGGGGTAGAACGGTGATGTCCATGTGGCGGCACTCCGCCAGGTACAGGGCTCGACGGTCCTTGTTGTCCTTGGTCGAGGTCAGCAGGGCCGCCATGTATTCCGTCGGGTAGTTCGCCTTGAGGAAGGCAGTCCAGTACGACACGAGGCCGTAGGCGGCCGAGTGCGCCTTGTTGAAGGCGTAGGCAGAGAAGGGAACGACGACATCCCACAGGGCCTTGATGGATTCCTCCGAGTAGCCGTTGTCGATCATGCCCTGGCGGAAGCCCTTGAACTGCTGATCCAGGACCTCCTTCTTCTTCTTGCCCATCGCCTTGCGCAGGATGTCGGCCTGCCCCAGCGTGTAGCCCGCGAGCTTCTGGGCGATCTGCATGACCTGTTCCTGGTAGACGATCAATCCGAATGTCGTTCCCAGGATCTCCTCAAGCGGCTCGGCGAGCTCGGGGTGAATGGGCGTGATCTCCTGGCGTCCGTTCTTGCGCAGCGCGTAGTTGGTGTGCGAGTTGGCGCCCATCGGGCCGGGTCGGTACAGGGCACCGACAGCGGAGATGTCCTCGAAGTTGTCGGGCTTCATGAGCTTGAGGAGATCGCGCATGCCGCCGCCATCGAGCTGGAAGACACCGAGGGTCTCACCCCGCCCCAGCAGCTCGTAGGTCTTCTTGTCGTCGAAGGAGAGGTGGTCGAGGTCGGGATCCGGCTTGCCGTTGATCGCGATGTTCTCCAGCGCGTCGGACACGACCGTGAGGTTGCGCAAGCCCAGGAAGTCCATTTTCAGCAGGCCCAGCGTCTCGCACGTCGGGTAGTCGAACTGGGTGATGATGGCCCCGTCCTGGGGTCTCTTCATGATCGGGATAATGTCGGTGAGCGTGTGCGAGCTCATGATGACCGCACACGCGTGGACGCCCCACTGGCGGGTCAGGCCCTCCAGCCCCAGCGCGTAGTCGACGACCTCGTGGGTGTCGGGGTTCTCCTCGTAGAACTTGCGGAACTCAGCGGCCTCCGCGTAGCGCTTGTCCTTCTCGTCAAAGATGCCGTGGACCGAAATGTCCTTGCCCATGATCGCCGGCGGCAGGGCCTTGGTCAGCTGCTCTCCCACCTTGAAGTCCTTGCCCAGGATGCGCGCGGAGTCTTTGAGCGCCTGCTTGGTCTTAATCGTCCCATAGGTGACGACTTGACTGATGCGGTCCTCGCCGTACTTGCGCTTGACGTAGGCAATGACCTCGTCGCGGCGACGTTCGTCAAAGTCGACGTCGAAGTCGGGCATCGAAATTCTCTCGGGATTCAGGAAACGCTCGAAGATGAGGCCGTGTTCCAGCGGATTGAGTTCGGTGATCTTCATGGCATAGGCGACCATGGAGCCCGCGCCCGATCCGCGGCCCGGTCCCACGCGGATGCCCTGGGACTTCGCCCAGTTGATGTAGTCGGCGACGGTGAGGAAGTACCCCGGGAATCCCATCGAAATAATGACGTCTTCCTCATACTGAGCCTGCTTGCGCACGGCGTCGGGGATTCCATTGGGGAATCGATCCCGCAGGCCGCGTTCAACCTCCTTGACGAACCAGGAGGTCTTGTCTTCCCCGTCGGGCACGGGGAACTCGGGCATGTAGTTGGCCCCCTCCTTCGTCGTCGTGAATCGCACGTCGCAGCGCTCGGCGATCTCGAGGGTCGAGTCGCACGCGCCGGGCAATTCGCTCCACAGCGAGCGCATCTCCTCCGACGGGCGGATGTAGTAGCCGTCTCCGTCGAACTTGAAGCGGTCGGGATCGTTGATGCGCGAACCCGAGTTGATGCACAGCAGCGCGTCCTGGATCTTGCGGTCGTCCCTCTTGACGTAGTGGGAATCGTTGGTAGCCACGAGCGGGGCGTTCATGAGCTTGGCGATGTCCAGCACCTGCTGGTGGGTGCGCCGCTCGATGTCGATGCCGTGATCCATGACCTCGACGTAGAAGTTCTCGGGGCCGAAAATGTCTCGAAGCTCGGCCGCCTCAGCCACCGCCTCGTCCCACTGGCCCAAGCGCAGCCGCGTCTGCACGGCTCCCGAGGGGCATCCGGTGAAGACGATGAGGCCTTCGTGGAACTGACTGAGGAGCTCCTTGTCGGCGCGCGGCCACTTACCGAATTGTCCGTCCGTCGAGGCGTAGGATCCCAGGCGGAACAGGTTGAGCATGCCCTCGGTGCTGTAGGCCACGAGGGTCAGGTGATTGTAGGATCCACCGGCGCTCACATCGTCGGAGCGCTGCCACGGCTCCCCCCACAGGACCTTCTGACGATCGAAGCGAGACGTACCCGGCGTCACGTAGGCTTCGAGGCCGATGATGGGCTTGACTCCCGCGTTCACGCAGTTGGTGTAGAAGTCGTAGGCCCCGAAGAGATAACCGTGGTCCGTCAAGCCAATCGCTGGCTGCCCGAGCCTGGCAGCTTCCTCCGCCATTGCTTTCGTCTTCGCCGCTCCATCGAGCATCGAGTACTCGGAGTGGTTGTGAAGGTGCACGAAGGAATCAGCCATGCCACGATTCTACTGTCTGCGGCCCTGGCCCGGTCGAACAAGAGCCCCGGAAACGGTCGTTCATCTCACGGCCCGCCCCCGTACTCACGAGGCGCTTGCTCGTCCTCGCACCAGGTTGGACCGCGGCGCGGCCAGACCAGCCTGGCGCGGCGTCGGCCTTGCTCTCAGCGCCTGGAGGACCCTCCCGGGTGGCGAAGCTGCTCCAAGGCATCTCGCAGGTCGCGGGGATAGGGGCTCGACACCGTCATCGGCATGCCCGTTCGGGGGTGGGCAAAGCCGAGGCGCACGGCGTGCAGCCACTGCCGCGCCAGCCCGAGGCGCTGCGCCTGCGTGGGATCCGCGCCGTAGAAGGTGTCTCCCACGCACGGGTGTCCCACGGCGGCCATGTGGACGCGAATCTGGTGGGTACGCCCCGTTTCCAGGTGTACCTCGGTCAGCTGAGCGCCCGCCATGAGTTCGAGGGTGTCGTAGTGGGTGACGGCTCGCTTGCCGCCGTCAATGACGGCCATGCGCCACTCTCGCGAGGGATGGCGCCCGATGGGGGCGTCAATGGTTCCCGACGGAGGATCGAGGTGACCGGCGACGACAGCGTGATAGATCTTGTCGATCCTGCGTTCCTTGAAGGCTCGCTTCATGACCGAGTAGGCCAGCTCGGACTTGGCGACCATCATCGCCCCGGAGGTTCCCACGTCCAGGCGGTGGACGATGCCCTGGCGTTCGGGGGGGCCGTGGCTGGTAATGCGATACCCCGCTGCCTCGAGGTTGCCCAGAACGGTGGGTCCCTCCCAACCGGGTCCGGTATGTGCTGCCACTCCGACCGGCTTGTCGACGACAACGATGTCGTCATCGTCGTAGAGGATCTCCATGTCGGTCACGGGCGCGGGCTTGTTCTCCGGCTCGGGGATCGTCACCTCGATGATGTCGTCGGCTCCCAGGCGAGCAGACTTGTCGGCGCTCACTGCGTTGATCAGAACCAATCCAGCCGCACAGAGCTCCGCGCATCGCGAGCGCGAGAGCCCGAGCATGCGCGCCAGGGCAGCATCGACGCGCTCGCCCACGAGGGCGTCGGGCACGGGGAGCATGCGCGAGGAACTCACTGCTGCTCCTTGGTGCCTTCACGGGAGAGAGCGAATACGAGCCAGGCCGCGCCCACAACGATCCAGATGTCCGCGACGTTGCCGACGAAGGCATTGCCGTAGGCGATGAAGTCGGTGACGTGGCCGACGCCGAATCCGGGCTGCGCGGTCAGCCGATCGATGAGGTTTCCCCACGCTCCCCCCATCAGCAGGGCAATGGCCAGGAGCGCAGAAAAGCGACGGATGCGCGTCAGAAGCGCAACGAGCAAAGCGATGATCACCACGGTGATGATCGTGAGCACCCAGGTGCGATCCGCGCCGAGAGAAAAGGCGGCTCCCGAGTTGTGCACAAGCCTGAGGGAAAGCCAGTCCCCCACCAGTGGACGCGGCGCGGTGTCTCCGAGCGCGGAACGCGCCCAGAGCTTAGTCACCTGGTCGGCGGCAACGGCCAAGACACACACGAAAGCGGCCCAGAGCCACTGGATGCGGGTGAGGTGCGCGCGGGAAGAGTCAGCCATAGTTTCCTATCATAAATGACGGTGGCGACACACCAAGGGTGCGTCGCCACCGTCAGACGAAACGCGCTCAGTTCGCGTCGTTGCCCACCTCGTTGAGAAGCGACTCAAGGTGGTTGCGCAGGTTCGACCGGTACTCGGACTCGAAGGTGCGCAGGCCGTTGATCTTGTTCTCCAGCAGCTCGCGTTCCTGGTCAAGCTGAGACAGAAGAGTGTCCTTCTGCTTCTGGGCGTCGGCGATGATCGAATCGCGCTCGGCGTTGGCCTCGGCAATGATCTTCGCGCTTTGCTCTTCGCCGTCGCGCACGTACTCGTCGTGAACGCGCTGAGCGAGGGCGAGCATCGAGGTAGCGGACTCCGCGTCCTGGGGCCCCGTGAGAGACAGGGCGGGAGCTTCGGGTGCCGGGGCGGCCGCAGGGGCGGGCGTCTCGGCGGGAGTGAAGTCCGAGTTGGAGAGCTCGGCGACGCGCCGCTCTGCGGCCTCGAGCTTCTCCTTCAGATCCTGGTTCTCCACCTGGAGGGAGTAGATGGTGGAGACAACCTCATCGAGGAACTCATCAACCTCGTCCTGGTCATAGCCCTCGCGGAACTTGACGTACTGGAACTTCTTGTTGAGGACATCCTCGGTAGTGAGCAGGGCCATTTCTTCGCCTCTCGGTCGTTTCGATTGGACATGCGATTGTGGCCGCATGTCTGGACGACCGGGAAGGCCGCCCTCTGTCACGTCACAAAAATAATAACCGAAATTGTCACACTAGCAACATCCATCACGACATGAGCGGGACGAATGTGGGACCTCTCATTTCGGCGCGTGACTCCTAGTAACTCAGAAGATACAGAAGCATAGCGCAGCGTCGCGCAACAATAAGGACAAGGAACAACACCATGAAACCAACGTCAAGCGCCATGCCGCCAAGGCGCAGAGGCGGAATGAAACGTCGGATCCACCGAATGGGTGGATCGGTCAGGGCATAGAGGAGATTCGCGGCGACCAACACAATGCCCCGAGGACGCCACCCGCGCGCGAAAAACTGGACCCAGTCCATGATCACGCGCGCGAGAAGCACCATCATGTAGAAGTTCAGCAGGACGCTGAGCCCGACTCCGACGTAGCGAAGGACGATCACGAGGCCCCTAGCCCTGGTTGTAGAGAGAACCGCGACGCGCCGGGCTGGAGTCGCCCGCAACCTCGATCGACGCGGGGGACAGGAGGAAGACGCGGTTGGTCACCCTCTCGATCACTCCGTGCAGGCCGAACGTGAGTCCGGCGGCGAAATCGACGAGGCGTCGCGCCTCTTCCTCGCCCATGTCGGTGAGATTGATGATGACCGGCGTGCCGTCACGGAAGGCCTCGCCGATCGTGACGGCATCGGAGTAGGCCGTCGGATGAATCGTGACGATGCGAGTGATGTCCTCGGCGGGTTCTTCGCGCCGGATGCTGGTCAGCGTCGGTCGGGACACGGGCGTAATGTCTGCCACGGGTGTTACCTCTTCCACCTCGTCGAACTCTTCGAACTCATCGATGGCCTCCTCGGGTGAGTACCAGCCCATGAACTTACGTGCGCGCGCACCGAACGACTCACTCATTGCTCCTCCTTCATCCGTCGCTTAGGCACAACGTACAGTTACCGACGGCGATCGAGGCGCAGGAAGCCCGGCGCGTCGCAAGGAGCTACGCGTGGGAGGACCGCAGTGACTGGTCGTTTGCCGGTGACGCGGCAGCAATAACGAGCGCCTGGCGACCGCACGCCGGGTTGGCCCGATAGGAGAACAGGTCGAGCTCCTCGAGAGTGCAGCGCCCGTCACGGGTGACCTCGACCCCTCTGGCCGTCAGGAACCTGGCCGCGGCGCCGGGCAGATCGAGGGAGGGGGTTCCCCAGGAGGTGAGCGCTCGGATTCCCGGCATCCGCAGGTCGCTCGCCTCGGCCAGGTTCTCGGGAACCTCGTAGCACCCGCCGCAGATCGCGGGACCGATCAGAGCGCGGATGGGTCCTCGCGTGCGCGCGCGAATCGCATCGACGGCGCGCGCGAGGATGCCCCCCAGGAGACCGCGCCTGCCGGCGTGGACCGCTGCGACGACGCCACCGGCATCTGCGGAGAAGACAACCGGCAGGCAGTCGGCGGTTTGAACGGCGAGGCAGGGAGCACGTGACCATCCTCGGGCGTCGATGACGATGCCGTCGCAATCAACGGGGCCCCACTGACCAGCCCCGTCCCGGTCGAGACGCGCACCGGAGGCGAGCACGGGTCCCGATTCTCCCGGAAGAATCGTCTCCACGGTCGTTGAGTGGGTTTGATTCATCCACACGACGCTGCGACCGAGGGCCGCGGCGAGCGCTGCGCGGCGTGTCCTCACGGTTTCCTCGTCGTCGCCGACGTGCAGTCCAACATTGCCGCATAGCGCACCGGTGCCCGGGTCCACCTCGGTCAGGTGGACCCGGGCACCGGCCCATGGCTGCAATGATATCAACGCAGGAAGGGGGGAATGTCCAGCTCTTCCTTCTCCGGCGCCTCCGGGTAGACGCGAGGAACCTCGAAGGAGCGCTCGGGCTCTGTCTCCTCGTAGTCGCTCGGTGCGGGAGCCTCGGCGGCCGGCGCACTCTCGCGCACAGGAGCGGCAACATCCAGGCGGTGCTGGGGGCGGCGCGTCGACAGCTGGTTGATCCGAGTGGTTTCCGCCGCGGGCGCCTTGGCCTCGGGCACCGCGGGACGCTGCTGCGCGACAGGGGCGGACACCCGAGCGACCGGACGCGAGCGGGTGGCATCGGTCGCGTCGTCGAAGCCGGCGGCAATGACCGTGACTCGAATCTCGTCGCCGAGCGCGTCGTCAATGACGTTACCGAAGATGATGTTGGCCTCGGGATGGGCGGCCTCACGCACCAGCTGCGAGGAGCTGTAGACCTCTTGCAGGCTCAGGTCCGACCCCCCCTGGAAGAACATCAGCACGCCGTGGGCGCCATCGATCGAGGCCTCGAGCAGCGGCGAGGAGATCGCGCTCTCGACCGCCCGCAGGGCTCGGTCCTCGCCGGTGGCAGCGCCGATGCCCATGAGCGCCGATCCCGCATCCTTCATCACCGACTTCACGTCATTGAAGTCCACGTTGATCAGGCCGGGAGTGGTGATGAGTTCCGTGATGCCCTGAACGCCCGAGAGGAGCACCTGGTCTGCCGCGCGGAAGGCGTCGAGCACGGAGATGTTGGCGTCGGAGATCTCCAGAAGACGATCATTCGGGATGACAATGAGCGTGTCGACTTCCTCGCGCAGGGTCGTCACCCCTCCCTCGGCCTGAGCCGCGCGGCGGTTGCCCTCGAAGGAGAAGGGACGGGTGACAACGCCGACGGTCAGCGCACCGGCCTCGCGGGCGATCTTGGCCACGACCGGAGCCGCACCCGTGCCCGTGCCGCCGCCTTCACCCGCGGTCACAAAGACCATGTCGGCACCCTCGAGCGCCGCAGTGATCTCGTCGATGTGATCCTCCGCTGCCTTACGACCAACGGCGGGATCAGCGCCAGCGCCGAGGCCGTGGGTCAACTCGCGACCGATATCGAGCTTCGTCTCGGCATCGGACATGAGCAAGGCTTGGGCGTCGGTGTTGACCGCGATGAACTCAACACCTTTGAGGCCAACCTCGATCATTCGGTTCACGGCGTTCACGCCGCCGCCGCCAACGCCAACGACCTTGATCACTGCCAGGTGGTTTTGCGGTGTCGCCATGGATGTCTCCCTTGCATCAAACCCTCAACCTTTAGTTGAAGGTTGATGTTTCGTGTGCTTTGTGTCGGAAAGAAGTTAGGGGTCCGCGCGTGAACCTTCAAGCCAACACGCGGGCAAAGCAGAAGACTCAACTGGTCACGGGGTGATTCGGCGACGAGACGTCGTACGTGGACGCTGTGACATTGGCCAAGAGAGTGGCCAACACCCGCGCCTTTTGCGGCGCGTCTGCACTGGTCCCCCACTTGACAACCTGACCGCCGCGCAGCGTGAAGCTGACCTGCGATCCGGTCGACGTAATGGCGGCCACCTGCGAACGGGTCCCCTCGTCCAGGGCGCCCAGAGCCGACGCGATGTCGGACGCCCCCTGGGCTCGTTCCTGCGGCAGCGTCGCGATCGGATAGGATCCCGCACCGCTCACCTGCTCAAAGGCCACGCCCTGATCGTCGATCAGCCAGTATCCGCCGCCAGACTCCTCCACGGCGACCCCCACGCGCATCGACACGGTAATGCGCAGGCTCGTCGGCCAGCGGCGCGACACCGACGCCGATCTGACTGCGACGTTGGATTCGACCGCTCGCGCAACGGCATCCGTATTCAAACGAGTCAACGGAACCCCCTCAAAGGGAGCGATCGAGGACCTGACGGCTTCGGGCGTTACGAGTGTCCCATCCTGCCCGGCGACCACGACGGAGGAGGAAGACAGGGCGAAGAGCGGCGAGAAGAAGACCGCCCACGTCGTCCCCGCGAGAACCGATGCAACGAAGAGGGCGATCACGATGCGACGCACGAGGAGCACCCGGCGCGCGCGCGAGCGTTCACGCAGCCGATCCCTCAGGTCGGTCGTGTTCTCTCCTCCCAGGAGGGAAGCCGCATCGGTGGCTGCCACCGGAGTGGCAAGAGCGTCTCGCACCGTGCGAGGCTCCAACGCCGTGCCCTGCCGGGCACGGCCTGGATCTTTCGACGTCGCTTCTTCGGGCGAGGCCTCACCGTCCTCGCTCGCGCGTGCCCCGCCCGTGTGCTCGCCGACGGGTTGGGCGGCCTGCGGGCGAGATCCCCCCGGCCGTCGCGGCGTCGGCGGCCTCATGAATCCATCCGTTTCCACTCATCGAGAACGTCCTGTCCACAGCGAGTGATCGAGCCAGCACCCATCGTGACGCAGACCCCGCCTCGCGGGGTGAGCCTCGCGGCGCGGCGAGCCGCCTCGTGCATGTCCTCCGCGTAGGAGGCACCGACAACGCGCGAGGCAATCATCCCCGAGTCGACTCCGGGTTCCGGATCCTCACGGGCCCCGTATATCCCGGCAAGAACAACGTGATCCGCTCGCGACAGGGCGCTGGCAAAGCGCTCGGCGAAGATGCGCGTGCGCGAATACAGGTGGGGCTGGAACACGACCGTGACCTCTCCTCCTGCCGCAACCACGCGGGCCTGCTCGATAGCCGCCTCGACCTCGGTGGGGTGATGCGCGTAGTCGTCGAACAGCCGGCGGCCGCCCACGGCCCCTCGCGATTCGAAGCGTCGCGCCGCACCCGCATACGTTCCCAAGCCGTCTGCCATTGCCTGTGGCTCGACGCCGCACTCGATGCCGGCCACCCAGGCGGCCGCCGCGTTGAGCACATGATGTTCGCCGGGGACCGCGAGCCTCAGGCGAGCACGGCGCGGACCCCACGCCAGCGACGCCGAGGCTCCCTCAGCGTCGACGCTCACATCGCAGATGAGGACATCGGCCTCGCACTGCGAGTGTTCCTCCCTCCCGTAGGTCACGACGCGTGCGCCGAGGCTCTTGGCGGTGTCCGCCAGACGTGCCGCGCCCGGATCCTCGGCACACGCGACCAGCAACCCACCGGGAACGAGTCGGCGCACGAACTCCACGAAGATCTCCTCGAACTCCTCGCGCGAGTGGTAGCGATCCAGGTGATCGGGCTCCACGTTGGTCACGATCTCAATCGCCGGGGAGTAGTTCAAGAACGACCCGTCGGACTCGTCGGCCTCTGCGACGAAGACCTCGCCGCCGCCCAGATGCGCTCCCGTTCCCAACTGAGGGAGCACGCCGCCGACCGCCACCGACGGATCCAGCCCGCATGCCCTCAAAGCGATCGCGAGCATTCCAGACGTGGAGGTCTTCCCGTGCGCCCCGGCCACCGCAACGAAGCGCATCCCGGAGGCCGCCAGCGCCAGGGCCTGGGAGCGATGGATGACCAGCTGTCCGCGTCGGCGCGCGACAGCCAGCTCGGGATTGTCTTCTCGGATGGCGCTCGACACGACGACGACCGCTTCGGGATCGACGTGGGAGGCATCGTGCCCAACATCGACATGCACGCCCACGGAACGCAGGTGATCGAGAACCTGCGACTCTTCGCGGTCCGAGCCCGCGACGACCGCTCCGCGAGACACCAGCAGTTCGGCAACGACGCTCATCCCCGCTCCGCCGACGCCGATCAGATGAAAACGATCCTGAAGGCTCGGCTCACTCATGTTCGCCCTTTCTTGCCTGCTCCATGATTAACTCCGTGAGGGCACCCGCCGCCCCCGCGCGTCCCAAAGACCGCGACGCCGCCGCCATGTCGGAGAGCCTGGTCGATCCCAGCAAACCGAACACGTTGGACGAGACGAAGTCCGCGGTGAAATCCTTGTCGTCGATGAGCTGAGCGCCGCCGACGCTCACGTGGTCGGCGGCGTTCAAGCGCTGCTCGCCGTTGCCGATCGGCAACGGCACGTACATGCACGGCAGTCCCAGGGCCTCCATCTCCGCCACGGTCCCGGCCCCCGACCGGCACACGACGAGGTCCGCCACCGCCAGCGCGTCCTCCATCGTCGTCAGATAGTCGATCACGTGCCACCGTGCCGTCAGCCCGGCCTGCTCGATGGCCGCGCGCACGGGAGCATCCTTGCCGCGTCCGGTCAGGTGAATGACCTGCACACCGTCGGGAAGCGCCCGCGCAGCCTCCGTCATCGACTCGTTCACGTGTTGGGCGCCCAGGGAGCCTCCCGTCACGAGGAGTGTGGGAGCCTCGGCATCGACACCGAGGCGCTGCGCGGCCTCACGGCGAGCACGCGCAGCGCCATCGTGCTCCCGCCGACACGCGGCCAGCTCCGCGATAGCGGCGCGCAGGGGTAGACCCGTGACGACCGTGCGTCCACTTCGAGCGGCGAGCGGCGTTGAGGGGAACGTCAGAGCCACCACCGCTGCATGGCGAGCCCCCACCTTGTTCGCCAGCCCGGGTCTCGCGTTCTGCTCGTGAATGACGATGGGCACCCCGGCTCGCTTGGCCGCGATGTAGGCCGGGGTCGACACGTAGCCGCCGAATCCGACGAGGACATCGGCCCCCTCCAGCGCCTGCGAGCACCGCTTCACAGCGTCGGCGAAACGCGCGGGAAGCGTGAAGAAGGCCAGGGAGGGGCGCCGGGGAAGCGGCACGCGAGGTATCTCGACGAGAGGAAAGCCCGCCGCAGGAACCAGGTCGGACTCGAGCCCCGCCCGGGTCCCCAACACGACGACGTCGGCGCCTTCCTCGCGCAGCTGCGTCGCAGTCGCCAGCAGCGGATTCACGTGACCGGCAGTCCCGCCGCCGGCCATCACAACCTTGACCATGGAGTCTCCTTTACCCGTGTGCGTGACCCAGTCTAGCGAGCCGCGCGTCGCCGGGGGGCCACACGCGGATCGCGTCCGGCCGAGGCCTCGTCCGGCCTGCCGATCATCCACATTCCGGCGCGCGCCCGCGCAAAGGAGGCGACGACCGCAACGGCGGTAATCGTGAACAAGAAAGAGGACCCGCCGTAGGACACGAGCGGAAGGGGAACACCGATGACCGGCCCCATCCCCGTCACCGACAACACATTGATGATCGTCTGAACTCCGATCCAGGTCGCCACGCCGGAGGAGGTGATGATGACGAAGAGGTCGGTGGACTCGCGAGCGACACGAATCATTCCCCACACGAGCAGCCCGAGACACACCAGCACCGCGAGCGTTCCGAGGAGGCCGAACTCCTCGCCGACGATCGCGAAGATAAAGTCCGTATGCGCGGCCTGCAGATAGTTCCACTTCTCGCGCGATGCACCCGGTCCCAGCCCCGTCAGGCCCCCCGATCCCAGCGCCCACAGCGAGTGATCGATCTGCTCCGGCGCCGACTCATCGGGGCCCTTGGAGGTCCCCGGAAGAACGGCAAGGATGCGTCGGATACGCGTCGGATTGGACAGAACGAGGAGCACCAGCGTCGGAATGGCCACCATGAGGAGACCACCAAACCAGCGCTTGGGCAATCCGGCGACCCACGCGGCGCCGAGGGCCCCCATCGCCACGACCATCGCGGTTCCCATGTCGCGGCCCAGCATGACCGCACCGAGCGCGACAACGAGCGGCAGGCCCACGGCAACGCCCATCGTCTTGATGTCGGAGCGCTTCGACGCCGACTTCGAGACCATGAACGCCAAGAAGACCACGAGGGCGAGTTTGAGAAGCTCCGAGGGCTGAGCCATGACGGGGCCGATCTTGACCCAGTTCGCGTTTCCACCCTCGGACCTGCCCAGCGGGCTCAGAACGAGGCCTTGGAATACGAGGGCGGCACCGAAGATGAACGGGGCCAGGCGCACGAACCAACGCTGCGGAACCAGCTGAACGAAGGTCGCGATCAGCAAAGAGAAAAGGATGATGAGCAGCGGACGCGAGTACGCCGCGTAGGGGTTCTCTCCCTGCGCAATGGCGGTGACCGTCTGGGCTGAAAAGCCCATGACGAGACCGAAGACGGACAGCAGCAGCGCCGGGATCACGACCAGGTAGTACGTGGCGACCGGGCTATCCTCTCGCTGGCGGCCCGAGCCGAAACGTATCCGAGGGAGCGTCACCGTGGGGACGTGCCATCCGCGCTTATTCGTCGCCACCGGCACTCCCCCACTGGGCACGCAGGCGCGCAACCGCATCGGCAAACGCGTCCCCGCGCTGGCCATAGTTGTCAAACTGGTCCCACGACGCGCACGCCGGGGCAAACACGACCGTGTCGCCGGGCCGAGACAGGGCAACCGCCTCGTTGACGACCGAGAACATCCAGTCCTCATGCCCGTCAACCTCGACGAAGGGCACCGCCGGGGCCGCAGCGCGCAGGGATGCAATCAGCGGGCCGCGCTCGGCGCCAATCACGATGACGCCGCGCAGAAGCGGCTCGACCTGGCCGATGAGTTCGGTGAAGTCCTGGCCCTTGGCGTCTCCGCCCACGATCCAGATCGCGCTGCGCGGGGGGAGACCGGCGAGGGAGGCCCGGGCGGCGTGGGCGTTGGTGGCCTTGGAGTCATCCACCCACGTCAGATCCGCGACCTCACCGAGGATCGCGCGGCGATGCCCCGCGGGCCGAAATGCGCGCAGGCCTTCTTCGATCGCCTCGGGCTCCACCCCGTATGCTCGCGCCAGCGCGGCCGCGGCGAGCGCGTCAAGGAGTGCCGCAGCCGAGGGGTGCGCCCCGTAGGCGCCGCCCAAGTCCGAGACACGCGCGAGGGCGAGGCCGCGGCGCGCACGATCGTCGATGAAGGCGCGATCCACCAACATCCCCTCCACGATGCCGAGCTGCGACACCGAGGGCACCCCCAGGGTCACTCCGATGGCGCGCGCCCCTTCGACGACGTCGGCGTTCTCAACCATCGCCTCCACGCGCCGATCGGAGGCGGGATAGACGCAGGCTCGCACCGTGTTCTCATACACGCGTGCCTTGTCGGCCGCATAGGCCTGCGCGCTCCCGTGCCAATCGAGGTGATCTGAATCCACGTTCAGGCAGACCGACGCCAGGGGGGAGACGGAACGTGTTGTGTGCAGCTGAAAGCTGGAGAGTTCGACGGCGAAGACCTCGGCGTCGGAGTCGATCGCACGGGTGATCGGCGTGCCGATGTTGCCCACCTCTTGGACCCTCACTCCCGCGCTCGTCAGGATCTGGCCGAGCATGCCCACCGTCGTCGTCTTGCCGTTTGTGCCGGTAACGGTGAGCCACGGCCTTCCGGCGTGCGGACCCTCCTCCTGCAAACGCCACGCGAATTCGACTTCTCCCCACAGGTCGATCCCGCTCTCCTCGCAAGCGGAAAAAATGGGGTGGTGGGCAGGGACGCCCGGAGAGACAACAACGAGGTCGGGGCGCGCCTCGATAATGGCGGCGGCGAGGGGCACCGGGTCTTCCTCGACATGCACGGCAACGTCGACCAGGCCGTTGACGTGTTCTTCCTTGGGCGGTCGCGCGTCAAATGCGCTGACCCTCCAGCCGCGCGAAAGCAACGCCTCGGCGGCTCCCCGGCCCGACTTTCCCCACCCAAGGACGGCGGCGTGGCGGCTCATCGAGCGGACACCCACTCCGCGTAGAACATCCCCGCTCCGGCGACGGCGGCTATTGCGGCGATCAACCAGAAACGGATGACGATGGTGACTTCCTTCCATCCCAGAAGCTCGAAGTGGTGGTGAAGGGGAGCCATGCGGAAGACCCGCTTGCCCGTGGCCTTAAACACGCCGATTTGGATGACGTCGGAGACGACGACGGCCACGAAGAGACCTCCGATGACGATGGCGAGAACCTGCGTCTGGGTGAGAATCGACAGGCCCGCAACGGCTCCACCCAGGGCGAGCGCACCGGTGTCACCCATGAAGATCTGGGCGGGGGACGCATTCCACCAGAGGAATCCGGCGAGGGCACCGATGAGGGCGGCACAGAAGATCGCGAGATCCAGGGGGTCGCGGGTCGCGTAGCAATTCGCCTGATTCGCTCCCGGCATCGTGCAGGACTGAATCCGCTGGAAGTATGCGATGAAGGTGTACGCGCCGAACACGAAGATGGACACGCCGGCGGCCAGCCCATCCAGGCCATCGGTCAGGTTCGTCGCGTTGGACCACGCCGTGACGATGAGGTTGGTCCACACGAGGTAGAGGGCCACTCCGAGGGCAAGGCCGGCGAAGCCGAGCGTGAGGGTGGTCGGACGCGCCACCGAGATCGCGAGAGTGCCGGGGTACTCGTCATAGTCGTTGGGGAAGATGAGGGTGCCCAGCGCAAACAGGGAGGCCACGGCCACCTGCCCGATGATCTTGCCCGAGGGGTGCAGGCCGAGGGAACGTTGGCGCATGATTTTGATTCCGTCGTCGAGCAGGCCGATGACGCCCAATCCCACGAAGAGGAAGACGAGGAGCACCCCGGACCACGATGGTCCCGCGCCTGCGACAAAGGATCCGATGAGCCACGCGAGGACCGTCGCCAGGATGATGACGACACCGCCCATCGTCGGCGTGCCGCGCTTGGTCAGGTGCTGCGTCGGCCCGTCCTGGCGGATGAACTGCCCGTACTGGTGCATCACCAGGAATCGGATGAGCAGCGGCGTGCTCATCACGGACAGCGCCATCGCGATAATGAACGCGGCAATGAGTCCAATCACCGGGTCGTTCCCTTCTCCCGCAGGATGTCAGCTACCTGCCATGACTGTGAACCGTAGGAGCCCTTCACGAGGACGACGGCGCCCTCCTCGGCGAAGCGCGCCACCAGGCGTGCGGCGTCGCTTGGATCGGAGGCGACCGTGCGATTGGCCACGCCGGAGGCTCCCTCTAGATAGTAGTGGGAGTGCGCGCCCAGGCCAATGAGTGTGTCGACCCCCGCATCGGCAACCAGCGCGCCGACCTGCTCGTGGAGCGACCGTGATTCCTCCCCCAGCTCCAGCATTTCGCCGAGAACGGCGATCCTGACCGCGTCGCGCCCGATCGAGGCCAACGCAGCGATCCCCGCTCGCATCGAGTCCAGGTTTGCGTTATACGAATCGTCGATGAGGGTCAGCGCCGTCCCCTCGATGTCGAGATCGTGAACGTCCATGCGATGCGGGCTCAGCGCTCGCGCCCCGGAGAGTACCGCCGCCACGGTGTCGAGGTCCATGCCGAGGGTGAGAGCACCGGCCGCGGCTGCCAGCGCGTTTGAGACGTGATGACGTCCGACAAGCGCCAGCGAGACGGGGGCGCTGCCGCGGGGGGTCACGAGCGTGAAAGAGGCCCGATCGGCGCGGTCGGTCCGCACCTCCTCGGCACGCACATCGGCGCGCGGCTCACCCAAGGCGGAGAATCGAACGATCGGCCCCGTCGCCATCGGCGCCATCGCCTCAACGTTGGGGTCGTCGGTGTTGAGAATGACGGGTCCACCCGGTCGCGTTCCCGCGATCAATTCGGCTTTTGCGGCCGCGACGCCCTCGAAACCGCCGAACCCTCCCACGTGCGCGTGTCCCACGCACAGCTCAATCGCCACGTCCGGGGAGACAATGTCGGTCAGGTAGGAGATGTGTCCCGGCCCCGAAGCTCCCATCTCAAGCACGAGGTGTCGCGTCGTTTCGTCGGCCTGGAGGGCGGTCAGGGGAAGGCCGACCTCGTTGTTGAAGGAGAGCTTGGGCGCCACCGTCGGCCCGTCCTCGGACAGGATCTGGAGCAGCAGGTCTTTGGTGGTGGTCTTACCCACCGATCCCGTCATCGCGATCACGTCCAGTGTGCCGCGCGAACGAAGCGCGTCCACGTGGGCGCGCGCCAGGTCGCCGAGCGCCCGAGTGGAGTCCTCAACGATGATCTGGGCGACGGCCTCCTCAAGCTCGCGTTCGGCGATCACGGCAACCGCGCCGCGCTCGATCGCGCCGTGCACGAAGGCGTGCCCGTCCGCGTTCTCACCTCTGCGCGCGACGTAGAGCGATCCTGCCGACGCCTCCCGAGAGTCCGTGACAACGGTTCCGGTGACGCACGCATCGGGTCCCACCAAGCGGCCCGATACTGCGTCTGCAATCCACTGCGCCGATGCCTGCATGTTTCTCTCCTTCGCACTCACGGCGTCGTCGGATACAGGTTAGCCGACCCCGTGGAAGCTGGGATACCCAGGTTACTGACGGCCGTGCGCGCAACGTCACCAAACAGGGGGGCCGACGAATCCGATGAGATCGATGCCACCCTCGGGTTGTAGAGAACAACGGCGATTGCCAGACGCGGGGCGTCAGCGGGGATGATTCCCGCCGTCGTGGAGACGAGTCCTGCGGCCCCGTCAATGACGGTCTCAGCGGTACCGGTCTTGACGCCGACGCGGTATCCCGGAACCTTCGCGGCTCCGGCGGTGCCGCGCTTGTCTTCAACGACCGACTCCATCATGGTCAGCAGCTGGGAGGCGGCCGCCTGCTCCATCACCTGAACCGGCTGGCTCCCTTCCGGCACCTCGACGGTCCCATCGGCGTTCGTCCACGACTTGACAACGTGCGGAGCGATCCGCACTCCCCCGTTGGCGATCGTGGCCAGCGCCGAGGCCTCTTGCATCGCGGTGATCGCGTAGGCCTGACCGAACATCGTGACGTAGCGGTCGCGTCCCGCCCACTGCTGCCAGTCCCGCAGCAGTCCGGCGGACTCTCCCGGTAGTTCGACCCCGGTTTCCTGCCCGAATCCAAAGGCACGCATCATTGAGTATCGCTGCTCATCCCCTAGCGTCTGACCGATCAGCACCGTTCCGGTGTTCGACGACTCCGCCAGGATCCCCGTCGGCGTCAGCGTTTCGCCCTCGTGCTCGTGGAAATCGGTGATGGGCCCGCCCGCATCGGGAGGTTCGAGGGCGTAGGGCACCTGAAAGACACTCGTCGGTGTGATCGTCCCCTGGTTGAGGGCGGCTCCCACGGTGATCAACTTCCCGACCGAGCCGGGCTCGAACGCATCCTGAACCGCATGCACCTTCTGGGGGCTGGCGTTGTCCGGTTCGGTCGAGTTCGAGTCGGCCATGACGAGCACGTGACCGGTGGCAACGTCCTCGATAACGATGGCCCCCCAGTCAGCCTGGTGTTTGGTGACACGCGCGTCCAGGAGGTCCTGGACCTGGTGCTGCAGGTCCGCGTGCAGGGTCAGTTCCACCGAGCCGCCATTCTTCGGCTCGACCGTCGTCTTCTTGCCTCCCGGCATGACGGCACCGTTGGGTGCGATCTCAAAGGCCTGCGCGCCCGGCGTACCCGTCAGGAGCGCGTCGAATTGAGCCTCCATGCCCGAGGACCCCTGTCCCTCGGCGTTGACGGTTCCGATCACTGGCGCTGCGACGTTACCGTTGGGGTACTCGCGCTCGAACACCGACTCCCATTCGATCCCGTAGATGTCGAGCTTACGGATCTCACGATAGGACACAGCATCAACGTTGCGTTTGATGTATTCGTAGGTTGAGTCACCCAGCATCATGCCGCCCAGCTCCGCCTCGTTCATCCCCAGGAGGGGAGCCAGCTGACGGGCAGCCTCGGCGGGGCCGCGGCCCACTTCGTTGCCGTCGTCGTCACGGTGAACGTAGGAACGGATGTTCACCTGATTGACCGCGATGTCGTAGGTTTGGATGGAATTGGCCAGCACGACTCCCGTCGCGTCCGTGATCGTCCCGCGGGCTGCGGCCACCGCCGTTGATGCGGTGCGCACGCGCTGCCCCTGCGCGGCCAACGACGGTCCTTCGATGATCTGCAGCTGCACCAAACGCACGCCGCACACGCATAGCGCGACGACCAGTGTCACCAAGATCCAACGCGAACGCGTCATGACGCTATCCATAGGCACCCGCTTCCGAGCTACTTGGCCGGCGTCCCGCCCTCAACGGTGCCCTTGTCGAGCGAGATGAACCCCGGGCTGCCCGCGGGGACCATTCCGTTGGCCTTGGCTGCCCTTTCGAGCTCGGTGGGCGACGCCTTGCGATCCAGCTCGGCACGCATCGTCCAGGACTTCGCTTCCAGCTCGTTCAGGGCCAGCTGCTGTTCGCGGATCTCGAAGGAGGTCTGCGCCATGCGGGTGTTGAGCACCATCGAAGCAACCACGGAGGCCATCGCGACGATGACCAGGAGGACGAGGATGGCAAGGACGGACCGACGCGGGCGCGCCCCCTCCACGATGCGCAGCTCGCGGACGTCGTCACGGCGCGGCTCGGGGCGAGTTGCGGGGCGCGCCTTCGCTGTTGCTGCACTCATGAGTTGTCCTTCCATTCGCTCAGTAGTTCCGCTCCGCGCAGTCGCACGGAAGCAGATCGAGGGTTGTGATCTTGTTCGGCCTGGTCCGCCCTGTTGGCGCCCTTCGTGAGAAGCCTCAGGCTGGGCGCCATCTCGTCGGGGACGATCGGCAGCCCGGGGGGAGCGGCACTGGTTGCTCCCCGCCGCAGCACGTCTTTCACTATTCGGTCCTCGAGGCTTTGGTAGGCTTCGACGACCAGGCGTCCGCCCACGCGAAGACTCGCGAGTGCGCGCGGCAGGGCACGCTCAAGAATGGTGAGCTCATCGTTGACGGCTACACGCAGCGCCTGAAAGGTGCGCTTGGCCGGGTTTCCACCGCTGCGGCGGGCCGGTGCGGGTATTGCCGAGCGGACGATATCCACGAGCTCGCCGGTACGAGTGATCGGCGCCTCGTCGCGGCGACGGATGATGAGGCGCGCGATCCGGGGGGCGAAGCGCTCCTCACCATAGGTGCGAAGGATGCGGACGATCTCACCCTCAGACGCGCTGGCCAGGAGATCTGCCGCGCTGGGACCCGTCGTGGGGTCCATCCGCATGTCGAGCGGGGCGTCCTTCGAGTACGCGAAGCCCCGGTCGGCCTCGTCAAGCTGGAGGGAGGACACGCCCAGGTCCATGAGGATGCCGTCGACGCGCGATCCGGGGCCGCACTGTTCCTCGATGACCCGGTCGATGTGGTCGTATGTCGCGTGAACGGCCCGGAAGCGCGCACCGAAGCGCTCGAGCCGATCCGAGGCGAGTGCTATCGCCTGCGGGTCGCGATCAATTCCGATGACGGTGAGATCCTCGAAACGCTCCAGCGCTCCCTCCGTGTGCCCGCCCATGCCCAGGGTCGCGTCGACGAGGACGGCACCCGGAGCGCCAATAGCCGGGGCAAGCATGTCCAGGCATTCGGAGAGTAGGACCGGAACGTGGCGTTCTCGCGCCGGACGGGAGGCGTCGGCGAGGTACGACGAAGCGCGCACCGACGTCGATGCTTCGGTCATGTCGTGCCTCCTTCACGCATGTCGGGCCTGACCCGTCCATCCAGGTCCCCCACCGTGCTCCGCTACCGGGGAAGTGGTATCGGAACAGCGGGCGGAGACCTGGGAGTACGGGTCAGAACATCCCGGGGATGATCTCTTCGGCCGTGTTGGAGAAGACCTCCTCCTGAACTGCGAGGTACTCGCGCCAGGAAGACGCGTTCCAGATCTCGGCTCGTGACCCGGCGCCGATGACGGCGAGCTCACGTTCCAGGCCGGCGTACGCACGCAGGTCTGCGGGGACGCTAATACGCCCCTGCTTGTCCGGAATCTCCTTGTAGGCTCCCGAGAGCATGACGCGGATCCAGTCACGCGCCTGTTTCGACGACAGGGGTGCGCGGCGCAGCTCCGCCGTCATATTCTCGAATTCCGCTGCCGGGAAGGCGTACACGCAGTGCTCCTGCCCGCGAGTGAGGACGATGCCGCCCTCCATGTCCTCGCGGAAGCGCGCGGGTAGGAACATGCGTCCTTTGTCGTCGAGCTTGGGCTCGTACGTACCGAGGAACATGTCGCCACCCTCCCTTCTTCGGAACTTCCCCCCACTTTAACCCACTCCACCCCATATCAACGGAGAAACATCCGGCGTGGCGCGTCAGAAGGCCTTTAGAAAGAGCTAAAAATCAAGGAAAAATACCGGTGGAGAAGAGTGGGGAAATCTTGCACACACTACGGCGCTCTCGGCCGCATCCGCCCCTCCGCCACCACGGGATCATCCCGCTTAACGCATCGCCAACCCCTTGGAATCTGAAGGATCTCAACGAGGCCGGGGGAGCCGACGCGCGCACTCACCCGCAGTGGGGTCCGCAGTGGGGAGCACCGTGGGGAGCACCGTGGGGAGCACCGTGGGGAGCACCGTGGGGAGCACCGTGGGGAGCACCGTGGGGAGCACCGTGGGGAGCACCGTGGGGAGCACCGTGGGGAGCACCGTGGGGGCCGCAGTGGGGAGCACCGTGGGGAGCACCGTGGGGAGCACCGTGGGGAGCACCGTGGGGAGCACCGTGGGGAGCACACTGGGGAGCACACTGGGGAGCACCGTGGGGAGCACCATGGGGAGCACCGTGGGGAGCACCGTGGGGAGCATCATGGGGAGCACCATGGGGAGCACCGTGGGGAGCACCATGGAAAGACGGAGACAGAAGAAGGTGGGGCGAGCCAGACAATCCGGCGCGCCCCACCCCCGCGACGCTATGACGCGCCGCGGCGACTAGTCGTCCCCCTTGCGGTCATCCCAGCGACGCTCCTGATCCTGAATGAAAGAATCCCAGCCGCCGCGTCCGCTCTTCTTGCGTGAGGCGGCACCGTCAGCCGCAGCCGAACCCCGCCGCGAGGGCCTGGCCAGGGCGTAGAGAATCCCCGCCACCGTCAACGCAAAACCAGCGACTCCGATCACAATCGAGAGGACAGAGTAGCCCAGGGACACGGCAACGACGAGGACCACCATTCCGAGAAAAGCACCCGCGATGCCCGTCGCGAGGCGCCGGGGAGCACGCCGCGCGCTTCCCTTGTCATCGGGCGCGGGGGCGGACATCTGCGAGGCCAAGGCCGGATCCTCCTCGCGCAGCGATGCTTCCATCTGCTCGAGGATCTTCTTCTCATACTCGGTGAGAGCCATTGGCTGCCCCTTTCGGACGAATGATGACCTCAGCTTAGCGCGTGGAACGCGCCCGAGACCAACCAGCTCACAGGAGTCGCCCCTGCTCACCCCCGCCGTTGGCCCGAACGTGGCGCCCGTTGGGAAGGCCGCGGCCAGGTTCTCTTTCCCCGCCACGGCTCCCCGCCGGGCCGACTTCGCGCTCAAGGCGCTCGCCCGAGGCAGCCTTGCGCAGGAGGGTCGCGGGTTCGAGCGCTCCGGCACCAAACTTGCTGCGAATCTGGTCCATGGCGCGCTCCGAAGCGGCGGGCCGCTCATCTCGGTCCAGCGTGACGGCAACGCCGACGGAACGCGCCTGAAGCCCCTCGGCGCGAACGCCGAAGAGGCGAACTCCCCCCAGCGGCATGTCCTCGCGCGCGAAGAGGGCGCGCGCTGCGTGCGCGATATCACGACCGGTGTCGGTCGGTGCCACGAGGCTCACGCTGCGAGTGATGGTGTGAAAGTCCGCCCCGCGCATCTTGATGACAACCGTCCACGCAACGACGTTGGCGGCCCGAAGCCTGCGCGCGCAGTCGTGGGAGGCGGCCAAAATAAACTCCTCGATGTCGGCCCGCGAGCGGATGTCGTCGTCGAAGGTACGCTCGGTGCCGACTGACTTCTCCTCGCGCGAGGTCGTCACGGGACGCGGATCGATCCCCCACGCCAGATCGTGGAGGTGATGTGCTGCGCCAGCGCCGAGGAGCCTGGTCAGGCGCGCCACGGGGGCCCGGGCCAGGTCTCCGACGGTATCGATTCCTTCCCTTTCGAGGGCGGCCCCGGTCCTTCCGCCCACACCCCACAGCGCTCCCACGGGAAGCCCGTGCAGGAACTCCACCGTCGATTCTTGGGGAACGAGCAGCAACCCATCGGGTTTGGCGTGCGACGAGGCGATCTTCGCGACCGACTTGGTGGAGGCGACCCCGACGGACGCGGGCAGGCCGATGCTCTCGCGAATCTGAGAACGGATCCGCGCCCCGATCTGTGCGGGTGACCCGAGCCTGCGCCGCGCGCCCCGAACGTCGAGGAACGCCTCGTCGATCGACACCTGTTCGAGCACCGGGGTGACGGTCGCGAGAATCCCCATGACCCGCGCGGAGTAGTGCCGGTACAGCGAGCGTTTCCCGGGGACGAACGCGGCCGTGGGACACAGCGCGCGAGCTCGGGCGGTCGGCATGCCCGCGCGAACCCCGAGCGCCCTGGCCTCATAGGTAGCTGATGTCACAACACCTCGCCCCGAGGTTCCCCCCACAACGATGGGGCGCCCCCGCAGGGAGGGATCCTCCAACATCTCAACCTGCGCAAAGAAGGAATCCATGTCCACGTGGAGGATCGGGGTGTGCGAATCATCCGATCCCCAGTCGCGCTTTGCCCGCTGGTCCCTCGGCGCGTTCGACATGTCACCTCCCGTGCCCGCTTCCATCTCACGCAGTTACAGTGTCCACCATGGCACGCTCGTCTTCGTCACGCGACCTCATCTTCGACACGGACGTGGGATCGGCGCGCATCCGATGGGATGGCCCGCGCGCGACACTGTTCCTCGACGGCGTTGAGTCCTCGGCCCTTGATGCCTCGGACCCCACCTACCTCGAGTTCGAGTACATGCAGCACATGTCCGCCGTGGTCCATTCCCTGTGGGGGCCACACGAGCGATTCCGCGCCCTCCACCTGGGAGGTGCGGCATGCGCCCTCGCGTGCGCATGGTCCGCCTCGCACACGCGCTCGCGCCACGTCGCCGTCGAGATCGATCGCCTCCTGGCCCAGGCCGTCCGCGACCATTTCCCCATCCCGACCTCGCCTCAGGTCAAGATCCGGGTGGGTGACGGACGCGAGATCATGGAAACGGTGCGCGACGGGGCGTTCGACGTGATCGCACGCGACGCCTTCGCCGGCGGTGTCACGCCGGACCACCTGCGCACGATCGAGTGCGCCATCCACGCCCGGCGCGTCCTGAGCAGCGGCGGCGTCTACCTGGTCAACTGCGCGCACGGCGGCCACGCAAACGCTCGGCAAGACATTGCGGCTCTGCGTGCCGTCTTCCCCTTCGTCGCTTCCATCCAGGACCCGAAGGTCGGACGAGGCGGGCGCCGAGGAAACGTGGTGGCACTCGCGTGCGAGCCGGGCGTTGTCGACGCCGACGAGGTGGATCGCTCGCTTCGCACCCTGGCACTGCCCGCGCGCATCACGCGGCCCAGCCAGCTGGAGCGTTGGGTCGCGGGCACTCCCGCGCTCACCGATGCCGCCATCGGCTACCGGCCTGCCCGCCTCACCTCACCGATCGAGGAGGGCGACCAGCCGGGGTAGTCGCCTCAGGCGCGGTGGCGAGGCGTGGAGGGGCCGGGTCCCTGGCCGTTGCGGCGTGCCTCGATACGCGCGAGAACGTCCTCAATCGTGTCCGGCTTCGACGGGCCCTGGTCCTGCGGGGCACGCGAGGGAGCATTCACCGACCCGCCGCCCTCATCCTGGGCGCGAGAAACCTGCGCAAGATAGGCCTCGATAACGTCGCCGATGTCCTTGGGGGCCTTGTCGTCGCGCCCGACGCGGGGAGGCTCTCCCATCCCGGGCAACGGGATGGCGCCAGTTCCTCCGGTCCAGGCGTCGAAGTGTTCCTCAAGCGCGGAGACCGTGTGGGAGACCTCGGGGTTTCCTTCGACGAGCTTCTCAATGTTCTCCTGGTCCTGGGCCGCCCCCTGCTCGAGGTCGCCGACGGGCAGCGACAGGTCGGCAAACTTGGCCAGCGAGGTCAGCAGCGCCGACGAGGCCGCGGGGTAGGCGGTGTCGGCCATGTAGTACGGGACCGCGCCGAGGAGCGCGAGCCCGCCGATGCCTCGTTGTCCCATTCGTATCTGCACGAAGGTCGACAGGGGCGAGGGGAACTGCATGTGATTGGTCACCTGCACGCCCGACGGCAGAAGCGAGGCGTCGGTGGCTTGGACGTGGACGGGCGTGGGCCGCGTGTGGGGAACCCCGGAGGGGACCCCGTGCAGGGAGAACGTGATCTCGACTCCCGCCCGCTCGCTGATCTCACTGATCGCCTTTGTGAAAGACTCCCAGTGAGCATCCGGTTCCGCTCCGTGCAGCACCAGGATCGGATTGCCCATGTCGTCCTCGACCAGGTCGAGGACCGTTTCGGGCATCACCATGTCCGGCGAGGCAACCCAGTTGTCGACGGTGACGATGGGCCGATGAGAGCGGTAGTCCATGAGAGCGTCCGCGTCGAAGGTGGCGACCCTCTCGTTGTGCAGGGACCGCAGCATCTGAGCGATCGCCATGCGTCCGGCCCCACCGGCATCGATCGCCCCATCGAAATGGATGAGGAGAATCTTCGCCTTCGCGCCGACGGCTGGCCCATCGGCGTATAGGTCGGCGGCAGTGATGCTCACGTATCCTCCTGGTGCTCGCTCTTCTCCCTCGCCTCTAACGTACCTGCGAGGCCCCCTCCTCGTCACGCGGGAGCGTGTTTTGAGCTTGAGGCGAAGTCGCACACACCGACACGCAGACGGGAGCACGGGAGGGAAAAGTGAGCAACAATAGAAGGCCACGAAAGACGAGGAGGCCCCATGGCAACACGCGCCGACCAGGAGTTTTCGACGGATCGTCCCCTGCCCGAACAGGACTTCGTCGACAGCGCCTACGAGCGTTTGGATTCTCTTCGCGCCTCGTACAGGGCGCGCCAGGGCCGGGTTCACTCGACCCACGGGGTCGGTAACGCGCAGGGCTGGACCGAACGCGAAGCGCTGTCCGCCCACCTGGGCGAGATGGCTGCGCGCCTCGAGGGCGTAGAAGAAAGGCTGGTCTTTGGTCGCCTCGATTTAGCGGATCGGTCCGTCCGTCACGTCGGCCGCCTGTCGCTGACCCGAGAAGACGGATCAACGCTGCTCGTGGACTGGCGTGCTCCCGCCGCGAGGCCCTTCTACCAGGCGACGTCGGCAGAGCCGGACGGGGTCGTTCGGCGCCGCCACATCTCCACCCGCGAGCGCCGCGTGACCGGGTTGGAAGACGAGCTCCTGGACGCGTCGCGCGCCTCGGGGCTGGAGTTGCAGGGCGAGGGAGCCCTCATGCACGCGCTGAGCGAGGCCCGCGACGGACGCATGGGAGACATCGTCGCGACCATTCAGTCCGAGCAGGACAGGATCATCCGCGCCTCCGACAGGGGTCTCCTCGTCGTGCAGGGCGGGCCGGGAACGGGAAAGACGGCGGTCGCATTGCATCGCATCGCCTATCTCCTGTACGCGCACCGCGAGCGCCTGGAGCGCTCGGGTGTTCTCCTGGTTGGCCCCTCCCCCCTGTTCCTGCGCTACATCGAGCAGGTGCTGCCCTCCCTGGGCGAGACGGGCGTGGTTTCGGTGACCCTGGGTGATCTCGTGCCGGGGGTGCGCGCTCGCGCGAGCGAGGACGAAAGGGTCGCCCGGATCAAGGGACTTCCCGCGTGGGCAACAATCATCCGCGAGGCGGTGCGCGCACTGGCGAAGCTGCCCGAGGGCGACCAGGTGCTGCGCGTGTGGAACCGGGAGGTCACGCTCCGGCGCACCGACGTGGAGGCCGCCAGGCGCAGGGCGAAGCGCTCGGGCCGCCCCCACAACACGGCCCGGGAGTCCTTCGCGAGGGAACTGATGGACGTCCTCGCTCGTCGTCTGGCCACGGAGGCCGGGGACGCCGACAGCGACGGGGTGGTCGAAGCGGAGGTGAGGCGCTCGTGGCTTGCGGAGATCCGCGACTCCGTGGACTGTCGGCGCGCCATTAACTCGGCGTGGATGCCGACGAGCGCCCAGACCCTGCTGCGTAGGCTCTACGCGCGTCCCGAGGTGCTGGCCGCGGCCAATAGGCGAGCCGGGTCTCCCCTGCGCGCCGAGGAGCTGGCCGCCGTGCGTCGAGCGCGCAATGCCCCGTGGAGCGTGCAGGATGTGCCGATCCTGGACGAGTGCGAGGAGCTTCTTGGTCCCATGCCCGCCTCGGCTCCGACCCGCGAGGCGGACGCCGCCGACGTTGAGCGGGCCCGCGCCGCGATCGAGGGACAGCACCTGGGCGGGGGCATCGTCACCGCCGAGATGCTCGCTGCTTCGGTCGGAGACGAGCCTTCCTGGACTCCGCTGTCCGAGCGTGCCGCGAAGGATCGAACGTGGGCGTACGGGCACATCGTCGTCGACGAGGCCCAGGAGCTGTCCCCGATGGCGTGGCGGTGCCTGCTGCGCAGGTGCCCGTCGCGCTCTTTCACCGTCGTGGGTGATTTGGATCAGCGACGCGGCCACGAGCGGCCGCCGTCGTGGGAGAAGGCTCTGGGGCCAGCCGCGCGGGCGCTGGCGGGAGAGTATGCGCTGACGGTCTCGTACCGAACCCCGGCGACGCTCACGAAGCTCGCCGAGGGGGTGCTCGCCCGTGCGGGCGCTCCCGTGCTGTATCCGATGACGGCAGTTCGCGACGTCGAGGGGTGTTACCGAGTGACCCGGGTGGAACCAACCACCCGGGCAGCCGCCTCGCGGACGGAGGAGGCCCTGCGCAAGGGGGTCGAGGCCGCCCGCCGCGAGGCGGAGGAGCGACTCGACCGCGAGGCGGGGGCCTCCAGGGGCCGCATTGCGATCATCGTGGGCGAGGAGCGCGCACGGGCGTGGGGGGCAGACCTGGGGGGCGAGACCGCGCTGTCTGAGCGCGTCAGCCTCCTGTCGGCCGTCGCCTCGAAGGGCCTCGAGTTCGACTCGGTGGTCCTCGTTGAGCCCGGCGAGATCGCCGCGGACGGCATCGGGGATCTTTTTGTCGCGCTCACTCGGGCCACCCACGACGTCCACGTTGTCCACGCCGAGGTGCTTCCGGCGGGCATGGACGAGTGGTCGTCGTGACCACACGGCGGCATGCCCACGCCCGGCATGGTCTCATCTGACATGATGGGACCATGACACGCGCACTGCTGCTTGAAAACCCGCACTCCATCGCCGACGACATCTTCGCTAAGTTCGGCATTGAGGTCACCCGCGTCACCGGAGCACTGTCCGAGGAGGACCTCATTGACGCTCTCGAGGGCGTCGATTACCTGGGGCTGCGCTCCAAGACGGAGGTGACCGAACGGGTCCTACGCGCGCGTCCGCACCTGACGGCGATAGGCGCGTTTTGCATCGGTACCAACCAGATCGATCTGGCGACCGCAACCGAGATGGGGATCGCCGTGTTCAACGCCCCCTACTCCAACACGCGTTCCGTCGTCGAGCTGGCGATCGGCGAGATCATCGATTTGTCCCGCCGGGTCACCGTGAAGAACTCTCGCCTGCACCGCGGCGTGTGGGACAAGAGCGCGGACGGCGCGCACGAGGTGCGCGGTCACACGCTGGGCATCATCGGCTACGGCAACATCGGCACCCAGCTGTCCGTCCTCGCCGAGGCCATGGGGCTCAACGTCATCTTCTATGACGCCGCCGAACGCCTGGCCCTGGGCAACGCGACGCAGATGCCGACCATGGAGGCCGTCCTGCGTGAGGCCGACATCGTCTCCGTGCACGTTGACGGCCAAGAATCCAACACCAACCTCATCGGGCGCAACGAGTTTGCGTTGATGAAGCCCGGGACCCTGTTCATCAACCTCTCCCGCGGGCACGTCGTCGACGTGGAGGCCCTTCACGCCGCGCTGGTCTCGGGACACCTTGGGGGCGCCGCCATCGACGTATTCCCCTCGGAGCCGCGCGCGAACGGCGACGCCTTCACCTCTCCCCTGGCGACGCTCGACAACGTGATCCTCACCCCACACATCGGCGGTTCGACCGAGGAGGCTCAGTACGACATCGGCCGGTTCGTCGCGGCCAAGATCGGCGAGTATCAGGCGAGTGGTTCCACCGACATGAGCGTGAACCTGCCGAACCTGACGATGAACTCCGCGCCGCGTTCGCGCTACCGCGTGCGCCTGATCCACCGCAACGTGCCGGGCGTCATGGCCCGCGTCAATCAGATCTTCGCCAGCTCACAGGCCAACGTCGACGCGCAGATCCTGGCCACCGTCGACGAGGTGGGCTACGCGCTCACGGACATTTCGGCGGGTCTCGGGCGTGGCGCCCTCGAAGAGTTGGCGCATATGCCCGAGACCGTGCGGTTGATTGCCACTCCGCTATAGGACTGTCGCATTCATCGCCTCCCGAGCTGGCCAAACGTCCGCCGAACTTACGGTATCGTAGGGTCATTGCTGCCGAAGGAGAACAGATGGAGCTTACGTCGTCGCTGCGCGCCCTGTACGCGCCCGGTGTTGCGTACGAGATCGCGACCCCGGACCGCACCATACCGGACATGGTCGCCGAGGTTGCCGCCCGCTACCCGAGCCGCGCCGCGATCGACTTCTTCGCCCGCCCGCTCACCTACTCTCAGCTGGTCGCGGACATGCGCAGGTGCGCCGGGGCGCTCCGCCAGGCGGGGGTTCGCCCCGGCGACCGAGTCGCCCTAGTAATCCCGAACTGCCCGCAGCACGCGGTCGCCGTGCTCGGCACGATGCTCCTCGGAGCCATCGTGGTGGAACACAATCCCTTGGCACCGGCGGAGGAACTGCGAGGGGAGTACGGCAGGCACGGGGCGCGCGTCACGATCGCCTGGTCGAAGTCCCTCGACAAGCTCACCTTTCTCGGCAGGGGGCACACGACCTTTGCGCTGGATCTGACGACGGCTCTGCCCGCGGCCTCGCGTTGGGCCTTGCGCCTGCCGCTCAAGGCGGCCCGCGAGAAGCGCGACATGCTCTCGAGCCCGCACCCGCGGTGGGTGCGTTCCTGGGCCCGCGCCCTGCGCGAGGCCACCCCGTGGGAGGGTTCTTGCCCCGCCGCCGTCGGCGACGTCGCGCTCCTCATCCACACGGGAGGAACGACCGGCGTGCCTAAGGCCGCCGCACTCACGCATGCGAATCTGATGGCCAACGTCGAAGAATCCATCGCATGGGTGCCCGTCCTGCACGAGGGCGCCGAGGTGTTCTACTGCATCCTGCCTCTCTTCCACGCCTTTGGTTTCACGATCGGATTCCTCGCAGGCCTGCGTTTGGGGGCAACGATCGCGATGTTCCCAAAGTTCGACACGGCGATGGTTCTCACCGCCCAGCGACGCCTGCCCTGCACCTTCTTCCTCGGCGTTCCCCCCATGTACGAGCGGCTGCTCGCTGCAGCCGCAGGAGGGGAGGCCGACCTGTCCTCCATTCGTTTCTCCCTCTCGGGCGCCATGCCACTGTCGGCATCCCTGGCTGACAAGTGGGAGCAGGCCACCGGCGGGCTCATGATTGAGGGCTACGGGATGACGGAGGCCTCCCCGATCCTCCTGGGGTCGCCCCTGGCCTCCTCTCGAGCGCGGGGCGCGCTGGGGATCCCCTACCCGTCGACCCAGGTCCGCATCGTCGACCCCGAGCATCCCGACCAGGACGTGGCGCTCGGCGAGGTCGGCGAGCTCATCGCTCGAGGGCCTCAGGTGTTTTCCGGCTATTGGAACCAGGAGGAGGAGACGTCCGAGGCGTTCACCTCCGATGGATGGCTGCGCACGGGCGACCTGGTCCAGGTGCGCGACGGGTTCATCTACATGGCCGACCGCCGCAAGGAGATGATCAACTCCTCGGGGTTCAATGTCTACCCCTCTCAGGTCGAGGATGCGGTGCGCTCCATGCCGGGCGTGCGTGACGTCGCGGCGATCGGGGTTCCCGCCGGTGAATCCGGTGAGGACGTCGTGGCCGCCATCGTCTTGGAAGCGGGAGCGTCCGTGACCCTGTCGGATCTGCGCACGTGGGCAGAGAAGTCGCTGGCGCACTACGCGTTGCCCCGCCAGATCGTCGTCATGAGCGAGCTGCCCCGTTCTCAGCTGGGCAAGGTCATGCGCAAGAAGGTCCGCGAGCAGATCATGGGTGCACAGGCGGCGGCCTCGGATGCGGCCGCCGGAGCGCGCGAGGCCGTGGCTGGGGCCCGCGAGTCCGTCTCCGAGGCCGTGGCCGACGCGCGCGAGTCGCTGTCCGAGGCCGTAGCAGGGGCCCGGGAGTCTCTGTCGGAGGCTGTGGCCGGCGCCCGCGAGGCAGCGTCGGGAGCGTCTGCGGAAGCGGGGGCAGCGGTGCGCCGCTTCACCTCGCGCGTCAACGAGCGTCAACCGGGCAGCGAGGAGCGCCCCTAGCGGCGCCTCCGGGCACGCCGCTTCTTCGCGTGCACGGGCTACTCGTCGCCCAGGAGGGTGGGAGCGTTCGCGGTGCGCTTGCGCGCTGCGCGGGCTTTGCGCGGCTTTTTCGCGGGCTGCGACGGCGAGGCGGGGGCCCCGTCCGAGACCGTCTGTTTCCGTGCGCCGCCGGTCGACCGCTCCCGCAGCGCTTGGATCGCTTCGTCGAAGTCTTCGAGGGTGTCGAAGGCTTGGTAGACGGAAGCGAAGCGCAGATAGGCGATGACGTCGAGATCGCGCAGAAACGGCAGGATAGCCTTGCCGACCTCGTTGGTTGACACATTGGATACGCCCGTGGATCGCAGCTGTTCCTCAACCTGCTGGGCGAGGATGGCGAGTTGGTCATCCGACACGGGACGGCCTTGGCAGGCCTTCTTCACTCCGGAAACAACCTTGTTCCGGGAAAAAGACTCGACCACACCCGAGCGTTTGACGACCTGAAAGGACGAGGTTTCGAGCGTCGTAAAGCGCTTCTTGCAGTGCGTGCACTCGCGACGACGCCGAATCGACGCGCCGTCGTCCGCGATGCGTGTATCCACGACGCGCGAGTCCGGGTTATGGCAAAACGGGCAGTGCACCCCTCAACGGTACACGCTCACCCCGCGCCCTGTCAGTGCCACAAAGGCTCCTAGCGGATGGGGACGACTACGCGTTGACCGGGCTGGAGCGCACCGCGCACATCATTCAGTCGCTCGATGTCGGCGACGACCTCCTCGAGGGGGCGTTCAGTATTGACGCCCTGGGCCAGCGACCACACCGAGTCTCCGCTGACGACAGACTTCGTGACCGTCGGACCGTCGTAGGCGCTCGGCTGAAGAGCCACACCGAGCGCCCCGGCGCCCACCGTCAGGGCGAGCGTGGTGATTGCTCCCATTACCAGGCCTCGCCGCGAGGAACGCTCCCTCCGCCTGGGGGCGACGGGAACGCGAAGGAAGGAGGGATCATCGCCGCGCTGCGCCGAGAGGCGGCGCCGGGCCGAGGGCGCGGAGGAAATGTCACGAACCGTCGCCAGGGGGGAGTCCTCCACGGCACGCAGCGGCGAGCGGCGCGCTGGGAAGGAGACGGCGTGCTTCGAAGCGAAGGGAACACTCATGAGGAACCTCCAAGACAACTCAATCGAACATCTGTTCGTCGAACACGTGTACGATAGCATGTGTAGAACCCAATGTCGAGACCCGCTCGAACATGTGTTTCATGACCGGCAGATCTCGTCATATCCTTGACGCATCCAGTGGACTCCACTGCATGCACATCTGCGTCCGCCTCGAGACCAAGGAGAGCCCATGACAGAGCGTCCTATCAGCGATCGACACCGCGCCATCCTGCGCGTCATCAACGAAAAGCTCAGCTCCAACGGCTTTCCCCCCTCTGTGCGCGAGATCGCATCTGCCGTCGGGTTGGCCTCACCTTCGACCGTCAAGCACCACCTCGACGCCCTCGAGGCGGAGGGGTACCTGGTGCGCGAGCCGGGGTTGCCCCGCGCCCTCGATCTGACTCAGCGCGCACGCGAAGAGCTCGGCATCACCGGCTCCGCGCCTGTGTCGAGCGGCGTTGTTCGCATCGAGGTCCCGATCTCGCACGTGGAGGAGGAGGGTACGCCAATCCCCCTCGTGGGGCGCATCGCGGCCGGCGCACCGATCACGGCCGAACAGCACGTCGAGGATGTCTTCCGCCTGCCGACGTCCATGACCGGACACGGGGATCTCTTCATGCTCGAGGTCAGCGGCGATTCCATGGTCGATGCGGGCATCTTTGATGGAGACTACGTTGTCATCCGCTCGCAGAACGAGGCGCGCAACGGCGAGTACGTCGCGGCGATGATCGACGGGGAGGCCACGGTCAAGGAGCTCTCCGTCACGGGCGGGCACGTCTGGTTGCTTCCGCACAACCGGGACTACTCCCCTATCCCGGGCGACGAGGCCACCATCCTCGGCAAGGTCGTCACCGTCATTCGCTCGCTCTAGGCCAATGGTGTGGCGCCGCCCCCGAGGGGGCGGCGCCACACCATGAGGAGAATCCGCCGTCAGAAGCCGAGGTCACGAGCGACCTGGCGCAGTCGCTCGGCAGACGCGGTCAGTCCGTCACGCTCGTTGAGGGTCAGCGGCGGGTTGAGCACACGCCCGGCGCCGTCGCGCCCAACGATCGTTGGCGCCGCCATGACGACATCGGAGATGCCCTCCCAGTCCTCGAGCAGCGTTGAGATCGTCAGGACGCGCTGCTCGTCTCGCAGGACAGCACCCGCGATCTTCGAGGCGGCCAGGCCGATCGCGTAGTTCGTGGCCCCCTTACCCTCGATAATCTTGTAGGCGCTCTGCACAACTTCCTGCGCGATCGAGGCACGCAGCGCGGAATCGAACACTCCGCCGCTGAGGGTCGGTCCCCACTGCGAAAGGGGAACGTTGCCGATCTCCGCGCTGGACCACAGGGCCACCTCGGAGTCGCCGTGCTCGCCCGCGATGTAGGCGTGAATATTCTGAGTGGCCACGCCCGTCTCACGCGAGACGAGGTAACGAAGCCGGGAGGTATCAAGCACCGTGCCCGATCCGAAGACCTGGTTGCGGGGCAGCCCAGTGATCTTCAGCGCAGCGTAGGTCACGACGTCAACGGGGTTCGTGATGAACATGAAGCGCGCGTCGGGAGCGACTTTTTGCAGGTTCGGAACGATCTTCTTCATCAGGTTCACCGTCGAACCGGCAAGCTCGAGGCGGGATTGTCCGGGCTGCTGCTTAGCTCCGGCGGTCACGATGATCAGGTCAGATCCGGCGACGATCTCCACGTCGTCGGATCCTTCAATCGATCCGGCCGGAGTGAACTGGATACCGTGGGCCATGTCGAGGGCCTCGGCCTCAACCTTGGCCTTGTTGATATCCTGCAGGACGATTGAACGGGCATCGCCACGCATTGCACACGCATAGGCGACTGCCGTGCCAACGGCGCCGGCGCCGATGATGGCAATCTTGGAGGGTCGTCCGGAGGACTTTGCCGGGTACAGGGTCTGCGCTTGATTTTCCACGAGTGTCTCCTAGAGTCTGCGGGCATTTCTATTGTCGCAGATAGTGCCCCGGGCGCGACCGTAATCTGCACGACGTTTTACTCCGGCCGGCCTCCCGCATCTATTCCTTCCGGGAAGCGGCGAGCCGCCGCAGGGCACCACGCACAACCTGCGGGTCGGTAGTCGGCCACATGGGTGGCAGGGAACGCATGATGAAGCCGCCGTAGCGCTTTGTCGCAACGCGCGGATCCAGGATCGCCACGACCCCACGGTCCTCGTTCGAGCGCAGCAACCGTCCCGTCCCCTGCGCCATCATGAGCGCCGCATGGGTGAGCGACACGGACATGAAACCGTTGCCACCCCGGCGCTCGACGTCCATGGAGCGCGCCTTGGCGACGGGATCATCGGGGCGCGGGAAAGGAATCTTGTCGATGACGACCAGGCGACAGGCATCCCCCACCACGTCGACGCCCTGCCACAGTGAGATGGTACCCACCAGGCACGAGTCGCGTTCGTCGCGGAAGCGTTGAATCAGGTGAGCGAGAGTCTCCTCCCCCTGCAGGTAGACTCTCAGGTCCGTGCGTTCTCGCAGGGCCTGAGCGCCCGCGATGGCGCCGCGCCGCGACGCGAAGAGCGCAAGCACTCCCCCCGCCGACGCGCGGGCGAGATCGACGAGTTCGTCGAGCAGCTGATCGGAGGGGCCCTCGCGCCCCGGGGGCGGCAGGTGGGTTGCCACGTACCGGATCCCCTGTTGGGCGTGGTCAAAGGGGGACCCCACGTCAATGCCGTGCCACGGCACCCCCGACACCGCCATCCCCGCCTGGGCGGCAATATACTCAAAGCTCCCTCCCAGTGCCAGAGTCGCCGACGTCAGTATCGCGGGGCGCTGGCCAATTCCGACGCCGCCGATGGCGCCCGACACGTCGAGCGGCCCCACCGTCAGGCGCGCGTTCTCGGACTCATCCTTCGTGATGTAGGCAATCGAGCGGTCGGGGTCGCGTCCCCATTCGTCGATGGCTCCGATCAGTTCGTCAACCGCCGCGCGCGCCAGCGCCTTGGCGGCCGGCTCCCCCTGCGCGTCTGAGACCTCGTGGCTTGCGCGCCGGGCGGCCCCATCCAGCGCCGTCATGGCGTGCGTGAGCGCCTCGGGCCGATACTCCAGCAGGCCCTCGGGCAGGGGGGCAAGGGCAGCCCCGAGGCCTACCCCAGCCTCGTCGAGGTCCGCCGAATCCACCGACAGGTTGGAGCGGAGGGAACGGGCCACGCGGCTCACGCGTGCCACCGTCAGGTCGGCGGCTGCCTGGGATCGCACGCGATCGGCCAGCTCGTGGGCTTCGTCGACGACGACGGCGTCATAGTCTCCGAAGAGCTCGCCCTCCGTGCACGCGTTGATGCCGAAGAGGAAGTGGTTGGTGACGACCACATCCGCCTCGGTGGCCTGCGTGCGCGCCTCCTGAGCGAAGCACTCGTCAATGAGCGGGCAATGCTTGCCCAGGCACTCGGGCTTGGTCACCGACGCGTGGTGCCACGCGCGGTCGGAAACACCGGGCGTCAGATCGTCGCGATCCCCGCTTTCCGTCTCGCCGATCCACTCGCGGATGCGCATAATCTCGCCGCCGAGCTGTCCCGTCGGCCCCGCCTCCAGGTCTCGGCCCTCGAAGAGCGTCCCCTCGGCCGGATACCCTCCGTCGAGCTTGTGCATGCACGCGTAGTTCTGCCAGCCTTTGAGGACCGCGACCTTCAGCCGCACACCCGTCACCGACGCGACCGCATCGATCGCCACGGGCGCATCCTTGACGAGAATCTGGCGCTGCAACGCAAGGGTCGCCGTCGACACGACGCCCCTGACCCCGCGCGTCGCGCAGTGCGTCAGCAGAGGCACGAGGTATCCGAGCGACTTGCCGGTCCCGGTGCCGGCCTGGACAAGCAGGTGCGTGCGATCCTCCAGGGCGGCCGCCCCTTCGGAGACCATCGATGCCTGTCCCTCGCGGGTGACCCCGCCCATCGCGGCGACGGCGGCATCGAGGACTCGCCCCGACGCCTCGACCAGGTCGTCGCTCACGCGCCGGTCACCGCCGTGCCGGCGACGGTTCCGCGCACCGCCTCACGCGCGACGACGGCCGCCAGTGCTACATCGACGCGTGCGACGATCCGAGTACCGGCCTCCACGTACTCCTCCCGTTCCACCTCTCCTTCCTCGTGGATCCGATGCACGAGGGAGCCAGCCGAGTAAGGCAGGACAGCGTCAACGCAGACCCGCGGGCGCGGCAGCATGTCTTCCACGGCGGCGCGCAGCGCGTCCACGCCCCATCCGGTGCGCGCGCTCAGGGCCACCGCCCCGGGAAACACGGTGCGCAGAAGCGCGATCTGCTCGGGGGAGGCAAGGTCCGCTTTGTTCAGGGCGATCAACTCGGGAATGTCGCGGGCGCCCTCGATCGTGTCGATGACGGAGCGAACGGCCTGAACCTGAGACACCGGATCAGGGTGGGCGGCGTCCACGACGTGGACGATGAGATCCGCCTGCCCCACCTCTTCCAGGGTCGAGCGGAAAGCCTCCACCAGCTGGGTCGGCAGGTTTCGCACGAATCCGACGGTGTCCGTCAGCGTGTACTCGCGCCCGTCGGCCGCGCGCGCCCGGCGCACGGTGGGGTCCAGGGTCGCAAAGAGCGCATCCTGGACGAGCACGCCCGCGTCCGTCAGGCGGTTGAGCAGCGTCGATTTGCCCGCGTTGGTGTACCCGGCGATGGCCACCGAGGGCACCGCCCCCCTGCGACGAGACTGACGCTGCGTGCGCCGCGCCGGCTCCATCCGGGCGATATCCGCTTTCAGCTTCGCCATGCGCGTGCGGATACGACGCCGATCCAGTTCGATCTTCGTTTCGCCGGGTCCGCGCGACCCGATGCCCGCTCCCCCGGCGACGCGTCCGCCGGCCTGGCGGGACATGGACTCGCCCCATCCGCGCAGTCGCGGCAGCAGGTACTCAAGCTGGGCGAGTTCCACCTGGGCTTTGCCCTCGCGCGACTTGGCATGCTGGGCAAAAATATCGAGGATGAGGGCGGTGCGGTCCACGACCTTGGCATCCACGACGTCTTCAAGGCCTCGGCGCTGGGAGGGTGCTAGCTCCTCGTCGACGATGACGGTGTCGGCCTCCACGGCACGAACGATCTCGGCGAGCTCACGCGCCTTTCCGGACCCCAAGTAGGTCGCCGGGTCGGGCTTGGAACGGCGCTGAATGATGCCGTCGAGAACCCTGGAACCGGCCGTCTCAGCAAGCGCGGCGAGCTCCCGTAACGAGTTCTCCGCCTCCTCCTCGCTCTGCGTGGTGCGCAGTCCAACAAGCACGACCTTCTCGAGGCGCACCTGACGGTACTCGACCTCGGAAATGTCGTCGCGATCCGAGGCCCCCGTATCGACGCGCCGCGTCCCCGCTCTCGCCTCGCGCTCGAGTTCCCCGGCGTCCCCCGAATGGTCCTGCCCCGAGGTCGAGGCGAGCGCGGTCCCCGAACGCGCAAGGATGCGCGCGACAACATCGTTGACGCGCTGGTCGCGGCGCGCGGTCGCGTCGTCGGAGCCGTTGGGGGTCGTGTCCATATCCGTCCTTCTCATGGGGGGGATTCCAGTGTCGCACGGACGGTCCTCATCTGCGCCGTCGCACGCGCCCGCGATAGGCTGAGTGCCGTGGACGATCAGTATTTCACCGACTCCTCCCCCGCACGCGGCGACGAGACTCGCCTCCTTGAGGTGAGCGCCCGCGGCTTCACGCTGTCGATGCGTGTCTCCTCTCGCGTGTTTTCTGCCTCCAAGCTGGACACCGGCACGCGCCAGCTCCTTGAGGTTGCCCCGGACCTGCCCCCTCGTGGAGCGCTCCTGGACCTGGGGTGCGGGTGGGGGCCCCTAGCGACCGTCATGTCGCTGGAGGCTCCCCGCTGCGAGGTGTGGGCGGTGGACGTCAACTCGCGGGCGGTCGACCTGACGGCCCGAAACGCGGCTGCCAACGGAGCGAGCGGCGTGCGCGCGCTCAAGGCCTGCGAAGCGCTCGCCGAGTCTGTGCGCTCAGCAACCTTCTTCGACGTCATCTGGTCCAATCCCCCCGTGCGTATCGGCAAGGAAGCGATGCACGAGATGCTCTCGCAGTGGTTGGGGCGCCTGGCGCCCGAGGGGTTCGCGTACCTGGTGGTCCAGCGTCATCTCGGGGCGGACTCGCTGATCGCGTGGCTCAACGATCAGGGTTTGGCGGCGCGCAAGTACGCGTCGAAGAAGGGCTACCGCATCATCGAGGTGCGCCGAGGCTGAGGGGCAGCTCCTCCTCCCCCGCTCCCGGAGGCGGGCACGCCGGAGTTGCCCGGGCGATCACGCAAGCCGAATGTCGGCGACGCGCATCGCGGGACCGGTGAGCAGCACGGACGCGTTCGTCACGCGCGGCGTACCCCCCGACCAGTCAATGACTCCGTCCAGCCCCACGCTCACCCTTCCTCCGGGGACATCGACGACCCATTGGGTGGGGGCCGTCGCTCCGCGCCGCAACGCCGTTGCCAGGGCGGCCGCGCAGCAGCCGGTTCCGCAGGCCTGGGTTTCGCCCACGCCCCTCTCGAGGACCCGCATCGCGATGTGGCCCAGCGACGAGCCGGGCGTGGTCAGGTCAACGACGAGTTCGAGGTTCGTGCCCGAGGCTGGCTCGGGAGCGTAGGAGGGGCGCTGGCCCGGGGCAAGGCGCGACACGTCGATCGTCGGAAGAGTGACGCCGCGCAGGGTCTCCTCGTCGGCCAGTTCGACGACCGTATGGGGGTTCGGCATGTCCACCCACAGGCCCCCCAGGACGCCGTCGACGCCGGGGATCCGCACCTCGATCGTCTCGCTGGCGGGGGAAGCTGCCGCGCCCATGTCGACGCGGTAGTGGGCTCCGTGCCCGCCATCTTCCTCCAGCGGGGTGACCCGTTTGATTCCGCCGCGCGTGACCACGTCCAGCGTCGCGCCGAGCGGCAGGTCCACGAGGCCCTCCCTCCTCAGGTGATCGACGAACACGCGCACGCCGTTGCCGCACATCTCGGCCTTGGATCCATCGGCGTTGCGATAGTCCATGAACCAACTCCCGTCGCGTTGAACCGCGCGGATGAAGCCGTCGGCGCCGATGCCGAAAGCCGGCGAACACAGGGTCGCCACCTCAGCCTCGCTGGGGTCGTACTGGTCGAATTGATCGGTCGCGACGACGAAGGAGTTGCCCGCGCCGTGGGCCTTGAAGACGCGCGCGTGACGGGGAAGCTGGGGAAACACCATGACCTCACCGTAGCGCCCTCGCGCTCTACCGCGCAGGAGCAAACCGCGTTAGGCGCGTCGTGGCGTCCGATCCGCCTGCGCGCGCATCAGGTCCACCGCCCGCGCGGCCACGGCGTCCTCCCCGCCGAGCTCCTCCACGTCCAGCCAGTGGACGCGAGGATCGGGGCGCAGCCACTTCAACTGACGCCTGGCCAGCTGACGCGTCGCTCGCGCGATCGACTCCTCGGCTTCCTCCTCGCTCATCTGGCCATCGATGACGGCCAGCGCCTGCGAGTACCCGGTCGCACGGGACGCGGTCTTTGCCTCGCGCAGCCCCTCATCGATGAGGGAGCGGACCTCCTCGATGAGGCCGGCGCGCATCATCGCCCGCGTGCGCACCCCGATGCGTTTGTCCAAAGACTCCAGCGGGCGGCGCAGCGCGACCATGATCGCAGGCGAGAAAAACTCGTGGCGCGGCATGGAAGCCGAATAGGGGCGTCCTGTGACCTCGATGACCTCGAGCGCACGCACGATGCGGCGCTCGTTTCGCGGGTCGATCCTGGTCGCGGAGATCGGGTCGAGGGAGGCGAGGCGCTCGTGCAGGCTGCGGACTCCGCCGGGGCCCTCGGCCTGACGCTGCAGGCGGGCGCGCACGTGAGGATCGGTGCCGGGAAAGTCGATGACGTCCAGGAGGGCGCGCTGGTAGAGTCCCGATCCTCCGGCGACCACTGCCACGCCGCCGCGCTCGTGAATATCGGCGACGTCGGCTCGCGCGTGCTTCTGGTAGGCGGCGACGGAGGCTTCGTCGCGGACGCTGAGCACGTCGATCTGGTGGTGGCGAATCCCGCGGCGCTCGCTCACGGGAGTCTTCGCGGTTCCCACGTCCATTCCCCGGTACAGCTGCAGCGCGTCAGCGGACACGATCTCCCCGTGGCCCGGCGCGCCGAGCACGTCGGGAAGCACGAGGGCCAGCTCGAGGGCGAGATCCGACTTGCCCGATGCAGTGGGTCCCACGACCGCACAGAGCACGTCAGAGGCGCGATTGACCGAAGACTCCATGAGAACCAGTGTACGGGCAGGTGCGCCCGATACCGCCGGGCAGCGGCTAGGCTTAGGGCCATGAGTACAACAGACACGCCCCCGGTGACTCTCGACAGAGTCACCCACGCCGTCGAGGCCGCGGGCCTCATCCCCTTCGTGTCCGCCACCGGTCAGGTCGCGGCGATCCTGCCCAACCGAACCCTGCGCATCGCCGTGCCCGAAGGACACCCCGTTCAGGGGGTCGCTGAGTACCCGCGTTTCTTTGATGCCTCTCACGCCGAAGCGATCGCGTCCGCCGTTCGTCGGCTCAACGCATCAACCTACCTACCGAAGATCACTTCCGCGCCCACCGATGCGGGAACGATCGCGCTGCGTTTACAACACACCTTCAACTGGGTGGCCGGCGCCACCGACGCCCAGGTCACCGCCGAGGTTTCCCAGTTCATCATGGCATCGGTGGCCATGATGAACCAGCTTGATGTGACGTTCCCCGACCAGTGGACCAAGGAGGGCCGCGATGCCTGAGTGGAAGAGCTTTACCGTCGGCGAGGGAGGCACTGCGATGCCCGCTCCCGCCGCGCCGACTCCCGCGATGGAGCCCGACGACTTCGCGGCCAAGTGGGGCACCGAGGTCGCCGAGGTGACGATCGAGCGTATCGAGAACGTCCTGAAGGGCGACGGTTTGCCGCACGGCTCGGGCGAGTTCATCGCCGTGACCGAGCTGGAGGATGTACGCTTCCAGATCCACCGTGAGCCGGCTGACTCGCCGTGGGCGCAGATCGAGACGCGTATTGTTCCGGTCGGCGAGGGCCACACCGAGGCGTCTTTGCAGGAGGTCGCGAATCGGTGGAACACCGACCACCTGCAGCCGACCGTCTTTCCCATCGAAAACTCCGATGAGTGGGTGATGGTGGCTGCCTCGCGTTTCTTCGTGGGTGAGGGGCTGTCGGATCGACAGATTCACGCAATGCTGCGCAGGGGACTCATCATCGGGCTATCGGCAGCGCGTGAGCTGCCCGGCCTTCTCGGCCAGGATCGCACGCCCGAGGCGTGAGGGAGGGCCGTCTCCCGCCACCCGTGCCCCGCTGCCGGCTCTGAACTGCGCGCCGGGAGCGGGGCACTCTTGGTAGCGTGCGCCGACCACTTGCGACGGTGCGACGCGCGCCGCGCTAACGGCCGAGGCACCGATCGCTCGGGGGGCTCGGATCGACCCGCACTGCCAAGAGTGCTCCCGCATGCCGATCGTCTCATCGTCGTGACGATCGCCACGAAGCTAAGGTAGCTCATGAGCACTGCATCACATGCACGTTTGGCGCTGACGTTTTCTCAGCTTCGCCGCCTCCACCGCGCAAACGTGCACGGCCGCTGCGGCACACCCGTCAGGTGCGCCCACGGCTGCGAGGCGCGCTAGCGCACGGGGCCGACCCGAAGCGTTGGCATTCCCAGGGCAACCGTTGCGTCGGACTCGGGCGAGGCCTGGCGAGCCTGCCACGCATCCCCCGCTCGGGTGCGCCGCACCTCGAAGAGGCCTCCGTGAGTTCCAGAGTCGGCGATGAGGTGGTGGGGTGCGCCGTAAGTCACCGTCGCCCGGATCATGTCCCCGGGGCGGGGCCGCTCACCCGCTGCCAAGCCTGCAGGCAGGGCCACGTGAACGAGGCGATTGTCCCGCGCCCGGCCCGAGATTCGATGGGTCGCCCCGTCCTTTCGCCCGTCGCCGGACGAGACGAGGACCTCCACGTCGGTTCCCACCAATGCGGCATTGTCCTGCGCGCAGATGCTCTCCTGGAGAGCCACGAGACGCTGGTAGCGTTCGAGCGCAACGTCGTCGGGAACCCGGTCCTCGCGATCCGCGGCGGGGGTGCCCGGGCGCGGAGAGTACAGGAAGGTGAAAGCTGACGTGAAACGCGCCTGCTCAACGACGTCGAGCGTGGCCTGGAAGTCCTCCTCCGTCTCTCCCGGGAATCCAACAATGATGTCGGTGGTGATCGCAGCATCCGGGATGGCGGCGCGTACGCGCTCGAGAATCCCCATGAAGCGCTCCCGCCGGTAGGATCGGCGCATCTGTCGAAGGACCGCATCGGAGCCCGACTGCAGCGGCATGTGCAGGCTGGGCATCACGGTCGGGGTGTTCGCCATCGCCTCGATCACATCGTCTGTGAACGCCGCCGGGTGCGGCGAGGTGAAGCGCACGCGTTCGATGCCATCGACTCGCCCGACGGCACGCAGAAGGTCGGCGAACGCACCGCGCTCACCGAAGCCAACGCCGTAGGAGTTGACGTTCTGCCCGAGGAGGGTCACCTCGATAGCCCCCTGGGATGCGACCGCCTCGACTTCTGCGAGGATGTCGCCGGGGCGCCGATCGCGTTCCTTGCCGCGCAGTCGGGGAACAATACAGAACGTGCACGTGTTGTTGCAGCCCACCGAGATCGATACCCACGCGGCATAGACGCTCTCGCGGTGGGTGGGAAGGGTCGACGGGAAGACCTTCAGGGATTCCTCGATCTCGACGGCCGCCTCGCTGTTATGCTCGGCTCGGCGCAGCAGAGCGGGAAGAACATCGATGTTGTGGGTTCCGAACACGGCGTCCACCCAGGGTGCCTTCTCCACGATGCCGTCACGCATCTGCTGAGCGAGGCACCCACCGACCGCGATCTGCATGCCGGGGCGCTTGCGCTTGACGGCAGCCAGCTGGCCGAGATTCCCAAAGAGGCGGGTCGCAGCGTTTTCCCGGACCGAACACGTGTTGATGACGACAACGTCCGCGCCCATGTCCCCCGCGTCGGTGGCACGCGCGGCGGCCTCGGGGACCTTCTCCACGGGAATCAAGCCCGCCTGCTCAAGCAGGCCCGCCATTCGCTCCGAGTCGTGTTCGTTCATCTGGCAGCCGAGCGTGCGCACCGCGTAGGTGCGAGGCAGCACAGCGTCCTGGGGTGTCATCGTATTCATCGCCCAAAAGTCTAGTCGCCCGCCCGCGCGCAAGCTCAGTCGAGCACGTCACGTACGAGGCGCAGCGCCGCGTCGATCGCACCGCGGCGAACGGCGGCTCGATCGCCCTCCAGGCGAAGCAGCCGATGGGCGTGTCCCCCCGGATACGCGCAGGCGACGTGAACCGTGCCCGCAGGAAAGCCATCGGATGCTCCGGGTCCGGCAACGCCCGTGGTCGCCACGCCCAGGGTTGCGCCGAAGAGCGTGCGCGCGCCCTGCGCCATCTCGATGGCAACCTCCCGGTCGACCGGTCCCGTCTGCGCCAGGCGCCTCTCGGACACTCCCAAGACCGACGCCTTGGTGTCCACCGCATAGGTGCACGCTCCGCCGCGCACGACCCTGGAGGCCCCGGGAACGTCGACGAGGCGCGACACGAGGCCACCTCCGGTGAGAGACTCTGCCGTGGCTATCGTCCACCCTGCACCCGCCAGCTTGTCGATGATCGCGGCCACTGCCACATCGTCCATTCTCACGGCGTGTCCCACGGCTCCTCCTGCGCCGCCTCCTCGCTCTCCCACGACGCCAGCGCGCGCGACACGGCGGCCGACGCGACCGACGGAGAGTACCCCTTGCGTGCCAGCATCGAGGCCAGGCGCCGATAGGCGGTCTGACGGCTGACTCCTTGCAGTGAGCGTCGCCTGCGGGCAACCAGGTCGTCAGCCCGCGCTTCCTCGTCGTCGCGGTCGATCTGCGCGACGGCTCGCTCGATGACGTCGGCCCCCAATCCCTTGCGCGACAGCGTATCGCGCAGGGCTCGCCCGGAGGCGCCCGTCGCCGCGAAGCGTGACCGGACGAGAGCGTCCGCGTAGGCTTGATCATCCACGAGGCCGACGGCCTCCAGGCGCGCCACGACCTCCTCGGCGACCTCGGTGCGAAACCCCCGCCCCACCATCGCGGCAACCAGTTCGGCGCGCGAGCACGCTCGGGCGTCAAGCTTGCGAAGAGCCACCTCGCGGGCTTCCTCAACGGCTTCGGTCCCGCTCAGGGCGGCGTTGCGTTCGCGGGCACGCGCCAGCCTCTCACCGGGGGAGGAACGAGGCGCGCGCTCCTCCCCCAGCTCCGGATGGTCCTCGGGATCCAGGTAGCGAACCACGGCCTAGAAGCCCGCGTCCTCGTCGGGGTCAATGGCCGAGGCCTCCTGCGAGGGCGCCTCGGGTTCGGGGGCGTCCCCGATTCCCAGCGAGAGCAGGATCTTCTGCTCAATCTCGTTCGCGAGCTCGGGGTTGTCTGCCAGGAATTGACGGACATTCTCCTTACCCTGACCGAGCTGGTCGTCCCCGTAGGTGAACCACGAGCCGGACTTGCGCACGATGCCGGCCTCGACGCCCATGTCGATGATGGAGCCCTCACGTGAGATTCCCTTGCCGTAGACGATATCGAACTCGGCCTGTTTGAAGGGAGGCGCCATCTTGTTCTTGACAACCTTGGCGCGCGTGCGGTTACCGACGGGAGCTCCGGCCTCCTTCAGGGTTTCGATGCGGCGCACGTCGATACGCACCGAGGCGTAGAACTTCAGCGCCTTGCCGCCGGTGGTCGTCTCGGGGGATCCAAAGAAGACGCCGATCTTCTCGCGCAGCTGGTTGATGAAGATCGCGGTCGTTCCCGTCGCAGACAGCGCGCCCGTGATCTTACGCAGCGCCTGGCTCATGAGGCGAGCCTGGAGTCCCACGTGGGAGTCACCCATCTCCCCCTCGATCTCTGCCTTCGGGACGAGCGCGGCGACGGAGTCGATGACGATGATATCGATGCCGCCTGAGCGAATCAGCATGTCCGCGATCTCGAGGGCCTGCTCGCCGGTATCGGGCTGGGACACGAGGAGCGAGTCCGTATCGACGCCGAGTGCGCGGGCGTAGACGGGATCGAGGGCGTGCTCGGCATCAATGAACGCAGCGTTGCCGCCGGCCTTCTGGGCGCTCGCGACCGCGTGCAGGGCAACCGTCGTCTTACCGGAGGATTCGGGTCCGTAGATCTCGATGACGCGGCCGCGCGGAAGGCCACCGATTCCGAGGGCGACGTCGAGGGCGAGGGAGCCGGTAGGGATCACCTGGACGGGGGGACGGTTGTCGTCACCCAATCGCATGACAGAGCCCTTGCCGAACTGTTTATCGATCTGCGAGAGCGCCACTTCGAGCGCCTTGTTGCGATCGTTGGCGATCGTCTTTGCCGCGGGTGCTTTACGGGCTGCCATGATGTTCCTTTCGTCTTCAGGCCTCTCCGGCCTGCGGGTGTCCTGGCCCAGATGCCGCCCCTCTCCGAGGCGCCATGACGAGTATGCGACCGGCCATCGTCGTTTGCGTCCGATGCGCGCTACCCTGTGGGCAACGCGCGTGGATGCCTCGCCGCAGGACAGCTTAGATGGAACAGGTGTTCGATGCTCACGCGACACGCCGCGCCTCGCGTCACCTCCGACGCTCGCGAGGATCGACGCGGTGGATCCAACGCGCGTCATCACGCCCCGTTTCACCGCACAGGGCCTCCCACACGGAGTCTGGATCCGCTCCTCCTGCAAGCGCCTCTCGGGCGGTCGCCCCCAGCGGGGAGAGGTAGAGGTCACTGACATAGGAGCGGCCGAGGGCCGACCCGAAGGTCGCCTCGACCGCCTCGTAGAACTCCGAATGCTTCACGCGTCAAGAGATGAGCGTGACGGGCATGATGTCATCAGGAACAGCGTCGGGAACAACCGCACCATCGATGACCGCCATGCGCTCGGACACCTCGCGCAAGACGAACCAGAGGGGAACGCGCAGGGCGGAGGTGATTGCGTCAAGGAGTTCGGAGGAGGCTTCCTTCTGCCCGCGTTCGACCTCTGAGAGGTAGCCGAGGGAGACCTGTGCCTCAGAAGAGACTTCGCGCAGGGTTCGACCCTGGCGCTGGCGGATGCCTCGCAGGACATCGCCGAGTTCGCTGCGCAGCAGCGGCCTTTCGCTCAGTGTCTTTTCCATAGTGTTACTCTAGCCGTTCTCGATCGGGGGTCGCATCGCCAGTTCGCGCATCGGACCAACGTAAGAGGCCGCAGTCTCGACGCCGAATGCGCTCATACCTCATCAACGCGCCCGCATTGGCGCCTATTCCGCCGGGACGCGATCCCACCTATGCATTGCGTCACCCAGGCTCAACTTTGGACGTGCTGACCGGCCGGGGTTCTTCCCTCGGTCTTGGTCTCCGGCTCCTCGGCCCGAGCCTCATCCCCGGCGTCGACGCTCTGCCCAGACGCGTCGCGCACGAGACGCGCCCCCTCCACGACGTAGGTGAAACCCGAGTAGAGGGTCAGCGCGAGCGCGACTCCCGCCAGGGCCTGCCCGAGGCGAATCATGACGACGACCCAGGCCTCGCTCGTGCTCGCAAGCTCCAGGAAGTGCGCCCACGGGATCAGCAGAGTGCCCAGCGCGATGATCTGCATGAAGGTCTTGAGCTTGCCCGCATTGTTCGCCGACACCACGACGCCCCTGCGTAGGAAGAACGCGCGCATCGCGGTGATTCCAAGCTCTCGACAAGCGATGAGCGCGGTCACCCACCACGGCAGATAGCCCTGGAGGCTGAGGAGGACGAATCCGCACAGCGTCAACGCCTTGTCGGCGATCGGGTCGACGATCCGACCGAAGTCGGTGATCTGACCCCACGAGCGGGCCAGCTGCCCGTCGAAGCGATCGGTGATGGCGGCCAGAGCGAAGACGACGAAGGCGAGCCACCGGGCGGTCCACGAATCCTGAAGCCCCAGGATGACGAACACGGGAACCAGAACGAGACGAGTCACGGTCAGCACGTTCGGCAGATTCACAACGGATACCTTGCTCTCTCGTTGTACACGCGACACGTTATCGGTCATGTCCGTTTCCTTTCTCCTCAGCGGCCTGTCAGCTGCCAAGCGTCCTCATCGTCGTCGGGTTCCTCATCGACCCACGTAGGTGACGAACCTCCAAAGTTATGACCAGAGTACGGGTCTAACCCGCCGGTGCGCGAATCGCCGGGCTCGGACGCGCCCGCGTCGTGACCGTGCGGCGCTTCCATCCCCTGCGCGCGGGCGGGCGCATCGACCGCTTCACCGCCGTCCGCGGCGCCCGCCGCATTCTCGGTACCCGCGCCCGGGACGGCCGGCTCGCCCGCGTCGTCGGCTTGCGCCTGCCCCGCCCCAATGCCCGCGGATTCGCCGCGCAACATCGCCAGGACCTCGGGCAGCTGCTCGGGAGCAACCAGAACCTGGCGCGCCTTGGATCCCTCCGACGGACCGACGATCTCCCGGGATTCGAGCAGGTCCATGAGTCGCCCGGCGCGAGCAAAACCGACGCGCAGCTTGCGTTGGAGCATCGAGGTTGACCCCAGCTGGGTCGACACCACGAGCTCGGCGGCCTGCAGGAGGTCTTCGAGGTCGTCGCCGATATCCTCGGCGACTTTGGCTTCCTTCTTATCGGGGACCACGTCGTCTCGGTAGTGCGCCTCCATCTGTCCCTTCACGTGGGCGACGACCTGGTGAATCTCCGACTCCGAGACCCAGGCTCCCTGCACGCGCATCGGCTTGGACGCGCCGGCCGGCAGGTAGAGGGCGTCACCCTGCCCGATGAGCTTCTCCGCTCCGGGCTGGTCGAGGATGGTGCGCGAGTCGGTCAGCGACGAGGTCGCGAAGGCGAGCCTGGAGGGAATGTTCGCCTTGATGAGGCCGGTGACCACATCGACAGAGGGACGCTGGGTGGCCAGCACCAGGTGAATGCCGGCGGCGCGCGCCAGCTGCGTGATCCGCTGGATCGATGCCTCCACGTCGCGGGGGGCGACCATCATCAGGTCGGCGAGCTCGTCAACGACCACCAGGAGGTACGGGTAGGGGTGGAGCGTGCGCTGCAAACCAGGCTTGGCCTGAACCTGTCCCGCGGCGACCGCCTTGTTGAAGTCGTCAATGTGCTTGAAGCCGTAGTCCGACAGGTCATCGTAGCGGGCGTCCATCTCCTTGACGACCCATTCAAGGGCCTCGGCGGCCTTCTTCGCATCCGTGATGATGGGTGAGATCAGGTGGGGGATGCCCTCGTAGATCGTGAGCTCCACGCGCTTGGGGTCGACGAGGATCATGCGCACCTGCTGGGGGGTCGCGCGCATCATGATCGAGGTAATCATCGAGTTGACGAAGGAGGACTTACCCGATCCCGTCTGGCCGGCGACCAGCATGTGCGGGGTCTTAGCCAGGTTGGTCACGACGTAGCCACCCTCGACATCCTTGCCCACGCCGACGACCAGCGGATGCTGGTTGCGGCGTGCGGCGGCCGAACGCAGCACGTCGCCCAGCGCAACGTTCTCGCGGTCGGCGTTGGGAATCTCGATGCCGATGGCGCTCTTGCCCGGGATTGGTGCGAGGATACGAACGTCCGCCGACGCGACCGCGTAGGCAATGTTCTTGGACAGGTTCGTGAGCTTGTCGACCTTGACGCCTGCCCCCAGGACGACCTCGTAGCGGGTGACCGTCGGGCCGCGGGAGAACCCGGTGACGCGCGCGTCGATATTGAAGTCCGCGAAAACCTGACCGAGCGCGGCCACGACCTGGTCGTTGACCGCCGAACGCGTCATGTGGGGCGGCCCGGACACCAGGAGGTCGTCGGATGGAAGCGTGTAGGAGATGGCCTCGTCGAGGTCGGGCTGGAATGCTCCCTCGGGTTCGTCGGTGATCGGAGGGGCCGCGGGTTCTTCCTCGGCCGGTGGGACGTGCGCGGGCACGCGTGCAGGCTCGCGCTCCTCGGCGGAAGCGACGGCGGGGCGCATCTGGGTGAGCATCTCCGTCGGCGCATCGGGCGAGGATGGGCGAGGCCGGGGCGTCGGGGCGTCGGCCGGCTGGGTCGTCGGAACCGCACCGGATTCGAGGAGCTGAGTCTGCGCGCCGGACTCCGTGTCGGTGGCCTTGCGGAAGGACTCGTCCCCGTCGTATTCGTCGAGGAACGTGTCGTCTCCGGCTGCCAGGTCCCTGCGCGTCTTCCGGCGCGCTTCCTTGGCTGGATCGCTCTCGCTCGCGTCGCCGTCCTTGTGATCCGCCCCGCCCAGTCGCGCCGCGAAATCGCGCAGACGAGCGGGAACGTCGGCAACGGCGGTCCGCGTGGCGAGCAGGATCGAGTACACCAGGAGCAGGATCATGAGGGCGCCGGCGCCCCACCCGGACAGCAGGAGGACGAGCGGGCGAGCAATGAACCAGCCGAGGACGCCCCCGGCCGCCTCAATGCCGGGGTCCTGCTCGAGGCCGGGGTTCCCGTGGGAGATGTGCACCAGGCCGGTCAGGGCCAGCGAGATTCCGATCCCGCCAGCAACGTGATGGGGCAGGGCCGAGCGACCGGACCGCGCCGAGACCAACTCGACGGCCAAGGCGACGAGAAGGAGCGGAACGACGACCGAGAAGATGCCGAAGAGGCCCGCCGAGGCATGATGGATGGCATCTCCGGCCTCGCCGGAGATCTGAAACCACTCTCGTAGGGCGATGACGATCGCCGCCGCTACGGCGACGAAGGCCGCCGCATCGCGCTTGACCTGAGGGTCGGTGGCCTTCCACGCCCGCTGGGCACCCAGAGCCGCCCGACCGAGGGCAGAAAAGAAGCGTGCCAGGAATCCCGGCTTCGCCCCCTGCCCCTGGGGTGCCTTGGCGGATCGGGAGGAGGCCGCTTTCGTGCGCGGACGCGCCGGGCCTTTACCGGAGGAGGAACGTGAAGACGATGATGCCATGATTGCTCCACGATATCGCCCGAGCCGCCCCCCGGCAGGAGGCGCGCCGCGTTCCCTCAGCGCAGGATATTAGTAACTACCCCGGTTTCGAGGACGTTCTCCACCTGCTCACGCGTCGGCACGGGCAGCGCTGACTCGTGGGAGATTGCCAGGGCCGCCCCGGCGTTGGCCATCAGGCATGCCGTCTCCAAGTCGTAGTCCAGGAGGAGACCAGCACACATCTCGGCAATGTGCGTGTCCCCCACGCCCGCCGTATCGGCGACGCGCGCTTCAAACGCGGGGATCGACACGACGGGGGCGTCGGCGTATTGCTGGATCTCGCTTCCTCGCGCGCCCACGCGCCGCACGGTCGCGGCGTCGGCACGCAGGTAGGAACGAATCGTCGACCCATGGCGATAGGCGTCCAGGATCCCGGCGAGCGCCGACGCCTCCCGACTGTTCATCGTCACGACGTCTGCCCGCGGGAAGATCGTCTCCCACGCCTCGACCGGAACCTGGGCGACTGCCGGAGACACCGAGACGACGAGCCTCACGCAGGCCGGCAGGGCAGCCGCCCACTCGCTCAGTTCGGACGCCGCGTGTGCGCTGGTCATGTCGGAGGCCGCCACGTGAACGACGTCCCCCTCGCGCAGCTCAATGTGCTCGAGGGTCGCTTTCGACGGCTCGGATTCCACGCCGGCTGTGACGACCGATCGCATGGCCCCGTCTTCGTCAATGAGCTGGATGACCACGCCGATATCGCCGACCAACTCCGGGGTGAGAACGTCCACCCCGGCCTCGACCAGCTGCTGGCGGACCGCGAAGGAGTTCGGGCCCGTGCCCAGCGGCGAGGCGGCCGCCGTGGGCACGCCCATGGCGGCCGCAGCACACAGCGTCGTGAAGCCCCCACCGGGCCGTGAACTCGCCGCATCGGCGTGCACCGACCCGCCGCGCTCAGGCATGTACGCGATATGCATCGGCAACACCAGCGCAACGGAGTGCGTCGAAATAAAACGGCCCGACACGAATCTTCCTTTCTTGTCCGCGCGGCTCCGCCGGGCACCGTGTCCCTCGGCGGATCGATTCGGCTTACTGCTCGGTAACCACCGGAACGATCATAGGACGGCGACGCAGACGGCGCGCGACCCAGCGTCCGATGACGCGACGCATCGCCTGCTGCAGGACGTAGGGGTCCTGTCCGCCGGGTGCGGCGGCCTCCTTGAGCGCCTGCGTGACGTCGGGAAGGATCTCCTCGAACACGTCGTCGTCCTCAGCCATGCCGATCGCACGAATCTCCGGGCCGGCCAGGACTGTCCCCGAATCACGCTCGACGACCGCGAAGATCGAGATGAACCCCTCCGACCCCAGGGTGCGGCGCGTAGCGAGCTCGTCCTCGGAGATCTCGCCGATCGAGCGGCCATCGACGTACACGTACTCACAGGGAACAACGCCCGACACGCGCGCGACGCCGTCTTTGAGGTCGACAGTCACGCCATCCTCGGCGAGGACCACGTGCCGCGGGTCGATACCCGTCTTGACCGCCAGCTGACCGTTGCCGACCAGGTGGCGAACCTCGCCGTGGATGGGCATCACGTTCCTGGGCTGAATGATGTTGTAGCAGTAGATGAGCTCCCCCGCGCTGGCGTGACCGGACACGTGGACCTTCGCGTTCTCCTTCGAGACGACGCGTGCGCCCAGGCGGGTCAGATCGTTAATGACGCGATAGACGGAATTCTCGTTGCCCGGGATGAGAGAGGAGGCGAGAACGACCATGTCGCCCGGCTCGATGCTCACCGTGCGGTGAGATCCCACGGACATGCGCGACAAGGCGGCCATGGGTTCTCCCTGCGAACCCGTCGCCATGTACACGCGCTGCGAGCGCGGCAGGTCGCCGATGTCCTTAAGGTCCACGATAACGCCGTCGGGAATCGACAGGTAGCCCTTCTCCTCGGCGATGCGCATGTTGCGTTCCATCGAACGACCCACGAAGGCGACGCGCCGACCGTGGTGGGCGGCCGCGTTGATGACCTGCTGGACGCGGTGGACATGCGAGGCAAACGAAGCGACAACGATCTGACCGCCCTCAGCCTCGCCAAACACCTGATCCAGAACCGGGCCAATCTCGCGCTCCGGCGTGATAAAACCGGGAACCAGGGCGTTCGTGGAGTCCACCATGAACAGGTCGACCCCCTCCTCGCCCATGCGCGCGAAGGCACGAAGATCCGTCAGGCGTCGGTCGAGGGGCAGCTGATCCATCTTGAAATCGCCCGTGATCAAGACATTGCCGGCCCGGGTGCGCACGAACACGGCGAGCGCGTCGGGGATCGAGTGCGTGACGGAGACGAACTCGAGGTCGAAGGGCCCCACATTCAAGCGGTCCCCTTCCGCGACCACGGTGAAGCCAGGGTCACTCAGGCGGTGCTCACGCAGCTTGGGGGCGACGAAGGCAAGGGTCAGGTCGGAGCCGTACAGGGGGATGTCGCCTCGCAGCTTGAGCAGGTAGGGAACGGCGCCGATATGGTCCTCGTGTCCGTGCGTCAGCACCATGCCGACGACGTCGTCCATGCGATCCTCGATCCACGAGAAATCGGGAAGGATCAGGTCAACACCCGGCTGACTCTCCTCGGGGAAGAGGACGCCGCAGTCCACGACCAGGAGCTTGCCCCGGTACTCCAGGACGTTCATGTTGCGCCCGACCTCGCCGAGGCCTCCCAGCGGGATGACTCTCAGAGCGCCCTCTTCCAGGGGCGCGGGTTCGGTGAGGTTCTCGTACAAAGACTTCATGATGCCAGTCTGCCACGTCGCGGCCTCTTTCCCATCATCGGGACTCACCGTTGGCGGGTCGCCCCCCTCACACTTGGCGCATCAATGCTTCCGGCGTGGGGCCGAGGCCGGTCCGCGGCGCCACGCTCCGGGCCGAGCGGGACTCACAGGAGCCCGGCAAGACGCAGGGCGCGACGCAGGGCGGACACCTCATCGTCGCTGATGCCTACCATGGGAAGGCGGACGGTCGGGCTATCGATAACGCCCTGCAGCCAGAGCGCATACTTGGCCAGGACCGCTCCCTGTCCCCCGCCCATGATTGCGTGCACGAGGGGGCGCAGCGAGTACGAGAGCTCGCGGGCCTCCCACACCTGATCGGAGTCGAGCAGCTCGATCATCCGACGATAGTGGGCGGAAGCGACGTGGGTGACGACCGAGATGAAGCCCGAGGCTCCGCCGGTCATCCACGCAAAGTTCAGGGCATCATCGCCCGAGTAGTATTCCAGGCCCGTTCGATGCATGCGTTCCACGCCGGTCTCCACGTCGCCGGTGGCGTCCTTCACCCCGAGGATACGGGGGTGCTGAGCGAGGATGTCCAGGGTCGCGTCGGAGAAGGCGATGCCCGTCCGACCGGGAATGTCGTAGAGCATGATCGGTAGGTCGGTCGCATCGGTGACCGCCCGCACGTGAGCACGCAGCCCCTCCTGCGAGGGCCGGTTGTAGTAGGGCGAGACGACCAGGAGGCCATCCGCGCCGTGTTCCTGCGCTCCCTGAGCGATTCGAACGGCGTGCGCCGTGTCGTTCGAGCACGCGCCGCACAGGATGAACGCCCGATCTCCCACGGCCTCGCGGACCGCGTCGGTCAGGTCGTTCTTCTCGGGCTGATGAGTCGTCGGGGACTCCCCCGTCGTTCCCGACAGGAGGATCGTGTCGCATCCTTCGTCGACGAGCTTGGTTGCCAGGCGCTGAGCGGAATCCAGGTCGACGTCACCCGACTGTGTCATGGGGGTGACCATGGCGGCGGCAAGAGAACCGAAGCGGCGGGGAGGAATGTTGCTCATGTTCCCCATCTTACGCGCGGCGCGGAACCGAAGAGCCGGGGCGGTCGCATGTCGAGCGTCATATGAGCGCGCCTCGCCTTCGCGGCGGGCCTTTAGTCGCGGTGCGCCCACCACATGTGCTGTGTCGTCCCCTCTCCCAGGCGACGAACCGCGCCCGAGGGGGCGAAACCCGCCGAGGTGAAGAAGCGCTGGCGCTGCTCGTCAGAGTCCCCGATCCACGCGCGCAACTGCCCGCGGGTGAGGTCGGCGATCGCCGAGAGCATGCGCGAGCCGTGTCCGCAGCGCCGGAAGTCCTCGTCCACCACCAGCTCATACACCTGCGTCGCGCCCTCTCGGTCCGTCTCGGGCTCGCAGCCGGCAGCGGCGTCGTCCGGTCCGGCCAGAGCGAAGCCGACGATCCGGGCGCCGTGGAGGGCGACGAGCGTCGTCCCTCCCGCGGGCCTGGGACGGGCCAGGGTCCGCCCCCACAGGCGGGCGAGGGACTCCTCGCTCACTCCCTGGGCGGCGAGCGTCTCCTCGCCCATCAGCGCCCGCCACGAAGCCAACTGCAGGGGCGCGATGGCGGCCTCGTCGCCCCGTTGGGCGGGCCTGACCGAGCGATCCGCGCTCGCGGGCGCGCTCACAGGTCCATCACCTGATCCAGCCCGATGGTCAGTCCCGTGCGCCCGCGCACACTTCTCACGCCCAGGAGCACGCCGGGCATGAAGGAGGAGCGATCGAAGGAATCGGTTCGGATGACGAGTTGCTCGCCCTCGTTGCCCAGGAGGATCTCCTCGGAGGCGGTGAGCCCGCGCAGGCGAACGGCGTGGACGGGGATGCCGTCCACGCGGCCGCCGCGGGCGCCCAGCTCGTCGGTCTGCGTCGCGTCGGGAAGCTCGCCCAGGCCCGCCTGTCTGCGAGCCTGCGCTATACCGAGCGCCGTCGCAACCGCCGTGCCGGAGGGGGCATCCATCTTCCCGGGATGGTGCATCTCAATGACCTCGGCGGATTCGAAGTACGGGGCCGCGAGCGCGGCAAACTTCATGGCCAGGACGGCGCCCATCGCAAAGTTGGGTGCAATCAGGACGGCGCGCCCCGCCTCGCGGGCGTGATCGCGGACGCGCGCGTAGGATTCCGGCGTCCACCCGGTCGTACCGACGACCACGTCCGCGCCGGCATCGATGAGGGCGTGCACGTTGGCTTCGGTCACGGTGGGGACGGAGAAGTCGACGGCGACGTGGGCGCCGTTGACACTGTCGGCGTTGATCTCATCGCCCGCGTCCAGCTGGGCCACGACCTCCATGTCGGGGGCGTTGCTCACCGCGTCGACGACGCTTGATCCCATGCGTCCCTTTGCCCCGGTTACTGCCACGCGTATCATTGCTCTCCTTGCGCTCGTTGATTGGTTGGTGTCAGGGTATGCGTGCCCGCGCCTCGTTCGCCTCCGACACCGCGCGGCGAGGGGCTTTTGCTGTTGTTCCCTACGTCTCGGGGAGCACCAGCGCTCGGCAGTCCATCGTCGACGCCAGGGAGGCGGCGAGTTCGCGCACGCCAGCGGCGTCGACCGCGTCGAACTCGGACAACGACTCGTCGATGGTTCGGTAGCGCCCAATGATCTCCGAGCGCCCCAGGCGCATCATGCGAGACCAGTTGTCTTCGAGGCCGAGGACGACTCCGCCGCGAACCTGGCCGCGCACGTGCGTCATTTCTTCGTCGGTGGGTCCGTCGCTGGCGAGGTCGTGCAGCTGGGCGCGCATGATGGTCTCGACCTCGGCCACGTTGTCGGGGCTGCATCCCGCGTACATGCCGAAGGTTCCCGTGTCGGAATAGCCCACGTCGAAGGCGTAGGTGGTGTAGGCCAGGCCCCGCTTCTCCCTCACCTCCTGGAAGAGGCGCGAGGACATGGACCCGCCCAGGATCGACAGGAGGACACTCATCGTCGGTCCCTGGGGGTCCGTGGCGGGTAGCCCCTCGCAGCCGATGATGACGTGGGCCTGCGTCACGTCGCGTCGGCGGGTGATGTCTCGGTCGTGCTCGGCGGGAGCGCTTCGCTGCGTCGATCGGCGAGGCCGAGGGGAGGCCACGGCGCGCTCGTCCCATGGTGAGGCGTCGAGAGCGGCCTGCACGCGCTCGCACACGTGGTCGTGATCAACGTTGCCTGCGGCCGCCACGATCAGGGAGGCGGGCCCATAGTGCGCCTGGTAGTGGTCCCACACGTCGTCGCGCGTCACCGCGGAGATGGCCCGCGCGGTTCCTCCCACGGGGCGACCGATGGGGCGGTCGCCGTGAACGGCCAGCTGGAAGGCATCGTGAACGGTCTCGGTGGGCGAGTCCTCCCCCATTGCCAGCTCGTCGAGGATCACGCAGCGTTCCGTCGCGAAGTCTGCTTCGTCGAGGCGCGAGTCGCTCACCATGTCGGCGAGCGTCTCGATGGCCATGTCCAGGTCGGCGTCGCGCACGCGCGCCCAATAGGCGGTGTGTTCTCGGGCGGTCTCCGCGTTGGACTCCCCGCCCACCGAGTCGAAGGCAATCGCGATATCCAGGGAGGAACGAGCGCGCGTCCCCTTGAAGAGGAGGTGTTCCAGGAAGTGCGTCGAGCCGGCCGTCTTCTCGTCCTCGTCGCGCGAGCCGACGGGCACCCACAGGGACACTCCCGCGCTCTTGGTCGCCGGGATTACCTGCGACAGAACACGCGCTCCGCAGCTCAGGATCGTTCGATCGATGCGGGTGTCTCCGTCCTCGATTCTCAGGTGAGCTTCGTCAAGCGGCAGCGGCTTCGGCGTCATTTTTCTCCTCTTGCGTCCCCGGGGGCGGGGTTGGCACGAAACGTTCACAGTGTAGCCGTAAAAGGGCCGGTGGCCGGGCGGAGCACATGCCCCGTCCCGGCCACCGGTCTGATTCAGCTACCGGGAGTTACTCACTCCTCGGAGACGCCGTCCTCGCGGTCCTCGTCGCGGCGGCGGCGCGTACGGGTCCGGGGGCGACGCTCACGGCGCTCCGAACGATCACGGCGCTCGCGACGCTCACTCTGCTCGCCCTCGCTGGCCTCCAGCTCTCCGGCCTCGCCATCGATGACGGCGTGCAGGCTCAGCTTGCCGCGGTCGCCGATCTCGTTGATCTCGACCTCGACCTGCTGGCCGACCTGCAGCACATCATCCACGGAGTCGATGCGCTTGCCGCCCACGAGGCGGCGCACCTGCGAGATGTGCAGGAGGCCATCCTTGCCGGGGGTCAGCGAGACGAACGCGCCAAACGAGGTCGTCTTGACCACCGTTCCGACGAAGCGCTCGCCGACCTCGGGCATCTGCGGGTTGGCGATCTGGTTCACCATGGTGCGGGCGGCCTCGGCCGAGGCACCATCCGCAGACGCGATGTACACAGTGCCGTCGTCCTCGATGGTCACGTCGGCGCCGGTCTCGTCCTGGATCTGGTTGATCATCTTGCCCTTGGGGCCGATGACCTCGCCGATCTTGTCGACGGGAACCTTGACGGTGATGATGCGAGGAGCGTTCGGGCTCATCTCGTCGGGACCGTCAATGGCCTGGCTGATGAGGTCCAGGATCGCCAGGCGAGCGTCGCGGGCCTGGGCGAGCGCGGCGCGCAGAACCTGAGAATCGATCCCGTCGAGCTTGGTGTCCAGCTGCAGGGCTGTGATGAAGTCGCGGGTACCGGCAACCTTAAAGTCCATGTCGCCGAAGCCGTCCTCGGCGCCCAGGATGTCGGTGAGGGTCACGGCCTTGGCCTGGCCGTCGACCTCGCCGGTCATGAGACCCATCGCGATGCCGGCGACGGGGGCGCGCAGCGGCACGCCGGCCTGCAGGAGCGACAGGGTCGAGGCGCACACCGAGCCCATGGAGGAGGAGCCGTTGGAGCCCATCGTCTCGGAGACCTGACGAATCGCGTAGGGGAAGTCCTCGCGCGAGGGCAGGACGGGCAGAAGGGCACGCTCGGCCAGGTCGCCGTGGCCGATCTCGCGGCGCTTCGGGGAGCCGACGCGACCGACCTCACCGGTGGAGAAGGGCGCAAAGTTGTACTGGTGCATGTAGCGCTTGGAGTTGACGGGCGACAGGTTGTCGATCTGCTGCTCCATGCGCAGCATCGCCAGCGTCGTCACGCCCAGGATCTGGGTTTCGCCACGCTGGAAGAGTGCGGAGCCGTGGACGCGGGGCAGGACCTCGACCTCGGCCGACAGGGAACGGATCTGGCGCGGGGTGCGACCATCCATGCGGATCTCTTCGCGCAGTGTGCGGCCCCGGATGGTGGCCTTCTCCAGGGAACGGAACGCCGCCTTGAGGCTCTTCTCGCCCTCGGGGAAACGCTCGGCGAGCGCCTCAAGCATCTCCTCCTTGACGGCGTCAACGGCCTCGTCGCGGGCAAGCTTGCCCTCGGTGAGCAGCGCCTGGGCAATCTTCTCGCCGGCCCACTCCTGGACGGCGGCGTACTCCTCGTCGGTGTAGTCCAGGAACAGCGGGAACTCGGCGGTCTCCTTCGAGGCCTTCTCGGCAACCTTCATCTGAGCCTCGCACAGCGCCTTGATGAAGGGCTTGGCGGCCTCAAGACCGTCGGCGACGACGTCCTCGGTGGGGGCGGTGGCGCCGGCCTGGATGAGATCCCACTCATTCTTGCCGCCGCCGGCTTCGACCATCATGATCGCGACGTCTTCGGTGCCGTCTTCCTTCGTGACGATGCGTCCGGCGACCACGATGTTGAACACGGAACGCTCAAGCTCGCTCCAGCGCGGGAACGCGACCCACTGGTCGTCGATGAGCGCCAGGCGGGTGCCGCCGATCGGACCGGTGAAGGGCAGGCCCGCGATCTGGGTGGACATGGAGGCGGCGTTGATGGCCAGGACGTCGTAGGCGTCATCCGGGTCGATCGTCAGCACCGTCTCGACGACCTGGACCTCGTTGCGCAGCCCCTTGACGAAGCCGGGACGCAGCGGGCGGTCAATGAGTCGGGCGGCCAGGATGGCCTCGGTTCCGGCGCGTCCCTCGCGGCGGAAGAAGGAGCCAGGAATCCGTCCCGCGGCGTACTGACGTTCCTCAACGTCGACGGTCAGCGGGAAGAAGTCGAACTGGTCCTTGGGGTTCTTGCCAACCGTCGTGGCCGACAGGACGGTCGTTGCGTCGTCCAGGTAGGCCAGGGCCGAGCCTGCGGCCTGCTTGGCGAGGCGGCCAGTCTCGAAGCGCACGGTGCGCTTGCCGAAACGGCCGTTGTCGATGATCGCCTCTGCGGCGATGATGTCGGAGCCTTCCATCATGGGGCGTTTCTCCTTGGTGTGTTGGTATCGCGCTCCACTTCGGCCTTCGATCGAAGCCCACGGATCAACGCTCCGGAGGCCACTGTCGAAAACCGGCGGCTTGTGCGCGAGAAATACGGTATGCCCGAGGCGGGCGCATGAAAACCGGCCCGTCTCCGCATCGGGAGGCGGGCCGGCACGCGGTCATCGGCGCAGGCCGAGACGCTTGATGAGCGAACGGTAGCGCTCAATGTCGATGTCAGCCAGGTAACCCAGCAGGCGACGACGACGGCCGACCAGCAGCAGCAGGCCACGACGGGAGTGGTGGTCGTGCGTGTGGGTCTTGAAGTGCTCGGTCAGATCCTTGATGCGCTGGGTCAGCAGCGCGATCTGAACCTCGGGGGAACCGGTGTCGCCCTCGTGGGTCGCGTACTCGGCGATGATCTGGTCCTTGACGTCCTTGCTCAGCGGCACAGGCTTCTCCTTTGTATTCGTTGCGCGGGGCACCCGGGCTTGTCCCGGATGCTGACGATCCGCGGCCGATCGACGGCCTTTCTACAGTAGCACGCCCTCGCCCCGAGGCGACAAACGAGCGACGTAACTAACGAAACAGCTTGTCGCGGCGCGCGGGCACCGCGACGCAGCGCAGCGGCAAGTCGGGCGCCGCGCTATCGGGCGGTCACCGAGTCCGGGTCGACGCGTCCCGCGACACCAATTCCGAGAATGGAGGCCGTCTGCCTCAGGTCATCATCCATCTGCGTGAGCAGGTCGTCGAGGGAGGCGAAGGACTGCATGGGTCGGATGCGGGACACGAAGGTCACGGCGATGCGTTCGCCGTAGAGGTTCAGGTCCGATCGCCCCAGGACGTGCGCCTCGACCGTGCGCGTCTCGCCGCTGAACTGCGGGTTGGTGCCCACCGATATGGCGGCGGGCAGGAACTCGGCGGATTGGGTGCCGGGCACGGCGCGCACGACCCAGCCGGCGTAGACTCCGTCGGCGGGGATCACTCCTTCGACGTCCTCGGAGAGGTTGGCCGTCGGGAAGCCAAGGGCGCGGCCCCTCTTGAAACCGTGGCAGACGCTGCCACGGATGCGGTGCAGGTGACCGAGGACGCGGGCTGCTCCGGAGACGTCGCCGGCGGCCAGGAGTTCGCGTACCCACGAGGAGGACCAGCGTCGCCCCTCCGGCGCCTCAATGTCGGTGACGGTGATGACGTCGAAGCCGTAGGAGCGTCCCAGCGCCCGCAGGGTGTCGATCGTGCCCGCGTTTGCGCGCCCGAAACGGAAGTCCTCGCCGACCACGACCTCGCGCGCCCCGCAGCGCCCGACCAGGTACTCGTCGACGAACTCGTCGGCGTCCAGGCTGTAGACGCTGGCGTCGTAGTGGGCCACGAGCGTCGCGTCGAGTCCTGCTGCAGCCATCGCGTCGAGGCGGTCGCGCAGTGGGGAGATGAGCTGGAGGCCCACCTCCGGCCGGTGCACCTGGATCGGGTGCGGGTCGAAAGTGATGGCGACCGCGTCGACGCCCAGCTTGCGTGCCCGTTCGACGCAGGTGGCGATGACCTTCTTGTGCCCGTTGTGCATGCCATCGAAGTTACCGATGGTCACCACGGCGGACTCGTTACCGGGGATTTCCGCGAGGGAATGCCAGACTTTCATGCTCTCTCTTTCCTAAAAGACCAGGACGGTTCTCAGGCGCCCTCCGTCGATGCGCACCAGGCCGAGGACGTTGCCTCCCGGGTCGAGCGCCGCGATCGGCGGATCGTCCCCGCGGCTCGCGGTACCCTCGCGCGGGGAAGCGGCTTCGGCCCCATCGCCGAGGCGCCATCTCTCCAGCTCGTCGGGGGAGCGCTTGGGGGCCTGGCCATGGAGGAATGCGCCGGCCTCGGCGCCGCTCAGGTGCAGGGAGGGGAACATGGCGCGGGCGGCGTGGCCCAGGGGAATCAGGGGGAGGACGGGCCGATCGCTCTGGGCGGTGCTCGCCTCTGCCGTCGCGGCGGCGAGCTCGTCCAGTGTGAGGGCTCCTTCCAGGGGGAAGTCTCCGACGCGCGTGCGGCGCAGCGCGATCAGGTGGGCTCCGACCCCCAGCGCCTCACCTGCGTCGCGCGCGAGTGCCCGCACGTACGTGCCCGAGGAACATTCAACGGCCACGTCCACGTCGGCGACGCGGACCGGGCGCTGCGTCCGCGGGGTGTCGGGCCTCTCCCCCGCCCCGGCGTTGTCGGCCTCTGCCACGGTGGCCTCGGCGAGGCGCGGCGGCGCGAGAACCTCCAGGCGAGACACGCGTACCGGCCTAGCCGCGAGCATCACATCCTCGCCCGCGCGGGCGAGTGCGTACGCGCGCTTGCCTCCCACTTTGATCGCCGAGACGGTCGTGGGAACCTGCATGATGTCACCGCGCAGGGGCGCGAGCGCCCGCTCGAGGTCCTCCCCGCTCAGCGAGGAGCACCCGCGCACTCGCGTGGGCACGCCCTCGGCGTCGTCGGTGTTGGTGGCGATGCCGAAACGAATCGTCGCCACGTACTCTTTCGAGTGTCCGCTCACCCACGTGAGGAGCTTCGTCGCCTTGCCGACGCCGACAACGAGGACGCCGGTGGCCATCGGGTCCAGCGTGCCCCCGTGCCCCACCTTGCGGGTCTTGGCCAGGCGACGCACCCGCGAGACAACGTCGTGGCTCGTGATCCCGGCGGGCTTGTCGATCACGAGGAGGCCGGGGCGGGGGTTGTCGCAACGGCGCGCCATCGGCGTCTACGCCCGTTCCTCGTCGGCGTCGTCCTCGTCGTCGCGGCGATAGGGGTCGGCATCGCCGGCGTAGGACGCGCCGACCGACGCGGCCGCGATCGCCTCGTCCTTTGCTTTGGCCTGAGCCAACGCTTCCTCGAGTGCCGCCGCGCTCTCGGGGAGGGCGTCGAGAATGAACTCGAGGGAGGGGGTCAGTCGCAGCCCGAGCGCCTTGCCCACTCGCGAGCGGAAGAGTCCCTGCGCCGAGGCGAACGCCCGCGCGGCCCTGCTGCGCTGCTCGTCGTCGCCGAGAACCGTGTAGAACACGGATGCGTGCTGCAGGTCGCCCGTGACTCGCACGTCCGTAATCGTCACGAGCTCCAGGCGCGGATCCTTCACCTGCCGACCAATCATCGACGCGACCGTCTGCAGGATCCTCTCCTGCACCTTGCGAACGCGAGCCTCGTCAGCCATCGCGACCTCCTTCCGGGCGCACGCGCCCATCCTTCGAATCACTTAATGGTAGAAGATCGGGGTCCGAGCGCACGCCCGGACCCCGATACGTCACGCCTTGCGATCAGTCGCGAGCCTTCTCGCGCATCTCCCAGGTTTCGATGACGTCGCCCTCGGCGATGTCCTTGTACCCCAGGGTGATGCCACACTCGTAGCCCTCGCGGACCTCGGTGACGTCGTCCTTCTCGCGACGCAGGGACGCGATCTCGAGGTTGTCGGCCACCACAACGCCGTCGCGCACGAGGCGCGCCTTGGCGCCGCGCTTGATCGTGCCGGAGCGGACGATGGAACCCGCGATGTTGCCGAACTTACCGGAACGGAACACCTGACGGATCTCGGCGCTGCCGAGCGCAACCTCCTCGTAGATCGGCTTGAGCATGCCCTTGAGGGCGGCCTCGATGTCGTCGATCGCGGAGTAGATGACGTTGTAGTACTTGATCTCGACGCCCTCGGCATCGGCCATCTCGGCCACGCGCTCGGCGGGTCGAACATTGAAGCCGATGATGACCGCGTTGTCGACGGTCGCGAGGTTGACGTCGTTCTGCGTGATGGCACCCACGCCACGGTGGATGATGCGCAGCGCGACCTCGTCACCCACGTCGATTCGGAGCAGCGAGTCTTCCAGCGCCTCGACGGCGCCGGACACGTCGCCCTTGATGACGAGGTTGAGGGTGTCGACTTCTCCCTCCGCGAGGACCTTGTCGAAGTCCTCCAGGGAGACGCGCTTGCGACGCTTGGCGAGCAGCGCCTGACGCTCCGCAGCCTCTCGCTTGTCGGCGATCTGGCGCGCCGTACGGTCGTCGGCGGCGACCAGGAAGGAGTCGCCAGCGCGCGGGACGGACGTCAGGCCGAGGACGGCGACCGGGGTCGAGGGTCCGGCCTCGGAGACGTCGTTGCCCGAGTCGTCGAACATGGCTCGCACGCGGCCGTGGGAGGAGCCCACGACGAGCGAATCGCCGACGCGCAGCGTACCGCGCTGAACGAGCATGGTCGCAACCGCGCCGCGCCCCTTGTCGAGGTTCGCTTCGATGGCGACACCTCGGGCGTCCGTGTTCGGGTTGGCCTCCAGGGTCAGCGCCGCATCCGCCGTCAGCAGGACAGCCTCGAGGAGCTCGTGGATGCCCGTGCGCTGCTTGGCCGAGATGTTGACGAACATGACGTCGCCGCCGTATTCCTCCGCGACCAGGCCGTACTCGGTGAGCTGGGAGCGGATCTTGTCGGGGTTCGCGCCGTCCTTATCGATCTTGTTGACCGCCACGACGATGGGCACTCCGGCCGCCTGGGCGTGGTTGATCGCCTCGACCGTCTGCGGCATGACGCCGTCATCGGCCGCGACCACGAGGATCGCGATGTCAGTGACCTGGGCGCCGCGAGCACGCATGGCGGTAAAGGCCTCGTGTCCGGGGGTGTCGATGAAGGTGATGCGTCGGGGGGTTCCGTCCTCCGCCTTGACCTTGACCTGGTAGGCACCGATGTGCTGGGTGATGCCGCCGTGCTCGCTGTCGACGACATCGGTGTGGCGAATGGCGTCGAGCAGCTTCGTCTTGCCGTGGTCGACGTGGCCCATGACGGTGACGACCGGGGGCCGGGGCGCCATGTTCTCGGCGTCATCGAGCTCTTCAGCTTCGAGGTCGATGTCGAAGGACTCGAGCAGCTCGCGGTCCTCGTCCTCGGGGGAGACGACCTTGACGTCGTAGCCGAGCTCGGCGCCCAGGGCCTCGAAGGTGTCCTGGTCCAGGGACTGGGTGGCCGTGGCCATCTCGCCCAGGGCGAAGAGGACCGTCACGAGGGCTGCGGGATTGACGTCGATCTTCTCGGCGAGATCCGCCAGGGACGCACCCTGGCGAATGCGGATCTGTGCGCCGCCTCCGCGCGGGATGGACACGCCGCCGATCACGGGAGCATTCTGCTGCTCGTACTCTTGACGCTTGGCACGCTTGGACTTGCGTCCGCGCTGCGAGCGGCCACCTCCGCGGCCGAACGCGCCCGGCGTGGAGC
>NZ_GL622194.1:408831-428430 GCF_000185285.1 Actinomyces sp. oral taxon 180 str. F0310
GGCCGCCGGGACGAGGCCCGCCGGGGCGGGGCATGCCCTGCGAGGAGGCGTAGGGGTTGTTGCCCGGTCGGGGGCCGCCGGGACGAGGCCCGCCGGGGCGAGCCGAGCGCGGGGCGGGCTTGGGAGCAGCCTCAGGCTTCTTACCCCGTGGCTTAGGCGCACCGGGCTTGGGCGCACCGGGCTTGGGCGCATCGGCCTTGGGTGCTCGCGCCTTCGGCGTCGGAGCCTCCGTGGTGCCCCGGCCGCTCGCCGGGGCCTTGGGGGCGGCCGCCTTGGGGGCCGACTTCTTGGCGGCGGGCTTTGCCGGTGCCGCCTTGGGTGCCTTCGGGGCGGGCTTCGCGTCCGCCTTCTTCGCCTTTGGTGCCGACGCGAACTTCTCGCGCATCTGCCGCACGACCGGGGGTTCGAGCGAGGACGACGACGACTTGACGAATTCACCCGCTTCCTTCAGGTGACCCATCAGTTCTTTGCTGGTGATTCCGAGCTCTTTCGCGAGCTCGTGGACACGCAACTTTGCCACATTTCTCCATTCCGGAAGCGCCTCCGGTCCGGAGACGCACTACTGATATTGCTGGCAGCTCATCGCTGGGTACTCATCGGGTGCCCATCAGCTTCCAACCCGCTTCCATTTTCTCGGTGTTGATGGCGCTGGCCATCACTGGGTATCGATCAGCTCCTCCACGTCCTCCCACACGTCGTCCGCAACGTTTCCGTTTCGGAAGGCGCGTGCGAGTGCGCGTCTGGTCCGAGCCCGCTGGACGCACCCAGCGTCGGGGTGGATCCAGGCTCCGCGACCGGGAAGAGCCGCCGCCGGGTCAACGCGAATCAACCCGTCCGGTGAGCGCACGATCCGCACCATGTCGGATCTGCGCGCGAGTGCGCCGCATCCGATGCACGTGCGCCACGGCCCACAGGGGGGTGCTGGCGGCACGGGATACGACACAATCCCCTAGCTTAGTCCAGCCCGGGGAATGCTCGTCCGTGATTCTATGAGCGACGTGTCACGTCGTCGGGCGTCGACACGCGCGACGCGATCGCGTCATCACCGGTTTCCGTGTCGGCGTGGATGTCGATGTGGAAGCCCGTCAGGCGCGCGGCCAGTCGAGCATTCTGTCCCTCCTTGCCGATGGCAAGGGAGAGCTGGAAGTCCGGCACGATCGCGGTCGCGGTGCGGTTGTCGACCGAGTGGACGACCACGCGGGTCACGCGCGCCGGCGACAGGGAGTTGGCGACAAAGCGCGCCGGATCGTCGGAGTAGTCGACGATATCGATCTTCTCCCCGCCCAGTTCGGCCATGACCGAGCGCACGCGCGCACCCATCGGCCCGATGCACGCGCCCTTGGCGTTGATGCCGTCGCGCGTGGCAACAACCGCGATCTTGGTGCGATGTCCGGCCTCGCGGGCGATGGCCTTGATCTTGACGAGGCCCTGCTGGATCTCGGGGACCTCGCGCTGGAACAGTCCCGCCACGAGGTTGGGGTGGGTGCGTGAGAGCGTGATGCGGGGCCCGCGCTCGGTGCGTTCAACGCCGACGATGTATGCGCGAATGCGGTCTCCGTGCCGGTAGGTTTCGCCGGCCGTCTTCTCCCCGTCAGGAAGCACGGCCTCGAAGTCGTCGGACACCTGGACCATCGTGGGGCGACCCGGCCGGGGGGCTTGAACGGTGCCGGTGATGACCTGGCCCTCGCGCCCCGCGAAGTCGCCGAAGACACGCTGGTCGTCAGCGTCACGCAGGCGCTGCATGATGACGGATCGAGCCGTCGCCTGAGCGATGCGCCCGAAGTTCTTCGGAGTGTCGTCGAATTCTCCGATGGGGTTGCCGTCCTCGTCCTCATCCATGGCCATGACGGTGACGCGGCCCGTCTTCTTGTCGATCTCGATGCGGGCTTGGGAGATCGCGCCGGGCAGGTTGTGGTACGCCTTGAGGAGCGCCTCTTCGATGGCGTCGACCAGGGTTTCAAGGCTGACACCCTTCTCGTTTTCCACCATCCGCAGAGCGGTCATATCGATTTCCATGATCTCCTACTTCCCCGTTGTGAAGCCGACGCGTGTGCGCGCCTTCCTCCTGTCCTGATAGTCAATGGTAATCGCTTCACCGTCAACATCGCTTGTTCGCCGGTCTCGGCGGCTTCGAGACACGCCCCACGCACTCTGCCCGCGCGTCTCGGTTACCCCCGCCGAGCGCCCCCGTCGCATTCGGCGGGGGCACTCGTTTCCCGGGCGGGCCCGCGCGGTGTGCGGGCTCAGGGCAGGAACGCGTTCGTCCACGCCCCTTTCAGGGATTCAATCGAGCTTCCTTCCTCGAGCCAGCCTCCGCTCTCCATCCACTCCGTGTAGGTGGTGACGAGGTGCTCCTGGATCTGCCCCCAGCGCCCCGCGGGAGTGAACCACGAGTCGCGGATTGACCGCAGCGAGGCCCGCAGGACGCTTGGGTTCACGTGACACATCGGCCAGCTCATCGCCTCGACCGCGGCATCCTCATCGTCCATGGCTTCCCGGTATCCGCGTTCCGTCCCTGCGAGGAAGGCACGCACAAACTCGGGGTTGCGTTCGAGCAGATCCTGGCGCACCGACAGGAAGTAGGAGTGGTGGGGAGCCACGCCCACCGAGTCGAACTCGAGGATCACGACCTCTTCCGGCGGGGTGTTCCCCTGGAAGGGCTCCCATGCTCGCACGTTCATGACGGCGTCGTAGAGGCCCTGCTCGACCGCCCGCACGTCGGGTTCCCAGTTGCCGGGATCCGCGAATCGCACCCGGTCGGCGTCGCCCCCGTCGGCGGCGACGGCCTGGCATACTTCGTGAATCAGGCGGGGCACGGGAGGCACCGCGATCGTGTTGCCTTCGAGGTCGGCGAAGCGGGTGATGCCGGTGTCGGGCGTCGTGATGACAGCGCCGAGCTGACGCTGGTTGAGCGTCGCGACGGCGACAAAGGGCGTGCCGGTGGTCCGCGATTGGAGGACGTGGCCCAGGCGAAGAGAGGCGACGTCGCACTCCCCGCGCGCGAGCACCTCGGGGGCTCCTCCCCTGTCGTATCCGTCCGAGACGAGGTCGACGTCGAGGCCGAGCCGGGCGAATCCCCCGTTCCTGCGGGCCAGGAAGAGTCCCGCGTGGTTGGGCCAGGGGTGGACGTATTCGAGCATGACGCGTGTCAGTGACATGGTGTTCCTTCGTTCGTCGTGCGCCCGTCGGGTGTTGTGAGGGCGTCTTCCACGCGGGCGCACAGGTCGTGGAATCGCTTGAGTCTTCTTGTTTCTGCCCCGCGGGGGCGGGGCAGATCGATGGGGATGGAACGGGTGACGCGACCGGGGCGCTCGCTCATGACGTGGACCTCGTCGGCGAGCTGAACCGCTTCGAGGATGTCGTGCGTGACGATGACTGTGGTCCGGGGGTTTTCGTGAAGGACCCCCGCCAACCAGTCGCACGCGGTCGCCCTGGTGAGCGCGTCGAGCGCACCGAAGGGTTCGTCGAGGAGGATCGCGCGGGCCGGGGTGAGCATCGTTCGCGCGAAGGCGATGCGGGCGCGCATGCCTCCGGAGAGTTCCTCGGGGCGGTGCGAGGCGAAACCGCCCAGACCGAGGTCCTCCAGAGCGGCCTGGGCAGCGTTCCTCGCGTCCTCCTTCGACGTGCCCGCCAGGACCAGGGGGATGGCCACGTTGTCGCGGACGCACAGCCACGGGGCGAGGGAGTCGGACTGCGGCATGAGGGCTCCGCACGAGCGGCCCTTGACCCGCGCCTCGGACGCGGAGTCGGGGGCCTCGAGTCCCGCCACGATCCGGATCAGCGTGCTCTTGCCGCAGCCGGAGGGACCAACGACCGCGGCGATCCTTCCCGCCGACACCGCGAGGGTGGCCCCGCGCAGGGCGCGTATTGCCCCTCGCGAGGAGTCATACGTCTTCGCGATGTTCTCCAGCGCGATCGGTCCGGGAGCCAGGTCCTCGCCTTCCGTCGCCTTCCCTCGCGGCGACGGGAGGCGACGCCGGTAGGTGAGGGCCTCTGCCGCGCCGACAAGCCCGTACAGGAGGAGCGTCATGACGACGAGCGTTCCGGCTCCCGCGAATACGAGGTCTGTGCGAAACGAGGCCTGGGCGCTCAGGAGGAAGACCCCGAGGCCTCGCTTGGCGCCCATGAACTCCGCGGTGGCTGCGCTCGCGAAGGCGTAGGTGGCTGCGATGCGGATGCCCGAGAAGAGGTGGGCGTGTGCCCATGGCAGGCGCGCGTGAATCATGATCCAGGCGCGCGAGGCTCCCGCGACGGCCAGAGGATCGGTGAGTGCTCCCGGGGTGAGGTTGATTCCTCTCAGCAGCGCCAGCGCAACCGGAAAGGCCGTAAACACGGCGACGACAACGATTTTGGAGGTGATGGAGAATCCCATCCAGATCACCATGAGAGGTGCAACGGCGATGAGTGGGATGGTCTGGGAGACCACGAGGATGGGCGCGGCAATGCGTGCGGCGCGAGGCCACAGCGAGGCGGCGAAGGCCAGGAGCATCCCAACCGCGATCCCCGCCGCCATTCCCGCCATCCCCTCGGCGGCCGTGGTCCACGCCGCACACGCCAACGAGGACGAGCGAGCGGCAGCGGAGGCGAGGATCGTGGCCGGGGCGGGCAGCACCCGGTCAGGCAGACGCGCGAGGTCATGCAGCGCCTGCCACGCCGCCACGACCGCCGCCAGTCCGACGGCCGCCCAGGCGGCCCGCGCCGCGTGCGCGCGCATACGGGCCGCGAGGCGCCCGCCCGGTGCGCCCCCTGCGCGGCGCGGGACTGCCCTACTCAAGGAGGCCATTGCTCACCATGTCTGCGGCCGACAGGCCGGGGGAAACGGGGTTTCCGGAAGAGTCCTCGAGGAGGCCCTGCGTCTCCAGGTAATCGATGTAGCTCTGCCATCGATCGAGGTCGGCGTGTCCGACGCTGTCGCTGGCGTCCTTCCAGTAGCGTGACGCGAGCATCTCCTGGCTCTTGGCGGCCAGTTCCCGGTCAATGGAGGCGTCTGGGTTGGCGTCGATGAGCGCGTCGACCGCGCCTGCCGGGTCGGCAACGGCGTCCGCGTAGCCCCTCTGGGTGGCTTGTATGAAGCGCCGCGCCAGGTCTGGGTTCTCGTTGAGGTAGGCGGGGGTTGTTACCAGTCCAAGCTCAGCAGGAGTCGTTTCGACGCCGTAGTCGGCGGGCATGAACCACTTGAGGGGGGTGCCCTCAAGGTCGGCCTCGATGCCCTCCCACGTCGTGAGCCCTTCGGCGAAGTCCGCACTTCCGTTGTAGACGGCCGCGTAGGCGCTCGTGCCCAGCAGAGCGGTCTCCACGTTTCCTTCGCCTCCGTCGTTGCGGATCATCGCCCGCACCTTCGCAACCCCTTCGGAGGCTCCCCACGTGGCGAAGAGTTTGCCGTCGAGGTCGGCCGGCCTCGTGATGTCGGCATTGTCCGCCCGCACGGCGATTCCTTGCGACGATTGCTGTTGGAGGTTGAAGACCATCGTCATGGCGTCCCCGCGAGCCCGGGAGCCAATGACGGAGTAGGCGCCTTCGAAGGCGAAGTCGGCGCCTTTGGACAGGAGGACGGAACCCGATCCCGCCTCGGAGTAGGGCAGGATTTCCACGTCGATTCCGGCTTGGTCGTAGTAGCCGCGGGCCATGGCGAGGTAGATCCCCGAGTGATTGGTGTTGGGCGTCCAGTCCAAGGCCACGCTGACGGTTTGTTTCGCCGAGCCGCCCCGCTCGTCTGTGCTCGCACCTGCGCAGCCGGTCAGGATGGCGCAGGCGGATAGTAGCGCGGCGGATGCCGCGAGTGCGCGTCTCATGTCTGTCCTCTCAGTCGTGGGTGAGCGCGTCGTCGAGCCACGCCAGGTAGTCGCGCCCGCTCGGGCGCGTGAACCACCTGGTGTGCTCGCCGAAGAAGATGTCGAGGCACCAGTCGGCGCCGTGGAGGGAACGGGTTGCCCCGTACTGGTACTCGATCCAGTTCAGTGCCGCTTCGGCTTGGACGAGGGGCATCATGGTGACGAGTCCGCGCCTCTCGTCGGGGCTCAGCGGGCGGATCTCTTCGTAGCCCTCGATGAGTGCCAGCGTGACGTCTGCGCGTACGGCGTCTTCGTCGCCATCGACGATTCGTGTCCATTCGAAGGCATTGCGTTCGATCGCGAGCGCCAGGTCGTAGACGGCCGGGTTTCGGTCCGCCAGGCCGAAGTCGATGACCTGTGAGGGGTTGTTTCCGTCCCAAAAGACGTTGGAAACGTGCAGGTCCCCGTGGGTCCATGCGACCGGCAGCCTGGGTGCTATGTCCGCGTAGGAGGCCGCGAATTGCAGGTGAGGCGCCCACTGGTCTTCGATACGCCGCCCCGAGTGCGCCAGGTATGCCCGAACACCGGGGCGTTCGGCGAGCCATCGGGGCAGGTTGCGCCTGGGATCGGAGGCGAAGAGGTGCATGCTCGATTGATAGGCGCACGCGGGGTTGCGTCTCGCGCGATAGCCGGCCGAGGCGATAGCCAGGCGCGCGGTCATGGCTCCCAGGGCGCGGGCCTCGTCGAGGGTGCGGGGCACCGTCCAGGTGGGGGCGTCGCGGTATCGGTCCTCGCCTTGGGCACCTTCGTATACCTCCCACGTTCCGGCGGGTGTTTCCCAGAGGGTGTCGTGGTCGGCGAAGCGTAGGAGGGCCGGTGTGGGGATCCCCCTGTCACGCACGTGGGCGACCAAGCCGTGGACCGCTCGCAGGTGGTCGGCGGGAAGCGTGCGAGGGCCGTGTCGTTTGATGAAGACGGTGCGAGGGCCGACGTCGACGAGGATTCCCGCAGTGGTGGGGCGATTCGACACCGTCAGTGGGGTGCCGGCCAGGGGTTGTTCGAGGCGTCCGAGGACGTCCGCGATCTCGGAATCGGAGATGACGGGCCAGGCCCTGGTCGTCACATCGAGGTGCGCGTTCTTCTCGTTCACTGCGGCTCTTTCGCGTGCGCGCACGAGCCCTCGTGGAAGAAGTGTCTGCGTCCCTACGCCGGTATGACCCGGATCAGGTGTGTCGGTCGGAGGCTCGCCTCCCTCTCAGCCCCTCGTCTCCGGGGCTCCCGTGCATCGGGTCACACCATACACGAATGTGACGACGCTATCAAACGTCGGCGAGACGGCATCGCGTCGGCCTCATCGCCGACAAGGACGCCGACCGGCGTCTTCTACCCTATTGTCCAGCGCCGAATTCGACGCGAGAACGCGCCTTCCGCATGTCGCTGTAGGCGATGGTGGTGGCGTTGCCGTCAACGTCGATGGTCGCACCGGACTCGTCGGCGTCGACGACGCGTCCGCTGACGTGTCCGCCGGCACGCAGCTTCACGCGAACGAGTCGCCCGACTTGGCGCAGCCAGTGGTCGACCTTGGTGAGTTCGCGCTCGGCGCCGGGCGTGGACACCTCAAGCAGGTATTCGCCGTCGATCGGATCGGCGTCGTCCAGGGCTCGGGACACGGCCCGAGACACGTTCGCCAGGGCATCCGAGTCGACGCCTCCGGCACCGATAGGCGCGTCAACGATGACCCGCAGGAGGGGTGTGTGGTCGGAGCGCGAGCGCGTCACCGATTCCAGCTCCAGGCCAGCCTGCTCAACGATAGGTGCGAGGAGTTCCTCAAGCGAAACGTCTGAGGTGGACGATGCCATAAGCGCCTGTCTTTCTTCTGCCGTACGCGGGTCAGTTACCTATCCTACCCAGGGGTGTGGGATGATGCGGGTGTGCGTTTCGCGAAACAGACTTTGAACACACGCCGCGCGCTGAGCGTTTTCGCCGTTGGCGCGGTGGTTGTGGCGTTGTCCGCTTGCCAGGCTTCCTCCCTGCCCTCGCTGTCGGGTTTCGAGGCCGTGAGGGACCAGGCGGCTCGGACCGAGTCGGCTGCTTCTTCCCGAGCCTCCCAGTTGGCGTCGCTTGCAACCGATTGCGCCTCCTGTTCGTCGGCTCTGCGCGCCGCCGCCGCTTCCTCCGACGAGCGTCTCGAGGCACTGGGCGGGCTGTGGGATCCGTGGGGTGGAGACACCCCCGATGGCGAATCGGCGCCTGCGGCCGTGTCTGAGGCACCCACCGAGGTTTCCGCGTACGTGTCGTGGCTGGCCAGGACCGCAACGAGAGACTTGGAGATCGCTTCCGACCCACATCGGTCGAGTTCTGAGCAGGCGCGTACCCTTGCGGCAGCCGCGCTGGGACGCTACGCGACGGCGGTGACTGTGAGCCGCGCCTACGGGATCGCGCTGGATTCCGGAGCGGACCAGGCACTCCTGATCAATGACCGTACCAACGCGGCCTCCCGACAGGGCGTCCAAACCTGGTCGATCGATCTTTTCGATTCCCCGTCGGTGACTCCCGTCTTTGCCCCGTCGGGGAAGGACCTGTCGTCCTCGGCGGAGCTGTCGGCGGCGGTGGCCACGTGGGATTGCACCGCCTCGACTCTCCCCAAGGCGCAGACGAGCGCGGGCACGCTGAGCGATGCCTACGACGTCTCCGGGGAGCTTCTTGTCCGTGCACAAACGGCTCTGCGCGCCGGGGCAGCGGACGCGCGCACACCGCGTTGCGAGCTCTCAACTCTGGATGCCGCTTCGTTGGCGTCGAACCTCCTGGCCGCCGATGCGGCCATGCTGGCCTCTGAATCGGCGTCCGTGCGTTCCGCTGGGGCGAGCGCCGCGCTGGTGGACATCGAGCAGTGGGCACCGCGAACGCCCCTTCCAGCGCTCATCGGCACACGCTGAGACCGGATCTGCTCCGCGCCCCGCGTGTTAGGCGCTCACAGTCGCGCGGCGATGTCGTCTCCGATCTGGGAGGTTGAGCGCACGAGCGGCGTTCCGGCCGCCGCGGCCTCGGCGCGCGCCGCCATGTCGGCGTCGATCGCCGCGCGCACGCGCTCGGCTTCCTCGGCGTATCCCATGAAGTCGAGCATGAGCGCGACCGAGGAGATGGTCGCGGTCGGATCCGCCTTGCCCTGCCCCGCAATGTCGGGGGCGGAGCCGTGCACGGGCTCGAACATCGAGGGGTACTCGCGCGATGGGTTAAGGTTGGCGGACGCGCTCAGGCCGATCCCACCGGTGACTGCTCCCGCCTCGTCGGTGAGGATGTCGCCGAAGAGGTTGTCGGTGACGATGACGTCGAAGCGGCCCGGGTCGGTGACCATGTAGATGGTGGCGGCGTCGATGTGACAGTAGTCGACGAACACGCCCGGGTACTCGCGCCCCACCTCGTCGACGATGCGGCGCCACATGTGTCCGGCGTTGACCAGCACGTTGTGCTTGTGCACCAGGGTCAGGTGGTTCCTGCGGGACGAGGCAGCCTCGAAGGCGTAGCGCACTACCCTCTCGACGCCGTAGGCGGTGTTGACGCTGACCTCGGTCGCAATCTCGTGGGGGGTACCGACCCTCACGGCGCCGCCGTTGCCGCAGTAGAGTCCCTCGGTGCCCTCGCGAACGACGACGAAGTCGATGTCGCCGGGATTGGCCAGGGGGCTGGGCACCCCCTCGTAGTACTTCGACGGGCGCAGGTTCACGTAGTGGTCGAGCGCGAAGCGCAGCTTGAGGAGCAGCCCTCGCTCGAGGACGCCGGAGGGGACGGAGGGGTCTCCGACCGCTCCCAGGAGGATGGCGTCGTGGCCCTTGATGGCCTGAAGATCGTCGTCCGTGAGTGTGTCGCCGGTGGCATGCCAGCGCCGCGCCCCCAGATCGAAGTGGGTCGTGGAGTAGGCGATGGCGCGGTCGGCCAGAACTCGGTCGAGGACCTTCAGGCCCTCGGGTACGATCTCCTGGCCGATCCCGTCCCCGGGGATTACTGCGATTTTCAGTGTCATGCATCCATCTTCCCCGCTGACGCTTCCCTCGGCCCGCCCGGTCCGACCCGTGGGCTGTTTCATTGGTTACGCCGTTTCAGCGAGGCGGGGTCGCCGGAACATTCGAGCGTTCCGGCGACCCCGCGATCGGTATCGGGTTGATCAGATCCACGCGCCCGAGGGAGCGAAGAGGTACCAGCGCCCGTCAATCGTCTGCCAGCCGGTGACCATGTGGCCGTCGGAGGCGAAGTAGTACCAGGTGCGCCCGATCTGCTGCCAGCCGGTGAGCATGGCGCCGGAGGGGCCGAGGTAGTACCAGGTGGCTCCGAGCTGCTGCCAGCCGGTGAGCATGGCGCCGGAGGAGGACAGGAGGTACCAGCGTCCATCGACCTGCACCCAGCCGGTGTTCATGATGCCTGTCGCTGGATCGATGTAGTACCAGCTTCCGCCGCTCATGAGCCATCCGGTCACGCGGGCGCCGTACGCGTTGTAGTAGCTCCAGGCGCCATCCTGGTTATCCCAGCCTGTGACCATCATGCCGTTGGCGTCGAAGCGGTAGGTGGCCTCGCCGATGGTGAGGGTTCGAGAGGTGGCGAACGTGGAGTCTTCGAGTTGCCACTTCCACCCGTTGCCGGTGTTGACCCAGTGGGCGGGCTCCGTCGTGGGGGCGGGATCCGGCCTCGGCTGCGGCGTGGGGGCTGGTCCCTCACCGGGATCGGTGAGGCCGAGGTAGGAGGCGTCCATCCTCATGAATTCGATGTTCTTGTAGCCGCCGGACTCATACAGCAGGCCCCAGGTTCCGTCGGCGAGGGGGTGCAGCGTCGAGTAGGCCATCTCGCCACTCTCGAAGACCTTGCCGTCACTCCAGGTGAAGCCGTCGTCGTAGGACACGCGCACCGTGCCGTTGGCGCGGGCGCTGGCGGAGTCCGCGTTCGAGAAGAGCAGCACGCGGGCGCGAGCCGAGCCCTCGGGGGCATCCGGGTAGGCGCGCACGATCGACGCGTTGTTGCGCGGATCGGTCAGATCCCAGTTGTGCCGGAAGGGTCCCCAGGTCTGGCCTCCGTCGTAGGAGATCGCCTCTAGGCGCTGCCCTGCGGTGCCCTGCGTGCGCGAGTTGAGAAGGAGACGCCCGTCGGAGAGCTCGACCACCTTGTTCTCGTCGGCGCTGCCCTCGGTGGGCGCGCCCGGCTTCCAGGTGGCTCCGTGGTCGTCGGAGTAGACCGAGACGGCCATGAGCGAGGTGGTACCGGCGTTGGCGACGGCGTACTGCTGGATGAGGCGGCCGGCGTGTGCGCCGTAGCGTAGCTGGATGCCTTCGCCGGAGGAGGCGAAGCGGGTGAACCACTCGCTCTCGTGCCCGGCGGTGACCTGGTCGGTGATGGTGCGCGGGTTCACCCAGGTCTCACCGTTGTCGTGGGATTCGATGACGTGGGCGTGCAGGATGTTGCGTGCGCTCGGGTCGGTTCCGAGCTGGGACTTGAAGAGGCCCGCGTCGTAGGACTTGACGGAGAAGAGGAAGATCGTTCCGCTCGTGCGGTCGACAACAAAGGAGGGATCGGAGTATCCGACCTTGTCCGCACCGGGGGTACCGGCGATTGCGGTCCTCACGGGGGTCCAGGACTTGCCGCCATCCTTCGAGATGCGGTAGATGATCGAGTTTGCCTGGGGGGCGTCCTGGCAGTTGTCGGGGCGCCCATCCCATGCGGCCAGGATCCAGCCGTTGGTGGCGGTGGTCAGCGCGGGAATTCGGTGGCAGGTGAAACCGGCGAGGCCGGGGGAAGCGAGGCGGACCTTGTCGCCAATCGCGTAGTCCTGCGGGGTCTCCAGCGGGTCCGGGGCCGGGGGACGCTCACCCTGGGCGACGGTCACCGGGTCGACGTTGGCGGTGATGTCGCCCGCGATAACGTTCGTTCCCTCGCGGTCCCGCGTCGCGGCCCAGGTGGAGGTGGGGGTGAAGTGTCCGGCCGCAACATCGTCGGCGGTCACGGTGTGTGTGGCGGTCGTGCACTGCTTGGTGGCGTGCGCGGGCAGGTTGTGCCAGCGGCAGTTGGGGGCACCGGTGGTCAGCACACCGGACAGATTCGAGGCGACCGGGAAGACGGTGAGCGCACTGTCCGTGTTGTTCGTGTACGTGAAAGTGACGGTGATGACGTCACCGTCGTAGACCGTCTCACCATTGGAGTCGGTTCGCGAGGCGGTGACGGTGATCGGGGTCGAGTCTGCATCGGTCGCTAAGGTAGATGCGCCGTTCGTGGTCGCAGTGTCACTGTCTGGCGTAGCCAGCGCTGGGGCGGCCAGGGACGCGCACAGGAGTGCAGCGCCCGAGGCAGCGGCGAGGGCTCGCCCAAAGTGGCGGAGGGTCATCGTTGCTCCTTCCGGGACGGGTTGTCAACATGCGGCTGGCACATCGGGGCTGGCCGGCCACAAGATTCATCATACAAATTTAGATGCTCGCTAACCAGTTGTATGAGAAACATCGTCGCAGCAGCGATCCATAATTGCTTGCAAACCCGCTGGATATTCCCGTCCATTCCCCTCGCCACTCGACCAATCCGCACAGAAACTAACCACTCCCCTATCCCCGGCGTGCCGCAGGCCTCTGCGCCTGTCCAACTCCACCCCTGAACGCCTCGCACGGCGCCGCCGCGCCGCGCTGGCTCCCCTGCGGCGGCTGCGATGTCCCAACGACGAGGGGCGAGTCTGTCCAACCGCGGGCAGTACTCGAACCGAACAGAAGCGACCCCGGCCTCGTTCCGAGAGCGGAACGAGGCCGGGGCGCTATCGCGCGAGGAAGAGCGAAGGAATCAGCGCGCGGCGCTGCCCTCGGTGTAGTCCTCGTCGGAATCGGTCCAGCCGAAGGCCTTGCGCAGCTTCTGGCCGGTCTTCTCGATCGGGTGGGCCTCTTCCTCGGCCCGCAGCGCCTTGAACTCCAGCGCTCCGTTATCCTGGTCGGCGATGAACCTGCGGGCGAAGGTGCCGTCCTGAATGTCTGCCAGGACAGCCTTCATAGCCTCCTTGGAGGACTCGTTGATGACGCGCGGACCCGAGACGTAGTCGCCGTACTCAGCGGTGTCGGAGCACGACCAACGCTGCTTGGTGATGCCACCCTCGTTGATGAGGTCGACAATCTGCTTCATCTCGTGGCAGACCTCGAAGTAGGCGATCTCGGGCTGGTAGCCGGCCTCGACCAGGGTCTCGAAACCCGCCTGGATCAGGTGGGAGACGCCGCCACAAAGGACAGCCTGCTCGCCGAACAGATCGGTCTCAGTCTCCTCGGTGAAGGTCGTCTTGATGACGCCCGCGCGGGTGCCGCCGATGCCCTTCGCGTAGGACAGGGCCAGCTCCCAGGCCTTGCCGGAGGCGTCCACCTCGACGGCGACGACGTCCGGGGTGCCCTTGCCCTGCACGTAGGTCTCACGGACCTTGTGGCCGGGGCCCTTGGGGGCGACCATGATGACGTCGTGACCGGCGGGAACCTCGATGTAGCCGTAGCGAATGTTGAAGCCGTGCGCGAACAGCAGGGCCGCACCCTCCTTGAGGTTGGGGGCAATCTGCTCGGCGTACACGTAGCGCTGCACCTGGTCGGGAAGCAGGACCGAAACGACATCGCCCTCGGCCACGGCCTCGGGAACGTCCTTGACCGTCAGTCCGGCCGCCTCGGCCTTCGCCCACGAGGAGGACCCGGGGCGCAGGCCGACGACCACGTCAACTCCGGAATCCTTCAGGTTGAGCGCGTGCGCATGACCCTGCGAGCCGTAACCGATAACGGCAACCTTCTTGGACTGGATCAGCGACAGGTCTGCGCCGTCGTCATAGATGATCTCTGCCATTGTCATTTCTCCTTCAGTTGATCCGTGATCGAGCGCGACCCGCGGCCTATCGCCACGGCGCCCGATTGGACGAGTTCGGTGACGCCGTAGGGCTCAAGTGCCCGCAGCAGCGCCTCCAGCTTGGATAGCGAGCCGACCGATTCGATAACGACCGACTCCGGTTGGACGTCGACGACGTGCGCACGGAAGAGATCCACGATCTGCAGGACCGAGGTGCGACGTGTTTCGTCTGCCTGGACCTTCATGAGGAGCAGGCGTCGTTCGACGGATTCTTCAGGTTCAAGCTCAACGACCTTGAGGACGTTGATGAGCTTGTTGAGCTGCTTGACCACCTGCTCGATGGGCGCGGAGTCGGCGTCTACGATGATGGTCATGCGGGAGACCTCTGGGTGTTCGGTCTCCCCCACTGCCAGCGACTTGATATTAAACGCGCGGCGGGCAAAGAGCGCGGCGACGCGGGTGAGCACGCCGGGCTTGTTTTCGACCAGCACGGCCAGAGTGTGTCGATTCGTCATCAGTCTTCCACCTCCCAGTCGGGCGCCATTCCCTTGGCGTAGCGGATCTCGTCGTTGGACACACCGGCGGCGACCATCGGCCACACCATCGAGTCCTTCGACACTCTGAAGTCGATGAGGACGGGCCGGTCGTTGATGGACATGGCCCATTCGATGGCGGCATCCACCTCGTCGATTGAGCGCACGGTGCGCGCAGCCATCCCGTAGGCCTGGGCAAGCATCTCGAAGTTGGGGATCTGTTCGCCCTCGCTCGGATTCAGCGTCGTGTTGGAGTAGCGCTTGCCGTAGAACAGGGACTGCCACTGGCGCACCATGCCCAGCACCGAGTTGTTGATGAGCGCGACCTTGATCGGGATGCTGTTGACCGTGCAGGTCGCGAGCTCCTGGTTGGTCATCTGGAAGGACCCGTCGCCGTCGATTGCCCACACGACCTTGTCCGGAGCCCCCACCTGCGCTCCCATGGCCGCGGGAATGCAGTAGCCCATCGTGCCCGAGCCACACGATGAGATGAAACTGCGCGGCCTGTCCAGCGTGACGAACTGAGAGGCCCACATCTGGTGCTGGCCAACGCCCGTCACGTAAACCGCATCGGGGCCGACGGCGTCGGAGAGCTTCTTGAGGACCTCCTGAGGAGCCATCATCCCATCGCTCGGCTGGGTCCACCCGATCGGATACTTGGTCCGCAGGCGGTCGAGGTAGCGCCACCATCCGGAGATGTCGGCCTTGCCCTCGGACTGCGCCTGGGCGATATGCTCGGAAAGGATCGGAAGCGCGGTCGCCAGATCGGCAACGATCGGAATGTCGGCGTGCCGGTTCTTCGAGATCTCTGCCGCGTCAATATCGATGTGGATGACCCTCGCGCGCGGCGCGAACGAGTCGAGGCGGCCGGTGACTCGGTCGTCGAAGCGTGCGCCGAGGGCAACGATGAGGTCGGCGCGTTGGAGCGCACCGACCGCGGCGACCGTGCCGTGCATGCCGGGCATGCCCAGGTTGTGGCGATCGGAGTCGGGGAACGCTCCGCGCGCGGTCAGCGTGGTGACCACGGGCGCGTTCGTCAGCTCAACGAGGCACGCCAGCGAGTCGGTCGCTCCCGAGCGCACGGTTCCTCCGCCCACGTACAGCACCGGCGCCTGCGCGTCGGCGATGGCGCGTGCCGCGGCGCGCACCTGCTTCATGTTCGGCTTGTCTGCGACGCGGTAGCCGGGAAGATCGATGACCGGGGGCCACGAGAAGTCCATCTCGGTCACCTGCGCTGACTTGGTGATGTCCACGAGGACGGGGCCGGGTCGGCCGGTTCCCGCCAGGTGGAAGGCCTCGGCGAGGCGCGCCGGGATCTCGGCGGGATCGGTGACGAGGAAGGAGTGCTTCGTGACGGGCATGGATGCGCCGACGACGTCGGCTTCCTGGAAGGCGTCCGTGCCGATCAGGGATGCGCCCACCTGTCCGGAGATCACGACGATCGGCACGGAGTCCATGCACGCGTCCCCGAGGGCCGTGAGCACATTCGTAGCCCCGGGGCCGGAGGTGACCAGGGCGCAGCCGGTCTTTCCGGTGGCCAGCGCGTATCCTTCGGCTGCGTGGCCAGCGCCCTGCTCGTGGCGCACCAGGATATGGCGGATGGTCGTCGATGCCATCAGGGGGTCGTACGTCGGCAGAATCGCGCCGCCCGGCATTCCGAACACATCGGTCACTCCGAGCGCTTCGAGGCTCGCAACGATGGCCTCGGCTCCGGTCATGCGGGTGGTGGTGCAGGTCTCGCTCACCATTCGTCCTCTCAATTGTTGGGACCGTCTCAAAGAAAAAGCCCCGTCAACTCCGAGCGTCATCTCGGATGCGGGGAGCAGGCGTGCGACCCATCCTCTCGTTACGCGGCAGGCATCGCACGCCCGGGTACGATAACCAGGGCAACAATTCCAATCCCGCGAACGCTCAGCATGGCTTTACCGTATCGTTCCTGGGCGGGCCGCTCGCGATCATCTCATTGTTCGGACCGTTCCTCCTAGCAGGCGATCTAGGACCATCTGCTGGCACGAGGGGGACGCGCAGCTGGTTTAATGGACCCATTCCTAGTATCACAATTCACACAACGGAGTTTTCATCGTGCAACAGGTCTTCGAGATCTTGAGCCAACAGCCCGTGCTGTTCCTCTTCCTGTTGATCGGGATCGGAATGGCTTTCGGGCACCTGAAGATCAAGGGCATCAGCCTCGGCGCCGCCGCGGTCTTGTTCTTCGCCATCGTCACGGCCGCCTGGGCTCAGTCCTACGGAATCGAACTGAGGGTCACACCGCAACTGGGCACCCTCGGCCTGACTCTCTTCACGTTTGCCATCGGCATCAACTCGGGTGCTTCCTTCTTCCACAATTTCAAGACCGCCATCGGTCCGATCCTCACGATGGTGGCGTTCTACGGCATAGCCGCCACCGCGGGTCTGTACATCGGCAAGGCGATGGGGATGGACGTTCCACTGATCGCCGGCACGTTCGCCGGCGCGGTGACGAACACCCCCGCGCTGGCGGCGGCGGGCGAGGCCAGCGGAGACCCCGCGCGTGCCACCGTCGGCTACTCGATTGCTTACCTCTTCGGTGTCATTGGAATGCTGGTCGCGTCGATGGCTGCCCTGCACTACGGGCGCAACGACAAGGACACGCCGTCTCCTCTGGCCAATCGGACGATCAGGGTCGAGCGCGACGATCATCCTTTCGTGGGCGACATCTACGAAAAGCTCGGCGAGAAGGTGTCCTTCTCGCGCCTGCGTCGAGGCGAAAGCGGCCCCATCACACGACCGGCGATGTCCGACACGCTTGACCCCGGAGACCTGGTGACGGTGGTGGGGCCGCGCGAGCTCGTTGCCCGCGCAGCCACCGAGCTGGGGCACGCATCCTCTCACTCGCTCATGCAGGACCGCTCCTACCTCGACTTCCGGCGCGTGACGATCTCCAATCCGAAGATCGCGGGGCGAACGGTCGCATCGCTTGCCCTCGCCAAGGATTATTCGGCGACAATTTCGCGCGTGCGCCGCGGCGACGTCGACATGGTCGCCGAACCGGGTCTGGTCCTGCAGCAGGGTGACCGTGTCCGCGTCGTCGCTCCAACATCGAAGATGAAGGAGATCACCAAGTTCTTCGGCGACTCGACTCGAGGCCTCACTGACCTGAACCCCATCGCGTTGGGCCTGGGAATGGCCATCGGCATCGCCATCGGTGAGCTGCCGATCCTCACCCCGTCGGGCGAGTACTTCTCCATCGGCTCGGCCGCCGGCACCCTCATCGTTGGCCTCATCTTTGGACGAATCGGGCGCATCGGTCCCATCGCGACGGCGCTGCCGTTCACGACCTGCCAGGTGCTCGCCGAGGTTGGGCTCCTGATCTTCCTCGCGCAGGCTGGCGCCAAGGCGGGTGGCCAGATCCTTGAGGCATTCACGTCCGGCGACTGGATCCGTATCTTTGCATTGGGCGCGATCATGACGCTGATCATGGCGATCGGCCTGTACGCCACCATGCGGTGGGTGTTCAAGATGGGCGGCACGAAGCTCGCAGGCCTTCTGGGCGGCGCCCAAACACAGCCCGCCGTGCTGGCATTCGCCAATGGCCGCACCAACGCCGATCCCCGCGTGGCGCTCGGGTACGCCCTCGTATACCCGGTCGCTATGGTCGGAAAGATTGTCGTCGCTCAGATCCTCGGCGGCATGTGACACAGGCTACGGCGGCGGAGGTCTTCGCACCACCCACAGGCTCCGCCGCCATGCCAGCGGGCGGGGACCCCACTCCTCCCCCGCCCGCGCGAATGGGGTCGGCCCTCCGGGTCGGCCCCATTCGTTTGTCCCCACTCACTCCCGACTCTCTCCCACGCGTTTGAGGCCGCGACCGGTCTCCCGGCCACGGCCTCAAACGCGTCACTGGTTCCTAGCGCACGAGCAGCGCCCGGAGTACTTTGGCGACGATGACGCCCCCGAAGATAATCGCGATGTTGCGACCGACTGCGCGGATCTCCTCGCGATTGATCTCGTACTCGGCGCTCACGCGCGGCGGCAGCACCGCCATCTCTATCTCGACTCTCATGCGTTCTCCTCCTCGTATTCCCATAGGTTGGGGACTCGGTCCTGCTTTTCAACGAGCCAGTTCTTATCGGTGAGCATGCGCGAGAGTGCCAGGCCCATTCCGATGGCGACGATCGTAAACATGACCGTCACGAGCGCAGCGATCGCGTCGTCAATCTGCGCGTTGTTGAGGTAAGTGAGTGCCCGATACAGCGGCACTCCGGGGATCATGATGACAACGGCGGGAACGGAAAGGGTCACGCGGGAGAACCGCGTCTTGCGCGCGACGAAAACCGCGAGCAGCCCCGCGGCGAGCGCCGCCAGTCCGACAGCCGCGGGAACGGGAACGTGCAGCTCGAGGGCGAGGCCGATGCGTGCGGTGTTGATGACGGCGCCAATCATTGCGGCCGCGAAGCACACCCGGTGTGGCGAGTTGAAGAGCATCGCGAAACCGTACGCCGCGACGAAGCTCGTCGCAAACCTCAGAATATAGTGGAGCCAGGGCACCAGGGCCACGCCGTACTCAGGGGTGACCGACCAACCAAAGATCGCAGAGATCGCCCATACGGCGACTCCCGCGGACATGACGAGCATGACGACATAGACGAGCCGACCGACTCCGCCCTGGAAGTCCTGCCGCACGAGATCGATGAGCCCCGTGACGAGAGGAAAGCCGGGAACGAGGAACAGCAGCGCGGAGATAAAGCCGGCCTGGTGGGTGCTCTCCAGGCCCAGGAAGTGCTGGGCGGGTGCAACGAGCAGGATGTAGATCATCGCCGCGAGGGCGCCGCAGGCCATCCACACACCGAAGTGATTCATGTGTCGCACGAGCATCTGACGGCGCAGCGCCTGGCCGAAGAAGGAAGCGACCGCCACGGCGGAGCACTCAACCCATCCGCCGCCGTTGAGAAACGCGAAGGCCGCACAGGCGAGGCCCGAAGCGAGCGCGTTGGAAAACCAGTCGTACAGTCCAGGCACGCGCGCAATCTTGTCGAGCTCTTCCGAGACGTCCTCGACCCGCACGGACTTGCCCCTCAAGGAGGCAACGTAGTTGTTGATGCGGTCGATCTTGTCCGCGTTCACGCCCATGAGTCGCTGCTCGGCCAGCTCCGTGCGGAACGTCCCGTTGGCGTACGCGGTGGCCACAATCTCCGTGTACGTCACCTGGGCGCGGTGCTCGGAGATTCCGACGGCCCTGGCGACGTCCGCCATCGACTTCTTCACACGGTAGGCGCTGGCTCCAAAAGACAGGAGCATCTGTCCGAGGCGAAGAACAACCTGCGACTGATGGGCAAGGCGATCGTGGGCCGCCATGCGGTGGGCAAGGACCTCGTTGCTGCCATCGTGACGTTGATGGGGCCCTCGCGGGAGTACAGAATTGACCATGCCTATAGCATCCCACGTGCCACGCGAAAAGTGGGCGACGTTGGTCCCCGCGTGTGTTG
>NZ_GL622194.1:428480-453766 GCF_000185285.1 Actinomyces sp. oral taxon 180 str. F0310
ACAACGAAAAAGGGGCGTGCGGCCGACGCCGCACGCCCCTCTCTGCGCACACACTCAGTGCAGTTCAAGCACCGCCAGATTCTTGCGTCCCTTGCGAATGAGAGCCAAACCACCGGCAAGAACGTCACTGGCGTTCAGAAGCGTATCTGGGTCCTCGACCTTGACGTTGTTAACGGAGGCTCCGCCCGATGCGATCGTCCGACGAGCCGCAGTCTTTCCCTTCTCGAAGCCAAGGGCCACCAGCGCGTCCACAACCGTTGCTTCTCCGAGCGACAGGCTCGCACGCGGGAGGTCAGCCGTCGCCGCAGCAAGCGTCGCGGCGTCGAGGTCGCGAATGTCTCCCCCGCCCCACAGCGCCTGGGTCGCGGCAAGAACTCGCTTCAGCTGGTCTGCCCCATGGACCAGTTCCGTCACCGAGGCGGCCAGGGCCTTTTGCGCGGCGCGCTGGTGGGGCCGCTCAGCGACCTCAACGGCAAGGGCTTCGATCTCCTCGCGCGACATAAACGTAAAGATCTTCAGGAAACGCACGACGTCCTCATCGGCAACCTGCAGCCAGAACTGGTAGAAGGCATACGGTGTCATCATCTCGGGATCGAGCCAGATCGCTCCCCCCTCAGACTTTCCGAACTTGGTGCCGTCAGCCTTCGTGATGATCGGGGTCGTCATCACGTGAGTCTCGGCTCCCTCGACCTTGCGGATCAGGTCGACGCCGCCGACCATATTGCCCCACTGGTCGTTGCCTCCCGTCTCCAGGGTGCAGCCCTCTCGGCGGAAAAGTTCCAAGAAGTCGTTGGCCTGGAGCACCTGGTAGGAGAACTCGGTGTAGGAAATGCCCTCGTCTGAGGCGATGCGGCGCGCCACGATGTCCTTGCCCAGCATCGTGCCCACGCGGAAGTACTTGCCGATCGTCCGCAGCAGATCGATCGCGCTCATTTGCTCGGTCCAGTCGAGGTTGTTCACCATCTGAGCCGCGGCCGGCCCCTCGAAGTCCAGGAAACGGGATATCTGCGCGCGCAGCCGATCCGCCCAGCCCTGGACGACATCGGTGGGTTGCAGCTGACGTTCTCCGCTCTGGCGCGGATCACCGATCTGTCCCGTTGCTCCTCCGACCAACGCGAGAGGGCGATGCCCCGCGAGCTGCAGGTGACGCATGACGATCAGCTGTACGAGGTGCCCGTGGTGCAGGGATGGCGCCGTTGGATCGTAGCCGCAATAGAAGGTGACAGGCCCGGAAGCGAGGTGGGCGCGAAGCGCCTCAAGGTCCGTGTGCTGCGCGAGCAGCCCACGCCATTGCAGGTCGTCCAGAATGTCTGTCACGAAAGTTATCCTTCCTTACGAATCCAACAAAGTTGTTGCGTTTCCAGTGTATCGACTGCGGGCGCGCGGCGTGAGCTCAGCGTGGACGCATCCCTCGCCCAGCGAGGAGCGCACGCCACGCGCGAGGTCAGTTCACGGCGGCGCTCGCCCACTGCCTCGCATCCCTCAGGCAGCCGCAGGCTTCCTCGATCTGTTCGGCCACGCGCACGGGTGCCGTGCCCCCTCGTCCCGCGCGTGCCCTCACTGATCCGTCCACGGTGAGAATCGAACGCACCTCGGGGGTCAGGTGGGCCGAGGCGCTGGAAAGCTCCTCGTCGGTCAGGTCAGCCAGCTCCACTCCCCTAGCCTCGGCGAGGCGCACGCAGGTCCCCGAGATCTCGTGAGCGTCGCGGAAGGGAACCCCTTGCTTGACGAGCCATTCGGCAATATCGGTGGCCAGAGAGAAGCCCTGGGGTGCCAGCTCGGCGAGTCGATCGAGGTGAATGGTCATCGTCTCGATCATGCCGGCGACGGCGGGACACAGGACGTCCAGGGTATCTATCTGGTCGAAGACGGGCTCCTTGTCTTCCTGGAGATCCCGGTCGTAGGCCAGGGGAATTCCCTTGAGGACCGTGAGTAGACCGGTGAGATCTCCGATGAGGCGACCGGCCTTTCCGCGCGCGAGCTCGGCAACGTCGGGGTTCTTCTTCTGTGGCATGATCGAGGATCCGGTCGAGTAAGAGTCATCGAGCGTCACGTAGCCGAACTCCTTAGTGTTCCACACGACGATCTCCTCCGACAGCCGCGAAATGTCGACTCCCACCTGCGCGCAGACGAAGGAGAACTCCGCAACGACATCGCGAGCGGCGGTGCCGTCAATCGAGTTGGGAACCGAGTCTGAGAAACCGAGGGCGGCGGCGATGCGCCGAGGATCCATGCCGAGCGTGTTACCTGCCAGCGCCCCCGATCCGTAGGGCGAAATCGCGGCCCTCTTGTCCCAGTCGCGCAGGCGATCAATGTCGCGCAGAAGCGGCCACACGTGAGCCAGCAGGTGGTGAGCAACCAACACTGGTTGCGCATGCTGCATGTGCGTGCGCCCAGGCATCACTGCATCCCCCGCACGCCGAGACTGGCTCACCAGGGCGTCGGCGATATCGAGGACACGTCCAGCGAGGCGGCGAGCCTCCTGCCGCAGATAGGCACGGATGAGTGTCGCAATCTGGTCGTTGCGCGAGCGACCGGCCCGCAGCTTGCCCCCCAGCGTCGCGCCAGCACGCTCGATGAGGCCCCGTTCCAGCGCCGTGTGTACGTCCTCGTCGAGCGGCTCCGGCAGGAAGGATCCGGAGGCCACGTCGGCGTCCAGCCGTGCCAGAGCGTCATGCATGTCCGCGCACTCGGCATCGCTCAGGAGGCCGACGCGATGAAGCTCGTCGGCGTGGGCGTGGGACCCGGCGATGTCAACATGAGCGAGCCGAAAGTCGAAGTGGGTCGATACGCTCAGCGCGGCCAGCGCCTGCGAGGGCCCTCCCGTGAAGCGACCACCCCACAGAGAAACGTGCTGTTCGGACTTCGACATGGGAGACCTCCTGTGGCTGAGCGTTGTGCGTCGCGCGTACGTCTAAGAGTATTCGAGATGCTGGCGTGCCGCCGATGGCCACACGAGAGGCACCTCGCCCCGAACCTTGACCCACGTGGCGATGACGACGAAGAGCATCCAGTTGCCTTCGAAGAGGAGCCGCGACTCGGTGAAAGACTGAATGAACATCGCGATCATCAGCACGGCCGGGATGACGTCCCACAGATTGTCGTCGATGTGAGCGACGGCGACCTTGACGACGCGAAACAGGGTCCATACGATCGCTCCGGTGATGATCGCGGCTCCAACGAAACCCGTGGTCAACGCGGCCTCGACGTAGACGTTGTGCGCCTGGTTGGTCGCGGTGCCGTCGTTTCGGATCACGAGCGAGGAGAAGGGCTCGATCGACGTGGGCCACCCGATGAACCAGCCCCACCCCCCGATGGGATGCTCGGCGATCAGGGCGGCGGCGCGACGCCAGATGATAGAACGCCCGCTCATGTCCGGGCTACGTCCAAAAGCGTCGGCGATCATGTGCCTGGCGAAGAACGCTCCGACAGCGGCCGCGATACCTACCGCGGTGAAAGCCCCGATCACTCGCAGACGCCAGCGAACGGGGACGCGGCGCTGAACGACGAGCCCAACGATCACCAGGAAGCAGCCGACGGTCGACAGGGCGACCGTCGCTGACTGCGTGAGCAGGAGGACCGCCCCGCAAGCCGCAAGCCAGAAGACGGTCGCGGCCGGGGCACAGCGGGTCTGCATGTAGCGCAGGATGAGGCATACGGCGAGAAGGAGAGCGACGAAGGCCAGCGGATTTCGATTGCCCGGAAATCCTTGAATCGGTCCGCCGATAAGAAGACGTCCCTCGACCCAGTAGTACGAGGCCGGCAGCGTTCCTCTGCCCCAATAGGTCGGAGGCGCGAGCGGGCCCTGCCCCGTGAGGGCGACGATGGCCTCGAGTATGAAGGATGATCCGATGATCCATTGCAGGGCAAGGATCAACGACTCGACGAGGGAGACGAGGTCGAGCGCCACGGCTATGGCGATCGACACGAGTGTCAGCGACACTTGGATCGCCGAATACTCGAGGCTGAGCAGCGGCGACGCCGACCACGCACACGTCAGGGCACACCAGGCGACGAAGAGGCATATCGTGGTTGGAAAACGCCGCAGCTTCAGGGAACGGCCCGAGACTCGAAAGAGCACGACGAAAAAAGCGAGGAGGATCAGCATGGGAACCAGCGAACCGATGTCTCCGAAGATCCCCCGCACCCCCTTGCCCGCGAAGCCCACAAAGAACATGCCCGCGACCGTATAGCGCATCATCCGGGCGCGTAGGGCGTCCCCCCGGTCGGTGTCTGCGGTGGCATCGATCGCAGCGCTCGCTTCGTAGGTCATACACGACACACTATGCGAGGTGGGAGCGCCATTCCCGGCGCTCCCACCTCTTGAAACCCAACTGAAACATTCCCTGTGAGAACGCCCTCAGCAAAGTCTCAGTAGCCCATGTTGACTCCGAAACGCACGTCGCGTGCGGCAGCCAACTTCGATTGCATGCCGTAGATGTCGATGAAGCCCCTCGACGAGGACTGGTCGAACGTGTCGCCCGTCTCATAGGTCGCCAGGTTGAAGTCGTAGAGGGAAGCCTCGGAGCGACGCCCGTTCACGGTGGCTCGGCCGCCGTGCAGCACCATGCGAATATCGCCGCTCACGTATTCCTGAGTGTGCTCGATGAAGGCGTCCAGCGACTTCTTCAGCGGCGAGTACCACTGCGCTTCGTACACCAATTCGCCCCAGGTCTGCTCGAGCTGGCGCTTGTAGCGGTGCTGCAGGCGCTCGAGGGTGACCGCCTCGAGGGCCTGGTGAGCCTCGATCAGCGCAACGGCCCCCGGCGCCTCGTATATCTCGCGCGACTTGATGCCCACGAGGCGGTCCTCCACCATGTCGATGCGGCCAATGCCCTGAGCCCCCGCCCGACGGTTCATCTCCTGGATCGCCTCCAGCGGGCTCACCGGGCGCCCATCAATAGCCACGGGGATACCCTTATCGAAGGTGATGACAACCTCGTCGGGCAGCGGCGGATACGTCGGATCGTCGGTGTAGACGTAGACGTCCTTGGTCGGCGAGTTCCACAGGTCCTCGAGGAAGCCCGTTTCGATAGCGCGGCCCCAGACGTTTTGGTCGATCGAGAAGGGGTTGTGCTTCGTTGTTTCGATGGGTAAGTTGTGTTTCTCGGCGTAGTCGATCGCGACGTCGCGGGTGAGCGCAAGATCGCGGACTGGGGAGATACAGTCCATGTCCGGCGCCATCGAGGTAATGGACACCTCGAAACGCACCTGATCGTTGCCCTTGCCCGTGCATCCGTGCGCGACGGTTGTCGCGCCGAACTCGCGCGCAGCCTTGACCAGGTGCTTGACGATCACCGGGCGCGACAGCGCAGACACGAGAGGGTACTTACCCTCGTAGAGGGCGTTGGCCTTGAGGGCGGGCATGCAGTACTCGGATGCGAACTCGTCGCGAGCATCGGCAACGTAGGCTTCGACCGCGCCGCAATCGAGGGCACGCTGGCGAATCACCTCGAGGTCCTCACCGCCCTGGCCGACGTCGACGGCGACGGCCACAACCTCGCGGCCGGTCTGTTCGCCGATCCATCCGATCGCGACCGAGGTGTCCAGTCCTCCTGAGTATGCCAGGACGACGCGGTCTTTACTCGACATGTGGGTTCCTTCCAGTTGTTGGGTGTGTGGGCCTAGGCCGAACTCTGGTCGGCGAGGCGGTGACTAGTTGTCGGGGAGGGCGCCGGGTTCGGCGAGAGCCAGGAGCATGCGTTCGACGTCGGCGGCAGCGGATTCGCTGCGGCAGATGACGAGGATTGTGTCGTCGCCGGCGATGGTTCCGGCAATCTCGTCCTTGCGTGCGGCATCGATCGAGGACGCCAGAAGATTGGCGGCGCCCACCTGCGTGCGCAGAACGAGCTGGTTACCGACTTTGACGGAGGTGACAAGTAGGAGCTGACACCAGCGTGCGAGGCGCACGTTCGCGGCTTCCCCGTCGTGGGTTGCCCCTCCATCGTGGTCGGGGACCGTGTAGATGAGGGCGCCGGAGGAGTCGCGGATTTTCGTGGCGCGCAGGTCCATGAGGTCGCGCGAAAGCGTCGTCTGCGTCACCTCGATGCCTCGCTCAGCGAGACGGCTGCGCAGGCCCTCCTGGCTCCCGATTGATTCGGTGGCGAGAAGATCGCGGATCATCTCGTGCCTGGCACTCTTTGTGCCGGGAAAAGCTACCGTGACAGTCATATGCATGACTATACATCCAGATGCATATCCCTGCGCGAGCGTGCGAAAAATGCGGGTGGGCACCGTGGGTGCCCGCCCGCGTCTGCCCGTGATGCACTCAGGCCGACAGCTCCGCAATAATGCCGTCGGTCCACTGGTCAATGGCCTCCCAATCGCGGAAGTCGCCCTCGACAACACCGGCGAGACGGGCCACCGAGCGCTCACGCAGCGACAGCAAGGAAGGCTTGTAGCGGCCGGGAAAGGTCCGCAGATCGCGACAGTTGACGTGGGTCAGCAGCGGGCCCACGCGCGTTGGATCCTGCGGCGCATGCTTCGGAACTCCGTTCATGCCAACCGAAAATGCCCACACCGGCTTGCCCTGCAGGTCATCACCGAAACGCTCCATGAAGTCGTGGGCCTCAGGCATCCACTGGAGAATGTACACTGCCGAGCCGACGATCACGGCATCGTAGGGGGCGACCGTAGCGACCTCGGAGGGGGCGATGCGATCGACCGTCATGCCCGATTCTTGAAGCCTCTTGGCGATGGCGTCGGCGACATCATCCGTCGCCCCGTGCTTGGATGCTGCAGTAACAAGGATGTGCATGCTCTCATGGTAGTGCGAAGACCGGCCGAAACCTCGCACGCAACACCCCAATGAGTGGGGCACCACACGTGAGATTCGACCGGTCATTCGCGGCGCAGCGGTCAGGCGCGCAGAGAGGCTCCGAGAACCTTCGAGGCCTTCGCCACGACACGCTCGCGCACCTGCGCCGACTCCTTGGCGGTGAGCGTGTGATCCGACGCTCGCAAACGCACGGCGAAGGCGAGCGAACGATAACCGGACGGGACCTGGTCCCCCTCGTACATGTCGAAGAGAGTCACCGCCTCGGCCAGCGGCGCCGCGCCCTGACGGACCACCTGCTCAACGCGCGCGACGGGAATGTCGGCCGGGACGACGAGCGCGATGTCTTCCTTGGCGAGAGGGTACGTGGACACCCCCTTGACCTGAATTGGTTCGGTCGACATCTGCCCGATGAGGGCATCCATATCGATCTCGAAAGCGCAGGAGCGGGCGGGCAGGCCGAACGCGCGGCAGGCGGCCGGAGAGAGCTCACCTGCAAGCGCCACATCGACCAGGTCACGGCCCGCGCGAACAAAGACGCGCGCAACCCTGCCGGGGTGGAAAGGCGCGACCCGCGCGGGATCGGTGGCCGGAGTCGGCATCGGGGCTCCCTTGTGCGCGGCCGGAGACTCCACCCACGCGCGCGTCACCTCGACACGCACGCCAAGCCCGCGTGCCACGGAGCGAACATACTCCAGGGCGTCCGCCCAATCGAATGCGCGTGCCTGGGAGAGCACACCGGAGCGCTGCGCATTCCCGGTCAGAACCCCGCCGATGTGCCACGGCTGAGCGGGAATTCCCGCCTCGAGCGCGGCAAGAACCTCATCCGAGGGACGCTGGTCGGCTCCGGGCAGCTCGGCGGGCACCGTTCCCTGCGGTTGGGCGACCTTCGCCACCTCGAAGATGGCCACGTCCGCGTTCGAGCGAGCGACGTTACGGCCCGCGACGTCCAGCAGCGTATCGAGCACCGAGGTGCGCAGCCACGGAGAATCGTCGGCCATGGGGTTACGCAAACGCAGGGCGCTCCGGCGGGGGTCGGAAGAGGCGATGCCCTGACGATCCCACGTGTCGCAGACAAAGGGATAGGACTCGACCTCAACGAGCCCTCCCTCCGCCAGCGCCGCGGCGCTCAGACGCCGGGCCTTCTGGGCGAGCGTGAGGCCGATACCGGCGGGGGCGCTCGGCAGGATCACCGGGATGTTGTCGTAGCCGTCAAGGCGGGCGATCTCCTCGACGAGGTCAGCCGGCATCGTCAGATCCGGACGCCACGACGGGGCGGTGACCTTGATCGCTCCATCCCGGGGCTCATCGACGACGCACCCCACCGCCCTCAAGAGTTCGGCGATGCGCTCCGGGCTGTGGGACACACCGGTCAGGCGCTCGGCCTCGCCCATGGGCAACACAATGCGTACCGGATCGGGGCGCTGGTCGTTGTCGGTAACTCCCGGATCGACGTTCCCACCGCCGTAGCGAATCATGAGCTCAACGGCGCGCTGCGCGGCGAGCGCCGGCAGGGCGGGGTCGGTTCCCCGCTCGAAGCGCTTGGCCGCCTCGGAGTGCAGCTTGTGCCTGCGCGAGCTGCGCGCGATGGACACGGCGTCAAAGTGTGCGGCCTCGAAGAGAATGTCCGTGGTGCTCTCGCCCACCTCGGAGTACGCACCTCCCATGACGCCGGCGATCCCGATGATACGAGAGCCCTGTGCGTGCGGAGAGTCCGTGATGAGCAAGTCCTGCTCGTCCAGCTCGCGTTTCTCCTCGTCCAGGGTCACCAGGGTCTCGCCCGCTCGCGCGCGGCGCACGACGATCGGCGCTGCCAGCGCACCCAGATCGTAGGCGTGCATCGGCTGACCCAGGTCCAGCATCACGTAGTTCGTGATATCGACGGCCAGGGAGACCGAGCGCATTCCTGCCGCTTCCAGGCGTTCCACCATCCACCGGGGCGTGGAAGCCGACGGATTCGTCCCGCGCACCACGCGGGCAACGAAGCGGTCGACGCCGAGGCGTGCGCGGATCGGAGCGTCATCGCAGAAGACGACCGGGAACCCCTCGTCGTTGGCTACGGGCGGGCACGAGGCGATGACGCCGGGAAGCCCCGGGTCCCTGAACGCGGCGCCCGTCGCGTGCGAGTACTCTCTGGCGATTCCGCGCATCGAGAAACAGTAGCCCCGATCCGGCGTCACGTTGATCTCCAGGACCTCCTCGCCCAAGCCGAGCCAGGAGACGATGTCGGTACCCACCGGCGGAATCTCGCGATCGGGGAAGAACTTGGGCAGGACGATGATGCCCGAGTGGTCCTCGCCCAGGCCGAGTTCGCGGGCCGAGCAGATCATTCCATCCGAGACGTGCCCGTACGTTTTGCGCGCGGCAATCTGAAAGTTGCCCGGAAGAACCGCGCCGGGCAGCGAGACGACAACCAGGTCACCGACGTCGAAGTTGTGAGCACCGCAGATGATTCCGCGGCTGGGAAGGTCCGAGGGCTCTTTGCCAGTTCCGGGAGCATCGTTGTACTCGCCGACGTCCACTCGGCAGTAGTTCACGACCTTGCCGTTCGAGGCGGTCTCCTCCGTGCGCGCAAGGACGCGACCAACGACGAGCGGTCCAACCACCTGAGCGGGGTGAATCTCCTCCTCTTCCAGGCCGACCTTGACAAGCGCCGCAGCCAGCGCCTCGGCGTCCGTTCCTTCGGCGACATCCACGTGGTCAGCGAGCCAGCTCAGCGTCACCATAGGCATGTCAGTTACCCCTTCCGTTGCATCCAAACTGCAGGGAGAAACGCACGTCTCCCTCGACGATGTCGTGCATGTCCGCGATGCCGTGACGGAGCATCAGCGTGCGCTCGAGTCCCATCCCGAAGGCAAATCCCGTATAGACCTCGGGATCAACACCGTTGGCGCGCAACACGTTCGGGTTGACCATGCCGCAACCACCCCATTCGATCCAGCCCGGGCCTCCCTTTTTCTGCGGGAACCACAGGTCCATCTCGGCGCTGGGCTCGGTGAAAGGAAAGTACGAGGGGCGCAGGCGCGTCTTCGCCTCGGGTCCGAACATCGCCCGGGCGAAATGATCGAGGACCCCCTTGAGGTGAGCCATCGTCAGCCCCCTGTCCATGGCAAGTCCCTCCACCTGGTGGAACACGGGCGTGTGGGTCGCATCCAGCGCGTCAGAACGAAATACCTTGCCCGGGCAGGCAACGTAGAGCGGAACGCCGCGGGAGAGCATGGCGTGAGACTGGACGGGCGACGTGTGCGTACGCATGACGAGGTGGCCGGAGTCCTCGCGCTCCCCACCGATGCTTCGTCCGTCGATGTAGAGCGTGTCCTGCATCTGGCGAGCCGGATGGTCGATGTCGAAGTTGAGCGAATCAAAGTTGAACCATTCGTGCTCGATCTCCGGGCCTTCGGCGATGTCCCAGCCCATGCCGACAAAAAAGTCGGCGACCTCCTCCATGAGCGTCTCGAGGGGGTGTCGCGCCCCCTGGGTGGAGCGCTGCGTCGGAAGCGTCACGTCGACGGCCTCCTCCACCAGCATGCGCGCCTCGAGGGCCGCGGCGAGCTCGGCCTTGCGTTCCTCAAGCGCCTCCGTCAGTGCCTTGCGAGCCTGCCCAAGGTTCTTGCCGGCGATGCCGCGCTTGGACGGGTCGAGCGTTCCGATCGTGCGGTTCGCGCTCACGAGTGGGGCTTGGTCTCCGAGGAGGGCCACCCGCACCGCCTTCAGGGCGTCCAACGAGTCGGCTGCTTCAATATCGACCAGGCCCTGCACGCGAAGCGCCTCGACAGCTGCCTCGTCAAGAGGATCAAGGTCAGGGGCACTGCCAGCCATGTCCTGCTTCCTTCTTCTGTCCAACTGGGGTCATGTCCGCGTAGCTCTCACGCGCACCGCGCCCCATCTTACCCGTTCGCCCGTCCTCACAGCTCACCGGGTCCGCCATCGCGCTACGCTGTAGGACGTGAATGCGCTGATGCGCAACCGCCGTCTCACGGGAGGATACTCATGTCTCACGTCACGCCACCAGAGGACGCCACCGACTCGTCTCCGACTCCCTGTGCCCTGCCTGCCAAGCGCGTGCGCGTCCAGCACATCGCTCGCGCGAAGGCCGAGGGCATTCCCCTCACGATGCTCACGGCCTACGACTCGCTCACCGCGCCCATCCTGGAGGCGGCGGGAGTCGACATGTTGCTCGTCGGAGACTCTCTTGGCAACGTCATGCTCGGTCATTCCTCCACCCTCCCCGTCACGCTCGAGGACATGGAGCGCACGACGGCAGCCGTCGCCCGTTCTACCTCGCGCGCGATGATCATCGCGGACCTACCGTTCGGCACCTATGAAGACACCCCGGAGCACGCGTTTGCGTCCGCAGCCCGCCTCATGAAGGCGGGGGCGCATGCCGTCAAGCTCGAGGGGGGCCAGAAGCGAGCGCACATCATTTCCGCCCTGGTCGCCGCCGGAATTCCCGTGTGCGCCCACCTGGGCTACACCCCGCAGTCCGAGAACACCCTGGGTGGGCCTCGCATGCAGGGACGCGGAGATGGCGCGCAACCTCTGCGCACAGACGCGAAGGCGGTCGAGGAGGCCGGCGCCTTCGCACTCGTCCTGGAGATGGTGCCCGCCTCGGTCGCGCGGGAGATCACCCAAGCGGCGGCAATCCCCACGATCGGCATCGGGGCGGGACCGGATACCGACGGTCAGGTTCTTGTCTGGTCCGACATGGCGGGCTACTCGCAGTGGGTGCCCTCCTTTGTGCACAAGTTCGGCCAGCTCGGGCCGGCGCTTCGCGACGCGGCGAGCGACTACGTGGCAGCCGTGCGCGCCCGGAAGTTCCCCGGACCCGACAACTACAAGAACGATTAGGACGATACCAATGGAAGCATCAGCACTGGCACGCCGCGCACCGCTGGGAACGCTCACGCCCGGAAGGATCTCACCGATGCGGGCGGTTCCCGAGCATATCGAACGCCCCGAGTACATGTTCCACGACGGCCCCGAACGAGTCACGGCCTCGGACGTGAAATCCCCTCGCACCGTCGCTCGGATCCGCGAAGCCGGACGCATCGCGGCCGGCGCGATCGACGCCGTCGCGGCGGCTATCGCCCCCGGCGTCACGACGGACGAGCTCGACCGGATCGCTCACGAGTACATCATCGCTCGCGACGCCTACCCGTCGTGCCTGGGATACATGGGCTTCCCCAAGGCGATCTGTTCCTCGATCAACGAGGTGATCTGCCACGGCATCCCCGACGACCGTCCCCTGCGAGACGGGGACATCATCAACATCGACATCACCGCCTACAAGGACGGCGTCCACGGAGACACCTGCGCCATGTTCGAGGTCGGCACCGTCGACGAAGAGTCCCACCTCCTCATCGAACGCACGCGCAACGCGCTCATGCGTGGGATCAAGGCGGTTCGCCCGGGCCGTGAGATCAACGTCATCGGCCGCGTCATCGAGGCCTACGCCAAGCGCTTCGACTACGGAGTCGTGCGCGACTACACCGGCCACGGCGTGGGAGAGGCCTTCCACTCCGGCCTCATCGTTCCTCACTACGATGCGGCTCCCTCCTACGACACGATCATGGAACCGGGCATGGTGTTTACCATCGAACCGATGCTCACCCTGGGCACCATCGAGTGGGAGCAGTGGGACGACGGCTGGACTATCGTCACCGCCGACCGCTCCCGCACCGCCCAATTCGAGCACACGATCGTGGTGACCGAGGAGGGTGCCGACATCCTCACCCTCCCCTAGCCACGCACGGCGCGCGGCTCGCTCTCACAGTGCGGCACGGGCCGAGCCTCATTCGGTGACCTCGCCTACAATTGCGGTAGGGCGGGGGGAGGCCTCGTACCGGACGGCACACACGTCACCCAAGGAGGGGTCATGACCACGGTTGCATGCGGCATTGACATTGGAGGATCGGGCGTCAAAGGCGCGCTCGTTGATCTGGAATCAGGCGAATACGTTGGCGATCAGGTTCGTATTCCCACGCCCGATCCGGCGACGCCGGACGCCGTGGCGGCCGTGTGCCGCACGGTCATTGACCGACTGGGGGTGGGTCCCGACGTGCCCGTCGGGGTCACCTTTCCCGCGCCCGTCTTCGACGGTGTTATCCCCTACATGGCGAACCTTGATCAGTCGTGGGTCAACGTCGACGTTCGCGCCCTCATGGCGACTCACCTGGGGCGCCCCGTCGTTGCATTGAACGACGCGGATGCGGCGGGCATCGCCGAGGTCACCTACGGGGCGGCGAAGGGCCGCGACGGGGTCATTGTCTTTACGACGCAGGGCACAGGCATCGGATCGGCGATCATCGTCAACGGAACGCTGCTGACGAACACCGAGCTGGGGCACCTCGAGATCGACGGACACGACGCCGAGAAAATGGCCTCTTCTGGCCAGAAGACCGCGCAGGGCCTGGGCTGGGAGGAGTGGGCGGCCCGCCTGCAGCGCTACTACAGCCACGTTGAGTTCCTGCTCAATCCGGATCTCTTCGTCGTCGGCGGCGGGGTGTCGGAGAACCACGACAAGTTCATGCCCCTCCTGTCGCTCAAGACGCCGATGATCCCGGCGAAGCTACTCAACACGGCGGGCATCGTTGGCGCCGCCTACTACGCCGCCACGAACCGCGCCTAGGTCCGGCACCTGTACGGGAAGGCCCCCAACGCAAGCGTTGGGGGCCTTCCCGGATCGGTCGGCCTGTACGCCGGGTTCTGTCCCGCGCCCCGTCTCCGGACAAGCGCGGCGGCGACCATCTATCTAGGGCCGTCGTTGCCGACGGTCTCCAGCAACCTACCCGCAGGCATTGGACGGGCCGCCCTACCTGCTGCTCGGTCTTGCTCCGGGTGGGGTTTACCAAGCCGACGCAGTCACCCGCGCCGCTGGTGAGCTCTTACCTCACCTTTTCACCCTTACCGCCACGCAACGCGACGGTGGTTTGTTTTCTGTGGCACTGTCCCGCGGGTTACCCCGGGTGGCTGTTAGCCATCACCCTGCCCTTCGGAGCCCGGACGTTCCTCGAGCGTTTCCGCGCGCGGCCGCCCGGCCGACCGATCCGTTGTCAGATTCTAACGCGCCCACCCTGCCAGCGCGATAGGCTGTCGGCATGCTCATGTGGTTGCCTCCATCGGAGGGTAAGAATGCCCCGGCCTCGGGACGCGCCTTGGCCGTCCGGTCTTTGTCCCGCCCAGACCTGACGGCAGATCGCCTCACGGTCTGCCGCAGCCTCGGGGCTCTCGGTTCGGGCCCGGACGCCGCCCGCGTCCTCGGGGTCGGTCCGAAGACCGATCTGGGGGCTAATACCGCGTTGGAAAGCGCGCCGTGCGCCCCGGCATCCCGGCTCTTCACCGGCGTCCTCTTCGAGGCGATTGAGTCCGCCGCGCCCGGGGTGCTGTCGGGCGTCGGTGCCGAGAACATCGCTATCTTCTCGGGGCTCTTCGGGGTCTTGGCCCCCAGCGACCCGGTCCCCGACCACCGGCTCGCAATGGGGGTGTCCTTGCCCGGGCTAGGTCGACTCTCCTCCTGGTGGGCGCCTCGCCTCGATCGTGTCTTGCGCGACGAGGCCGCCTCTCGCGTCATCCTCGACGCACGCTCGGGCCCCTACCGCGCCGCGTGCAAGGCCACCTGGGCACGCGTGTGGGAGCTGCGGGTGGAACGAGAGCGGGCGGGGACACGCGCCGTCATCTCCCACGACGCGAAACGATGGCGTGGCGCGCTCACGGGCGCTCTCCTGTCCGGCGGCGGCTGGGACACGTGGGAGACAACGTACTGCGAGCGGGCGATTTCGGACTCCGCGCGGGCGGTGGAGCTGGTTGACGCCCACGGCGTCACGCATCGGGTCATCGACGTGGAGTTTGGTCGGGAGAAGGCCACGAAGCAGGGCGGATCAACGCGCAGAGTTACGTTGGTCACGAACTGATCGTTACGCTATCCTTTTTCCGGAACCTGCAGGGTGCAGGCCCGGCTGATTCGTCGGCCATGAAGCGGAAACCATAGGCATGATCAACGAGGACTACCTGGCCAACATCCGGCCAACCCATCGCCAGCTCGAGTGGCAGAAGATGGAGATGTACGCGTTCATTCACTTCGGCATGAACACGATGACCGACCGCGAGTGGGGTGAGGGCCACGAGGACCCGTCGCTGTTCAACCCGGATCGCGTCGACGTTGACCAGTGGATGCGTGCCCTCGTGAGCGCGGGCATGACCGGCGTGATTCTCACGTGCAAGCACCACGACGGCTTTTGCCTGTGGCCCTCGGCCTACACCACCCACACCGTGGCATCCTCGCCGTGGCGCGAGGGACGCGGCGACCTCGTCCGTGAGGTCTCGGACTCCGCGGCGCGCCACGGATTGAAGTTCGGCATCTACCTGTCTCCGTGGGACATGACGGAGCAGACCTACGGGCAGGGCCAGCCCTACAACGACTTCTACTTCAATCAGCTCGTTGAGCTTCTCACCCACTACGGCCCCGTGTTCTCCGTGTGGCTTGACGGTGCGTGCGGGGAGGGCCCCAACGGCAAGGTCCAGGCCTACGACTGGCAGCGCATCTACGACACGGTTCGCGCGCTCGCGCCCGAGGCCGTGATCTCCGTGTGCGGTCCGGACGTGCGCTGGTGCGGTAACGAGGCGGGAAGCGTCCGCGCGAACGAGTGGTCGGTGGTCCCCGCGTCGCTGCGCGAGGCCGAGCGCACGGCTGAGAACTCCCAGAAGGTTGACGACGGCGAGTTCTCTCGCCAGGTGGCATCCGCGGACGAGGACCTGGGTTCGCGCGAGGCGCTGGCCGACTACGACGGCCCGCTCGCCTGGTATCCGGCCGAGGTCAACACTTCTACCCGCAAGGGCTGGTTCCACCATGAGGCCGAGGACACGCAAGTGCGTGGCGTTGACGAGCTGTTCTCGATTTGGCTGGGGTCCGTCGGCGGCAACGCGACCTTCCTTCTCAACGTTCCGCCGAATCGTCACGGGTTGCTGGCCGACGCCGACGTCGAGGTCCTCGCCCAATTGGGCGCCCGCATCGCTGACTTCCGTTCGCGCCGTATCGAGGCCGAGCGCGAGGACGACGAGGTCGTGACGCTGCGTTTTGCCGCCAATGAGCGCGTGAGTGCCGTGGTCCTGGAGGAGGACATCGCTCGGGGGCAGCGCATCGACGAGGCCATCATCTGTGCTCTCACCGAGGCCGGCGAGGAGTCAGAGATCGCCCGCGTCCACTCGGTGGGCTACCGCCGCATCGTGACGCTTCCCTCCCCCGTCGAGGCGCGGGTCCTGCGGATCGCGGTGGTGGCGAGCAGGCGGGGATTCCACCTGGCCGACGCCTACGCCGTGCGGGCGTGAGGGTCCTCAGCGCGGGGTATTTTCCGCCGTCCGCACGACGATCTGTGTCGTCTCTTCGGTCAGGTACACCTCGTCGGCGGGCGTCAGGCGGATGCGTTCGAGTTCCATGGGGCTCAGGTCTGCTGCGACGCCAATGCCGTAGCCGTCGCGAACCTCGATGACGGCCAGCGCGCCGTTGCGGCGGCGGGCCTCCTCGTATTCGTTCAGCAGATCGCTCGGAAGGCGATCGGTCAGCTCGCGGCGCGCGGCGATGACGCGCCGCAACTCATCGTCGGCCTCGGCCACGTCCGCCTGGAAGTCGGCCTTGATGCGCTCGATGTCCTCCGTGATCGCCTGGGCTTCCGCCTTCATCTTCTCCTGCGCCGCCCGTGCCGCCTCGACGCGTTCCTCCGCGTCAACCTGGTCGTCTTCCAGCTTGGCCAGGCGCCGGTCCATCTGAGCGATCTCGTGTTCCATGGCCGAGATGTCCCGCAGCGGCACCAGGTTGGCGTCGATGCGCCCCTGCTGGCGCGAGCGTCGCTCAGAAACCTTCGCGATCTCCTCCTCGATGCGGCGCACCTCCCGCCCGGTGTCGGAGATGACGGCGTTCTGGCTGATTGCGGCGCGTTGCAAATCGGCGACTCGACCCGCAAACTCGCGAACCGTGGCGTGAGCGGGGTGCGAATCGCGCTTGTGGCGCAGCGCCGACTCCTTTTGGTCAAGCTTCTGAAGCTCGAGGAGGTCGAGCTGGTCGGTGTACGTCGCTTTCACGCTAGTTCCCCCTGGGTGATTCGGTGGCTGGTCCATGGCTCGGTGACAATCGTAGAGACTTCGACGCGAACTTCCACACGGGCGTCGGCGGCCGCTCCGCGCAGTCGCCGGGCCAGGACGGGCAGCCACGGGGACTCCGTGGCCCAGTGTGAGCCGCACAGCAGGGCGGGGCGCCCTCCCTCGAGGTGCTCCGAGGCGGGGTGATGGCGCAGGTCGGCCGTCAGGTACACGTCCGCGTCAGCCTGGCGGGCGGCGTCCAAGGCGCTGTCGCCAGCACCACCGACGACGGCCACGCGGCGCACGGACGTCGCCTCGTCGCCTCCCACAAGCAGTCCGGTGGGACCCGCGGGAAGGACCGCGGCAACGTGGTCGGCGAAGGCACCAAGGGTCGTCTCGGGTACCGTGCCCACCCGCCCCAGGCCAATCTGGCGCCCCTTGGCGTCCGTGCCACAGGGTTCGAGGGGAACGGTGTCGCGCAGGCCGATGAGGTCGGCGAGGGCGGTGGCGACGCCGCCTTCGGCGACGTCGGCATTCGTGTGCGCGTTGAAGAGCGCAATGTCGTGACGGATCAGCGTGGTAACGACCGCACCCTTGGGGTCTGAGGTCGGCAGGAAGGACGCCCCGCGCAGGAGCAGCGGGTGGTGGGTGATCACCATGTCATAGGGCGCCGCGTTCCCGGCGGGTCCTGCAACGGCCTGCCGGGCGATGGCCTCGGTGGGGTCGAGGGCGAGGAGGATCGAACGCACGGGGGCGGCCGGGTCTCCGACGATGAGGCCGACGCGGTCCCACGACTGGGCCGTAGCCGCCGGATACCAGGATTCCATGAGGGCCATGACGTCGCCGACGCTCCACGGTTGCTCAGCTGATGGCACGGCCGGGCACGCCCGCGCAAGAGGTGAGGAATCTGTCATGCGTCAAGCATAGCGGAGGCCCAACAGGCAAGGGACCCTGCCCGCGACTATGATCACATCCGTGCAGATTGTGAGCCTTCTCGACCGCGGCCTGGTCGACTATACCCAGGTCGACACGCTCCAACGATCCACGCACGAAGCCGTCCTCGCAGGCGGCGAGGACACGATCATCGTTTCCCAGTTCACGCCAACCTGGACGGCCGGGCGCCACACGAAGCCCGAGGACATTCCCTCCACGACGATCCCCGTCATCCGCACCGACCGCGCGGGCTCCGCGACGTGGCACGGTCCCGGACAGGTCGTCGTCTACCCCGTCGTGCGCCTGCGTGAGCCCGTCGATCTCGTGCAGTGGATTCGCGCCGTCGAGGCCTCGGTCATCGACACCGTCCGCGAGGTCTGGGAACTGCCGGTGCACCGCGTCGAAGGGCGTGCGGGCGTGTGGCTGACCGAAGAGGGACGGCGCGACCGTAAGATCTGCGCGATCGGCTTGAAGGTTGCGCGCGGCGCGACCCTCCACGGCATCGCCCTGAACGTCGATATCGACCCGGTTCACGCCTTCGAGGGCATCATCCCCTGCGGTCTCACGGACGCCGACGTCACCTCCCTGTCATGGGAGGGCGTGGCAACGACCGTGCACGATGCCGCATCCGAGCTTCTCCCGCGCATGGTGGAGCGCATCTCCCCCTGCCTGGCGACCACTCCCGCTTCCGTTTCCTACACGACGAGGTCACCGCTATGAGCACCCTGCCCGATCCCGAAGGACGCAAGCTTCTGCGCATCGAGGTACGCAACTCGCAAACGCCGATCGAGAAGAAGCCCGAGTGGATTCGCACGACCGCCAAGGCGGGTGAGAACTACCAGGACATGCGCGCTCTGTCCCACGCCAAGGGCCTGCACACGGTGTGCGCCGAGGCCGGGTGCCCCAACATCTACGAGTGCTGGCAGGACCGCGAGGCAACGTTCCTGCTCGGCGGCGCCCTGTGCACGCGCCGCTGCGACTTCTGCGATATCGCGACGGGGCGTCCCACCGAGTACGACAGGGACGAGCCGCGCCGCATCGCCGAATCGGTGCGCGACCTAGACCTGCGTTACGTGACGATCACGGGAGTGACCCGCGACGATCTGCCCGACGGAGCCGCGTGGTTGTATGCCGAGACCTGCCGCCTCATCCACGAGTTCAACCCGGGCACCGGCGTGGAGCTGCTCGTTGATGACTTCCGCGGCCAGGCCGACTCGATCGACATGGTCATCGAGGCAGGCCCGCAGGTCTTTGCGCACAACCTGGAGACGGTGCCACGCATCTTCAAGAAGATTCGCCCCGCGTTCAACTACGAGCGTTCGCTCGCCATGATCAAGCGCGCCCACGACGGGGGCATGGTCACCAAGTCGAACCTGATCCTGGGCATGGGCGAGACTCGCGAGGAGATCGGCGCGGCGATGCGCGACCTGCACGAGTCGGGGTGTGATCTGCTGACCCTCACGCAGTACCTGCGTCCCTCGCCCCTGCATCACCCGATCGACCGCTGGGTCCACCCCGAGGAGTTCGTTGAGCTGGCCGCGCAGGCCGAGGAGATGGGCTTCGCGGGCGTCATGGCCGGCCCCCTCGTGCGTTCCTCCTACCGTGCGGGCCTGCTGTGGGCCAAGGGCATGCGCGCACGCGGCTTCGAGATCCCTGAGCAGCTGCGCCACATCGCCAACTCCGGCTCCACGCTGCAGGAGGCCGGCTCCGTCCTCGCGCGCCTGAAGGAACGCTCGGAGCGTCACGCGGCCATGGAAGCCGCGAAGGCCGCCTCGGCCTCGTGAGGCCCGACTATTCGCCCGCGCGGGCGCTCGCCCGGGCTGCGCGGCGCGGCCCCGGTCGGCTGTCCCTGGTTGACGCAGCAACGGGCGAGCGTTGGACCGTGTCGCAGTCCTTCGATGCTGTGGCGCGCCTGGCCGGCGCGTTTCGGCGGCGGGGACTCGGGGCCGGAACCCGTATTGCGCTGATCGGAGCGAACTCCGCGTGGCATTTCCTGTGCCACGCGGCAGCCTCCTGGCTGCACGCGGTGACGGTTCCTCTTTCTCCCCGATTGCCCTCCTCGGCGCTCGCGTCGATGTGTGTGCGGGTGGGTGTGACCTGGGCGTTCGTCGACGAGTCCGCATCCTTGCACGCCCGTGCGCTGGCCGACGCGGGGATCCGAACCTTCCCGTGGGACGACCTGCGCTCCTGGACGAGGCACGACGACCCCATCGCGGGCGAACCCGCGCGCTGCGGCGCCGAGCTCGCGGCGATTCTCTTCACGTCGGGTTCAACGGGCATGCCGCGCCCGGTCGAGCTCACTCACGAGGTCATGTGGTGGGGGTCGGCGAACTTCCGCGAGGGCTTCGACTACGCGCCAGCCTCCTCGGTCGTGGGCGTGTGCGCTCCCGTGAGCCACATCGGCGGATTCAACGGCACGTCGCTGGACGTGTGGACTCACGGCGGCACGCTCGTGACGCTGGGGTTCCCCGGGTCGTTTGACGCTCGCGGCGTGCTGGACGCGATTGAGCGCTATCGGATCTCGATGATGTTCGCCGTGCCCGCGATTGTGCGTGCCCTCGTGGAGGAGTTCGACCGTGGCGGCGGAGACTTGTCCTCGTGGACGCGCCCGCTGATCGGAGGTGACGCACTGACGGGCGACGTGGCCGACATGATGCGCAGGGTCGGCGTGTCCCCGATCCACGTGTGGGGTATGACGGAGACGTCGGGTGCGGGTACAGTTGCGACGCCCGACTGCGGCGCACCCACCGGATCGCTCGGCGCTCCCTTCCCCTACGTGGACCTGCGCGTCATGGCCAACGACGAGCGCGAGGCCGACGCAGGCGAGATTGGCGAGATCTGGGTGCGAGGCCCCGGCGTCGTCAGCAGCGAGGAGTGGCTGCATACCGGCGACCTTGCTACGCGCGACGATGACGGCTGGCTGCACCTGGTGGGGCGCGCTCACCGGATGATCAACACGGCCGGGGAGCTCGTCGCTCCCCCGTCGGTCGAGCGCGCGCTGCGAACCCTGGAGGCCGTCTCGGATGCCCTCGTCGTCGGCCTGCCGGATGAGCGCTGGGGTCAGGTCGTGGCCGCGCTCATCGTCGCCTCCCCCGCTGGACGCGACGAGGCCTCGTCCCTGACGGTGGAGCGCCTGTCCGAGGCCCTGGACGGGGTGCTGGCACCCTGGGAGAAGGTGCGCCGCGTGATGATGGTGGAGCAGCTTCCGACGACGACTACCGGGAAGCCGGATCCGGTTGAGGCTACGCGTCTCTTCGCCATATCCGAACAAAGAATGTAGGTGCGCCTCACTTCATAATGTAAGTGCCACATAAATTAGTAAGATTGACCTTGCTTAATTGAAGGAGATTAACATGCCTCGCCACCGCATTGTCATCATCGGTTCCGGTTTTGCCGGCCTGAGCGCCGCACGTCGCCTGAGGAAGGCCGACGCCGACATCACCATCCTGGCCCGCACCTCGCACCACCTTTTCCAGCCCCTGCTCTACCAGGTGGCCACGGGCATCCTCTCCGAGGGCGACATCGCCCCCACGACCCGCGAGATCCTGCGCGGACAGAAGAACGTGACGGTCTTGCAGGCCCTCGTCGAGGACATCGACGTCGAGGCGCGCGTCGTGAAGTGGCGCAACCACAACAAGTACGAGCAGACCGAATACGACACGCTGATTGTGGCCGCGGGCGCGGGCCAGTCCTACTTCGGCAACGACCACTTCGCCGTCTTTGCTCCGGGCATGAAGACGATCGACGACGCGCTTGAGCTGCGCGCCCGCATCTTCGGCGCATTTGAGCTGGCCGAGATCGAACCCGACCCGGCCTCGGTCGACAAGCTCCTCACCTTCGTCGTCGTGGGCGCGGGCCCGACCGGCGTGGAGATGGCCGGGCAGATCCGTGAACTAGCGTCCAAGACCCTGCGCGGGGAGTTCCGCAACATCGATCCGACGAAGGCCCGCGTCATCCTGGTCGACGGAGCCTCCCACCCGCTGCCCCCGTTCGGCGAGAAGCTCGGCCACAAGACCGAGGAAGCCCTCGCCAAACTCGGTGTCGAAATGAAGATGAACGCCTTCGTCACCGACGTGGATGCCGAGGGCGTGACGCTGAAGTACAAGTCCGGCGAAGAGGAGCGCATCGAGTCGGTGTGCAAGGTGTGGGCCGCCGGCGTCGCCGCCAGCCCGCTGGGCCGTCTGCTTGGCGAGGCCACGGGCGCCGAGGTGGACCGCGCGGGCCGCGTGAGCGTCAACAAGGACCTCACCCTGCCGGGCCACCCGGAGATCTTCGTGCTCGGCGACATGATGGCCTTCCCCGGCGTCCCCGGCGTCGCGCAGGGAGCCATCCAATCCGCGCGCTTCGCCGCCGACACGATCAAGGCGCGCCTGGCGGGGCGCGCCCCCAAGGCCACCGAGTTCACCTACTTCGACAAGGGCTCGATGGCGACGATCGCACGCTTCCAGGCGGTCGTGAAGATGGGGAAGACGACCCTCACCGGCTTCGTCGCGTGGGTGGCCTGGTGCTTCCTGCACCTGCTCTACATCGTCGGCTTCAAGTCGCAGGTGGGCACGCTGGTCAACTGGTTCTTCAGCTTCCTGTCGGGTGCGCGCTCCCAGCGCACCACCACCAACCAGCAGATGGTGGGCCGCCTGGCCCTGGAGCAGCTCGGCGCTGGCGCCTCCGGCAAGCTCGTCGTCGGCGAAGACGTCGTCGAGGAGCGCGAGCAGGAAGACTGACGCGTGAGGCGTGCGCTGCTGACAGATACGCCGAGGGGCCGGAAGCTGTCGCCTCCGGCCCCGATTGTCAGGCTCTATTCTTCGAGCAAGGCGCGCGTTTCTTTCATATGTCAAGGTGGGTGACATAGCATTGCCGGTATGGGCGATCCTGTATTTACGACGGTAGTTGGTGTCGGCGCAGCTCTCACGAAGATGTTGTTGCGCGCGTGTGATGCAGCGTTCGCCGCCGATCTTGTAGGAGATAGCCAGGAGCTACTCGGCACACTGTTACGCACGTTGCGCCGCACCGATGAATCTCAGGGCCAGATCGAACGTCGCGTCAGTCAGACCTTGGCTAATCGCATACAGGCGATGCAAGAACGATGTGGCAGCCAAAGCGTCGATCCCGGTCTGCTCTCGGGGGCTTGCACCGAGGTCGAAATCATCCTCGACGAGATCGCCAATGATGATGGGCTTCTTCTCAGTGCAGTCCGCAGCCCCGGTAGCTTTCCAGAGAAACTACGGGACTACGCTGCTAGACGGCGCACGAACGTTGAATCTGCAGCTGAGCCATATTTCGACGAGCTCATTGAGGCAGTCGCAACACAGTACGCTGCTTTCGCCCCATGGTCCCCCAGGTTTCAGATTGAGGCGTTCAAGAGCATTCTTTCTGGAATAGACGAGATACAAGATAAATCGCATCGCTCTCTCCAAGCACACGAGATGACGCATGAGATGCTCGATACGGTCTTGTCCAACCTGGCCGAGGTGACTCGTCATGAGGACAAGCCGCACCGCGTATTGTTCGGAAGTCGACCGGACGTTGCTACTGGTAGCCGTTTTGTCGCTCGTGTTGAGCAAGACCAATTAAACGAGCTGATCACCGATACGACGAAGCAGCGCACAGTTCTGGTTGGCATGCGTGGCTGTGGAAAGACTCAGCTTGCCGCAGCTCTCGCCAAGCGGTGCGAAGACGCAAACTGGAGCCTCGTTGCATGGGTGAATGCCGTTTCTCCTGAGTCCATAAAAAGCGCCCTGGTCGAACTGGCGAAAGAACTGAAGATCGACACGAGCGACGAACCAACTCGGGAGCAGCTCATCGCACGCTGCCTGAACTCCCTCCGTTCGAGCGAAGCATCGAACAGACTGATCATCTTCGACAACGTCGAGGACATCAACGACCTTCGCGGACTCGTACCGACCGGTGACGACTTGCGCGTTCTCGCAACAACGACGAACGACACAGGCTGGGACTCTCAGGGGTGGGGCACCATCAAGGTCGGGGTCTTCGACCGAGAGCAGTCAATCGACTACCTGCTCAATACAACCAGCTCCACTGATCACAAGGCCGCAGACACGTTGGCACACCGCCTCGAAGACTTACCTCTGGCTCTCGCACAAGCCGCCGCGACTGCACGCAACGGCAACCTTTCGCTTGCCCGCTACCTAGAACGACTCGACTCATACGGCAGCGAACGTGCTATCCGCCCGGTCCCAGGGGGCTACTACGCGGACGACGTGGCCACCGCTCTATGCATGGCCATCGAAAACGCGCTCGAGAATCTAGCAGAACCGACGCAACAGTCCGCTCGACGTCAACTGGGTGCGCTTGCGCTACTCGCGGAGTCCGGTGTGCCCACGCGATGGCTCGACCCCACCATTGAGCAGCAGGACAACCAAGAGCTTCAAGGCGCTCACCAAGCCAAAGACGAGGACGCTCACGATGCGCTCACTGAGCTCATTCACAGATCCATCGTTCAGCAGAGCACAGACAAAGCGACGACGATGCTGCATCGCCTTCAGGCGCAGGCTTTCCGCGAGTCCTGGGATGAGAATGAAGCTGCGGAGGCCTATGAATCGGCTGCAACACTACTCGATGACGTTGATATCGATCAGTTCAGTACCAACGATACTGATTCCCGCAGACGCGAAACTCTTGATCTTGTTAGACAACTTCGTACCATTAGCGGTCAGAGTTACTCCGTGCGTCTATTTGACTGTGACGAGACAATATTTGCGCTCGCTCAAGCATTCCACCACTCAAATACTTTAGGACTTTCCTACAATGCAATTCCCCTTAGTGTTGCAGTTGACCACGTCCAGAACGTTCTCGGTACCGAAAGTTCCGATACGCTCGCCTTACTTGGGTACCTCGCGAACACATACGCATCTCTAGGAAATTTGGATAAGGCAATTTCACTGAATGAGCAGATCGTTGCACAAGAAACCAAACTTATGGGAGATGAACACCCTAATACACTAACGTCAACCAGCAACCTCGCATACGCGTACCAGGAAGCCGGTCGCATTAATGAAGCAATCGACCTTTTTGAAACTACTCTCGCAAAACGTGCGCAAGTTATGGGTGCAGATCACCGCGCCACGCTTACGACACGCTCAAATCTCGCAGGAGCTTACCTGGCAGCCGGTCGGCTCCATGAGGCTCGTGAACTGACAGAGCAGGTGCTCGCTGGTCGAACACGGCTGTTGGGCACAAATCATCCTGATACTCTGGCCTCACGCCACAATCTGGCATACATATACAGGGAAACGAACAAATTCAACGAAGGCATCACCTTGAACGAAGAAGTTCTCGTTGATTATAAGACAGTGTTTGGTGAGGACCACCCTAATACCCTCATCGCTGAGAACAGCCTAGCAAGCGCATATCAAGCCGTGGGGCGGCTCGATGAGGCGCAAGAACTCTACGAGTATATTCTCAATAATCGGAGACGTGTTTTAGGTGACACTCATCCCCATACATTGGCATCATTTGCATTTCTAGCGGGAGCATACCGGGACGCGGG
>NZ_GL622194.1:454028-732333 GCF_000185285.1 Actinomyces sp. oral taxon 180 str. F0310
GCTAGCAACATGCAACAATCTTGCCGGAGCTCTGCAAGACGCGGAACGGATCGATGAAGCAATCACCTTGTATGAACAAGTTAGCGCCGATTGCCTTAGTATCCTGGGTGAAGATCACCCCCATACGTATATTGCTCTTGCGAATCTTGCAGGCGCATATCAAGACGCGGGACGCATCGATGAAGCTCTCACCTTCTTCCAGAGGGTGGTTCACCATCGGAGCCGTATCATAGGCAGGTACCATCTCGATACTATCGCCTCACGGAACAATCTTGCAGTCACACTCCAAGCGGCTGGTCGCCATGCAGAAGCAATCATATTATACGAGGAACTTCTTGATGATCACACCCGTCATCGGGGTGCACATGATGCTGTCACACTTAACACTCGAATTGCCCTTGCACGCGCATATGAGTCAGCGAAAATGGTCGCAAAAGCGATCGAGGTATTCGATGGATTCCTCTCCGACTGCCTCACGGTTCTAGACCCTAACAATCCTTCTGTCACCAAATTACGCGCAAGCATCGCTGCAGCCCGGAATAAGCTGGATCCATCGGAAGGAGATCCACGACCGGACTAGCAGACAAGCACACGCGTTGGGGCCGGAAGCTTGTCGCTTCCGGCCCCAGCCGTTTGTGGGCCCTACCGGGCTCGAACCGATGACCTTCTGGGTGTAAACCAGACGCTCTAGCCAACTGAGCTAAAGGCCCCACGCACGCGCCAATCTACCAGAAGCACCGCGCACGGTCATATCCGAGGCCGAGCGACACGGCACAGGACAGCGCTGCCGCGCCGAGGCCTCGTTGGTGATACTAGCGGCGCGAACGCGGACGCGCGGTCAGGCGCACCCCCGCCCAGTTCTGCCCCAGCGCCGTTGAGGTCGTCGCGTGCAGGCCAGCGATCCCCGCGGCCTCCTCCACGTCTCCCACGCGCACGGAATTGGGGCGACCCGCCTTGGGGATCAGCACCCAGATCAGCCCCCCGTCGTCCAGGTTGCTCATGGCATCCACCAGGACGTCCGCCAGGTCCTCCTCCTCGGCGTCCTCGGCCCTCCACCACACGATCGCCCCGTCCACCACGTCGCCGTAGTCCACATCGACCAGGGCCTGGCCGGTCTCAGCCTCAACGGAGTCGCGAATCGAGCGGTCCACGTCGTCATCGACGTAAAACTCCTGCACGATCGCGCCGGAAGCAAAACCCAGGCTCACTGCCATCGTGCAGCACCGCCCCTCATGGAGCCGAAGCTCAGTGTCATATCAACGTTCACGCCTTCATCCTAGGGCATGAGGCACCATCAAACGCAAGGGGCGCCTCTCAACGAGGCAACGATGCGGGCGAAGGAGGCTGACCAGCAGGTTTACCGAGCCACCGCGCCCAATCCTTTAGGTGCACGCGCCTCGGTGATACGCACGTCATAGTGCGCGGCCACGCAAATCGCTCGCACAGCACCGCCAATAGTGGGACAATGGTCCCGATATGTGCGGTGTCGCCACAGGGCACCGCCCACGCAGGCTGCGCCAGCAGCACCGAGTCAAGCGAGAAGGTACACCGTGAGCCAACTCCACGAGTTCCACCCCGTCGTCAACGGGCTGGTCCCCCAGGTTCCCGACAACGACCCCCAGGAGACCGCCGAATGGGTCGAGTCCCTGTCCGGACTCATCAACGAAAAGGGCGGTCCCCGCGCGCGCTACATCCTGCTGCATATGCTTGATGAGGCCCGGCGCAACGGCGTTCAGCTCCCCCAGGAGTACACGACCCCCTACGTCAACACGATCAGCGTTGATCAGGAGCCTTACTTCCCCGGCGACGAAGCCATGGAGCGCGAGTACCGCCGCTGGATCCGCTGGAACGCCGCCGTGCAGGTCACGCGCGCCCAGCGCCCCGGCGTCAAGGTCGGCGGACACATCTCCTCCTACGCCTCGGTTGCCACCCTCTACGAGGTCGGCCTCAACCACTTCTTCCGCGGCAAGGACCACCCCGGCGGCGGCGATCACGTGTTCTTCCAGGGTCACGCCTCCCCCGGCCCCTACGCGCGCGCCTTCCTCGAAGGTCGTCTCTCCGAAGAACAGATGGACGGCTTCCGTCAGCAGGTGTCCACCGCCCACGGCCTGCCCTCCTATCCGCACCCTCGCCAGCTCGACCACTTCTGGGAGTACCCCACGGTCTCCCTCGGCTTGGGTCCCGCGGAAGGTATCTACCAGGCCTGGTTCGACCGCTACCTGTTCATGAACGGCATCAAGGACACCTCGCAGCAGCACACGTGGGTGTTCATCGGCGACGGTGAGATGGACGAACCCGAGTCGCGCGGCATGCTGCAGCTCGCGGCCCAGCAGCGCCTCGACAACCTGACCTTTGTCATCAACTGCAACCTGCAGCGCCTCGACGGCCCCGTGCGTGGCAACGGCAAGATCATCCAGGAGCTTGAGGCCTTCTTCAAGGGTGCGGGCTGGAACGTCATCAAGGTCATCTGGGGACGCGGCTGGGACCAGCTGCTCGCCGCCGACAAGGACGACGCTCTCGTTCACCTCATGAACGACACCCTGGACGGCGACTACCAGACCTTTAAGGCCAACGACGGCGCGTACGTGCGTGAGCACTTCTTCGGTCGCGACCCGCGCACCAAGGAGATGGTGAAGAACTGGACGGACGAGCAGATCTGGGAGCTCAAGCGCGGCGGCCACGACTACCGCAAGGTCTACGCGGCGTACAAGGCCGCTACGGAGCACACGGGCCAACCCACCGTCATCCTCGCCCACACCATCAAGGGCTACGCGCTGGGCAGCCACTTCGCGGGACGCAACTCCACGCACCAGATGAAGAAGCTGACCCTCGAGGACGCCAAGCAGCTGCGCGACCGCCTCCAGATCCCGATCACGGACGAGGAGCTCGAGCGCGATCCCTACCAGCCTCCCTACTACATGCCGCCGGCCGACCACCCGGCCCTGCAGTACATGAAGGAGCGCCGCGAGATCCTCGGCGGCTGGGTGCCTGAGCGTCGCCCCGAGCGTCAGCCCAAACTCCCCGCCCTCCCGACCCGCCCCTTCGAGGCACTGTCCAAGGGATCGGGCAAGCTCGAGGTCGCCACCACGATGGCGCTCGTGCGCCTCATCAAGGACATCATGAAGGACAAGGAGGTCGGCAAGTACTTCGTGCCCATCATCCCCGACGAGGCGCGCACCTTCGGCCTCGACGCGATCTTCCCGTCGGCGAAGATCTTCAACACGACCGGCCAGTCCTACACGCCCGTTGACGCCGACATGATGCTCTCCTACCGCGAGTCCGAGCAGGGCCGCATCATGCACACCGGCATCGCCGAGGCCGGATCAGCCGCGGCATTCCAGGTCGTTGGCACCGCCTACTCCACGCACGACCTGCCGATGGTGCCGATCTACATCTTCTACTCGATGTTCGGCTTCCAGCGCACCGGCGACCAGTTCTGGGCGGCCGGCGACCAGCTGACCAAGGGCTTTGTCATCGGCGCGACCGCGGGCCGCACGACGCTCGCCGGCGAGGGCCTGCAGCACATGGATGGCCACTCCCCGGTTCTGGCGGCCACCAACCACGCCTTCGTGTCCTACGACCCCGCCTACGCCTACGAGATCCGCCACATCGTGTCCGATGGGCTGCAGCGCATGTACGGCGACGCCGGCGGACGTGACCCGAACGTCATGTACTACATCACCGTGTACAACGAGCCCATCCGCCAACCTGCAGAGCCTGAGAACGTGGACGTTGAGGGGATCGTCAAGGGCATTTACAACCTTGACGAGCACCAGAACTTCGGTGGTCCCAAGGCGCAGCTCCTCGCCTCCGGTGTGGGCGTGCCGTGGGCACGCGAGGCCCGCGAGCTGCTGGCCCGCGACTGGGGCGTGGACGCCGCCGTGTGGTCCGTGACCTCGTGGGACGAGCTGCGCCGCGACGGCCTCGAAGCCGACGAGCACAACTACCTGCACCCCTCCGAGCCGCGCCGCACCCCCTTCGTGTCGGCCAAGCTCGCCGGGCGCGAGGGCCCGTTCGTCGCGTCCTCGGACTTCGACCGCATGCTCCCCGACCTGATCCGCCAGTGGGTGCCCGGAGACTACCACGTCTTGGGCGCCGACGGATTCGGCTTCTCCGACACGCGCCGGGCCGCCCGCCGCTGGTTCCACATCGATGCCGAGTCGATGGTCGTTCGCACGCTCGCCGCTCTCGCCGACTCCGGGCAGATCGATCCCTCTCTCGTTGAGCAGGCAATCGCCAAGTACGACCTGTTCAACTACGCCATCCAGGGCAACGACCACGCCGGCGAGGAGTAGGAGACGCTAGGGCCGCGTCCCTCCATTCGCGGAACTAGCCACGTAGCGAGGCCGGGGGTCCCCACGCGGGGTCCCCGGCCTCGTCGCATCGCCGAGACGTGGGACGGCCGTATCGCGGGCAAAGCGACGAGCTGTCACCAGGGCCGCCCCCGACACGCGGCTCAGCCTCGGCCCGCATGCCCGGTGGGGCGCACAATGGAGGCATGCACCTACCTTATGACACCGAGAAGTTCTACTACGGCTTTCCCGTCTACATCCTGGCCTACCCGGACGAAGCCGTCGGCGTCGGCATCACGACGGGATCATCCTCGTACTCGCTGGGACAGATGGTCATGATCGGCTGTGACTCGACGACGCACGCCGCCCGCTCGATCAAGCGCTCCGGCGTCTGCTCGCTCAACCTCTTCGGCGCCGAGGCCATGGGCTTGTACGAGTACGCGGGTACAGTTTCGGGCGGGAACAAGCTCGCCGATACGCGCGTCGCATCAAGCGACCACGACGGCATCCCCGTGCTCGACGATTCTCAGATGAGCCTGCTGTGCCGTGTCCTGGAAGCCACGGATGACGGCAGCTACACGCATTTTCGCTGCGAGATCATCCAGCGGCTGGTCACCCCTGCCCTCATCGACGAGAACGGTCGCTTCCGCTACGAGGACCTGCACACCGTCGAGTACGTGGGCGATGCGCGCAGGCGCATCTACCGGTACTTCTCAGACCGGGTGGAGCGTTTCGGCAGGTTCGTGCGCCCCTTCAAGGACTCGCTCCTCCCCTAGCATCCGCTATGGCGACGGCCGGGGATTCCTGCGTGGTCTCCCCGGCCCCATCCGTGCTTCGCCTACTCTTCCTCGGTGCCCGCATACTTGGGGTGGGCCAGGTTTTCCGGGGAAAGAATCCGCTCCACCTCCTCCTCCGACAGGAGTTCCATGTCGTGGATGACCTCGCGGATCGTCTTGCCTTCCGCCGCAGCCCGCTTACCGACCACGTCGCCGAGGTGGTGGCCGATCACGTCGTTGAAGTAGGTGACGATGCCGATCGAGTTCTCCACGTAGGCGCGGCACACCTGCGCATTTGCCGTGATCCCGTTGATGCAGCGCTCACGCAGCGTGTCGCACGCGTTGACCAGCAGATTGATCGACTCGATGAGGGCTTGGGCGATCACCGGCTCCATCACGTTGAGCTGCAGCTGACCGGCCTCCGCGGCGGCCGTGACCGTCTGATCGTTGCCGATCACTTTGAAGCACACCTGATTGACGACTTCGGGGATCACCGGGTTGACCTTCGCCGGCATGATCGAGGAGCCTGCCGCCATCTTCGGCAGGTTGATTTCGTTGAGGCCCGCGCGCGGACCCGACGCGAGCAGTCGCAGGTCGTTGCAGATCTTTGACAGCTTCACCGCGCTGCGCTTGATCGTGGCGTGCATCGACACGTACGCCCCCGTGTCCGACGTCGCCTCCAGGAGGTTCGGAGAGGCCACCACGCGCGCGCCCGTGATACGACGCAGGTAGCGCACGACGACCTCCTGATAGCCATCCGGCGTGTTGAGGCCGGTCCCGATCGCGGTGGCCCCCAGGTTGGTTTCCAGGAGGAGCTCCGCGTTGTTCACCAGGCGCTCATCCTCCTCGCGCAGGGTGTGCCCGAAGGCAGTGAACTCGCCGCCCAGGGACATGGGGACCGCGTCCTGGAGCTGCGTGCGCCCCATCGTCAGCACGTCGCGGAACTCGCTTCCCTTCTCGTCAAACGCATCCGCCAGCTCATCCAGCGCCTTGCGCAGGCGGTTGACTTTGCGCCACAGCGCGATGCGAAAGGCCGTCGGGTAGGCGTCGTTCGTGGACTGCGAACGGTTCACGTGATCGTTCGGATTGATGATGTCGTAGCGTCCCTTGTCCTCCCCCAGGATCTCCAGCGCCAGATTCGCGATCACCTCGTTGGCGTTCATGTTCACCGAGGTCCCGGCGCCCCCCTGGAACTGGTCGACGGGGAACTGGTCCATGCACTTGCCGCCCTCGATGATCTCGTCGCAGGCGGCAATGATCGCCTCCGCCTTGGCGGGCTTCATGGCCTTGAGCTGCATGTTCGCCATCGCGCAAGCCTTCTTCACCTGGGCGAAGGCGCGAATCAACTCGGGTGCCTCGTTGATCGTGTGTCCGGAGATCTGATAGTTCTCGATCGCTCGCAGCGTGTGAATGCCCCAGTACGCGTCATCGGGTACGTCGCGGGTCCCGAGCAGATCTTCTTCGGTGCGGGTCACCATCGTTCCTTCCATGAGTTCGCTCCCCGGTCCGTTCCGGGCGATGCGCCTCCATGGTAGGCCCGGCAGACCCGACATTACGGCACTTTACGAACATTGGAGACGTCGTTGATACTTCCCTAACGCGCTCTTTCGCTAGCTATTGGAAGCGGCTTCGGACACGGAGTCCAACAGGTCCGACAGGCTCACCCACGTCTCGACCTCGGCGTCCGCGAGCGTCACCTTCGCCTCGCGTTCGATGCGCGCCACGAGAGCGTAGAGGGAGATGTCATCGAGGTCAAGATCGCCGCGCAGGCTGTCCCGTCCCCTCACGCGCGCCGGATCGATCTCGGCCTCGTCGGCCGCGGCCTCCATCGCGATGATGCGCGCCCTCTCGGAGGCATCCGACGCGCTCTCGCCTCCCGAGGAGGGTGCGTCGTCCTCGGGAGGAGCCTCGGCGTCGGCCAGCTGCGCTAAGCCCGCGCGCAGCTGATCGCCGAGAAGATCGGCGATGGACCCCATCAGCCCACCCGGTTGTTGAGCCAGCGAACCGGCGCACCGACGCCGGCGTAGCGGAAGGACTCGAGCTCGTCGTCCCAGGCCTGCCCCAGCGCAAGGTTCAATCCCTCGCGCAGCTCCTCGTAGGACGATGCCGCCTCCAGGGCAGCACGAACCCTGTCTTCGGGCACGACGGCGTTGCCCGCCGTGTCCATCTGGGAGTGGAAGATGCCCAGCGAGGGAGTGTGGCACCAGCGGCCGCCGTCACTCGATGCCGTGGCCTCTTCCGTCACCTCGTAGCGCAGGTGCTCCCATCCTCGCAGAGCGGACGCCAAACGGGCGCCCGAGCCGATGGGTCCGACCCACGAGAACTCGCAGCGAACCATGCCCGGCGCCGCCTCCTGATCCGACCACTGGAGGTGAACCTCCTGGCCGAGCGCGGTGCCCAGCGCCCACTCGATGTGCGGGCACAGAGCGGGCGGTGTTGAGTGCACGAAAAGTACACCGCGGGTGTATGTCCCTCTCATTGTTCCTCCTGTTTGCTTGTTCAGGATCGTCTTCCCCTACGTCCTAACCAGCAACCGGAGGCGCCGAGCGGTCCGTCGACAACACGTGCGATGTGCTTACAGGATAGACGAACGCGCCGGGCAATGCACTGCAATACCCCGGCGCGCTCACGTGATGGCGCGACCGCCGCCTCAGAAACCTGCCGCGCGAATATCGCGCAGCGCCTTCTTCCGCGTCGGCCGGTCGAGCCTGTCGATGTAGATGTGACCATCAAGGTGATCGCACTCGTGCTGGATGCAACGCGCCATCAGCTCCTCACCTTCGACGACAACCTTCTTGCCGTCCAGGTCCGTTCCCTCGCAGCGGGCGTACCACGAGCGCTTGGTCGGGTACCACAGGTCGGGAACCGAGAGACATCCCTCGTCCCCATCCTGGTACTCGTCCTCGCTCAGCGCCACGATGCGGGGGTTGAGCACGTAGCCAATATCTCCGTCGATGTTCCAGGAGAAGGCGCGCAGGCTGACACCGATCTGATTGGCCGCGAGCCCGGCGCGCCCCTCCATGTCGACTCCCTCGAGGAGATCCTCAACGAGAGCTTTCACGGACGGGGTGATCTCCGTGATCGGATCACACACGGTGCGCAACACTGGATCTCCGATGATGCGAATCGGACGAATAGCCATCTCATTCTCCCTTCACGGCCGCGCCGTGGAGCTCGCGCAGTCGCGCGGCGGCTTCCTCGACCGGCACGACGATCGTCTCACCCGTGGCCCGCACGCGAATCTCGACCTTTCCGTCGGCCAGGGACCGTCCGACCACGAGGCCGAAGGGAATGCCCACCAGCTCGAAGTCCTTGAACTTCACCCCGGCGCTCACCTTGCGCCGATCATCAACGAGGACATCCAGTCCCGCTACGTCGAGCTCATCCCCCAGAGACGCGGCGGTAGCGAACACCTCCTCCCCCTTGCCGGTGGCGAGAACGTGCACGTCGAAGGGGGCAATCTGGGCGGGCCAGCTCAGGCCGCGCTCGTCGCAGTTGGCCTCCGCGAGGGCCGCCATCACGCGGGTGACACCGATGCCATAGGAGCCCATCGTCACCACCTGCGTCTTGCCACACTCGTCCAGCACCGTCAGCCCCAGGGCCTGCGCGTACTTGCGTCCGAGCTGGAAGATGTGGCCGATCTCGATGCCACGCTCGAGGTGGAGGGGACCCGATCCGTCGGGGGCCGGATCGCCCTCGCGGACCTCAGCGGCCTCGATCGTGCCGTCGGCTGCGAAGTCGCGGCCCATCACCAGGTTCAGGACGTGGCGCTTGTCGGCGTTCGCACCGGTCACCCACACGGTTCCCTCGACCACTCGCGGGTCCACGAGATAGCGCACGCTACCGCTGGTGTTTCCTTCTGAATCCACCGTGCGCGCTGGGGAGTTCGGCCCCAGCACCTGGGGGCCGATGTAGCCGCGGACCAGCTCGGGGTGCCCCGCGAAGTCACTGTCGGTGGCCATGTCAACCTCGGCCGGGGCGACAGAGGCCTCGAGCCGTTTCATGTCAATGTCGCGATCTCCGGGGATACCCACGACAAGAAGCTCGCGCTTACCGTCGGGGTGGGTCAGCGTGAGCACCACGTTCTTAAGAGTATCGGCCGCCTGCCACGGGCGGTCTTCGCGCGGATGCTCGGCGTTGAGCAGGTCAACCAGCGACTCGATCGTCGGCGCGTCGGGCGTGGGCACCTCGAGTGGAGACGGCACGCCGGAGGCATCCACCGCATCGGGTGCGACCGTGGTCACCGCCTCGGCGTTTGCAGCGTAGCCGCCCGGGGAGGCGACGAAGGTGTCCTCACCGATGGGCGAGGGGTGAAGGAACTCCTCCGACCGCGAGCCGCCCATGGCGCCGCTCATCGCAGAGACAATGACGTAGCGCAGGCCCAGGCGGGTGAAGATGCGCTCGTAGGTGTCGCGTTCGGCCTGGTAGGAAGCGTCGAGGCCGACCTCGGTGACGTCGAAGGAGTAGGCGTCCTTCATGACGAACTCGCGTCCGCGAATCAACCCGGCGCGCGGGCGCGCCTCGTCGCGGTACTTCGTCTGGATCTGATACAGCGTTGTCGGCAAATCCTTGTACGAGGAGAACATGTCCTTGACGAGGAGGGTAAACATCTCCTCGTGGGTCGGCGCCAGCAGGTAGTCGCCGCCCTTGCGGTCCTCCAGCTTAAACAGCGTCGGCCCGTACTCCTCCCAACGGTTCGTTGCCTTGTAGGGCTCAGCGGGGATCAGGCCCGGAAAGTGAACCTCCTGCGCGCCCATCGCATCCATTTCTTCACGCACGATGTCCTCGATCTTGCGCAGCGTGCGCAGGCCGAGAGGAAGCCACGTGTAGATGCCCGGAGCGGTGCGGCGAATGTAACCGGCGCGAACCAGGAGCTTATGGGAGTTAACCTCGGCGTCCGCCGGGTCCTCGCGCAGGGTTCGCAGGAAGAAAGTCGAGAGATTTCGAAGCATGGTCCAAGAGTACGTTACTTCGCGCCCGCTGGGCGAGTGGCACCACCGACGCGGGAAGCAGCCCCTAGGCCACGTCGGCCACCGAACCGAGCTCGGCCTCGCGCGCCTGGGGATGCGCACGGTAGTAGCGGCGAGCCATCCACCCCGGGTAGGCCCACTCAGGAAGCCCACCCAGGTAGAGCGACTGAATCGCCAGGAGGGTCATGAGCGCGAAGATAGAGACGAGGATCGCGCACGAACCCAGCACGTCAAGGCCGCGCGCTTCGCGCCCCACGATGTCGGCTACCACGAACCAGCTGACCGACAGGAAGGGCATGAGAGGCCACACGACACGGAACACTTCCCCGGGCGCGTCGCCGCCGGAAAGCTCAAGACGAAGAGACATCCGCCGCGCGCTGGCTCCCACCCCGCACCACGCCCACGCCCACAGGAATGCGATCGACAATCCCACAACGATGAGCGGCGCGGTCGAGCTGGTGACCATTCCATCCCCCTTCGGACGAGAGCAACATCCCCGTTGGCGTTGCGTACCCACCGATACTACAGCATCGCCCCGGGATGATGTCCATTCGAGCGGAAGAAACGGTCTCAGGCGTCGACGACGCCCGCCACACAGGCGTCGCGCAGATCGCGCAGCATCGACCACGATGAGGCCGACTCGGCACTCACTCCCGCCCACACGAGCGCGCGCTCGCGCCCGCTGACCTCGTGGCGTTCTCGGATGTGGACGAGCGTGCGGCCCGGCGAGAGGGGAAGCAAGGCGATCACGCAGGTGCCCGACGCCGGCGTGCCCTGCGGGGAGGCGGGCGGCGCGACGCGCATGAGGATGTAATCCTCATCGCGGATCTCGATGATCGTCGACTCGTCGTCGGGTTCGAAGGCGCGCCCCAGCACGTCCCACACCACGGACGAGGGAGCATCGATCGCCACCCCTCGGTCAACGACAACGTTGGCTCCGGGCAGGATCAGGTCACCCGGGAGAGACACGTCTGCCTGCGAGGCGGTCAGGCCGATCCGACGCGGAAAGCCCGAAGCGGCCAGCGCGCACGCGCCCGCGACGAGGGAGAGTCCAACGAGAGTCTGAATGCGCATGCTGCGCTCCTTTTCTTCGAGGGTGACGACGCAGGCTCAGAAGTCGATTCCGGGGAGCTTGGCCTGGGGGGCGCTCACCGGAGCGACCTCGACGCTACCCGAACCGGGTTCCAATCCGAGTTCTTCGGCGAGGGCGCCCGCGCGCCTGATAAGGGTCTCCACGATCTGGTCCTCGGGGACGGTCTCCACGACCTCGCCGCGAATGAAGATCTGGCCCTTGCCGTTACCCGAGGCCACGCCAAGGTCGGCCTCGCGAGCCTCGCCGGGGCCGTTGACGACGCAGCCCATGACGGCGACCCGCAACGGAACCGTCAGGTCCTTCAGGCCTTCGGTGACTTCTTCGGCGAGCGTCCACACATCTACCTGCGCCCGTCCGCACGACGGGCAGGAGACGATCTCGAGCGTCTTGTCGCGCAGGCCCATGAACTCGAGCATCTTCGTGCCCACCTTGACTTCCTCCACGGGAGGGGCCGACAGCGAGACGCGAATGGTGTCACCGATGCCCTCCGCGAGGAGAATCGAGAAGGCCGACACCGACTTGATGGTCCCCTGGAAAGCCGGCCCCGCCTCAGTCACGCCCAGGTGAAGCGGCCAGTCCCCCGCCTCGGACAGCATTCGATAGGCCTGGATCATCGTCAGAACATCGTGATGCTTCACGGAAATCTTGAAGTCATGAAAGTCATTCTCTTCGAAGAGGGAGGCCTCCCAGATCGCCGACTCCACCAAGGCCTCGGGAGTCGCGCGACCGTACTTCTTGAGCAGGCGCGGGTCCAAAGACCCCGCGTTGACCCCGATCCTCAGGGACGTTCCGTGGTCGGAGGCGGCCTTGCAGATGTCCTTCACCTGATCGTCAAAGCGACGGATGTTGCCGGGGTTGACCCGGACGGCACCGCAGCCGGCCTCGATCGCCTGGAACACGTACTTCGGCTTGAAGTGAATGTCGGCGATGACGGGGATGCGCGACTGCTTGGCGATGACCGCCAACGCATCGGCATCCTTATCGGTCGGGCAAGCCACGCGAACAATGTCGCAGCCGGCGGCCGTTAGTTCGGCGATCTGCTGCAGGGTCGCACCGATGTCGTGCGTCTTCGTCGTCGTCATCGACTGCACCGACACCGCAGCGCCTCCACCCACAGGCGTGTCGCCGACCATGATCTGGCGCGTGGGCTTGCGCGGGAAGGGAGCCGAAGAGGCGCCGGGCATACCAAGATTGATTTCACTCACCGGCCCATTATCGCGCACACGGGACGAACAGTCCCACGCGGACAACGATCACGTGGTCAGAGTCGCTTTCGCGCCCCGCCACGTCCGGCCGGACGCCACCCGATCAGCCCAGGCTAATCGGCTTGACGATATCAGCGACGATGAGGATCACGCTCATGGCCACCAGGAGGGAGCCAACCGCCCACGTCAGGGGCACCAGACGAGCGGTGTCCGCGGGCCCGGGGTCGCTCGCGCCTCGCAGGCGCGCCACCTGGCGCCGCGCTCCCTCGAAGAGCGCGCCCACGATGTGTCCTCCGTCCAGGGGCGGCAGGGGGATCAGGTTGAAAACGAAGAGCGCCATATTGAGCGAGGCCAACAGGCTCAACAGGACGGCCACGACCTGGCGGGTATCGCGCAGGCCCAACGCCTGGGAATCCCCCGTCACCTCCCCGGCCAAGCGCCCCACACCGACGACGGAGACGACACCAGAGGCATCCCTCGGCGCATCAGTGAACACCGAGCGACCAACCTCCCACACGGCCACCGGCAACCTGCCGACAACCGCGAGCGTGCCGGTCAACATCTGCCAGTTCGCGCTCGCTACCTCGCCCACCGACGCTGATACGTACTCGTAACCGGCCGTAATCCCCACGATGCGTCCGCCGCTTGCCCCCGTCACCGGGGTGAGAGTCAGGTCAAGGCGTGTTCCCTCGCGCTCGACGCTGAGGACGCCGGCCTCGCCCTCGGGGGTCGCTCCGATCAGCTGCTGCAACTGGGAGAAGGAGGACACGGGCGTGCCGTTCCACGCCGCGACGGTGTCGCCGGGCAGAACCCCGGCCTCATGCGCCGGCGACGCCAGTTCGCCGCCCGGCGTGCTCACCGTCGTCGGCACATCGGCGATCGTACGCGACGGAGTGGGTGCGCCAATTCCCATCATGGTGACGGCCGAGAGCACGACGCAGATCAGCAGGTTCATGAGGGGCCCGCCCAGCATGACGGCGATCTTCTTCGGCGCGCTCAGCAGGTAGAAGGCGCGCGACTCCTGCCCCGCTGGGATCTCCTCCGCGGAGCCCTGCCGAGCCTCCTGGGCGAGCGTCGGCTTACCGCTACGCCCCACCAGGCGCGTGCCCGCACGGGCGGGGGCATACATGCCGATGATCTTGACGTATCCGCCCAACAAGATGGCACGCAGCGCGTAGGTGGTCTCCCCGATCTTCTTCTTCCACAGGGCCGGACCGAAACCCACCGCGTAATCGGGGACGAGCACGCCGAACGTCTTCGCGGGAATCATGTGTCCCAGCTCGTGCAGCGCCACCGAGGCGAGAATGCCGACAACGATAACGACGATGCCCAAAACCGAACCCACTCACATATCCTTCCATCGGCCAGCGCGCACCACTTCGTGTGCGCGACGAACCGCCCACTCTTGCGCCGCCACAATGTCATCAAGCGAGGGGGCGGCAACTCCCTCGTGCTCCTGGAGAACCGCCGACACCGTGTCGACGATCGCGAGCCACGGGACAGCACCGGCCAAGAACGCGTCGACGAGGACCTCGTTTGCCGCATTGAGGACAGCCGGGTGGGTCGCAGACGCGCCCACGGCGAAACGTGCCAGCTCGAGCGCCGGGAACGTCTCGGCATCAATCGGCTCGAACGTCCACGACGACGCATCGCGCCACGTGAGCGGTTCCTCAACGCCGACCAGGCGTTCCGGCCACGTTAACCCCAGCGCGATCGGCAGATGCATGTCGGGAGGTGAGGCCTGGAGCGTCGTCGCCCCGTCCTGCCAGGTAACCATCGAGTGAACAATCGACTGCGGGTGAATCGTCACAACGATGTTGCTCGGCTCGACGTCGAACAGGAGGTGTGCCTCGATGAGTTCCAACCCCTTGTTGACCAGCGTCGAAGAGTTGATCGTGACGACCGGACCCATCTGCCACGTCGGATGGGCGAGGGCCTGTTCGGCACGCACGCCCCGCAGCTGGGCACGGCTTCGTCCGCGGAAGGGCCCACCCGACGCAGTCAGGACGATCTGCGCAACCTCCGAACGCCCCGACAAACGCGGCGAGGTCAGCCCCTTCTCGTGGACGCCCGACGCCAACGCCTGCGCGATGGCCGAATGCTCGGAGTCGACGGGGACGATCTGGCCCGGGAAACGCATCGCGTCCCGCACGAGCGCTCCGCCCACGACCAGGGATTCCTTATTCGCCAGCGCCAGGCGTGCTCCGCATTGCAGGGCCGCAAGCGTCGCCGGCAGTCCCACGCCGCCGGTGATACCGTTGAGAACGACGAGGCGAGGGCGACCCGGGTCGGTGCCGACGAGCTCGGCGCTCGCCCGCACCAGTTCGACCGATGCCTGCGCGCCCACGAACACCTCGGGGCACCGTGCCCCCAGCTCCCGCACGGCCGCCTCCAGCTGGCTGCGCACATCACGCGCCACCGCGACGAACGACGGTTTCAACGCGACAATCTGCGCGGCGAGCTCACCCAGCGTCGATCCGCCCGCGCTCAAGCCCACGACGTCAAAGCGCCCGCGGTGAGCCTCAATGACCTCGCGTGCCTGCGTTCCTATCGATCCGGTCGAGCCCAGCAGGACGACGGGGATCGTTTCGCCGTGAGGAGAGCACGAATCACTCATCAGTCAACCGCGAGAAGAATCTCGACCGCACGCCCCAGGTAGGCATCCACCGGCCCCTCCGCGTACGCCTTCTTGCCGCGCTTGGGACGGAAGGTCACGTGGCGGATCTCGTCCGCGGTCAACTCTGCGGCCTCGTCAAAGTAGGCCGCGATACGATCCAACAGGTCGTCAACCTCCTCGCACGCGTACCCGCGTCCCGACGTCGGGTGAGAGAAGCGCTCACCGCGCGGTCTCTGGAGCCTGGGATAGAGGGTGGTCGCACGGTCGGCAACTCGGTCATACCAGGCGGCCTCGCCGTCGGCCGCGACCGAATCCGCTCGATCCCGGTTGACGAAGGCAGCCTCAAGGCGATTCATCGCACCGTCAACAGCGTCGATGCTGTAGCCCCGGCTCTTGAGCTCAAACGTCGCCAGGCGCACCTGCTCGGCACTGAATTGCTCGGGCGGAACCCCACCCTCGTACGCGCGCCGCGCATCTTCAAAGAACGCGTCAACCTGAGCGCGGTCATAGCCCTTCGAGAAGATACTCACCGTAGGAAACTCAGTCATCACTACTCCTAATTCTCTGTCCTGGCACAAAGATACTCATCGACCGCGCCCGCAGTCCCCAACCAGAGGCTACCCGATAGCGTAGGCCAAAAGCCCGCGCTTCTCTCGCGCCGGAACGCTCGCCGCTCACTCACGCTTTCTCCTGTCGCATCGAGGCACCCCCGGAGTGCGCCGTCGCCAGCTGGCCGCAGGCGCCGTCGATGTCCGAGCCTCGCGTGTCACGAATGGAGGTCGCGATGCCGTTGTCACGCAGCCGCGACACGAACGCATGCTGGGCACGCCGCGTCGACGCCGTCCAAATCGAGCCGGGGGTCGGGTTCAAAGGAATCGGATTGACGTGTACCCACCCGTGCCCGCGCCTATTGAGCTCGTCCGCCAGCAGCTGAGCGCGCCACTCCTGATCGTTCATGTCCTTGATCAACGCGTACTCGATCGAAACTCGGCGCCCCGTTGCCAAAAAGTAACCGCGAGCGGCATCGAGAAGCTCGCCGACCTTCCAACGCGAATTGATCGGAATCAGGTCGTCCCTGAGATCATCGTCCGGCGCATGCAACGACACGGCGAGCGTCACCGGCATTCCCTCGCCGGCGAGCTTCTTGATCGCGGGAACCAGTCCGACGGTCGACACCGTGATGTTGCGTGCGCTCATGCCGAAGCCCTCGGGCGCAGGATCGATCAACCGATGCAGCGCAGCGACAACCGTCTTGTAGTTGGCCAGCGGCTCCCCCATCCCCATAAAGACCACGTTGGACAGGGTCGTGGGCCCTCCCGCCAACGCCCCGTCGCGGCACGATGCCTGCGCGGCCCGCACCTGATCCACGATCTCAGCCGTCGAGAGGTTGCGAGTCAGACCCATCTGTCCCGTCGCGCAGAAAGGACAGGCCATGCCGCAGCCCGCCTGGGAAGAGACGCACAGAGTCGTACGCTGGGGGTAGCGCATGAGCACCGACTCGACCTGAGCTCCGTCGTAGAGTCGCCACAGGTCCTTGATCGTGCGCCCTCCGTCCGCCTCGAGCGAGACGACCTTCGTCACCAGGTGTGGCAGGAGCGCCTCGGCCACGGCCTCGCGCATCCCGGCTGGAATGTCGCTCATCCGCGCCGGATCGGCCTCGAAATGAGAAAAGTAGTGGCGGGAGAGCTGATCGGCTCGAAAGGCCGGGAAGCCGAGGTCCTTCACGACCTGCTTGCGCGCGGCGCTGTCAAGGTCAGCCAGGTGAGATGGTGCCTTGCCTCGGCGCTTGGCCGTAAAGGACAGGACCGGCTTGGCGTCCCTGTGAGTGGCGCCCTCCGGGGGTTGGTCGGTGGGCCGAACCTCCCGGCGCGCCGACTCCCCGGCGAGGGAGACTCGCGGGTCGCGACGTCCACCGTCACGACGGCTTCTTCTCGTGGACTGGATCAATGGCTCGACTCCCACGAAATACCCGGTAGCGCCCACGCGAAGATGAAGTAGGCCACCGGTGCGCTCATGAGCAGTGCATCGACCCGGTCGAGAACACCGCCGTGCCCGGGAAGGATCTGCGACATATCTTTCAGGCCGGCCTCGCGTTTGATCAGCGACTCAGTGAGGTCGCCCATCGTGCCAACGAAAGCAATGGCGACTCCCGCGACGACTCCCCACCACCAGGAGGCGCCGAGAAGCCAGAGGCCGACGACGCCCACGGCGGTCGAGGTGAGCGCGGACCCGGCGAAGCCCTCCCACGACTTCTTCGGCGACAGAGCCGGAGCCATCGGGTGCTTACCGAAGAGGACACCGAGCGCCCATCCACCCGTGTCGTTGGCAATGACCATCAACTCAAAGACGACGAACACCCACGGCGAGCGCCAGGCGGCCAGCATCAACACGACGAACGAGGCCAGGAAGGGCACGTAGAGTGCAGTGAATGCCGAGGAGACGACGTCGCTCATGCGCGATTCCTGTCTGCGGTCAAGCAGGCGCCACGCGGCGCACACGAAGACCGTGATGTACAGGGCGAAGAGCATGCCCTCGCTGCCCAACCACCAGGCGCATGTCACCATGCCGATGGCGCCGACGTACAGCGGCGTCACCGCGAGGGTGACGCCCATGCGCGCAAAGGCTCCCGCCAGTTCCCAGATGCCGATCAGGCACACGAAGCCGATGACCCCGACGAAGGCAGGCAGCGAGGTGAACAGCGGAACGGCAACCGCGACGATGAGGACGATGGCCGTCGTAACCGCCTGCGGGAGGTTGCGCCCCGCCTTCCCCGTCGCCCCACTCGTCGGCTGGTGCACGCGAGTGGGCCCCGGGGAAAAGACACGGGCAAGAAACGATTGATCCGGTGAGGCCATCAGATCGTCAGCAGTTCGCTTTCCTTCGTGGCGAGCATCTTGTCAATCTTGTCGGTGTGAGCCTTCGTCATCGCGTCGAGAGACTTCTCCGCACGCGCGGTGTCGTCCTCCGATACCTCCCCGTCCTTCTTGAGGCGGTCCAGCTGGTCCTTGGCCTTCCTGCGCACGCCGCGCACGGAGACACGCCCGTCTTCGGCCTTGCTCTTGGCCTGCTTGACGTACTCCTTACGGCGCTCCTCGGTCAGGGCGGGCAGCACCACGCGCACGACGTTGCCGTCGTCGGTGGGGTTGACACCCAGGTCCGATTCGCGCAGCGTGCGGATGATCTCCTGGGTCGCCGTGCGATCAAAGGGAGAAATCAGGACGGTGCGCGCCTCCGGGATCTGGAAGCTCGCCAGCTGCTGCATCGGCGTCGGCGCGCCGTAGTAGTCAACCATGAGCTGCTCGAACATGGAAGAGGTCGCACGTCCGGTCCGGATGTTTGCAAACTCGTGGCTCGCCGAGTCGACAGCCTTATCCATCTTGTCCTCTGCCTCGAGGAGAATATCGTCGATCACTGTGTGCTCCTTAACGTAGGTCGTCTCTGAAGGTTATATCACGCTGTCACTAGCGTACCGATTTCGTCGCCCATGAGCGCGCGGGTGACCGCACCCTCGCCCCCCATACCGAAGATGCGCGTCGTCAGGCCGTTGTCGCGGCACAGCGCCAACGCGGAGCCGTCGATCACCTTCAGGTCCCGCCGCAGCGCCTCCGAGTAGGTGAGGGTATCGAATCGCCGCGCATCGGGATTGCGGTTCGGGTCGTCGTCGTACACACCATCCACGCCATTCTTCGCAACGAGGAGCTCATCGCAGTGAATCTCCAGCGCGCGCTGGGCAGAGACCGTGTCCGTCGAGAAGTAGGGCAAACCCGCGCCCGCTCCGAAGACGACGACCCGCCCCTTCTCCAGGTGTCGAATCGCGCGAAGCGGCAGGTACGGCTCGGCAACCTGAGCCATCGTGATCGCCGTCTGCACGCGAGCGGGAACGCCCGCCTGAGCGACGAAATCCTGCAGCGCGAGGGCATTCATGACCGTTCCGAGCATCCCCATGTAGTCGGCGCGCGAGCGTTCGAGGCCTTCTCGGGCGAGCTGAGCGCCGCGGAAAAAGTTACCACCGCCGACGACGATGGCGACCTGTACTCCTTCGCGAACCGCGCGCGCCACCTGCTCGGCGATATCGCGCACAACCGACGGATCCAGCCCAATCGTTCCACCTCCGAATGCCTCTCCAGATAGCTTGAGCAAAACGCGGCGGTGGGTCGACATGACGCTTCTCCTTAGTGACGGCCCGGCAGGGCGAAACGGTTAGTGACCATACTACCCGTAAAGCCAGGAGCGGCCCCGCCGTGAGGCGGGGCCGCTGCCAACTGTCGCCAAGGCGACGACCGAGTCAATCAGGCGCCGACGTGGACGCGCACGAACTGGGTCACATGCGCGCCGGCCTCCTTCAGAACCTGAGCCACGGACTTCGAGGGGTCACGTGCAAAGGCCTGATCGACGAGGCAGTTGTCCTTGTAGAACGCGTTGAGGCGACCCTCAACGATCTTGGGGACAATGTTGGCGGGCTTGCCCTCCTCGAGGGTGATCTTCTCGAGGGTCGCGCGCTCCTTGTCAAGCACGTCGGCGGGCACCGCGTCGCGATCCAGGTAGGCCGGCATGTAGGCGGCAACGTGCATCGCGATGTCGTGAGCGACCGCCTTGCCGGCCGCATCGGTGACGACGAAGACACCCACCTGCGGGGGCAGGTCGGGGTTCGTCTGGTGCAGGTAGAGGTCGACGTTCTCGCCCTCGACGCGCACGATGCGGCCGATCTGCAGCTTCTCACCGATGATCGCGGCGAAGGCGTCCAAGCGGTCCTTCACGGTGCCCTCGCCCATGGGGGCGGCGAGCAGGGTATCCAGGTCGGCGGCCGCGGACGTCACGGCGGCGTCCAGGACCTCGTTCGCGAAGTCGATGAACTTCTGGTTCTTGGCCACGAAGTCCGTTTCGGAGTTGACCTCGACGAGCACGCCGACGGTGCCGTCGGTCGTGGCCGCGAGCAGGCCTGCGGCCGCCTGGCGACCCTCGCGCTTGGACAGGGACTTCAGGCCCTTCAGACGGATGATCTCCAGCGCCTTCTCGGCGTCGCCATCGGCCTCGGTCAGGGCCTTCTTCACATCCATCATGCCGGCGCCGGTCTGCTCACGCAGCGCCTTCACATCGGCAGCGGTGAAATTCGCCATCGGATGATTCCTCTCAGTAAAACGTTCAGTCCTGCTTGGGGGCGGCCTCTTCGGCGGCGGCAGCCTCGTCGGCCTTGACCTCGCCCTCAAGGAGCTCGCGCTCCCACTCGGCCAGAGGCTCCGCGTCGGTCTCCTCGCCCTTGCCCTTACGCACGTCGGAGCGGGCAATGAGGCCCTCGGCGACGGCGTCTGCGACCACGCGGGTCAGCAGGGCAACAGCGCGGATCGCGTCGTCGTTGCCGGGGATACGGTAGTCGACCTCGTCCGGATCGGCGTTCGTGTCGAGGATGGCGACGATCGGGATGCGCAGCTTACGTGCCTCGGAAACCGCCAGGTGCTCCTTCTTGGGGTCAACGATCCACACGGCGGAGGGAACCTTCGTCATGTCGCGGATGCCGCCGAGGGTGCGGGCGAGCTTGTCCTTCTCGCGGCGCATCATGAGCAGTTCCTTCTTGGTGTGCCCGGAGGCGGCCACATCGTCGAAGTCGATCTGCTCGAGTTCCTTCAGGCGCTGCAGACGCGTGGCAACAGTCGAGAAGTTGGTGAGCATGCCGCCGAGCCAACGGTGGTTCACGTAGGGCATGCCGACACGCTGAGCCTGTTCGGCAACCGCTTCCTGGGCCTGCTTCTTGGTGCCGACGAACAGCAGGGTGCCGCCGTGGGCAACGGTCTGCTTGACGAAATCGAAGGCGATGTCGATGTCGGCGATGGTCTGCTGCAGGTCAATGATGTAGATGCCGTTGCGCTCGGTGAGGATGAAGCGCTTCATCTTCGGGTTCCAACGGCGAGTCTGGTGACCGAAGTGGACACCGGACTCGAGGAGCTGACGCATGGTAACGATTGCCATGGCTCGTCCTTTCCCCGCAAGTCGCGAGTGATCGGTGGGGTTTCCCCCGTGTTATCGGTTGTCTGTGCGCGAGGGCGCACCCTGGTGCCATGACCGGCAACCATCCCCGAGGGGACCGAGGCTGCCGCGCCTCGCCTTCCGGGAAGCTCTCCCCGGGCTTGCGACAATGGCACGCGAAGTCACTTGCACAAGGCAAGCGCCCGGTAATCGTACCGCACAGGCCTTCCCGTGTCAGCCACAGCGCGTGAGAGGTTGCCGACTGCGCGCTGGCCGCATGCTCGGATGGCCGAGGCTCATTCGTCGGCCTGCGACCGAGTTCACAGGCGGGAAGCGAGCGCGCATCGTATCCACAGGCGGTTGAGGACCTCTGGCGCGACGAGGCCTCGGCGGGCATCGTGGGGCTATGGCCCTTTCTCTCTCCTCTTGTCGTCACCCGTTCCTGGGTGTCGCCCTTGCGTGCGTGGCCCTGGCGTCGGCGCCGTCGCCGAGCGTCGCCGAGCGCCCCGGCGTGTGGCAGTGGCCCACCGGGGACCCCGTGCCGGTCGTGTCGTCTTTTGCCCCGCCCGCCCACGATTGGCTTCCCGGCAGGCGCGGAGTCACGCTCGCATACGGGCCGGGACGTCCGGTCTACGCCTGCGCGCAGGGAACAGTCAGTTTTGCGGGCCGCGTCGGCGGGCGGGGAGTCGTATCGATTCGACACACGATGGGCGACCGCTCGATATGGTCGACGTACCTGCCGATCGACCCGCGCGTCAAAGCCGGAGACACCGTCGAGAAGGGAGACGAGATCGGGACGGTTTCTCAGGACTCGACGACGCTCCACTGGGGCGCCAAGACCGGCCGGACAACCTACGTCAACCCCCTGCGCTTGACCGTTGGTCCGCCTCGCCTGCTTCCCTGGGACGGCGACGAGCGGCAGGGGCCTTCGTGATCATCACGCCCTCGGATGGGCGCGTTGATAGATCGCGCTCAGGCGAGCGGTATCAACGTGGGTGTAGCGCTGCGTCGTGGCCAGCGAGGCGTGGCCCAGCATCTCTTGGACGGCACGCAGGTCGGCTCCGCCCTGCAGGAGGTGCGTGGCCGTCGAGTGTCGCAACCCGTGCGGCGCGACGTCGTGGACGCCCGCGCGCGCCGCCGCCGCGTGCACCATCGAACGAACAATCCTGGGGTCGATGCGCCCGCCGCGGTCCCCGAGAAATAGCGCGTCCCCGCTGCCTTCGCGCGCGAGAAGCGCACGCCCGCGCAGCAGCCAGTGATCGAGAGCATCGGCTGCCGGTGGGCCGTAGGGAACCACGCGTTCCTTGTTTCCTTTACCCGTGACGCGCACGGTGAGCGCCTCACGGTTCAGGGAGGAGATGTCGAGTCCGCATGCTTCTGAGACGCGCAGTCCGCACGCGTAGATGAGCTCAAGGATCGCCCAGTTACGCAACTGGGACGGGCCGCCCCCACGCGCTTCGTCGCGCGCGTGGTTGAGCAGCAGACGAGCCTCCGACTCATCAAGCGGAGCCGGGAGGCGCTGGTCGGCGCGCGGGCTCGTGAGTAACGCAGCCGGGTCGTGAGCAAGGATTCCCTCGCGTGTCGCCCACGCCGTAAAGTGGCGCACCGACGCGGTGTGGCGAGCGATCGTCGATCGCGCTCCGCCGCGGGCGAGCGTGTCGGCAAGCCAGGATCGGATACGTCGTTGAGTGAGCGCCTCCGCCAGCTCGGCCGCCGAGGCTTCCCACGCCAACCCCGCGAAGCTGAGAAGCGAGCGAAGGTCCCCCAGATACGCCTCGATCGTGTGATCGCTCATGCCTCGCCCGTGCCTGAGGTACTCGCCCCACCGATCGCCCACGCTCGCTTCCATGTCGCCATCCTACGGCGTCCAGCGCATGTCGCTTCGGCACCGTCCCGGGCGAGTACGACGCCGACGCATGCCTCCTCCACGCCTCGCCAGGCGCTTTCGCGCGCAGCGCGTCCCCGCTCGAGGGCCCGCGCGAAAGCTCCGTCGGTCACGTGCGCCCGTTCCCGATACGTGCTCGCGACCACCCGCGCGTTGAACCCGTGACCATCCCGGCCGCGGACAGCTCGAGGAGCGCCCGGTTGACCTCATCGCGACCAAGGCCGGCGGCAACGCATATGGAGGTGACGTCGGCGGGAGAGCTTCGCGGAAGCGCCTCCCACACGCGACGGGGGACGGGCGCCAGGGCATCGGCTCCGCGGTCTTCCTCCACGGGCATGCCAAACAGCGGCACACTCTCGTCAGCACCGATGGGTCCGGCGAGTTCCGCAGCATCTCGTCCGTCGCGGATGATCGTCGCACCATTGCGAGCGAGCTCGAGGCACCCCACCGACATGGGCGCATCAACCGCTCCGGGCACGGCACCGAGCTGTCGTCCGCACTCCATCGCCCACCGCGCGGTCGCCAAGGCACCCGAGCGCGCCCCGGCCTCGACGACGACGGTGGCGCCGCTCCACGCGGCGATCAGCCTGTTGCGCGTCAGGAAGCGCCACTTAGCCGGCCTGGCGCTGGGAGCGACCTCGGACACGAGAGCACCCCCTGAGGTCAGCACGTCACGGAAGACCGCCCCGTGACAGGCCGGATAGGGGTTGGCAACTCCACCGGCGAGCACGCAGATTGTTCGACCGCCGGCGAGCATTGCTCCCCTGTGTGCCTCGATGTCGATCCCAATCGCTCCCCCGGAAACGACGGTGTAGCCGGCGCGAGCCAAGTAGTGAGCCATGTTGCGCGCGCAACGCTCCCCTGATCCCGTCGATGCGCGAGCCCCCACGATCGAGACGTGCCTGTCGACCTCGGGGTTCTTCTCGAGGCGCCCAAGGAACCACAGTCCCATCGGTTCCTCGTCACCCAGGCACCCGAGCTGCGCGGGCCACCGCGCATCAGACGGCGTGATGAAGCCACCTCCCGCGCGCTTTGCGCGCTCCCACTCGCGCTCAATGTCGACCGCCAGCGCTCGCTCCCGCCACCTGTTCCACTGTCGCCGCCAGTCGATTTCGGGGTGCTCGGCAAGCGCTTCGGGAGAGCTGTGCCATCGCCCCAACAGCCACTGGCGCGCCTGGCAGTCTCCGAGCTTCGTGCGCACGATTCGCGCTGCCCGATCCGCAGGCTCCGCGACCGCCGACCACCACGCGGCGTCACGAACATCTTGGTCATTCACGGTGATCACTTCCATTCCGTAACTGCTCAGCGGCAACAATGTGGTCCAAGGTCACGCTCTTCGTGCCCTCCAGGTCGGCTAGCGTCCAGGCCAGGCGCAGCATTCGATCGGCGCCGCGCATCGAGGCACGGCCAGCCTCAACGAGACGATCGATCTGCTCGACCAGGTCGGATGCGATGCCCGAACACCTGCGGATCCACGCGCCGGGAAGCTGCGCATTGGCCACCCACGGGGTGTCGCGCAGTCGGTGGCGTGCGCGCTCGCGGGCTTCGCAGACGCGCTGGCGCATCGACGCCGAGTCCTGCGCTGCCCCCGTGGCCATGTCGGCGCGGCTGGGCGTGTGCATGTCGATCCTGATGTCCATCCGGTCAAGCAGCGGTCCGGACAATCGGGAGAGGTAGCGACGCCTATTGAGCGAGGAACACGAGCACCCGCGTCCGCCCCTCCCGCCCCCGCACGGGCACGGATTCGAGGCCATGACGAGTTGGAATGCCGCCGGATAGGTGGCGTGGACCCCCGATCGATGCAGGTGGATGTGCCCCGACTCGAGCGGCTCCCGCAAGGAGTCGAGCACCGAGGGGGCAAACTCCGTGGCTTCGTCAAGGAAGAGAACACCTCCGTGGGCGAGAGAGGCGGCGCCGGGGGCGAGCGACCTCGACCCACCGCCAATCAACGCCGGCATCGTGACACTGTGGTGGGGGGCTTGTAGGGGCGGGCGAGTGAGAAGCTGGAGTCCCGCGGGAACCAAGCCGGCCACCGAGTGCAGGGACGTCGTCACGAGGGCGGTGTCCGGATCCAGGTCTGGCAGGATTGTCGGCAGTCGCGATGCCAGCATTGTCTTTCCCGACCCCGGCTCACCGAGGAGGAACACGTGGTGTCCGCCCGCCGCCGCCACTTCCATTGCCGCCACCGCCTCGGGCTGGCCTCTCACGTCGGACATGTCGACCGCGTGCTCCGCGTGCGCGGCTCCCGTCCGACTGTCGATGTCGAGGCGACCGTGGAACGGTGCCTTCACCGCCTCTCCCCCGGCCCACGCGATGAGGTCCGCAAGGTGCGCAAAGGGAACGGCCTCAATCCCCGACACGAGGGATGCCTCACGCGCGCACGCGGTCGGGACGATCACGCGGCGCACCCCGCGCGAGCGCGCCGCGAGCACCGCGGGGAGGACTCCGCGCACCGGTTGAATGCTTCCGTCGAGAGCCAGTTCCCCAATGATCACGGTGTCTTCGAATGCGAGGGGCGAGACCAGGCCGGTCGCCAGTGCGACCGACGCGGCGATAGCGAGGTCGAAGGCGGACCCCGACTTGGGGATCCCCGCCGGCGACAGGTTGACGGTGATGCGCTGGTCGAGAACATCCAGCCCGCAGGACTCGAAGGCGGCGCGGACTCGATCGCGTGCCTCCCGAACTGAGGTGTCGAGTAGTCCAACAAGCGTGAAGGCCACAAGCCCCGATCCCGCGTATGTTTCGACGTCGACCAGGTGTCCTTCGATGCCGACGATACTCATCGAGTACGTGCGGGCCAGTCCGGGAGCGTTCATTGCACGCCTCGCAACCACGCGACGCGTGCTCCGAGATCGCGAAGATCCACGTCCTGGCACCCGTGGCCGGGGAATAGTCGCAGCTGGGCGGCATCGAGGGTGATCGCCACGACGTCGATGCGCACTCGTGACCCGAGAGGCCCCCGAGCGCGGCACCACGCTCCGGTCAGTTTTCTCAGTTGCGTGACCTTGCGTTCGTCAATCGACGCCAGAGCGCTTCCGTGTCGACGTCCCACCCTGGTGCGCACCTCCACCACGACGGTGCGAGGATCGCATGGGTCCGTCTCGTCGCATGCGATGATGTCGATTTCTCCGCGGCGCCCGTCTCGCCAGTTGCGCTCGATAACGCGAAGTCCCTCCTCTTCGACGACGAGGCACGCAGTGTTCTCCCCGGCTATCCCGAGCGCGCGTCGATCGGGACGTGTTGAGCGTGTCATGTCGGTTCACCTCCACCACCACGATGCTCGCCGCGATGGCGCACGCTCAATGCGAAAACCGCCGCCTGTGGACAGGCGACGGCATGCTGGGTGTGCTGTGGATACTCGCTCGCGCCTGCGAGCGCGCTGCCTAGGGGATGTCGAGCTCGGGCTTGGACAGCTCTTCGACGTTGACGTCCTTGTAGGTGACGACGCGGACCGAGCGCACGAAGCGAGAAGAGCGGTAGATGTCCCACACCCACGCGTCGGACAGCGTCAGCTCGAAGAAGACATCGCCTCCCACGGGGCGGGCCTGCACGTCAACGTGATTGCAGAGGTAGAAACGCCTCTCTGTCTCCACGACATACTTGAACAAGCCTATGACGTCGCGATATTCCTTGAATAGCTCTAGCTCCAGCTTGTTCTCGTAGCCTTCAATCTCTTCGTTCACAGACCAATCATGCCGAAAGCATGCCGCTCACGCGCCGCGCCACCCCGGCGTGCCCTCGTTTGTCCGTACCTGCGGCATCCTCCACGTGCGTCGGTGGAAGTCGCTGACGCCGAGCCGAGCGATGGCCTGGGCGTGGGCGGCAGAGCCGTAGCCCTTGTTCGATGCCCATCCGTAGCCGGGGTCCTCGGCCTCGCGCATGAGGCGGTCCCTGGCAACCTTGGCCAGCACCGAGGCCGCCGCGACGACCGCGCAGGAGGCGTCGGCCTTGACCTGAGTGTGCACGGGCAGAGCGCCGCAGTCGGGATAGTCCGGGCCGTCGGCCGCACAGAGATCATCCGGGATGGACAGCCAGTCGTGGGAGCCGTCAAGGAGCACTCCCCCGGGCGCATGCCCCTTCGCGACGACGCCGGCTAGCGCGCGGCGTCCAGCCAGCCGTAGCGCACACACGATACCCCATCGGTCGATCTCGGCCGCAGACGCGTAGGCGACGCACGAGGCCAGGACCCAGGAATGAATCGGCTCGACGAGGGCCTCACGCCGCCGGGGAGAGAGGGCCTTGGAGTCGGTGAGTCCACCGGGCACTGCGGGCGCATCCGCGCCAACGAGGGCAACGCCGACCGCGACGGGTCCAGCGAGGGCACCGCGCCCGACTTCATCCATCCCGGCAACCACTCCCCACCGCTGGGCCAGGGAGTATTCCAGCTCTCTTGATGCGGTCATCACGATGAGGAGGGCAGGGCGGCGAAGACTTCCGGGTGAGCGATATCGGTGGACCACCTCGACACCGGCCAGATGATGACCTGCACCGTGCCCACGACCGCGGACACCGGCACGTAGGGGGATTGACCCGCGCCCATGTGATAGCGCGAGTCCGCAGAATTCGACCTGTTGTCCCCCATGACCCACAGGTGTCCCTCCGGGACGACAACGTCGAAGGTGCGTTCTCCGCAGGGCACCTGGCCGGGCGGCAGGTAGGTTTCGTCGAGCGCGACGCCGTTGACACTCACCTTGCCGCTGGGGGTCGCACACGTGACGCGGTCCCCGCCGACTCCGATCACGCGCTTGACGAGAGTCTGCTCGCCGCCCCCGGGCACGAAGCCCGTGAATTCACCCAGGCGCCGCGCGATGGAGGGCGCGGTCTCTTGCTTGGCGCCGAGCCAGCCGAGGGCATCGTCGAAAACGACGACGTCTCCGCGGTGGATGTTTGCCCGCAGCGCGTCAACGCGCGAGACCGCGATGCGGTCGTCCTCCACGAGCGTGTTGCGCATGGACGGAGAGGGAATCCAAAAGACCTGGACGACGAAGGCCCGAAGGAGGGAGGAGATGACGAGCGCGACGACGAGGATCATGAGGATCTCACGCAGCCACACGAGGGGGTTACGACGATTGCGAGCCTCCGCCCGATCGCGGTCCTTCAAGGACGGCGCATGCGTCGGTCCGAGCGGCGGGCCTGCGGTCGAGGTCATGGCTTCTCCTTCAGAACGTCCCATCGTCACAAGGATAGGGGTAGGCCCGACACCGGCGCGCGGTGTCGGGCCTCACCGTGAAAAATGCCAAGGTGCGGAGCGACTGGCCTCACTCGGCCTTGCCGGAACGGTGCTCCTTGATCTTCGCGGCCTTGCCGTGGCGCTCACGCAGGTAGTAGAGCTTCGCGCGGCGAACGTCGCCCTTGGTGACGACCTCGATGTGGTCGATCGTGGGGGCGTGGACCGGGAAGGTACGCTCAACGCCGACGCCGAAGGAAATCTTGCGGATCGTGAACGTCGAGGACACGCCGTGACCGCGGCGAGCGATCACGACACCCTGGAAGACCTGGATACGGGAGCGGTTGCCTTCGATAACCTTGACGTGCACCTTGAGGGTGTCGCCAGCTCGGAACGAGGGGATGTTATCGCGCAGCGATGCCGCATCAACAGCGTCCAGCTTCTGCATTTCTTCTCCTTGACGCCTCTGCCGCAGGTCGGGGGCGTCTGGTTGGACGGGCCGAACCCGCTCAGTTGACGGTTGATCGCGCGCCTCGGTGTCCCCCTGCGGCAGGATGAACCGCGCACAATCCTCACGATTATCCCATACCGATCCCTCAACGGGCGAGCGGTGACCCGTCTGCGGCGGTGAGATCGCGCACCATCACGACATCGTCGTTGTCGATTCCCCCGACGTTGAACCTGCGGGTGGCGCGCTTACGGAATCCGTGCCGCTTGTAGAACGCCCGAGCCACCCTGTTGGCGCGGTTGGTTCCCAGAACGATCGCGCTGTGCCCAAGGCTTACGCTGTCGGCGCATGCTCGCTCCACCAGGGCATCCGCGATGCCGCTTCCCCGCCAGGTCTGGTCAACATAGCACTTGGACAGGTATGCGCTGTCCGCCGCGACCCGCCCGGGTCGCACCATGTCGCGTGGAAGAGCGTCCCGACCGACGATCGTGAGCACGTAGCCGACAAGCTCGCCACCGACCTGCGCGACGAAGACGCGGAAGCGATCCGGCGCGGCGAGCATGCGCGCGAAGGCCTCGGCGCTGAGTTCGTTCACCACGTAGGCGGCGATAGCGTCGCGCCCCAGGCTCTTCGGGCACGCATCGGGAAAGGTTCTTTCTGCGAGCACGGCGATCATCCCCGCGTCCGCGGCCTCGGCTTGCCGAATCGTCACGTGCTGTGCGGGCCCGCTGCGCGGATAGGCGATGCCGCAGGCGGCAAGTGTGGCACGGTCCTGCCCGTTAAGGTCCGCCGCATGCAGCGCGAGGGCGAGATCGGGTCGGACCCTGGTGGTCTTCTCGATGGCGCGATCACGACGCCAGCGCCCAATCGCGGCGTGGTTACCGCTCAGGAGGACCTCGGGAACTGCGAGCTGACGAAACTGAGCGGGCTTGGTGTAGACCGGATACTCCAAAAGCCCCGCCCCCGAGTGGGATTCTTCGACGAGTGAGTCGGGGTTGCCCATGAAGCCGTCAAGCAACCGGGCAACTGCTTCCGTGAGCACCAGTGCGGCGGCTTCTCCCCCGTTGAGCACGTAGTCACCGATCGAAAACTCCAGGACCTCCACGCCCGCGGACCGGTAGTACTCCCCGACGCGCGCGTCGATTCCCTCGTAGCGCCCACACGCGAGAACGATCTGGTCCGCACCGGCAAGGTCTTCCACGAGGGGCTGGGTGAGCGGCGTTCCCGAGGGGGTGGGTATCGCCAGGATACGTCGGGCCTGCTCGCCACCCCGCGGCGCGTCGTGGGGGCCCGGCGCGATCGCGAGCACCTCATCGAGGGCCGCGCACCACACGTCGGGTCGCATGACCATTCCCGCGCCCCCACCGTAGGGAGTGTCGTCGACGCTGCGGTGTCGCCCGCTTGCCCACCCGCGCAGATCGTGGACGCCGACGCGCACGAGGCCGGCCTGTGCAGCCTTGCCCATGAGGGACAGGTTCAGGGGCGCGAAATAGTCCGGGAAGATTGAGATGAGGTCGAAGCGCACGCTAGTTGTTTCCCTCGTCGTCACCGTGATCGTCGAAAAGCCCGGGGGGCGGATCAATGACGACGACGCCGCGGTCCACGTCGACGGTGGGAACGAGGGCGCTCACGAAGGGAACCATGACAGTTGCAGCGGGGGTGTCCACGAGAAGAAGATCCTGCGCCGCTCCGAGCCTCAGGCCGCTGACCGTGCCGAGGACGTCGCCGGCGGGTGTGCGAGCCGTGAGTCCCGTGAGCTGGTGGGGATACCAGGCATCCTCCTCCGGATGCTCCTCAACGAGCAGCCGCGCCCCCCGCAGCCTTTCGGCATCCTCGCGGCTCTCGCACTCCTCGAAGGAGGCCAGCACTCGTTCCTTGTGTACCCTCACCGAACGCACCGTCAGCACGCGCGAGGCCCCCTCCACGTCCAGGCGCATCCCGGGCGCCACAACGCTGGGGTCGTCGCTGCGAACGTCTAGAATGACCTCGCCGCGCAGACCGTGAGCGGGTCCGATGATGGCTGCTGTGAGCTGCATGTGTCCTCCTTGTCGTGCGCCGGAATCTACCGGAAGCATACAACGAAGGGGTCCGGCACTGCCGGACCCCTTCGCGACGTGCGCGAGCCCTACTCGCGATCCGTGTCGACGACGTCAACGCGGACAGCGCCGCGCGTCGAAAGTGCACCCATGACGGTGCGCAGCGCGCGAGCCGTCCGGCCACCGCGTCCAATGACGCGTCCCAGGTCTTCCGGATTCACCCGAACCTCAAGAAGCTGGCCGCGCCGCATTGAGCGAGGCGTCACCTCGACATCTTCGGGGTGGTCAACGATGCCGCTGACCAGGTGCTCCAACGCGTCGGCGAGCATGCTCAGGCATCCTCTCCAGCGGGCTCTTCGGCGCTCTTCTCGGCCTCGGCAGCGGCCTCTTCCTCAGCCTTCTTGGCGGAAGCAGCGGCCTTGGACTTTTCGGCGGCGGCCTCGGCTTCCTTGATGGCCTGCTCGGCCTGAGCGGCCTTGTCAGCCTCGGAGACCTGGACGCGGGAGACCGCGTCGGCCTTGCCGTTGAACTTGGCGATGTCACCGGTCAGGACCAGCAGGTTGCGGACCTGGTCGGAGGGCTGAGCGCCGACACCGAGCCAGTACTGGGCACGCTCAGAGTCGATGCGAATGATCGAGGGGTTCGGCTGAGGATCGTAGTAGCCGACCTCTTCGATGACGCGTCCGTCGCGCTTCTTGCGGGAATCGACGACGACAACGCGGTACTGGGCGGCGTGGATCTTGCCCACGCGCTTCAGGCGAATTCGAACTGCCACTTGAGTGGTCTCTCCATTTCAGATTGGTGTGGACCTTTGCGTCCCGAGGTGGGAAACACAGGGGTCGCATCGGACCGGGACACGACGGCGCGCAGTGAGAGGGTCTACGTTCCGCCGGGTACAGCTAGCGATTATGCCACACTTTTCAGTCAATTCCCAAGCGGGAGACGTCGGCCTAACGCCCCGAAACGGTAATATCCATCACCTGGCCGGGCGCGGTCATGGGCGGTCGGAGACCAGGTGGCCGCCGACGTAGACGCAGCGCGGTCTCGCGAGCGCGAGCGGATCTCGTGTCGGGTCCTCGTCAAGCACGAGAAAGTCGGCTGCAGCTCCGTCCGTCAGCCCTTCGAAGCCCAGGTAGCGGCGCGTTTGCCAGGTGGCGGCGTCCACGACGAGGCCTGGGTCGGCTCCCCACTGGGTCCACAGGGCGAGTTCGCCGGCAATCGAGCCGTGCTCCTGGTAGCCGCCCGAGTCGGTGCCCATCAGGAGGAGGATGCCGGCATCAACGAGCATCTGGAAGTGCTCCCGACGCTCGGCGTGCATGGCGCTCATCGTCGCGGCATACACCGGATACTTTGACGCGGCTTGGGAGGCAAAGTCCGCGAAGAGCTCGACTTGGCGAAGCGTCGGGGTCACCGCGATGCCCCGGGAGGCGATCTCTGCGGCCTGGTCCGGGTCGATGCCGCTTCCGTGCTCGATGTCGTCCACGCCGGCCTCGATGAGCGAGTCGATAACCCGATGAGAGAAAGCGTGAACGGCGACGCGCGCACCGAGGTGGTGGGCGGCTGCAACCGCATCGGCCAGGACCTGCGCGTCCCACAGGGGCAGCAGGTCCGCGTCTGCGCCGCCCGAACGGTCGATCCAGTCCCCCACCAGCTTGACCCAGCCGTCGGATTGGGCTGCCAACGTGCCGACGACACGCGGGAGGTCACGCTGGTCTTCGACGTCAATGGGAAGGTCCCGCAGGTAGCGCTTGGGTCGCGCGACGTGCCTGCCACACCGAACGAGGCGCAGCCCGGTCGGGCCGGCGACGACGGAGTTGTCGACCGGGACCCCGCAGTCACGCACCAGGGTCACGCCGCTCTCGAGCGTGTGCCTCGCCTGGCGCACCATCTCGTTGCCGCTTACGCTGCCCTTCTCGGAGTATCCGATGTGGCAGTGCGAGTCCGCCATGGCCGGGACGAGGAAGGAGACACGCCGAGCTCCGTCCTCGTAGCGCTCGGATACCCTGCGAATCACCCCGTCGTCGACGCGCCAGGTGCCCCTCACCCAGCGGGGGCGCGCCGAGGCCTCCTGCGCCCACAGGCACACGCCCGCGATCAGCATGGCTCAGAGCTGACCGAGCATGCGCTTGACGTCGTCGGGGAGGTCGTCAAGCGTGGGACGCGGGGCGGGGGCGCTCTGCTGCCCGCCGAAGGAGGAGCCCGGCGCGGAGCTACGCTCCGACGGGGGGAGCATCGCCTCCAGCTCCTGCTGGCGGCGCTTCGCGGGGTTACCCGAGCGCGCCTTCTTCTTCAGGCGGGCGCGCTGAGCCTGGGCCTTACGGGCGTTGGCCTTCTGCTTGGCCTTTCCGCCGCGACCGGGCAGGGCCCCCATTCCGGGCACTCCCCCACCCATCTGTCCCATCTGTCCCATCATCTCGCGCGCGGCCTCGAAGCGCTGGACGAGCTGGTTGACGTCGGTGACGCTGGTTCCCGATCCCCGGGCGATGCGCGCCCGGCGCGAGCCGTTGAGGATGGAGACGTCGTCGCGTTCGGCGGGCGTCATCGAGCGAACGATGGCCTCCACGCGATCGACCTCTCGTTCGTCGAAGTTGTCGATCTGATCGCGCAGCTGCGCCGCTCCGGGGATCATTCCGAGCATCTTCTTCATGGAGCCCAGCTTCTTGATCTGCTGGAGCTGGCTGAGGAAGTCGCCGAGGGTCAGCTCCCCGGCCATCGCCTTGGCGGCGACCTTCTCCGCCTCCTCGGCGTCCATCTTCTTTTCGGCCTGTTCGATGAGCGTGAGGATGTCGCCCATGTCGAGGATGCGCCCGGCCATGCGATCGGGGTGGAAACGCTCGAAGTCGTCGAGGCCCTCACCGGTGGAGGCGAAGAGAATCGGTGCGCCCGTGACGCCTCGCACGGACAGCGCGGCTCCGCCTCGCGCGTCGCCGTCCAGCTTCGACAGGACGACGCCGGTGAAGCCAACGCCGTCACGGAAGGCCGTCGACGTCGAGACCGCGTCCTGGCCGACCATCGCGTCAAGGACGAACATGATCTCGTGCGGGCTGACCGCGTCGCGGATGGCGATGGCCTGATCCATCATCTCCTGGTCGACACCCAGGCGACCGGCGGTATCGACAATGACGACGTTGATGCCGCTCTTGCGAGCGAAGTCGACGCCGGAGCGCGCAACCTCAACGGGATTGCCGACGCCATTGCCCGGCTCGGGCGCCCACACCTTCACACCGGCGCGCTCGCCGACAACCTGGAGCTGCTGGACGGCGTTGGGGCGCTGCAGGTCCGAGGCTACCAGGAGAACGGTCTTGCCCTCCTCGCGCAGCCACTTACCGAGCTTACCGGCCAGCGTCGTCTTACCGGCGCCCTGGAGGCCCGCCAGCATGAAGACGGTGGGTCCCGACTCGGCAAAGTTCAGCTCACGGGTCGCTCCGCCAAGAATCTCCACGAGCTCGTCGTGGACGATGGACACAACCTGTTGGCCGGGGTTGAGCGCCTTGGAGCGCGCCGCGCCATAGGCCTTGTCACGTACCTGGGTGGTGAACTGCCGGACGACGGGCAGTGCGACGTCGGCGTCGATGAGGGCTCGACGGATGTCAGAAATCGCATGATCGACGTCCGACTCGGTCAGGACCCCGCGGCTGCGCAGGGTGCGGAAGGATTGGGTCAGACGATCTGACAGGTTTCCAAACACGTGTTCACTCCCAAGATGGCTGCTCTACAAGGCACAGGTTAGCGCACCTCGGCCCCGGTGGTGAGACCGGGGCCGAGGAACGCGTTGATCGCGGGAGCGTCAGGCGGAGGCGGTGCCGACGATCGCGTCGACAAAACCCCGCGGATCGAAGGGTGCCAGGTCGTCGGCGCCCTCCCCGAGTCCGACGAACTTGACGGGAACGCCGAGGGAGCGTTGGACGGACACGACGATGCCCCCCTTGGCAGAGCCATCGAGCTTGGTGAGCACGATGCCGGTGACTCCCGTGGCCTCGGCGAACACCTCGGCCTGCTTCATGCCGTTCTGGCCGGTCGTCGCGTCGAGGACGAGGAGAACCTCGGCGACGGGGGCCTGCTTGCTCATGACGCGCTTGATCTTGCCGAGCTCGTCCATGAGGGTCGACTTGTTCTGGAGCCTGCCAGCGGTGTCGACGAGAACGACGTCAACGTCGCGTTCGATGCCCTCACGCACCGCCTCGAAAGCGACCGAGGCGGGGTCGGCTCCCTCCCTCTCGGATCGGACGACGTCGACACCCACGCGCTCGCCCCATGTGGCCAGCTGGTCGGCGGCCGCGGCGCGGAACGTGTCAGCGGCCCCCAGGAGCACGGATTTGTCGTCGGCCACGAGAATGCGGGCGAGCTTGCCGACGGTTGTCGTCTTGCCGGTTCCATTGACGCCGACCATGAGGATCACCGCCGGCTTGACGCAGCCATCGACCGTCGGCCTGGCAAGATCGAGGGATCGATCCATGTCGGGGCCGACGAGCGCAAGGAGCTCCTCTCGCAGGATCTCGCGGACGCGAACCTCGTCGGTCGTTGATTCGACGGCGACGCGGCGCTTGAGCGCCTCCATCAGGGAGTCGGTCGCCTCCAAGCCAAGGTCGGCCACGAGGAGCGACTCCTCGATCTCCTCCCAGTCTGCCGCGCTGAGCTTGCCTCTGCTGAGGACCCCGAGGATCGCGCGCCCGAGGGCGCCGGAGGAGGCCAGGCGGCTACGCAGGCGCTCCATGCGCCCGCCAACGGATTCGGGGCGCTCGACGAGCGCGGGTGCGGCCTTGTCGGGCGATGGCTCGGCGTCGCCCGTCGGCGACTCTTCGGTCGCCGGGCCGTCACGCGGCTGGTCGGTTGCCTCGCCCTCGGCCTCGGCAGGAGCGGCGACGTCACCGGAGGCGGGCACCTGTTCGCGCGGCCTCGAGGTGACCTCGTTGGAGGAGCGGCGGGAGGAAACCACGAGGCGGATGACCATCCCGATGACCACGGCGATCGCCAGTGCAATGACGATCGCCCAGGGCGTCTGAAGGAAAGAAACGAAAGCGTCCATGGGTACATTATCCCCCATGGACGCCCCGACAAGGAAGCGTGAGCAACGCGTCACCTCCCGCTAGCGCGCGGTATCCTCGCCCGGCCGAGAACCACCGTCGCGACCGCGCCGACCCCGGTCGAGCCTGTCGCTCACGCGCCCGGTGACCGACTCGAGACGGTCTATTCCCGGAAGCCGATCCGCGTCGAAGTACGCGCTGGAAGAGTCACCGCTTTGCAGCAACGCGTCAAGCGAGGAGGAAGCGGGAACCACCGGGCGGAGGCTGGACGGGGAGGATCGGCGCGGCACAGAGTGATTGCGCACCTCATCCACAATCTCTTCGCCCTCACGCTTGATGACGCCCTTCCATTCGTCAGCGCTGCGCCGAGACAACGCCAACCCGGCGACAACCGCGCCCGCCACGAGCAGAACGAGGACGACAGTCAGGACCAGAATCAGCGAACCCTCAAGCATGCTCCCATCCTGCCCTATGGACCGTCCGTGCGCGACGAGGCCTCCCGTCGCACGCATCTTTGTGAGCTGAATAATCACGGCGGTCGAAAGACACGCGTCCCGACCGCCGCGCCGCCGGGTACGCGAGGCGCGTTAGTCGAGGTAGTCGCGCAGCACCTGCGAGCGCGAGGGGTGACGAAGCTTCGACATCGTCTTGGATTCGATCTGCCGGATGCGTTCGCGCGTCACGCCGTAGACCTTGCCAATCTCGTCCAGTGTCTTCGGCTGACCATCGCCGAGCCCAAAGCGCATGGACACGACTCCGGCCTCTCGCTCCGACAGGGTGTCGAGCACGTGGTGGAGCTGCTCCTGCAGGAGCGTGAAGGAGACGGCGTCGGCGGGAACGATGGCCTCGGAGTCCTCAATGAGATCACCAAACTCGGAGTCGCCGTCCTCGCCCAGGGGGGTGTGCAGCGAAATGGGCTCGCGACCGTACTTCTGGACCTCAACGACCTTCTCGGCCGTCATGTCAAGTTCCTTGGCCAACTCCTCTGGCGTGGGCTCGCGTCCCAGATCCTGCAGCATCTGACGCTGCACGCGGGCGAGCTTGTTGATGACCTCGACCATGTGCACGGGAATGCGAATCGTGCGCGCCTGATCGGCCATTGCGCGCGTGATGGCCTGGCGAATCCACCAGGTCGCGTAGGTGGAGAACTTGTAGCCCTTCGTGTAGTCGAACTTCTCGACCGCTCGAATGAGGCCGAGGTTGCCCTCCTGGATCAGGTCGAGAAACTGCATGCCGCGCCCCGTGTAGCGCTTGGCCAGGGACACGACGAGGCGCAGGTTTGCCTCGAGGAGGTGGTTCTTGGCCTGCTGTCCGTCCTGGGCGAGGAAGTGCAATTCGCGGCGTTCGCGACTGGTCATCTCGTCGGCCTGGTTCTTCAGCTTGTACTCCGCATACAGGCCGGCCTCAATGCGTCGGGCGAGGTCGACCTCCTGCTCGGCGTTCAGCAGGGAGACCTTACCGATCTGCTTGAGGTAGTCCTTCACCGGGTCTGCGGTTGCTCCCGCGACCGTGACCTGCTGGACCGGCTCGTCGGTTTCGTCAGAGTCGGAGACGACGAAACCGCCCTTGACGTGGATTCCCGCGTTGGTGCGCTCGCGCAGAGCCGCTCCCTCAAAGGCCTTGGGATCCTCCTCCTCGGCCTCTTCCTCGACGTCGCTCTCTTCCTCGTCGTCGGCGTCGGTCTCCAGGTCCGGATCCTTCAGATCCTCCCCCGTGGGTTCGAAGTCCTCATCGTCACCGGTCTCGATGTCGTCGATGACCTCCTCGGCGACCTCGGCTTCCTTCTTCTTGCGTCCTCGCGTCGTCTTCTTAGCGGGCTTGTCCCCGCCCGCGTCCGAGGCGCCGGCCTTCTTCGCACTCCTCTTCTTGGCTGGCTTGTCCGCGCCCGCGTCGGAGGCCGCCTGGGCGGCCTTCTTCGCACTCGTCTTCTTCGCGCTCCCCTTCTTCGCGGCGGGCTTGCGGTCGGCAGACTCCTTCTCCCCACCCTCAGGCACGGCCGCGGGCGTCTTCTTGGACGCGGAGGACGCCTTCTTGCCGCGGGTGTTCTTCTTCGCGGCGGGTGTCACCTCCGTGATCTCCTCGTTTGTCGCGGAGTCCTTTACCGAAGCGCGCGATGCACTCACACGGGTCCCTTTCATTGATGGGCATGCACAGTTGAGCCGATTGCAAATCGGCATACCACCGCCAGTCTAGTGCCTCGCTTGGGAGTTTTCCTGGTGGTCGATGTGAGCCTGCCCCCCCGCGAAGCCACGCCCGGGAGCCGCCGTCGGTTAGAGTTGCACCATGAGTCTGAGCGACAGTTTCTCCGTTCTGCGTCCCCTCATCGACGAGGCCACGTCCGAGCACCTGAGCGGCCTCCTCGTGCGCGCGGGGGCCTCCACCCGCGGTGAAGAGTTCACTCAGGCGGTGCTCTCAGCCGCGTCGGGCGGCAAGCGCTTTCGCGCCCTCATGGCTCACGTCGGCTATTGTCTGGGCGCCGGGCTTGCGCTGGGCGAGGTGTTTCTTCCCCACCTGAGTGCCGCACTCGAGCTCTACCAGGCCAGCGCCCTCGTTCACGACGACATTATCGATCGCGCAAACGAGCGTCGGGGAGCCCCCACGCCTCATCGTCTCCTAGCCGATCACCACGGCCGCAGGCGGTGGATGGGCAGCCCCACCGACTTCGGCGAGCACGCGGCGATCCTGGTCGGCGACTTCCTCTTCTCTGCCGCCACCGATGCGGCAGATGCGCAGGCGCTCCTCCTTGACGAGGCCGCCGCCCAGTCCTTCACCCGCCGCTTCGCCGACATGCACGCCGAGGTTGCTCTGGGCCAGTATCTCGACATCGTCGCCGAGCAAACCCCGCTCGACCCGCATCGCGACGACGCGGTCAGCGGCGCCGATGCTCTGGATGTCGCACTCCACAAGTCGGCACACTACTCGGTCGTGCATCCCGCGGCGCTCGGCGCGATCTGTGCGTCCGCCCCGCCCGGGCAGGTGAGCACCCTCCTGGCGATCCTCGATTCTGTGCTGACGCCGTGGGGGCTCGCCTTCCAGCTGCGCGACGACGACCTGGGCGTGTTTGGGGATCCTCAGGTGACGGGCAAACCCGCGGGAGACGACCTCAGGGAGGGCAAGCGGACCGTGCTGCTGGCCCTCACGTGGGAGGCATCCACGCCGAGCGAACGGCGCGAGCTGACTCGTGTTCTCGCGGTGCCCACCGCCTCGCCGAGCGAGATCGGCGCCGCGACACGCATCGTCGCACGCAACGGCCGCGACGCACACGAGGAAACGATTGCTCGTCTCGTCGCCGACGGGCACGCTGCCCTTCAGCGGGCGAACGTGGGCGATGAGGCCCGACGCGTGCTCGCCGAGCTGTGCTCTCTTCTCACCGCACGGCGCTCGTAGCACCCCTCCCGCGCCGATTCAAGGGAGCCACGGTGGCCGCTCCCGGATGGGCAGCCGCGCCTAGAAGGCGAGCGTGGAGGCGATGCGGTTGACGCGGTGGTGACGCCCCGACACGAGCGCGTCAATCGGGCGTTCCCCCAGTTTCTCCTGGAGCGTGTACAGCCATTCCAGGGATTCGTCGGACGTGAACCCGTCATCGGCCAGCAGGGTGAGCGTTCCCTGCAGGACCGCAAGGGGCTCCCAGCCGTTGGCGCCCTTGACGATCACGTCGCGCGGGATCCCTCGACTCCCGTCCGCTCCGCGCGCCTCAATGAGGACTCGATCACGGATCAGCTGCTTCAGGCGGCGTTCCTCGATGCCGAGGAGTCGGCAGGCCTCGTCCATGCTTGCCAGGGTCATGTCAGCACTCGTCATGACCGCAAGACTACCCCAAGGCGGCGGCGCTCCGACACCCGCATCTCCGTAGATTGAGCGAAAGATCCCATAGAATCAACCAAGTGAGCGATGAACAGTCATTCGACCAGACCGATCCGCTGATCGGCCTCCTGGTCGACGAACGATACCGGGTCGTGCGTCGGCTTGCCCGCGGTGGCATGGCGACGGTGTACATCGCGCAGGACGAGCGCCTTGACCGTCCCGTTGCCCTCAAGGTCATGCATCCCCACCTTGCCGATTCCCAGGACTTCGTCGCGCGCTTTCGCCGAGAGGCACGCGCGGCCGCGCGAATCGTTCACCCAGGGGTCGTCTCCGTTTTCGACCAGGGTGTTGTCACGGGCCAAGGATTCTTGGTGATGGAGCTTATCGACGGGACAAATCTTCGTCAGCTTCTTCGCGCGCAGGGGGCCTTCACGATCCCCCAGGCGCTGCGCTACGCCTCCGATACCCTCGAGGCGCTACGAGCCGCTCACCGCATGGGAGTCATCCACCGCGACATCAAGCCCGAGAACATCCTGGTTCCCACGGACGGGCCGGCGAAGGTCACAGACTTCGGGCTGGCTCGCGCCGCCTCCGAGGTGTCGATGTCGTCCACTGGCAACATGCTCGGCACCGTGGCCTACATTGCTCCCGAAATCGCGACCACCGCACGCGCAGATGCGCGCTCCGACATCTACTCCGTGGGCATCATGCTCTACGAAATGCTCACGGGCACGGTGCCGTGGGCGGGCGAGTCACCCCTCCAGATTGCCTCCCATCACGTCGCCGACGACGTTCCCAGCCCGTCGGCTTCCCAGCCGTGGATTCCCCGTGAAATCGACGACCTCGTTGCCGCCCTGACCGCGAGAGAACCCGCGTCGCGCCCGGCAGACGCGTCCGAGGCCATCGACCTGGTCGCGCGCACGGCCGCCGCGATCCCCGCCGAACTTGCGAGCCGCCGCGCCGACGTGTCCCCCGGCGAGCGCAACGATGGCACCCGAACCAGCGCGTTGAACACGGAGGTGCTCTCCGCGCAGTTCACCAGGCCCCTGCCTCCCTCCGTTCCAACGAATGCCGCCACCGTCCACACCTCCGCCCCGAATCTCTCCGTCGCCGCGGCCCCGCCTTCCAGAGCACCGCGACGCGTGGTGCTGTGGGCGACGCTCGTCGCGCTCCTCCTGGTCGCGGCGGGCGTGGGCGGCAGCTGGTGGTGGACCGAGTACGGCCCGGGTTCCTACCTGACGATGCCGCACACGACGGGTCGACCCCTCGCCGACGTTCAAGCCGAACTTCAGCAGCTAGGCTTGCCCTCCGTCGTGGACGAGGAGTTCTCCGACGACACGCCAGCGGGCTCCGTGACGCGCTCCGATCCCGAGGATGGCGCCTCCGTGCACAAGCGCGCCGAGGTCCAGCTCTACGTCTCCAAGGGCGTCGATATGAGGACCGTGCCCAGCGTCGTCTCCCTCCCCCGCGATGAGGCTGAGGCGGCGCTGTCGGAGGTGGGACTGCAGGTCGGAGCAATCAGCAACGCCTACTCCGAGGACATCCCCGCGGGGCACGTGCTCTCCCAGGGAACGCCGGCCGGATCCGCCGTCCGACACGATTCCTCCGTTGATCTCGTCCTGTCCAAGGGACGTGAGCCCCGCTCGGTCCCACGCCTAGCCGCCATGAGCGCGGAGGCCGCGAAGAACGCCGTCGAAGCCCTCGGCCTGGCCGCGAACGTCGCCGAAGCCTACTCCGACACGGTCCCCGAAGGACAGGTCATCTCTCAGCAGACCGCCGAAGGAAGCACCCTCTATCGCGGGGATCAGGTGGCCTACACCGTGTCGAAGGGACCGGAGAAGGTCGCGGTCCCGGACGTTGTCGGCCGCCAGAGGGACGAGGCCCGGGCCGCGCTCGAGGGAGCGGGATTCACCGTGCAGGAGGAGTCGATTCTCGGCGGTTTCTTCGGCACGGTGCGTGCCACCGATCCGGCGGGAGGAACGATGCTGAAGAAGGGGTCCGTCGTGACGATCACCGTCGTCTAAGCGAACTCGCCAGACCGGTCCCATTCGATGCGGTCGTCGCCTGAAGCGTGTGCCCGGCCTCATAGCGAGGCCGGGCACACGCGTGTTGCCTGGGATCAGCGTTCCTCGGCGGCACCCTTCGCGAGGTACTGGGCGACCTGGAAGGCCATCTCCAGGCTCTGCTGGTGGTTCAGACGCGGATCCACGAGCGTTTCGTAGCGCTTGCGCAGCGTCTCCTCGTCGATGTGTTCGCTCCCGCCAATCACCTCGGTGACGTCGTCGCCCGTGAGCTCGACGTGCAGGCCACCGGGAACCGTCCCGCAGGCCTCGTGCGCATCGAAGAATCCACGCACCTCGTCCATGATCGTCTCAAAGCGGCGGGTCTTATATCCCGTGGATGAGGTGATCGTGTTGCCGTGCATCGGATCCGTCACCCACGTGACGGGGCGTCCGTCGTCGCGCGCAGCCTCAAGCAGGGGTGGCAATGCCTCGCGGATGCGCGATGCCCCCATGCGGGTGATGAAGGTCAGGCGCCCGTCCTCGCCGTCCGGGTTGAGACGGTCGATAAGCGAACACATCTGCTCGGGCGTGGTCGAGGGGCCGAGCTTAACGCCGATGGGGTTGCGCACGCGAGACAGCAGCTCAATGTGAGCGCCTTCCTCCTCGCGGGTGCGCTCTCCCGCCCACAGGAAGTGGGCGGACGTGTTGTAGGGTTCGCCGGTGCGCGAGTCGATGCGCGTCATCGCCGACTCGTACTCCAGGAGGAGTGCCTCGTGAGAGGAATAGAGGTCAACGTCGCGCAGGGTCTCAAAGTCGACTCCCGCCGCCCCCATGAATTTGATGGCCCGGTGAATGTCCTTGGCCAGCGTTTCGTAGCGCGCGTACGCGGGGTTGGACATGAACCCCTGATTCCAGCGATGCACCTGGCGAAGATCCGCGTATCCGCCCTTCGTGAACGCGCGGATCAGGTTGAGCGTCGAGGCCGCATGGTTGTACAGCGACAGGAGCCTCTGCGGGTCGGGTTCACGTGCGTCGGGAGTGAACTCGATGGAGTTCACGGCGTCGCCGCGGTAGCTGGGAAGAGTCACCCCGTCTCGCGTCTCCGTGTCGGCCGACCGGGGCTTGGCGTACTGTCCGGCGATGCGCCCCACTTTGATGACGGGCAGCGACGCTCCGTAGGTCAAGACGACGGCCATCTGCAGGAGCGTCTGGATCTTGAGCCGCACGTGGTCGGCCGTCGCCTCCGCGAAGGTCTCCGCGCAGTCCCCGCCCATCAGGACGAAAGCCTCGCCGCGCCCGGCGGCGCCCATCCAGGTGCGTAGGTCGTCGACCTCACCGGCGAAGACGAGCGGCGGCTGGCGGCGCAGCTGAGCCGTGACCTCACCGACGCTCTCGCGATCGGCGTACGAGGGCTGCTGGGAAGCATCCAAACCACGCCACGTATCCCAGGGGGCACGCTCCCCGGACTCGGGCGACCACAGGCGCTCGGGGACGCGGCGGGAGCGAGGCTTACGCACGGGCTCTCCGCCGCGTCCGGGAGTGAAGGAAGGAATCACGCGGGCAGACTCACTCGCCAGCGGGCTCGACGGACTGGCCGATCTCGGCCATCATCTCGACGAACCAGGATGCGGTGATGTCGAAGGGCTTGCCGCCCGCGATGCGCGGGAAGGGAATCGCCTTGAGACGGTCGCCGTCCTCCTCATCGTGGCCGATGACGCCGGACTCGCCCTTGAAAGCGCACTCGACAGCCAGGTCGGTCATCGACTTGATGAGGCGCAGGTCGTCGGCGTTGGCTCGCGAGGAACGCGAGAAGTAGCCGGACTTTTGAACCATGACCTTCTCGGCGTCGATCTTCTCGGCGAACTGCTTGGCGAACCACTGACCGGGGTTGATCGTATCGAGCTTGACGTGGCCGAAGGGATCGCGCTGCACCTCGCCACCCGCGGCCTCGATCTCGGCGATGATCTCGGGCACGCCGGCGCCCTCCGACAGGAAGATGTTGACGTTGCCCTGCTCGTCCATGATCGCCTTGAGGCGGGCCGCCTCAGCATCCAGGTCGATCTTCATCTCGGGCAGGAAGATGGCGTGAATGTCCCAGCGTTCCTTCGACAGGCCAATCGAGGGCACCCATTCCTGGGTCTTGAGCCACTCGTGGTAGCGCAGCGAACCGGCCGCGGTGAGCCACCCGCAGTGGCGGCCCATGATCTCGTGAATGATGAGCATGCGCGGGTTGGAACGGTGCTCCCCGATGATGTTCTGAGAGTACTCGGAGACCTCTTCAGCGGCCGTCCACGCACCCAGGGACTGGCGGATCGGCACCACGTCGTTGTCGATGGTCTTGGGCAGCCCCACGACCGTCAGGTGGTAGTCGTGCTCCTCCAGGTAGGCGGCCAGATCGGCTGCCGTCGTGTTCGTGTCGTCGCCGCCGATCGTGTGCAGCACGTCGACACCGTCCGTGCGCAGCTGCTCGGCCGCCTTCTGCAGGGGATCCTCGTCCTGTGCCACGAGACCTCGCTCCACGAGGTTCTTCTTGTTCGTCAGCTTGACGCGCGAGTTTCCGATCGGGGATCCACCGAAGCGGTGCAGGACCGCAGCGTTCTTGCGTGCCTCCTCATCCACCAGCACGTAGTTGCCGGTGAGCAGGCCGTGGTAGCCGTTCTGGTAGGCGATGATCTCGACCGTGGGATCAATCTCGTTGTAACGCTCGATGAGTCCACCGACGGCGGAGGACAGGCACGGGGCGAAGCCACCTGCGGTCAGCAGGGCAACACGACGGACCGACATGAATGTCACCTTTCTCAGGTTGGTTAGGTACGGTCCCGCGCTCGCACGGGCGGGGCGTGACTCGGCCGACCCGGCGGGGCTGGCCCGTGCACAACCGCGCGTGAGCGCAGGGCACACTCATTCTACGCGTCCCGCGCGCGCTTTCGCCCGGGACGCCCGTCCCGCGGAATCCGCCGGAGTGCGGGCTCACCCGCGCGGTTCCTGGCCTTCCTCTCGCCCGTCCTCCTCGCCATCGTGTGTGGGAGCCGTCGGCACGGCGACGTCGGGTGCGGTTCGCCCTCCCGGCGCGGCGCGGCCATTGGAGGGAACCGGGCCCTCGAAGGATCCCTCGGCGGCCAGCTGGGCCTTCACGTCTGCGGCGTAGAGGTCGACGTACTCCTGGCCCGACAGAAGCATCAGGTTGTACATGATCTCGTCCGTGATCGCACGCAGCACGTAGCGGTCCTTGTGCAGCCCCTTGTATCGCGAGAAGTCAAGGGGCTCACCGATGACCATCCCGATGTTCGTCCGCGACGGGATCTTCTGGCCGATCGGCTGGGCGGCGTGGGTGCCGATCATGGCCACCGGAATGACGGGCGCACCGGAGAGCAGGGCGAGGCGCGCGACTCCGGTCTTGCCGCGATAGAGACGCCCGTCGGGGCTACGCGTCCCCTCGGGGTAGATGCCAAAGAGCTGTCCGTCCTTCAGGCGCTTCAGTCCGGCGTTGAGCGCCGCCTCGGAGGCTCGGCCCCCCGTACGATCCACGGGAATGGTGCCCACGGCCCGCATGAATTCCTTGGTCATCCACCCCTTGACGCCGGTTCCCGTGAAGTAGTCGGCCTTTCCCATGAAGACGACCTCGCGGTCGAGCATCATCGGCAGGAAGACGGAGTCCCACACCGCGTTGTGGTTGGATGCCAGAATCGCGGCTCCCTCGCTCGGAATGTTCTCCTTGCCGCGGATCCACGGATGGTAGGCCGCCTTGAGTATGGGGCTGCCGGTCGCTTTGAGAGCCTGGTAGAACGCCACTGTCACTCCTCGAACTGTCGACGGGCGCGCGCGAGCGCGGAGGAATTAGTATCAACTGTATGACGAAACAGACTCCCATGCGCGATTGTGGGCAAACCATATCGCCTGGCGAGTCGCCTCGTCCCTTTGCTCGTTCGGCCGTGTCGGGAGCGCTCCTGAGGGCGGCCGCGCCCCAGATACAGCTGAGCCTGGACTCGGTGGGAACGCCCGCGTCCACGGGCAGCTGGGTGGTGGTCGACCTGGAGACGACGGGCCTGGGTGCGCGTGCCGAGATCACTGAGATCGGGGCGGTGCGTGTACGCGAGGGGCGCCTGTGCGAGGAGTTCTCCTCACTCGTGCGCCCCGTCGGCCCCATCCCTCCCGCCATCACCGCGTTGACCGGTATCACGCCCGCCATGGTTCGCGGCGCCGATCCCATCGCCACCGTGCTCGACCGCTTCCTGACGTGGGCGGGCTTCGAGGCGAAGGACCCCGTCGTCCTGGTGGCACACAACGCACCCTTCGACATCGGTTTTCTTCGTCGAGCCGCTGCGGCGTGCTCGCTCCCCTGGCCGCGCGTGAGGGTCGTCGATACGCTCGCTCTCGCGCGATTGGCCCTGCCGCGCCCCATCGTTCGCAACCACAAGCTCGCCACGGTCGCCTCCTACTTCGGTACTGCGACCGTTCCGGGGCACCGCGCCCTGGGTGATGCGCGCGCAACGGCGGAGGTTCTCCTCGGTTTTGTGGACCTCCTGGCCGGTGCCGGGGCGAGCGACGTGGAGGACCTGGTGGCGCTCAGCGCCCAGGCACCCAATGTCTCCCCGAAGACACCATCTTTCGTGGCGGATCTGCCACCCTCCCCGGGGGTCTACCATTTCATCAACACCGACGGCGACACCCTCTACGTGGGCTCAGCCTCGTCGCTGCGTTCGCGCGTGGCCAGCTACTATTCGCGCTCGGAGAAGCGTTCCAAGGTCCAACGAATGGTCTCGCTGGCCGCCGGTGTTCGTTCGTTTCCCACCGCCTCCGTCATTGAGGCCCGGATCCGCGAGCTTCGCGACATATCGGCCCTGTCTCCGCCCTACAATTCGGCGTCCATGCGGCAGGGGTCTCAGTACTGGGTCGTGAGCGACGGGGAGATTCCGCGCGTCGAGGCACGCATTGGTTTGGGTCAGGTGGCTCGCTCCCTGGGTCCCTTCGGGTCTCGGGCGCACGCCACTCGCGCGGCCAACGCGATCGCTCAAGCCCGTGGCGAGTGCGACCGGGTGAGCATCGATGAGGCGATCGCGGCCTCGTCCTGCGCCGTTCCCCTGGCACTGACTCGGATCATGTCGCGACTGGCCAGCAGTGGTCTCTTTGAGTCGGCCGCGCGCACGCGCGACGACCTGAGCGCCTATATGACCGGAGTCGAGCGAGCGACGATGCGCCCCATCCTGGTTGCCGAACGCATCGTGTGGGCGACGCGCCGCGAGCACGGCGAGGCCGGTTGGGTCGCGCACGCGGCGTCGTTTGGTCGCTATGTGTCCTCCGTCGTCGTGCCGGCCCGTACGGATCCTTCCCCGTGGATCGACGTGCTCTCCGAGGCGACGCTGGAGCAACCGACGCGAGCGGCCGAGGCAGCCGCGTGGGCTGAAACCGCGCTGATCTGCGCCGAATTGAGCGCGCCTGGGACTCGGCTCATCGAGTGGCGCGGCGCGCTGCCGTGGGCGCAACCCGCGCTCAGCCCGCTTCGTGACGCGAGCCTGCGTGATCTACTGGCACAGGCGAGCTCGCACCCCGGTAGGCGGGGGAGATAACGCGCCCCTCTACTTCGCGGAGGCTTTTTTCCAGCGTTCGATGAGGGCGGCACCGGCTCCGGCACGCAGGCCGCTCCGGGCGCGTTCGACCGCGTCACGCATGCGATCGACGAAGTCGCGCGGCGTCACGGGAGCGTCCAAGCCCTCCCAGGCCAGAATCCCGGCCGCAGCGTTGAGAGCGACCGCGTCGCGCACGGGCTGCGGGCCTGCTCCCGCAAGCACGTCGCGGGCGACCGCGGCGTTGTCCTGCGCCTCGCCCCCGGCGAGGTCGTCGATCGTGCAGGCTGCCATTCCCAGGGCCGAGCGCGCGTCAAACTCGGTGGGGGTGACGTTTCCGTCGGCGACGATCCACACCTGATTGAGGTCCGCGGTGGTCAGCTCGTCCAGTCCGGTGTGGGCCCCGCGGAACACGAGGGCCGAGGCGCCGCGCGAGGCGTACACGCCGGCCATGAGGCGGGCGTTGTCCTCACGGGCTGACCCGATCGCGCACGCCTGTACGCGCGCGGGGTTGGTGAGCGGACCAAGGATGTTGAAGACGGTCGGGAAACCGATGGAACGCCGCACGGGAGCCGCAAAACGCATGGAGGGGTGCATGTGGTTGGCGAACAGGAAAGCGATACCCACCTGCTCGAACACCCGGCGCAGAGTCGCCGCATCACCGTTCAGGTTGATACCCAGCGCCTCCAAGACATCGGCGGACCCCGACTGGGAGGTCGACGCACGGTTGCCGTGCTTGACGACCGGAACGCCCAGGGCGGCCACGAGGACGGCCGCCATGGTGGAGATGTTGACGGTCTTGTGTCCGTCTCCGCCGGTGCCGACGATGTCCAGGGCGCGGCTCGGCAGGTCCACGGTCAGGGCGTGATCCCGCATGGCGTCCGCGAGACCGTGGATCTCCTCGACAGTGGCTCCCTTCATGGCCATCGCCGTAAGGAAGGAAGCCAGCCTTGCTTCACCGAGCTCTCCGCTCATCACCTGATCCATGAGCCAATAGGACTGGCCGTAGTCGAGGGCCTGCCCGCGCAACGCGGACGCGATGATGGGACCCCACTGGCGCTCGCTCATCAGTGAGCTCCCGCGAGCACGTCGGCGAGGGTTTCCTGAAGAATGATCGGATCCAACGGGTCGGCGACCGTGGCCGCAGCGCCGGCCCACGTGGCGAGCCAGTCGTCCTGGACTCGGGCGGTCAGGAAGATCACCGGGGGCACGTCGTCGCGGGTCTCGCGCAGGTCCTGGGCGACCGACATGCCGCCTTCCTTCTTGGCTTCCGCGTCGAGGATGAGCGCCGCAAAGTCCTGTGCGTCAACGGCGTCGCGCACCCCGAACGCCGTGGCTGCCTCCACCCACTCGATGCGCGGCGTGTCCTTGGAGGCGCGCAGCCCGATGCCGTTCATGACGGCGCGACGCTTGTGTGAATCGTCACTAAAGACGAGGACTTTGACGGATGTGTCGCTCATGGCTTCTCCTTGCGTGGGTCGGTGAGTTCGACGCGATGGCACCCATTCTAACGGCATGCGGGCGGCTCCCTCACCCGGGAAACCGCCCGCATCGCGATACTGACGCCTCTGGCTCTACTCGATGGAGGAAGTCCCCACGATGTCGACGACGAAGACGTTGGCCTGGGCCTGGCCGTCCGACTGCCCGGATCCTTGGATCGGGGCAACGACGAGCAGACGCGAACCGATCGTGTAGCCGGTCAGTTCCGCCGATCCGACGGGAGCCTCAAGCGGGCTCTGGGCCCACGAGGATTGGGTCTGTCCGTTGGCGCCGAATCCGCCGACCACCTGCTTGTACAGGACGGTCTGGCTGGCCTCGAGGGGATCTCCCGCGCCCTTGTAGATCGTGTAGATCTTCTGCTCGGTCGGCACGGGAGCGCTCTCGTCGATCGTCAGGGTCGGCTCCACGCCGGCGTCTCCGGCGACCGTGATGCCCTCGGGCAGCTCCTCACCCGTCGCGACGCCGCTGCTCAGCACCGATGGATCGGCAATGTTCTGGCGTCCCACGCCGAGGATGTCCACGACGAAGACGAGGGTTGAGTTCGCCGGGATAGTGCCCTTGGCTTGGCTTCCGTAGCCCAGGGATGCGGGGATGACGACCTCGAGGCGGTCCCCGACGCGGGCGTGCGCGAGCCCGTAGGTCCAGCCCTTGACCACCTGGGTGAGCGAGAACTCGGCCGGTTCGCCGCGCTCATAGGAGGAGTCAAAAACGGTGCCGTTCCACAGGGCTCCGACGTAGTTGACCTTGACCTTTGCTCCGGGGCACACGATCGCGCCGTCCCCGGCGGACAGCGTCTTGACCAGGGCCTTCGTCGTCGGCTCGGCGCCCGTGCCCGCGGCGATGACGGGCTTGTCCTCACCCGTGACGTCGGGGAAGCTCCCACTTGCGCTGCGATCAACGTTTGCGTCCTGCTCGGCCGAATCATCGGTGGCGCAGGCGGAGTAGTCGATCGATGCGGGCGAGGAAGTCGAGGACGTGGAGGAGGCGTTCGAGCATGCCGCCAGGGAGAGGGCAAGCGTGGCGGATCCAACGAGGGCGCCGAGGCGGCGCAGGGAGAACTTCATAGGTGCGTGGTCTTTCGGCTCAGTGGAAGGATTCGCCGCAGGCGCAGGTATTCTGGGCGTTCGGGTTGTCGATCGTGAAGCCCTGACGTTCGATGGTGTCGGCAAAGTCGATCGTCGCTCCGCTCAGGTAGGGAACGCTCATGCGATCAACGACGACCTCGACGCCGTCGAAGGAACGCACGGCGTCCCCGTCGAGGCTCCGATCGTCGAAGTAGAGCTGGTAGATCAGGCCGGAGCAACCGCCCGGCTGGACGGCGATGCGCAGGCGCAGGTCGTCGCGCCCCTCCTGTTCGAGGAGGCTCTTGACCTTCGCAGCAGCGACGTCGGTGAGGGTAACCTCGTGGGCGGGGGCCTGAGTTGTTGACTCGGACATGACACTCCTAACGGTCATGAATAGACGTATGCGCTTGACACACTACTCCCCCGCCCCCGCCCGGCGCGAGGGGTGGGCTGCGCGCTCAGCGTAACCAGGTGCGCGCGATCCGACGTCCCGCGTCCTCGAGCGTGATCGATCCCTCTGTTTCGAAGACTCCGTGCAGGCCCCACTGTGCTCTCTCGACATGCGACAGGGACGAGCGCCGGGTGAGGCCGACGACGGGAAGAGCTCGGGTGGCGGCGGCGTTCGTCAGCGCGTCCACGGTCGATTCTGCGAGGAGGGGCGAGGCCAACTCGGGTTCCGCGACGAGCAGGAGGTCCGCCTCCTCCAGCTGCGCCTCGAGGGGTGTCAGGCGCGCCAGCAGGTCGCCCGTCGCCACAATGCGTCCGCCGATTGCGGCCACGACCGCGCCGACGCCTCCGCCGGCACCGGAACCGTACGCCCGGGCGGGGTGAACCTGCGGACCCGCGAAGAGCTCGCGGCGATGCGGGCGTCGCGCGAACGCGCGGGTGAGCAGCGCCGTCGTCTCGGTGTCCTGCTCGTCGACGGCGGACAGATCGGGTGCGACGGCCAACACCGAGTCAAGCCCGAGGAGCGGGCGCGCGGTCGAGGCCGAACAGATGAGGTCGACTCCCGTGCACGACACGAACTCCTCGGCCGCGTTCAGCGCGTCCTCCAGGGAGGAGTCGGAGGCGTGCACGGCTGGCGTTGCGAGCAATCCGGAAAGGAAACCAAGCCCGTAGTCGGGGTGTTCGCCGTGACCGCCCTCAACGACAACCGTGCCACCTGAAGCCGCATGTTCGCGCACGAGGGAGCCGTAGTGCCTCGTCGAGGACGCGCCGAGGGGTACCCGCACGAACGAGGCGGACGAGGAGGAGGCGACGACGGCCTCGTCCCAGGTCGGCCCCGGACCGAAGGGCAGCGCAAAGACGCGGGCGCGCGGCGCGACGTCAAGAATCCCGCGGCGTATCTCCTCCAGGGCTCCCCCGCTACGGCGCTCTCCGTTACCGTCCCAGCGGCCGGCGACAACGACTTTCTTCACAGGCGAGACACGCGCTCCAGGAGCAGCGCCTCGGCAAGAATCGCAGCCTTGAGGTCGGGGATGGACTGAGACTCGTCCTCCGAGTGAGCGTTCGTGAGCGGATCCTCCACTCCCGTGACGACGACCTGGGCGTCCGGGAAGATGCGCTGGAAATCGGCGATGAAGGGGATCGATCCGCCGACGCCGATGTTGACCGACGGAACGCCCCAGGCCTCGGTCAGGGCCTCGTGGAGAGCCGCCGTGACCGGCGAATCCATGTCCGCCTGGTATCCGGCCCCCGCCTCCTCTCGCGTCACCTCGACCCGAGCGCCAAAGGGCGCGTGAGAGAGGAGATAGTCGACGAGTCGATCCTGCGCCTGGCTCGGGTCCATGCCCGGGACCGTTCGCATCGAGAGGCGGAACCGCGTGTGCGGCGCAATCGTGTTCGAGGCGTTGGCCACGGGGCGGGCGTCAAAGCCAATCACCGAGATCGCGGGCTTCGTCCAGATCCGGGCCGCGATGTCACCCGAGCCGGCCAGCTCCATGCCCTCGACCATGCCGGCGGCCTCACGCAGCTCATCTTCGGGCCAATCAACATCGGCGTGATCGGAGCCGCCCAGACCGGGCACAGCCACGTCCCCGCGCTCGTCGAAGAGGGAGGAGATGAGCATGGATGAGATCGTCACCGAATCCAGGAGCGGACCGCCAAAGGCTCCGGAATGAACGGCGTGATCGGCGACCGTCACGTCAACCGTGACGATCGCGTTACCGCGCAGCGTCGTGGTGAGCGCGGGCTCCCCCGGCTTCCAGTTCGACGAGTCGGTCACGACGATCACGTCGGCCGCGAGCTCGTCGCGGTGGGCATCCAGGAACGCCGTGAAGGACGGGGAGCCGATCTCCTCCTCGCCCTCGATGAAGACGACGACGTTGACCGGCAGGTCCTCGCCCAGGATACGCAGGGAGCCGAGGTGCACGACCACTCCCGCCCCGTCGTCGGAGCTTCCGCGCCCGTAGATTCGATCCCCGCGCACCTGCGCCCTGTAGGGGTCCAGGGTCCATCGATCCAGTTCGCCGACGGGCTGCACGTCGTGGTGGGCGTACAGCAGCACGGTCGGCGCGCCCTCGATCCGAGGGCTTCGCGCGACGACGGCGGGCTTGCCCGGCGTTCCGTCCGCGGCCGTCTCACTCAGCACCCGGGCGTGCATGCCCAGGGCCTCAAGGCGTTCGCGCAGGTGGGCGGCGCTGCGCTCCACGTCGGCAGCATGCGCCGGGTCGGAGGAGACCGAGGGAATCGCGACGAGCTGGGTGAGCTCCTCCAGCAGCGATGGGAAGACCTCCTCCAGGCGTTCCTTCAGGACGGACGACGACAGAGCATGTGAAGTATCAGCCATACGCCCAGGGTAGACCATGGAAGTGCGAGGCGGCGGGGCTTTCCGCTAGCCTTGAAGCGTGTTTGGACGAAGCAAGAAGAACGGCGAGGACGAATCGGCTCACGCCGCGCAGGCCTCGACGACGCCCACCGGCAAGAAAGGGCGGCCCACGCCGAAGCGCAAGGCGGCCGAGGCGGCCCGCATTCATCCCCTGGTGCCCGCCGATCGCAAGGAGGCCAAGCGCGCGGCACGAGCCAAGCGCAACGCCCGCTACGATGCGGAGCAGCGCGCCCTCATCACCGGTGAGGAGAAGTTCCTGCCGGCGCGAGACAAGGGACGTGCCCGCCGCTACGTGCGCGATTACGTCGACGCGCGCCGATCGTTTGCCGAGTGGATCATGGCACTCATGATGGTCTCGATCATCCTGCTGCTCGGGCTGTCGACCTTCGCCAACCGGGTGCCGCTGCAGTGGCAGGCCTACATGCTCTACGGTTCCTCGATCCTCATGTACGGTTCCTTCATCGTGACGGCCGTCGAAGCCATCGTCGTGTGGCGCAAGATTAAACGCCTCTTCTCGGCCAGCCACCCCCGCGAGGACATTCCCAGCGGCACCGGCTACTACACGTTTTCACGCATGATCATGCCGCGCCGCTGGCGTTCGCCGCGCCCCCAGGTCGCCCGGGGAGAGTTCCCCGCGTAGGCCCGCGCTCGCGTGCCCAGTCCCGGATCCCATCCACAGGGGTCCGGGACTCTTCTGTGTTGCCCACAGGCGCCTTCACCGCCTCTGCGCGGCGCACAGGCGGGGCCCACGGCCCCTTTCTCGAAAGCGTTGAGGCCACATGCTGGGAACAGCGGCACTTTGCGCCGCACCGTTTGGAAAGGACCCAGCCCATGCGTACGCTCACCGCCTCGACCATCCCTCTTCCCCAGGATTCGCCCCGCCACGACCCACCAGCAGATCGCGCCGCCCCGGTGACCGCCCCCTCATCCCAGGGAAGCAACCACTCGCCTCGCACTACCGCAGGCGCCGACGTCCAATTCGAGGAGGACCACCCGCGAGACGGGCTCTACGGACCCATGCACTGGCTGGACGACCGTGGCATCACCGCGCTGCTGGCTCCATACGTCAGCGAGGGATGGGGCGGCGACGACTACGCTCGCATCGGGGGCCTGGAGGGCGCAGACGCCAGGCGCCTCCTGTCCCTCTTGCCTCGCCTTGCACGCGGCGACCGGCAGAACAACGCGCCCACCATCGCCACCCTCCTGCGCGCGGCCGCCAGCGTCGACGGACTCACCCTTGAGGGCTACATGATACGCGCTCCGAGGAGGGACGAGAGAGTCAGCATCGACACGGTGTGCGTGCCCGAGTCGGCAATCAGCGCCATCACGGGCTCGCCCGCGCCCGAGCAAGCGTGCCCCAGCTACCTCCATTGGCTCGCTCTCGCCCGGGTCCTCGCGGTGCCTGCCGACGCTCCTGCGCCGGACGAGATTCGCTTCCTCACCAGAACCGGCTCGTCCGAGCGCTGGTGGTGGGCATGGTGGGACTAATCATCTACCCTAGGAGTCATGATCCGACGCGCGTACAACTGGGTATTCACACACTTTATCTCCCTCACCGACCCGGAGCAGGCACACCACCTGGGTCTCGGCCTCATCTCCCGTGCGGGACGATGCGCTCCCACGCGCTCCCTCATGCGGGCCACCCTTGGGCACCTCGATCCCCTCCGTCGCCCCACGCGCACCGTCGATGGCGCCGAAGTACCCCTCACGCTCGGCCAGCGCGTTCTTCCCTCGCGGCTCGGGCTGGCGGCCGGCATGGACAAGGATGCGGAGGCCGTGCTGGGCATGAGCGCCCTCGGCTTCGCGTTCGTCGAGATCGGCACGGTCACGCCGCGTCCCCAGCCGGGCAACGAGGCCCCTCGCCTGTGGCGGCTCATGGACGAGCGTGGGCTGCGTAACCGCATGGGCTTCAACAATGCCGGGGCCGACGCCGCCGCAGCGAATCTGCGGGCCCTGCGTGCCACCCCCGCGGGGCGCGCCGCGATCGTGGGAGCAAACATCGGCAAGAACAAGCTCACCGCGGAGGAGGACGCAAGCGCCGACTACGAGTACTGCGCGAAGGTCCTGGCTCGCTGGGTGGACTTCGTCGTCGTCAACGTCTCCTCGCCCAATACGCCGGGCCTGCGAGACCTGCAGTCCGTGGACCAGCTGCGTCCCATTCTCACGGCGGCACGGTGCGGCTGCGAGGCGGGTGCCCCCGACCGCTCCATGCCACTCTTCGTCAAGATTGCCCCCGACCTCGCCGACGAGGACATCGTGGCGATCGTTGAACTCACCAAGGAGCTCGGACTCGCTGGCGTGGTCGCCACCAACACGACGATCGACCACGATCTGGGACCGGGCGGGGTCTCGGGCGCACCGCTGCTCGGCCGTGCCCTCGAGGTGATCTCACTGGTGGCGGCTCACCTGGACGACTCCCAGATCCTCATTGGCACGGGCGGCGTGTCCTCCCAGGCCGACGCCCTGCGCATGATCGGGGCTGGGGCGGACCTCGTCGAGGCATTCTCCGCCTTCATCTTCGAGGGACCGTCGTGGCCAGGAGAGGTCTCCCGCGCCCTCCAGCGCTCCTGAGAGGCACGCAATGATCATCGAGCTGGCGCACGCCGACCTGCGCGAGGACCCGCGCCTGACCGACTACACGCGACTCAAGGACGTGAAGCTGCGCTCCCGCATCGAACCCGAGCGTGGGCTCTACATGGCGGAGTCGGCCACCGTCATCGAGCGCGCCATTGCCGCGGGCCATCGGCCTCGTTCCTTCCTGGTCAGCGCACGGTGGCTTCCCACCCTGCGCCCGCTCATCGCCGCGGCAACCGGATCGTTCGAAGACGGGGAGGTTCCCGTGTTCGTTGCCCCGGAAGAGGTCTTGGAACGCATGACGGGCTTTCATCTGCATCGCGGCGCGTTGGCCGCCATGCAGCGCCCCCAGCTTCCCTCGGTGGTGCAGCTCCTGACGAGTGCCCAGCCCCCGCAGCCGACCCGCCGCGTCGTCGTCCTGGAGAACCTGGTGGATCACACCAACGTGGGAGCGGCATTCCGCAGCGCCGCGGCGCTCGGGATCGACGCGGTGCTGGTCACGCCCTCGTGTGCAGATCCCCTGTATCGGCGCTCCGTCCGCGTCTCGATGGGGACCGTGTTTCAGGTTCCGTGGACTCGCCTCGAATCGTGGCCCGGCGACATCGCGCTCCTGCGTGATGCGGGATTCACTCTCGCCTCCCTGGCCCTGTGCGAAGACTCCATCTCACTGGACGACTTCGCCGCCCTCCCCGCCCTGCGCGGCCCCGATGCGCGCCTGGCGATCGTGATGGGAACCGAGGGGCATGGCCTGGGCAAGCACACGATCGCGGCCTCCGACTACACCGTGAAGATTCCGATGGACCACGGAGTCGATTCGCTCAACGTGGCGGCCGCCTCAGCGGTGGTGTTCTGGGCAACGCGAGGCGTCGGAGCCTAGGCGCCCCGTCGCGAAGAGGCGGAAGAGGCCGGGGCCGCTCCCCCGGCCCCGGCCTCGATGATGCGCATCTTTGGCGTCACCTCACGGCGGCCACGATCTCGTCGATGACGTCCACACACTCCTCCCAACCGGACACGCCACGGGTCGCGTAGCCCGCGGCCTTGACGGGATAGTCGTTGCCCTCGGGGTCGAGCCGATCCCCGACGAAGAGCATCTCGGAGGCGGCAATGCCCGTCTCCTCCACGAGCTTGCCCATTCCGTACGCTTTGTCGATGCCGCGCGTCGTGACATCAACCGAGGTCGACCCTCCTCCCCGCACGTCCAGTTCCGGAACGTCGGGCGCGACGGCGTCGCGCAGGGCGGCCTTCTTCGTCCCATCCGGATCCCACGCCCGCTTGGCCTCCAGTGGTGCCTCCTGCCCCAGCGCGGAGAAGGTGATCTGCGAGCCGCGATCCTCGATGATGTTGCCCCACGGGTTGGACTCCCACAGGCCGAGCTCACGCGCGTGGCGCTCAAGCGAGGCGATCGCGCGGGCAGCCACCTCGGGATCCAAGTCGTGAGCGTAGCGCTCAACCCACGCGCCGCCCTCGAAGCGGTAGTAGCGAGTTCCACAGGTGGGCATCAGGTGCAGACGAGAGAGTTCCTCGTCCGTTGCGTGCAGGTTGTCGAGCACCTGGGCGCGGAACTGGCCCATCTGGCCGCCGGAAATGATGCACACTTCCACGTGATCCAACAGGGAACGCAGAGCCACATCCATGCGTGCGGGCAGCGGCGACTTCGAGGGTGCCAGGGTGTCGTCGAGATCAAAGGCTACGAGCTTCACGATCTCCCCCTACCGCTTCGCGGCTGCAGTGGCATCGATAGCGCGCTGCGCGGCCTCGGTCTCCTCGTCGGTGGGCACCGACAGGACCTGCAGCAGGACGACCGAGGCGACAAGTCCACCCCAGACGAGCAGAATCGTCAGGATCATCAGAGCAATAGCGGGAGCGGTCACTGGGCATCTCCTTCGGTCGAAGCAATTGCGTCGGCGTCATCCGCGAGAATCTGGGTGACCGTCGCGTGGGTGTCTACCGTGCGGTGCCTCCACGGGATGAAGGTAAAGATCAGGGCGGCGATGACGGCGATTGCAACCGCGCCCCATCCGAAGACCATCACGTAGCCGCTCGGGTAGTCTTCGTATCCCTTCGTCACGAGATCGACGACGGACATGGCCATCATGATGAAGAGGACGAGGGGGATGACGATGCCGACGAGGGGCTCCCAAACCTTGGGGACCTTCACGCTGGACACCGAGTTGAGGTGGGCACGCAGGGCTCCCAGGCGGGGTCCAGCCACCGCGCACAGAACGGCGAACATGATCGCGGAGGAGACCACGCCGATCGAGTTGATGAAGTTGTCGACGATGTCGAGGTTGTTGAGCCCGGAGCGCGTGCCGAACAGCGCGAGGGAGATCACGGTGGCGGGAACACCCAGGACGAGGGCCGAGCGGGCGGGCGACCAGCCGAACTTGTCCTGCAGGCCGCCGGAGACCACCTGGAGCAGGGACAGCAGCGAGGTGACGCCGGCCAGGACCAGGGAGGAGAAGAAGAGGACACCGAAAATGGGGCCGCCGGGCATCATCGAAATGATCTGCGGGAAGGTCACAAAGGACAGGATCGGACCGGTCAGACCCTCAACCTTGGCGACGGCGACGCCCTGCTGGTGGGCCATGAAGCCGACGGCGCCGAACACGCCGATGCCCGCGAGGATCTCGAAGGAGGAGTTCGCGAAGCCGGCGACGAGCGCTGTGCCCGTCAGGTTCGACTTGGGCTTGAGGTAGGAGGCGTAGGTCAGCATGATGCCAAATCCCACGGACAGCGAGTAGAAGATCTGCGCGAAGGCCGCCAGCCACACCTTGGGGTCGGCCAGCGCCGCCCAGTTCGGGGTGAAGAAGGCATTGAGGCCTTCGACGGCACCGGGCAGGAAGAGGGCGCGCACGACGAGCGCGAGGAAGAGGACGATGAGGAGGGGCAGGAAGATCTTGTTCGCCGCCTCGACGCCCTTGGACAGTCCGCGGCCGATGACGAGCAGCACGAGGACCCACACGAGGGCGAGCGGGATCATCACGGACCACGCGGGGGCCCAGGAGAAGGTGTTGCCGGGGACTTTCTCGAGGAAGGACTCCAGGAAGAAGCTCGTCGGATCGCCACCCCAGGCCTCGTTCACGGAGTAGATTGTGTACTGCACGCCCCACGCGAGGACAGCACCGTAGTAGACCATGATGACGAAGCAGACGAAGGTCTGGAACCAGCCGATGAACTCGCCGCCGCCGATGATCTTTCGCAGCGCCCACGGCGGTGAACCCCGGAACTTGTGTCCGACCGCGTAGTCGAGCCAGAGCATCGGAATGCCGACGAATACCAGGGCGACCAGGTACGGGATCAGGAAGGCGCCGCCGCCGTTGGAGTAGGAGACGCCGGGGAAGCGCCAGATGTTGCCCAGTCCGATCGCGGAGCCGATGGCCGCCAGGAGGAAGCCGGTCTGGCCGCTCCACGAGTCGCGCGCGCGGGGCGCGGGGCTGGATGCGGAGGATGACATTGGGTGAGTTCCTTGCGTTCGTGTGTATTCGGGATAATTCCCAGTCAGACTAGGACCCGCGAACGCCGATGTCAGCAAAAGTCCACGATATAGGATGTTCCGCGTGCGGAGCGCGCCGCCTGGCCCGTCATCACGTCGGCTCCCGGCCCCCACTCCGTGGCGCAATCGACGCGAAGGCCCGCGCATCGAAGGGGCAGCCACGCTCTCCCATCAACGCCAGGTGGCGTAGGCCTCGTCCACTTTCGTCAAGGCGGAGGCGATCGCCATGTGCATGTCGAGGTATTGGTAGGAGCCGAGTCTGCCACCGAAGAGAACACGATCCTCGCCTGCCGCCATCTCGCGGTACGCGGCCAGGGTCGCACGATCCGACGGGGACGCGATCGGGTAGTACGGTTCGTCGCCGCGGCGCGCGAAGCGGGAGTACTCGCGCTGGATGATCGTGTTGGTCGCGTCCTTGCGGTCTCGTTCGGGGTGCAGGTGAGCGAACTCGTGGATGCGCGTGAAGGGGACGCACTGATCGGAGTAGTTCATGACCGAACACCCCTGGAAGTCGGGCACATCAACGACCTCGGTCTCGAAGTCGAGGGTGCGCCATCCCAGCTGCCCGGCCTCGTAGTCGAAGTACCGATCGATCGCGCCGGTGTAGACGACCGGGACCTGCCCCACGGTTGCTCGCTTGGAGAAAGCGGAGGAGTCGTCGAAGAAGTCCACCCCCGTGTGGACGCTGATGCGCGGGTGATCCACCATGTTCGCGATCCACGCCCCGTACCCGTGGAGAGGCAGCCCCTCGTAGCGGTCCTGGAAGTAGCGGTTCTCGTAGGTGAATCGCACGGGAAGCCGCGTGATGATCGAGGCGTCAAGCTCACGCGGGTCGGTCTGCCACTGCTTGGCGGTGTAGCCCGCGATGAACGCGTCGTAGAGGGGACGCCCAATGAGGCTGACCGCCTTGTCCTCCAGGTTGCGCGGCTCACCCGAGACTTCGGCGGCCTGGCGCGCAATCAGCGAGCGAGCCTCGTCCGGGGAGTAGGCGGCACCGAAGAACTGGTTGATCGTCCCCAGGTTGATCGGCAGCGGGTAGACGACGCCCCGGTAGTTGGCGTACACGCGGTGACGGTAGTCGTTGAAGGACGTGAAGCGGTTCACGTAGCTCCACACGCGCTCGTTCGACGTGTGGAACAGGTGAGTGCCGTAGCGGTGGACCTCCACCCCGGTGGCCTCGTCGATCGAGGAGTACGCGTTGCCGCCGATGTGATCGCGGCGCTCAATGACGGTCACGTCCATGCCGTAGCGTTCCGCCGCCTCACGGGCAACCGTCAGGCCGAAGAAACCAGAACCAACAACGAGCAGATCCACGTTGCTCCCCTTTCGCGCTGTTGGTCCCATCCTAGCTTCCGCGCCCGGCACAGCGCTGGCTCACGGGCCAGGGACCGTGGACGCCTCGGGTAGCGGCCCAAGGCTCGGATATCCTGGAGGGAAGCCAAGGGGATAAGGGGGTAGCTCGATGGTTCGGATAGCGGTCGTTGAGGACGAGGCCGTCTCGCGCACGCTTCTTCGCGACTATCTGAGGCGCTACGGCGAGGAACGCACCCTCCACATCGACGCGACGTACTTCACCGATGGCGCGGCAATTGTCGGGGACTACAAGCCCGTCTACGACATCATCCTGATGGACATCCAGATGGCGCACCTGGATGGAATGAGTGCTGCGCGAGCGATCCGCGAGGTCGATCAGGAGGTGATCCTCGTGTTTATCACCTCCGCACCGCAGTTTGCGATCAACGGCTACGAAGTGGGCGCCCTGTCCTACCTACTCAAGCCCCTCCCCTGGTTCGCGTTTTCTCAGGAGCTCGACCGCTGCATGCGCGCACTGGCCAAACGCCAGAGGGCAAGCCTGCTGCTGCAGTCGGGGGCGACCACGCACCGCGTTGACGTGGCGGACATCGTCTACGCGGAGTCCGTCAAGCACCGGATCGACGTGCACACGCTGTCCGGCGTGTACTCGGTCGTCTCCACACTCAAGGCCATGGAGGCCGAACTCGCGGGCCACAACTTTTTCCGATCCAACTCGTGCTACCTCGTCTCCCTGGCGCACGTGCGCGGCGTCTCTGATCATGAGTGCCTCATGACGGGCGGCGATCGCCTGCGCATCTCACGCCCCCGCAGGAAGGCTTTCATGAGCGCGTTGGCCGACTATGCGGGCGGGATCGACTGACGTGTTCGAGTCGCTGCCCGACATTCCCCGACTCTTCACAGCGCTGGCCGAGTGGGGCGCTGGCCTCGTGTACGTGCTCGCCATCGCACGCGCCTCCTGCCCACACGACCTCGCTCCATCGCGTTCGATGCCCCGGTGGCGTATCGCTGTCACGGCAGCGGGCGGGCTTGTCGCCTTCGTCGTCACTCAGGAGTTCCTCGGCCACTCTCCCCTGAGCCTGTGGATTCCCGGCATGGGGCTCGCGTTCCTTCTCCTGTGGGGCATGATCGAGGCGGGGACGGGAGCGCCGTGGCGGTGGGTGACGCACGTGAGTGTACGCGCGTTCATCGTCGCCGAATTGGCGGCGTCGCTCGCGTGGCAGGTCGTGGTCTTCTTCCACGCTGATCGTGAGTATTGGCGCCCCGAATCTCTCGGCGGTTTCATCGCTCTAGCCTCGGCGTGCCTGGGGATCGTCTACTACTGCGAGCGACGGGTCCTACGCCAGGGCTTGTCGGCGCCCCTCACGCGCGGCGAGCTGGCAGCCACGCTCGTCGTCGGGGTCGCCATCTTCGCCCTGTCAAACCTCAGCTTCGTCTCGACGGCGACACCCTTCTCGGGACGCGCGGGTCTGGAGGTCTTCTACATCCGCACGCTCGTCGACCTGGGCGGCTACGCGATCCTCTTCGCGCAGTACGAGCGCATCCAGCAGAGCGAGACGCAACGCGAGCTCGCATCGATCCAGTCGTCGCTGGAGGCCCAGCACCGCCAGTACCTGTTGGCCAAGGCGGACATGGAGCAGGTGGCCCGCGCCCACCACGACCTCAAACACCAGGTGGCCGCGATCCGAGCCGAGCTGGACCCGGGGCGGGCGGCTGCCTCCTTCGAGGAACTTGAGTCCCAGATCGCGCAGATCGGCCAGCACTACCACAGCGGGCACCCGGTCCTGGACGTCATCCTGACGGCAAAGGGGAAGGTGTGCAGCGCCGAGGGCATCACCTTCACCGCGGTCGCCGACGGATCCCTCCTGACGGGCATGTCCTCGATGGACATCGCCACGCTCTTCGGCAATGCCCTTGACAACGCGATCGAAGCGTCGCGCAGGGTCGGTGAGCCGAGCAAGCGCCTCATCAAACTGGCTCTGTTTCGGCGCGGACGAATGCTCGTGCTCCGGGTCGATAACTGGTTCGACGGTCAGCTGCACGTCGACGCCGGCGGGCGCCTCACGACGATCAAGGCCGACGCCATGCGTCACGGATGGGGCGTGAAGTCGATACAATGGACGGCACGCAAGTACGGCGGACAAGCCGTCACCCGGGCACGCGATCACTGGTTCACTCTGACGGTTCTGCTGCCCTCGACAACGCTTTTGGAGGAACAGTGACAATCATCGACACCGAGCGGCTCCGCTTGCGTCCGTGGAACCGCAGTGACGCGCCCGCTCTCTATGAGCTGGCGAAGGAACCGCGCATCGGCATGGCGTGCGGTTGGCGGCCCTACACGCGCATTGACGACGCCTACGACGGCCTCTCCACCGTGTTGGCAGCCCCCGAAAGCTACGCGGTGACACTGCGCGAGAGCAACGAGCTGGTGGGCGCCATCGCGCTACGCATGAAGGCAGCGGATCAACGCAACGTCGCCGACCTTGGCTACTGGACCGGCCGCCCCTACTGGGGCAATGGCTACGCCACCGAGGCCGGGCGGGCGATCGTGGACCGCGCCGCCCACCTGGGCTACGCGACGCTGACTCTGTCCTACTTCGAGGGCAACGAGGCCTCGCGCCGGGTCGCGCACAAGCTCGGATTCACGTGGCAGGGGCGCGAAGAGGGCGTGGAGTTCCCCCTCATCGGCAAGCGTGTGAGCCTCCATCGCACGGCGATGGCGCTCACCCAGGGGTAGCGGCCGACTGTCAGTTGAAGCCGAGGACGAATCCCGCAGCCCTGTAGCCCCCGCGCACGACTGCGGGCGAGGCGTGGCGCACCAGCCCTGCGAGAAGGTCCTTGCGCAGGCGCTCGGTGGCCTCCGAGTTGATGTCGTCCATCGTCTCCCAGATCTCTTCCTTGAGCGCGAGGTGTTCGGGGGTTCCCGAGAGCTGGGCCATGACGGAGCACACGACGGCGTTGATGCGCAGGTAGTGCACCATGTATCGCCACAGCTTGTCCTCCACATCGGCCCGCGCCGGCAGTGCCTCGGTCATCGCTCGATTGACCCGGGCCAGCTGGTCCAGCCTCGTGATCATCACTTTTTCGTTGACGGACTGGTCGTCTCGACCGATGAAGTAGCGGTAGAGGTCAACGTCCAGGTACCTGATGGTGCGCACGTAGGGAAGGGGAACGAAGGAATACAGGTAGTCCACGTAGAAGGTGTGCTCCGGCATCACCAAGCCCGAGCTGCGCACAACGTCGGTGCGCATCGTGAGCGCGTGCATCATGAGGTACTGGTCGTAGCGGCAGCGCCCGAGTTCGTCCCACCCGAAGGTGCGCCCACGCGGCAGGACATTGCGGTAGCGGATCGTGACCTTGTGAGCTTTCCCCTGCTTCTCGTAGACGTAGTTGGTCACGAGGAGGTCCAGGTCTCGCCCCGCCTCCCGTTCCTCGCGGAGCACGTCCAGCACGGCGTTTGCCGCGCGCCGGTCCAACCAGTCATCCGAATCCACGACGCGCACGTGCGTGCCGGTGGCAGCCGCCAAACCCGCATTCACTGCCCCGCCGTGTCCCTTGTTCTCCTGGTGAATGACTCTCACGGAGGGGTATCGTGCCGCCCAGTCGTCAGCAATCTCCGCCGTGCGGTCCTTGGAACCGTCGTTGACGATGATCGCCTCCAACTCGTCGCCGTACCCCACCAGCGTCGTCAACGCGCGATCGAGGTAGTCCTCAGAGTTGTATGCGGGAACGATCACGGTCAGCAGTGGCGTGCTCACGGGGTCTCCTCTCGATAGTCTCCCCGTAGTCTACTGCCCGCCGCCAACCTGCGCGTCCTCCTCGGGTTTCTGTTTGAAGATCACTTTGAAGATCGGGAAGAACACCCAGAAGGAGACGGCGGCGTTGATGATCATCGTGATCACGTCGGCCACTGTTTCTCCCCCCGCGCCCAGCACGTCAATCGACCAGGCGTAGATGGGGTCCTTGTACAGCACCTGCAGCGCGGCCGCCGCCACGGTGATGAGAACGTAGGCAATCGCGTACCAGAAGGCCGCCACGAGGACGGAAGAGTTGGATCTGAAGGTCACCGAACGCTGGGCGAAGAAGTTGATGACCTGGGCGATGAGGAGCGTGATCTCCACGGCCAGGAAGTATGCGACTCCTCCCCCTCCCCCGGCCGCAAGGGCTCCGGAGGGGTAGTCGAAGAGGTAGACGGTGTGTCCGTGGGAGAACCCCACCGGCAGGAACTGCAGGGCCGTGTCCACGAGGCCCGTGTGGGCAAAAGCCGCCTTGAAGGCCGGCATGAGGACCAGCTGGAGGACGGTGATGCCGTTGGAGAGTATGAAGAAGACGATGAACTGTGCGACGGTGCGGTGCTTGTCCTCGAACTTCTTCCACCAGTGCGTGCGCGCCTGCATGAGTGCTCCTTGTCGCGTTGCTGTCGTGGGCGCCGGGTCACCGACGCCGGTCGATCTGTCGTTGCGTTGCCCTGTCGGCTCGCGCATTGGCGACGTAGCCGACGAGAGCGCGGGCCAGCCCCCGGATCGGGTGGCCGTTGACGGCGTCGAGTATGGAGGCGACCATGTCCGCGCTCACCGCGCCCGCGCTCATCTTGGCGATCGCCCGGAAGGGCATATTGAGGACGAAGAGGATGTTCAGGTCCGGGTGCCCACTCGCGTCAGCCTTGGCCTTCATCGCCACGAGCCTGCGGGCGACGAAACGGGCGAGCCCGCTGCGGGCGCGCACCATGTCGGACAGGGGATCGCTGGCGCTCAGCTGATCAGACGGGTGCGCCGTGGGGACGGTGCGGCCCAACAGGACGGCGAACTCACCCATCGTGGCCCCCGCCACGTCGGCGTTGATGTAGTGACCGAGGGCGGGGTCGATCGGGCCGGGAGTGGCTCCTTCGATGTCGAGTGTGGCGCTCAGCGGCGTGTCTTCCACGTTGGGGCCCACCCAGATGGTCCAGGTTCCCCCTTCCGTCTCCCAGGCCGAACGCGAGGTTTCCCAGTGGCGGAACGTGTAGCGGTCGAAGGGTATGGACACTCTCTGGGAGCACCCCGCACGCACCCGGACTTTGGCGAAGCCTTTGAGTTCGCGAACGGGGCCGACGACCCCACCCGGCGAGCTCACGTAGAGCTGGACGACCTCCGTCCCGTCGACGGTCGAGGAGTTCGTGACAGTCAGCGATGCCCCGTCTTTGTCGACGGTGAGGTCGGAGTACTCGAAGGTCGAGTACGACAGGCCGTAGCCGAAGGGGTAGGCGACGTCCACCCGGGCGGATGTGAAGTACCTGTATCCCACGTAGGGTCCCTCGCGGTAGAGGGAGAGGGGGCCGGTGGCCGGATACCAGGCGGCGCTCGGGTGATCGTCGTAGGCGCGGGCGTAGGTCTCGGCCAGGCGCCCCGAGGGGTTGACGGCGCCGGTGAGAACGTCGAGCACCGCGCCCGCGCCACCCTGGCCGCCCAGGTGGGCGTGCACCAGGGCGGGAACCCGCTCGGCCCAGGGCATCTCCACGCTGGCTCCTCCCGACAGGATGATCACGGTCTTCGGGTTGGCGCGGACAACCGCCTCGATGAGTTCGGCCTGTCCGTCGGGTAAGCGCATGTGGGGCCGGTCCAGGCCCTCGGATTCGGCGAGCTCGTCGAGGCCGACGTAGACGAGGGCGACGTCTGCGCGCGCGGCCACGTCGCTGGCCTCGGCCAGGAGCGCGTCGGTGGTGCCGCCGTGACGGGCGTATCCGGGGGCGTAGCCCTCTAGGACGAGGCCTCGGGCGCGCGTTCCGCCATCAGCCAGGAGGTCGTGGGCGCGGTCGAGGCGCGTGGGATTGACCTGCGAGGAACCTGCTCCCTGGTATCGAGGGGTCTCGGCCATATCGCCGATGAGGGCAACCCGAGTCCCCGCTCCCAGCGGAAGCAGGCCCCCCTCGTTGCGCAGGAGCGTGATGGACTCGGCGGCGACGCGCGTGGCGAGTTCGTGGTGTTCGTCTTCGTCGTAGGGCCGGGCGTCGGGCTGCTGTGTAGCGGCGAGGGCCATGTCCACGACCTCCTGGGCGCGAGCGTAGACGTCGGCCTCGTCGAGGCGTCCCTCGGCGACGGCCGCGACGATCTGGCGCGCCCCGTACAGGCCGGGTCCGGGCATCTCGAGGCTGCCTCCGGCGCGCACCGCTGCGACGGCATCGTTGGATCCTCCCCAGTCGGAGATGACCAGGCCGTCAAAGCCCCACTCCGCGCGCAAGATGTCGGTCAGCAGGTGGGCGTTCTCGTGGGCGTAGGTGCCGTTGACGAGGTTGTAGGAACTCATGATGGCGCGCGGGTGGGCACTGCGGCACACGATCTCGAAGGCGGTGAGGTAGATTTCGCGCATCGTCCGTTCGTCGACGATGGAGTCCGAGGCCATGCGGCGCAGCTCCTGGGAGTTGACGGCGAAGTGCTTGGGGCATGCCGCTGTTCCCATGGATTGTATTCCCTGCACGAGGGCCGCTCCCATGGTTCCGGCGAGGAAGGGGTCCTCGGAGAAGTACTCGAAGTTGCGTCCACACAGGGGGGAGCGCTTGACGTTGAGTCCCGGACCAAGGAGGACGTGCACGCCGAGGGAGCGGGCCTCGAGGCCGAGGGCCTGCCCCATCAGGCGGGCGAGCTCCGGATCCCAGGTCGCGGCGAGGGCGGAGGCGGTGGGAAAACACGTGGCCTTCTCGGAGGCGGCGATGCCGAGGTGGTCTCCGTCTCCGAGCTGTCGGCGCACCCCGTGGGGGCCGTCGCTCATGACGAAGGATGGGATGCCGGCACTGGGGATCTGCCGGGAGTCCCACTGGCTCGCTCCGGACGCCAGGGCGGCGGCTTGCACGAGCGAGAGGCTGCGGGCGTCGGTGACCGGTGTGGGTGTCATGGGTGTGAACTGCCTTTCGCTCCCTCGCCGATTGGGTCGTTGCTTCCATTGTGGGCAAGGCACTCGTTGACGGGAGGGGTGGGCGCATGATCTGTCGTTTGCGGCCCCTGTTCTGCGCGGTGGCGGTGGCGGGCGTGGCGGTAGGATGAGGAGATGAGTGTGCTATCACAGCGCGTGCTTGATGGTCGCGCAGCCGTCTGCCCCTACGCGGTCTTCGTCGACATTGATGGGACCGTGTGCGACTCGCGTCAGCGGGTTCCCTCCTCGGGGGTCAGGGCGCTGCGGGAGGTGCGCGAGCGCGGCCACCGCCTGTTCGCGTGCACGGGGCGATCTGTGCCGGAGGTGTACCCCCGCTTCTGGGAGTTGGGCTTCGAAGGATTGGTCGGTGGAGCGGGAGGCTACGCGGCCGTCGGGCAGAGCGTGCTGCTTGATGAGCGAATGCCTCGAGGCGACATCGACGCGCTGAGCCGCCTGTGGGAGGACCTGGATGCCTTCTACATATGGCAGGGGCCTGATCAGATGGGGCCGTGCGAGGGATACTTGGATTTCTTTGTTGCCGGGGCGGGTATCGAACCGGGAGACTGGGCGGAGTACGCGGAATCGATCTGCCCCTTCATCACGGACATTGGCTCGGGGTCCTTCACGAAGGTGACGGCGTATGTTCCGCCCGCCGGTGCTGTGCTCGATGCCGTGCAGGAGGCACTGCCCACAGGCTACCGAGCGATCATCGGGTCGGTGGGCGCGGGCGGCTACGTGCCCATCGAGGTTCTTCCCTCGCACCTGTCGAAGGCCGTCGGCATCCGCGCGGTGTGCGAGCACGTGGGGATCCCATTGTCGCGAAGTGTCGCGATCGGTGATTCGAACAACGACGTGGAGGCCGTGGCCGCGGCGGGGATCGGTGTCAGCATTGGCTCGGGGTGCGAGGCGCTCGTCGAGGTCGCTGACATCATCGCTCCGTCGGTTGACGCTGGCGGCCTGGCCTGGGGGTTGGCCACCGCCCTGGCGGGAGCCGACCCGCGCGGGCAGGCCCAATCCGGTGGCCGCGGGTGAGCGGCGCGATTCGCCAGTGGCTTGGCCACCCCCTGACTCGCAACTCGGCGTTCATGCACCTGTGGGCGGGACAGAGCGCCGCGCAGGTCGGTTTCCAGGTGGGGACGCTGGCCACCTCGGCCATCGCGATTACGATGCTTCACGCGAGCGAGTCGCAGGTCGGCGCCCTCGCGGCCGTGCAGACCCTGGCGTTCCTGCTTGTCGGCCTCCCGGCGGGCGCCTGGGTTGACAGGTGGTCGAAGCGCCGCGTCATGATCAGCGCCAACCTCGCGCGCATCGCCGCCCTCGTCTCGGTTCCGCTCGCCTACGCGTGTTTTTCGCTGACTCTCACCCACCTGATGCTCGTCGCCGGCCTGCTTGGCCTCTCCACGGTCTTCTTCGACGTGGCCTACCAGTCCTACGTTCCGGAAGTGGCCTCCAAGCGCTACATCGGGGCGGCCAACGGTCGCCTCGAGATCTCTTTTCAGGTTGGGCGTGCGGGTGGCCCCGGCCTGGGCGGCTGGCTCCTCGGCGTCGTTGCCCCTCCCCTGGCCTACCTGCTGACCGCATCGACCTACGCGTTCTCAACGTGGGCGATCTGGCGGATTCGCACCCCCGAGAGTGAGCGCCTGCGTCCCACGTCCTCCCTGGGCACCCAGATCCGTGAGGGGGTGGCCTTCGTGCGCGGCCACCGCCTGCTTTTTCCGCTCTTTTCGTGCATCGCGTGCGCCGCCTGTGCCGCGGCGGGGATCAACGTGCTCCTGCCCGTTCTCGTGCTGCGCACGCTGGGCATGAGCGCCACCGGGCTGGGCATCGTGCTGAGTGTCGGCGCGCTCGGGGGGCTCCTCGGAGCGCTCACACGCTCGGCGTGGATCAACCGGCTCGGGATCGGTCGATCCATTGTCATCACCAACATCGCCGGGGTCACGGTTCTGGTGTTCCAGCCGGCAGCCGTCCATTTTCCCGGCTTGGCTCCGTGGGTGATCGCGGGGGCCGGGGTCGTCTCCTCGTACTTCCAGACGATCTACAACGTGACGCAGATGAGCCTGCGTCAGGAGGTGTGTCCCACCGCCATGCTGGGTCGCATGAACGCGACGTTCCGCTTCGCGGTGTGGGGAGTGATGCCACTGGGAGCGTTCGCCTCGGGTACGCTCGCGACGTGGGTGGGGGTGGAAGCCGCGATGTACGTCGTCATCGCGGTGGCCGTTGCGTCGGGGGTCGCCATGGGTTTCACACCCGCGGCACGCATCCGGGGCGCCAGCCTCGTTCCCGGGATCTCATAATGTGACGCGCTCCCGATCTCGCAATCGTGTCGCCGAGGCATCGCAGGCGTTACCATAAGTGTGAGGAAAACCGCACCTGTTTCGGTGATCGAGCCAAGGAGGACGCCATGAGCACCGCAACGACCATCGTTGACGCCCTGGGTGGGTGGGACAACATCTCCAATCTCGAGGCCTGCATCACGCGCATCCGCCTCGATTGCGCCAACACCGATCTCGTTGACGAGGCGCAGCTGCGGGCCGCAGGCGCTTTCGACGTCGTCATCGTTGGCGACGCCGTTCAGGTCGTCATGGGCCCCGATTCCGAAGACATCGTCGCGGCCATGAACGAGACTCGGTGAGCGTGGTTGTCCGCGCGCCCTTCGCGGCGCGCGTCCTGCCGCTGTCCGGCGTGCCCGACCCTGTGTTCGCCAGCGGTGTCGTCGGACCGGGCCTTGCCCTTGAGCCTTCCTCACAGGCTCGGTGTCTCACCGTCCATTCCCCCATCAACGGCGTCGTTACCAAGCTCAAGCCGCACGCCGCCATTGTCACGTCGACGGGCGGCGCGTCAATTCTCGTTCACCTGGGAATCGACACCGTGAATCTGCGCGGTAAGGGCTTTGCCGCGCTCGTCGACGAGGGCGAGATCGTCGCCGCCGGAGATCCGCTCATCCACTGGGATCTCATGCCCGCTCGCGCGGCTCGGCTGTGCGTGTACGTCCCGTTGATCGTCATCAGTGGGCATGAGACCGCACTCCTCCACGGTCCGGATGATCTGCCCGCACGCTGCACCGTGCTCGACCCCCTCTTCGAGGTTGCCGCACTCCAATAGCGTCGAAACCATGCGGTCGAGCCCCGCGGAATGATCGCCGCGGGGCTCAACTGTTGCACGACGGATTATCGCACCGACTCGCGCAGCAGAGCGAACAGTGAGGTCAGGCGCTCGTTGGAGGACAGGTCCTCGGTTCCGACCTCTTCGCCGTCCGAATCGCACAGCGGCACGCACCAGTTCGGGTACAGGTCGGCGCCCGTTCCCGGCATGTTCTGCGGACGCACGTCCCCCACCGCGTCAACGAGGGAAGCAACGACCAGCTTCGACGGCGTTCGGGCGACGTAGCGATACAGCCCCTCGACGATCTCGCGCTCGCTGGGCTCGGCGCCGTCGATGCAGCCGTACTCGTGAAGACGGGCGACAACCCGTTCAAGTTCGAGTCGATCCGAGGAACGAACGGTGTCGATGTCGTCGGTCAGCAGGCCCAGCTCCGAGCGCAGGGTGGTCTGGATGCCTCGAATGTAGCCCAATGTTGGCGGCAGGTCGTGAATATTGACGGCGGCGAGCGCACGGTCACGGTAATGTTCAGGACGCAGCGGCCACCCGCCCCCGTCCTTCTCGAACCAGACCACGGAGGTACCCAGCACGCCGCGCTCGCGCAGGTAGTCGCGTACCCACGGCTCGACGACGCCCAGGTCTTCACCGATGACCACGGCCCCGGCGCGCTGGGCTTCCAGGAGGATCACGCCCATCATCGCCTCGTGGTCGTAGTACACGTAGGTTCCCTCGGTGGCGCCACAGCCGTCCGGAATCCACCACAGCCGGAACATCCCAAGAATGTGGTCGATCCTGACGGCGCCCGCGTTCGCCAGGGCAGCGCGCACCATGTCACGCAGGGGCAGGTAGCCCGACTCGGCGAGGCTGCGCGGCGACCACGGCGGCTGGGACCAGTTCTGCCCCTGCTGCGAGTAGACGTCCGGCGGAGCACCCACGCACATACCGGAGGCGAAGAGCTCGGGTCGGCTCCACTTCTCCGACCCAAAGCCGTGGACTCCCACCGCCAGGTCAGCCATAATGCCGATCTCCATGCCGACCTCGCGCGCGACCTGCTGGGCGCCCTCCAGCTGCTGGGCAGCAACCCACTGGCACCACTCATAGAAGTCGACTCGATCGGCGAGCTCAAGCCGTTCGAGCTCAACGCGGGGTGCCGACGAACGGGACAGGTCCTCGGGCAGCTCGATGCTTCCCTCGCGTTCCACGAGGGCACACCACAGCGCGTAGTTGGACAGCTCCGTTCCGCCGTTCTCCACGAAGTGCTGGAGCTGGGACTCGCGATGGTAGGAGCGCGGCTGAGCAAAGATCAGCTCGAGCGCCTTACGCTTGGCTTCCCACGAACGATCCCTGTCGATGAGGTCCTCGCGGGTCGCGAACTGTCGGGTCTCCTGACGCAACTCCTCGATGGCTGCCCGTGATGCCTCGGGCAGGGCACCGTACTCATCGATATCCTCCGGGCGGATGTAGATCGGGTTGAGCCAGCGACGCGACACCGGCAGGTAGGGCGAGGTTTCGACGGGTGAGACAGGCTGGGAGGCGTGAACGGGGTTGATGAGGAGGAAGTCGGCGCCCCGGTCGGCACACACGGCGGCGAGGTCGGCAAGGTCGGAGGCGTCACCGATCCCCCACGAGCCGGTCGACCGCGTTGAGTACAGCTGAGCATTAACACCCCAGGCACGGCGCGGGGATTCCAGGAGGGGCACAGACAGGGCATGGGGGACGATGATGAGCGTCGCCGACTCGACGTGTCCTCCCTCGACGGTGGCGACGAGGCGGTGCCACCCGAGCGGCAGCCAGTGCGGCACGTCGAATGTGGCGCGGCCGATCATCCGCCCGTCAATCATACGCGGCGGGACGTAGCGGTCGAGCTGCTCGCAGAATCCCTTGCGGCCATCCTCGAGGACCCATTGGACGTTCACCCAGGAGCCGTCCGGGACGTGCACGGGGAACTCGTAGCCTCCGCCCTGTCGGGCGACGATGGTCGGTGGGAGGGTTCTGCGCCAGGGACGTTCCTCGGTGAGGCGAAGCGCGTCATCAACGTCAGCCGTGCTCGAGGATTCGTCAAGGGGCAGGCCGAGGGCGCCGAGAACCTTCAGGAGGGTGTGGGCGCCGACGCCCACCCAATTCCCATACCAGTCCCAGAAGCCGGTTGCGACGCCGTTGGCGTCGGCGAGCCGCCTCAGCTGTTCGATGTTGTCAGATGCGGGAGCGGGGAGAGTCACGACAAAGCCTTCTACGTTGTGGGCTGAGAACACTCTTCATTTTAGGCGTGCGCACGCTGGGGAAGAACATCCACTGGCGTGTCATGGGCCACGGAATCAAGAGTGGAGATCATTGCACCGGCGATATCATCCGAGGGCTCACCGCAGACCACCTGTACGACGTCTCCGGAGCGCACGACAGCCAAGACGCCGTCAACGCGCAGCGCTGCTTCATCGACGGCCCGTTGAGACTTCACCTGGATGCGGATACGCATCGTGCAGGGTTCGACCTCGACAATGTTGAGGTGTCCTCCCAGCGCGTCAATGAGCGCTTGCTCGATCGCCATCGGAGCCCCTTTCGCACCGTCGGTAATTTGGGATACGAGTCACATGGTAGATGTGACCTACGCGAAAGGCAAGTGCATTTCACTACACGAGTTGCCAGCCTGTCAAGCCCACGATGCAGGGTAGACTTCCTCGCCATTGACCGACGAGCGTCCTCGACGGCTCCATTGTCAAGAGGGCAGCGCACACACGCCGGGACCTTGGACCCACGAGACGCGCGCACGCATGCCCGATCGTTGGCTCCCGATGATTGGCCTGCGAGGAGGCGCGTCGGCCATGTGGGACACTCTCCGATGCGCCACCCACCCGTCGCAGCTGCGCGCGGGGGAGAGCCCTCAGGCCCTCCCCCGCGCGTGGCCACTGTCAGTCGCGCGTCAGTTTCCGATGCGTGACACGGTGGGGATTCGCCGCCGCCTCGCCCAGGCGCGCCACCTTGTTCTTCTCGTAGGCCTCGAAGTTGCCCTCGAACCAGTACCAGTTGTCGGGCTGATCCTCCGTGCCCTCCCATGCCAGGATGTGGGTCGCCACCCGGTCCAGGAACCAGCGATCGTGCGTGACGACGACGGCGCAGCCAGGGAACGCAAGGAGCGCGTTCTCCAGGGAGCCGAGGGTCTCGACGTCCAGATCGTTCGTGGGCTCGTCGAGCAGGAGCAGGTTGCCGCCCTGCTTGAGGGTCAGCGCAAGGTTCAGGCGATTGCGCTCGCCACCCGACAGAACGCCCGCCGGCTTTTGCTGATCCGGTCCCTTGAAGCCGAAGGCTGAGACGTAGGCACGCGAGGGCATCTCGACGTTGCCGACCTGGATGAAGTCCAAGCCGTCGGAGACCACCTGCCACAGGGTCTTCTCCGGGTCGATGCCCGCGCGACTCTGGTCGACGTAGCTGATCTTGACGGTCTCCCCGATCGTCAATTCACCGCCGTCGAGGGGCTCGAGACCGACAATCGTCTTGAACAGCGTCGTCTTTCCGACGCCATTGGGGCCGATAACGCCGACGATTCCGTTGCGCGGCAGGGAGAACGACAGGCCATTGATGAGGGAACGTCCGTCAAAGCCCTTCTTCAGGTCCTTCGCCTCGATGACGACGCTGCCCAGGCGCGGCCCCGGCGGAATCTGAATCTCCTCGAAGTCGAGCTTGCGGGTGCGCTCCGCCTCGGCGGCCATCTCCTCGTAGCGGGCCAGACGCGCCTTGGACTTAGCCTGGCGCCCCTTGGCGTTGGAGCGGACCCACTCGAGTTCTTCCTTCAGTCGCTTGGCCAGCTTCGCATCCTTTTGCCCCTGAACCTGCAGACGCTTCTCCTTGGTCTCCAGGTAGGTGGAGTAGTTGCCCTCGTAGGGGTAGAGGTGGCCGCGATCAACCTCGGCGATCCAGCCGGCAACGTGATCCAGGAAGTAGCGATCGTGGGTGACGGCGATGACGGCGCCCGGGTAGGAGGCCAGGTGCTTCTCTAGCCACAGGACGGACTCGGCGTCCAGGTGGTTGGTCGGCTCGTCGAGCAGGAGCAGGTCGGGCGCCTCAATGAGGAGCTTGCACAGGGCGACGCGACGACGCTCACCGCCGGAGAGGACGGAGACGGGCTGGTCCGAGGGAGGACAGCGCAGCGCGTCCATCGCCTGCTCCAGCTGGGAGTCAATGTCCCATGCGCCTGCGGCGTCGATCTCGGTCTGGAGCTTGCCCATCTCCTCCATGAGCGCGTCGAAGTCCGCATCCGGGTTGGCCATCTCTTCGGAGATCTCGTTGAAACGGGCGAGCTTGGCGAAGGTGTCGGCGGCCCCCAGGCGCACGTTCTCGATGACGGTCTTGGACTCATCCAGAACCGGCTCCTGCATGAGAATGCCAACCGAGTATCCGGGGGTCAGGCGAGCCTCGCCGTTGGAGGGCTCGTCGAGTCCGGCCATAATCTTCAGGATCGAGGACTTACCGGCCCCGTTGGGGCCGACCATGCCGATCTTCGCTCCGGGGAAGAAACTCATGGTCACATCGTCGAGGATGACCTTGTCACCGACGGCCTTGCGGGCCTTGATCATCTGATAAATAAACTCCGCCACGTTACTCCGTTCGGGTGGTTCGGGGCGCGCAAGCGCGCGCGTGTCTCCCCTATCGTAGCGACCCCGGACGCGGCTGCGGGCCGACCAGCACGCCCGGCGCACCGGTGATCCTTCTCTCAGGGGAAAAACGTGGGAAAATCGCGCCTTCCGCGCACTTCCTGGCATCGCGCTTGGTTACGCAAGCGTAGTGATTCACGAACAACTACTGCAACTTTTGAAGAAGCGTGTGCGCGTCCCTGAGTTTTAAGACAAACTTTGAAGTACTGCGGGGCCTCGCCCCGCCATCTCCCGTGCCACGAAGGAAGGAAGGAGCCGACATGAGCGCGCCCACCCGCATCACCATCGAGGGGATTCACGCGCCCGTGTACCACGTTCCCTCCACCTCCTCCACCCTCGACCTGGCCGCATCACTCCTCGCCGATACCGCCACCCCCACGCCGCACCTGACGACGATCATCGCCGACCACCAGAGCGCTGGGCGCGGCCGACTCGGGCGCTCCTGGATTGCCCCCGCCGGCCAAGCGCTCCTTGCCACAACGATCGTCTCCGTTCCCACCTCGCTGCCGACCGCCACCCTGGGGTGGCTCGTCTACGCCTGCGCACTCAGCGTGCGCGACGCGCTGAGCCTGCGCCTGACCCCTCTTCACCACGACGTCACCCTCAAGTGGCCCAACGACATCCTCGTGGACGGCGAACGCAAAGTCTGCGGCATCCTCGCCCAGCTGGCCCCGGCCTCGTCCCCCTTTACGACGACCGCGCTCCTCGGATACGGGGTGAACATCGCCCAAGAGGGTGCCGATCTGCCCACCGCGCACGCAACATCCCTGCGTGCCGAAGGCGACATCCCCGCCGGGGAAGACTCCGGCGCCGCCGCGCACGCCCTCCTGTCCACGATCCTTGTCAGACTCGAGGCGCGCGTGCGAAGCCTCGTCACGCACGGCAGCGTTTCGGCCAGCGGCCTCGCGGACGAGGTGCTCGCTGCCATGCCGCTCATCGGCAAGCGCATCGCCCTGGCGGAGCCGACCGACCCGACCGGACGCGCGGCGATCGAAGGCACGGCCATCGGGTTGGCCGACACGGGCGCCCTGCAACTGCGCACCGACGACGGCCGCATCCACGACATCAACGCCGGGGACGTGCTGACAACCGGAACACCTTTGAGAACCACTCACACAACCAAGGAGAAGCGTGCGAACAATTAACCGAATCCTCGTCGCGAACCGAGGGGAGATCGCCCTGCGCGTCTGCCGCACCGCCACCGACATGGGCATCTCCACCATCGCCGTCTACGCCGATCAGGACATGGCGGCGCCCCACACCCGCGAAGCGGACGAGGCTCTCGCCCTCGGAGGGGACGATGCCGCCTCGACGTACCTTAACGGCGAGAAGATTCTCGCCATCGCGATTGAAACCGGTGCCGACGCCATCCATCCCGGCTACGGTTTCCTCTCCGAAAACTCCGAGTTCGCGCGGGCCGTCGAAGACGCCGGCATCGCGTGGCTCGGCCCCTCTTCCGCCGTCATTGACGCCCTCGGTGACAAGATCAAGGCTCGCCTGGTCGCCGAGGCCTGCGGTGTTTCCCCCGTGCCCGGTGTCTCCCAGCCCGTCACCTCCCGCACGGAGGTCGAGGCCTTCATCGAGGAGGCAGGCTATCCCGTGGTCCTCAAGCGGGCCGACGGGGGCGGCGGACGCGGCATCACCGTCGTTCGTTCCACCTCCGACCTCGACCTGTTCTTCGCCCGCCACGGTGACAGCGCCGACCTTGGCGCCCACTTCGTCGAGCGCTTCGTCGAGGTCGCACGCCACGTCGAAACCCAATGCGCCCGCGACGCGCTCGGCAACTTCCACGTCATCTCGACGCGCGACTGCTCCGTTCAGCGCCGCAACCAGAAGCTCGTCGAGGAGGCCCCCGCGCCCTTCCTACCCGACGGCGCCCACGAGCATCTCGTGGGCGCGTCCCGCGCGCTCTTTGAGCAGGTGGGCTACGTGGGCGTGGGGACCGTGGAGTTTCTCCTCGAACCCGACGGGAGCATCTGGTTCCTCGAGGTCAATCCCCGCCTGCAGGTCGAGCACCCCGTGTCCGAGGAGGTCACCGGAGTCGACCTGGTGCGCGAACAGATCCGCATCGCTCAGGGCCTGGCTCTCACGACGCCGCCGGCCCCGCGCGGACACTCCTTCGAGTTCCGCATCACCTCCGAGGATCCCTCCCAGGACCTCACCCCCACCGCCGGGCGCCTCGACGAGGTGCACTGGCCGCTCGGCCCGGGCATCCGCCTCGAGCTGGGCATCGATGAGGGCGACACCGTCCAAACTGCCTTCGACTCGATGATCGCCAAGATCATCGTCACGGGAGCCGACCGCGAGCAGGCTCTCGCCCGCTCGCGCCGCGCGCTCGGAGAGTTTTCTGTCCAGGGCGTCGCCACCCCGGTCCCCGTCTACCAGGACATCATCAGCGACCCCGACTTTTGCGGTGTCGGCGGTTTCAACGTCTCAACCCGCTGGTTCGAAACCAGCTTCATGCCCCGCCACGACTACTCCGACCTCGCGATCCCCGCCGAGGCCTCGCAGACCGCCGACCTGCCCCGCCAGACCTACATCATCGAGCTGGACGGGCGCCGCGTGAGCCTGACCCTCCCGGCGGGCATGTTCAACGCGCCGGCCAACCCCGCCCCGCGCCCGCCGCAGCCGCTGCGCTCCACCCCCCGCCGCGCCGGTTCGGTCTCCCCGCACTCCGGCCCGCACCAGGGTGCCCCCGGCGACATCGTCGCTCCCATGCAGGCCATCGTCGTCGCCCTGGCCGTGAGCGAAGGACAACGCGTCGAGGAGGGACAGCTGGTCGCCGTCCTCGAAGCCATGAAGATGGAAAAGCCGCTGCTCGCTCCCCGCGCGGGAACCGTCGAGTCGTTGGCCGTGAGCCAGGGCGACACGGTGAGCGCCGGAACGCGCATCGCCCACATCAGCACCGAGGAGGCATAATGAGCACAGCCAGCACACTGACCCGCGACGGGTTCATCCAGGCGCAGGACGCACTGGCCAGCGCCGCCGAAGAAAAGGCTGCTCAGCGCCAGCACGCCAAGCACAAGCTCACTGCCCGTGAGCGCCTCTCACTCTTTTTTGACGACGGGCAGTGGCACGAGGTCGGCCAGTTCATCGGCGGCTCCGTGCGGGCCGGGCGCGTCGGCTCGGCCGTTGCCGCCGGTTACGGGCGCGTGCAGGGACGAATGGTGGCCGCCTACGCGCAGGACTTTTCGGTGTTGGGCGGCACCCTGGGCAAGGTCGAGGGAGATAAGATCGTCGACCTCATCGACCTGGGGATCCGCATGCGCATTCCAATCGTCGGCATCCAGGATTCGGGCGGCGCACGCATCCAGGAGGGCGTCGTCGCACTGGCCCAGTACGGGCGCATCTTCAAGAAGACGTGTGAGGCCTCCGGCCTCGTCCCCCAGATCTCGATCATCCTGGGTCCGTGCGCGGGCGGAGCCGTGTACCAGCCGGCCCTGACCGACTTCATCGTGATGACGCGCGAGAACTCGCACATGTTCGTGACCGGGCCCGACGTGGTCGCGGCGACGACGGGTGAGAAGGTCACCCTCGACGAGCTCGGGGGCGCTGCCATCCACAACTTCCAGTCCGGTGTCGCCCACCATATGGCAGACACCGAGGAGGAAGCCATCGACTACGTCCGCTCGCTGCTGGACTATCTGCCCTCCTCGTGCGAAGCCGCTCCCCCGCGCTATGAGTACCTGGCGAACCCCGAAGACGAGGCCGCCGCACGCGCGGTTGCGGACCTGGTGCCCACCTCCGCCCGCCAGCCCTACGACGTGCGCGACGTCGTGCGCGCCCTGGTCGATCACGGCGAGTACGTCGAAATTCAGGACCTGTTCGCGCCCAACGTGACGATCGGTTTCGCGTGCGTCGACGGCTTCTCCGTTGGCGTCGTCGCCAACCAGCCGATGAGTGACGCGGGAACCCTGGACGTGGATGCGTCGGAGAAGGCGGCTCGTTTCGTGCGCTTCTGTGACGCATTCGGCCTGCCCATCGTGACCTTCGTCGATGTTCCCGGGTACCGCCCGGGAACCGAGCAGGAGCAAGCGGGCATCATTCGCCGCGGAGCCAAGGTGATCGTCGCCTACGCCAACGCCACCGTTCCCATGGTGACCGTGATCCTGCGCAAGGCCTACGGCGGCGCGTACATCGTCATGGGATCGAAGTCCATCGGTGCCGACCTGGCCTTCGCATGGCCCGACGCGCAGATCGCCGTCATGGGCGCGGAGGGTGCCGCGTCGATCATGTACCGCCGCGAGCTGGCGGCCGCCCGGGAGGAGGGAACCTTCGACGAGACCAAGGCCGCCCTGGTCGCTCGTTACGAGGAGGAAACGGTCAACCCCGAAGTATCCGTGGCCTCGGGCCAGCTCGACGGGATCATTCGCCCCGCCGACACCCGACAGACCATTATCAACTCCCTGCATTTGCTGGCGTCCAAGGACCAGCGTGCACCCCACGTGAAGCGTCACGACAACGGCCCCCTGTGACCGTCGCCGTTTGAGAAGTAATGTCCCCGAAGGAAAGTACGACCATGTCTTTTGTCTCCTCCCTCAATGAGATCCCCTACGCGCTGACGTTCGCCGGCCAGGCCACGCCGTGGCGTTCCGCCCTCGACGAGATCGCCCACGACCCCGAGATCGCCGCGATCGTCGGCGGCGTCGTCAAGGCCTCCGATGCGGTGCTCTCTCCCGTGCGCCGCTCGCTGGCAACACAGTCGGTGGCCTCCCTGCCGTTCGAGTTTCCCGCCGAGGACGGGCAGGCGGCAGTGACCCGGGAGGCCGCAGGTCCAGACGAGGCCGCCCTGTCCGTCCCCGGGATAGTCGCGGCGCAGCTCGGCGCTCTCATCGATCTGACGCGCGCCGGCCTCAACATCGTGGCCAACCAGCCGCGCGCCTTCGAGGGACATTCGCAGGGAGTGCTCGGCGTGGAGATCGCACGGGCCTGGATTGAGGGCGACGAGGCCCGGGCCGCCTCCGTGTTCGCGCTGGCTCGCCTGATCGGCGCCGCTGCGGCGCGAGTGACGCGTCGCGCGCGCGCCCCGCACGCCGGGGACGCCACCTACATGGTGTCCGTGCGCGGCGTGTCGGATTCCCTCCTGGCGCGCATCCTTGAGTCTCTGCCCTCCGCCTCCCACCCGCTGTCGATCGCGCTGCGCAACGACACCGACACGCACGTCGTCTCCGGCGCGCCCGCTGACCTGGCCTCGCTCGTCGCCGCCATTGAGCGCGCGGCCGTGAAGGATAAGGCGGCCCACGACGCACACGAGCGCGGGGGACGTCCCTTGTCTCCCGTGTGCGAATACCTGCCGGTGTACGCGCCCTTCCACTCCCCGATGCTCGCAGACGCCTTGGAGCTGGTGGATGAGTGGGCACTGCAGTGCGGCATTGACGCCTCACTCGCGCATTCGCTCGCCGCAGCCGTCCTGACCACGCCCGTCGACTGGCCGGAGCAGATCCGGTCGGCCACCGCCTCGGGCGCCGCGTGGATCGTCGACATGGGTCCCGGCGCGACGACCGTGCGCATGACGCGGGCCCTCGTGGAGGGCACGGGCGTCGGTATCGTTGCGGCAGGCACCGCGGCGGATCGCGACAAGGCCGCAACCCCCGGGTGGGAGCCCGAGGCCGGAAGCGACTGGTCGAGTCTGCGTCCCGGCCTCGTGACGCTGCCCGACGGCAAGACCGTCGTCGATACGGCCTTCTCTCGTCTCACCGGCCGTTCCCCGATCCTGCTGGCCGGCATGACTCCGACGACCGTTGACCCCGAGATCGTTGCCGCGGCCGCAAACGCGGGCTTCTGGGCGGAGATGGCCGGCGGAGGCCAGGTCACCGAGGAGGTCTACAACGAGAACCTGGCGGGCCTGCGCGCCCAGCTCCGCCCCGGCCACACGGCCGAGTTCAACTCCATGTTCCTGGACCGCTACCTGTGGAACCTGCAGTTCGGCCAGGCCCGTATCGTGTCGCGGTCGCGCGCGTCCGGCGCCCCCATCGACGGCGTCGTCATCTCGGCGGGTATTCCCGAGCAGGACGAGGCCCTCGCCCTCATCAAGCAGCTGCGCGCCGACGGCTTCCCCTACGTGGCCTTCAAGCCGGGCACGGTCGACCAGATCCGCAAGGTCATCGCCATCGCTCGCGAGGCGGCGCCGACTAAGATCATCGTGCAGGTCGAGGACGGCCACTCGGGCGGCCACCACTCCTGGGAGGACCTGTCCGACCTGCTGCTGGCCACCTACGCTCAGCTGCGCGCTCAGTCCAATATCGTCCTGACCGTGGGCGGCGGCATCGGCACGCCCGAGCGCGCCGCCGACTTCCTGACCGGCGACTGGTCGGCCCGCTACGGCCGCCCACCCATGCCCGTTGACGGCGTCCTCGTGGGCACGGCCGCGATGACGACAAAGGAGGCGCACACCACCAGGGCCGTCAAGGAGCTGCTGGTCGCCACGCCTGGTGTTCCGGCGGACGACGACTCAGACGGCTGGGTTGGCGAGGGAGTCAGCCGCGGCGGAATGACGTCGGGCCTGTCCCACCTGCGCGCCGACATGCACGAGGTGTCCAACGCTGCTGCTGCTGCCGCACGCATCATCGCCGAGATCGGCTCGGACGGCGCTCAGGTGCGCGCCCGCAAGGATGAGATCGTTGAGATCCTGTCCCACACGGCCAAGCCCTACTTCGGCGACCTCGAAGAGATGACCTACGAGGCCTGGGTGCGCCGCTTTGCCGACCTGTCCTACCCGTGGGTTGATCCCACCTGGCAGATCCGCTACCACGACCTGCTCCAGCGCGTCGAGGCGCGCCTGGCGCCCGTGGACCACGGCGAGGTCGAAACCCTGTTCCCGACGGTCGAGGACGTCGCCGACGCTCACGCTGCGGCCGACCGCCTGATGGCCGCCTACCCGAACGCGGCGACCACCCACGTCACGCCGATCGATGCCGCGTGGTTCCCGGCCCTGTGCCGCTCCTACCCCAAGCCGATGCCGTTCGTGCCGATCCTGGACGACGACTTGATCCGCTGGTGGGGCCAGGACTGCCTGTGGCAGGCCCAGGACGAGCGCTACACGGCCGATCAGGTGCGCATCATTCCCGGCCCGGTTTCCGTCGCAGGCATCGACCGAGTCGACGAGCCCGTCGCCTCCCTGCTTGGCCGCTTCGAGGCCGCCGCCGCCGCTCGCCTGGAGCAGACCGGCGCGATTGCCGCACCGGTGGCCGCACGCCTGGGCAACGGCAAGCCCGCCGCCACCCGCGAGGAATGGCTGCGCAAGGTTCCTTTCATCTCGTGGACCGGCCACCTGATGACCAACCCCGCCTCCATCCTCGATCCCGAGCGCGTGTCCCTGAACCCGACCGACACCGGCGTGGACATGGTCATCCACCTGGACACCGCCTGGGATAACGACCCGCGCGGCGCCGAGAAGCACGCGGTGCGCGAGCTGGTCTTCCCACTGGTTCTGTCCGGCGAAGACGGCGCGGTCCCGGTCATCGACGAGGCCAAGCTGCCCCAGCACATGTACGCGATGCTGGCCGCCACCGCCGGCGTGACCTCCGTGTCCGTCGCCGACGACACCGTCGACGCACTGCCGGTCATGGTGCCTTCCTCGAAGTCCGTCTTCGGCGAGGCCCACTACTCCTTCACGCTCGCCCCGACGCTCGGCTTCGACCACGCGCAGGCCACGGGCGCTACCCTGCCCGCCGACTACGAGCTGGCCGCCTGGGCTCCCGACGCCCTGCTCGGCCCCGCCTGGCCCGCCATCTACGCGGCCCTGGGTTCGGCCATCCACAATGACTACCCGGTCATCGAGGGCCTGCTCAACGCCGTCCACCTCGATCACTCGATCACCTTGGAGTACACGCCCGAGCAGATGCTCGAGCGCGGCTTCCACACGATCGATGTGACCAGCCACGTGGCCGCGGTCGACGAGTCCTCCTCCGGACGCATCGTCACGGTGGCCCTCGAGCTCACCTCGAACGGCGAGCACGTGGGTTCCACGCAGGAGCGCTTCGCGATCCGCGGCCGCGCCACCGGCAACCGCGCGCCCTCCGAGGCCGCGCCCTTCGGCGGCGCGAACATCGAGGTCGTCGACACGCCCCGCTCGGTCCTGCGCCGCGTGAGCGTCAAGGCTCCCGACGACATGACGCCCTTTGCGATCGTCTCGGGCGACTACAACCCGATCCACACCTCCTACGCGGCCGCCAAGGTCGCCGGCATGGACGTGCCTCTCGTGCACGGCATGTGGCTATCGGCCACCGCTCAGCACGCGGCCGAGGCCATCGTCGCCGGTCAGGGCGGCGCTCAGATCGCCGGCTGGACGTACTACATGTACGGCACCGTCGACCTGAACGACGAGGTTGAGATCACCGTCGAGCGCGTGGGCCGCGTCGTCGGCGGCGGCCTGTCCCTCGAGGTCACCTGCCGTATCAACAAGCAGGTCGTCTCTCGCGCGTCGGCCTACACCTTCGCCCCGAAGGTCGCCTACGTCTACCCGGGCCAGGGCATTCAGAGCGCCGGCATGGGCCTGGACGAGCGCACCAAGTCCAAGGCCGTCGACGAGGTGTGGCGCCGCGCCGACGCGCACACCCGCTCGGCGATGGGCTTCTCCATCCTGGCGATCGTGCGCGACAACCCGACCGAGATCGTGGCGCGCGGCGTCACCTACCGTCACCCCGAGGGCGTCCTGAACCTCACCCAGTTCACGCAGGTGGCACTGGCGACGCTGGCGATCGGCCAGACGGCCCGCATGCGCGAAGAGGGCGTCCTGGTTCCGGGTGCTGCCTTCGCCGGTCACTCGCTGGGCGAATACGATGCGCTGGCCGCATACGCCGAGGTCTTCCCGCTCGAAACCGTCCTCGACCTGGTCTTCCAGCGCGGTTCCACGATGCACTCGCTCGTGCCCCGCGATGAGAACGGCCGTTCGAACTACCGCATGGGCGCCCTGCGCCCGAACCAGTTCGGCGTCGACGACGCTCACGTCGTGGAGTACGTCGCCTCGATCGCTTCGGCGTCCGGTGAGTTCCTCCAGATCGTGAACTTCAACCTGGCCGACCAGCAGTACGCGGTCGCCGGTACGGTCGCGGGCCTGAAGGCCCTCGAGGAGGACGCCACCAAGCGTGCCGCCGAGCACGGTGGCAAGCGTCCCTTCATGTACGTTCCCGGCATCGACGTGCCCTTCCACTCCACTGTCCTGCGCAGCGGCGTGGCGGACTTCCGCACGAAGCTCGACGAGCGTATTCCCGCCGAGATCGATCCTTCGAAGCTCGTGGGCCGCTACATCCCCAACCTGGTGGCGCGTCCCTTCGAGCTCACCCGCGAGTTCGCCCAGTCGATCCTCGACGTGGTTCCCTCCGACACGGTGCGCGAGCTGTTGGAGACCCCCGGGGCGTGGGATGCGGCCCTGGCCAACCCGGGTGTCCTGACCCGCACGCTGCTCATCGAGCTGCTGTGCTGGCAGTTCGCATCCCCGGTGCGTTGGATCGAGACCCAGCGCGTGCTGCTCTCGACCGAAGAGGCTGCCCCCGGCGTTCCCGGCCTTGGCGTCGATCAGGTCATCGAGATTGGCCTGGGCGGTGCCCCGACCCTGGCCAACCTGGCCGCCCGTACCCTGCTCGCCCCCGAGTTCGCGCTCTCTCGCGTCGACGTGTTCAACGTCCAGCGCGATGAGCCCCGCGTCTACGCGACTGACGTCGCCGTGATCGAGGAGGACGAGGACGAGGAGATCACCCCGGCTGCCCCCGCCGCCGAGGCCGCTCCCGCGCCCGCCCCGGCAGCTCCTGCCGCCGAGGCCGCTCCGGCCCCCGCCCCCGCTGCTCCGACCGGAGGCCCCTCGGGTGCCGACGTTGCGGATCTGCCCTTCACGGCGTCCTCCGCCATCGTCGCTCTGCTGGCCCTGTCCGCGAAGATTCGCATTGACGAGGTCGGCGCCACCGACACGACCGAGTCGCTGACCAACGGCGTGTCCTCGCGCCGCAATCAGCTGCTCATGGACATGTCCTCCGAGCTGGGCCTAAACTCGATCGACGGCGCCGGCGAGGCCGACGTCGCGACCCTATCGGCCACGGTGGACAAGGCTGCCAAGGGCTACAAGCCCTTCGGCCCGGTCCTGTCCGAGGCCGTCAAGGAGCGCACCCGCAAGCTCTTCGGCGCGGCGGGCGTCAAGGCCGGTCACATCGCCGAACGAGTGACGGGGACCTGGCAGCTCGGCTCCGGCTGGGCGCATCACGTCACCGTCGAGATCGTTCTGGGTACCCGCGAGGGCGCCTCGACGCGCGACGGCGACCTGGCGACGCTACCGCTCGATGCCCCGACGAACGCCGCCGGTGTCGATGCCCTCATCGACGCTGCCGTGGCCGCCGTCGCGGCCCGTGAAGGTATTGCTGTGTCCCTGCCCAGCGCCGGTGGTGCGTCCGGTGGCGGCGTCGTTGACTCCGCCGCGCTGGATGCCTACGCCGCGTCCGTGACGGGTGAGAACGGCGTCCTGGCCAAGACTGCTCGCACGATCCTTTCCGAGCTGGGTCTTAACGCCCCCGCCCCCACCGGCGAGGATTCCTCCGACGACGCTCGCGTCATCGACGCCGTCGCCGCCGAGCTGGGTTCGGGCTGGGTCGACCTGGTCGAGCCTCGCTTCGACGCCGCACGCGCCGTCCTCCTGGACGACCGCTGGGCCTCCGCCCGCGAGGACGTCGCCCGCTACGTCGCCGAAGGCACGCTCGCCGAGGGCGCGTCCTTCGTCGGGACGGGACGAGCGGTTGCCGAGCAGGCCTCGTATTGGGCGAACCGCCTGCGTTCCGAGGGCGACGGCAATCGCGCCGCTCGCCTCGAGCAGATCGCGTCCGACGCGCTATCCTCCGCAGAGGACCTGCCCTACGCGAACGACGTCGCCGTGGTCACCGGCATGACGCCCGCCTCCATCGGTGGCGCGGTCGTCGGCGGCCTCCTCGCCGGTGGCGCGACCGTCATCGCGACTTCTTCGTCAATTTCCGCTTCGCGCTTGGCTTTCGCCAAGGAGCTCTACCGCACGCACGCCGCGGGCGGTGCGAAGCTGTGGCTGGTTCCCGCGAACCTGGCCTCCTACCGCGACGTGGACGCGCTCGTGGAGTGGATCGGCACCGAGCAGACCAAGTCCGTGGGCGCCGACGTCAAGGTGACCAAGGAGGCCCTGGTCCCGACGCTCTTCTACCCGTTCGCTGCTCCGCGCGTCTCCGGCACGCTGGCCGACGCAGGCCCTGTCTCCGAGAACCAGATGCGCCTGCTGCTGTGGAGCGTTGAGCGTTCCATCGCCGGCCTGTGCGCGATCGGTTCCGACACCCACGCCGATCACCGTCTGCACGTCGTCCTGCCCGGTTCCCCCAACCGCGGGATTTTCGGCGGCGACGGCGCGTACGCCGAGGCGAAGGCTTCCTTTGACGCGATCGCGACCCGGTGGGCGGCCGAGCCGATCTGGGGGTCGCGTGTGTCGATCGCTCACCCGCGCATCGGTTGGGTGCGCGGCACGGGCCTGATGGGCGGCAACGACCCGATGGTCGCCGCGGTCGAGGCTGCGGGGGTTCGCACCTGGTCGACCGAGGAGATGGCCGAGCAGCTCCTGAACCTGTCGAGTGCTCAGGTCCGCGCCGAGGCCGCATCCGCTCCCGTGGACGCCGACCTGACCGGCGGTCTGGACTCCTCCATCGACCTGCGCGCCCTGCGCGCCCAGGCCGAGGCCCACGTGTCCGAGGCACCTGCCGCCGAGCCTGTTGCGACCGTCTCCGCGCTGCCCTCGCCCTCGCAGGTCGCCGTGCCGCATATCGAGCCCACCCAGTGGGGCCAGACCACCGCGTCGCTGGCCGACACGGTCGTCATCGTCGGCCACGGCGAGGTCGGCCCGTGGGGCTCGGCTCGTACCCGGGTCCAGGCCGAGCTGGGCATTCACACCGACGGTAGCGTTGAGCTCACCCCTGCGGGCGTGCTCGAGCTGGCGTGGATGACGGGCCTGCTCACCTGGTCGGATACCCCCGTGGGCGGCTGGTACGACAAGGACGATCAGCTGGTTCCTGAGTCGGAGATCTTTGAACGCTACCGCGACGAGGTCGTGGCCCGCTCCGGCGTGCGCTTCTTCCACGACGACGGCCCGCTGCACGACGGCTACACGCCCGAGTCCGCGATGGTCTTCCTGGACCGCGACATCACGTTCACGGTCGAGGACGAGGAGGAGGCACGCTCCTACGCCGAGGCAGACCCGCAGTTCACGGTGGTCGAGCAGACGGCCTTCGGCGAGTGGCAGGTGACCCGCAAGTCCGGCGCCCAGGTGCGCGTGCCGCGTCGCGCGACCCTCAACCGCCGTATCGGCGGCCTGTTCCCGACGGACTTCGATCCGGCGCGTTGGGGCATCCCGGCCTCGATGCTCGATTCGATCGACCCGATTGCCGTGTGGAACCTGGTGTCCGCCGTGGACGCGTTCGTGTCGGCCGGCTTCAGCCCCGCCGAGCTGCTGCGTGTCGTCCACCCGGCGACCGTGGCATCCACGCAGGGCACCGGCTTCGGTGGCATGCGCTCGATGCACAAGCTCTTCGTCGACCGTTTCCTGGGCGAGGACTACCCGCAGGACATCCTGCAGGAGACCCTGCCCAACGTCGTGGCCGCGCATACCATGCAGTCCTACGTGGGCGGCTACGGCTCGATGATCAACCCGGTGGGTGCCTGCGCGACCGCCGCGGTCTCCATCGAGGAGGGTCTGGACAAGATCAAGGCCGGTAAGGCCGACTTCGTCGTGGCGGGCGCGATTGACGACATCCAGGTGGAGTCGATCGTGGGCTTCGGCGCGATGAATGCGACCGCAAAATCCGATGAGCTTCTGGCTCGCGGCATCTCCTCGCGCTTCGTTTCGCGCGCCAACGACCGTCGCCGCGGCGGCTTCGTCGAGGCGCAGGGTGGCGGTACCGTGCTGCTGACCCGCGCGTCCGTGGCTCTGGAGATGAACCTGCCGGTCCTGGCCGTCGTGGCTCACGCGCAGACCTTCAGCGACGGCGCACACACCTCGATTCCGGCGCCCGGCCTGGGCGCTCTCGCGGTGGCGCGTGGCGGGCAGGACTCGGTCATCGCCCGCAGCCTGGGGCAGCTGGGCGTGGGTATCGACGACGTGGCTGTCGTGTCCAAGCACGATACGTCCACGAATGCCAACGACCCCAACGAGTCGGACCTGCACACCCGCGTCGGCATGGCGCTGGGACGCACCCCGGGTAACCCGTTGCTCGTCATCTCGCAGAAGACCCTGACGGGTCACGCGAAGGGCGGTGCCTGCGTGTTCCAGGTGGGCGGCATCATCGACGTGTTCCGTACGGGTCTGATCCCCGCGAACGTCGCGTTGGACTGCGTTGACGACGCAATGGAGAAGTACAGCCCGCTCGTGTGGCTGCGTTCCCCGCTCGACCTGTCCGCTCGTGGACCGGTGCGCGCGGCCTTCGCCACGTCGCTTGGCTTCGGCCACGTGTCCGGCTTCCTCGCACTGGTCAACCCGGCGGCCTTCGAGGCCATCGTGGAGCGCGAGACCGGACGCGAGCGCCTCGACGCGTGGCGCGCGGCTTCCGATCGCCGACTGCGCAACGGTCAGCGTCACATCGAGATGGGCATGCTGGGCCACGCCCCGTTGTTCACCTCGGTGGAGGGCCGCCGCCTGCCGGACGACCCGGCGGCAGGAGTCGCAGGTGACGCGCACGAGGTCGAGGCTGCGATCCTGCTGGATCCGTCGGCCCGCCTCGGCGAGGATGGCTTGTACCACCTGCCCGAGGGCCGGTGATCGTGCGCGGACTCGGCGTCGACCTGGTGTCCCTCCCTGAGTTTGCCGCTCAGGTGGGGGCGCCGGGTTCAACCTTCCTGACCGGCGTCCTGACGCCCAGGGAGGCTCGCCGGGTCCGCTCCCGCGCGGCCGCGACGTCCGGCGCGCGAGACGGTTCCGCCCGCTATGACGAGGCGGTGGCCCGTCACGCGGGGGGCCTGTGGGCCGCGAAGGAAGCCTTCATCAAGGCGTGGTCGTGCGCCCTGTTTGGGTCCCCTCCCCTCCTCGGCATCGACGAGGTGGACTGGCGCGAGATCGAGGTCGTTCACGACGAATGGGATCGCCCCGCCATCACGCTGCACGGCGCCGTCGCACGAGCGTGCGAGACGAGCCTCGGGGCGGCTTCCTCGTGGAGGGTGTTGGTCTCGATCAGTCACGACGGCCCCTGCGCGATCGCTCACGTCGTGATCGCCGACGCCAGCACTTCGGTTCCCCGGGACGACCGGGTCACGCCGTAGTCGAAACGCGCTCCGGGCGTACCCGCGATTGCAGCCACGAGCTCAGCGGGCGCATCCTCAGCAGGGAGCAGGTCGCTCTCCTTCGCGGGAGCCCCGGGCGCCCTCATATCCCTCTCACCTGGTTGCGCTGCCCCCGCGCTTTCCCCCGCTCGGCCATCGGCGCGTCTTGAGGGGGCATCCGCCCCATCCGCGCTTTCCCCAGCGCCCTCCTCCACCTGATCGGCTTCCGAGGTGTCTTTCCCGTCCGCTCCGTGCGTATTCTCCTGCGCGTCGGTGGGAATCTCTCCCGGCTGCCCCGGCCTGGTCGAGAAGGGGTCATCGGCCGTACCCGCCGACGGTTCGGCGAGGCTGATCACCTGATTCTTCGTGAAGCGCGCGTATCCCCTGGCCAGGTCGTGTCCGAGCGCGCAGGCTCGAAAGACAATCGACGAACGCACCTCGCCCGCCGCGTCAACCCAGCCGTTGGGAACTGGCCGCGCGACCACGATGACGGGATCGCCCTTGCGGCAGCTGCGAAACACGTTCTGCGCAAGCGTGTCCCAGGTTTCGATGGTGTACCAGTGGGCTCCGTCCTCCACGTAGGAGGCTGCCCCGGGGCGCGCCTCGCTGGCAAAGCGCCAGCGAGTGATCGCCATCCGAAAGGTCGTCACGCACGTGTCCTTGACGTGCTTCATGATCGGATCTGATCCGATGCGTCCCCTCAGAGTTGTCGCCGTGTCTTGCATCATTGCATCCTTTCCTGGGGTGACCGGCCCGTGCCGGTTACCCCAGGAAACACCGCGCCCAGCCCGCCTTCAAGGCGTCCCTTCTCCCCTGTGGACAGGTGGGCACCGCAACGGACACCTGTGCACGCAGCAGCGGGCGGGTGCGAGGCGGCGCCGCCTCGCGGGCAGCACCGTCACCGTGCAGCTCAGCGGAGCCTACTGGGCGTGGTCGGCGGGGGCGATTCCCAGCGAGACGACCTCTCGGGCGACCGCTCGCGCCCTGTCGGTTGGCACGGGCTGCGCCGGGAAGAGGACACGGCGGTAGTACTCCAACTCCTGAATGGACTCCAGGATGTCGGCCAGCGCGCGGTGTCCCCCGTGCTTGACGGGCGCCTCGGCAAAGGCCGAGCGATACCAGCGCTTTGCCAGCTCCTTGATGGAGGATACGTCGACGAGGCGGTAGTGCAGGTGCTCGATGACGGAGGGCATGTTGGCCTCGAGGAACATCTTGTCCGTGCCCACCGAGTTACCGGCCAGCAGCGCCTTGCCCGGCTGGGGCACGAAACGCTTGATGTAGGACAGGACCTGTTCGGTCGCTTCCTCCATGGACACCCCGCTCCTGGCGAGCTCGGTCAGCAGCCCGGAGCTGGTGTGCATGTTGCGCACGAAGTCGTTCATGTTCTCGAGGGCGCAGGCGGGTGGCGTAATGAGGACGTCCATGCCGGGGTCGACGATCGACAAGTCACCGTCGGTGACGACGACGGCCACTTCGATGAGGGCGTCATTCGCGACGTCCAGGCCGGTCATCTCGCAGTCGATCCAGATCAGGGGGTCTTTCAGTGTTTTCACGTCCTCCATGGTAGTGCTCTCCTCGCCATACGGTCGGGTGGTGCGCTGGGGGGCGTGGCCACTACTACACTGGAGGGGTACTGGAAGGAGCACCCATGCCCACTCGTTCTCACGTGACCACGCCCACGGATATTCGTCAGGCCGCCACCGCCCTGGAGGGGGTTGCCGTGCGCACGAACCTGGAGCGCTCCGAGCGCCTCTCGAGTGAGGCGGGCGTGGATATTTTGCTCAAACGTGAGGACCAGCAAAAGTGCCGTTCCTTCAAGGTTCGTGGCGCCTACGCTCGTATGTCGATCCTTTCCCCCACCGAGCGTGAGCGCGGCGTCGTGTGCGCCTCGGCCGGCAACCACGCTCAGGGACTGGCCTACGCCTGCGCCCACCTGGGGGTGCGCGGCACGATCTATCTTCCGTCCAACACGCCACGCCAAAAGCGCCGCAGGATCGCGGCGATCGGCGGGCAGTGGGTCGAGCAGGTCATCGTGGATGGAACGTTCGATCGCGCCAACGCCCTCGCACAGGAGGCCGCGCGGGCAACGGGACGCACCTATGTTCATCCTTACGATGATCCCTTCACGATTGCCGGGCAGGGAACGATTGGCGTCGAATTGGAGTCGCAGATGCCCGCCGACACGTGCGCCGTCCTCGTTCCGGTCGGGGGCGGAGGTCTCGTGGCGGGAGTGTCTACCTGGCTGCGAGCTCACCGCCCGGAGGTGAAAATCATCGGCGTCGAGCCGGCCGGAGCGGCTTCCATGCACGCCGCTCTCGAGGCGGGTGAGCCCATCTCCCTGGCGAAGGTTGACCCCTTCGTCGACGGGACGGCAGTGGGACGGGCCGGAGCTCTTCCCTTCCGTATCGCCGCCCAGTTTGTCGATTCCGTCCTGGTCGTCCCCGAGGGTGCCGTGTGTACCGAAATGCTGGAGCTCTACCAGTCCGACGGTGTGATCGCCGAGCCTGCGGGCGCGCTGGCATCGACGGCGGCTCACGTATTCTTGACCGATCCCGCGGATCGCAAGGCCCTGCTGGGGCGCGCCGATGGGGCGATCGTGTGCGTCGTCTCGGGCGGAAACAACGACCTGACGCGCTACGCGGAGGTCATGGAGCGCTCGCTGCGCCACGAGGGGTTGCGCCACTACTTCCTCGTGACATTCCCGCAGCAGCCGGGCATGCTGCGCATCTTCCTGGAGGATGTGCTCGGCCCCGCCGACGATATCGTTCACTTCGAGTACACGAAGAAAAACAACCGCGAGCTCGGGCCCGCACTGGTGGGTATCGACCTGTCCACCCCCGATGACATTGATGGGCTGCGTCGCCGCATGGAGTCCTCTCCCCTGCACGTGGAGGAACTCCCGCTCGACTCCGAGATCACGCGGCTCGTGATCTGAGGTGTTCGCCCGCTGTGCTTAGGCGGCCAGTGCGACGGGCCGGGTGAGGCGCACGCGCACGGCCGGGGTGGAGTTGAAGCGGTAGCCTTCTCCGCGGACCGTGGAGATCAGATCGGGGGCGGCGGCGAGCTTCTTGCGCAAGCGACGGACGTGAGCATCGACGGTGCGGGAGTCGGCTCCCAAGTCGGCCTGCGCCCACACGGAGGCAAAGAGTTCGGCGCGCGTCACCGCACGGTCTGCGTTGGCGGCCAGGTGGGCGAGGAGGTCGTGTTCCTTGGCGGACAGGCCGGCGTCCCGTCCGTCAAGGGTGACCTGTCCACGGTCGAGGTCGATGTCGATGCGCGAGGAGGTGAGTCGCAGCCCGGCCAGAACGTCAAGGAAGTCTTCGTAGGAGGTCGGAGCGTCCGTCGAGGCGGCGGAGGTGGCGGGAGTGTTGACGAGGGTCATGGGTGTATCCGATTCTTCGGGGCCGCACTCCCACGGTCACTGTGGGCATATCACTGCGGCGGTGATTGACAGGAAAGTTGGGGCGTCAATCACATACACATTCGCGACATCATGCCGCCGGTGGGGCAGCACATGGGGTTCGCGAAAGTCGTCATGCCACTAGTTTGTCGGAGGCATGAATGCCCGGCAACACCGCGCCCACAGAATGAGACGAGGTAACGGAGGTGGTCCGTCGGGGTGGCGCGGTCCGCGCGTGCCAGTGCCGCCTGCCGGTTTGCTCTTCTGCCCCGCCAACCGCGTCCTTTCCTCGCCTGGTCCGTCCCCACTGCCCCCTGCACTCGACCAGCCGACCCCAGTAGGTGCCGTCGGCGCCGGACAAAGGTCAGGGGTGGGACCGATGGCCCCACCCCTCACCGAGCGCCTGGATGTGTCAGCTCTCCAGGCCGCGCTGGGCACGCACTTGCCGAGTAGCGGAGACAAGGTTGTCCAGCGACGCCTTCGTTTCCTCATAGCCACGGGTCTTCAGGCCGCAGTCCGGATTGACCCACAGGCGCGAGACGGGCACCGCGTCGGCGGCCAGGCCAATCAGCTCGGCCAGCTCCTCGACACCGGGAACGCGGGGAGCGTGGATATCCCAGACGCCGGGGCCGATCCCGTGGTCGAAGCCAGCGTCCGCAAGCTCGGGCACGACCTCCATCTTCGAACGCGCCGCTTCAATCGACGTGACATCGGCATCCAGGGCCTTGATGGCGTCGATGATCTGGCCAAACTCGGAGTAGCACAGGTGGGTGTGGATCTGGGTATCGGGGCGCACCGAGGAGGTCGCCAGGCGGAAGGAACCCACGGACCAGGCCAGATAGTCGGCGTGCCGGTCGGCGTCGAGAGGCAGCAGCTCGCGCAGCGCCGGTTCGTCGACCTGGATGGCGGCGATTCCCGCGGCCTCGAGGTCACTGACCTCGTCGCGCAGCGCCAAGCCAATCTGGTCGGCTACCTCGGCCAGGGGCAGGTCGTTGCGCGGGAAGGACCAGGCGATGATCGTGACGGGACCGGTGAGCATTCCCTTGACGGGTTTGTCGGTCAGCGACTGGGCGTAGCTGGTCCAGCCGACCGTCATGGGAGCCGGTCGAGACACGTCGCCCCACAGGATCGAGGGGCGCGTGCATCGCGATCCGTAGGACTGGACCCAGCCGTTGCGCGTGGCGGCAAAGCCGTCCAGGAGCTCCGCGAAGTACTGGACCATGTCGTTGCGCTCGGCCTCGCCGTGAACGAGGACGTCAAGGCCCAGTTCCTCCTGGACAGACACGACGGAGGCGATCTCTTCGCGCATGCGCGCCTCGTAGTCGGCGTCGCTCAGTTCCCCGCGCGCGTTGGCGGCGCGAGCGCGGCGAATCTCGGTTGTCTGCGGGAAGGAACCGATCGTCGTGGTCGGCAGGGGCGGCAGGTGCAGGCGCTGGGCCTGTGCGGCCTCGCGCTCCAGGTAGGGTTCGCGCGTGCGATCGGCGTCGGTCAGCGCCTGCGTACGCGCGCGGACGTCGGGGCGCACCACTCCGGGGGCGGCGGCCCGCTGCTCGAGGACGCGCGTCGCCTCGGCGACCTCGCTATCGATAGCGTCCCAGCCCTCGCGCAGGCCGGAAGCCAGCGTGACAACCTCGGTGACCTTCTGGTCAGCGAAGGCCAGCCACGCGTGAAGATTCTCGTTGAGCGTGGGATCGTCCCACGTCTCAAGGGCGGTGTCGTGAGGGACATGCTGCAGGGAGTTGGAGGTGGCGACGCTGACCCGCGCAGCCCCAAGCTGCTGCGCGCGCGCCAGGGTGGCACGCAGGGCGGCCAGGTCGGCCCGCCAGATGTAGCGCGCGTCAACCGCGCCCACGACCAGGGTCACGCCCGACAGGTCCGCGCCTTGCGGCAGGGAGCCACGCAGGGTGTCCACGTGAATGGCCTCCACGCCGGTGGCGGCACACGCGCCGATCGCGTCGGAGGCGTCGCCGTAGGGGGTCGTGAGCAGGATCTGGGGTCGATCCTGCTGGGCCGCCAGGCGTTCGTAGACGCGCGCCGCCAGCTCGGCCAGCTCGGCGCGGGGACGCGACAGGTTGTCCGATGTCAGGGCCGGCTCGTCAAGCTGGACCCACGGGGCTCCCGCGGCGTGCAGGGAGGCCAGCGCCTGCGCGTACGCGGCCACGGCCTCGTCGATGCGCGAGAGCGGATCGAAATCGGGGGTGGCAGGGTCCGCCTTGGCCAGCGCAAGGTAGGTGACCGGCCCAACCACGACGGGACGGGTCACGTATCCCCATTCACGGGCGGTCACGAATCGACGGGTGAGAGTGTCGTCCGCGAAGTGCAGCGGGGTGTCGGGGCCAATCTCGGGGACCAGGTAGTGGTAGTTCGTGTCGAACCACTTCGTCATCTCTTCGGGACCCACCTGGTCGTCGCCGCGCGCGAGCGCGAAGTAAAGGTCGAGACCTTTCCGTCCTGCGAAGCGCGGCGGGATCGCGCCCAGGAGAATGGTCGCGTCCAGGACGTGGTCGTAGAGGGAGGGTGCGTCGGCCAGCGAGGCGTCCGTCGCGCCCAGACCGAGCTCGACCAGGCGTGCCAGGTTCTCCCGACGCAGCTCGTCGGCGGCCTGGGTCAGCTCGGCATCGGTGATGCGTCCGGCCCAGCGCGCCTCGAGGGCACGCTTGAGCTGACGCTCGCGGCCGATACGCGGGTAGGCCAGGATCGTGGCGGTGGGAAACTGCGCGGGGGCAGCAGACATAGTGTTCTCCTAGGGGGTGCTACTCATTCGGCATGCGCGGGGCTGGCCCGCTCCGTGCCGCGGGGTGGTCGATTGCTCAGGCGCGGGTATCGGAAGGCGAGGCCGGGAACCGATCGGGGTCGGCCCCCACTCCCACGAGGGCGAGGATGTCGAGGACGGGCCTGGCCTGGTTGAAGGTGTAGAGGTGGACGCCGGGAGCTCCCGCGTCGATAACGTCGTGGAAGAGGCGGGAGCCAAACGCGGCACCGAAGGCGTACCGGGCCTCCTGGTCACTGCGGTCGGAAAGGGCGGCGAGGATGTGCTCGGGGACCTCGATGCCCGTGAGGTCCTGGACTCTACGTAGGCGGGCCGGGTCGGTGGCGGGCAGGATGCCGGGTACGATCGGCAGGGTGACTCCCGCCCGGCGGGCGCGCTCCACGAAGGATGCGTAGACGTCCGGATCCCAGAAGAGTTGGGTGATGGCGAAGGATGCGCCCGCAGCCTGTTTGACGAGGAGGCGTTCCACTTCCTGTGCGGGCGTCGTTCCCGCCGCCGGGTTTCCCGCCGGGAACGCTGCCACGGCGATGGTGAGGGGCTTGAAGGCTGAGCGCAGGGCTTCGCCCGGGTGTGCGTCACAGCGGCGCTTCTCGACGGTTCGGATCAGGTGGATGAGCTCCGTTGCGCTGCCGACGCCGCCGGGACCGGGCTCCCAGCTGTTCTCCCCCGCCGGCGGGTCTCCGCGCAGGGCGAGGAAGGTGCGCACGCCCGAGTCGAGGTAGTCGTAGACGGCGGAAACGACCTCGTCGGTGGAGTTACCGACGCAGGTCAGGTGGGCGATGGGTTGAATCGGGGTGTCTGCGACGAGACGGTGGACGGTCGAGCGCGCATTCGACCGGTCTTTTCCACCCGCCCCGTAGGTGACGGACATGAAGTCGGGCCGCACGCCGAGCAGGGAATCGACGGTCTTCCAGAAGGGGGCTTCCAGCGAGGGCTTGCGCGGGGGCATCACCTCGAAGGAGAGAAGGGTGGGTTCGTGATCGTGGGTGCAGGGGCACGCGTAGGTGTCGTCTGTGTAGGGCACGGGGGAACTCTCGGATTGTGGCGCCGATGCGACGGTGGCGTCGTCGTGTGCTTGAGGCTGCATCGGGGACCTGGCCAATGGCGAACGTCGGTGTCAGGCTCGCATTCGGGCACGAATCGACCCGCACATGCGACGGGCGGTGTTCGTTCGTGCGTTCATGGCCCCAGTATGTCCGCCTTCGCGCGGGTGGCGCAGGAGGGGTCCATGTAACGGGAGTTTGTGACAGCGCCCGTCTCAGAAGCGAGACGGGCGCGTGGAAACAGGTGGCGCCCCCGACAGGACTCGAACCTGCAACCTCGGGATTAGAAGGCCCTTGCTCTATCCATTGAGCTACGGAGGCGTGGCGCTTACGCGCCGTCTGTAAGACTAGCGGAGGTTAGCGCGCCTTTCCACCAGCACGCCCCAGCAGGAAGGCGAGCAGCGGGAAGAGCAGCACGGACATCGCGCCCGCGACGACGAGCAGGGAGGCGAACCACGAAGGCAGGACACCCGTCGATACGCCCAGCTCGGTGACGGCAACGATGATCGGCAGGCCGGTCGCACCATACAGGCCGATGCGTGTGGCATCCGTCCAGCCGACGCGCTCGATCGACCCGTGGAAGCGTTCCAGAAGAACGATGGGCACGCCGCGCACCACGAGGATCGCGCCGACGAAGGCGACGAGCAGGAAGGGGTAGCCCGCGACCGCGCTCAGTGAGATGGTCATACCCGAGGTGACGAAAAACAGCGGGATGAGGAAGGAGAAGCCGAGGGTGCGCAGCTCGCCCTCGACCATCGTGAAGTTGCCGGGTGCCAGCGCGCGCACAATGATGCCGGCCGCAAATGCACCAAGTACCATGTCCAGTTCCATGACCGCGGACAGCGCCATGAGGCCGGTGAGGACCACCATGACGACGCGCATGAGCGTCTTTTGCGAGGTCTGCGCCCCGTGCAGGATCGTCCGCCCGATCGCAGGATGCCTGAGGATGAAGCGCGTCGGGATAGCGACCGCAAGGAGCGCGGCAAGCGCGAATACCAGCAGAACGATCGCCGCGGCCCAGGGGCTACGCGCCGACAATAGCAGCGACATGGCGATGATGGGCGCGAGCTCGCCGACCGCGCCGTGGACGAGGACGGCCTTGCCGATCGTCGTCCCCATGACGCCGGCCTCCATGAGGATGGGCAGCAGCGTGCCCAGCGCCGTCGAGGTCAGCGCGATGGCCAGGGCAATGTACGTCGCGGTGGCGACCCCCGTCGTACCCGACGCGGCCACCGCCGCCCAGGAGACGGCCATGCCGATACCGAAGCACACGAGCCACGTGAGCAGCGAGCGCCTGCCCGCCCGGCCGCGCACCTCTTCGACATCGATCTCGGTGCCCGCGATGAGGAAGAGCATGCCCATGCCGACCTCGCGGAACACGGAGATTGGCTCGGTCAGGGATGCGAGTCCCAGAACGTTCGGCCCGATAATGACGCCAAGGATAAGCAGCCAGACGACGTCGGGCACGCGCTTGCGCGTGAGCGAGGACAGCAGTGGGGCGATGGCCGCAGCTGCGGCGATCAGGAAGAGGGAGACGATGGCTCCCTCGGTGCCACTCGTTGCCGACGTCGCGACGAGGCCGTGGCCCACTCCCCCGCTTGCGGCGGGCAGAGACGGTGGCAGGCTCATGTGCGTTCCTCTTCGGGTGCTGGATTCAGGCGCGCGCCGACGACCGGAGGGGCCTTCGCCGCGCACTCAGAGATGAGAGGCATGGCAAAGGCCCGGGACTGCTGTCCCGGGCCCGTGTGTGGAAGCGAGGTCAGCCCTCGACGTCCAGGAGGCCATTCTTGTAGGCCTTGGCCAGGCGGCGGGGCACGCGGATCTCACGGCCGGCAACCTTGACGGTGTTCAGCTCGGTAAGATCAGCCTTCCAGGTAGACCGGCGGGTGCGGGTGTTCGCACGGGACATCTTGCGCTTGGGAACTGCCATGTCTTACCGCTCCTCTTCTTTCTCGACGACTTTTCTGATTCGGTGCGCCACGCGAGCGCACGGCGACAACCCGACCAGACTACCACGGTCGATAGCCGCGAGCACACCGCGCCTGGTCGCGTGCCTGCGATCCTGGTTACAGACCGCGCGGAGTTGGCCTCACCTAGACTGGGCGCATGGCCGTTCTTCGCACGCTCGCCGCCGGCACCCTCCTGACCAACGAGATCGAGATCAAACGCTCCCGTTTCATCACGACGCTAGCCAGGACGGATACGCCCGAGGCGGCTCGCGCCCTCATTGACGAGGTCAAGGCAGATCACCCGCAGGCACGTCACAACTGCTCGGCCTACCTCATTGACCCACAGGACGCCGCTCCCCTGCAGCATTCTTCCGACGACGGCGAGCCATCGGGCACGGCGGGCACGCCGATGTTGGAGGCCCTGCGCGCCTCCAACACCTGGAACGCGACGGCGGTTGTGACGCGCTACTTCGGCGGGATCCTCCTGGGCGGGGGCGGCCTCGTGCGCGCCTATTCGACCTCCGTGTCCGAGGCGGTGGCCGCCGCCCGCATCGCCTACCTCGCCGAGCGCTGTGTGCTACGAACCGACCTGGATCCCTCCGACGCCGGACGCATCGAGGGGGAGCTGCGCGCCAAGGGCGCCACCGTGCTCGATACCGTGTGGGCATCCCAGGTGAGCCTCACGATCGCGATCGAGCCGAAGCGCCGCGAGAGCTTCGACGCCTGCCTCGCCCAAGCGTCGGCGGGTGTCGCAAAGTTTCGCTACGTGGAAACGCGCCGGGTTGAACTAGACGCGCCCCCAAGCGCGGTATGACAATCGTGATGCACGAACGCCTCTGGAAGGACTTCACATGGCACGTATTGCCTCCACCGTCGCCGATCTGATCGGCGCCACCCCCCTCGTTAGGATCAACCACGTCGTCGGTGAAGGCGTCGACGTGGTCGCCAAGGTTGAGTCTTTCAACCCGGCTTCCTCCGTCAAGGACCGCATCGCCCGCTCGATCATCGATGCCGCTGAGGCGGCGGGAGCCCTCGGCCCCGGCGGCACCATCGTCGAGGCGACGTCGGGCAACACCGGTATCGCCCTGTCCATGGTCGGCGCGGCGCGCGGCTACAAGGTCGTGATCGTCATGCCCGCCTCCATGTCGGTGGAGCGCCGAGCGATCGTGCGCGCCTTCGGCGCCGAACTCGTCCTCACCGACCCCAAGGGCGGCGTATCCGCGGCCGTTGCCGAAGCCGAGCGCATCGCCTCCGAGCGACCCGGCGCGATCATCGCCTCCCAGTTCACGAACCCCGCGAACCCCGCGGCACACGTCGCGCACACGGGCGAGGAGATTTGGGCGGACACTGACGGTCAGGTCGACGTTTTCGTGGCCGGCGTGGGAACGGGCGGAACGATTTCGGGCGTGGCAAAGGTCCTCAAGGGCAAGAACCCGAACGTGCGTGTCATCGCGGTTCAGCCCGCCGAGTCCCCCCTCCTCACCGGCGGCAACCCCGGCCCCCACGGCATTCAGGGACTCATGCCCAACTTTGTGCCCGAGACCTTCGACTCCTCGGTCGTTGACGAGGTCATCTCCGTCGAGACGGCGAGCGCCCTGGAGTTCGCTCGCCGCGCGGCCGCCGAGGAGGGACTCCTTGTGGGAATCTCCTCCGGAGCGGCGCTCGCCGGCGTGGCGGCAGTGGCGGCTCGCCCCGAGTTTGCCGGAAAGAAGATCGTGACGCTCCTACCCGACACGGGTGAGCGCTACCTGTCGACCGCGCTTTTCGCCGGTCTGGAGGACTGAGTACTCGCGACGGCTCGGGTGGCTTTCGATGGAATACTCGAAGCCACCCGAGCGTTTCGCACACCAGTCGATCCCGCAGGAGGACCCCGTGGCACTTACCGTACGCGCCCTGTCGCGCACGCTCTCTCGAGCGCTTCCTACCAAGGCGCTCGGTCTGTTTCGAGAAGACCTCATCACGGCGCGACGGCGCGACCCCGCGGCAACATCCTCTCTGGAGATCGCCCTGACCTATCCCGGCGTTCACGCCCTGTGGACCCACCGGGTCTCCCATGCCCTGTGGCAGCGCGGAGCCCGCACGCCCGCCCGCTTTCTCTCCTCCGCTGCCCGCGCAGTCACGGGCGTCGACATCCATCCGGAGGCACGCATCGGCAGGCGCGTCTTCATCGATCACGCAACGGGAGTCGTCATCGGTCAGACCGCCGAGGTCGGGAACGACGTCGTCATCTTCCACGGTGTTACGCTCGGCGGGGTGGCGATGACGCCGGGCAAGCGTCACCCCACCGTGGGCGACCATGTCATGATTGGTGCCGGCGCGAAGGTCCTGGGTCCCATCACCGTGGGAACCGGAGTCAAGATCGGTGCCAACGCCGTCGTCGTCAAGGACGTTCCCTGCGGCAACGTCGCCATCGGCGTTCCGGCGCGCCTGCTTCCCAAACCCGAGAAGGACACGCGCGACCGCGACCTCATCGTGGATCCCAACTACTTCTTCGACGAGCCCGCGCTCTACATCTGAGTCGGCCCCCTCGGTTCGGCGACGCCCACCTCCCGACCGCCTCGTGGGTGCCTCGCGCGCCACCCGACGCGACGAGCCGTGACAAAGTGAGCGCCCTCACCTATAGTTGGTTTATGGAAGCTCGAACTCTACATGCCCCACTGAATGCGTTGTCGGCGGCGACTCGCCCCCAGGGTATTGAGATCGCCACGCTCACGACTTTCGACATTCCCGCTCTCGCGGTGCTCACCCTCGAGGCCTACGGCGACGACGTCACCCCCGAGGCCCTCCTGGAGACCTCCGAGGAGCTTCGCCTGACCTTCGAAGGAGCCTTCGGCGCGACCACGGAAGATTCCTTCGTGGGCGCGTGGGACGGGGGAACTCTCGTCGGAGCGATCCTCGTCGTGCGAGAATCCCCGTGGGACGATGCGCCGGACGATCCCTTCGTGGTCGACTTGATCGTTGCTCCCGACTACCGTAGGCGCGGCATCGCCACGGCGCTCGTCGCTGAGGTCGCCGGCCGCTGCGCCTCGTGGGGCTTCGGCAGCCTTGCCCTACGGCTCGACTCACGCCACGGCGGGGCGAACGAGCTCTACTCGGTGCTGGGCTTCGAGGAGATCGCCTAGCCAATGTCCGAGGGGTCGGCGCCCCGCCGCGGGCGCCTTCCCGCGCTCAGCGCTGGCAGGACGGGCACCAGAAGAGACGGCGATTCTGCATGAGCGCCTCGCGAATCGGCGTCCCGCAGCGCAGGCACGCCCTGCCCGTCCGATGGTAGACGTACCAGCGCGAAGCCTCCTCGTCGCCCTCAATGGGCGGGTTCGGAGCCTCGTCGGGATCCATCGTGTCAAGCCGTCCCGCCGCGAGCCCCCGATTCATGAGGTCGCAGATGAGGACCCACAGGTCGCGCAGGCGCTTGAGCGAGACATTGGCCCCCTTGCGGTAGGGCGAAATTCCCGCCAGGAATAGCGCGTCCGCGCGATAGATGTTGCCCACCCCGGCGATGATGGACTGATCCATGACGATCTCGCCGATCGAGCGCCGCTTGGCGTGCGCCACCTGGGCGAAACGCTCCGCGGCCTGCGCATCGGAGCGGGCCCCCGCGTCGAGCGGATCCGGGCCAAGCTTGGCCTCGGCGGCGCGGCGTTCCTCGTCGCTGATCAGCTCGCACCGGTTGGGTCCCACCAGGTCTGCGACCGCGTGGTCGTTGGCAAGGCGCAGGCGCACGGCGCCGACCGGCTCCGGCGGTTGCCACTCCCCGGCCTTGGCCTCGCCGAATCCCTCGCCCCACCGGGTCTCGGAGTGCCCATTCCACTGCCCGGGCGCGACATTGGGAATGCGGTGGGCGACCCCGTGCCCCTCATCGACGACCGTCTCGTCGCCGTTGAAGCGCCACCACCCGTACAGCCCCAGGTGAATATGCACCCAGTGGTTGGGCCAGGGGGCGTCCTCACCCAGGATGGGTTCGCCGCTCCCGGCGGCTGCTCCCTCCAAGAGTTCCACCCCTGCCTCGTAGGTGCGACCGGGCTGCGGCGCGACGAAGCCGATGAACATGTGCTTTCCGTGCACCCGCACTCGCTGTATCACCCACCCGTCGAGGAGGGAGGCCGAGGACGCGAAACGCCCCTGCGGGGAAGAGGCCGAGACGGTTCCCCCGACGAAAAGCTCGTCGAGGGTTCCGGCTAGGCGACGTACGGCATCGCCTTCAGGCATGCGTCCTCACTTCTTGACGACGACGTTGACGAGCTTCGGCGCGCGCACGATGACCTTGAGGGGGTCGGAACCGCCCAGCGCCTTGACGATGGGCGCCTCGGCCAGCGCCGCGGCCGTCAGGTCGTCGGGCGTGACCGAGGGTGAGACCTCGATGCGCGCCTTGACCTTGCCGTTGACCTGGATGACCGCCGTGACCGTGTCTTCGACCAGCAGCGAGGCGTCCTCGACCACGGGGAAGGGCTCGCGAGCCAGGGATTCCGGGTGACCGAGCCTGCTCCACAGCTCCTCGCAGATGTGGGGGGCGACGGGGGCGAGCATGAGGATCAGCGGCTCGATCGCGCCCCGCGGCACGGCGTCCAGTCCCGTCAGGTGATTGTTGAGCACGATGAGCTTGGACAGGGCAGTGTTGATGCGCAGGTTCTCGTACTCCTCGGTGACCTCGGCGATCGTTCGGGCGACCAGGCGTCGCGTGGCCTCGTCGACGGGGTCCTCCGTGACGGTGGCCTCGCCCGTCTCTTCATCAACCGCGTTGCGCCACAGCCGCTGCAGGAAACGTTGGGAGCCCACCACGGCCCGGGTGTCCCACGGGCGCGACAGGTCGAGGGGCCCCATGCTCATCTCGTACACGCGGAAGACATCGGCGCCGTAGGCGTCGTACATCTCGTCGGGAGTGACGATGTTCTTCAGGGACTTGCCCATCTTGCCGTACTCGCGGGCAACGGGCTCACCGCGGTAGGTAAAGCCCGACGCTTCGTCGCCCTCCACCTCGTCGGCGGGCACGTACTGGCCGCGCGCATCCGTGTAGGCGTAGGCCTGGACGTACCCCTGGTTGAACAGCTTGTGGTAAGGCTCGGAGTCCGGAACGTGCCCCAGGTCAAAGAGGACCTTCTGCCAGAAACGCGCGTAGAGCAGGTGGAGGACCGCGTGTTCGACGCCGCCCACGTACATGTCGGTGCCGCCGCTGGCCTTGCCATCGCGCGGACCCATCCAGTACGCCAGGTTCTCCTCGCCTGCGAAACGATCCGCGTTCGTGGGATCCGTGTAGCGCATCTCGTACCAGCACGACCCCGCCCACTGGGGCATCGTGTTGGTCTCCCGGCGGTATCGCCTGGGCCCGTCGCCCAGGTCGAGGGTGACGTTCACCCACTCCTCGGCCCGCCCCAGGGGCGCCTCGGGTTCGGAGGCCACGTCGTCTGCCTCGAAGGTGCGCGGACTGTAGTCGGACACCTCGGGAAGCTGGACGGGAAGCATCTCCTCGGGCAGCGCGTGTGCGACGCCGTCCTCGTCCCACACGATCGGGAAGGGTTCGCCCCAGTAGCGCTGACGGCTAAACAGCCAGTCGCGCAGCCGGTACGTGACAGTGCGGTGGCCCAGGCCCTTCTCGGTCAGCCAGGCGGTCATGGCGGCCTTCGCCTCGTCCTTGGCCAGTCCGTTCAGGTCGATCTCATCGTTCGCCGAGTCCACGGCCACGCCGTCGCCGGTATACGCGCCCTCGTTCAGGTCGGGCCCGTAGGGGTCGTCGGCCGGCCCGATGGTGCGCACGACGTCCAGGTCGTAGGCGCGGGCGAACTCCCAGTCGCGGTCGTCGTGGGCGGGAACCGCCATGATAGCGCCCGTGCCGTAGCCCCACAGGACGTAGTCGGCAACGAAGATCGGCACCCGGCGTCCATTGACGGGGTTGATGCCGAACAGGCCGGTGAACACGCCGGTCTTCGTGCGTTCCTCGTCGACGCGCTCGGCCTCGGTCTTCGCCGCGGCCTGGGCGCGGTAGGCGCTCACGGCCACGCGAGGAGTGGGGGCGCCGCCCGTCCACGCGTCCTTGGTTCCGTCGGGCCAGGCCTCGGGCAGGGTAAGCGCCGCCTCGTCCCCGTCGTCCCCGCCGACCGTTCCTCCAAGGATCGGATGTTCGGGTGCAACAACCATGAAGGTTGCGCCAAAAAGCGTGTCGGGGCGCGTCGTGTAGACGTCGAGGCTGGCGTGAGAGGCACCGACCTCACGGGCTCCCGGAACGTCGAAACGGACGGTGGCACCCTCGGAGCGACCGATCCAGTTGCGCTGCATGGTGCGTACCTTCTCCGGCCAGTCAATGGTCTCGAGGTCGTCGGCGAGGCGCTTGCCGTATGCGGTGATGCGCATCATCCACTGGCGCAGGTTGCGCTTAAACACCGGGTAGTTGCCGCGCTCGGATCGCCCGTCCGCGGTGACTTCCTCGTTGGCCAGGACCGTGCCCAGGCCGGGGCACCAGTTGACGGGCGCCTCGGACACGTACGCGAGGCGGAAGGAGTCAACGACCTTGGCCCGCTCGGCGCGGCCCAGTGTCGCGTAGTCGCTCCCATCGGCGGGGCGCACCTGCCCCGACTCCAGCTTGGCGATCAGCTCGTCAATGGGGCGCGCCGCACCGATCGAGCCGTCGGGGGCAGTGGCGGAGGGATCGAACCAGGAGTTAAAGATCTGGAGGAAGATCCACTGGGTCCAGTGGACGTACTCGATGTCGGTCGTGGCCAACGAGCGCCGGGAGTCGTGCGAGAGTCCCATGCGGCGCAGCTGACGACGCATGTTCGCGATGTTCTGGTTGGTGGTGACGGCGGGATGCTGGCCGGTCTGAACGGCGTATTGCTCGGCCGGGAGTCCAAATGCGTCGTAGCCCATCGTGTACAGGACGTTGTCGCCTCTCATGCGCCGGAAGCGCGCGAGCGTGTCGGTCGCGATGTAGCCGAGCGGGTGCCCCACGTGCAGCCCCTTGCCCGAGGGGTAGGGGAACATGTCGAGAATGAAGTAGGGGTCGCGCGAGGCCAGGGGGCCCGCGAGGGAGCCGACCGGGTTATCGGCGTGGAAGGTTCCCAGTTCCTCCCAGCGGTCCTGCCACTTCGTCTCAATCTGGCCGGCGAGCTGGGCGGTGTAGCGCTGCGCCGGGGCACCTTGCGGATTGTCGCTCATCTGTGCGTTCCTCTGCTTGGATGGGTCGCGTATCAATACTCCCCACAAGGGTAGTTCACCGTCGCGCGAGCCGCCGCGCGCCCACCGGCAAAAGAGCGCGCCCATGGGTGACAATAGTCGCATGAGTACAGTCTTTGAGAACATCATGTCGGGCGTGTGGCCGGGACGCTTCGTGTGGGCTGACGACCTGTGCGTCGCCTTCGCGACGATCGAGCCGACATCCCCCGGCCACGTGCTCGTCGTTCCGCGCCGCCCCTACGAGGCGTGGACCGACGCTCCCTCCGATGTCGCCGCCCATCTGATGACGGTGGCACGCACGATCGGCATCGCCCAGAAGGCCGCCTTCGGGGTCCCTCGCGTCGGGCTCGTCATCGCAGGCTTCGACGTTCCACACACGCACCTGCACGTCATCGCGGCGCGCGACGAGACGGACGTGCTGCTGTCGAAGGCTGCCCCAGCGTCCGAGGAGGAACTCGACTCCGCGATGAGCGCCCTGCGAGGCGCGTTGCTCGCCGCCGGGCACGGCGCACACGTGCCGCCCTCGATGAGTTCCGCCGCGCTGGGGTGAGAACGCCCGGACGGCGGGGCGACGGACGACGAGGACGAGGCCGCGCGCAACCTCCCGTGACGGCCGCTCGGACACCGACGCGGCAATGCGCTAGTCGCGGACGATGACCTCCGAGGCTTGGGTGGGGTCAAGGAGCACGCTCCGTCCATCGGCGAGGGCGACCGTGACCCCCGCGTCCGCTCGCCCGACAATCACAATCCGCGCCCCGGGGATCAAGCCGCCGCGCTCCCAGGCGCGCAGGGCGCCCGCGTCGCGGTCCGGTAGGCGCTCAACGGTCGCGTGCTTACCAAGCGGAGCGTCCGCCACCGGGACGCCGGGTACCGCCTCGCTCGACCCGTCGGGACGTGGGATCGGATCCCCGTGCGGGTCTCGCCTCGGATAGCCAAGCACCCGGTCCAGGCGATCCAGGAGTCGCTGCGAGATGGCGTGCTCGAGGATCTCCGCCTCCTCGTGCACCTCGTCCCAGGAGAAACCGAGCTCCTCGTGAAGGTAGGTCTCCAGGAGTCGGTGGCGTCGAACCATGCCCAGGGCGATGGCGCGCCCCTCATCGGTCAGCCGGACACGCCCGTAGCGTTCGTGCACGACGAGGCCCTGGCGCGCGAGGCGTTGAACGTTCTCGGTTGCGGTCGAGGGAACCACTCGCATGTGGTCGGCAATGTCCTTGGGCTTAACCCCGTCGCGTCCGGCCTCCTCCGCCGACCACACGAGCTTAAGGATGTCCTCTGCGACCGTGGAATAGATGCTCGATACTTGCGACACTGCCCTCCCCTTTCGTTTCGTGGTCCATTGTATGGGGTGGCGTCCGTCGCCCTGCCGCGTGCGACATAGGACACGGCCAAGTCGGCTGACTTGCGACCACACTGCCTCGCATGTATATTTGTCTCTCGGTTGCAAAACCCCCGCGTCATTAGCTCAATTGGCAGAGCAGCTGACTCTTAATCAGCGGGTTGAGGGTTCAAGTCCCCCATGACGCACAGCTTTCCCGGCTCGCGCCGGTGAAAGTTCCGCGTCATTAGCTCAATTGGCAGAGCAGCTGACTCTTAATCAGCGGGTTGAGGGTTCAAGTCCCCCATGACGCACAGCGATTAGCCGGCGGCCCAGTGACCGCCGGTTTTTCGTACCCGTGGCGCACGCTCTCGCGCCCGGCGGCATTCGCCCGTCTCGCGGATAGGTTACGAATACGCGGATAGGTTATGACCACGCGGATAGCCTCGTAGCCTATCCGCAAGCGAACAAGCTATCCGCATGAGAACAACCTATCCGCGTCGTTCAGCGTCGAACAGTGCGCGCACTCTCCACCAGCACCGCCGCTCAGAGCGTCACCGTACGGCATCCGTCGCGACGTTCACCCTGACGCGAAACGGCACCAGGTGCATGGCCACGGGCAACGACATGTCGCGGTGACCTCGTGCCGTCCCCTCGCAACACGCATCCGACTCACTCAACGACATCGTCCCTCCATCAGGCCACGCACAGGCGGGCATGACACGTTGCGCCATCGCTGCTTCCCTCCTTCGCCTTTTGTCGATGTCTCAATCGATGCACAAAGCGGCGCTCAATTCACCGAGTGTGTGCTCGCGATGGCACGCGGGAGAACGACATCCATGCTTCTGTCAGAGACAGCCGGGGCCGGGCGCCCCCAGTGGACGAGCCCGGCCCCGGTGCAACGACGGGAACCCGATCAGTGCCCGGGCCAGCTGCGAATCGTCGTCAACGCCGCCACGGCGTACCGGTCCCACACGCGCCCTCCGATGCGAACGCCCGCCTCGAGGACAACGACGGACCACGCGATGGCGACGACGAACGCCACCCAGGCGGGCACGACGCCAAAGGCCGCCAGCGCCAAGAGCACGTACGAGGGCGCCTGAAGAAGGGCCGTGCCCGCGAAACCAACGAGCTGCAGCAGCATGGTCATCAGGAAGGACCCCGTGCCCTTCGCGCCCAGCGGCGAGGTGCCGGGAGGCTGAACCGGGTAGACCCAGCGAGCATTGACAATGAGAGTCGTGGCAGCCGCTCCGGCGAAGAAAATGACACCCATCACCTGGTGGTAGACGAAGTCCTGGGCGCTCGCCCCCACGGCAACATCGTGAATCAGGTATCCGACAACCTGCGGAAGAAGCGCCGGGAGGGAGCCGATGAGGCGCCCCCGGCGTTCCTCGCGCCCACTCATGCCCGAGGAGATGACGATCCACGCACCCGTCGAGTCGTACTGCATGAGCGCTCCGGTGGACAGGCCCATCGTGATCGGCACCAGGTACAGGAACACTCCAGTGAACATCACGGTTTGTCCTCCCACATCGATGCGTCCCATGAGGATCGCAAGGATCGGGAAGATCACCGCGAGGACACAGCTCATGTTCAGGCGCGGATCGACGATCCAGTACCGCAGGGTACGCGCAGCAAGGGATGCGCTGCGAGGACCGAGGCCGAGGCGAGTAAACCAGTCGACGCTGCGCAGTCCCGCGGAGCGGGCTTGCGCGACGCGCTCACTACGTTCGGCCACCTCAACGGAGTCGTCGATGAGGTGGCGCCCCTCGTCGATTGCACGCTGAGCGTCAGCCGACACCGTATTCGCATATCCGCTCATGACCGGCCCCAAGACCTTGACCCACGCGCGCCATCCCACGTAGGCGGTGAGCACACTGATCGCCGCGCGAACAGCGGCCGCCAGCCACGCTCCCTCGACGAGGGAGGCGACGACCCCGAAGGGGGCACCGAAGGGGGTCCACAGCGCCACTTCGACACCGGCCCTGAAGGCATCAACCGAGAAGTTCCGGCTCAGGACGCTCACCCAATATCCCATCGGTGTGAGGATCACCATGAAAACGGTGACGCCGAGGAGCGTGATCAGGTCCTTTTTTCCGGAGGTGTTGAGCCGGACCGCGAACCAGGTTCCGACGGCGCGCGCCCACAGGACCGCGATGCCGAGGGACACGACGGAGGCAATCAGCCAGCCGATCGCCTCAAGCCACTGAGCACGCCACAGGGCGAACCACGTCGGCAGGCCGAGTATCACGGCTGAGAAGATGCCGCCCGGGCCGATGGCAGTCGCAGCCGCTAGGGCTGTGGCAAGGCGTTTGCTCGGCCCAACGAAAGGAGCCAAGCGCACCGGGTCCACCGAGTTATCCATGGAGGAGAACAGGATGGGGAACACGAGCCACGCAGCCATGACGAGGGGGCCCGCAAAGGCAAAGAGAGGCGCCACCCGGGCGGCCTCCTCGGAACGGGCGAGGAACGCGAGTCCCACGTAGATGCTCGCTCCCACGAAAGCCATGTAGAGCGCCCCGATGATCGACAGCACCAGGATGGCGGTCTGGCGCCGGATCGTGTTCCAAATGATCTGAAACTTCAGGCGGATCAGTTGCCCAACCACGACAGGCCCTCCTCCGCGTGGACGCCGCCGACCAGGGAGGTGAAGCGCTCACCGAGGTCTCCGCCCTGCGCGACTTCGTCGGTCGTGCCCGCCACGAGGACCCGTCCCTTGTCGATGATTGCCACGTGGCTGCACAGCTGTTGAACGGTGGCCATCACGTGGGAGGAAAGAATGACTGTTCCGCCGCGCTTGGTGTAGTCCATGAGGATCTGGCGGATGTTGGCCGCGGACACGGGGTCGACGGCCTCGAAGGGTTCGTCGAGGACGAGGACCCTGGGTGAGTGAATGAGCGCGCCTGCCAGGGCAATCTTCTTTGTCATGCCTGCCGAGTAGTCGGCGATGAGCTTCTTTCCGGCCTCGGCGAGGTCGAGGGCGGTGAGCAGCTCCTGGGAGCGCTCGCGGGCGGTGTCGGTGTCGAGGCCGCGAAGCATCGCGACGTGGACCAGAAAGTCCGGGCCGGAGAGGCGGTCGAGGAGCCTCATCCCATCCGGCATGACGCCGAGGAGGCCTCGCGCACGATCGGTTTCTTGCCACACGTCAACCCCGTGCACGAGCGCGGTGCCGCGGTCGGGGGTGAGCAGGCCCGTGGCCATCGTCAGCGTCGTTGTCTTGCCAGCACCGTTGGGGCCGACGATCCCGTAGAAGGAACCGGTCGGAATGTCGAGCGAGAGGTCGGCAACCGCGACGAGGTTGCCGTAGATCTTGACGAGTCCTCGGATCGCCAGGGCGATATCATCGCCGACGGGTGCGGCGGATAGCGGTTCGGACACGGGGTTACTCCTTCACTGATTGAAATTCGCTCCAATCTTACGTGCTTTCCCCTTGTCACTCACGCACCGTTCACGCTCCGGGCCATGCCCCCGCGAGTAACGCGGCACGATCCGACTGGAACACAGGGCCTAGCGGACACTGACGACAACGTGCAGTCCGTTCTCGGGATGATAGTTCCATGTCGCACGATACGATCCCCATGTTTCCTCTTGAGTGCCGTCAAGCGCGCGGGTCGAGGCCATTCGCTGTCGCGCTGCGGCAGGAACATGAAGTTCATCGAAAACACATTGCATCGTCGTGACGCTCATGCCCGGGTGTTTGGTCCCGGCCGTGTGCATCTCGAGGCTGGAGCCATCCACGGCTACCGTCGAATAGTATTCGGCGTTGCACGACTTCACCGCCTGCGCGAAGCTCTTCACACGAATCTTATTGAAGTAGACAATTGACGCCGTTACCGCAAGCGATACGATGAGCCCAATGACTAGCCCAAACATCAACATCCCAAAGCCAAGCTTCCAGTTCTTCTTCCGTTCGTATTGCGCACCGCGCATGTAGGACTCGACACCCGTCGTATCGTTCTGGAACATCGATTGAGCATCGCGCTGACGCGACTCATGCAACTCCGATTCAGGAACATACATCTGCCCAACAGACACGAGGCGCGGCGCCGGACTGGGATACACCCCCTGACGGTTTCCTCCAGCAAGATGCCCTAAGTTGCTCCGATACGATTCCGGCGATGTTGCTCCCATGAGTTCTCCATTGACGGGACGCTATGAATTGCTCGACAATCATACGCTGCAATTACTCAGGAAGCAAATCTCTCAGTCGAGTCCCAGTGCCTTGCGCAGGCGGGCGACGTGCCCAGTGGCCTTCACGTTGTACTGGGCCAGGGCCACCCGCCCATCGGGTGTCACGACGATGGTCGAGCGGATGATGCCCACGTAGGTGCGACCGTAGTTCTTCTTGTCACCCCACGCGCCGTAGGCCTCGAGAACGTGATGCTCGGGGTCGGAGGCCAGGGGGAAGGTCAGGGATTGCTTCTCGCTGAAGCGCTCCAATGCGGCCATCGAGTCTGCGGACACGCCGATGACCGAGTAGCCCGCGCCCTGCAGGGAGGCCAGGGAGTCGCGGAAGTCGCAGGCCTCCTTGGTGCAGCCGGGCGTGGATGCCTTCGGGTAGAAGTAGACGACGACGCCGCGCGACGAAGCGGCGAGGAGATCCGACAGGGACAGGATTCCCTGAGTGGTCTCGGCGGTGAACTCGGGGGCCTTGCAGCCAATTTCCAAAGCGCTCATGGCCTCAGTCTATCGGCGCGACCTCGCCCGGTGCGACCGGGCCGGGCAACCGTGCGCGAGATGGGACTCGAACCCACACGTCATAGACACTGGAACCTAAATCCAGCGCGTCTGCCAATTCCGCCACTCGCGCGCGCACCCAAGTGTAGCCGAAGAGCCAGGCGGCGTCGCCGCACCGAGCCACACGGCGCGTGCGGGGCCTCCGCGCCGGTCGGTCAGCGGTGGGCTTTCGCCCGGGTGCGCCCCTCAGCGCTCCGTGCGCCCGATCGTCCCCTCCCCCAGGACGCGGCTTCCCCGGTAGATGACCATCGACTGGCCCCGGGCAACGCCGCGCGCGCCATCCTCGAGGACCACGTCGATCGTGGCCGAGGCCTCGTCGCGCACCAGCTCGGCCACGGGGATGGGGGCACCGTGGGCGCGCAGCTGAACGAAGAGGTCGGCGGGTTCGTTCCCCGCGTCGTCGGAGGCGAGCCACACGGCGTTCGTCGCGTGGATACGGGAGATGGACAGGAGCTCTGAGGGCCCCACGACCACCTGGTTGGTCTCGGGCCTCGTCTCCAGCACGTAGCGGGGACGTCCGTCCGGTGCGGGCGCGCCGATGCCGAGGCCCTTACGCTGGCCGACCGTGTAGTTCCAGTAGCCCTCGTGGCGTCCCAGGACCTCGCCGTCGGGGGTGACGATCTCACCCTCAGAGGCACCCAGGTGCGCGCGCAAGAAGCCCTGCGTGTCCCCGTCGGGGATGAAGCAGATGTCGTAGGAGTCGGGCTTATTGGACACGCCCAGGCCCAGGCGCTCGGCCTCGGAGCGCACCCACGCCTTGGAAGGCGCCTGTCCCAGGGGAAGAACGACGCGAGCCAGCTCCTCCGGTCCCATCACCGCCAGCACGTAGGACTGGTCCTTGAGCGCGTCCGCTCCCCTGTGCAGCTCCGGCCCCGAGGGCCCGTCAACGATTGCAGCATAGTGCCCCGTACACACCGCGTCGAAGCCGAGGGCGCGGGCCCTGCTGGCCAGCTCGCGGAACTTCACGAACTCGTTGCAGCGCACGCAGGGGTTGGGGGTACGCCCGGCCTTGTACTGAGCGACGAAGTCCGTGATGACGGTCTGCTCGAATTCCTGGGCGAGGTCCCACACGTAGAACGGTATGCCGATGATCTGCGCGGCACGCGCCGCGTCCCCGGCATCCTCGATCGAGCAGCATCCGCGCGAGCCAATGCGGCATTCCTGAGGCTGGGAGGACAGCGCCATGTGGACACCGACGACGTCGTGCCCGGCCTCGACGGCCTTCGCGGCGGCGACCGCGGAATCCACTCCGCCGGACAGAGCTGCGAGTACTCGCATACGCTACCCTTCCTCGTTGCGTTCGTTGCGGGCGTGAGTGACTCCATCGAGGGATGCTCCCGCCCGAATGGCCGACGGAAGGGCACCGAGGAAAGCGTCGATGTCGGCGCGCGTCGTGTCATGCCCGAGGGACACGCGCAGGACCCCCAGCGCCGCCTCCTCGCTGCGCCCCATCGCCATGACGATCTCGGAGGGGCGCGTGACCCCCGCGTGACACGCCGACCCGGCGGATACGGCGATGCCGGCCATGTCGAAGGCCATGAGGACGGCCTCGGGGCGTGCAGTGGGCAGGGACAGGTGAATGATCGCGCTGGAGGCGGCTGACTCCCCCACCGTCGCCTCCACGCCGAGCGGCAGGTGAGTGAGGAGGTGTTCACGCAGCTCACGGGAGCGGCGGGCAAACGCGGGGCGCTCGCGCACCGTTTCATCGAGCGCCGCAGCTAGGGCGCAGGCACCCGCGACGTCGGGCGTGCCCGACCGAATCGCGCGCTCGTGTCCGCCCCCAGGCCGGTCGGTCACCATGGGTATGCCGCGCGTGGCGACGAGGACCCCGACACCTGCGGGCGCGCCGACCTTGTGCCCGCCAACACTCACGAGGTCCACTCCCATGCGACGAAACGACACGTCCATGGTGGCAATCGCCTGGGCAACGTCACTATGAGCCAGGCCGCCGTCCGCGTGCACGCGCGACGCAAACTCTTCGACGGGTTGGATCGTACCGATCTCGGAGGACACGAGGGTCATGGAGCCGAGCGCGAGGCGTCCATCCCAGGATGAGCGAGCGCCGTTCACGGTCACGGGCAGCTCCGAGACCCCTCCCGCATCCACGGGAAGGACCTCCCATTCGAAGCCCTCGCGCGAGGCAACCTCACGTTGATGGGCGACCGCGTCGTGCTCGAGACCCGAGACGACGATCAGCTCACGAGCCCCATCGCGCGAGCGCATCCCTCGGGCGGCAGCCATGACGCCGAGGGCATCCGATTCGGTGGCACCGGAGGTGAAGATGACCTCGTGCATGTCGGCCCCTAGGCAGGCCCCGACCTGCTCGCGGGCGTCTTCGAGCATGCGACGGGCGCGCCGCCCTCCGAAGTGAAGGGCGGCGGGGTTGCCGGGAGAGGCGCTCAGGTCGCGCTGAGCGCGGGTCCACGCTTCGAGCGCGCACTCGCGCAGCGGGGTGGTGGCCGCATGGTCGAGATAAACGCTCACTCCTGGGCGCGCGCCTCCTCGATGGCCGCCAGCGCCGCGGGCACCACCTCGGTGACGTCGCCCACCACGCCGAAGTCCGCGATCTCGAAGATCGGGGCGTCGGGATCGTCACAGACCGCGACGATGTGGGCTGCGGACTGCATGCCAACGGTGTGGTGAATCGCCCCGGACACGCCGAGCCCGATGTACAGGTTCGGGGTGATGGTCAGGCCGGTCTGCCCGATCTGCTCGCTGCGCGGAGCCCAGCCCTCGTCGCAGGCGACGCGGGTCGCCCCCACGGCGCCACCCAGGGCGTTGGCCAGGGACCGAACCAGCTCGAAGTCTCCGTTCACGCCGCGTCCGCCGCACACGACCGTCGACGCGTCCTGGAGGGACACGCCCTCGGAGTCGTCGGCGACGCTTGAGACGACCTCGATCGCGCGGGCTTCGGGGCTCAGCTCGACCGACAGGGCCTGCGGAGTCAGGGCAACAGGAGAGGCCACCTCTGCCTCGTCGATGACGCCGGAGGCGATGCCGACGATCGGGGTCTGGCCCTCGAGGACGATGCGCATCGACCAGGAACCCCCCAGTGCGGTCTTGCCGATCTGGAGGACTCCGCCGTCGAAGGAGACGGAGGATGCACCGGAAACCACGCCCGCCTCGGTCAGCGCCGCGACGCGACCGGCGATCTCGCGCCCGCGGTAGTCCGAGCACAGCAGCACCAGGCCGAAGTTGTCGGTCGCCAGCGCGGAAACAAGCGCGTCGGAGGCGACGACCGATGAACGCGCGACCTGACCCATGTCGGCATGCAGCAGCTGGGTCGCACCCAGCTCAGACAGCGCGGCCACATCCGGGGTGGCGGCCAGGGACAGGGCGACGACGTCGGCGGAGGTCAGGGACGCGGCCAGCGTGAGCGCCTGGCGGGCTAGGGGCGTCAGGTGATCGCCCGCCTGATCGGCCAGAACAAGGATCGGGGAACTCATCTGCTGCTGCGTCATATCACTTCACCACCGAAAGGATGTAGTCGGCCAGCGCGCGCCCGCCCTCGCCGGCGTCCTGGATGATCGTTCCGGAGCCGTCGCGTATCTTCTCCTCGCCGTGAGTCACGGAGGAAAGGGCGCGACGCAGCGTCAGGGCCTCACCACCGGGAACCTCGACGAGGTCATCAATCCCCCACTGTTCCAGCGGCTTCTTGCGAGCCGCCTTCATGGCGGCGAAGGCCGGGTAACGCGGTTCGTTGATCTGATCGGTCACGGAGACGACGGCGGGCAGCGCGGCACGCACGGTCTCGGTGTAGCCGTCGACGGCGCGTTCGATCGTGACGGCGCCACTGTCGACGCTCAGGGAGCGCGCCAGTCCCAGCAGGGGCATGTGAGCCTTGGCGGCCAGTGCGCCGGGCAGCATGGAGGTCATCGCGTCCAGCGAGGCCATGCCGGTGATCACGAGATCAACGGGGCCGCATTCTTCGCTGATCTTCGCGATCGCAACGGACAGGACAGAGGCGGTCGTGATGACGTCAGAGCCCTCAAGGAACTCGTCGGTCACGAGGTAGGCACGGTCGGCGCCCATCTGCAGGGCGCGCATGAGGGAGTCCTCGGCGTCCTCGGGTCCCATCGTCAGCGCGATGACCTCGGCCTGGCGGCCCGCGTCCTCTTCGGCTTCCTTCAGGCTGACGGCAGCTTCGATGGCATTCTCGTCTAGCTCGTTGAGCACATCGTCCTCACCGCGCACCAGGCGGCCGCCCTCGAAGCGACGTTCGGACTGCATGTCGGGGACATGCTTCACACACACGACAATTCTCATGGCTTCTAGCGTGCCATACTCCGCGCCCCTCGCCCACATGAGGGTCCCCTCACCGACGCGTGCCGCTCTTCATAGTCGAGCCGAGACCTCCAATCCGGCCCCGACGTTAACGGTCACGTATCATGGATGGCGACTGTGCCCGCCGCCGCGGCACGGTCGGTCGTTCATCAGGAAGAGGCTCTCGTCTATGTCCGAGCGTTCGGGCTCGTCCCGCATCCCAACCGTGCGGGTCACCGCGCCCAACCCGACCCCGACACGTATCGGCGTGTACACGTCCGGGGATGGGCTTGACGTTGCCGTGGTAGCCCGGGACGCTCACGCTGTGGACATGTGCATCTTCGACGAGGAGGGGGCGGAGACACGTTACGCCCTGATGGGTCCGCGCACGGGCGTGTGGCACGGCCACATTCCCGGATTTGGCGCGGGCACCCGCTACGGCTTCCGCGTCCACGGCCCCTGGGACCCCGACGGCGGCAAGTTCTTCAACTCCCACAAGCTCCTGCTCGACCCCTACGGGCGGGGCATCGAAGGCGCTGTTGATCTGCGGCCCGCGGTGTACGCCCACTGCGTGGACGAGGAGCTGTACCCGTCGGAGTATCCGATGCGCCGCTCGCCCCTCGATTCCGCCCCGCACATGCCGCGCTCGGTTGTCGTTGACCCGTCCTTTCCCATTGCACCCAGGCCGCACACGCCGTGGGAGACCACCGTCATCTACGAGATTCACGTCAAGGGCTTTACCAAGAACATGCCGGGTGTGCCCCCGCGCCTGCGCGGCACCTACGCCGGCCTCGCCCACCCGGCGTCCGTGTCCTACCTGAAGGATCTGGGGATCACGGCGGTCGAACTGCTCCCCGTGCACGCCAAGTGCGACGAGCCCTTCCTCACCGAGCGCGGCCTGACGAACTACTGGGGCTACTCCACCCTGTCCTTCTTTGCACCCGAACCCTCCTACGCGACCGCCGAGTCCCGGGCGGGAGGCGCCCAGGCCGTTGTCGACGAGTTCCGCGGCATGGTGTCCCTGCTGCATCAAGCCGGCATCGAGGTCATTCTCGACGTCGTCTACAACCACACGTGCGAGGGAGGCGACGCAGGCCCCTCGCTGTCGTGGCGAGGCCTGGACTCCGATCTCTACTACCGACACACCACCTCGCGTCCGGTCCAGACCATCGACGTGACCGGAACCGGCAACACGGTGAACGTGGACCACCCCAAGGCGATCCAGATGGTGTTGGACTCGCTGCGCTACTGGGTCCGCGACATGGGCGTGGACGGCTTCCGTTTCGATCTGGCGGCCACGCTGGGCCGCTTCGCGACCGGATTCAGTCCCATGCACCCGCTGCTCATCGCCATGGCGACCGATGACGACCTTGCGCACGCCAAGCTCATCGCCGAGCCGTGGGACGTGGGCCCCGGCGGCTGGCAGACAGGTAACTTCCCGGTCCCCTTCTCCGAGTGGAACGACCACTACCGGGGCGCGCTGCGTAACTTCTGGCTCGCGGACGTGCGCGCCCAGGCATCGGGCCATGTCGTGTCCGGGCCGAATGACCTGGCGACTCGCCTGTCTGGCTCCCAGGACGTCTTCGAACACGGCCTCGGGCGACTGCGTGGACCTCGGGCATCCATCAACTTCGTGACCGCCCACGACGGATTCACGCTGGCGGACCTGACCGCCTACGACCGCAAGCACAACACGGCGAACCTGGAGAACAACCGGGACGGCTCGGACGACAACCGTTCGTGGAACCACGGGGTCGAGGGCACTCTCGCGTCCAACGCGACGCACCCCAACGCTGTGACCCCCTACGCGATCCTCTCCAACATGACGATCGCCGACCTGCGGGCACGCTCGCAGCGCAACATCCTGGCCACGTTGTTCGTCTCCTCGGGCACGCCGATGCTGTTGGGAGGGGATGAGTTTGGCCGCACCCAGTACGGCAACAACAACGCGTACTGCCAGGACGATCCGATCTCGTGGATCGACTGGGACCTGGCCGAGGGCCAGCAGGCGCAGATCGACACCGTCTCCTGGTTGATCGCACTGCGCAGGGCTCACCCGGTCCTGCGCCCTGACCGCTTTGCCACCGGCCAGCCCTACGGCGGCGACACGATTCCCGACCTGTCGTGGTACACCGCCCAGGGCACGCCCATGCCGGACTACGGGTGGACGGACTCGCGTCATCGCACGTTCCAGATACTGCGATCCGGTCTGAAGTGGGGGGATCGCGACGCCCTCATCATCATCAATGCGAACCTCGACGACGCTCACGTCACCCTCCCGGCGGGACACGACCTGGATTGGTTGATCGCATACTCCACCGTGTGGGAGTCTCCCGCGCAGGGAGGCGTCGGCGCCTTACGCGACCCAGGTGAGCTCTCCCTCGAGGTCGAGCACGTCACCCCTCGTTCCACGCTTTCCATCGAGGCTCTCTCCGTGACCATCCTCCTGTCGGACGTATGCTTCCACCCGGAAAGCTGAGCGAACCCACGTTTTCCCTTCACCCCCATCCACCCGTTAGGAACAACGCATGACACGCAGTGAAGACGCCCTGGAAACCTCCACCTCCGATGCCTCTCTGGCTCGATCCAAGGCGCGCAGCGCCGAGATCGACCTGGCCATCGACCAGGATCCGTCGCGTTTCCGCATCCTCACGGGTGACCGCCCGACGGGGCACCTCCACCTGGGTCACTACTTTGGCACCCTGCGCAACCGGGTGCTCCTGCAGGATCGCGGGGTCGACACCTGGGTGCTGGTCGCCGACTACCAGGTCATTACCGACCGCGACGGCGTGGGGCCGATTCGAGAGCGCGTCCTGGGCCTCGTGGCGGACTACCTCGCCGCCGGGATTGATCCGAAGCGCTCCACGATCTTCAATCATTCGGCCGTGCCCGCCCTCAACCAGCTGATGCTCCCCTTCCTTTCCCTCGTCACAGAGTCCGAGCTGCACCGCAACCCGACGGTCAAGGCGGAGCTGGAGGCCACGGAGGGGCGCGCCATGACGGGCCTCATGCTCACCTATCCGGTCCACCAGGCGGCAGACATCCTCTTCTGCAAGGCCAACATTGTCCCGGTCGGCCAGGACCAACTCCCCCATCTGGAGCAGGCCCGCCTCATTGCTCAACGTTTCGACAAGCGCTACGGGCGCGCGACCCCGGAGCGTCCCGTCTTCCCTCGCCCCGAGGCCCTCCTGTCCGAGGTCCCTCTGTTGCTGGGCACCGACGGACAGAAGATGTCCAAGTCGCGCGGGAACACGATCGAACTGCGCATGAGCGCCGATGAGACCGCGAAGATCCTGAAGAAGGCCAAGACCGATGCCGAGCGCCGCATCACGTTCGACCCCGAGGGGCGTCCCGAGGTGTCGAACCTCCTGATGCTGGCCTCGCTCGCCACCGGTGATGCCCCCGAGGTGATCGCCGATCGCATCGGAGACGGCGGCGCGGGAGCCCTCAAAGCCCTCGTCACGGACTCCCTCAACGACATGCTCGCTCCCCTGCGTGCGCGCCGGGCCGAGCTCATCGCCAACGAGGACCACCTGCTGTCCATCCTGCATGCGGGCAATGAACGCGCGAACGAGCAGGCGGACCAGACCCTCTCCGAGGTCCGCACCGCCATGCAGATGAACTACTGACCCTCACGCGATTGGAGACGCCCATGGCATACGGTCACTTCCCGGAGCATCCCGACGATAGCGTCGGCGGGTGGATGATCACCCTCCTCCTGTGCTGGATTCCGCTGGTTGGCTTCGTCTACCTCCTGGTTCTCGCCCTGTCCTCCGCTTCCTCCCCGTCCAAGAGGAACTTTGCGCGTGCCTTGTTCGTCTGGCAGATCATCGGCGTCGTCGTCACGATCATCGTGCTCGTCGTCTTTGGCGCGTCCATCTGGGCTGCCCTCGAGAGCGTGCGGTACTAGGCGTCGCCTCGTTTGGACGCGGAGCGCCCCTACGGGTTGCTCCGCGTTCTTGTGCGCCTCGCCAACGGGGTTCTCCCGCCCCGACACGCACGGGTCACCGCGGCCGTTTCGCTTCCGCCCGAGCGTGCCAATAGGCTAGTGTGAGACATGTGAGCGAGAACCTGCTACCCCGTATCCCGATCATTGAAGTGTTTCCCGTCGTCGAGGACGGAACGCTTCCCGCTAAGGCGACCGAAGAAGAGCCCTTCCCCATCCGCGCAACCGTGTTCCGCGAAGGACACGACGCGTTTGCCGCCGAAGCCGTCCTCCTCACCCCCGGCGGAGGTGAGCACTCCCGCACGCGCATGGTCGACGTCGCCCCCGGTTTGGACCGCTACGAAGCATGGGTCGCCGCGGACGCGCCGGGCGCATGGTCGTTCCGCGTCGATTCCTGGTCCGACCCCTACGCCACGTGGCACCACGACGCCACCGTCAAGCTCGGCGCGGGCGTGGACGTGGAACTCATGCTGGAAGAGGGCGCCCGCCTCATGGAGCGGGCAGCTGCCGGTGATGCCGAGGCAAACCCGACGCAGGAGCGCCCCCCGGCCTCGGACATTGAGGTCCTCCACGACGCCGCCCGCCGCCTGCGCGACACCACCCACTCCGCCCAGCAGCGCCTCTCGGCGGGCATTTCCTCGCGCGTGCGCCTCATCTTCCGCGATCACCCGCTGCGCGACCTCATCGGATCCTCGCGCACGTACCGCCTCGACGTCGCCCGCGTGAAGGCGCTCGCCGGCGCCTGGTACGAGATCTTTCCCCGATCGGCTGGGGCCTTCCAACGCCCAGACGGGTCGTGGGTCTCGGGCACGCTCGCCAGCGCCGCCGAGGAGCTGCCCCGCATCGCGGAGATGGGTTTCGACGTTGTCTACCTGACACCGATCCATCCGATCGGCTCGACCCACCGCAAGGGCAAGAACAATTCGCTTACCGCCGCCCCGGGCGATCCCGGCTCCCCCTACGCCATCGGCTCCCCCGACGGCGGGCATGACGCGATCCACCCCGACCTAGGTGATTTCGACGACTTCGATCGGTTTGTCGCCCGCGCGCGCAGCCTTGGGCTGGAGGTCGCCTTGGACCTCGCCCTCCAATGCTCCCCCGACCACCCCTGGGTGAGCGAGCACCCCGAGTGGTTCACGACCCGCGCCGACGGCTCCATCGCCTACGCGGAGAACCCACCCAAGAAGTACCAGGATATCTACCCGCTGAACTTCGACAATGATCCGGGTGGGATCTACGAGGCGATCCGGGCGGTTATCGAGGTCTGGGTTCGCCACGGGGTCACGATCTTCCGCGTCGACAACCCGCATACGAAGCCCATTCCGTTCTGGGAGAAGATGCTCGCCGACGTCAAGGCCGCCCACCCGGGCACGCTCTTCCTTGCTGAGGCCTTCACGCGCCCCGCGATGATGCGCACCCTGGGGGCAATCGGCTTCGATCAGTCCTACACCTACTTCACGTGGAGGACCGCCAAGACGGAGATCGAAGACTACCTGCTTGAGGTCTCCCAGGACACCGCGCACCTCATGCGCCCGGCCTTTTGGCCGACGACTCATGACATCCTCACCCCGCAAATGTGGGAGGGGGGCACAGCCATCTTTGCGATCCGCGCGATGCTTGCCGCGCTGGGCTCGCCCACCTGGGGCATCTATTCTGGCTACGAGTTCGTCGAGAATGTGCCGCGAGGGTCCTTCCAGGAACCCAACGACAACGAGAAGTACGAGTTCCGGCCGCGCCGGTGGGCGGACGCCGACGACATCGGGATTACGCGCCTGTTCACACTGCTCAACGCGGCGCGCGCCAAGCATCCGGCGCTCCGTCAGCTCCACCAGATCCGCATTCACCCAACGTCCTCGGACCGCCTCGTCGCGTTCTCGCGCCAGATGCCCGGACGATTCACGCACGACGGCGTACCCGACACCGTCATCTGTGTCATCTCGCTGGATCCGCACAACGGCGTCGACGCCTCGGTGGAACTCGACCTGGAGGCCATGGGCCTGGCCACGCCGGGCGGACACATCACCGTCGTGGACGAGCTGGACGGGCGTTCCTACGTGTGGGGTTCGTCCAACTGGGTGTCGCTCTCCCCCGTGACTCGCCTCGGCCACGTCTTCACGGTCGAACCCGCCCACTCCTCCCCGTGGGCACAGGCCTGACGGCGGCGGGTCGTCGGCGTGCAACCCGGCAAGGCCGACGTTCCCGCGCCGCCTCAAACGCCCGGCAAAATGAGACCCACCTCCCCCTTTTGCCAGGCAGAGGATAGACTACAAACACCCGTGAACTGAGCGGTTCACACCACCTGGAGTAAGGAACATCCATGAGCTTCGAACTTACGCCGATCCCGGTCAATGACGACACCCTCGACGCCGTTGCCTCAGGCTCCTACTACTCGCCACACGCCGTGCTCGGCGCGCACCTTGGCGACACGGGCGTCACGATTCGCACGGTCGCCCACCTGGCTGACGCCGTCGACATCATCACGCCCACGGGAGCCTACGCCGCCACCCACGAGCGAGGCGGCGTTTGGGTCGCGGTCGTGCCCGGCAAGGAGATCCCTCCCTACCGCGTGTCCGTCACCTACGGCGAAGACACGACGGTGCGCGACGATCCCTACCGCTACCTGCCGACCCTGGGCGAGATGGACACCTACCTGATCTCCGAGGGCCGCCACGAGAACCTGTGGAAGGTTCTCGGCGCGCACGTGACGACCTACACCGACGAGCTGGGCGAGACCTCCGGCACCGCCTTTGCCGTGTGGGCCCCCAACGCGCGCGCGGTGCGCGTTGTCGGCGAGTTTAACTACTGGGATGGCTCCACGACGTCGATGCGTTCTCTGGGATCCTCGGGCGTGTGGGAGATCTTCGTTCCCGACGTTGGCGTGGGCGCGCGCTACAAGTTCGAGATCCAGGGTCCGGGTGGCAACTGGTTCCAGAAGGCTGATCCGCTCGCCCGCGCCACGGAGATTCCCCCCGCCACGGCCTCGGTGGTCACCGACTACTTCCACACCTGGGGGGACCAGGAGTGGATGGAAACGCGCAAGGACCGCAACGTCCACACCGGCCCCATGTCCGTCTACGAGGTCCACGCGGGCTCGTGGCGTCAGGGCCTGGGCTACCGCGAGCTGGCCGACGAGCTGGTCCCCTACGTCAAGCAGATGGGCTTTACGCACGTCGAGTTCATGCCCCTGGCCGAGCACCCCTTCGGCGGCTCGTGGGGCTACCAGGTGACCTCCTACTTTGCGCCCACGTCGCGCTACGGGACGCCGGATGACTTCCGCTACCTGGTTGATGCCTTCCACCGCGCGGGTATCGGCGTCATCTTGGACTGGGTTCCCGCGCACTTCCCGAAGGATGACTTCGCGCTGGCGCGCTTTGATGGCACGCCCCTGTACGAGGACCCGGACCCGCTGCGCGGAGAGCACCCCGATTGGGGCACCTACGTGTTCAATTTCGGTCGCCGCGAGGTGCGCAACTTCCTGGTCGCCAACGCCCTGTATTGGCTGGAGGACTTCCATATTGACGGCCTGCGCGTCGACGCGGTGGCGTCGATGCTCTACCTGGACTACTCGCGCAAGGACGGTCAGTGGCGTCCCAACCAGTACGGCGGGCGAGAGAACCTGGAGGCCATCGAGTTCATCCAGGAGGCGAACGCGACCGCCTACCGCCGCCACCCCGGCATCGTGATGATCGCGGAGGAGTCCACCGCGTGGCCCGGCGTGACCGCGCCGACCAGCGGCGGCGGCCTGGGCTACGGCATGAAGTGGAACATGGGGTGGATGAACGACACCCTGCGCTACCTCAGCGAGGACCCCGTCAATCGCAGGTGGCACCACGGCGAGCTGACTTTCTCGCTCGTGTACGCGTTCTCCGAGAACTACGTGCTTCCCCTCTCCCACGACGAGGTTGTCCACGGCAAAGGCTCCCTCATCTCCAAGATGCCCGGGGACAAGTGGCAGCGGCTCGCCGGGCTGCGTTCGCTCTACGCCTACCAGTGGAGCCACCCGGGCAAGCAGCTCCTCTTCATGGGTCAGGAGATCGGCCAGGAGCAGGAGTGGAACGAGTCCTACTCCCTCGACTGGTGGCTCCTGGACCAGGAGGGTCACGCGGGCGTCGCGCACCTGATCGAGCGGCTCAACGCCATCTACACCTCCTCCCCCGCTCTGTGGGACGACGACTACACGGGATTCGAGTGGATCGACGCCTCCGATGGGGACCACAACCTGATTTCCTACCTGCGTAAGGGCTCGGATGAACAGGGCAACCGCGAGGTCATCGTGTGCGTGTCCAACTTCGCCGGCAACCCGCACGAGGGCTACCGCGTGGGCCTGCCCTTCGGCGGTGAGTGGGTAGAGATCCTGAACACCGACGCCGAAGAGTTCGGCGGGTCGGGTGTCGTCAACGTCGGCTCCGTCATCGCGGAGGATACGCCGTGGAACGGGCGTCCCGTGTCGGCGCAGCTGCGCGTTCCCCCGCTGGGCGCCGTGTGGCTGGCACCGGTCTCACAGGTGCACTAACCCAGAACAATACGACGAGGCCGGGGCAGGCGATCCTGCTCCGGCCTCGTTCGCACTGCGCTTGCTGGCGAGGGTATGGTGGGTGTCGGGCGGTTAGAGGCCCGCCCTCCCCCGGTCTATCTGTCCCTGTAGCTTGATGAGTTCGCGCCGGGCCTCAGGATCGGATTCTCGGTCGATCTTCTTCGTCAGCTCACTGTGCGTCGAATGCCAGCCATACCAGGTGGCGACGACAACGAAGATGGCGGCGATAATGAACCACTTCACCGGTTTCACCCCCTCGAACCGTAGCCCAACCAAGCCAGACATTGGGCAATCTGATAATCCTCATGAGGACGATTCCAGATCGTTATAGCACGTCCACTGATTGGGGATACCAATCGACGCAGTGTCCACTCTCCGAGTAGTACGCACAGTTCTTCAGCACGCTGAGAACACCGCATGTGCCGAAACACTCGCGGGCGCGACAACGCCCATCATGCCTACGATAAGAACAACACAGCACGACAGGCGCATTGCTATCCTCATGTCAGTTATTCCTTCTTCCGACCTCACTGTCATCTTGACTGTAACGAGCGATTCTATACACTGTCAAGACACTTTCTTTAAAAGCTCTTTGCGATTAGCGTGATGTTGCGTATAGTAACCGGGATCTCATCCTCGTCCCGACGACGCTCGTCTCCGGGTACGTGACTGCCCCCGAGGTCTTCCGCCTCACAGCACTGAGCCCCACGCCCTTCCGAGGCATGACAAACCTCGCGTCAGGAGCATGTTCGCACTCCTGCTCGCGATTTCAAGACCTGTCGCTTGGTCCTCTACCGATCGCTCGGTGACTCCTCCCCTCGTGCCGCAGCTGCGCGTTCCCCCGCTGGGCGCCGTGTGGCTGGCACCGGTCTCGCAGGTGCGCTAACCCAGGACAATACGACGAGGCCGGGGCAGGCGATCCTGCTCCGGCCTCGTTCGCACTGCGCTTGCTGCCGAGCGCGCGACGGCGCGATCACATGAGGAGCATGGCCAGTCGCGTGCGCGCCCTGGTCACGTCGGGGGTGGAGCCTGCAACGCGGAAGAGGTCGAGGAGGCGCAGGCGCAGCCCGTCGCGCTCCTCATCGTCGCTTGCGGCGGCCAGCAGGTCAAGCAGCACATCGAAGGCACCCGCTGCGTCCCCAGCGGCAAAAAGCGCATCCGCGTGAGCCGCGGGGTCGGTGGCGTCGGCCTGCGCGCTACGGGCGGCCAGGCGCACGCGCGACAGGTGAGACTTCGCCGCCTCGTCGCGCGGGTTGAGCTCGATGACCTTCTCCCAGGCCGCGACCGCGTCGTTGAGGCGTCCCTGCGCCTCAGCCTCCAGGGGACCCTCATGCTCGGGCGGGATGGGAGCGGCGGTGTCGGCCGCGGCGACCGCGATGCGCGCGGTAACTCCCATCTGAGCCGCCGCCTCGAGGAGCTGGGAGACGACGGGGAGCACCTGTTCCTTGGCGGCGCTGCCCTGGAAGAGGGGAACGGGGCGCCCACCGAGGAGGGCGACGACCGTGGGAACAGCCTGGATCTGGAAAGCCTGGGCGATCTGCGGCGCCTGATCGATGTCGACCTCGACCAGCTGGAACGCGCCCGCGTGCTCGCGTGCGATCTCTTCGAGCATGGCCAGCGTTGGCTTCGACTCGAGCGACCGAGACGACCACATGACGAGTACCACCGGGACCGCCTGCGATGTCGACATAACGTCCTGGAAGCCCGCCTCGTCGGTGGCGGTGATGAGCGGAATGTGCAGGCCTTCGCCGGTCGGAGCCGCTTCGTTGGGAGCGGGCGTGGCGACGCGCGCCGACAGGTCGATAGCGCCGTGCGAATCGGCGGGTGTAGGCGCGGGCGCCTCGGGCGCGTTGTGACCGGGAGTCTGGGTGTTCATCGTGGTCCTATCGTGAACTCAGGTGTGTACGTGACGATGATAGGCGTCGTCCCCGCGCCGCCAGGCCACGGGGACAAACTGTGCGCTGAGGGTGAAACTCAGCCGGGATTGCTGGACGGATCCAGCGTGACCGAGGCGATGGAGCGTTCGCCGCCGACGATCTGAATGGTTCCTCCCGCGCTCTTGGAAGGGATGCGCATGATGACGGTGCCCAGGTAGTTGGCCACGGCACTGCCTTCCACGGTTGCTCCCGACTGGCTCAGCGCCGCCGTGTTGCCGCCCAGGCTCATGGTGGCCCCGGCGACAGTGCGCTGGTAGGTCAGGGTGTACTTGAAGTTCGCGGCGACCAGGGCCGAACCGTCCTGCAAGACGAGGCCCGAGATCGGGTAGTCGGATGCGGTTGCCGCCGGCGTGACAGAGCCGGCCGCGCTGACCGAGGAGTTGAGGTCCTCGATGATCGAGAAGTAGGACTTCGTGAACTCGTCCGCGACAAACTGCGAGGTATCCTGCGTCCCGGAGTTGAGCATCGTGATGTACTGGGCGAGCGCCGCCTCGGGACTCACCGTGAATCCTTCGGAGGTGCCGGTCACGTACGCGGAACCTGTTCCCACGGGCGGCAGTGTCAGCTGCGTTCCTCCCAGGAGGCGCGCGTAGTTGGTCAGCTGGTAGTCCGAGCGTGCCGACTCCTGCACGTAGACCTGGAGCACCGGCAGCGCGGTCGAGGAGGAGCCGGAGATGTTGAAGATCGCCCGGGGCCACGACTCGGAGTTCGTAATCGCCAGGGACGAGGGCGTGAAGTCGAGCGCGAGCGGGGTTTGCCCCGACGCGGAGGCAAGCGCGTACTGCGCGGTGCGCGTCGCCAGCGCCCCCTGCGAGACGCGCCCCGACAGGTCGGCGGCGTTCATTGAGGTGTCGGCGTGAGCCATCGCCGTGCCCGTGTCGCTGAGCACGGAGGAGATGCGCTCCAGGTCGAGGTTGGCGGCGCTCTGAGCGGCATCGCCCGATTGGGCGACGATCTCGCCAGAGCACGCGCCCAGCGCAAGCGTGGAGGCCATCAAGACCGCGGTCGCGGCCGCCAGTGTGCGTCGCTTCATCGGGTCCCCTCCTCCCGGTCCTTGAGCCAGCCGGACATGATGGAGGTCCACCCCCCGGTTGCCGACGCGTCGTCGTCGGGGGCTGACGTCGGTGCGGGGGCCTGCTCGGCGTCGCGGGGGCGCGTGACCGGAATGAGGCCGGTGTTGAACTCCTGGCCGTCGACGACGAGGACCTGCTCCCCGTTGTTGCGCGCTTCGCGCAGCGCGCGGCGCGACGGCAGGGTGCGCCCGCCTCGGATGCCTGACAGGTCGATGACGCCGGTGTCGGTGGTCGCTCGCTCGGGCGGATCCTGGTCGATCGGTCCCTGCGCCAGCCCGTGGCGTCCGCGACGCTCCATCGTGTCGGTCAGCGGGTCGGGAGTGTACTCCGCGCCGGTGGTGGCGGCGTCATCGTGGGTCGCGGCGGCGTCGCTTGGGGAGCCTGCGGGCACCTCGCGTACGACGGTGTCCTGCGGGACCTCACGAACGATCGTGTCCTCGGGCAGCCCGGCGGCCTCCGGGGTGCGCGCACGGTCCGACCCGGAGGGCACCTCGCGAACGATCGTGTCCTCGGGCAGCCCGGCGGCCTCCGGGGTGCGCGCACGGTCCGACCCGGAGGGCACGTCACGAACGATCGTGTCCTCGGGCAGTCCGGCGGCCTCCGGGGTGCGCGCACGGTCCGACCCCGAGGGCACGTCGCGAACGATCGTGTCCTCGACGGCGGGTTCGGTCGGCTCGCTGCGGGTGGGCGTCGCGGCGAAGACCGCTGCCCCCCAGCCTTCCTCCGGCGTCCTCTCACTCCGCTGCGCGGACTCGTCGCGGGCCTCGGGCGCCTCGTCCTCACGCTGTTCGGCGGGGACGGGCGAGGAATCGCGGCGAGCGGCCACGCGTTGGGCGACCGCCGCGGAGTTGATCGATGCGGTCTCCAACGAGTCGGCCTTGCGGCGTTCTTCGATGCGCGCGGCACGGATCTTGCGCAGGCGCAGGAGCTGCCAGCGGGTCAGGAAGAGCGCGAGGGCGATGAGTGTGAAGACGCAGGCCGTGAGGAATGCAATGATGGCGAGCGTGTTGGTCTGCTCGACCTTCCAGGTCAGCGTCAGCGTCAGGTCACCGGCTCCGGCGGCCGAAACCGCCAAAGCGGAGCGTCCCGTGGGAACGTTCTCCAAGTCCAGGCTGACGCTCCCCTCGCCGCTCGCCTTCTTGAACCACATGTCGGAGGACGCCAGTTGCGCAACGAGCTCCGCCGAGGTGGGATCCTTGAGGGGCTGTGCTCCGGATTGCACGTCGGCCTGCGCACCGGGCTGGGCGACGTGCGCGTCCGGCGACGACGCGGCGTCGTGCGACTCGGCCTTGAGCTTTGAACGATCAGACTCCACACCGATGACCTCGGTGTAGGCAGCGTCGCCAATCCAGCCCTTGACGTCCTGCGTCGTGCCGATGCTGAGCGTGACCGGCGCGCCGGACTTCGACGTCGCGGTTACCGTCACATCATCCTTGACGATCGACAGTACGTTGCCGCGCGTCATGATCAGATCAGTCGCCGAATCGACCGAGGACACCTGCTGTGTCGGAGGCCGGAAGACGGTCAAGCCGAGCAGTCCGACGAGGGCGCATACGAGAGCGACAACGAGCATCGACGCCGCCGCCACGTATCGCTTAAGAAATTCCACGGTTGCTCCTCATATCCACGCCCTGCTCAGGGCATTCTCCAGACCCCACTCTACGTGCTCTGCCCGGTGCCCATCGAATCCGCACGCAGGGCAGTGATACATCACATCCACTCTCACGCCGGTCGCAGACGGCGCCGCCAGCACTCCGAATGCCAGTGACGTCGCCCCTCCACGCCCTGAGGCATACCGAAGGGGGCTTCTTCCGGCCACGCGACGATATGAGCGCTTCCGCGGGCAATGGGTCGCAGGCACGCCGGACACGTGTACTCCTTGGCGGCGCTGGGCAGGCGACGCACCTGGTAGGTGCCGCCATCCGGGCCGGTTTCGCTTCGTGGCACGGAGGCGAGGCGCTCCATCTGCAGTGGCCGCGCCTCGCCCCACGGGCGTTTCGCGCTTCGTTTGCCTCTCACGCAACTACAGTGCCACGGCGCCACACGCGGCGCACGTTCAGGCCGTCATCGACCTCGAGCACGTCGGCCTTCTTGCCGGCCGCGAGGCGACCGATCGTGTCGTCGCCCAAAATGGTGGCTCCTTGCACGGTGGCCATGTACACGGCGTCCACAAGCGGTATGCCGCCGCGCGTCACGGCGACCCGCACGCAGTCCAGGAGGTGCGCGGTTCCGCCCGCGATCGCATCCCCCTGGGCCAGGCGCGCAATACCGTCGCGCACGACGACGTCCTGCGGGCCCAGCGTGTACTCGCCATCGGGCATCCCCGCCGCCGCCATCGCGTCAGTGACGAACACGACGTGGTCGCGTCCCACCAGCTCGTACACGTCGCGCACGAGGGAAGGATCGACGTGGATGCCGTCGCAGATCAGCTCGGCGACGGCGCCCCCGCGCGCGGCATCGGAGAGGAACTCGGCGATCGGACCGGTGTCGCGGTGGTGCAGCGGCCTCATGCCGTTGAAGAGGTGGGTGATGGTGGCGCGAGGTCCGCGCGTAGTGGAAACCTGGCTGAAACGCTCCCGAGAGTACTCCAGCGCCTCGCGGGCCATCGCCGAGTTGGAGTCGGTGTGTCCCCACGAGGGCAGGGCGCCCCCGTCGATGAGGGCCTCAGCAACGGAGCCGGGACCGTACGCGCCGGGCTTCTCCGGGGCCAGCGTCATCGACAGGGCGTATCCGCGGCACTCCTCCAGCAGGGTTCGCGTCAGCTCCGCGTCGGGATCGATGATGTAGGTGGGATCCTGGGCGCCGCAGCGCGCGTGCGAGACGAAGGGTCCCTCGAAGTGGATGCCCGCAAGTTCTCCGTCGCTGGCCAGTTGGGCGAGTGTCTTGGCGCGAGCACGCAGCACCTCGGCAGAAGCGGTCACGCAGGAGGCGACCAGGGAGGTCGTGCCGTGGCGTCGATGCTCCATGACGGCCACGAGGGCCGCCTCCTCGCTCTGCGCGTTCGGGAAGGATTCCCCTCCTCCGCCGTGGCAGTGAACATCGACCAGGCCGGGCAGGAACGTTGAGTCCGTGGCGGCGGGCAGGTCTGCGTCATAGTCGGAAGCGGGGCATACACGGGTAATGGTCGAACCGTCGATCTCAATAATTCCGTCCTCGACAACGGAATCTTCCAGGACCAGGCGGCCACGTAGCACACAATCAGTCATGCCCTCATTGTGGCACACCTGACAGTTCAGCGCCGCTTCTCAAACAACCAATCTCCCCAGCGCGCCATTTCACGCTGAGCTTCTTGCGCATAGGAGGAGCCTTCCTCGGTAAAGGTAAGCTCGCCGCCGGGAGAACGCGCCGCAACAACCCGTCCGTTCGCGACGACGATGGGGCGGAACATCCCATTCGCCCCGGGACAGATGAGGGCCTCACCAGCCCGGTCGGTCAGGCACGAACGGTCACGATACCCAACATGCAGCTCGTCGAAGGAGGGCAGCGCAAGCACTGCCCGGGCCTCGTCGCGGCTACTTTCGACAAGGTCATCAATATCGGCGCGCGCGACGCGCCCCTCACGCGAGATGAGCGGCCGACCGATACTCTCGCCGATCTGGGCCGAACCCGCCAGCGCACGACGCGCCTCGGTGAGCGTCAGCCCCGCCCACCGAGCAAGGTCTGCAGCATCCACGGGGCCGTGTCCCCACGCGTAGCGGGCGGCCAGGAGCGCGAGCGCCTCCTCGTGCCCGCACTCCCCCTTCGCGACGCCCGGAGCGCCCGGCAGCTGCCGGGCATCAACGATCAGGTGCTCCCCGCCCCGGAGCGGACCAGAGACGAGCAGGCCGTCGAGGAAAAGCCTCTTGATCAGATGACGTCGCCGCACCCCGCCCCCGGCTCCCGAGGTGACGGTTGCGATACCAGCCTCATCCCAGGCGCGGATGACCTCGCCGCGGCTCACACCCGAGGGGTTCTCTCCCAGCAGCTCGAACGCCGCCGCCGCGGCTTTCTCGACGAGAGCATCGCTGAGCCCCAACCCCGTCGATTGACGAATCCACGAAGCGTATCGGTGGCGCAGCAACCGACGCAGCCAGTGATGATCGCGCGCGCTTGTCACATGCAACGTGTCGCGCATCGGCCAGGACCGGACGAGCTCACCCGATTGGAAGGACTCGGCGACCTGAGCGCGCGTGACCGCGGTGCAACGCGCGCCGATCGCCCACGGGATCGCGCCCGCCATCTGGCCTTGGACAGCGAGCAGCAACTCGACGGCGGCCACGGGATCGCGCCCGCGCGTGAGCGGCACCAGCCCCTGGGCGACGATGCGCGCCAGGCTGGTATCGGCCACCGCCACCATCAGAACAGCCGGGAGGATGGGTCGTCAAAACCGCGCATGGCGTCGTAGTCGAGGACCACGCAGCGAATCCCGCGATCCTCGGCCAGCGTGCGCGCCTGCTTGGTGATCTCCTGCGCCGCAAAGATCCCCGACACGTCGCCCAGCAGCGAATCACGACCCAGCAGGGACAGGTAGCGCGTCAGCTGCTCGACGCCGTCGATGCCGCCTCGCCGTTTGACCTCGATAGCCACGTGCGCGCCGGTCTCGTCGCGCACCATGAGGTCGACCGGCCCCACCGGCGTCGGGTATTCGCGTCGCACGAGCTCCCACCCCTCGCCGAGGATCTGCGGGACCTGCTGGGCGAGGAGCTCCTGCAGGTGCGCCTCCACGCCGTCCTTGACGAGGCCGGGGTCCACTCCCAGGTTTTCGGTAACGTCACAGATGATCTCGTGGACACGGATCACGAGCTTGTCGTCGGTCTTGTCGGCCTGAACGGTCCACACCTGCTGCGTGTTCGGTTCGTCCTCCCCACCCTCGTCAATGGTCACCGAGCACGGCGCGGTCATCCAGTTCAGCGGCTTGTAGGAGCCGCCTTCAGAATGAATGAGGACCGAGCCGTCGCCCTTGACCATGATGACGCGCTTGGCGGGATCCAGATGAGCACTGAGGCGTCCGGAGTAGTCGACGGTGCAGGAAGCAATAACAATACGCACACGCCGAGCTTATCAATGCCGCCTATACGAGGCGCGGAGGACCGGACTCCACCCAGGAGACCAATCCGTTGTATGTCAGGCGTTCGACGGCGACCTCGTAACGATGCTCACCGTATGCGAGGCGCACCTCGACGACCGACCCGTCCGCCGAGTGGGCGATCGGAGCGGATACCTCAAGGCCGGAACGGGGCACCGTGTAGACCGGCTGCAGGGAAAAACCAACGAGTCGGTACCACGATAGGTCGTCAACGCCATAGACGCCGATGCCGGCCGTCCAGCCAGACTGGACGTCGGGGCGCGACCAGCAGCGAAAGGCACCCAAACGCGACGCGATCCTGCGGGCGCGCACATTCATGTACACCCACAGGACCGCGCCGACGCACACGAGGACGGCCACGCACCACATTGCTACGAGCGTCAGGCTCATGAGGTCCTCCCCGGGCTCGTCGGTTTACTGCACGACCACGATAGCGTGATCAGCGACGATAGTGACGTAGTCGTTGTCAACTGAGGCGAATCCCCCGCTGACGGTGAATGACGTGACCTCGTCGGAGCGCGTCACGGTGACGGCGCCCTCGCCGAGCTGGGCGAGCAGCGGCTGGCGCCCCGGCAAGACGCCCAGGGAGCCATCCACCGTCGGAATCTGGACGGATGCGGCGCTGCCGTGCCACAGCCGCCCCTCGTGAGAGACGACCTCAACCTGCAGGGACCTTCCGGACGCCATCAGGCTTCCTTGGCCAGCTCGTGGGCGTTGCGCTCCAGGTCGTCAATGCCGCCGCAGTTGTAGAACGCCTGCTCGGGGACGTCGTCGTAGTTGCCTTCGGCGATGCGCTTGAAGGCTTCGATGGTCTCCGACAGGGGCACGGTCGATCCGGGGACGCCCGTGAATTTCTCTGCCATGTACATGTTTTGCGACAGGAACTGCTCGATGCGGCGCGCCCGGGCCACCGTCACCTTGTCGTCCTCGCTGAGCTCGTCAACGCCGAGAATCGCGATGATGTCCTGCAGTTCCTTGTTCTTCTGCAGGATCGCCTTGACGTGGGTGGCAACATCGTAGTGCTCGCGTCCGACCAGGGCGGGGTCGAGGATGCGCGATGAGGAGGCCAGGGGATCCACGGCCGGGTAGATGCCCTTGGCGGCGATTTCGCGGGAGAGCTCGGTCGTCGCATCCAGGTGCGCGAAGGTCGTCGCCGGAGCGGGGTCCGTGTAGTCGTCGGCGGGAACGTAGATGGCCTGAAGGGACGTGATCGAGTGGCCACCGGCCGAGGTGATGCGCTCCTGCAGCTGTCCCATCTCGTCGGCGAGGTTGGGCTGGTAGCCCACCGCCGACGGCATGCGGCCCAGCAGTGTGGACACCTCGGAGCCCGCCTGGGTGAAGCGGAAGATGTTGTCGATGAACAGCAGCACGTCCTGGTGCTGCACGTCCCGGAAGTACTCCGCCATCGTCAGGCCCGTCAGGGCGATGCGCAGACGCGTGCCCGGCGGCTCATCCATCTGTCCGAAGACGAGCGCGGTCTTGTCGAAGACGCCGGCCTCCTCCATCTCTCCGATGAGGTCGTTGCCCTCGCGCGTGCGCTCACCGACGCCCGCGAAGACGGACACGCCGCCGTGGTCCTGCGCAACGCGCTGGATCATTTCCTGAATGAGAACGGTCTTGCCAACGCCGGCGCCGCCGAACAGGCCGATCTTGCCGCCCTGAACGTAGGGGGTCAACAGGTCGATGACCTTGATGCCGGTTTCGAACATCTTGGTGCGGGCCTCGAGCTGGTCAAAGGCGGGCGGCTGGCGGTGAATCGGCCAGCGCTCCGTGATCTCGAGGGTCTCGCCCTCCTCGAGGTTGAGCACGTCGCCCGTCACGTTGAACACGTGTCCCTTGGTCACATCGCCCACGGGCACCGAGATGGGGGCTCCCGTGTCGGTAACGGGTGCCCCGCGCACGAGGCCGTCCGTCGGCTTGAGCGCGATGGTACGAACGAGGTTGTCGCCCAGGTGCTGGGCGACCTCAAGCGTCATCGTGAACGAGGACTCGCCCTCGCCTTGCCCCGCGAGATTCACGTCGACCGTCAGCGCGTTGTACAGCGGCGGGATGCGGTCCGGGGGAAACTCGACATCGACGACAGGGCCGACGACGCGGGCGACGCGCCCCTCGGCGATTGCAGGTGTATCAGTCATGTTTTACTCCGTGTCTCGAAGGGCTTAGCTCGCGCCCAGAGCGTCGGCCCCGCCCACGATTTCGGTAATTTCCTGGGTGATTTCCGCCTGGCGGGCCGAGTTCGCCAGTCGCGTGTACTTGGTGATGAGTTCCTGAGCGTTGTCCGTCGCCGTGTGCATGGCGCGCTGACGCGACGCCAATTCGGACGCGGCGGATTGGAGCAGAACGTTGTGGATGCGCGCCTCGACGTACAGGGGCAGCAGCGTGTCCAGGACCGCCTCGGGCGAGGGAATGAACTCGTACTCGGGAAGCGCCGAGGACGGATCGTCCGCGTAGCCGCGTTCGCGCTCGCGTTCCTCGTCGGATTCTGGCGCGTCCACGACCGTCAGCGGGAGCATCTGGCGTACCTCGGGCACCTGGCTCATGACCGTCTTGAATCGCGTGTACACGAGGTGCAGCGCGCCGACGCCGCTCGCTGGATCGGGGTCGAGGAAACGCCCGAGAAGCACGCTGGCCATGTCGCGGGCGGTCTCCGGGCTCGGGGAGTCCGACTCCCCTTCCCACTCGCGTTCGATGCTCACTGCCCGGAAGCGGAAGTACGCCGACGCCCTGCGCCCGAAGGTGTAGAGCACGGGTTCGTAGCCTTGCGCGGTCAGGTCAGCGATGAGCTTCTCGGATTCGCGCAGGATAGTCGCCGAGTATGCTCCGGCCATGCCGCGGTCGGATGCGACGACCAGGACGGCAACACGCTTGGTGTCCTCGCGTTCTTCCGTGAGCGGATGGTCCAGGTCCGTGTGGACCGCGACCGCCGCTACCGCCTGGGTGAGGGCTTTCTCGTAGGGTCCAGCCTCAGTGGCAGCACGCCTCGCCGCGCCGATGCGAGACGCGGCGATCATCTCCATGGCGCGGAAGACCTTCGCGAGCGTTGTCGTCGAGGCGATACGCTGCTTGTAGATCCTCTGCTGTCCGCCCATCGCTTAGGCCTTCTCGCTCGTGCGTCCGCGAGAGATCTCCTCGCGGGTGCGCTCGGCAACGACCTCGCCGCTGTCGAGATCGGACACGCCGCGTCCGGCGCTGAGCCACTGGCGATGGAACTCTTCGACGGCGACCTTGAGGGCCTCCTCCGTGTCGGCGTCCAGGTCGCCGGTCGATGCGATCGTGTTGAGCACGGTCGAGTTGGCGTGGAGGTGATCAAGCAGCGCCCGCTCGAAACGCAGCACGTCGGCTACCTCAATGTCATCGAGGTAGCCCTTGGTCCCCATCCAGATGGAGGCAACCTGGTCTTCCATCGCGTAAGGCGTGGACTGGGGCTGCTTGAGCAGCTCCATGAGGCGCTCGCCTCGGGTCAGCTGGCGTCGGGTGGCCGCATCCAGGTCGGAGGCGAACATCGCGAACGCGGCCATCGAACGGTACTGCGCGAGGGTCAGCTTCAGGGTTCCGGCGACCTTCTTCATGGCCTTGGGCTGGGCGGCGCCGCCCACTCGCGACACGGAAATGCCGACGTCGACGGCGGGTCGCTGGTTGGCGTTGAACAGGTCGGACTGCAGGAAGATCTGGCCGTCGGTGATAGAAATGACGTTGGTCGGAATGTAGGCCGAGACGTCGTTGGCCTTCGTCTCGATGATCGGCAGGCCGGTCATCGAACCGCCACCGAGGGCATCCGAGAGCTTCGCGCAGCGCTCCAGAAGGCGGGAGTGCAGGTAGAAGACGTCGCCCGGGTATGCCTCGCGGCCCGGGGGCCGGCGCAGGAGCAGCGAAACGGCTCGGTAGGCCTCCGCCTGCTTGGACAGGTCGTCGAAGACGATGAGCACGTGCTTGCCCTGGTACATCCAGTGCTGTCCGATGGCGGATCCGGTGTAGGGCGCCATGTACTTATAGCCGGCGGGGTCGGAGGCCGGGGACGCAACGATGGTGGTGTATTCCATGGCGCCCGCGTCCTCCAGGGTGGAACGAACGGAGGCGATGGTCGAGCCCTTCTGGCCGATCGCGACATAGATGCAGCGCACCTGCTTGTTCGGGTCGCCGCTCTTCCAGTTTTCGCGCTGGTTCAGGATCGTGTCGAGAGCGATCGCGGTCTTGCCGGTCTTGCGATCGCCGATGATGAGCTGACGCTGGCCGCGTCCCACGGGGATCATCGAGTCGATTGCCTTCAGGCCGGTCGCGAGCGGTTCGTGGACGCTCTTGCGCATCATGACGCCGGGGGCCTGCAGTTCGAGAGCACGGCGCCCGTCCAGGTCGGTGATGTCGCCGAGGCCATCAATGGGACGCCCGAGGGGATCGACGGTGCGGCCCAGGTAGCCGTCGCCGACGGGAACGGAGAGGACCTCGCCGGTGCGGTGGACGACCTGTCCTTCTTCGATGCCACCGAAGTCACCGAGGACGACGGCGCCGATCTCGCGCTGGTCGAGGTTCATGGCCAGGCCCAGCGTCCCGTCCTCGAAACGCAGCAGCTCGTTCGCCATGGTGCCGGGCAGGCCCTCGACGTGCGCGATACCGTCGGCCGTTTCGATGACGTGCCCGACCTCTTCGGTAGCCACGTCCGCCGGACGGTAGGACTCCATGAAGGAGTCCAGTGCTCCGCGGATTTCCTCCGGGGAGATGCTGAGGTCAGCCATGAGGATTCCTAACTGATTGATAAGTGGGTTGTGTCTGTACGAGGGGCACTAGCTGGCAATCGCGTCCCGCGCTTCGCCGAGCCGGGTGGCGAGCGAGGCGTCGATCGCGGTCATGCCGGCGCGCAGGCGGAAACCGCCGATGAGGGTGGGGTCGACCGAGATCGCCATGTCGACGGTCACTCCGTAGCGCTTCTCGAGGATTCCTCGAAGGCGCGACACCTGTGCTTCGCTCATCGGCGAGGCTGTGGCCACGGTGACGAAGAGGCGATCCTGCATGGTCGCGGCCCACTGGGCGTAGCGACGGAGGTTGTGCAGGAGACGACCGTGATTGGAACGTCCCACCGCGCGGCGCAGCAGACGCATCGTCCAGGCGCTGATGCGATGGGAGAACAGCGAGCTGGCCAGGTCGCCGCGCTCGTGAGCGTTTCCGGTGGAGGTGTCGGACAGGCGCACGCGCAGGTCCCGATGGTGTGCCAGAAAATAGCGCACCTGGAAGAGCTCCTCGCGTACCTGATCAAGTGCCCCCCGCGTTCCCGCAGCGTTCAAGACCGCGAGGATCCCGAGGACCTCGAGAGCGTTGGTCACGTCGCTGGGGCGGCGCCAATGGTCGGCGACGACGATCCTGACGACTGTCATGGTCGCCCCCGTCACGTGCGAGCCGAATGCCCGCGTGGCCAGTTCCTGCTTATCCGAATCCGAGCGCGCCGGATCCGTCAGCGCACGTGCCAGTCGCGCGTTCTCCTTGAACAGGTCGGCCAGGCCGAAGAAGTCCTCGGCAACGCGCATCGCGTCCGTGTCGGGCGCGTGGAGGGCCGCGACCAGGTCGCCCGCGAAGGGAACCGACTCGATCGTGCGCATGGTGGTCATCGCCTCTCCTCGACTCGGGCGCTATCAGCCTCGAGTTCGTCAAGGAATCGATCCACCACGCGCGAGGTCAGCGCCGTATCCGTGAGCTGCTCGCCGATGATCTTCTCGGCCAGCTCGGAGGCGAGCAGACCGACCTCGGAGCGCAGAGAGATCTGCGCGGCTTGCTTCTCGGCCAGAAGCTGACGCTGGGATGCCTCGAGGATTCTGTTGGCCTCGCCGGTGGCTTCGGTGCGCGCGGCCGCCACGATGGCCTTTGCCTCGTCGTTGGCGCGTTCGCGTATCTCGTGTGCCTCGGCGTGTGCCTGGCGGATGATCTCCTCGCGCTCGCGCGCAGCGGCGGCCTGGTCGGCCTTCGCTTGCTCGGCGGCGCCGAGGCCCTCCTCGATCGCTGCCGCCCGCGCGTCCATCGTCTTGTAGATGCGGGGCAGGGCGTAGCGGCCGACGAGAAGGAGAACGATAAGCAGGACGAGGGCCGACCAGAAAATCTCGTACAGCGGCGGCAGGATGACGGCGAGGCCGCCGACCTCCTGGTCCGCAGCGGCGACAATCTGGTGCATGGCGATCACTTAACGATGAGCGGCAGAACGAAGCCGATCAGGCCCAGGGCCTCGACCATACCGGCGCCGATGATCATGTTGGTGAAGAGGCGTCCGGCAACCTCGGGCTGGCGGGCGGTCGCTTCCTGGGTCTTGCCGACCATGAGGCCGATACCGAGGCCGGGTCCCAGGGTGGCCAGGCCGTAGCCGATGTAGGCGAATGCTGCGGTTCCCATAGTGGTTTCCTTCTGTTTGTAACGCCGAGTGGCGTTGGGGTCAGTGGTGTTCGATGGACAGCTTGATGTAGACGGTCGACAGGATCGTGAAGATGTAGGCCTGCAGGAAGGCCACGAAGACCTCGAAGCCCGTCATGACGAACATGGCGGCACCCGTCAGGGCAGAGGCGGCGGAGAGCACGGAGAGCTCGTGGAGCAGGATCGCCGTGCCGAAGTAGGTCATGCCCAGCAGGAGGTGGCCGGAGATCATGTTGCACAGGAGTCGCAGCGTCAGCGTGACAGGGCGAACGATGAAGTTGGAGAGGAACTCGATCGGTGTGATCAGCAGGTACATGGGCACGGGCAGGCCGGGCGGGAAGAGCTGGGAGGAGAAGAATCCTCCGATGCCCTGCTTGGCGACGCCGGCGCCGATGAAGGTCACGTAGGTGATGATCGCGAAGACCATCGGCACTGCGACGACGGAGGAGGCGGCGATGTTGATGCCCGGGATGATTCCGGCGATGTTCATCGACAGGACGCCGAAGAACAGGAAGCCGATGAAGCCTGAGAACTTCCGGCCCGTCGTGGGACCCAGCATGTCGAGGGCGACGTTGTCGCGGATGTATCCTGCGATGGCTTCCACGGCCATCTGTGAGCGCGTGGGAACCAGCTTCGGCTTGCGAGCCACCGCCACGAGGACGACGCACACGAGGAACCCCATGATGACCCGCGCCAGGGTGAGCCGGTTGAACTCGAAGAAGGTTCCTTCGCCGAAGATCACGGAGGGAAAGAAGTCCTTCAGGGAGGGCTGGTGCGCCTCCTGCGTAAACGCGGCGGGGGCCGTTGCAACGAGGACGATCAGGAGGATCGCCAGACTCACCCAGTACCAGCGTGGCTTGGACGCTGTCGAGCGAGCGGGCGCGTTAGTGGACACCGAGTGTGCCTCCTTCATCGGGACTCCAAGGGCAGCGTCACTGCGCGGCTAACTCACTCATTCTATACGCCAAGGCGTGGGGCAGCACGCGCAGGGGCTACTCGCCCTCGGGTCGGGGATCGACGTTCATCGTGCGGCGGCGCATCATGAGGACCATCTCCACGCTGGAGGAGACGATAATGGCCGCGATCGTGGCGATGGCGGCGACGCGAACACTGACGCCGAGCGAACTCGGAACGTACAGCCCCAGCGCGAGCAGCGCGATCTTGGCGGCGTATCCGCCGCTGACCCACGCGATGAAGTGGGAGGGAGAGCGCAGCGCGCGCGAGGTGAAGAACCACTGCGCCGCGAGGATGAGAACGACCATGGCGAGTGCGAGAACGTAGGTCATGCGGGGGTTTCCTCTCCCGTGTCTTCCTTCGGGAACTCTCGTGTAGTGACGGCGACGCCGACGGCGGACGCACTGATCGCAACGAGGGCGACGAGCCACCAGTCGTAGACGAGCAGTCCGACGGCGGAGACGCAGACGATCATGGTCCACATCCACAGGATCGCGACGACCCCGCGGTGGGAGTGGCCGGCCACAAGCAGCCGGTCGTGGAAGTGAGAGCGGTCTGCGACGAAGGGGCTCTTACCCCGTTTCATGCGCCGAATCGAGGTGACGACGAGGTCGGCGACGGGCATGAAGATAACGGACATCGGGAGGATGAGGGGCAGCCCCGAGACGATCATCTGCTGGCGCCCCAGCAGCGATGGATCGATCTTCCCCGTGACGATGATGCCCGCTGCGGCCAGCACCAGCCCCATGGTTTCGGCTCCTCCGCCCATCATGATCGAGGAGGGGTGGAAGTTGAACCAGAGGAATCCCGCGCATACACCAAGCAGGGTGATGACGACGAGGCTCGCCGTCGTCGCGTAGGAGGCGGCCCCCATGAGGCGGGTGATGATGTAGGAGTAGATGAAGAAGGCCCCCGCGCCGATGGCGATCATGCCGGAGGCCAGGCCATCGAGCCCGTCAATAAAGTTGACGGCGTTCATGATGCCGACGATGAAGAAGACTGAGACGAAGAGCCACAGGCGTGAGGATCCCAACGTGATGCCGAAGATCGGGAAGGACGCGAGCTGGACTCCCCCGAAGGCCATGCCTCCGGCGATGAGGACCTGGCCGCCGAGTTTGGCCATCCAATCGAGTTCGATGATGTCGTCGATGATGCCCAGGACGCACATCGCCCCCGCTCCGGCCATGACCGCCCACGGGATCGTGGTGGTAAACAGCGGGGCCATGTAGGGAATGCGCGAGGCAAGCACCATGGTGGCGATGAGAGCAATCGTCATGGCGACGCCGCCCAGGCGCGGGATGGGCGTCTTTTGCAGGTCGCGTCCGCGCAGGGGCGGCACGATGCCGAAGCGAAGGCACGTCCAGCGGACCATGGGGGTGAGCAGAATCGTCAGGGCCATCGCGATGGAGGCCAGCAGCACATAGACCTTCACGCGCGCCCCACCTCCACGGGCGCGATGGACACGCCCGCCCTGGAGCTCAGTTCTTCCAGGCTGATAGCCCCCAGGCGGATGGCGCGTGGTTCGCCGTGGGCACAGTCGATGATGGACGAGGCCGTGGAGGCCCGGGTGGGACCACCGTCCAGGTAGGCCCCAACGCGCGCGCCGAAGGAGGCGACCGCCTGCTCAACCGTCGTGGCGGGAGGCTGGCCCGTCAGGTTCGCTGACGTGACGGCCATCGGGCCGAACTCTTTGAGGAGCCGCAGCAGCGCGTCCTGGTTGGGCATGCGCACGCCGATCGTCCCTGCGGTCTGTCCCAGATCCCACCCGAGGTCGGGACGGGCACGCAGAATCAGGGTGAGTGCGCCGGGCCAGAACGCCCGCGCAAGGGCGCGCGCTGCGTCGGGGACATCAACGCACAGCGTATCGATCGCGTCCACGGAGGCGACGAGGACGGGCGGAGGCATCTGTCTCCCACGCCCCTTGGCGGCCAGGACCTCCGCCACGGCCTCGTGGTTGGCGGCATCGCACCCGATGCCGTACACCGTGTCGGTGGGGACCACGAGGATCCCCCCGTTGCTCAGTACGGCGGCCGCGCGCGCGAGGGCCTCGTCACGCACGGTCGGCGCGATGGTCAGGATCGTCTCGGTGCTCATCGGCTTCATTGTGTCACGGAAGCGCCCGCCGGCGTCGATTGAGGTAATCGGGCGCGCAGGAAACGTGCGCGTCCGGCGAGGTCGGGAGCCGTCGACACGTCGCACAGGCCGACCGCCCGGGCGCGCTCGCGCAGGCACTCGGCTTGACTTGGCGAGTGCTCCATGAGGAGCACTCCGCCCGGGCGCAAGAGGGTCAGGCACCGGCCAATGATACGCACGGGGATGTCGGTCCCATCGGAGCTTCCACCGTAGAGGGCGGAATGGGGATCCGCCGCGGCTTCAGGCTGGGTCGGCATCTCATCGGCGGGCACGTAGGGCGGGTTCGTGACGACGACGTCGACCATCGCGTCCAGGTGCGCAAGAGTCGCCGGATCTGTCGCATCACCGCGTTCGAGGTGGACACCGCGCGCTCCCAAAAGGTCGCGGTTGCGGCAGGCCAACGCGAAAGGATCGGGTTCCTTCTCGACCGCCCAGACCTCGGTGTGCTCAGCCTCCGTCGCGACCGAAAACGCGATGGCGCCCGATCCGGTACACAGGTCCACGACGCGGGCTTCACCGCGCGCTCGCACGACGGCTGCGGCCTCGTCAATGGCCAGGCCGGCGAGCACCTCGGTCTCGGGGCGAACGACGAAGACACCGGGGATCGATTGCAGGGTGAGGGAGCGGAAGTACATGCGCCCGGTGACGTGCTGAAGCGGGATGCGCAGGGCCCGCTCCCCCACCCCGGATCGCAGCTTCTCCGCCTGCTCCGCCGACAGCGTGGTGGGAACAGACCACGGCGAGGACACCCCGCACGCCCACTGGAGCAGCTCGCGCACGTCGGCATCGACCGAGTCGACCCCGGCCGCGCCGAGGCGTGTGCGCGCCCAGGATCGCGCCTCGGTCAGCTCCCACCCGCCGTTCACGTTCACGCTCACGATCGCGCGGCCGCTGCCAGGCGTTCGGCCTCGTCGGCCTCGCGCAGCGAGGAGATAACGGCGTCGAGCGCGCCCGATAGGACAGCATCAAGGTTGTGGGCCTTGAAGCCGGTGCGGTGATCCGCGATGCGGTTCTCCGGGAAGTTGTAGGTGCGGATGCGTTCGGAGCGGTCCACGGTACGTACCTGCGAGAGACGCTGAGCCGAGGCCTCGGCCTCCCTCTTGGCTCGCGCCTCGGCCGCCAGTCGCGAGGCAAGCACACGCAGGGCAGCCTCCTTGTTCTGCAGCTGTGACTTCTCGTTCTGCATCGACACGACGATGCCGGAGGGTAGGTGCGTGATGCGCACGGCGGAGTCGGTCGTGTTGACCGACTGTCCCCCCGGGCCGCTCGAACGGTAGACGTCGATGCGCAGGTCGGCCGGGTCGATGACGATCTCGTCGTCATCCTCGATCTCGGGCATGACGAAGACCCCGACGGCGCTCGTGTGGATGCGGCCCTGGGATTCCGTGATGGGTACGCGCTGAACCCGGTGGACGCCACCCTCGTATTTCAGGTGTGCCCACACGCCCTCGTCGGGCGCGGGCGTGCCCTTGGCTCGGATCGCGAGTGTCACGTCCTTGAATCCGCCGAGCTCTGTGTGGGTCGCGCTCAACTCGGTAACGCTCCAGCCGTGCGCCTCCGCGTAGCGCCCGTACATGCGTGCCAGGTCGGAGGCGAATAGCGCGGATTCCTCGCCGCCCTCACCGGCCTTGATCTCCAAGATGACGTCCATTGCGTCCTCGGGATCGCGCGGGGCCAAGATCTTCACCAGCGCTTCGTGTGCGGCTGCTTCCTCTTCTTCGAGGGCGGGGATCTCGTCTGCGAAGGAACGATCTTCGACGGCCAGCTCTCGCGCGGCCTGTAGGTCTCCGGCCGCCGCGCTCAGGCGGTCGGCCGCTGCCTTGACGCGGCCAAGTTCGGCGTAGCGGCGCCCCACGCGGCGCATCAGCTGCGGGTCGGCCAGGGTGCGCGGATCCGCCATCTGCGCTTCGACCTGCTCGTATTCGGCCAGCAGGGGTTCCAGGGCGCCGAGCTCATCCGTCGCGGCCACGATTCACCACATCCTTTGCTTCGTAGGGTTGAAAAAGCGGCGGCGCCGCCGGCCGTCAGGCCGACGACACCGCCGTTGAGCTAGCTGCCCACCCTCACTTGGAGGGACGCACGCGCTTGCCGTAGCGAGCCTCGAACTTGGCGACGCGGCCGCCGGTGTCGAGGATCTTCTGCTTACCCGTGTAGAACGGATGGCAGGCAGAGCACACGTCCACGCGCATCTCGCCGGAGGTGATGGTGGAACGGGTGTGGAACGAGTTGCCGCACGTGCAGGTCACGACGGTGTCCACGTACTCGGGGTGAATACCCTTCTTCATGGAGTTTCTCCTGGATCGTTTGATGCTCCGGGTCCGGACATGCAGCGTCCCTCGCATCTGGCGGGGGCTCGCCCTCCAGCGCGCGGCAGCGCCTGGGGCATGCCGGTGAACCGGTCAGCCGACACGACATTATGGCACACGCTCCCCCACGCCTTCAACGACGAGGCGCCCGAGCAGACGTGAGATCGGCTATGGGCGAAGCATCGCAGGCCGAGAGCGGGCGGGGCGATCAGTCGGTGGGCGTCGTCTTCTGAATGAGCATGAGGAACTCCGCGTTCGACTGGGTCTCCTTGAGCTTATCGAGAACGAGTTCGAGGCCCTGCTGCTGGTCGAGGGTTCCCAGGACTCGGCGCAGCCTCCACATGATGCGCAGCTCCTCGGGCTTGAAGAGCAGCTCCTCACGGCGGGTGCCCGACGCATTGAGGTCAATCGCGGGGAAGATCCGACGCTCGGCGAGCTGGCGCGACAGGCGCAGCTCCATGTTGCCGGTGCCCTTGAACTCCTCGAAGATGACCTCGTCCATCTTCGATCCGGTCTCCACCAGCGCGGAGGCGATGATCGTGAGCGAGCCACCCTCGGAGATGTTGCGCGCCGCCCCGAAGAACTTCTTCGGCGGGTACAGGGCGGAGGCGTCAACACCGCCGGAGAGAATGCGCCCCGATGCGGGTGCGGCCAGGTTGTACGCGCGCGACAGGCGGGTGAGCGAATCGAGGAGAACCACGACATCCTGACCGAGTTCAACGAGGCGCTTGGCGCGCTCGATCGCCAGCTCGGCGACAGTCGTGTGGTCGGAGGCCGGACGGTCGAAGGTCGAGGCAATGACCTCACCGTTGACGATCGAGCGCATGTCGGTAACCTCTTCGGGACGCTCGTCCACCAGGACGACCATGAGGTGTACCTCGGGGTTGTTCAGCTCGATAGCCTTGGCCATCTGCTGGATAACCATCGTCTTGCCCGCCTTTGGAGGCGAAACAATGAGGCCGCGCTGTCCCTTGCCCACCGGAGCAACCAGGTCGATGACGCGCGGGGTGTAGGCCTTCGGCGAGGATTCCATGCGCAGCTGCTCGGAGGGATAGACGGGGGTGAGCTTGCCAAACTCGCGACGGGCCTGCGCCTGTTCAATCGTCATGCCGTTGACGGAGTCGACGCGCACGAGGGCATTGTACTTTTGGCGCTGACGTTCGCCCTCGCGGGGCAGGCGCACGGCGCCGGCGACAGCGTCTCCGCCACGGAGCCCCCAGCGCCTCACGTTACCCAGGGTGACGTACACGTCGTTGGGGCCCGGAAGGTATCCGGAGGTCCTCACGAAGGCGTGGTTCTCCTGGATGTCGAGAATGCCCGCGATCGGAGCGAGGTTGTCCTCTCCGCCGCGACCAGAACGGTTTTCGCGCCCCTCGCGATTGTCACGTCCCTCACGGCCTTCTCGGTCGCGGCGGCCGCGTCGGCCGCGTTCGCGGCGAGGACGACGCCCCTCGGTATCATCGCCGTCGGGCAGCTCAATGTTGAGGACCGTCTCGACGACGGTTCCATCCTGCTCCGCGGCCGCTTCGGTGCGCTCACCGGCCGGAAGCGGCAGATCGAGAGTCACGTGCGCGGGTTCGACAGCGCCCTGGGAGACGGCACGACGACGGCGGGAACGGCGGGGGGCGTCGGGGGACGAGGAAGCGTCGGAGGCCGTCTCCTGCTTCTCTTCCCGCGGAGCCTTCGCAGGAGCGGGGGCCTGCGCGGCGGGCTTGTCCGCGACCGACGTGGCCTCACGCGGGGTCGAAGCGTTGGCGCCGTTGCTCAAGAGCTCGATCAACTGGGATTTGCGAAGCTGAGAAATGCCCTTGAGGCCGCGGGAGGCGGCCAGCGCCTTGAGCTCGGGCAGCTTCATCGCCGACAGCGACGCAGTCGTCATCTCGGCGGGAGATTCGTTGCTCACAAAGTGATCCTTACTGGAATGCGCCCGTAACGGGCGAGGTGAATGCTCAAGCACGAGAAATAGCTTGAGAGGAAGATGCGCAAGAGGGGCGCACCGCAAAGGTCGGGGTCGAGCTTTCGACTCGGACCTGGTCAAAATATAGCAAGACCGCCAGCCACCTGCCGATCAGACAGGATGACTGGCGGTGGTTGCGCACAAACTCACAGGCTCCGATCGCCTAGAAGCCCGTCGCCGCAAGGCCTCCTCGGGTAATCTGCACACCCGATTCCGGCACACCCAATGGAACCACGCGCCATCCGGCGGCGGCCGCGTCGCGGCGAACGTCCGCACCGACCGATTCGAGGGAGAGAACCGTGGGTCCCGCCCCGGAGACGACCGCCGCGTAGCCCGTAGCGCGCAGCCAATCGACGAGCGAGAGCGATGCTTCCATCGCTCGTCGACGAGGCTCTTGGTGCAGGCGGTCGCGGGTCGCCTCCATGAGGAGGGAATGCAGGTCCGTCTCGGCGCCCGGCTCGCCTCCCGCCAGGAGCGCGGACAGGAGGGCGGCGCGTGCGGTGTTGAAGCGCGCATCCTCGTGGGGAACGTGCGCGGGAAGGGCCTGCCGGGCAGCGGCGGTGCGCAGCTCGAAATCGGGGATGAAGGCCACCGGCGCAATGGCGCTGGGCGGGCTCAGCCGAACGGCACCGGAGTGCCCCGTCTCTTCATTCGTCCAGGCCACGGTTGCTCCACCAAAGACTGCCGGGGCGACGTTGTCCGGGTGGCCTTCCATCTGCGTTCCGATCTGGAGGATCTCGTGGCGCCCCAGCACCTCGGCCTCGCCAATGAGCGCGCGAGCCAGGGTCGCACCGGCGACGATTGCCCCCGCCGACGACCCCAGTCCACGCGAGTGGGGGATGCGATTCGTGCAATGCATGCGCAGCCCGACCTGCGGCGCCCCCACCCGGTCGAGCGCCATCCGAAGCGCCCGGACCACGAGGTTGTCCTCTCCCTGCTCGACGTTGCCAGCGCCTTCCCCATCAACGACGACCGAGGTCGGGCCGGTCGTCGCGTGGACAGTGACGTCGTCCCACAGGTCCAGGGCAATGCCCATGCAGTCGAAACCGGGTCCGAGATTTGCGCTCGTCGCGGGAACCCTGACGGCCACGCAGTCATCACGCAGGCGCACGTCACTCCCCCTCAACGCGGATGGTCGACGTGACCTCGCGCACCGCGTCCGACACCGCCAGCGCCCGCGCGACGGCGCGCAGATCCGCTTCGCGGGCCTTGTGGCTGGTCACGACGATGACGCAGGCGCCGGGGACCTCGTCATCACGCTGGTGAACCGATTGGATGGACACGCCGTGGCGAGCAAAGATGCCGGCCACGTCGGAGAGAACTCCCAGGCGATCCTCGACCTGCAGGCGGATCTGGTAGCGGGTGTAGGTCGAACCCGGATCGAGGATCGGCAGGTGGGCATAGACGGATTCGCGCGGCGCATGGCCACCGAACGCGCGGTGGTGGGCCGCCGCAACAAGGTCCGACAGGACGGCCGAAGCGGTCGGGGCGCCACCAGCTCCCTGCCCGTAGAACATGAGGCGTCCGGCCGCCTCACCCTCGACGAGGATCGCGTTGAAGGCGCCATCGACGGAGGCGAGGGGATGGTCGGAGGGGATCTGAGCGGGGTGAACGCGCATCGCGACACCCTCTCGCCCGTCCTCGCCAATGCGACGCTCGGCGATGGCAAGAAGCTTGATCGTGTGTCCGACTCTCGCCGCTTCCTCCATGTCTGCAGCCGTCACGGACGTGATGCCTTCGACTGCGACGTCGTCGATACCCACGCGCGTGTGGAAGGCTAGGGAGGCCAGGATCGAGCACTTGGCGGCCGCGTCGAGCCCATCCACGTCGGCGCTCGGGTCGGCCTCGGCGAATCCGAGTTCCTGCGCCTGGGCGAGGGCCTCCTCGTAGCTGAGTCCCTTGGAATTCATCGCGTCCAGGATGAAGTTCGTCGTCCCGTTGACGATTCCCATCACCGTGGTGATGCGGTCGCCCGCGAGGGACTCGCGCAGGCCGTAGACGACGGGCACGGCTCCCGCGACCGCCGCCTCGTAGTAGAGGTCGGCACCATTGTTCGCCGCGGCCTCGTAAAGCTCCGGGCCGTGGGCGGCGAGGAGTGCCTTGTTGCCGGTCACCACCGAGATCCCCTGGGAGAGGGCGCGCAAGACGAAGGTGCGTGCCGGTTCGATACCGCCGATGAGCTCAACGACGATGTCCATGGAGTCAATTGCCTCGGCGGGCTCCGTCGTCAGCAGCTCCCGAGCGATCGGCGCGTCGCGAGGCGCGTCCACATTGCGGACAAGCACCCGACGAACCTCCATCTCCGCTCCCGAGCGCGCGGCGAAATCCTCGCGACTCGACTGCAGGATGCGAATGACCTGGCTACCGACGGTTCCGGCGCCGAGGACGCCAACTTTGAGGACTGGACGGGGTGCGGACATAGGGTTTACTCCTTGGTCGGATGGGCACTGAGACAAGTGTATGTGCTTGTTCAGTGACCCTAGCGAGATCAAGGACCTTGGTCCCATAATTTTGCCCGGACTAACATGGGACTCATATCGTGAGACGGAGAACATAGCGAAGCGGGCGGTAGGGGTTGTCTGCTCACCGCCCACCGTAGGACAATGGGCCTAAGCGTCGGGATCCGACGCACTCACGGAGCTGAGCTCCCGCCCACCGCACCCACACGGATGTGGAGATTCGAGAAGAGGAAGAATGACGACAGCAGACCAGAAAGCCTGGGAAGGTTTCGTTAAAGGTAACTGGTGTGATGAGATCGACGTACGCGACTTCATCCAGCTGAACTACACCCCCTACGAGGGAGATGCATCGTTCCTGGCCGGGCCCACTGAGAAGACCCTGCGCGTGTGGAACACCCTTGAAGAGAAGTACCTCTCCGAAGAGCGCAAGGTACGCATTCTCGACGTTGACACCGACACTCCGGCCGACATTGACGCCTTCAAGCCCGGCTACATCTGCGAGGACGACAACGTGATCGTCGGCCTCCAGACCGACGCGCCCCTCAAGCGCGCGATGATGCCCAACGGCGGCTGGCGCATGGTTGAAACCGCCATCCACGAGGCTGGCAAGGAGTACAACCCCGAGGTGAAGAAGATCTTCACCAAGTACCGCAAGACCCACAACGACGCGGTCTTCGACATTTACACTCCGCGTATCCGCGCCGCCCGCTCCTCCCACATCATCACGGGCCTGCCCGACGCCTACGGCCGCGGCCGCATCATCGGCGACTACCGTCGCGTCGCCCTGTACGGCGTGGATTACCTGATCGAGCAGAAGCAGAAGGACAAGGACCGCTACGCCGACCAGCCCTTCTCCGAGCACTGGGCGCGCTACCGCGAGGAGCATTCCGAGCAGATCAAGGCCCTCAAGAAGCTCAAGAACCTGGCCAACTCCTACGGCTACGATATCTCCGGCCCCGCCACCAACGCCCACGAGGCCGTCCAGTGGACCTACTTCGGCTACCTGGCCTCCGTGAAGTCTCAGGACGGCGCGGCCATGTCGATCGGCCGTCTCTCCGGCTTCTTTGACTGCTACTTCGAGCGCGACCTGAAGAACGGTGTCCTCGACGAGGCAGGCGCACAGGAGATCATTGACGCCCTGGTGATCAAGCTGCGCATCACCCGCTTCCTGCGCACGATTGCCTACGATCAGATCTTCTCGGGCGACCCCTACTGGGCCACCTGGTCCGACGCGGGCTTCGGCGACGACGGTCGCACGCTGGTCACGAAGACCTCCTTCCGTCTCCTGCAGACCCTGGTGAACCTCGGCCCCGCGCCGGAGCCCAACATCACGATCTTCTGGGACGAGAACCTGCCCAAGGGTTACAAGGAGTTCTGCGCCCGCATCTCGATCGACACCTCTTCGATCCAGTACGAGTCCGACCCCCAGATCCGCGCCCACTGGGGCGACGATGCAGCCATCGCGTGCTGCGTCTCCCCCATGAAGGTCGGCAAGCAGATGCAGTTCTTCGGCGCGCGCGTCAACGCCGCCAAGGCTCTTCTCTACGCCATCAACGGCGGCCGCGACGAGATGAGCGGCAAGCAGGTCATGGAAGGCTACGAGCCCGTTCAGGGCGACGGCCCTCTCGACTTTGATGACGTGTGGGCACGCTACGAGGAAATGCTCGACTGGGTGGTTGGCACCTACGTTGAGGCGCTGAACATCATCCACTACTGCCACGATCGCTACGCCTACGAGGCCATCGAGATGGCGCTGCACGACGCGGAGATCATTCGCACCATGGGCTGCGGCATCGCCGGCCTGTCGATCGTCGCCGACTCCCTGGCCGCTATCAAGTACGCCAAGGTGTACCCGATCCGCGACGAGACCGGCCTGGTCGTCGACTACCGTACCGAGGGTGACTTCCCGACCTACGGCAACGACGATGACCGCGCGGACGACATCGCCGCGACCGTCGTCCACACCATCATGGACAAGATCCGCGCAATCCCGATGTACCGCGACGCGGTACCCACGCAGTCCGTCCTGACGATCACCTCGAACGTCGTCTACGGCAAGGCCACCGGCTCCTTCCCGTCGGGCCACCAGAAGGGCACCCCCTTCGCCCCCGGCGCCAACCCGGAGAACGGCATCGACACCCACGGCATGGTCGCCTCCATGCTGTCGGTCGGCAAGCTGGACTACAACGACGCGCTCGACGGCATTTCGCTGACGAACACGATCACGCCTCAGGGCCTGGGCCGTTCGAAGGAGGAACAGATCCAGAACCTGGTCGGTATCCTCGATGCGGGCTTCGTCCCGGACGACTCGTGCGCCTACGACGGAACCAAGGGTTTCTGATCCACCCCGCGGTGGGGGTCGACTATCGACACGTTGGCCCCCACCTCCCCCACCGTGGGTGAGGGAGCAAGATGCTGCCCGCCCAGCCGGCACCGCCGGAATCTCACAAAAGGAGAAATGTTATGGCAACCAAGACCTACGACGAGCGCCTCGCCGACATGAAGGCCGCCCGCGAAGAGCGCGGCGACAAGGACGGCCTGTACCACGCGAACATCAACGTTCTTGAGGAGTCCACGCTAAAGGACGCCATGGAGCACCCCGAGAAGTACCCGAACCTGACCGTCCGCGTCTCCGGTTACGCCGTCAACTTCGTCAAGCTCACCCGTGAGCAGCAGCTGGACGTCCTGTCCCGCACCTTCCACCACTCGGCCTGAGCGGTCGGGGGGAGTGGGGCGTCGGGCGTGCGCCCGGCGCCCCACTCCTATGTCCGCACCGTCACGCCTCTGACGGGACCAGACCTCGTTCCCACCACTGCTACCGCGCCCACACGACCGCGAAGAAGGAATCATGTCGCAGACCCTCGCTCTCCCCACGTTCCGTGAGCAGGATTTCCAAGCCCCCCAATCCCGCACCGTCGGCGCCGGCGTTGAGGGCCTGGAGGAGTTGACGGATCTGGAGCGCTCCGAGCGCCTGCGCCGCATGCGCGAAGGAACCTTGGGATCCATTCACTCGTGGGAGCTCGTCACTGCGGTTGACGGCCCGGGAACCCGTATGACCGTCTTCCTCAACGGGTGTCCACTGCGCTGCCTCTACTGTCACAATCCCGACACTTTCCTCATGAAGGATGGCGCCCCCGTTTCCGACACCGAGCTCCTCTCGCGCATCGCCCGCTATCGCCGGATCTTCCGCACCACAAAGGGCGGGATCACCCTGTCCGGCGGCGAGGTCCTCATGCAGCCCCATTTCGCCAAGCGCATCATCTTGGGCGCCAAGGAGATGGGCGTGCACACATGCATCGACACCTCCGGTTACCTGGGAGCAAACTGCGACGACGAGATGTTGGACGCGATCGATCTTGTCCTCCTCGACGTCAAGAGCGGCAACGAGGAGACGTACAAGCGCGTGACGGGCCGCGACCTCGCACCGACAATCGCATTCGGCGACCGCATCGCCGCACGCGGCGGCTCCACGCGCATCTGGATTCGTTTCGTCCTGGTTCCCGGTCTCACCGATGACCCGGAGAATGTGCGTCAGGTCGGTGAGATCATCCTGCGCTGGAAAAACGTCATCGACCGGGTTGAGGTCTTGCCCTTCCACCAGCTCGGCAGGGACAAGTGGCATTCCCTCGGCTTGGAGTATCAGCTGGAGGGGACGAAGGCACCGACCCCCGAGGCAACGGAACGCGTGCGTGAACACTTCCGCTCCCTCGGATTCGAGGTGCACTGAGCGCCTCTCGTGCGCTCGCCCGGACCCTGCGGCGGTGAGCTTGCCTCACTCCTGCGGGGTCCACGTGTGTGCGCTGCTCCCCCACCCGCGCTCGCTGACGACGCGGCAAGCCGCGCCCGCATAGGGCTCATCGAGACGGTCGACGTAGAGGGTGCCCTGCAGGTGGTCGTATTCGTGCTGGAAGATTCGCGCGAGCCAACCGCGGGCACTCACCTCGATCGCATTGCCCCTCGTGTCGTAGCCGCGCAACACCGCGCCGAGCGCGCGGCGCAGGGGGTAGCCGTAGCCGGGCACGGACAGGCAGCCCTCGGACTCGTGGGCGATGTCGGGCTCCGCGGGCAAGATCGCGCCAGCCCCGTGGGTATCCCACACGAGGTCAAGCGTGGGGTTCACGACGACACCGCTCGTTACCGTGTTGAAGCCGCGCGCGGGTCCCTCATCGAGCTGGAGGACGTCGCGGTAGTGGGTATCGAACGCTCCGCCCCCCGCATACCTCCACACAAAGACCTGGGAACCCACGCCCACCTGCGGCGCGGCGAGGCCGACACCGGGGGCAGCGTGCATGGTATCGATCATGTCGGTAACAAGGTCACGCAGCTCCGAATCGAAGGACTCGACGGGGGCGGCAAGTCTGTGGAGGACCGGTGTCCCGGTGATGCAGATCGGCAGGATGCTCATCCGTGAACCCCCGTGGATGCGTGTGCGACGACTCCGACGCCCGCCGCTTCGATGGCGCGCGGCGTGGTCGGGTCCAGTTCGTTGATGACGCGGGCGGGGTTGCCGACCGCGATGCAGTTGGCGGGGATATCGCGGGTGAGAACGGCGCCCGCTCCGATGATCGAGTTCTCCCCGATGGTCACACCCGGGCACACGACGACGGACCCGCCCAGCCAGACGTTGTCCTCGAGGGTGATCGGCGCGCTGGATTCCCACTTTGCGCGACGAGGCCCGGGCTCGGTCGGGTGGATCGCCGTGTAGAGCGAGCAGTTGGGACCGATGAGGACGTCGGCGCCGATGACGACTGGGGCGACGTCGAGCACGGTCAGGCCGTAGTTGACCCAGGAACCGTCGCCGATGGAGATGTTGTACCCGTAGTCAACGCGCAGGGGCGGTCGAATATCGACGTCCTCCCCCACCTCGCCGAGAATCTGGCCGAGCAGGTAGCGGGCGATGTCCGGGTCGCTTGGGTGGGCTTGCTCGTAGAGGGCCAGGAGGCGAACCGCGCGCTTGGTGCGCGCGGATAGCTCCTCGTCCGCGACGTAGTAGTCGCCATGACGCATGCGCTGGGAGGGCGTGCGCTCGTCGTCGCGGAATCGGGGGTCGTCGAAATTTGTTCCCGGGGCGATGGTCATGCGACCAGGGTAGTCGACGCGTGCTCCAGGCGGGGCGCGCGGCGCGCATCCAGGTGAGCGAGGAGGGCACGCAGCTGGGAAATGTCGGCGGCAGGGTCCTCGGGGTGCCACTGCACGCCGAGGACCGGGGCGTCGAGGGACTCGATGGCCTCGACGGTGAGGTCGGGGGCCTGCGCGCTGACCCGCAGGCCTTCCGCGAGGCGTGCCACGCGCTGGTGGTGCGCCGACGAGATGACCAGCTCGGAGTCGATAAGGACGTGAGCGAGGGCGCGCTGGAGGTTGGTCCCCTTACCAACGCGCACGCTGTGGCGGATGAAGCGGTGATCGGACAGGATCCGGTTGTTCGTGTGGGTGCCGTGGGCGCCCTCAATGTGTTGCTCGAGCGTGCCGCCCAGGGCAGTGTTGATGATCTGCATCCCGCGGCAGATGTCCAACAGCGGGGTGCCGGTGCGCACGGCGTACTCGACCAGCGCGATCTGCCCTAGGTCCGCGCGATACCAGTGGCGGCCTTCGGCCTCGTAGCCCTGGGAGGCCCCATACAGGCTGGGATGAACGTCCTCGCCGCCCATGATGATAATCGCGTCGGCATCCTGCGCGCGCAGCGTGGCGCCCTCTGCCCCGTCTTCCTGCGCGTATTCGCGCACGACCCTCCAGGCGGGGGCCGCAGCCTGAATTAGACGATCCCACAGGCGCATGCAGATGTCGTTGTATGCCTGGTCCCCCGGTCTTACCGGCAGGACGTTGGATATCAACAACGTCGGCTGTGCGTGGCTCGTCATGATGCCCATCATGGCAGGCTGATCCCCCGTCTGCCGGGCGCGCTCACTTGTTGACCAATTGTGACGGTATCTGTCCGGCCAGTGGACGCGCTGACGCCTCGCGTCCCTCGCGACCGGGGGTTTATCTACATGTGTGGGGCGACACGCCGCCGACACGCCGACAATGGCGCCAACATGTAGATATTCCCCCGTCTCCCCCTTAGGCCCTGTGCGGGCGTGTCCCAGGCGAGCGTCGCGTGAGGCCCGCCGCCCTGCTGGCCGGAACTCGCGTCCAGGTCGGCTGCGGAACAGCGGCGACAGGTCCGTACCTCGGGAGGCTCCCCCTGGGCAGCACGACCAGGCCAGCCGCACCGATTCCTCGACGTGAACGCCGCCGCAAACGCGACTCAGACCTCGTGCTCGGACACGAAGCGGTCCACGCGGGCAAGCAGCTCGGACTTCTCCTCCTGCGAGATCCAGGCGATCTCGATGGAGTTGCGGGCGATGCGCTCCAGGTCCGCGCGACTCAACTCGAAGCGCTGCGCGAGCGCCAGGTAGTTGTCGCCGATGTATCCGCCAAAGTACGCGGGATCGTCGGAGTTGACGCTGACCTTGACGCCCGCAGCACACAGGTCGACGATCTCCTTGCCCTTCATCTGCTCGGCGACGAAGGAGTTGGACAGCGGGCAGGACGTCAGGCCGATGCCATGATCGCGCGCGTAGGCAACCAGGGAGGGGTCTTCGACGATGTTCGTGCCATGGTCGAGCCGCTCGGCCCCCAGCTCGGTGAGGGCGGCGCGGATGTTGTCGATCGAGCCGACCTGGTCGATGTCGCAGTGCATCGTGATGCGCAGGCCCGCCTCCCGGGCGACCTCAAAGACGCGGGCGAACTTCGTTGGCGGGTTGTCTCTCTCATCAGAATCCAGGCCAACTCCGATGAACATGTCCTTGTAGGGCAGGGCGGCCCGGAGGGTCTCGAGCGCCGACTCGGCGCTCATGTCTCGTAGGAAACACAGGATGAGGTCGGCAGACAGTCCGGCCTCGCGAGCCTCAACGACGGCGCGATGGTAGCCGCGGATCACCGTCTCGATGGCGATGCCACGCGAGGTGTGAGCCTGCGGGTCGAAGAAGCACTCGGCGCGCACGACGCCGTTGGCGCGGGCGCGCTCGAAGTAGGCGGCGGCCAGGTCATGGAAGTCGTTCTCGTCCTGCAGGACGTCCATGGCCGGATAGTAGACGGCCAGGAAGGATGTGAGGTCGTTGAACTGGTAGGTCGCCCGCACCTCCTCGACCGTGGACTGGCCGATGTCGACGCCATTCTTGCGGGCGAGGGCCAGCTTCAGGTCGGGCTCAAGGGTACCCTCCAGGTGCAGGTGCAGCTCCGCCTTGGGTAGGCCGAAGGCGAAGTCTCGGGTCACGTCGGTGCTCATGTGTCCTCCACAGGTAGCGGGGCGGGTGTCGCGGAACCATTGTTCCACGCAACCCGCCCCGCTTTCAGGGGTTTCCCGCGCCGATTGGCTCCACCGCGGTGGCCAGTTTTCCGGCGCTTGGAGCCTCCTTAGGCCAGGGCGCCCATCGGATCCCACGCCGGCAGGTGGAGGGGTGCTTCGGCGACCACGGCCCGCAGGTCCTCGGGGAGATCATCGACGTGCACGGCCACCTCGAAGACGTTGGCGTCGAACCACGGCGCGTCCATCGTGAAGAAGCCCTTGTCACCGGGTTCTTCACCCCAGGAGTTCTCCACGCGGAAGCGGCGCCCCTGCCCGGCCTCGTCGATGTCGACTCCGGTGAAGAGCATCGCGTGGTTCATCGCGGACTCCCCCGACACGACGCGCTGTTCCTTCGACGTGGAGAAGTCCACGCCGAAGAGGGCGTCGTAGTCGTAGAGACCGTCAACGAAGAGACCGGAGGAACGGTCGGACTGCTGGCCGCAGTCGGCGCCAAACCAGACGGCGCGCCCGGAGGCCAGAATCGAGGTGGTGATCTCGCGGATGGTCTCCACCGGGGCGTTGACGTAGTGGATGGGGCGCCCGCCGACGATGTTCCCCATGTGATCCACGGTCAGCGCAAGCCCCTTGGGGTGTTCACGTCGGGGGTCGTCGACGAGGCACACGTACTGGGTCAGGTCCACGTCGACGTAGCGGTCGAAGAACTCGCGCGGGGTGAGGACGCCGTCGCGGTGGAATTCGTCCTTGTCGTCGCGCCACTCCCATTCGAAGGAGACGGGGGGCTCGCCGAGGCAGATGACCAGGATGCGCCACACGTCGGCAAGAGCGGCCTCCTTGACCTCGGTGATCTCCTCGTCGCTGGCGCCGCTGACGACGAGGGCGCGCAGCTCGAGGGCGCTGCGACGCAGGAGGACCTTCAGGCGGGCGTTCATGGGCGCCGTGTTGGAGGAGGATTCCGTCTCGGGCATCGCAACCTTGGGGACGAGGCCGTGCTTGAGGTAGAGAGAGACCGCCATGTCCCACTGGCCGCCATCGGAGAGGACATCGCCCAGGAGGAACTGGACGAGGCGACCATCGAGTTCCTCGGTCGATGCCGTCGCGATGATGTCGGTGAGGAAGAAGTTGGCGCGTTCGAACTTGTCCCAGAACAGGACGTAGTTCTGCGAGAACTCGAAGTCTTTGAGGCCCATGCGTTGCCGGGCGGTCGACCGCAGGAGGTTCAGGGAGGAGAAGAGCCAGCAGCGACCGGACTTCTTCTGCGACGTCACCTTCCAGTCATCCACCTTGTGAGAAACGACCGTGGGCGTGGCGATGACCTTGTCGCGGTCGAAGGCGACCGTCTCAACGCCTGCGTGAGCGACCGCGTTGCGAGCGACCGTGCGCGCGCTGTCGGAGGAGGCGTGCATGCGGGCAATGAACTCGTCCGTGATCTCGTGTGCCATGAGCGGGGAGCTTCCTTTCTGTCGAGAGTGATTCTCTGTAAGGATACGCCGTGGCAGTGACGCGGACTACTGAATGCCGTTTAGAATGGGTGTCATTCGACTTCAGAGAATGCACAGGAGCTTTCATGTTCGATAGGCGCGCGTCGGGGCGGGAAGTGGCCCTGTCTGCGGGAGATTACCGGGCGCGAATCGTCAGCGTCGGGGCCGGCCTGGCTGGCCTGACCTATCGCGGTCACGAGCTGATCGTCCCTCACGACGCGGACGAGTGTCCACCCGCCTACCTCGGCAAGGTGCTCATGCCGTGGCCGAACCGCGTCGCCGGCGGCTCCTACTCGTGGGAGGGCGTCTCCTACTGCCTGCCCGTCGATGAGCCGGAGTTGGGCACCGCCCTCCACGGCTTCGTCGCCTTCCAGGAATGGGAGATCGTCGAGGCAGAGAAGGCCTCGGTGCTCCTGCGCACCCTGATCGCACCTCGCTATTCCTACCCGTGGACGCTGGTGGCTTCCGCGCGCTATCACCTGGACGCCGACCGCGGCCTGCTCATCAAGCTCTCGGCGACCAACGTGGGCCGAGGCACGGCGCCCTTCGGCGTTGGCTTCCACCCCTACCTGGCGGCAAGCGGGGCGCGGGCGGACGAGCTGGAGCTCACGATCCCCGCCGGCATCGCCTACGACGCCGACGAACACCTGATCCCCGTGGCCGCCCGCGACGTGGCCTCGCTCGGCCTGGATTTCCGCACCCCGCGCATCATCGCCTCGACCCGCCTCGACCACGCATTCGCGGGGCTGCCGGAGGGCACCTGGTCCGTGACACTGCGCGACCCCGCGTCGGGCGTGGGCACCTCCCTGTCCTCTGATGCGCGCTGGCTGCAGGTCTATTCGGCGGATGATATCGGGCGGGTTGGCGTGGCCGTCGAACCGATGAGCTGCCCTCCCAACGCCTTCAACTCCGGAACGGACCTGGTTGGCCTAGGCCCCGGGCAGAGCTACGCGCTCACCGCGTCGATCCGGGGGTTCACCCAGCCCCGCTAGTAGCTGCCCGCGGCGGCGCGGATGAGGGTCAGGGCGACCGCCCCGGCCGTGGAGGAACGCAGCACGTGTGCGCCTAGGCCCACCGTGAGGGCACCCGCACCCACCAGCTGTGCGCTCTCCTCGGCTCCGATGCCGCCCTCGGGGCCCACGACGAGTGCGATGCGAGCGGGAAGAGAGCCCGCCGCGCTCCCCAGCCGGATGCGCGCGAGCGCCGCTCCGAGCGACTCACTGGCCTCCTCGTGGCAGACGAAGGCCACCCCGCCCTCGGCCGTGAGCGAGGCGATCCAAGCGGAGAGCCGAGCGCTGTCCACGGCATCCTCGACGGGGGGCACGAAGGCGCGGCGGGACTGCTTGGCGGCGGCGCGCGCCACGGCCTGCCACTTGGCCCTCCCCTTCTCGGCCTTCGGTCCCTTCCACTGGACGATCGCGCGCTGGGAGGCCCACGGAATCACGCGGTCCACGCCGATCTCGGTGCAGATCTCAACCGCCGCCTCGTCCCGTCCGCCCTTGGCCAGGGCCTGGACGAGCACAACCTCGGGGACAGGAGCGTCCTCGCGGCGGGATTCGCGCACGGTCAGAGACAGCGTGTCCTTGTCGGAGCCAATGACGTCGCAGGTTAGGCGAAGCCCTCGCCCGTCCACGATGTCAACCCGCTCGCCAGCCCCGATGCGGCGCACCGACGCGGCGTGGCGGCCCTCGGAACCACCGAGGGTCGCGCGCTCACCCACGCCGAGGGACGCTGGCGGCGGGGTCAGGTCCTCACCGAGGAACACGGGCAGGGTCACGACGCATCACCCCATGAAGGTGTCGCGGATCTTGTCGAAGAACGAGGCCTGCTGGCGGTGGGGTTCGACCCGCACCTCGCCGCGAACCTTGGCGAGCTGCTCAAGCAGGTCGCGCGAGGCGTCGTCCAGCTTCTTCGGGATCTCAACGTCGACGTGGACGTGCATGGACCCGCGGCCGGAGCGCTGGAGGTGGCCGACCCCCAGCCTCTCAAGGACGATGTCATCGTTGGGTTGGGTGCCCGGGTTGATCGTCACGCTCTTCTTGCCGTCCAGTGTCTCCAGCTCGAACTCGGTTCCCAGGGCGGCGGTCGTCATCGGGATCGTGATCCACGTGTGCAGGTCGTCTCCGCGCCGATCGAACACGGGGTGCTTCTTCTCGCGGATCAGCAGGTACAGGTCGCCGCTGGGGCCGCCGCCGGGGCCGACCTCGGCCTCGCCGCTCACGCGGATCTGCGTGCCCTCGCTGGCCCCGGCGGGGATGTTGATGCTCAGTGTGCGGCGCGTGCGCACGCGCCCGGCCCCCGAGCACTCCACGCATGGCGAGGGGATGGTGTTGCCATAGCCCTGGCAGGCGGGGCACGGGGCCTGCGTTTGCATGCGGCCGAAGAGAGAGTTCTGGATCTGCATGACGAAGCCCGATCCGTGGCACGTCGCGCACTGCTCGGGGGCGGTGCCCGGCTGACACATGGATCCGTGGCAGGTGTCGCACAGGACGTGGGTGTCGAAGACAACCTCCTTGGCGGCGCCAAAGGCGGCGTCCTCAAGGGTGATGTCGACGGCCACCTGCTTGTCTTTTCCGCGCCGCACGCGCGAGGCGGGTCCCTGGGAGGATGCCCCGAATCCGCCGTTGAACATCGCTTGGAAGATGTCGGAGAACGCTCCGAAATCGCCCGCCGCTCCGGCGCCCCCGCGCAGGGCGTCGGGGCCGCCGACGTCGTACATGCGCCGCTTCTCCGGGTCCGAGAGCGTTTCGTAGGCGACCGACAGCTCCTTGAACGCCTCCTCCGAGTCGGGCCCCGCATAGTCGGGATGCAGCTGACGCGCGAGCTTTCGGTAGGCCTTCTTGATCTCGTCCTGGCTGGCGTCGCGTGCCACGCCGAGAACCTCGTAATAGTCTCTCACGCTTGCGGTTCCTTCCCTTGGGGCGTTCGTTCGTCCTGTCGTGTGCGCGTGTTGGCGCGATTAGCTGCGCGGTCCCTGAGCCAGGTACCGGGAAAGGTAGGCCGCCACGGCCCTCACCGAACTCATGGTCCGCGCGTAGTCCATCCGCATGGGTCCCACGATTCCCAGGTGTGCCAGCCCCTCGCCCTGGCGCGCCCCAGCCTGGTAGGTTCCCGTGACGACGGCTGCCTCGGCGAGGCCATCGTGGGGGTTCTCCGCGCCGATGCTGACGTGCAGGTCGTCGCCGGGGTCGGCCTCGGCGAAGAGTCGCATGAGAACCACCTGTTCTTCGAGGGCGTCGAGAACGGGGGCGATGTCACGAAAGTCGAGGGCTCCTCGGGCGAGGTTAGCCGCCCCTGCGACGACGATCTTCGTGTCGCTGGCTCCGCTGAGCAGTTCGCACAGGGCTGCTCCGAGCACTTCGACGGTAGGGGCCTGGCTAGGTGCGGCCGAGGTGGCGGCCTCGGCCACGCAGTCGCGCACGTTCGCGGAGGTCGCTCCGTCGCAGTGGCGGCGCAGGTGCTCTCGCGCGTCGCGGAGCTCATCCTCGCTCAGCGGCACCTCGAGCGTCAGGGTGCGCTCGCCCACCTGCCCGTCGGCCGTGATGACGACCACGAGGGCTCGGCTGGGCGGGAGGCCGACGACCTCGAGGTGCTTGAGGGTACGCACGCGCGCACCCGGATACTGCACGAGCGCGACCTGGTGAGTGACCTGAGCGAGGAGGCGGACGGATCGCTCCACGACGTCGTCGATGTCGACGGACTCGGCCAGAAAGGCCTCAAGAGCGTGGCGCTCGGGGGCGCTCATCGGCTTGAGCTCCGCGAGACGGTCAACGAAGACCCGGTATCCGCGGTCGGTGGGCACGCGCCCGGCGGAGGTGTGCGGCTGGTAGATGAGGCCTGCCTCTTCCAACACGGCCATGTCGTTGCGGATGGTCGCGGAGGAGACCCCCAGTCCCCCCGCGGCGATTGCCTTGGAGCCGACAGGTTCGCGGGTGGCCACGTACTGGGTGACGATGGCGCGCAACACGTCAAGCCTGCGGCTCTGCGCGCTGTTCCTCGGCATCTCAGCTCCCTCCACTCCTGGCACTCCCGCTTCCTGAGTGCCAATGCTACTCCCCGTTGCCGGAGGGAGGCGACATGAAGGGTCGGGGCGTGCGCTCGCCGCGAACGCGACGCGCAACCCGGGATCCTCACTGCGCCCAGGGAACCGTGACGAAGTCAATCAGTTCCTCGACCCGTCCCAACAGGGCGGGCTCGAGGTCGCGGTAGGTGCGCACCGTCGAAAGGATCCGTTTCCAGCCGATCGCAATATCGCGCTGATCGGCGTGCGGCCACCCCAGGGCAGCGAGGGTACCGTGCTTGATGTCCACTCCTCGCGGGATCTGGGGCCACGCGCGTACGCCGAGCCGCTCGGGCTTGACAGCCTGCCAGATGTCGACGAAGGGGTGCCCGAGGACGAGGACCGCGCCCGGCCAGCGCCCCGAGACGGCCTCAGCGATGCGCGACTCCTTCGACCGGGGCACCATGTGATCGACGAGGACGCCCGCCCGCGCGCGCTCGGTCGGTGCGAACACCTCCAGGATGTCCTCCAGGTTGTCCACGCCGTCAAGCAGCTGCACGGCGATCCCAGCCTCAGCCAGGTCTTCGCCCCACACGTGCTGGATGAGGTCCGCGTCGTGGCGCCCCTCGACCCAGATGCGCGAGCGCTTGGCGACCTTGGGGCCGCTCGATTCGGGAGCGAAGGACCCCGAATTCGTCACCCTGCGACCCGAGGCCGTGGCCCACCCCTGGGTCGAGGCGGGGGCAGGGCGGGGAGGGAGCGCTTCGATGGGCCGCCCCTCCAGCCAGAAGCCCGGACCCAGGGGAAAGGAACGACGCGCGCCGCGCCGATCCTCGAGTTCTACCAGGTGTACCCCGCCCGATTTCTCGACGCGCGTCACCGCACCCACCCAGCCCGAGGAGACGTCTTCCAGCACCATTCCCACCTCGACGTGAACCGGCGTCGAGCGCGGGCGCCGCGCGCCCGGACCGTCGCGGTGGGGATCATGCTCGAAGATGTTGCGCCCGTAGGGATCCATTGTCGTCACCCGCCCTACTGTAGCGACGCGCGGGTCAGTTTCCGATCACGACTCGGATGAACAGGGACACGAGGGCCGCCAGTATCCACGACGACACCGAACCGATGAGGAACTCTTCGGCCTTCTCGCCCGAGGAGTCCTGGGAGATTTCGGGGAATCGGATGACCCCCTTGGCCGCGACGACAGCCCCGATCGCGACCTCGGCGCCCGCACCCGCAAGGATGATGATGAGGAGGCGTTCGAGGGGACCGATCCACCGCCCGCCACGCAAGGCAACCCCGTCGCCGGAGCCCTCGGCGGAACCTTCTTTGTGGGAGACGATGGGAATGGAGCCGGCGCTGATCGGGGCCTTATCGGGATCCGCCGCTTCCGTTTGCTCCCTGCCTTTGTGCCAATGGGAGAGCATAGCGGGCAGCACGGGCGCGTTAATCCAGCCGGGGACGGGATCGCAGGAGCGGCCGCGCGCGCACTGCAGGATGGCCGTGATCAGGTAGTTGGCGGGGCCCGTCACGAGGAAGACCACCGCGATGATCAGGTCAATGGAGCGCCCGGCAAGAAGGGACAGGAGAGGAAAGTCGACGGGATTCAGGCTCATGAGCGCCACCAGGCCGAGGGAGGCGCACGCCCACCGCGCGAGGACGCCCCGGGCACTGGGATCGGTCAGGTCCCAGCCGAACCAGACGAGAGCGAGCGCGGCGCCCAGCGCGTTTGCGAGAGCGCTCGCGCCCAGGAAGAACCCGGAGTAGCAGATGACGACGAGCAGAAGGGACAGGAAGACGATCAGTCGCCGCGACCAGCGCCGCGGATCCGACGTCAGGAGAACCGTCAGCTCCGAGGCGGCGATGCCCAGGAGGAGGGTTTCATGCACGAGCCGCCTCCGCGATGATCAGCGAGGATTGAATCAGCCCTGCCCCCGAGCCCCGGGCGAAGTCTGAAATCGCCTGCTGGGAGAGCTTCTCGACCCGCGCGATCTCGACCTGGGTCTTGCCCAGCAGCAGCGAGGCGGTGATCCGGCGGTGGCGCGCCGACAGCTTGAGGATGGCGTGATCACGCAGGCTCAGCAGCGCGTTGACGCAGGTTTGGTAGTTCGGGGAGATCGTGGCCTCGACCGAAGAGTCCGCGATGAACCAGGTACGAATGAAGGGGTTGGAGGAATCCTGCACCTGGTGCGCCCGGTTGATTGCGGCGCGAGCCGCCCACCACGCCGAGCCGTCCTGGAGCGAGGCCACGTCAGCTGCGCGCGGGCGCGGGTGTCCGTGCACCCCGCCGGGCAGCTCCTCGATGCGACCGGCACCGATGCCGAAGCGCAGCTGGAGCTGAGCGGGCAGGAGGAGCTGGGAGCGCAGCGTCAGCAGGAGCGCGTCTTCGAGCGAGTTGGCGACCGCCTGAAACTCGTCCCCAACCGTGGCGTAGGGAGCCTCCAGCAAGGTAAGCCCCTGACTTGCCTTCTCGAAGGTCTCCTCGAAGGTGCGCTGGGCGTCCGGGCGATTGGTGAGTGTACGGGAACCAACGATGTCGGCGATGACAGCATAACGAAGAGTCACAAGACCACACTTTTCCTTGTATTTAACCCTCCACAAGCCCCTTCTCGGAAGAGGGGATGCGGACAGCGAGACTTCACATGACCCCCCTAGGCAAACACACCCGAGGCACGATGTCAACAATATCAGCACGTAATACAAGCTTGTCATAGGATACACTTTTACCGATTGACAAGTAGATTCCTCGAAATGGCGCGCCTAACTCGCGGTGGCGCCACCAAAAGAGAGACGCGTACCTCTTGCGCCCACGCCCCGAGCGCGCGGCCACGCCACGCAGGGTTCACCTCGTGTCAATACCCCATGAGCTCGCGCGTCACGTAGTCGGCCAGCAGGCGTCCCCGCAGCGTCAGGACCACCCGGCCTTTCGCGGCCTCGCCCCCATCAATGAGCCCATCAGCGACGAGCGCTTCGACGCGCACGCCCGACGCTACCTCCCCACCTTCCCCGTCAGCGACGACGGGCAGACTGTCGAGCGCAATTCCCTCCGCGGTACGCACACCGAGCATCACGCGCTCCAGCTCACGCGTCTCATCGCTGAGAATTTCTCCTGCAAACGCGGGCGAAACTCCCTCGCGCACGCGCGCCGCGTACGCCGCGGGATTCTTGACATTCCACCAGCGCGCGCGTCCGACGTGCGAGTGGGCGCCGGGCCCGAGCCCCCACCAGTCCCAATCACGCCAGTAGGCCAGGTTATGTCGCGAGGCGTGCACGTAGGACGTGGGCGCCCGGACCGGCGAGCGGTCGCCTTCCGTCACGCGCGCGAAGTTGGAGATCTCATACCACGCGTAGCCGGCCTCCCCCAGCAGCTCATCCGCCAGCTCATACTTCGCAGCCTCATCGTCGGGGTCGGGGGTGGGGAGTTCTCCCCTGGCGACCTGCCGGCCCATCTTGGTTCCCTCTTCGACGACGAGGGCGTACGCGCTGATGTGATCGGGCCGGTATGAGAGCGCACACCGAAGAGAAGTCTCCCAGTCGGTCAGCCCCTCACCGGGGGTTCCGTAAATCAGGTCGAGAGAGGTCGACAGACCCGCTTCCTTGGCCCACTCCACTACCAGGGGGACGCGATTGGGAGCGTGGGTGCGATCCAAGGTGCGAAGGACGGAAGGGACCGCCGATTGCATGCCGAAGGAGACGCGGGTGAATCCGGCGTGCGCCAGCTCTCGCAGGCCGGAGCGTGTCACCGAGTCGGGATTGGCTTCCAGGGTGACCTCGGCGTCCTTGGCGATGCCGACCGCCTCGTCAAGGCCGCGCAGGATCTCGATGAGTTCCGCCGTTGCCAGCATCGTCGGCGTTCCTCCCCCGAAGAACACCGTCTGCGCCCGGCGCGCTTTCATCCCGGCATCCGCCATGACGCGCGTGGCGAGTCGAGCCTCGGCCAGCACGGAGGGGGCGTAGTCTCCCACCTGCGCGCCCGGGCCGAAGCCGACCGTGTAGGTGTTGAAATCGCAGTATCCGCAGCGCACCCGGCAGAAGGGAACGTGCACGTACAGGGAGAGCGGACGGCGGCGGTCGACCTCGACCAGGTCCGGACCGAGTGAGCCGTCGACCGGCCAGCGCACGCCGTCGGGTTGCGCCGGGCTCATAGGCGCCGTCTCCGCGCAGGCACGCGTGTGCGCCCCGCGCGCACTTCCTTAGCCACGGGGCCGCCGGATGCCGACGATATCGTGGACCCTACGCCTCGCATCCGTGCCGCGCGTCTCGAAGTGGGTGACCACGCGCCCCGAAAAGCGCGGGGCAAAACCCCCGCGGCCGGGCTGAGGATCGTTCGGGTCCGGGCGCTGACCGGCATACGGATTATCCAGCAGCTCGCACGCCTCGACGACGTCGCGCATCTGCCAGGCGTAGTCGTCCCAATCGGTGGCGAGCCGCCACGCTCCCCCGTCGCGCAGGAGGCGCGCCACCTCGAGCGCGAAGTCGTCGCAGACCAGCCGCCGCTTGCGGTGGCGCGCCTTGCGCCACGGGTCGGGGAAGAAGGTCCACACCTCGTCCAAGACCCCATCCCCCAGCATGATGGGCAGGGCCTGAGCTGCGTCTGCCTCGAGAACCCGGATATTGTCCACGCCCGCGCTCACCGCCTTGGAGACGAGCTTGGCGATCCCCGGCACCCACACTTCAAGGGCGAGAAAGTCCCGCTCGGGGTGGGCGGCTGCTGCGGCGACGATCTGCTCGCCCGTGCCCGATCCGATCTCCAGCGTCACCGCCCTCTCACGCCCGAAAAGCTCGGGTAGATCGAGCCGGAAGTCCTCTGCAACGGTCGTGTATCCGACTCCGCGGCGAGGCTCGACGACGTAACGTGACGCGTGCGCCTCCCACGTGCGCGCCAGGTTGGGTGCAAGCTCGCGCGTGCGCCTCGTAAACGACTTCGTGCGGCTCATGAACACGCCGCCCTCGGTCACCTCGCCGAGCAGACGCGCACCGGGGGCACCCTCGCGTCCGCGAGTACCGCAGGCCGCGTCCCGGCCCGAGTCAGGCGCGCTCACTTCTTGCCCGTCGGAACGTCGGACGTCAGGGCAGCGATGAACGCCTCCTGGGGAACGTCGACCCGTCCGATCGACTTCATGCGCTTCTTGCCTTCCTTCTGCTTCTCCAGCAGCTTGCGTTTACGCGTGATGTCGCCGCCGTAGCACTTGGCGAGCATGTCCTTGCGCAGCGCCTTGATGGTCTCGCGGGCGATCACTCGCGAGCCGACCGCCGCCTGAACCGGAATCTCGAATTGCTGGCGGGGAATGAGTTCCTTGAGCCGCTTGGTCATGCGCTGACCGTAGGCGTACGCGCCGTCTCGGTGAACGATCGCGCTGAAGGCATCGACGCGGTCACCGTTGAGGAGGATGTCGACCTTGACCAGATCGGCGCTCTGTTCTCCGCTCTCCTGGTAGTCCAGGGATGCGTACCCGCGGGTGCGGGACTTGAGCTGGTCGAAGAAGTCAAAGACGATCTCGGCCAGGGGCAGCTGGTAGTGCAGCTCAACGCGCTCCTCGCTGAGATAGTCCATGCCCCGCATGGAGCCGCGCCGTTCCTGGCACAGCTCCATGATGGTCCCCGTGAACTCGGTGGGGGTCAGGATCGTCGCGTTCACGACGGGCTCGCATACCTCGGAGATCTTGCCCTCGGGGAACTCGCTCGGGTTGTCGACACGCACCTGCGTTCCGTCCTCCGTGATGACGCGGTAGACGACGTTGGGCGCCGTGGCGATCAGGTCGAGGTTGAACTCTCTTTCGAGCCTCTCGCGAATGATCTCCAGGTGCAGCAAGCCCAGGAAGCCACACCGGAAGCCGAAGCCGAGGGCGGCGCTGGATTCCGGTTCGAAGGTCAGGGCAGCGTCGTTGAGCTGGAGGCGTTCGAGGGCGTCGCGCAGATCGGGAAAGTCCGAGCCGTCAACCGGGTAGATGCCGGAGAAAACCATCGGGTTGGGGTCTCGGTAGCCAGCCAGAGGCTCGGTCGCACCGTGCACGTGGCTGGTCACGGTGTCGCCAACTCGAGACTGGCGCACGTCCTTCACGCCCGTGATCAGGTACCCGACCTCACCCGCGCCGATACCCTCCTCGGGGGTGGGTTCGGGGGAGATCACGCCCAGCTCAAGCAGCTCGTGGGTGGCACCCGTTGACATCATGCGCACGCGCTGGCGGGTCGAGAGGATACCGTCAACGACACGCACGTAGGTAACCACGCCCCTGTAGGTGTCGTAGACGGAGTCGAAGATCATCGCCCGGGTCGGCGCGTCGGGGTTACCTTCGGGGGCGGGGACGACCTCAACGATGCGGTCGAGGAGCGCCTCGACGCCCTCGCCCGTCTTGCCCGACACCCGCAGGACCTCGTCCTCCTCGCAGCCGATCAGTTGCGCGACCTCGTGCGCGTACTTCTCCGGTTGGGCGCCCGGAAGGTCGATTTTGTTGAGCACGGGAATGATTGCCAGGTCGTTCTCGAGGGCAAGGTAGAGGTTCGCCAGGGTCTGGGCCTCGATTCCCTGGGCCGCGTCGATGAGCAGCACCGCTCCCTCGCAGGCCGCCAGGGAGCGGGAAACCTCGTAGGTGAAGTCCACGTGTCCGGGCGTATCGATCATGTTGAGCGCATAGGGAACGCCATCGTGCGCCCACGGCATGCGCACAGCCTGGCTCTTGATCGTGATTCCTCGTTCGCGTTCGATGTCCATGCGGTCGAGGTACTGATCGCGCATCTCGCGTGCCTCAACGACGCCGGTGAGTTGCAGCATGCGGTCCGCGAGGGTGGACTTGCCGTGGTCGATGTGCGCAATAATGCAGAAGTTGCGGATCTGCGCCTGCGGGGTGTGCGACGGGCGAATCTGAGCCTGCTGCGCGGCCGTGGGGATGGGCACCTGTACCTCCGTGAAATCGTTGACCTCACTTATCGTCCCATTGACGCGCCCCTTTGTGCTAGTCGTGGGTCGGGACGTGGCGCACAGTGGCGACTCCTGCTCCCCGCCCGCTCACTCCACCTCGGTAATGAGCGAGATGGCCTCACTCAGGTCACAGTCCTCCCAATCGTCGGGGTGGTCGTCGCGGAGCTTGCGCGCAAGACGGCTGGCCTCCTCGTCATCCCCTCGCAGGGTGGCCAGCGTCAGGAGGATAGTCCGTACTCGTGCCGTGAGCGGATCCCTGTCTCCGAGATATCTGCGGCAGTCCTCGGCGAGGATGCGCCACAGGTCCTCTCCCCCGTTTCTCTCGCCGCTCATCCACGTGTTGCGGGCGATCTCATGTCGCAGGCGCAGGACGCGCCAATCACCCCGATCGGTCACCGAGAGCAGCGCGTCCATGTTCTCCTCGTACAGGCCGATCGCCTCCTCGTACTGCCGGTCCGCGGACAGGACCTCGGCGAGGTTGTCCCGCACCGTGAGCAGGGTCGTGTCAGCGGGGTCGCGCTGAGCCTCCATGTCGTCCAGCAGCGCGCGGTACACGCGCGCCGCCTTGCGCCACTTGCCCACGTTCTTCCAGGGCATGGCCGAGTTGTTGCGGATGGCGAAAGCGATCTGTGGGTCGAGTCCGGGGCACTGCCTGAGGTCGGCGACGAGAGAGGCGAACGCGCGTATCGCCATGTCGTTGCAGCCGAGAATTGCCAGCCAGTAGGCCTCGGAGTTACGCAGCATGAGGACGAGCGGGTGAACGCGCTCCAGCGCTTGCTCTCCCAGTCGCACGGCATCGGCAGCCACCCGGCGGCATTGTTCGAACGCCCCCAACCGAGCATGCCAGTCGACACACAGCTTGGCAGCCTCCAACCGCTCTTCGACAGACACGCGCTCGTCGCCATAGACCTCCATCGCGTGATCGATCGCGTGATCGATCCGGCCCGAATCCGCACACCTGAGCGCCGCCGCGATGGATTCCATCGCCCGCGCGTCGGCATCGCTGGCCTCTCCCGCCGCACGGGTAGACCGACCACATGCGTCCAGGGCGAGCGTCGGACCGTGCGTTGTTCCCGTTGACATCATTGTCACCTTCCTCTTTCGGCGTGATATCTGCGATCAACACCAGGATCGCGCGCGTGCCCACCCCACGTCTTCCCCAGTCACGACACCTGTGGATATCGATGCGACTCGAGTCGCCCTGTGGATAACAGGCGCTCCCGCCCCTCGCGTATGCTGGTCTCATGAAATCACTCGTCAGCGGCCTCATCGAAGCTGCCCTCGGCTTCCTGTCCGGACTGAGCGGGTCCGGCCACAGCGACACGCAGGCACCGAAATCCTCGCCGCACTCCACGTCCGCTCCGCGCACCTCCCCCCATTCTCGCCCGCGCACCGATGCCCCCCGGTCGCGCCCGGCGCGCCAGGCGGACCCCGCCACGTCGAATCGCCCCGAGACCTCGATCCGCGAGGCGAGTATCGCCGACGCGCTCGCCCACGCCTCCTACGAGCCGGTGATGGACGGAGACGCAGACCCCGGCGAGGTCGTCTGGACGTGGGTCCCCTACCAGGAGGACGCCTCCGTCGGAAAGGACAGGCCCGCCGTCGTCGTCGGCGCCCACGGCGAGGGCGTCTACATCCTGCAGCTCACCAGCAAGGACCACACCCGCGATGCCGCGCAGGAAGCCGCCGCAGGCCGCTACTGGTTCGACATCGGTTCGGGTGCCTGGGACTCGAAGGGACGCCCCTCGGAGGTGCGCCTTGATCGAGCGCTGTGGGTCAAGGCCACCGACGTTCGCCGCGAGGGCTCGATTCTTCCCCGCGCGACCTGGCAGCGCATCGTCGACGCCCTCGCCGAGCACCACCGCTGCCACGGCGAGTAGCTCCCGCGCACGTGACCGACCTTACGAGGCGGGGACAAGCCTCGGCATGTGACGCGGGCGCCCGCTCCTGGTAGGATAGGTCGTTGGACTCCCGGCCTGGTCGGGCAGGGGGTCTGGTTAAGACCGTTTGCGGGTGTCCCCACGCCTAAGTCCCGGTCTTGACACAGCCCTCACCGACCCTGTCAGACATACATCAAGGAGAAATCCGACTGTGGCAAACATTAAGTCCCAGAAGAAGCGCATCCTCACCAACGAGAAGCGCCGCGTTCGCAACCAGTCCGTGAAGTCCGAGCTGAAGACCCTGGTCCGTCAGACCCGCGAGGCTGTCGAGGCCGGCGACAAGGACAAGGCTCTGGCCGCGCTGCGCGTTGCCTCGCGCAAGCTGGACGTCGCCGTCTCCAAGGGCGTCATCCACAAGAACCAGGCTGCGAACCGTAAGTCCAAGCTTGCGCGTCGCGTTGCCTCTCTCGGCGACTGAGCGATACCGCTGAGCAAACGAAAGAGCGGGCCACCCCGGTGGGGCGGCCCGCTTTCGTATGCCTTCTTCCCCGCTGTCGGGGCGTACGGCACGGCGAGGCCCGGGCCTGCCCTGATCCGTCAACGCTTACTCGAGCTCGAAGGCACCCGTGTAGAGCTGGTAGTAGACGCCCTTCTGCGCGATCAGGTCCTCGTGCGTGCCGCGTTCAATGATGCGCCCCTGGTCCATCACCATGATGGCGTCGGAGTTGCGAACGGTGGACAGGCGGTGGGCGATGACGAAAACCGTGCGCCCCTCCATGAGATTGTCCATGCCCCGTTGAACCAGCGCCTCCGTGCGAGTGTCAATCGAGGAGGTCGCCTCGTCCAGGATCATGGCGGGCGGGTCTGCAACCGCAGCCCTGGCGATCGACAGGAGCTGCGCCTGACCCTGGGACAGGTTCGACCCGTTGCCCGTCAGCATCGTGTCGTAGCCTTCGGGGAGTCTGCGAATGAAGGAGTCCGCGTTGGCGAGCTTCGCGGCCGCGATGCACTCCTCGTCGGTGGCATCCAGGCGCCCGTAGCGAATGTTCTCCATGACCGTTCCGGTAAAGAGCTTCACCTCCTGGAGGACTACGCCGAGAGAGCGGCGCAGATCCGACTTACGGATCTTGTTGACGTTGATGCCGTCGTAGCGGATCTTCCCGTCGTCGATGTCGTAGAAGCGATTGATCAGGTTCGTGATCGTCGTCTTTCCGGCTCCGGTGGCGCCCACGAACGCGATCTTCTGCCCCGGCTTAGCCCACAGGGAAATGTCGTGCAGGACTTCCTTCTCCCCGTCGTAGGAAAAATCGACGCCTTCCATGACGAGTTCACCGCGCAGGCGCGTGTAGGTGACGGTTCCCTCCGCCTGGTGGGGGTGGCGCCACGCCCAGATGCCCGTGCGCTGCTCGGTCGGCTCGATAACCCCGTCGGCACCCTCACGAGCACGCACGAGCGTCACGTACCCGTGGTCCTCCTCGGCCTCCTGGTCGATCAGCGCAAAGACGCGTCCTGCCCCGGCCAGGCCGAGCGTTATCATGGGAACCTGCATGGACATCTGGCCGATCGTCTGAGAAAAGTTGCGAACCATGCCCAGGAACGAGACGACCACTCCGACGGTGACGACGTCGAAGCCGACGAGGTGGAGATTCGGAGTCTGACGCAGGATCATGATTCCACCGACGATCGCGACGACGACATACATGATGTTGCCGATGTTGCCCAGCGCCGGCATGAGGACGTTTCCGTAGATGTTGGCCTTCTGCGAGGATTCGAAGAGCTTAGCATTGTAGGCGAGGAAATCCTCCTTCGCGGCCTGCTCGTGGTTGAAGACCTGCACGACCTTCTGACCGTCCATCATCTCCTCGATGTAGCCTTCCTCGTCGGCCAGGGCCTTCTGCTGGGCGCTCATGAAGCGCCCCGAAAGACCGCCCAGCTTTCCGGTGAGCGAGGCCATGAGGGCACCGACGATGAACACGACCAGGGCAAGCCACACGGAGTAGTACAGCATCGTCGCGATGAGAACCACGATCGTGAGCCCGGACTGGACGAGGGTGGGGATCGACTGGCCGATGAGCTGGCGGATGGCGTCCGTGTCGTTGGTGAAGGTCGACATGATCGCCCCGTGAGGATGGGTGTCGAAGAAGCGCAGCGGGAGACGTTCCATCGAGTCGAACATGTCGTCGCGCATGTGCTTGAGAGTCCCCTGGGTGACGATCGCCATCGCGCGCGTGTAGATGAAGCTTCCGACAACGCCGACGCCGAAGATGATGCCCATCGTGAGCACAAGGCGCACCAGGGTGGGGCGCACCGCGTCAAATCCGCTCTCCAGGCCGGGGGTGACGACCGTGTCGACGATTCTCTGCATGAAGATCGCTCCCACGGCGGAGGCGATAGCAGCCAGGATGATGCACACGATCGTCAGACCGATGCGCACCGGGTAGTGGCGGACGACGTAGCGCATCAGCCTCGGGAAGGGATGCTCGATCCCCTCGAGCTTCTCGCCGTCCGCACTCGCTCCACGTATGCGGGCCATGTCAGGCCACCTCGCTTTCCTTGGCTGCGTTCTGAGAATCGTAGATCTCGCGGTACTCCCCACCCGCCGCCATCAGTTCGGCGTGGGTGCCTCGTTCCTTGATGCGTCCATCGTCGAGGACGATGATCTGGTCGGCGTGCTCCACGGAGGTCAGGCGCTGGGCGATGATGATGGTCGTTGTCCCCGGAATCTCCGTCTCGAAGGCGTTGCGGATGAGCACGTCCGTGCGCGTGTCCACGGCGGACGTGGAGTCGTCCAGGATGAGAACCTTCGGGTTCTTCAGCAGCGCACGCGCGATGCACAAGCGCTGCTTCTGTCCGCCCGACACGTTCGTCCCACCGCGCGCGATCACGTAGTCGTAGCCGCCGGGCAGCTGCTGGATGAACTCGTCGGCCTGAGCGAGCTCGCAGGCGCGAACGATCTGCTCGTCGGTGGCCTCGGGGTTACCCCAGCGCATGTTGTCCTTGATGGTTCCCGAGAATAGGACGTTCTTTTGCAAGACGACGGAGACGGCGTCGCGCAGGGACTGAAGGTCGTAGTCGCGCACGTCGCGTCCGCCAACCGACACCACGCCCTCGGAGACGTCGTAGAGGCGGCAGATGAGCTGAATGAGGGAGGTCTTGGCCGAGCCGGTTCCGCCGACAATACCGAGCGTGGAGCCAGACTCAATGCGCAGGTCGATGTCCGACAGGGCGTTCTCCTCGGCCTTGTCGGAGTACTTGAAGGACACTCCCTCAAAGAAGACGGTGCCGTCGGCCACCTCGGTTGCCCCACCGGGGGGCGAGGACAGGGAGGGCTCATGGGTGAGAACCTCGGCGATGCGGTGCGCGGACTCGGCAGCCATGGTCGTCATGACGAAGATGAAGGCGAGCATAAGCATGTGCGACAGAATCTGGATGCCGTAGGTGATGAGCGCGGTCAGGCCGCCCTTGGTGAGCTCCGTGCCCGCTGAGTTGACGATGATCCCCGCCCCGAAGTAGTCGACGGCCATGATCGCGGAAAAGATGAACAGCATCATGACAGGGCCGTTGAGGGCGATGAGCTTCTCTGCATTGGTGAAGTCCTTGCGCACGTCCTGAGATGCAGCGCGGAACTTGGTGGTCTCGTGCTCCTCGGTGACGAAGGACTTGACCACGCGGATCGCCGCAACGTTCTCCTGGACAGAGTTGTTGAGCGCGTCGTACTTCTTGAAGATGCGGCGGAAAATCGGGAAGGCCACGAGAACAATGAGCGCGAGAATGATCGCCAAAACAGGCACCATCGCCAGGAAAATGAGCGCCATCGACACGTTGATGCGCCACGCCATGACGATGGAGAAGACGATCATGAGCGGGACTCGCACGGCGATGCGAATGAGCATCCCGAAGGCATTTTGGACGTTGGTGACATCCGTTGTCATCCGCGTGACCAGGGAGGAGGTCGAGAACCGATCGATATCGGCAAAGGAGAAGTCCTGGACGCGGAAGAAGAGGTCTTGACGCAGGTTCTTCGCCAGGCCAACCGACGCGGTCGCCGAGAAGCGCGCGGCGAGAACACCGCACGCCAGCGAGGCAAAGGCCAGGCCGATGAGGATCGTTCCCAGACGCGCGACCGGGGCGAGGGACGTGCCGTCGAGGGCGTCCACGAGGGAAACCATGATCAGCGGGATCAGGCACTCGAAAACAACCTCGCCCACGATAAAGAGCGGGGTGAGGAGCGCGGGAGACTTAAACTCTCGCAGCCGACCCAGCAGTATTCCAATTGTTCTCATCTGTGTCCTTCCACTGACATCTGTCCCATCGCGGGCGCCTCGCGCACCGCACCCGCCCCGCGCTCAGCGTCCGCGCAGCCGGCAAATCGTGATGATGGCCTTCTCGATCGCCCGCTGGGGGTCGCGCGACTCGCCCTTCGTTTCTGCATCCGCGGTAGCGATCGCTCCGAAGACCGCGGCCAGGGAGTTATCGGACCAGCCACGCAGCTCGCGCCGGGCTCGGTCCACCTGCCAGGGGGCCATCTTCAGGGACGAGGCACCCCCTCCGATTGAGACCTTCGCCATCGCCCGGAACTTCATCGCGAGTGCGGCGACGAGCACCTGCGGGGCGATGCCGGTGGCGAAGGCGTGGCGTGTCAGGGTCAGTGCCTTCGCGGAGTGTCCGGCGACCGCAGCATCGGCCACGTCGTAGCCGGTGGCTTCCACGCGCCCGGCCTGGTAACGGCACACGTCCTCCAGGGTGATGCGCCCACTCACGTCAGACAGGAGCTGTGCGAGCGCCCCCGCCATCGCGCGCGGATCGTTGCCCAGAGCGTCGACGAGGGCCTGCATGGCCTCGTTGTCCATCTGTCGACGTGCGGAACGCACGTCGGAGGCGATGAGCGCGAGCTTCTCGCGGTCGTTCTTGAGGGGTTCGGCGGGGATGACGGGCCACTTGGCCTTGGTGATCGCGTCGATGACCTTCTTGCCCCGCGCGTTGCCGCCGGGGTGGGCGAGGAAAAGCCACACGTCGGGGGCTGGAGCACTCGCGTAGGCGATCAGGTCGGCGGCGAGGGCGTCGCTCATCGTTTCGAGGTCGCGGATGATGATCATGCGGGACTCCCCAAAGAGGGAGGGGGAGGCAATGACGTCGATCTGCCCGGCCTGGTAGGTGGCGGCGACGATATCCGTGCGTTCGAGGTTGGGATCGGCCTGGTGGGCGAGGAAGCGCAGCTGGTCAAGCGCACGGTCAACGAGGAGCCCCTCGCTTCCTTTGATGAGGACGATGGGGGCCAGCGCTACCTGGGTGGGCGTCGCGCCTCGCCCGCCGCGTGCTGCCACGTCTCCCTGCCTTTCCACAGCGCTTCTGATTGTCTAAGTCTGCCACTGAGCGCGCTCGTGTGCGCCCGCCTTTGCCCTGAGCGGACACATCCCGTGGCCGGTCTCACCGAAGCGACCCGCGAGGCGCCTTAAGCCGAGCTCCCGCACCGATGCGGGGCCGCGGGCCTATGGCCCCGCCGGGAAATCACCGTCCCCTGGCATCCTGTACGACCGGTGCACCCCATCGTCGCCACGCCGCCCACGCGCCCCATCCGGCTCCCGCGCACGCGTAGAGGGACAGGAGCGTGGGCGGGCCGCCGGGTACCTGGATGCCCGAGGCGGCGAGGCCCGAAAAGAAGCGCGCGAGTGCGGCGATCCACGCGGTCCCCCACGAGGCGAGCCAGGCGCACGCGGACGCCACGGTCGGGGAAACGGGAGCGAGGAGGGCTCCGGCCAGGCCTGCGAGGGTGACCAGGGGAACGGCGGGTTCCGCCAGGACGTTGGCTGCTATCCCCCACACGGGAACCGTGCCGGACAGCGAGACGATGAGCGGCGCGGTGAAGACCTCTGCGAGGGCGGGAACGCAGGTGCCCTCGACGAGGGCACGCACCGCTCGCCCGAGCCGCGTGTCCGCCCTCAGTCGTCGGCGCGCACGCCTGATGAGGACCGCGCTGGGGCCGACGAGCGCGAGAGCAGCAAGGCACGACAGGGCGAAACCGTAGGAGCGCGACGCCCATGGATCGAGGATCAGGGACACGATGACGACACCGCTCAGTGCGGCAACGGCTTGTCCCTCCCGCCCGAGAACCAGCCCGAGGCAGGCCACGGCCGCGACGCACACCGATCGCAGGACGGAGGGCTGGGGTCCAACAAGGATCACGATGCCGCAGAGCACGACCGCCGTGGCCACTAGGCGCAGAACCTTGCGTGCCGGCAGCACGAGGTTCAGGGCCGCGAGGATGATCACGATGTGCGATCCGGACACTGCCGTGAGGTGGGTCAGGGAGGTCGCCTTCATGGCCTCGGCAAGGTCGGCGCTGAGGAGTCGGTCGTCACCGATGGCCATCCCGGGGACAAGGGCTCGCGCGTGCCCGGGAAGCGTCTCACAGGCGGCGACGAAGGAGCGGTGAGTGACACGCATCCAGGCGTAGACGCCGCCCGGCCGCTCGATGAGGGAGGCGCGGCGAGCTCGCACGGCCCCCACCGAGGGAGGCGCGGAGGCGAAGGAGGGGTCGAGGGTGCCCGTCACCTCGAAGACGTCGCCGCGAGCAGCGCCCTCCCACCCCGGCGCGCTCACGAGGGCGCGAGCCTGGGAAGGCGCCCATCGGATGCCGTCGAAGACCTCGGTGATGCGCACGCGGGCCTGCCGCCGCGCGACGTGACCGGAGGAGAGCGGAGCCGGGTCGTCTTCGAGCACGACGCGCGCGCGGATCGGCCCGGCCTCACCGCGAGCCGGATCTACGTCGTAGCGTTGTCGCGCCATGCCGGCAACCGCGAGCGCGCAGGCGAGGCAGGCGCACAGGAGGGCGACGCCCATGCGCGCCGATCGCGGAGGAGTCCTGGCATGCCGGGGTGGGTGGGTGTGTCGGCGCGAGTACGCGTACGATGCCGAGGCCGCGCAGCACAGGACCAGGAGTGCCGCGGCGAGGGGCCAGGGAGGTGGGCGGCTGGTCGCCCACCAGGTGGCGGCCCAGGTTGAGGCGGCGGCGGGAAGCAGACGCAGGTCGATCATGACGGGGGCTTGTCGCTCGTTCATGGGCACACTCCCGGGCGTATCTTCTCGATCAGTGCGGGACCTATTCCGGGCACCTCGTCCAGCGCGTCGACGCTGGTGATGCGGGGGTGGGTCGTGCGGTACTGGATGATCCGCGAGGCGAGGGCCGGGCCTATCCCCGGGAGGGTTTGCAGATCCTTGTCGCTGGCGGTGTCCAGTCGGACGCAGGAGGCGGTCGCCTCGTTGGCGGCGTCCGCGTCGGGGCTTTGCCCCGCATGGGTGAGGCGTATGTGTTCTCCATCAACGAGGACGCGGGCGAGGTTGAGGGAGTCGAGGTCGGCGTCGGGCAGGGCTCCTCCAGCTGCGTCGATGGCATCGATGATGCGGGAGGAGGCGGGGAGGGTGAGAACTCCGGGGGAAGCCACCGCCCCGGACACGTAGACGGTGACCTGTCCTCCCGCCGTGGATGGGCTGGCGGTGGGGCCCGTCTGGGCGTCGGTTGATTGTCCGTTCTCGCCTGTTTCGCTCGCGGTCTGTTCCCTCTGCGGCGCCTGGGCGCTCCCCGCGTGTTTCCAGATGCTGACGGCGGTGATGAGGACGAGGACGAGGATGAGAGCCGCGACGGTCGCGCCTCCCGGGAGGAGCCGGGCCACCCGCTTGTCTGCGGCCTCGTCCTCCTGCGAGACAGCGGAATCGTACACGGCCTTGGTCAAGGCCCTCATGCGCCTGCGAGCCAGCAGTTGCGACAGGTTCATAGTTGGGACGCTACGCCCGCTGGCGGCGCGTGTCAGGGGCTTTTTCTTTCCCTGTGCATGGCGCCTTCGGTGCCGGCAGGCTTGTGGATGCATCCCACATGGTTGTCCCAGCCCATAAGTCGCACGGAGGTCGGGCGCCAAGGGATACTGGTGCGGGAAGACACAGCCACGCGGCGCTTGCGCGCCCTCAGTCCGAAAGACATCACCATGAGCGAGAACATTGAGGACCTCAAGGCACGGCTTGCGCAGGCCGAGGCCGCCGCGAAGGCGGCCGAGGCGGAAGCCGCTCGCGCAAAGGCCGAAGCGTTGCGCGCCCAGCTCGAAGCGGAAAGAACGAGCGCTGCCCCGAGCCCTGAGCCGTTGGAGGCGGCCTCCCCCGCCCGCGCCACGCAAGAGGCCGCCGCGCAAGGCGACGCCACTCAGCCCGGCCCTGCCTCGTCCCCCGCGCCCGCATCCGGCCTCTCTCCCTTCGCCGCCCACATTCAGGCCGCCTACTCCTGGGATGTTCCTGCCGTCACCGTCGGAACCCTCATTGACGAGGGCGTGCGCGTGCTCGGCGTGAGCGCAGCGATGCCTCTGCCGATGTTCAACCGTCACCTCCTGGTCGCCGGGGCAACCGGCACGGGCAAGACACGCACCCTCCAGCTCCTCGCCGAAGGGCTGTCGGCCGGCGGTTCCTCGGTGCTCCTGTGCGACGTCAAAGGCGACCTGACGGGCCTGGCCGAGCCGGGTACGAGCTCGGAGAAGCTCCTCTCTCGCACGGCGGCCAACGGGCAGCAGTGGGCGGCCAGCGCCTTCCCCGTTGAGCTGCTGAGCCTGGGCGGGGCGGACGCGCAGTTCCCGGGCGTGCCCGTGCGCGCCGAGGTGAGCGATTTCGGGCCGATCCTGCTGGCACGTGCGCTCTCCCTCAATACGACGCAGGAACAGGCCCTCCAGTTGATCTTTGCGTGGGCCGATTCCCAGGGATTGGAGCTGGTGGACCTGCCCGACCTGCGTTCGGTGATCTCCTTCCTCACCAGCGAGGATGGAAAGGATGAGCTGGCGGAAATCGGCGGCGTCTCCAAGGCAACGGCCGGGGTGATCCTGCGCGCCCTGACGGCTCTTGAGTCCCAGGGCGGCGGCCAGTTCTTCGGCGCGCCGGGCTTCGACACGGCGGACCTGATCCGTTCGGATTCGAGCGGCAGGGGCATCATTTCACTGCTGGGCGTGGGCGACATTTCGTCCCGTCCCGCCCTGGTCAGCGCGGTCATCATGTTCCTGTTGGCGAACCTGTTTTCGACGCTCCCAGAGGTCGGTGACGTCCCGCGTCCCAAGCTCGTCTTCTTCTTCGACGAGGCCCACCTGTTGTTCGCCGATGCAACGAAGGAGTTCGAGCGTCAGGTCGTCCAGACGGTGCGGCTCATTCGGTCCAAGGGCGTGGGCGTGGTCTTCGTGACGCAGACTCCCAAGGACATCCCCTCCGACGTGCTCGCCCAGCTGGGGTCGCGTATTCAGCACGGGCTTCGCGCCTCCACTCCGGAGGACTTCAAGAAGCTCAAGGCCACGGTTCAGACGTTCCCCAAGACGAGCCTCGAGCTTGACGAGGTCCTCACCACGCTGGGCACGGGCGAGGCCGTGGTGACGGTCCTCGATCCCAAGGGCAACCCCACTCCGGTGACGCCCGTCGGCATCTGGGCGCCCGCCTCCGTCATGGGCCCCGCCTCGTCCGACACCGTGGCGCGCATCAACCAGTCCAGCGTCATCATGGGCCGCTACCGCGACGCCGTGAACCCCGATTCGGCCGAGGAGAAGCTCGCGCGTCGCGCCGAGGAGGCCGTGGCGGCCCGCGAGGAGGCCATCGCCCAGGAGGCAGCCGCCAAGGAGGCGGAGAAGGCAGCGCGCGAGGCGGAGAAGGCCGCGGCGAAGGAACAGGCCGCCCGCGAGAAGGAGATGGAGAAGCTGCGTCGCCAGGTGGAGAAGCAGCAGGAGAAGGAGGAGGCCGCGCGTCAACGCGCCGCCGAGCGGCGCACCCGCCAGGTCGAATCCGTCCTCGGTTCCGTGCTGCGCACCGCCGGACGCGAGATCACGCGCTCCATCTTCGGCACGCGCAAGCGCTGAGGGCACGCGGCACGAGGCCGGGGCTGGGACTGTCAACGGTCCCCGGCCCCGGCCTCGTCTCACAGTTCGGCCACTGGGCCAAGAGAAGGCAAAATGGGGTAGTCTGCAACGCAATCGACCAATAGCCGCGGGAGAAACTCATGCGCATCGGATTCATCGGAACGGGGGCCATGGCACAGGCCATCGCTCGCGGCGCCGTCGCGTCCGGTGTCGACCCCGCCACCCTGGTCTTTTCTAACCGCACGCCCGCCAAGGCATGCGACCTGGCCGACGAGCTCGGGGCGAGCGCCGCATCCTCGAACGTGTCCCTGGCGCGCCAGGTCGACATCGTCATCCTGGCAGTCAAGCCCAAGGACCAGCGCGCGGTCATCAAGGAGATCTCCTCCACCGTCGTGGGTCGGCCCGACGTGTGCGTCGCATCCCTGGCGGCCGGGCGTACCCTCGACCAGATTGCCACCGACTTCGGCGCAGGCATTCCCCTGGTGCGCATTATGCCCAACGTCGCGGCGACCGTCGGTCAGTCCATGACGGCCGTGACGGCCTCGGGAACGACGGACGCGCAGGTGAGCGCCGTGTGCTCCCTCATGGACTCCGTGGGCCGCACGATCCTCATCGACGAGGACTTTTTCCCTGTCTTCCAGGCCCTGGCCTCGTGCTCTCCGGCCTGGTTTTTCCAGATTGTTGATTCTTTCGCCCGCGCGGGTCTCAAGTACGGACTGTCCAAGGACAGCGCCGTCGAGATCGCGGCGCAGGCGATGGCGGGGGCCGCGGCGCTGCTCCTGGCCGAGCGCGAGAACGGAACCATCCCCGCGCAACTCATTGATCGTGTGACAAGCCCCGGCGGGACCACAATCGCGGGATTGCTGGCCGCCGAGGAAGGCGGTTTGTCGACCGCACTGGTTGGTGCCGTCGACGCCTCCATCCACGCCGACTCCCATCTCGGCTGATTCCACCTGCCGCGAAGCGGCTTACCTCTCCACTTTTGCGCTGTCGCGCACCCTCAACACAGGAACACTCATGTTGCTTTTCAACGCAGTCGTGCTATCCGTGATCGTCATGCTGGTCCTCAGCATCGCTCGCGTACACGTCGTCATCTCCCTTTTCGTCGCCTCCCTCGTGGGCGGCCTCGTGGCCGGAATGGGCATGTCCGGCACCATGGTGGCCTTCCAGGATGGCCTCGCCGGCGGCGCGAAGATCGCACTGTCCTACGCCCTGCTCGGCGCCTTCGCCATGTCGGTCGCCCACTCGGGGTTGCCTCGCCTCCTGGCCAATTGGATCATCAAGAAGCTGCGCAGCGCTGATGACTCTAACTCGGCGCGAGTTGCCCGATCCGCCAAGTGGGGCATCCTCGGAGGCGTCCTCGTCATGGGCGTGATGAGCCAAAACCTCATCCCGATTCACATCGCGTTCATCCCGCTGCTGGTTCCCCCGCTCATCGGCGTCATGAACGAGCTGAAGATGGACCGACGCATGGTCGCCTGTGCCATCACCTTCGGCATCGTCACGACCTACATGTTCGTGCCGATCGGTTTCGGTCGTATCTTCCTGCACGACATTCTCTACAAGAACATTGAGGATGCGGGGCTGCCCGTCGAGGGCATCGTCAATCCGATGGCCGCCATGGCGATCCCCGCCCTGTCCATGGCGGTGGGTTGCTTCATCGCCCTGTTCGTCTCCTACCGCAAGCCGCGCGAATACGAGCAGCGCGAGACGGAGTTCAGCACGGGCAATGACAAGCCGATCAGCATGGTGAAGGTGTGGGCGGCCGTCGTCGCCCTCATCGCCTGCTTCGTGATCCAGGCGGTCCTGACCAAGATGGACTCCGATGCCGACCCGCTGCTCGTGGGTGCTCTCGTGGGTCTGTGCCTCATGCTCGCCATGCGTGTCGTCCCTTGGCAGCGGGCCGAGGACGTATTCAGCGGAGGCATGAAGATGATGAGCCTCATCGGCCTCATCATGATCACCGCGCAGGGCTACGCCGAGGTCCTGAAGAAGTCGGGCCAGATCGAGCCTCTCGTCCAGCAGACCTCCGCGATGTTCAATGGTTCGAAGGCGCTGGCCGCCATGATCATGCTCGTCGTCGGCCTCGTCATCACGATGGGTATCGGCTCGTCCTTCTCGACCCTGCCGATCATTTCGGCGATCTACGTGCCTCTGTGCCTGACGCTGGGCTTCTCCCCCGTCGCCACCGTCGCGATCATCGGTACCGCTGGTGCTCTGGGCGACGCAGGTTCGCCCGCATCCGACTCCACGCTTGGCCCGACAGCCGGTCTGAGCGTGGACGGTCAGCACGACCACATGCGCGACACGGTCATCCCGGAATTCATCCACTACAACATCCCGCTGTTGGTCGGCGGGTGGATCGCCGCGATGGTCCTCTAAGGGGCTCGCTCGTCATTCACGAGGCCGAGGCTGGGTTGCACGAACACGTGACCCGGCCCCGGCCTCGTTATGCGCCCAGGTAGGTGGTCACGACCTCGTGCAGGACCTCGGCGGTCGCTCGCACGTCCGCCACGGCGATGTGTTCATCGTGTGCGTGCAGCTGGGAGTAGACCTGTCCCAGGCTTGCCCCGCTGTCCACGGCTCCAAAGCCGTACCCGATGCCCCCACGCCTGCGGGCCACGCGCAGGTCGGATCCGCCGGGGAAGAGGACGGGCACGACGCTCGCGCCCGGGTAGCGCCGCATCAGCGCCGCTTCGATCGCCCGGTACAGGTCGGTGTCGATCAACGAGGCCGTGGCGCTCTCGCACAGGAGGCGCTCGATGGTCGCGTGCTCGGCGAGATCGCCGAGGGCCGCGGTGATGGCGGCGTCCACGTCATCGTCGTCGACGCCGGGCAGCGTGCGAATGTCGAGGTCGAGGGTGGCGTGGGAGGGCAGCACGTTGATGGGGCCTCCGCAGCGCGCTGCCGTTTGGGCAACGGTCACGTGGGAGATCGCGTGGGCGAACGCCGCCAGGTCACCGAACTCGGAGTAGTCGCCCTCGTAGGTGCCGTTGATGAGACTTGTTTCGGTCGTGTCATCGAACTCGAAGGCGCGCACGAAGGAGGCCCAGACCTCGTCGGTGGCGGTGGGCCAGCGGGCCGCAGACAGCGCCGCGCTCACCTGGGCGAGCCGCTCGACAGCGCTGACGCGCCCGAGGGGGACCGAGCCATGGCCTGCGTCGCCTCGGATGTGGAGGCGTCGTTGAGCCGCTCCCTTTTCTCCGACGACAACGACGACGCTGTCTGCGCCCCTGCGCCCGTAGATGTGGGCTCCTCCCATCTCCGAGACGGCGGCGTGCCACGGGACCAGGTGGGCCATGTTCTCGCCGATCCACGGGACGCCGAGTCCTCCTCGGGCTTCCTCGTCTGCGGCGGCGACGAAAACGAGAGGGTGCGCGGGCGCGTCGCCGCGTTGGGCTCGCCTCGCGACCTCGCGTGTCACGACCGCCATGGATGCCGTCAGGTGAAGCATGTCGACGGTCCCGCGCCCCCACATCACCCCATCCTCGACCGCAGCGCCGAAGGGGTCGCGCGTCCACTTGGCCTCGTCGACGGGCACGACGTCCGTGTGCCCGAGGAGGGTCAGCGGCCCCCTGCCATCCCCGTCGGCAGGGGTGGCGTCTCCCCCGACCGTCACGATGAGGGTGGTTCGCCCCGGGTGTGGGGACACTCGCTCCATGGAGACGGGAACGTCGTCGAAGAAGTCTTCCAGGACCTCGACTGCGCGTTCTTCCCCGCCCGAGTCGGCGGTCAGGTCGTTGACGCAGCCCAGGCGCACGAGGCGCCCCAACAGGTCGACGGTCTGTTCTCCCAGCGATTGCGCGCTCATGTTCTCCCCTTCCGCGCAGTGGCCCCGGCCAGGCTCCCGCGTCTGACACCACGGTAGCGCCACGGGATCGCGAGATCTTGGGGGCGCCACCAGGGGGACGAGTGTGACGCGCCGTGTGAGCAAGCTGCGACCTCTCTCCCGGCGCTGCGTTGGACCGGCAGGCGCGCGAATCAGTACGCTAGTGGGGCACATAGTCCACGACTCGGATGGAGACAACTCACTCATGGCCATGACCCCCCGCGCGCAGGCGCCCCGCGTGCCCGACCGCGCAGCTCCCGAAGGCCTCGAAGCAAAGTGGGGTGAGACCTGGGAGACCCAGGGCACCTACGCTTTTGACCGCAGCGCGAGCCGCGAGCAGGTGTACTCGATCGACACTCCCCCGCCCACGGTGTCGGGTTCGCTGCACATCGGCCACGTTTTCTCCTACACCCACACCGACGTGGTGGCCCGCTACCAGCGCATGATGGGCAAGTCCGTGTTCTACCCGATGGGGTGGGACGACAACGGCCTGCCCACGGAGCGGCGCGTGCAGAACTATTTCGGCGTGCGCGTGGATGCGACGGCCCCCTACGATCCCAACTTCGAGCCCCCGCACGTGGGCGGCGACGGGAAGTCGATTAAGGCCCGGGATCAGAAGCCGATTTCGCGTAAGAACTTCGTGGAGCTGTGCGAGCGTCTCACGGTCGAGGACGAGGCCCAGTTTGAGGCGCTGTGGCGCTACCTGGGCTTGAGTGTGGACTGGAAGCAGAACTACCAGACGATCGGCGCGCGCGCCCGCAAGGTCGCCCAGGCCGCGTTCCTGCGTAACCTGGAGCGCGGGGAGGCCTACCAGGCCGAGGCCCCGGGCCTGTGGGACGTGACCTTCCAGACGGCAGTCGCCCAGGCGGAGCTGGAGAGCCGCGAGTACCCGGGCTTCTATCACCGCCTGGCCTTCCACATCACGGACGCCGACGCGGCGGCGAAGGCCGCAGCCGCGGGCGCGCCCGTCGAGGACGGCGTGGACGTGTGCATCGAGACGACGCGCCCGGAGCTTCTGGCCGCGTGCGTCGCCCTGATTGCCCACCCGGACGACGAGCGCTACAAGCCGCTGTTCGGCACGACGGTGGCCTCCCCCGTGTACGGCGTGGAGGTGCCGATCCTGGCTCACCCGGACGCCGAGATGGACAAGGGCGCGGGCATCGCCATGTGCTGCACCTTCGGCGACACGACCGACATCGACTGGTGGCGCGACCTGGAGCTGCCGCTGCGCGCGATCCTGCGCAAGGACGGCCGCATCGTCACCGAGATCCCCGAGTGGATCACGACCGATGCGGGCCGCGAGGCCTTTGCCGAGATCACGGGCAAGACGACGTTCTCCGCGCGCGAGGCCCTGGTGGCGGCCCTGCGCTCCTCGGGCGAGCTGAAGGGCGAGCCGACCAAGACGATGCGTCAGACGAACTTCTTCGAGAAGGGCGACAAGCCCCTCGAGATCGTCACCTCGCGCCAGTGGTACATCCGCAACGGTGGCCGCGCGTGGACGAACCCGGCCTCGGGCTCGGACCTGAACGAGGAACTGATCGGGCGGGGCCGCGAGCTGGAGTTCCACCCCGACTTCATGCGCGTGCGCTACGAGAACTGGGTGAAGGGCCTCAAGGGCGACTGGCTGGTGTCCCGTCAGCGCTTCTTCGGCGTGCCCTTCCCGCTGTGGTACCGCGTGGACGCGGACGGCCAGGTGAACTACGACGACATCATCACCCCCTCCGAGGCCGCTCTGCCCGTCGACCCGTCGACGGACGTGCCGGAGGGGTTCGCGGAGGAGCAGCGCGGCGTGGCCGGCGGCTTCGTGGGCGAGCTGGACATCATGGACACGTGGGCGACGTCGTCCCTATCCCCGCAGCTGGCGTGCGGCTGGCTGGACGATGAGGACCTGTTCGCTCGCACGTATCCGATGGATCTGCGCCCGCAGGGCCAGGACATCATTCGCACGTGGCTGTTCTCCACCGTCGTGCGCGCGGACCTGGAGTTCGGGGCGCTGCCGTGGAAGCACGCGGGATTGTCGGGCTGGATCCTGGATTCGGACCACAAGAAGATGAGCAAGTCCAAGGGCAACGTCGTGACCCCGATGGGCATCTTGGAGAAGTACGGTTCGGACGCGGTGCGTTACTGGGCGGCGTCGGCTCGCCTGGGCCTGGATGCGGCGTTCGACGAGCAGCAGATGAAGATTGGTCGCCGCCTGGCGATCAAGGTGCTGAACGCCTCGAAGTTCGCGCTCACGATGGGCGGCGAGGGCGCGGCGATCGACCTGGATCCTGCGCTGGTGACGGTGCCGCTGGATCGCGCGGTCGTGGCGACACTCTCCCGGGTTATTGACGAGGCGTCGGCGGCTCTGGCGTCCTACGAGCATTCTCGCGCGCTCGAGGTCACGGAGTCGTTCTTCTGGACGTTCTGCGACGACTACCTGGAGCTGGTGAAGGAGCGCGCCTACAACCGCGATGGCGCGTGGGACGAGGCGTCGGCGGCGTCGGCGCGTGCGGCGCTGGCGATCGTGATTGACAACGTGGTGCGCCTGCTGGCCCCGTTCCTCCCCTATGTGACGGAGGAGGTGTGGAGCTGGTACCGCGAGGGAAGCGTCCACACGGCGCCCTGGCCGGTTTCCTCCGATCTGGCGGGCGTAGCGGGTGATCCCTCGGTGCTCGAGGCAGCGTCGTCTGCGCTGATCGCGCTGCGCCGCGTGAAGTCCGAGGCGAAGGTGTCGCCGCGCACCCCATTCCTGGCGGTGACGGTGCGCGCCCCGCGGGCTCAGGTGGAGGCGTTGGCGTCGGTGAAGGGTGACCTGGAGGCCGCGTCGAAGGCCGTGGGCGCCCTGACCGTGGCTGCGTCCGGCGACGCTGAGGCCACCGAGGCCGTTGTCGAGTCCTTCGAGCTGGGCGAGGCTCCTGCCAAGCGCAAGAGCTGAGCGTCAGGTTGCTGGGGGGGCCGCCCGTGGGAATCCACGGGCGGCCCCCCCCTTGTAAGCAGACAAAAGAGCCACTTTACGCTTGCAGCCCGGCCATGTCGACGACGCGGAACAACACGGTCTCCCACGTACCCCGGCGGCCCAGGTTGCTACTCACCTGCACCTTCAGCACTGTTATCCGAGCGCGCACTACTACGAGCCTGCTGTCCATGATAACCCCGAGTTTCCCGCGTCGACACAATTAGCTCCTCGGCACTCGGCACATCAAGCCATTCACTGGAGATGAATCGGATCTGGCTTCGCGCTTAATACTCATCGTAACGGCGAGTTTCACACGCTCAACGCCAGGAGGGCAGGAAACATAGAACATCGAATATTGCCCCGAAAGAAGGTCCCCAGGATCGAACGCGCCAGCTTTTCCCGTAGCTCATGCTTACTCTTGGACCGCAAAGACTCGGGCATGGAGCCAGGAACTCCATCCCTCGCCACATCCGGGAGCTGCTCCTCACGCAGGGCTAATGGCTCCCACTCATAGCGATACACCTCGTGGGCATACGTCGTCACGCCAGTGTTCTGCATCCAAGCCGCCAGTCACCGAACATCATCACCTTCATCCACATAGCCGCGCCCCATAAACCGGAATTCACCGACACCGGCAGTGCCTCATGTTGCGACCGGAGTGCAGCAACCGACACCAACAGGGCAGCAAGAGCTACAATGAAAGTGACAATTGTTCCGAAAATCATGGCTATATTCGTCCAGTCCTGAAGGCTCACCCCCAACCAGGAGATAGTCCCATGCTGGGAGGTCACTTCTTACCCCCAGACGTTAAGCCCAAAACGGATACCTCTAAGCGCTATTTCAGCCATTATCCCCATCATTCCCCCTCCACGGACCAACTTTCGTGGCCGCCAATTCCATTCTCTGCCCATACACCTGCCACAATTCGGGCTGCTTTTCCCTGATGCACCCAAATCCCTGACGAACATGACGACTATCAACCCCCCAGCCTCGATCTTCATTGGGTATCGACTGGATAGTGTCAGATAGATTTTCAATCATTCGCATCGCCAGATGCTTGTCAGTGTCGGCGACCCACCCGACTGCTCTGACGAGCCAAGCAACCGTAGCACTAACAGGTTCGGTCGGTCCCTTACGCTCCCAATGGTCAAACGAGCGCAACACACCTCGATGCAGCAGAGAAGCGAGAGCTCCGGCAACCCCCTTCCTCAACTGTTCGACAGTTTCCACGCTCAATTTCGGCTTTCGGCGCTCCATTTCCACCTCTTGGATCGCAAGGAGGGTGCCTGTCAGAATATTCAGCCTAAGCCCACCAGGAGCACGAGGATCAACGTCCTCAACGCTACGAAGAAGATAACTCGCTGCCCCAGGAAGAATATTGACCAGATTGGAGAAAAAGATGTGGCCTGGACGTTGCTTTTCTGCTGTGGGTCCTGTGACGAGATCGACGATCCTTGATACATCAATCTTTGCCTTACAACGTTTTGTCTCTTTAATGAAGTCGAGCAAACCGGGATACGGAAAGCCCCCACTTGCTCTTTCTGTATAGCGACGCTCAAGCCCGTCAACATAATCACTCACGACGGCATCAGTCAGGTCATCCTGCACCCTGACGCCGGTGGACGTTCCTGGAAGCGCGATAACAGGATTAACGCGGAAGCGAGCGAGAAGGAGATCCCGATCCTCCGGCTCATACTTATCAGACTCGCGAATCTCCCTCCACAGAATTCCCAGATAGGCAGCATCAGAGGATTGCGCAACGATCTCCAGCAGCGTATCGCGTCGCTGCCGCTGAGAAAGCGACGCTTGACTAACAAGGAATTCATCGTTACGTTTCGCCTATTTCTTGCCGAGTATCCATAATACAATAGGAATGAACGCAGAAGCCGCCAAGGAGACTAAACCCAAGACGATCATGGGATCATCCCACGACCACTTATCCGAAAGAGATTCCCACCACATATTCATTTCTTATCCCCAAACGTTAGTCCAGAACGGAACTCCACGAAAAATTGATCAGTCAGTCTTGATTGCCTAACTTTATCCAAGCGATCTCTACATTGAAAGCGTAACGATGCGCAGATCGACTGTCTAGAAACCATTCCGACAAGGTTTTCTACACCTTGATCCACAACATTAATTTTTAACGATTCCTGCTGTCGCCTGCACCAATCAACGAGCACATCTTGCTTATCAGTCACTAGACACACTCCTAACCTCCTCGTTATTCGCCCTGCGTTGACGCTGATGCCATCTCTGTCAACTTAGCAAGGAAGCTACATCTAGCCAACCCCATGCCCATTCGACGCTGTAGCCCTGCTTCCCATTGGTGCACCCACTCTCAACTGCACTCTTGAATAACACAGAGCTATACGAGGCTACCTGGACGTCTGTCGCCTTGGGTGAAGCCATGACAATCAAGACGCTCGACGAGCACCTCGAGACCATCCCCAACGCCGACAATCGCGCACGGATGGTGGACGTTCTGGACTGGGTCTCGTGCAAGTTCCCGGAGCTGGAGCCGCGCATCGCGTGGAACCAGCCGATGTCCACCCACCACGGGACCTACATCATCGGGTTCTCGGCCGCGTCCAAGCACATGGCGATGGCCCCCGAGCGCGCCACCATGATCCGCTTCGAGCAGATCATGCGCGAGCGCGGCACGGACTTCGGAAAGATGTTCGCCCGCCAGCCCTGGAACAAGCCCTTCGACTACGAACTCCTCGATACCTTCATCCAGCACCAGCTCGCAGAGAAGCAGGACATCTCGCCATTCTGGCGCCCGCAGTCATGAACACTCCACTATGAACCGACACGCAAGACTCTAACAACTTGTACAATTAGTACATGTCGACCGCTACGCTTTCCGATTTTCGTCAGAACCAGGCCCACTACATCGCCGCCGCTCAAGTCGAACCCGTCGAGCTGCGCTCGCGCGGCGCGCAGACGCGCGCGGTCTTGGTCTCCCCTGCCTTCTACGAGGAGGCAATAGAGGCGCTTGAGGAACGCCGCGACCGGCGGACACGAGACGAGCTCGACCGCTGGCTGCAGGAAGATCTCGCTCAGGCTGTTCGTGATTATGAGGAGAACCCGGACAATGTCTACACGCTGGACGAGATTCGCGCTGAGCTGGGACTGACATGAACGGGAAACGCTCCCGCCTGATCTTTTCGAGCAAGGTTCGGCAACAGTTCAGAGAACTTCGACGCTCCATCGCGTCCGTGAGCGGCTCCGAAGTCACAGCACGCAACTACATGAACGCCCTGACGGATTACATCGAGCAGCTTCCCGACTTTCCGCTACGGGGCCAAGCGTTCTCCTTGCATCACCCGGGAATGCGCATCATCGGATTCCGCAAAACCCTCCTCATCGCTTTTCTCGTAACCGACGACAGCGTCGTCATCCTCTCGGTTCTCTCCACGCGCCAGTCCAGGCTGACACTCGAAGAAGCACTCACGCATGCCCTCGAATCGTTCCAGCGCCGACGCTAACACACACAAAGTCAAAAGCCCCGCAATGCAGGACCAACGCTAAAGACAGCCCCCCTCCCCCACCCTACGGGAGCGTAGGATAGCGGGTAGCAGCAACGACGCCACGGCCTCACAGGCTTCGTGGCGTTCCCGCCGAAACTCCAGGGAGCAGGCATGTCCACGACCAACACCCCGGCCTCGTCCAACGACGAAAAGACAACGCCGACCGAGACAACCACCGGGGCGCTGGAATGGCACGCGCCCGTCCTCGTGCGAGTGGACGAGCACACGACGATTCCGCGCCTCCTCAAGGAGCGCGTCCAGCGCGGCGCCACCCGCCCCCTCATCCTGCGCAAGGTGGGGATGGGCGACACGTGGCGGCCGGTGACGGCGCGCGAGTTCTACGACGAGGTCCAGTCCGTGGCCGCCGGCCTCATCGCCCGCGGCCTGCAGCCCGGGGACCGCGTCGCCATCATGAGCCGCACCCGCTACGAGTGGACGCTCCTGGACTTCGCGTGCTGGGCGGCCGCCCTCATCCCCGTCCCCATCTACGAGACCAGCTCCATCGACCAGGTCGCCCACGTCCTCACCGACGCCGACGTCGACCTGGTCGTCACCGAGACGGTGTCCATGGCGGAGATCGTGCGCACCGCAGCCGAACGCGAAGGAAGGGTCAACACGGAGGTGCTCTCCCTGGACTCCGAGGCCATCGACACCCTCATCGCCGAGGGCGCCACCACGCCCCGCGACCGCGTCGTCGCCCGCTCCGAGGCCCTCACCAAGGACGACATCTCCACCATCGTGTACACCTCGGGCACGACGGGCACCCCCAAGGGCACGGTCCTGTCCCACGAGAACTTCACGAACCTGTGCCTCAACGCCCACGCGTGGATGCCCGAGATCGCGGCAGGCACCACCTCGCGTCTCCTCCTCTTTCTGCCCCTCGCCCACGTGTTCGCCCGCTTCCTGCAGGTCTTCCAGATCAGCGGCAACGGCGTCATGGGCCACGCCCCCAACATCAAGAACCTCCTGCCCGACCTGGCCTCGTTCCGGCCCAGCTACCTCCTGGTCGTGCCGCGCGTCCTGGAGAAGATCTACAACTCCGCCGACACGAAGTCGCGCGGCCCCAAGCGCAAGGTGTTCCGTTGGGCGGCCAAGGTCGCGATCGCCTACTCGCGCGCCCTGGACACCGACGAGGGCCCCTCCGCATCCCTGAAGGCCCAGCACGCCCTGGCCGACAAGCTCGTCTACCAGCAGATCATCCGCCTCGTGGGCGGCAATGCCGACTACATCATCTCCGGGGGCGCTCCCCTGGCGACCTGGCTCGCCCACTTCTACCGGGGCATCGGCATCCCCGTGCTGGAGGGCTACGGGCTGACCGAAACGGTTGGCCCCGTCTCCGTCAACACCCCCCGCCTGTCCAAGATCGGCACCGTCGGCCCCGCGCTGCCGCCCATGTCTTTCAAGATCAGCGACGACGGTGAGATCCTCCTCAAGGGGCCCAGCGTGTTCCAGGGCTACAACAACGACCCGGGCGCCACGGCCGCCTGTTTCACCGACGACGGATGGTTCCGCACCGGCGACCTGGGATCCCTGGACCGCGACGGCTACGTGTCCATCACGGGGCGTGCCAAGGACATCATCGTCACGGCCGGAGGCAAGAACGTGACCCCCGCGTCCCTGGAGAACCCGATGCGCTCCCACCCCCTCATCTCCCAGGTGCTCGTCGTGGGAGACCAGAGGCCCTTCGTCGCAGCCCTCATCACCCTGGACGCCGAGATGCTGCCCGACTGGCTCGCCGCGCACTCCCTGCCTCCCATGAGCGTGGCCGAGGCCTCCTCCAACGTCGAGGTCCTCGCCTCACTGGAGAAGGCGGTAGCCTCGGCGAACGAGCACGTGTCGCGTGCCGAGTCGATCCGCAAGATCAAGGTCCTCTCCACCGACTTCACGGAGGCAAACGGCCTGCTCACCCCTTCCCTGAAGGTCAAGCGCGCCGAGGCCACGGCCCGCCTCGCCTCCGTCATTGACGAGCTCTACGGAGGACCCGTCCAGCACTAGCCGCGCGTATGACCGTGGCCGTCTCGCCTACCCTCCCGAGCGGAGAGGTGCGAGACGGCCACGGCCTTGTCGTTGCATGCTCGGCCCTACTGGGAGGCCAGAGCCGCGGTGGGCGGCGTGCGTGCCGCTCGGATTGCGGGGTAGAGGCCCGCGACGGCGCCGATGAGGAGAGTGGCACCCAGGCCCGCGGCGATCACCCACCAGTGGAGGGTGGGAGGCCAGCCGTAGGCCAGACACATGCCCCAGGTGACACCGGCGCCGATGAGGCAGCCGGCGACGCCACCGAGGAAGGACAGGATCAGCGCTTCGGCCAGGAACTGAACCGTGATGTGGGAGCGCTTAGCCCCCAGGGACCGGCGCAAACCGATCTCCTTGCGTCGCTCCAGGACGGAGATGATCATCGTGTTGGCCACGCCGATGCCGCCGACGAGGAGGGCGATCGAGCCGACACCGGCGAGCAGCGTCGTCAGCGTCTGATCGGCCGCGTTCTGCGCCGCCAGCGCGTCCGAGGGGCGCGACACCTTCAGGCCCGTGGATCCCTGAGGGGCGAGCGTGGGCCCCAGGAGCGAACGCACGGTCTCCACTTGGGACTCCTCGGAGCGCTCGTAGATCGCGGTGGGCGTCGATCCCTTGCCGAACTGCGCCTTGGCGGCGGGAATGCCGATCAGCGCGGCGTTGTCGAGCTCCTCGGCGAGGGGCAGGTGGTTCATGATGCCCAGGACCGTGAAGGACGTTCCCCCGAGCCACACCTGGGTGCCGGGTTCGACCACGCCCAGGAGCTGGGCGGCCTTAGACCCGAGGACGACACCCGGGTAGTGGGCCGTCGCATCGTTGAGCCACACTCCGCTCTTCATCGTGCCCGAGACCACGTCGAGGAGATTCGTGTCGGCGGCCATCGTGAGGGTTCCACCGGTCGCGTTCGGGTCGGACAGGCGCGAGCGGTAGACGGACACTCCCGTCAGGGTCGACGTGGAGGCCGCGGAGGTGACGCCCGGAATCATCCGGGTCCTGCCCACCGAGTCCTCCGGCAGCACGAGGTCCGTGCCCGACAGGTCTGCCCCGCTGCGCGCCGTGAGCATGTTCGTGCCCAACGCGCGCAGCTGTTCCTGCAGGCGGGCCTGCGAGGAGGAGGAGACCCCGACGACGCCGACCATCGCGGCGATACCGATGGCGATACCCAGGGCGGACAGGACGGCTCGCATGGGACGCGAGCGCAGGCCGGTCAGGCCCAGGCGGCCGATATCGCTGGCACGCAAGCTGGAGCGCGCGGTGCGCGAGCTTTTCTTACTCGTCATGGCTTACCTCCCGGGTGCGCTGAGTCCGATACAAGTTGTCCGTCACGGATGGCGATCTGCCGCGGCAGAGACGCCGCCAGTTCGTTGTCGTGGGTGATCACGATGATCGTGGTGCCGGCCTCGTTGAGCTCACGCAGGAGGGCGACGATGGACGCGCCCGAACGCGAGTCGAGGTTGCCGGTTGGCTCGTCGGCCAGCAGCAGGGCGGGGTGCCCGATGATGGCCCTGGCGATGGCGACACGCTGGCGTTCACCGCCCGACATCTGGTGCGGCTTGTGGTCCATGCGGTGTCCGAGTCCCACGCGGGTCAGCGCCTCGCGTGCCGCCTCGCGCCTGCGGGCCCGGGGCACTCCCCGGTAGAGCAGGCCGTCGGCCACATTATCGATGGCGGGAACTCCCTGCGTGAGGTGGAACTGCTGGAAGACGAAGCCGATCAGGTTCGAGCGCACCCCCGACAGGTCGGTGTCGCTTAGGGACGACACGTCCATGCCGCTGATGCTCACGGTGCCCGAGCTGGGCCTGTCCAGGGTCCCAATTAGGTTGAGCAGGGTGGACTTGCCGGAGCCGGACGGGCCCACGATGGCGACGAACTCGCCCTCGTCAACGCTCAGAGACACTCCGTTGCAAGCGTGCACGGGCGGACTGCCGAAGGACCGGTGCACGTCGGTCAATTGCAGGATGTGACTCATCTGTTGGGCACCACCACGCGCTGGCCTTCGGCGAGTCCCTCGCCGCTGATCTCGACGCGGTCGCCCGCGAACAGGCCGACGGTGACGGGGACGCGGCGCACCTGACCGTTGTCATCGACAACCTCAACGCCGAACTGGTCGGTGGTCAGGGCAACGAGAGCGCCCAGGGGCACCGAGAGCACATTCGTGCGCGTCTGCGAGGTGATTCCCAGCGAAACGGACGCCTCCTGAGTTCCCTCCAGGGCCTCGGTGTCATCGGGGGTGACGGTGATCGGGATGATGCGTTCACCGCTGCTTTCCTTCGATTTCTCCTTGGTGCCCTCCTCGCCGGGCTTGTCCCGGGGCGGCTCCACCGACGTAATCGTCCCGGTCGTGGTCGAGGCAGCGCCCGGGAGGCGAATCGTGACCTTGGTACCGACGACTCCCAGGCTCTGGTCAGAGAGCTTGAGGTTGGCGGAGATGACCTGGCGCGAGGACGAGGCCGCAAAGAGCTCGGTCTCGGGCGTCGCGGTATCTCCGACGCGGGACTTCAAGGCGCCAACCCGCACGTCCTCGGGGGCAAAGAGCACGGTGCCCAGGGGGAGGGTGCCGTCCTGCGTGAGCCCGAGGGCCTTCTGCCAGCGCTTGATCGCCGCGATCGTGTTCCAGTCGAAGTGCTCGTTGGGGGTGGCCTGGAAGTAGCCGAGCTCGGACAGGGCGGTCTCCAGCTGCTTGACGTCAGCGCCGTCGCTCATTCCCTCAGAGAAGTCGCGCCACGCGGGGGTGGCGCCGTGCAGCAGGTAGGCGCTGTTGCCCGCGACGGTGTACACGTGCGACCCCTGCTCGAGGGTCGTGCCGGGCGTCGGCAGTGCCGTGATCACTCCGGTGAAGGCGCTTTTGAGGTCGTAGGAGTCCGCGTAGTGCAGGTTTCCCTGGACGGCGGTCTCGCCCGACAGGTCGCCGCGGGTGATGGTTGCGGTCGCACCGTCGAAGGACTGGGGGGTCTGCGCGTCGGCGCTGCCCCCGGAGCACGCCGACAGCGTCACTGCGCCGACGGCGACCATGGCGAGGGCGGCCACGAGGCGCGAGGAACGAGCAACGGTCACTTGCTACCTCCCGGGTTGCCGAAGCACTTGTTGAGGGCATCCTGCGGAACGTCCTGGATGTCCACGCCCTTGCCCGGCTCCGGGTCCTTCACGTTGTAGCCGAGGTCGCGCAGGCACTGGGCTCCCTTGACGAGAGCGTCGCGCGCGGCCGGGTCCTTCGTCAGGTCATCCTGCCCCGTGAGGCCATCGGTCTTTGCCATGCACTCGTTGACGGCAGCGTTAAATCCTGCGGACGTGTCCTTCGCGTTGTCGGGGGTCAGACCGGTGTCGGGCACGTCAAAGCCCTTTTCCCGCATGCACTGGGCGAAAATCAGGTTCGCATCCTGGCTCGCCGCGTTCGAGGACGACGCCGACGGGTTGTTCTTCTGGCCGCTCGTCGTGGACGAGGTCGATCCGCATGCGCTGAGGGCCGCCGCCAGGGTGATGGCGATAATGGCCAGGCCGCGCACGTGCGCGCGATTCTTCATCGAAACTCCTTATGGACTGCTCGGGGCTGTGGTTCTCACTGCCTGGATAGATTACAGACCACGAGGCTGGAAGCTACCTGAAAACTATCGGGGAAGCCGCGCAGAGTTTCATCAGACAACTAGCGGTTCTTTCGACGAAGAGGGAGCCTGCGCCTCGCCAAACTAACTCGGGTCAGTGAAGATGCCCTGATCAGAGGGCGGCACCCTCGTCGTACTCGGCCTTGATGTCCTCGTGGTGGCGGATCACCTCACGCACCATGAAGCCCAGGAACTTCTCAGCGAAGTCGGGGTCAAGGCCCGAGGAGAGCGCCAGCGCTCTCAGGCGCTCAACCTGGCGAGCCTCGCGCGCGGGGTCCGCCGGCGGGAGGTTCAGCCGTGCCTTGATGTGCCCGACGCGCTGGGTGCAGCGGAATCGCTCGGCAAGAATGTGGATGAGAGCGGCATCGATGTTATCGATCGTTGCGCGCGCGTCGGCGAGCTCGGCGGGAACTCCCTCCACACCCCGATCGGCGCGCGCCGCCGCCCGCGCGTCCTCACGCTGGTCCATGCCTACCTCGCTCTCCCCGACTGCTTCCCAGTCTACCGGGAGGACTCAGGCGCTGCGTTTGCCTTCCGAAGAACGCTCCGGGTAGAGCTCGGCGGCTCCGACGCCCTCCACCAGGTCGCGGGTGATGACCACGCGGGCAACGTCGTCTCGACTCGGCAGGTCGAACATGAGGTCCGAGAGGGTCGCCTCCATGATCGAGGACAAGCCTCGCGCGCCCGTCTTGCGTTCGTTCGCGCGCGCCGCAATCGCCAGGAGCGCCTCGTGGGTGAACTCCAGGTCGATACCGTCCAGGTCAAAGAGGTGCTGGTACTGGCGCACGAGAGAGTTCGACGGCTCCGTGAGGACTCGCACGAGGTCCTCCTCGGTGAGTTCCTTCGTCGAGGTCAGGATGGGCAGTCGGCCGATGAACTCGGGAATCATGCCGAACTTATGCAGGTCCTCGGCGCTGACGGCCTCATAGAGATCACCCATTTCCGAGGCGCTCTTCAATTCTGAGCCGAAGCCCGTGGAGCGCCGACCCAGGCGGGCCTTGACGATGTCCTCGATGCCCGCGAAAGCGCCGGCGGCGATGAACAGAATCCCGGAGGTGTCGATCTCCAGGAACTGCTGGTGCGGGTGCTTGCGCCCACCGGTGGGCGGAACCGACGCGACCGTGCCCTCGATGATCTTCAGAAGTGCCTGCTGCACACCCTCGCCCGACACGTCGCGGGTGATAGACGCGTTCTCCGCCTTGCGACCAATCTTGTCGATCTCGTCGACGTAGATAATGCCCTTCTCCGCCTTCTTGATATCGCCGTCGGCCTCCTGGATGAGGCGCAGGAGGATATTCTCCACGTCCTCGCCCACGTAGCCGGCCTCGGTCAGAGCGGTGGCATCTACGATCGCGAAGGGAACATCCAGCAGGCGCGCCAGGCAGCGCGCCAGGTGGGTCTTACCGGTTCCCGTGGGCCCCAGGAGCAAGATGTTGGACTTCGTGCCGAGCATGTCCTCGGCGTTTCCCGCATCGCGCGAACGCACGCGCTTGTAGTGGTTGTAGACCGCCACCGACAAAGCACGCTTGGCCCGGTCCTGGCCGATCACCCACGTGTTGAGAAACTCGTTGATCTCGCGCGGCTTGGGAAGCGGGGTCGCGGACGAGGTCACCTGCTGGGCGCCCAGCTCCTCCTCGATGATCTCGTTGCACAGCTCGATGCACTCATCGCAGATGTACGCACCGGATCCTCCAATGAGCTTGCGCACCTGCTTCTGACTCTTTCCACAGAAAGAGCACTTGAGCAGCTCCGCACCATCAGTCAGACGGGCCACGAGACCTCCCAGGGGGTTGAACGGTTATCCGTTCGGTCGGATGCGCGTGCGCGCTTGCTAGGAAATAACCTAGTGCACATCTGCAAGAAATCCAGCGAGGCACGCGCATTGTTACAAAATGTTCACCCGATAACGAAACACCGGTATTCGCTGATATGACGAGGCCGCGCCACCTTCACACCCACGGGCGCCAGGTGGCCACGGCCCGGTCAGATTCAGCCGACTCAGAGGGCCTTGCGGGACTCGAGCACCTGGTCAATCAGGCCGTACTCCGCAGCCTGGGGAGCGGTGAGGATCTTGTCACGCTCAATGTCGCGACGCACCTGCTCGACGGGCTTGCCCGAGTGCTTCGAGATGGTGTCTTCCAGCCAGGCGCGCATGCGGTCGATCTCGTCGGCCACAATCTGAATGTCCGAGGCCTGGCCCTGCATGCCCTCCATCGCGGGCTGGTGGATGAGGACGCGCGCGTTGGGCAGCGCGAGGCGCTTGCCGGGCGAACCGGCCGCGAGGAGGACGGCCGCAGCCGACGCTGCCTGGCCCAGGCACACCGTCTGGATCTGCGGCTTGATGTACTGCATCGTGTCGTAGATCGCGGTGAGCGCCGTGAACGACCCGCCAGGGCTGTTGATGTACATGGTGATCAGCGAATCGGGGTCCTGGGACTCCAGGACCAGCAGCTGGGCCATCACATCGTCGGCGCTCGCGTCGTCCACCTGCACCCCGAGGAACACGATGCGGTCCTCGAAGAGCTTGGTGTAGGGGTTCTGACGGCGGAAACCGTAGGCCGTGCGCTCCTCAAAGTCCGGAAGCACGTAGCGCGCCTGCGGCATCTGGCGGGCGACCGCCTCGAAATAGGGCTGGGTGCTCATCGGTTCTCTCCTCGCGTTCCGATCTCGTCGGGGCTGTTGATCACGCGGTCGACGAACCCGTACTCGAGCGCCTCGGCGGCGCTGAACCAGTGGTCGCGGTCGCCGTCGGCCTCCACCTGCTCGACGGTCTTACCCGTGCGCGCCGCCGTGATCGAAGCGAGTTCCTTCTTCATCCCGAGGATGAGATCAGCGTTGATGCGAATCTCCGTCGCGGATCCGCCGGCACCGCCGAGGGGCTGGTGCAGAAGAACGCGGGTGTGGGGCGTGATGTAGCGCTTGCCGGGGGCGCCCGCCGTCAGCAGGAACTGCGCCATCGACGCGGCCATGCCCATGCCGACCGTCACGACGTCGGGCTTGACGTACTGCATGGTGTCGTAGATGGCCATGCCCGCCGTCACCGACCCGCCGGGCGAGTTGATGTACAGGTAGATGTCGCGGTCCGGGTCCTCCGCCGCCAGCAGCAGCAGCTGCGCGCAGATCGTATTCGCATTCTCGTCGCGGACCTCGCCGCCCAGCCAGATGATGCGTTCCTTGAGCAGGCGCTGGAAGACCGCGTCCCCCAGTCCCAGCTGCGACCCCTCGCCGGCAGCTCCGGCATTGTGCACGCTCACGCGTACCTCCTCGTCTGTTCGCGGGCCCAGACGGCCCCATTGGTGTCCACCGTACCCGCTGGCGGGTGCGCCACGCACGCGCCGGGCCACCGTTTCGCTGTCGGCACATGCGCGGGAGGGGGCGGGGCCACCGCCCCGCCCCCTCCCCGGGAGTTCGCTGGTTGCTACGCGCGGCAACGCCTCGCGCTCACTCCTTGTCGTCGGCGGAATCGGTGACGATCTCGGCACCCTCTTCACTGGCGGGGTCGGTGCCGAAGAACTTCGACAGGTCAACGTCCTGCCCGTTCGTGTCCTTGACGCTCACGAGCTTGAGGGCCTCGATGAGGGCCTTCGAGCGGCCGAGGTCGGCAACGACGTTGGCCATCTGCTGGGGGGAGGAGAAGAGCTGGTTGATGTCGACGCCGAAGTTCTGCGACATCTGGATCGCGTAGTCGATGAGCTCCTGCTGGGACACCTGCACGTCGAACTTCTTGGCCAGAGCCTCGGAGAGCAGCTCGGTGCGGATCTCCTTCTCGACGGCCGCGCGGGCCTCCTTCTTGGCCTTCGGCTTGGCGTCCTCGCCGACGCGGTGCTCGACCTGGTGGTCGACCGCCGACTCGGGAAGGATGATCTCGACCTTGTCGAGGAGCACGTTGATGAGGGCATCGCGCGCAGCCAGGGCCTGCTTGGATTCCTTGTTGCTGGCGGCCTGCTTCTTCAGGTCCTCGGTCAGCTCCTCGATCGTGTCGAACTCGGAGACCATCTGGGCGAAGTCGTCGTCGGCCTTGGGCAGTTCACGGGCCTTCATGGCCTTGACGGTGATCGTCACCTCGGCCTCCTCGCCCTCGTGGTCCCCGCCCTTGAGCTTGGAGGTGAAGGACACCTCTTCGCCGGCCTTGGTGCCGCGCAGGGCGGTGTCCTGCCCGTCAAGCATCGAGCCGGAGCCGATCTCGTAGGAGACGTCGGAGGCCGAGTCGACCTCCTTGCCGTCGATCGTGGCAACCAGGTCGATCGTCGCGAAGTCACCGGTCTTGGCCTTGCGGTTGATGGTCTTGAGTGTGGCGAAGCGGCTGCGCAGGTCGTCGAGCTCCTTCTCCACGTCCTCGTCGGTGACCTCGGTGGGTTCGACCTCGACGACGAGGGAGTCGTCGATGTCGGGCAGCTCAAAGGCGGGCACCACGGCGACCTCGGCGGTGAAGACGAGCTGGCCGCCCTGCGGGCCGGTCACGGCCGGGATCTCGGTGACGTCGACCTCGGGCTGGGCCAGGGGACGCAGATCGTTCTGGTTGACGGCATCCGAGTAGTGGCCAGGGAGAACCTGGTTGACGACCTGCTCGATGACGGCGGCGCGGCCGAAGCGCTGGTCGATGATGCGCGGAGGCACGTGGCCCTTACGGAAGCCGGGGATGTTCACCTGTCCGGCGATCTCCTTGTACGCCTTGTCCATCTCGGACTTCAGCTCCTCGTAGGGAACCTCAACGGTCAGACGAACCTTGGTGGGCTCAAGGGTTTCAACGGTGCTCTTCACGTGCGTACGCTCCGTAGTCTTAAGAATTGGGGAACGCCCGCTCCCGGGCGCATAACAACTCGCCTAGTGTACGCCAGGACCCTCGCAATGTCCTTATTCGCCGCGCGTAAGTGGGCATCTGCACCCCTCAACACACAAACACGGTGTCCAACACCACACGAGCGGGTTGGCGGCCTCAACTGTCGCGGGACGCCCACGGGGTCAGGTAACGGGAGCGGCCCCCGATCACTGCCGCCAGGCGCGAGCGGGGAACGTCCGCGACCTCTGTCACCGCCCGAAGGATCCGCTCGTGGATGGCGCGCGCCTCTTCCTCGTCGCTCGCCGTGAAGCGAGCGGTGACGCGAGGCTGCGCGGAGACGATGGCGATGTCCCAGGCTTCGAGGTGGGCGACGGACCGGGCACGGTGCTCGACCTCCTCAGGACGCCTGCCGGGCACGACGGTGGTGATCGTCATGACCGTGCGATAGGACGGCACGTTCCCTCCCCCACGTTCCATTCATGCGGCGGCACGAGGCCGCCCCGGTCGGGGTGACAGGATTTGAACCTGCGACCCTCTGCTCCCAAAGCAGATGCGCTACCAAGCTGCGCTACACCCCGCGGGACCGGCGGTCCGATCCTCCATCATACGGGAGCGGCGCCTAAATGTCGCGGACGTGGACAATACCCGCTAGGATCATCCTGTCCCCTTCGGGGGTACGCGGATGTAGCTCAATGGTAGAGCCTCTGCCTTCCAAGCAGATCACGCGGGTTCGATTCCCGTCATCCGCTCCAGGTGGGAAAGCCCCGGGCTGAGGCCCGGGGCTTTCCCCGTTCCGCGGGGAATCTCTCTCCCCTCACGCGCTCTCGGGGAAGGTCGAGGTGTCGATGACGTAGCGGTAGCGCACCCGTGAGGCGACGACGTCGTCGTAGGCCCGCGTGATGTCCTCGCCCGTGATCATCTCCACCTGCGGGATGACGCCGTGGGCGGCACAGAAGTCGAGCATCTCCTGCGTTTCGGCGATCCCGCCAATCTGGGAGCCTGCGAAGGACTTGCCGCCGTTGACGAAGGCTCGCAGGGGCAGGGACACGGGCTCGGAGGGCAATCCCACATCCACGAAGACACCGTAGGGACGCAGGGCCGCCATGTACGCGGCGTAGTCCAAGCCTTCGGCGCTCACGGTGCACAGGATCAGGTCGAAGGAACCGCGCAGAGACTCAAGGACGCCTTCCTCGCCGGTCGCGTAGAAGTGCGAGGCGCCGAATCGGCGGGCGTCGGCCTCCTTGGAGCGCCCGTGGGAGATGACGGAGACATCGGCGCCCATGGCGGCCGCGATCTGAACACCCACGTGTCCCAGCCCGCCCATGCCGAGAATGGCCACGCGAGAGGACGGGCCAACCTCGTAGTGTTTCAGAGGCGAGTAGGTAGTGATACCAGCGCACAGGAGGGGCGCGCAGGCCGCGAAGTCGAGATCCTCGGGGATATGCAAAGCGAAGTCCTCGCGCACGGTGAAGCCCCGCGAGTAGCCGCCGGTCGTCGGGTTGCCCTCGGCGTCTGCGCGGTAGGTCCACAGGGTGCCCGGCGTCGAGGTGCACCACTGCTCGTGGCCAGTCTCGCACATCTCGCAGGAACGACAGGAACCGACCATGCACCCCACGCCCACGCGATCCCCCACCGCAAACCCCGTGACGCCGGGTCCGATCTTGGCGACGGTGCCGACGAACTCGTGTCCGGGCACGAGCGGATAGTGGACGGGACCCCACTCGCCTCGCGCGCTATGGATGTCGGAGTGGCAGATGCCCGCGTAGGCGACGTCGAAGTAGATCTCCCCCTCCCCCGGCTCGCGGATATCGATGCGCAGGGGGCGAAAGCGAGTGGTCGCGTCGTCGCATCCGTAGGCGATCACTGAAGGCATGACAGCTCCTTTGTCCGGTCATATCCAGGTGCCTCCAGCATACTGGAAAAGCGATGACCCCGGCACCGAAAGTGCCGGGGTCTGCGGGGGTGGCTGACGGGACTCGAACCCGCGACGTCCTGGACCACAACCAGGTGCTCTACCAACTGAACTACAGCCACCGTGGTCGCCCTGAAGGCAACGGGAAGAGCTTAGCACTACCCGCGCGCGCTTGAAAACTCGAGCACTACCCCGCGACGGTGGGGTGCATCACCAGTGTGCGCGAGCCGAGATGGCATCCGCGAAGTTACCCAGCGCGCTCGGGGTCGCCCCCAGGTACAGGTCCGCATCCACCAGCGACACCTCCATGACGAGGAAGGAACCCTTACCGTCGGGGACGAGGTCGACCCGATTGAACAGGAACTGCTCATCGTGCCCCAGGCGCGAGCGAACGTAGGAGTGCAAGACCCGGCGGATCTCCTCGCCCCACTTCCACGCCACGGAGTCTGCCGGCTCTGCGGTGACGACGGCCTCGTGAACGGTGGGGTCGGTGATCGACGACGGATGGAGCGCAGCCCTCTTCTCAACCGCGTGGGACACCAAGCCGTTGAAGAACACGAGGGAAATCTCGCCGTGCAGGTCGATCTCCTCGACGTAGCGCTGAATCATCACCGAACGCCCCTCTCCGAGGAGCCCCTGCACCTGACGCATCGCGGCCTGGCGCTGGCGGGTATCCACCGTCGTGTAGCGGCCGATATCGCGCACGCCAGAGGACACCGCCGGCTTGACCACGAACTCGCCGAAGGCCGGGAAGCGCGTGTGGATCTGGTGCTTGGATAGGTTCTGGGCGGGTTCGAGCCAATTCGTCGGGATCGTGGGCATCCCCAGGGCTGCGAGCTCCTTGAGGTAGTGCTTGTCGCTGTTCCAATCCAGGACATCGCAGGAGTTTTGCACGCGGCGCAGGGACCGGGTCCACTCCAGGAAGGCGCGGCGATCCTGGGCGTAGTCGGACACGGAGCGCACGACGATCATTCCCGCATCCGACCAGTCGACATCCGGGTCGTTCCAGACCTTGACCTGGGGGTCGCAACCGCGCGCCGCCAGCTCATCGGGCAGCCCCTCCTCGCCATGGAACAGGGTGGGCTGCGCCTTGCAGGTGACCAAGGTGACCTTCGGGTGTGTCGGCATGGGTGTCCTTTGGTGTCGTGGTACGGGATTGAAAGAGGGCGGGCGGGGCCTAACGGAGACCGAGCGGACGGGTGGAGGCCTCGGTGAGTAGTTCGCTGAGCAGGTCAGAGTAGTTCAGCCCGGCCGCGGCCCACATCTGCGGGTACATCGAAATGGGGGTGAATCCGGGCATCGTGTTGACCTCGTTGATGATGACCGTGTCGGTGGCCTCGTCCAGGAAGAAGTCGACGCGGGCCAGGCCCTCGCACTCAAGCGCGTCGAACGCCCGCCAGGCTGTTTCGCGGATGCGCTGGGCGTAGGCGGCAGACACCTCGGCCGGGCAAGACAGGCCAACGACGTCATCGACGTACTTGTGGTCGTAGTCGTAGAATTCCCCCTCGGGAACGACGATCTCTCCCAGCGGCGCGGTGCCGCTGCTCCAGTCGGGTCGAGCACCGAGGACGCCGCACTCGATCTCGCGGCCGCTCACCGAGGCCTCGACGATGACGCGCGGATCGTGGTTCGCGGCCTCCTTGATGGCCGTCGGCAGGTCCTCGCGGGAAGTAACGCGCGAGATCCCGACGGAAGAACCCGCGCGGCAGGGCTTGACGAAGACCGGAAAGCCGAGGCGCTCGATGCGCTCGACACACGCGCCGGGATCGGACTCCCACTGGCGGGCGGTCACCAGCTCCCATCGTCCCACGTCAATGCCGGCGGCGGCCAGGACGGTCTTCGTGAGGTGCTTGTCCATCGAGATCGCGGAAGAGGTCACGCCGCACCCAACGTATCGCACGCCCGCCATCTCGAAAAGCCCCTGAATGGTGCCGTCTTCCCCGTAGGGGCCGTGCAGCAGCGGGAAGACGATGTCGACGTGGCCGAGGTCTTCGACCCCGATGACGCGAGAGGCGGCCGAATCCGGATCGCCGTCGTAGGAGAGCTCAACGAGATTGCCCTCCCCCGGGGTCAGCGCCACGCGGGTCGCGCCCGCGGTGACGGACTGGCCCTTCCCGTCGCGAAAGGCCAGGGCGGACGGGTCGTCGGCGACGCGCACCCACTGGCCGTCGCGCGTGATTCCCAGCGGGATCACGTCCCACTTGGTCCGGTCGATGGCGGTGAGGATGCCGGCCGCCGTCGCGCAGGATACTTCATGCTCGGAGGAGCGCCCACCAAACACGATGAGGACGCGGGGACGAGAGTTCACAGTCATGGTTCCAAGACTACCGTCAAATGCATCCCTCGCACTCACGGGTCGGGCCTACACCAGCTCGATCTTCCAGCCGTCCATCTTCTGTGGGCGCGCGAGCAGCATCCGCCCCATGTCTTCGATGCTGGCGCGCCCCTCGACAACCTCGACGACGGCGCCCGTGATGGGCATATCCACGCCGACAGACTCGGCGACTTTCAGGATGGGCGCGGCAGAGGCGACGCCCTCCGCCACCCCTGGGGACAGCGCCAGGGCCTCGGCCAGTGGCATACCGGAGCCGAGGCGGTGCCCGAGCGAGAAGTTGCGCGACAGCCGCGAGGAGCAGGTGGCCACGAGGTCACCGATCCCGGACAGGCCTGCGAAAGTCGAGGCATCTGCGCCGAGGGCGATACCCAGGCGGGTCATCTCCGCCAGGCCACGGGTGATGAGGGTCGAGCGGGTGTTGATGCCCAGTCCCATCCCCTCGGCGGCGCCGATCGCCACGGCGATGACGTTCTTGGTTGCCCCCGCCATCTCCGTTCCCACCACGTCAGCCGACACGTAGGGGCGGAAGTAGGAGTTGTGGCAGGTCCGAGCGATGTCCTTGGCCAGCTCCACGTCGCTGGCAGCGACCACCGTCGCGGTGGGGTGGCGCTCGGCAATCTCGCGCGACAGGTTGGGGCCCGACAGGACCGCGATGCGCTCAGGCGGCAGGCAGGCGGCCTCAGCGATAATCTCATCCACCCTCTTGAGCGATCCCAGTTCAAGGCCCTTCGCCAGAGACAGGACCGCGACATCGTCCGCAAAGGAGGCGCGGGCGGCCTCCAGGGTGGGGCGCACCGCGCTGACGGGAACGGCAACGACGATCAGGCGCCGCCCCGCCACGGCCTGGGCGATGTCCGAGGTCGCATCAATGCGATCCGAGAGGGTGATACCCGGCAGGTACGTTGGGTTCTCGTGGCCATTGATGAACGCGACAGTGTCGGGGTTGCGCCCCCACACGGTGACCGACAATCCCGCGTCGGCGAGGACCTGGGCGAACGTTGTTCCCCATGCCCCTGTTCCCAGTACCGCTGCCGTTGACATGCTCATCGAGACCTCCCTGTCCCGCCCATTCTACTCGGATGGGAGTGGGGGCCACACCACGAGGAGAGAAGGACTCTTCCAGAGAAGCGTTCGACGCATCCTCGTGCCGCAGACTCCAGATCGTTGTCCTCGCATCCCCCTGCGCCCGGTCCTCGACATCCGCGACTAGCGTCGTTTCTTCGCCTTCCTTGCTTTCTTCGCACGCTTGGCCTGTTCCCATTCCCACCACGGGCCCGCCTGGGTTGCGGGATCCCAGGGGGTCTCGGGGGCGCTCATACCCCGCAGCTGCCCCACCCCGGCCCGCACCGCCTCGCTGATGCGCCGAGTCCCTTCGTTCACGGCCTCGTGGTCGGCCGACCCTTGAGGGCCGATCAGATCGGACAGGTCGACGGGGGCCCCGAAGTGATAGGACAGGGGTCGACCCGGACGCATGTCGATCTTCTTGGAGTTGTAGGCAGACATGATCTCTTGCGCTCCCCACTGGGAGAGCGGAATGACGGGAACGCCGGTATCCAAGGCGAGGCGCGCCGCACCCGACTTGAACTGCATCGGCCACTCCTCCGGGTCGCGGGTGAGGGTTCCCTCCGGGTAGATTCCAACGACCTCGCCGCCCTCCAACGCGGCGCGCGCGGGCGCCAGGACGGCCGCCGGATCCGAGTCGCGGTTGACGGGAATCAGGCCCATTCCCGCGATGATCCACCCGAAGACGGGCACGGAGAACATCGATTTTTTCGCCAGGAAGCGCACAGCCGTGTCCCGTTTCATGAAGTACCAGCACAGGCACAGCGGATCGACGTTCGACAGGTGGTTGGAGACGAGGAGATAGCCTCCCTCGGAAGGCAAGTTTTCCTCGCCGGTCACGGTGAAGGTCACCCAGGGCGTCATGAGGGGTGTCAAAACACCCTTAGCGAAGGCGTAGAAGCCGGAGACAGGACTCATGGCTCAATTCTACGGGAACGAGCACCCGGGCAGGCACGGCCCGAGCGCGACGTCACACGAGGACCGAGACGACCCCGGGAGCAGCCTCCACGGTGAAGGGAACGGTCGCGATCCGGTCACCGTCGGCCATCGCGACGACTCCCGCGGGTTCCGAGAACGACACGGCCGTGGCGCTGGTGACCTCCACCGCCGGGTGGTTCTTCGCTCGTCCCGCCACGATGCTTGCCAGGACGGGCAGGGCACGGAAGAGGGGCAGGGAGCCGACGTGGCACACTTCGAGGACGCCGTCGCTCATATTGGAAGCACCGACCAAAGTGATGCCTCCGCCGAAGCGGCCGGAGTTGGACACGGACGCGATCCAACCGCTCATGTCCCGCTCGTGGCCGTCCACGGTCGCACACACCCGCGTCGGGGTGTGCGAGGCCAGGGCGGCGAAGGCACCGTAGCCGTAGGCCAGCGGACCGAAGGTCAGCGAGGATTCGTTGGCCAGGATGTTCGCCCGGGCGTCCAAGCCGATCGACACGATGCCGAGCGCGAGGCGCTCCCCCTCGCGCGAATGCACCCACATGCCGTCAAGGGGGCGCACGCGGGACGAAAAGTCGCCCCCCGCGCGGTCGGCCTCCTCCCCTCGGGTCAACCCGCATCCGGCGAGGCTGCGGGCGCGGGCGAGCGGGTCGGGACCGATGAGCAGGGCGCGACACAGGTCGTTACCGCGTCCGCCGGGGATGGGTGCGAAGAGGGCGCCCGAGTCGTGGCAGCCGCGCGCGACCGCACTGAGGTAGCCGTCGCCCCCGAGGGCGGCCACAACCGTGCCGGGTCCCACGCGGGCGGCGAGGGCGGCAGGATCGTCGCCCGGCGTGGTCAGCCGAACCGCGACCTCCCAGCCTCCGCCGCGCAGAATGCGCACGATGCGGGGTCCGAGGCGCACGCTGCGCCCACCCGCCGACATCGACGACACCAGGACGAAGATGCGGCGCCTGCAGACCTGTCCGGACACGTTCTCAGTCGTCCAGGTAGCACACGCGCGCGTCCAGCTGGTGGAGCTTGCGCGTGAAGTGTTCGTAGCCTCGCGAGATGACGTCGATGCCCGACACCGTGGACGTTCCCGACGCTGCGAGCGCCGCGATCAGGTGCGAGAAGCCTCCGCGCAGGTCGGGAACCTCAATGTCGGCGCTGTGCAGGGGCATCGGGCCGGAGATGACGGCCGAGTGGTAGTAGTTCTTTTGGCCGAATCGGCACGGGGTTCCGCCCAGGCACTCGCGATAGACCTGGATGTTTGCGCCCATCTGGCGCAGGGCCGAGGTGAAGCCGAAGCGATTCTCGTAGACGGTTTCGTGGACGATCGACAGGCCTCGAGCCTGGGTGAGGGCCACGACGAGGGGCTGCTGCCAGTCGGTCATGAAGCCGGGATGCACGGCGGTCTCCAGGGCGATCGAGTGCAGCTCCCCGCCGGGATGGTAGAAGCGAATGCCGTCCGTGTCGATGTCGAACGCGCCACCCACTTTGCGGAAGGTGTTGAGGAAGGTCGTCATGTCGGGCTGGTGAGCCCCGCGCACGTAGATGTCACCGTGGGTGGCCAGCGCGGCGGCGGCCCACGAGGCCGCCTCAATGCGGTCCGGGAGGGCCGTGTGGCGGTAGCCCACCAGATTGGACACGCCTTCGATGCGGATCGTGCGGTCCGTGTCCACCGAGATGATCGCGCCCATCTTCTGCAAAACGTTAATGAGGTCGAGGATCTCCGGCTCGATGGCCGCGCCCTTCAAGGTCGTGATGCCCTCGTTGCGCACAGCAGTCAGCAGCGTCTGCTCGGTGGCGCCCACGGACGGGAAGGGAAGCTCGATGATGGCACCGTGAAGGCCCGAAGCGGGGCGCTTGATGTGGACCCCGTCGGGCTGCTTGTCCACAATCGCGCCGAACTTGCGCAGGGTCTCGAGGTGGAAGTCGATGGGACGACCCCCGATCGCGCACCCTCCGAGCTCGGGAATGAACGCCTCTCCGAGCTGGTGCAGGAGGGGGCCGCAGAAGAGGATCGGGATACGCGAGGCTCCCGCGAGCGTGTCGATGTCGGAGCGAGAGGCAACCTTGACGTTGGAGGGATCCATGCGCAGCGTGCCGCGATCCTGGTCGAAGTCGATTCGAACGCCGTGCAGGCTCAGCAGGTTGGACACGACGTCCGTGTCCCGAATCAGCGGCACGTTGTAGAGCTCGGAGGGGGTGTCGGCCAGCAGCGAAGCGACCATCGCCTTGGGCACGAAGTTCTTGGCGCCGCGCACGCTGATTTCGCCGCGCAGCGGGTGGCCGCCCTCGACTTGCAGGATGGATGACATGGATGCTCCTCGGTTATGCGTAACTGGCCCCTACTCTAGCTAGGCAGGGGCCAGTGTGCGCAGCGCTTTTAGTCGCGAGCGGAGAGAACCTCTTCCTTGGGCAAGTATTTCGCCGGGAGCGTGCGGGGCTTGAAGGAGGGGCGGGTGGCCTCGTAGGCGGCGATCTCATCCTCGTGGCGCAGCGTCAGGGCGATGTCGTCCAGGCCCTCCATGAGCGTCCACCGCACGTAGTCGTCGATCTCGAAGGTGCCCGAGAACGCGCCGGCGCGGAACGTCTTGTCTTCCAGAGACACGGTGATCCGCGTGCCGGGTTCTGTCTCGAGGATCTTCCACAAAAGCTCGCAGTCTTCCTGGGAGATGATGCCGGTCACCAGGCCCTGCTTGCCGGAGTTTCCGCGGAAAATATCGGCGAACTTGGGGGCGAGGACAACGCGGAAGCCGTAGTCTTTGAGCGCCCACACCGCGTGCTCGCGCGAGGAGCCGGTGCCGAAGTCCGGCCCGGCGATCAACACGGAACCCTCCCTGTAGGCGTCCTGGTTGAGGACGAAGTCGGGGTCGGAGCGCCAAGCGGCGAAGAGGGCATCCTCGAAGCCCGTTCGGGTGACGCGCTTGAGGTAGACGGCCGGGATGATCTGGTCGGTGTCGACGTTGGAGCGGCGCAGCGGGACGCCGATACCGGTGTGCGTGGTGAACTTTTCCATGGGTGTGTCAGTCTTTTCTTCGTTGGGGGGCGAGGCCGTGGCCGGCTCCCGCGCGGCGGTGGCGCAAGCGGGTCTCAGAGGTCGGCCGGGGAGGACAGGGTGCCGCGCACGGCGGTCGCAGCGGCGACGAGCGGGGACACCAGGTGGGTGCGGCTTCCCTTGCCCTGACGGCCTTCGAAGTTGCGGTTGGAGGTGGAGGCCGAACGATCTCCGGCGTTCATGGTGTCGGGGTTCATGCCCAGGCACATGGAGCATCCGGCGTTTCGCCATTCGGCGCCGAAGTCGGTGAAGATCTTGTCGAGGCCCTCGGCCTCGGCCTGGAGGCGTACGCGGGCGGATCCGGGGACCACCATGACGCGCACGCCGTCGGCCTTGCGGCGTCCCTTGAGGACGCCGGCGGCGGCGCGCAGGTCCTCGATGCGTCCGTTGGTGCAGCTCCCGATGAACACGGTGTTGACCGCGATGTCGCGCATGGGTGTGCCGGCCTGGAGGTCCATGTACTCCAGGGCTCGTTTCGCGGCCGCGCGCTTGTTCTCGTCGGTGAAGTCCTCCGGGCTGGGCACGCACGCCGACAGGGGCACGCCCTGACCGGGGTTGGTTCCCCACGTGACGAAGGGTTCGATGTCGGATGCTTCCAAGACCACCTCGGCATCGAAGACGGCGTCGTCGTCGGAGGCCAGGGAACGCCAGTACTCGACCGCGCGATCCCACTCCTCGCCCTCGGGGGCGTGGGGGCGTCCCTTGATGTAGGCGAAGGTCGTCTCATCGGGGGCAATCATGCCCGCACGGGCGCCGGCCTCGATGGACATGTTGCAGATCGTCATGCGCCCTTCCATGGACAGCTCCCGGATGGCCTGTCCGCGGTACTCCAGGACGTACCCTTGGCCGCCGCCCGTGCCGATCTTGGCGATGATGGCCAGGATGATGTCCTTGGCTGTCGAACCCGCGGGCAGGGAACCGTTGACCGTGATGGCCATCGTCTTGAAGGGGGCCATGGGCAGCGTCTGGGTGGCGAGCACGTGCTCGACCTGGCTGGTACCGATTCCGAATGCCAGGGCGCCGAAGGCTCCGTGGGTCGAGGTGTGGGAGTCGCCGCACACGATCGTCATGCCGGGCTGGGTGAGGCCCAGCTGAGGGCCGACGACGTGGACGATGCCCTGGTCGGCGTCGCCCAGGGAGTGCAGGCGAATCCCGAACTCACGGGCGTTCTTGCGCAGCGTGTCGATCTGGGTGCGACTGGTGATGTCGGCGATGGGACGGTCGATGTTGACCGTGGGAGTGTTGTGGTCCTCGGTGGCGAGAGTCAGGTCGGGTCGGCGCACCTGGCGTCCGGCGAGGCGAAGACCTTCGAAGGCCTGGGGGCTGGTGACCTCGTGGACCAGGTGAAGGTCGATGTAGAGCAGGTCGGGGGCGCCGTTCTCGCCCTTGGTGACGGTGTGGTCGCGCCACACTTTCTCCGCCATTGTTCCGCTCATTGTTCCTCCTTGGCTCCCCCGCATCGGCGACGAGCGCGTCGTTCATTCTTCGTCCACTAATGGAAACGCCTTCACTACACGGCGACCCCGCCGGTCTCACGTCTCGGACGCCACTTTGACGTGTTTCACTATGCGACAGCTTGTCATCTCAGAACCTGAGATATTAAATAGTTGTATGGATGAGCAAACAACCAGTGGTGTCGGAGTCCTCGATAAGGCGGCGTTGGTCCTGGGCGCCCTTGAGGCGGGGCCAGCAACGCTCGCGCAACTCGTGTCCAGCACGGGGCTCGCACGCCCCACAGCCCACCGCCTCGCCGTCGCCCTGGAATACCACCGCATGGTCGCCCGCGACATGCAGGGCCGCTTCATCCTGGGGCCGCGTCTCCAGGAGTTGTCCTCCGCCGCCGGGGAAGACCGCCTGCTGCAGGCCTCCATGCCCGTGCTTCAAGCACTGCGCGATCACACCAAGGAATCCTCCCAGCTCTTCCGCCGCCAGGGCGACTATCGGGTGTGTGTGGCGGCCTCCGAGCGCGAGATGGGCCTGCGTGACTCCATTCCCGTGGGAGCGACTCTGTCGATGAGCGCCGGCAGCGCCGCCCAGGTGCTGTTGGCCTGGGAGGAACCCGACCGCCTGCACCGAGGCCTGTACGGCGCATCCTTCAACGCGACCATGCTCTCCGAGGTCCGCCGCCGCGGCTGGGCGCAGTCCGTGGGCGAGCGAGAACCGGGCGTCGCCTCCGTGTCTGCTCCCGTTCGCGGCCCCTCGGGCCGAGTCCTTGCGGCGCTGTCCATCTCCGGCCCCATCGAGCGCATGGGCCGCCAGCCCGGGCGACAGCACGGCCCCTCCGTCATGGCCGCGGCCAATCGACTCTCGGAGTTCCTCGCCACCGTTGAGGACGCCGCGGACCTGTAGGAGCCTCCCCTGAACCTCCAAGACTGCGGGGGCCGGGACGATTTCCCATCGTCCCGGCCCCCGCGATCATTCAGCCAACCCAGCGGCCAGAGTCATCGAAGGTGTAAGCCGTCCCTGCGATGACCGCGCGGCCTGTGACCATCGCGCCGCTGCCCGGGTCCAGGTAGTACCACGAGGCCCCGAGCTTCAGCCACCCGGTGGCCATGGCGCCGCTGCTCGGATCCAGGTAGTACCAGCTCTGGCCGTCCTTGAGCCACGTGGTCGCCATGACCCCCGAATCGGGATCCAGGTAGTACCAGGAACCCGCAACCTTCAGCCAGCCGGTGGCCATGGCGCCGCTGCCCGGGTCCAGGTAGTACCACGAGGCCCCGAGCTTCAGCCACCCGGTGGTCATGGCGCCGCTGCTCGGATCCAGGTAGTACCAGCTCTGGCCGTCCTTGAGCCACGTGGTAGCCATGACGCCCGAATCGGGATCCAGGTAGTACCAGGAACCCGCAACCTTCAGCCAGCCCGTCGCCATCGCTCCGGACGCGCGGTAGTAGCGCCACGCTCCCCCGTCGTTCTCCCAGCCGGTCTTCATCCAGCCCTCGGAGTCGAAGGAGTAGACGGCGCCGTCACGTTCGATGCGTTCGCCGGCGGGGAATGTGCCATCCGGGTAGCGCAGCCACCAGCGGCCGTCTCCCGCTTGCATCCAGCGCGCCTGCGAGGCGTCGGGGGCAGGATCGACGCGAGCACCCGTCGGTTGGGTGAACACGGCGACGGTGCGGGCAGGAACCGTGACCGTGCCCGTCCGCGCGTCAAAGGACGCCGCCTTGACGACCTCGTCGGTTCCCTGCGCCTGAGCCTCGTGCAACGCGAACGCGCGCCCCGCGAGGCCATCGACACGCTGCGTGAGCGTCTGCCCGGTCGCGTTGAAGACGACAAGGGCGCCGTCGATCGCCGGATCGATGTCATCGCGCGCACCAACCTGGTCGTCGATGAGCATCATGATCGTTCCGTCGACCGCGCTCGCCCCGGAGTTCGGGAAGGTTACCTTGGCACGAACGAGGTCAGTGCTGCCCAGCGTAAACAGCCGCGAGGAGGAGCGCACGCGCAGGAAGTCCATCGCGGCCTGCGAGGAGGCCTCGATCTGCGCCGGGGTTGGCTTCAGGTCGGGGTTTTCCAGGAGCGGACGCATGTGAGGCCACGCCGCACCATTCTTGGACTTGACGGGAAGGCCTCGTCCAAACCCGTTGTCCTGCATCGTCCAGTCGATGGCATTGAAGTGATCTCCGGAGTTGTAGGAGTCGCGATCCAGGGACTTGGAACGCAAGAGCTCCGTGCCCGAGGCCCAGAAGGACGGCGACTGGGACAGCGCCACCGAGGCCTGGCTGAGCAGCGACATGCGCACTCTATTCTCCATCGGCGCACTCGTCGGCATCTTGTACGTGACCAGGTCGAAGAGCGTCTCGTTGTCGTGAGCATCGACGTAGTTGACGTTCTCTGCGGGCTGGGATGCGAAGCCCGCATCCTGGCCGTTGTAGTCGAGCTCGGCTCCGCGCACGCTGCGCCCATCGTAGGTCGTGAGCGTGTAGTCCTTCAGGTTGCCCGCCAGTCCCAGCTTCACCAGGTCGACGCGGTGCAGGTAGTCCGCGCGACGTTCCTGCTCGGAACGCGTATCGAGCCCGTTGAAGTCCGAGAAGGCTCCCGAGCCGAAGCCCTGGAAGACGCGATGATCCTCGTCGAAGGGGCCACCGCCGTGGACCGCATCGCGCAGTCGGTCATTAAAGGCGCCGATGCCGGTTCCGTCAAGCTGGCCCTGAGTGGCCTGGCGGAACAGAGCATTGTTGGCGACCTCGCCGAAGTTCCATCCCTCGCCGTAGATGTACAGACGCGAGCCGTCAACCCCGTCCTTGTCCAGCGTCAGGGACTTCAGTGCTTCCTGCGCGCGCTTCATCTCCGCCGCCGGGTGATGGCCCATGAGATCGAAGCGGAAGCCGTCGACGTGGTAGTACTTCGCCCAGTGGATCATCGAGTCGATCATGAGCCGCTCGCTCATGGCGTTCTCGGTTGCCACATTCGAACAGCACGTCGAGGTTTCGACCGCTCCGGCGGCGTTCAGGCGCTGGTAGTAGCCGGGAACGATTCGGTCGAGCACCGAGTGGGAGTCCTGCCCGGCCGCGGGCGTGTGGTTGTACACCTGGTCGAGCACGACCTGCATGCCGATCGAGTGAAGGCCACCCACCATCGAACGGAACTCTCGGATGCGGGCTCCTCCGTTTTGATTCAGAGCGGTCGCGTAGGAGCCTTCGGGAGCCAACCAGTGGAGCGGGTCGTAACCCCAGTTGTAGGCGTCCTGATCGGCCACCGCGTCCACGGCGGCCTGCTGCGCCTCGGAGGCGGGGCCGGCGTTTGCGGGGATGTCCGGAACCTTCTGATCAGCGCGCTTCTCGGGGATCGTTGCGATATCGAAGGTGGGGAGCAGGTGAATGGTGTTGATTCCGGCCTCGGCCAGCTCGCTGAGGTGGCGCATGCCGTTGGACTGATACTGCGTGAACGCCATGTAGGTGCCGCGCATGTCCTCGGGAACCGACTTGTCTGCCGCGGAGAAGTCCCGCACGTGTAGCTCGTAGATGGCTCGCTGGGCGTCGTCCGCGATCGTCGGCGCCGGCGTGTTCTGCCACTCGGCGGGAGCGATCGAGGCGTTGTTCATGTTGACGGCCACTGACCTCGTCGAGTTAACCGTGAGCCCCACCGAGTAGGGGTCGGTCACCGTGTTGGTCTCGACCTTGCCCGATGCGGGCACGTAGACGCGTACCTCCCACAGGTACTGGGCGCCCTCCGTGATCGTCCCATCCGCGTTGTCCACGCTCCAGCGCCCGTCCTCGCCGCGAGTCGCGGGCGTGCGCTGAGGATCGCCCGCCACCTCCGAGTCGGCGCCCCGGGGGGTCTTCGTATTCCAGGACAGCAGGGTCACGCTCTTTGCCGTGGGAGCCCACAGCGCGAAGGTTGGTTTTTCGTCGTCCTTCCAGCCCACGCCGAACGAGGCCTGGGTCGCCTTCGCGGCGTAGAGGGAGTCCAGGACGGGTGCGATCTGGACGCCCGTGAAGGCGTTGACGACCCCGTCTTTCTTCTGGGCGACCGCGAGCTGTCCGGTCAGCGCCTCACGCGCCGTGGCCTCGTCGAGGCTGGCGCGCAGCGCGATGTAGCCGTTGAGGTTGGGGTGAGCGGTCGTCACCTCGGCGCTCAGGTCTCCGGCGACCGTCAGCGCGGTAACGGTTCCACCGGTGAGAGCCCCGTCGCTCAGCGTCGCCCCGCCCTCTGGGGCGGTGACCAGCTCGTAGACCAGCTGGGCGGAGCCGTCGAGCACCTGCGCGCGGGTGACGCCCTGGGGCAGGAGGGAGGTCGGCCACGCGACGATGTCAGTGCTCACCCAGTAGGCGCGCTGCTCCCCCGTTCCTGCGACCGGTGCGTCGGAGGCGGCGATGGAGAGCTTATGGGAGGAAGAATCGTAGGTGAAGGTCACAAGGTTGTTCGCTTTCGTCGCAAACTGGTAGTTGTCGCCACCGGCCACCCCGTCCTTCCCGTAGTTTTCACTCCAGGATCCACCGACGGCCACCTTGACTTCGTAGGAGCCTTCGGGCAGGGCGGTCGTCGCGTACGTGTATGTGCCGTCCCCGACCGGTTCCATCAGCGGCGCCGTGCAGTCGGGCTTCCAGTTATCGGTGCATCCCAGAGCCTTTTGGAGGGATCCGGGAAGCGTGACCATGCGATCGCTCACCGTGTTCCACACGCGGTGGGTCGCCCTGTTGTAGTAGAAGGTTACCTCGGTGGGCGTCTCCAGGGTGTAGGCGATGTTCGCCCCGTCGGCCGCGCCGCCGCGTCCGAAGGAAACATCCCACGATCCGCCCTCGGCGACCTTGTATTCGTACTCGCCGGCGGGCAGCGTGAAGGTCCCGGAGTAGACGCCGGTCGCCTCGCGGGTCAGAGCCGCCTTCTCACACCCCGGGGCCCAGTCGGCGTCGCATCCCATGGCCTTGTTGTGGCTGCCGGGGATTGTCACCAGCGTTTCATCTGCCGTCGCTTCTGCGCCCGCCTCGGCGGTCGGTGCGACCGCTGCGGCGTTGGAGGCGTCGGCTTTCGGCGCTGCCCACGCCGCCGGCAGCGCTGTCCCCATGAGCGCTACGACGGCGCCAACGCCCAGGGCGCGACGCAGCAACGTCCTGTTGTGTCGGTATGTCACGAAAGACTCCCTCGTCCATAAGCTGTCCCCGTCTCGCGGGGCTGCTCCTAGGTTAGACATACTGCAACGAGAGGGAAACTTTTCTGCAAAGGACAAGTCGATACGCGGGAGACGGAGAAAGAAAAACCTCGCCACCGAGGCGGTGGCGAGGTCAGTCGTACCCCCAACCGGATTTGAACCGGTGTTAACGCCGTGAGAGGGCGTCGTCCTAGGCCGCTAGACGATGGGGGCCTTGATTCGCGCGGAATCCGTACCCCCAACCGGATTTGAACCGGTGTTAACGCCGTGAGAGGGCGTCGTCCTAGGCCGCTAGACGATGGGGGCCTATCCGAAACACATGCTTCAGATCGCTGGGGTACCAGGACTCGAACCTAGAATGGCTGAACCAGAATCAGCTGTGTTGCCAATTACACCATACCCCATAGGGCGTCTCCCGCTTCGCTTGCGCGTCGCTGGCGACAGGAGATAACTGTAGCGGACAACAAGGCCCGTGCCAAATCGAGGACCCGTGGCGCCCATCACGCGCCTCGGCCTCGTCGGCGCGCGCGACGTGGCCGGGGCTCACGTCGCGCTCAGCCCAGCGTCTCGCGCAGCGCCCGCAGACGGGCGAGCGAGGAGTCCCGGCCGAGGATCTCCATCGACTCAAAGAGCGGGGGCGAGACCTGACGCCCGGTGACAGCGACGCGCAGCGGCCCGAAAGCCAGGCGAGGCTTCACGCCCATCTGGTCGACGATGCGCTCGCGCAGAGTCGCCTCCAGGGGTGCGGTCGTAAACTCTGCCAGGCTGGCGACGGCGTCGATGGCGGCATCCAGGACGTCTGCGGCGTTGTCCTTCAGCTTCGAGGCCGCCCTGTCGTCGATCTCGAGGGCGTCGTCGGCGACGAAAAGGAAGCCCAGCATGCCCGAGGCCTCCCCCAGCAGCTGGATGCGGGTCTGGACAAGGGGCGCTGCCTCGGTGAGGATCTCACGCTCGCGCTCGCTCAGGGCATCGAAAGAAGCGGCGGAGACCAGGGCGTCGCGGTGCAGGAAGGGCACCAGACGGTCGCGGAAGTCCTCACCGTCCAGCAGCCGGATGTGCTCGGCGTTGATAGCGATGGCCTTCTTCTGGTCGAAGCGCGCCGGATTGGGGTTCACGTCGGAAATGTCGAAGGCGCGTGCCATCTCCTGCATTGAGAAGATGTCGCGATCGGGGGCGATCGACCAGCCCAGCAGGGCGAGATAATTGTTGAGCCCCTCGGGAATCATGCCCGCAGCCTTGTGCAGGAGCAGGTTCGATTCGGGGTCGCGCTTGGATAGCTTCTTGTTGCCCTCGCCCATTACGTAGGGCAGGTGGCCAAAGCGCGGCATGAACTTCGCGACCCCGATGGCCTCCAGCGCGCGGTAGAGGACGATCTGGCGGGGGGTCGAGGAGAGCAGGTCTTCCCCGCGCAGCACGTGCGTAACCTCCATGAGAGCGTCATCAATGGGGTTGACTAGCGTGTAGAGCGGATGGCCGTTGGCGCGCACGATGACGTAGTCGGGAACGGAACCGGCCTTGAAGGTGATCTCCCCGCGGATCAGGTCGGTGAAGGTGATGTCCTCGTCGGGCATGCGCAGGCGCAGCACGGGCTGACGCCCCTCGGCCCGGTAGGCGGCGATCTGCTCGTCGCTCAGGTCTCGGTCGAATCCGTCGTAGCCCAGCTTGGGGTCTTCGCCCTTGGCGCGGTGGCGCTCCTCGACCTCCTCGGGGGTCGAGTAGGACTCGTAGGCGTATCCGGCCTCCAGCAGTCGCGCAGCCACGTCGCGGTAAATGTCCATGCGCTCGCTCTGGCGGTACGGTCCATGGGGCCCTCCCTTGCCGACCCCCTCGTCCCAGTCGAGGCCAAGCCACTGGAGGGACTCGATGATCTGGTCAAAAGACTCCTGGGAATCGCGGGCGGCGTCGGTATCCTCGATGCGGAAGACGAAAGTTCCCCCCGTGTGTCGGGCGTACGCCCAGTTGAACAAGCACGTGCGGACCATTCCGACGTGGGGCGTTCCCGTGGGCGAAGGACAGAAGCGGACGCGGACGTCGGCACCGGTGGCAGTTGTTTCACTCATGATTCCTCCATCGTACTCCAGGGGCGGCTGTTGCATTTGCTTGATGCGTGGGCGCGCTCAGCCGCCTGACGCGATGAGGGATAGCGTGTATCACCATCGGGGCCTCGCCGCCGCACCCACCACATCAGGAGGATAGATAGCATGCCCGTCCGTCTCTTTTCCGACGCCCACCTCTACCGCACGGGTTCGCTCAAGTGGACGGGGATCACTCGCTCCAACGGCGAACCCACGATCGGGGCGTGGGTGGCAGAGATGGACTTCGGGACGGCCCCCGAGGTCGCCGAGGCGATGAAGCGCGCGATTGATGACGGCTTGCTCGGCTACCAACCCACCTGGCTGGAACCCGCCGCCGCCGCGGCCGCCGCGGAGTTTCACAAGAGGCGCTTCGGGTGGGCGGTGGATGAGTCGCACGTGCGCCTGGCGTCCGCGGTCCTGCCAGCGCTCGAGGCCACCATCGCGCGTCTCGTGCGGCCCGGAGCGCCCGTCGTCGTCCCGACCCCCGCGTACATGCCGTTCCTGTCGATTCCCACCAAGCTTGGCCACCCCGTCATCGAGGTTCCGTCGCTGCGCGGCACGCGCGCGGGCGGGCGCGGCTGGGCGCTCGACCTGGAGGGGATCCGGGCGGGGCTGGAGGCCGGGGCTGGCCTCGTCATCCTGTGCAACCCGTGGAACCCGATCGGCCGCGTCCTTGGCGAGGAGGAGCTGCGGGCGCTCCACGAGGTGGTAGGCGCCTACGACGCGCTGGTCTTCGCCGACGAGATTCACTCCTCCCTGGTCCTCGATGAGGCGCTCCCCTTCGTCTCCTACGCGTCACTCGGCCCGGCCTTCGCGGCCCACACCGTGACGGCGACCGCCGCGTCAAAGGGGTGGAACATCGCCGGGCTTCCCAGCGCGCAGGTCATCCTCCCCGACGACGCGCTGCGCGCGCGCTGGGACGAGTTCGCCGCCGAGGTACGCCACGACGCGTCCGTCATCGGCACGGTCGGCGCGATCGCCGCCTACGAGCGCGGGGATGAGTGGCAGCGCGAGGTCAAGGAGCTGATCCGAGGCAATGTTGAGCGCGTGGTGAACGCGTTGGCCGACACGCCGATCGACTTCGTGCGCCCGGAGGGAACCTACCTGACCTGGTGGGGCTTTGACGGCATTGATCTGGGTCCCCTCTCCCCCGCCGCGACGCTGCGTGAGCGAGCAGGCATCGCAGCCAACGATGGGCGCACCCTCGGGGCGGACTATTCCTCGTGGGCTCGCATCAACCTGGCGTGCGCCCCCGACGTGGCCTCGCGGATCGTGGAGCGGGTCCTCGACCTGCTCTGACGCGGCCTCCCCCATCGGGGCCCGCCCCTGGCCAACCCGTGGCCGCCCACGGGGCTCGCGCCGCGGCCTCGGGAGATGGCGCCGCGCCCGACGCATCAGGCGCGCAGGGCGGCTTCGATCCCGGCGATAACCGTTGCTCGCGCCGAGGACGCGGCCTTGACGACGGCCGCCGGATCCGTGGGCGTGTTAGCGAAGGACAAGTCGGAGACGACGGACATTCCGGCCACGCGCACCCCCAGGGCGTTCAGGGTGAGCGCCTCCATGACCGTGGACATGCCCACGCAGTCCACGCCCAGGCCCGCGAGGATCCGGGTTTCGGCCGGTGTCTGGTACTCGGGTCCGCGCAGGATCGCGTAGACGCCCTCCCGCTGGCAGACCCCGCGCAGCGCGTCCGTCATCGGCCGGTCCCAGACCGCCGACACGTCCAGGAAAAGGGGGCCGTCGAAGGGAGAGAAGCCGGAGAGGTTCACGTGATCGGTGATCGCCATGACGTCGCCGAGCCTCCACTGCCGCAGGCATCCGTTCGCGTTCGTCAGCACCGCTCGGCTGATCCCAGCGGAGGCGGCGGCGCGGGCAAGGGCGGTCACGGCCCGCGCTCCCACTCCCTCGTAGAGGTGGGTGCGCCCCGTCGCCACGAGAACCGCTCCCCCGTCGCGCTCGTAGGCGCGCAGCTGCCCGCCGTGCCCGTCGGCAACGGGAGGAAGAACGCCGGGGATCTCTTCCAGGGACGCGGTGGCCACGGGGGTTCCCCACGCCTCGTCAAGGGCGTCGGCCAGGCCCGACCCGAGGACAACGAGCGCGTCGGGACGTCCCATGAGCTCGGTGAGAGAGCGCGAGCCGACCAGCGCCTCCTCGTCCACGAGAGCCGCCGCAAAGCGCGGGTCGACGCTCACCGCTCGTCGCCTTCCGCACCCTGCGCGTAGGTGCGTGACTCGAGTTTCTCCTGCGCGCGCACTCGGCCGACGCTGGTCGCCCAGTAGCCCACGAATCCCACGACCATGGCCAGGAGGATACCGATGTTGGCGCCCGCCCAGTCACCGTCGCGACCGCCCAGGGGGCCCAGGAGGTAGCCCTGCCAGGAGAGCCAGGAAGCGTTCGCGTTGACGACGAGGCCCCAGCCCACCAGCGAGCCAACGAGGAGGGAGGCGACGGCCCCCCAGTTGACCGAGCCGTAGCGGCCCGACGGGGTAAAGAGCGAGGGCTCGTCGTAGTCCTTGCGGCGCAGCGCAATGTCGGCGAGCATGACGCCACCCCACGCGGCGATCACGACTCCGAGGGTCGTCAGGAACGCGGTGAAGGGGGTCAGGAAAGAATCGGCGAAGAACACGACAACGATGGTTCCCACGGTCATGATCGTGCCGTCAATGGCCGTGGCCACCGGCCGCGAGACGGGCACGCCCGTGGCGAGCAGCGACAGACCGGAGGAGTAGATGTCCATGACGATGCCGCCGATGAGTCCCAGGATCGCGACGAGCGCAAAGGGAACGAGGAACCACGTGGGCAGCAGCGTCGTGAGCGCTCCGATCGGATCGGAGCCGATCGCCTCGGACAGAGATTCGTCGGCCGAGCCGACGAGGAGGATTCCGAAAAACACGAGGATGACCGTAGGCAGCGCCGCTCCCAGCGTGGTCCACCCGACCACACCCCGCGTTGAGGCGGCACGCGGGAGGTAGCGCGAATAGTCGGCCGCGGCGTTGATCCACCCGAAACCAAATCCGACGAGGAGCATGCAACAGGCCCCCAGGACAGCGGCGGCGGGAGCCGATTCACGCGCGGACAGAACCGCGACATCGATGGTCGGCGCCACCAGCACGAGGTACACGATCGTCAGGAGCCCCGTGGCCCACGTGATCCACGTCTGCACCTTCATGATGGCCTCGAAACCGAGAATGCCCGAACCGGCCGCTAAGACGACGACGAGGATGAGGGCAATCACCTGGGCGAGCACGTGATTGGTAAAGCCCATCGCTCCCATGACGGTGGCCGTGGCCTGCACCGCCATGATCGCCAGGAAGGTCTCCCATCCCACGGTCAGGATCCAGGAGATGGCCGCCGAGACCCTGTTGCCGTTGAAGCCGAAGGCGGCGCGCGAGAGGACCAGGGTCGGCGCGGAACCGCGTTTACCCGCGATCGCGATGAGTCCGCACACCAGGAAGGACAGTGACACTCCCACGACCGAGACCATCACGGCCTGGATCAGGGACAGGCCGAATCCGAGCACCCACGAGCCCCACGAGATCCCCAGGACGGAGATGTTTGCGGCGAACCACGGCATGAAGAGGTCGGCGGGCCTGCCCTTGCGATCGGATTCGGGGATGACGTCCAGGCCCGCCATTTCGACGGCCAATGCGCCCGAGGATTGGGGTTCGCTCACGGTATGCTCCTATGCGACAGAGATATTGTCAGAACGACGTAATCCTATCACACAGGTCACACAATTAGGCTCGGACGACAGGGTTCGTCAGGCGCCCGATCCCCTCGATCTCAATCTCCACGCGGTCACCGGCGTGAACGACCTGCGCACCCGCGGGCGCACCCGTGGCGATCACGTCGCCGGGCAGCAGCGTCATCTGGTGAGACACGTAGGAAACCAGCTCGAAGGGGTTCCAGATCATGTGCGCGGTCGAGCTATCCTGAGCGATCTCGCCGTTCAGGTAGGAGCGGATCGCGAGGTTGGTGACGTCAAGGGCGGGGTCGACCGTAATCCACGGGCCCAGCGGGCACGCCGAGTCGAAAGACTTGCCGCGCGACCAGGGGCCGCCCGTCATCGCGTCGCGGGCGGTCGCATCGTTGGCGATCGTGTAGCCGAGGATCATCTGCGGCGCGTCCTCGACGCTCACGTCCTTGGCCAGGGACTTGATGACGATCGCCAGCTCGCCCTCGAAGACGACGTCGTTCGACCACCGCGGGATCGCGATGGGGTCGTCCGGACCGATCACGCAGGTGTTGGCCTTCAGGAAGATTGGCGGTTCCGTCCGCTCGTCGGCGGCGATGGGCGCGCCGGAATAGTTGTTGCCGATTCCCACGACCTTGGAGCGCGGGATCACCGGGGAGAGCAGGCGTACCTCGCCCAGCTCGTAGATCTGGCCGGAAGGCTCCACGGGCGAGAATAGCGGATCTCCCTTGAGTCCCACGATCCTCGTTGACCCCTCCTCCAGGGCGCCATACACGGGGTTCGTTCCATCGGAAAAACGTGCGATTCTCATGCCGGTAGCCTAACCCACGCCCGCCCCGAGCGCGGAGGCTGCGCCCGTGCATGCGGCGGGTGCGCCGGGCTCGCGATGAGCCAGGCGCACCCACCGACGTTGCCGTTCGGGGTTACTTCTTCTTCGCGCGCTTCCAGACATGGCCGGGAACGTTGCCGGGGAGCAGCGGGTTCTTCTCCCCCACGAAGACGGGTTCGGCGACGCCGCGCCGACGCTGTTCCTCGTAGTCGTGCAACGCCCCCAGCACCCACCGGGCGAGGAAGACCAGGGCGACGAGGTTGGTGATCGTCATGACGGCCATCGCGATGTCGACCGCGTTCCACACGACGTCGAGGGAGAGCAGCGCGCCGACCGTCGCGGAGGCGACGCACACGACGCGCACCGTCCACGTCGCCCACGGGGCGTCGCCACACACGAAGGACATGTTCGTATCGGAGTAGACGTAGGCGGCGATGACCGAGGAGTAGGCGAGCACGAAGATGAGGATCGCCATCGGGATGATCGTCCATCCTCCCAGCTCGTGGGCGACGGCCAGCGTCGTCAGGTTCGAGGGGTTGACGTCCGCCCCAGACCACACAGCGGGGCCCGCGATGAGGATGACGAACGCCGTCGCCGTGCACACGATGATCGTGTCGATGAAGACGCCGAGAGACTGGATGAGGCCCTGGCGCACGGGGTGCGAGACGGTTGCCGTGGCTGCGGCGTTCGGGGCGGTTCCCTGTCCTGCCTCGTTGGAGAAGAGGCCGCGCTTAGTGCCGTTGATCATCGCCGCGATGATGCCGCCGCCCAGGCCGCCGACGGTAGCGTCGGCGGAGAAGGCCGAGGAGAAGATCTGAGCGAGCACGGTGCCGAACTGGCCGATGTTCATGAGGCAGATGATCGCGACCATGATGACGTAGACGAGCGCCATGATCGGCGCCATCCACTCGGTGACGCGGGCGACGGTGCGGATGCCGCCGAAGATCACCATCGCGGAGAAGACGAAGATGAGGCCGGCGACCGTGAGTTGCGCGGCCGAGAAACCGCCGGCACCCGGCAGGGGCTGCTTAGCGGCTTCACCAAAGGCGCTCGTCAGGGTTCCGGCGATGGCGTTGGACTGCACGGAGGTGATGACGATGCCGCAGGTGACCACTGTGATGACGGCGAAGACGTTTGCCAGCACGCGGTTCTTCATGCCGCGCTTGATGTAATAGGCCGGGCCGCCGCGGTAGGAACCGTCGGAGTGCTTGACCTTGAAGATCTGCGCCAGCGTCGCCTCGAAGAACGCGGTCGCCATGCCGACCAGGGCCACGACCCACATCCAGAAGATCGCGCCTGGGCCGCCGAACATGAGGGCGGCCGCCACGCCGAAGACGTTGCCGACGCCGACGCGCGCGGCCAGGGAGATCGCGAAGGCCTGGAACGAGGAGATCCCTCCCTTGGCGCCCTGCCGAGACCCGAGGACCGTGCGCACCATCTCGGGGAAGAGGCGCACCTGGACGCCGCGAGAGATGACGGTGAGGACCACGCCCACGCCGATGAGGATGACGATCGTCAGGCGCATCGTGATCCAGTCGGCGATCTGTTGCTCGATCTGGGCGATCTCTTCCACTGGTGCCTCCCGTGGGTTCAGGGACGAGACCGGGTTCGTCGCGGCCTCGCGCGCTTGGCGGGACGGACCCGCGTTGATGGGTACCGTTCATCTTGCCACAGCCCGTCTGTCCGGGCATCCCTCGTCTCGCCGCGCGCCCGGGCGCGGGCGGGGCGCGCCCGGGCGCCGTCTGGGACAATGAGACCATGAGCGCGACACTGAACGAGATCCTGGACGACCTGGAGGACGCCGGTCGGCTGGGAGACGACGACGCCCTATACGAGGCCTTCACGTCATGGGCTGCCTCGACGGGCAGGCCGCTCTACCCTCACCAGGAGGAAGCTCTCGTCGAGATCCTGGCGGGCAACCACGTCATCGCGGCCACCCCCACGGGCTCCGGGAAGTCCATGATCGCCCTGGCCGCGCACTTTACGTCCATGGCCCACGGGGGCCGCTCCTACTACACGGCGCCCCTGAAGGCGCTCGTGTCGGAGAAGTTCTTCGATCTGGTGTCTCTCTTCGGCGCTGACAACGTCGGCATGGTCACCGGGGACGTCTCGCTCAACGCCGACGCCCCGATCATCTGCTGCACGGCCGAGATCCTGGCAAACCAGTCGCTGCGCGAGGGACCGAGCCTGGACGCCGACATGATCGTCATGGACGAGTTCCACTTCTACGGTGATCGCCAGCGCGGGTGGGCGTGGCAGGTCCCGCTCCTGGAGCTGACGGCCCCACAGGTGGTCGCCATGAGCGCCACGCTGGGCGATACCTCGCATTTCGAGCGCAGCTGGAAGGAACGCACCGGACGCGACGTGGCGCTCGTCGACGACGCGGAGCGGCCCGTTCCCCTCGAGTTTGACTACGTCGTCGATCGCCTACCCGATACGGTCGAGCGGCTGCTGGGCGAGGGCCGCTGGCCCGTCTACATCGTGCACTTCTCCCAGCGCGACGCCGTCGCGACGGCACAGTCCTTTGATCGTTCCTCGCTGATTTCCGCCGACCAGAAGAAGGAGATCGGCGCCCAGCTGGCGGGCGTATCCTTCACAAAGGGGTTCGGCCAGACCCTCAAGTCCCTGCTCGCGCAGGGCATCGGCGTCCACCACGCGGGCATGCTGCCGCGCTACCGCCGCCTGGTCGAGCGCCTCACGCAGGCGGGCCTGCTGCCGATCGTGTGCGGCACGGACACTCTGGGGGTGGGGATCAACGTGCCGATCCGCACCGTCCTCATGACGTCGCTCGTCAAGTACGACGGACGTCGCATGCGCCACGTGAGCGCGCGAGAGTTCCACCAGATCGCTGGCCGCGCGGGCCGCGCCGGCTTCGACACGGTCGGTTTCGTGCGCGTCCTGGCTCCCGAGCACGAGGTGGAATCCGCGCGCGAGCGCGCTCGCCTGAGCGCCGCTCAGGAGGCGGCCCGCGATGCGCGCGAGGCAAAGCGCGCGGCAAGGAAGTCCGCGAAGAAGCGCAAGGGACCGGAAGCGGGCGAGGTCTCCTGGACGCGCTCGACCTTCGATCGCCTGGTCGAGGCTGCCCCCGAGAAGCTGACCAGCCGCTTCGAGATGACTCACGCGATGGTCCTCAACGTCTTGGCGGGAGCACCCGCCGCCGGGCGCGACCCGGGCGAGCACCTCGTGTGGCTAGCTCGCAACAACGATGATCCGCCCACGGATCGCAACCCGCACCTGCGCCGCCTGGGCGAGATCTACACGTCGATGAAGCAGGCGGGCGTCGTCGAGCACGTGTCTTCTGCGCAGGCCTCGGCCTCGGGGGAGCCTCGCCTGCGCGCCGCCACCGACCTGCCGGACGATTTCGCGCTCAACCAGCCGCTCTCCCCCTTCGCGCTGGCGGCCCTGGAGCTCCTGGACCCGGAGTCACCGACCTTCGCCCTGGACGTCGTCTCGGTCATCGAGTCGGTCCTGGAGGATCCGCGCCCGCTGCTCTTCGCGCAGGAGAAGGCGGCGCGCGCCGAGGCCGTGGCGGCGATGAAGGCCGAGGGGTTGGAGTACGAGGAGAGGATGGCCGCCCTGGAGGAGGTGACGTGGCCTCGGCCGCTGGCATCGCTCCTGGGGGATGCCTTCGCGGTGTATGTGCGCGCGAATCCGTGGATCGGGGATCAGGAGATTTCCCCGAAGTCGGTCGTGCGCGAGATGATCGAGAACGCGCTGACCTTCACGGGGATCGTGGGCCGCTACGACGTGGGACGATCCGAGGGCATCGTGCTGCGCTACCTGACGGACGCGTACCGGGCGCTGCGCCAGATCGTGCCCGACGAGCTGATGACGGACGAGCTGCGTTCGATTATCGCCTGGCTGTCGGCGCTCATCCGCGCGGTGGATTCCTCGCTGCTGGACGAGTGGGAGGCCATGTCCACGGGTCATGTCCTCTCCCCCGCGTCCGAGGGCGACGGCACACAGGGCACGGAGCTGGCCTTCGGCGCCCGCGAGGACGGGACCGTTCCCTTCAGCGCGAACCGACACGCGTTCCGCACGGCGATCCGTGGCGCGCTGTTCGAGCGCGTGGAGGCGATGAGCCGCGACAACGTCGAGGCCTTGGCGCGCCTGGACGAGGCCTCGCGTACCCCCGTGGTGGCCCCGTGGGGCGAGGACGAGTGGGACGCCGTGCTTGAACGCTACTGGGCGGAGCACGAGTGGATCGGCATCGACCAGCATGCGCGTGCCCTGTCGCTGTGTTCGTTGAACGAGGCCCCGACCCGCGAGGATGTGCTGGAGCTGGCCCCCGCTGCAGTGTCGTCTGAGTTCCAGCGCGCCCAGGTGGCGCGCATCGAGGTGATCGCGGACGCGGTCGATCAGGCTGCGGCCGGTACGTTTTGGCTGGCCACGCAGACCCTGTTCGACCCGGAGGAGGACATGGACTGGCGCATCGTCGCCCTCGTGGACGTGGATGCCTCGGACGAGGCCGGACGGGTCGCACTCGCGACTGTCACGGTCGCTCCGCGGTAGGGCTGCGGCTCCAACCTCCGGGGTCGCGCGCACATCTGTCGTAGGTCTGCCACCACAGGCCCGGGAGGCACCCGCCGACGTCTTGGATGCGGGCGTGGCTAGGCCACTAGCGGCGTGCACGCGAACATGCGGTGGGTGAACGCTGGCGCGCGGTACCTCGCCCCGCGGCCACGACGCGCCCCGCGGAGGTAAGGCGCGTCGCGCGACCCACCTCCTTGAGGACGCTCTCGCACTCCAAACGCGAGCGCCTCGACGCACCGGGTCGACGCGCTGGCACTGTCGCGCGCTCTCGCGCGGTTGTTCTTGTTGGCGGTGCACCCGATCGGTATGCAATACACCCCTTCCGATCGGGTGCATTGCGACCTAACGGGTGCACCGCGACCCAACAGGTGCATTGCAACGTATCGGGCACCCGCAGCCACAACATGCCGCCACTCCTGTAGCCTCACATGCGACGAGCCGTTTTACCCTTCAAGACTGCTTGGCTCTTGGAGTCGGCAAATCGGCAGCCGAAGCGCGGGGTGACAGCGCGGTCGAGGAAACCTTTGAGGATGGCGGGCCCAGCCGCCGCGCATACCCGCCCCGCAACCACGCCGCGCACCACACCGCGCGGCGTGAGGTCACCTGCCCTCGGCACCGTCCCCGGAGGAGATTGCCTCGGCTCGCTTGGTTCTACGGATCGCCCAGTCGATGGCCGCGAAGAAGCCCATGAACACCAGGGCCCCGCTGAGGATGGCGACGATGTTCACCCCGACCTGCGCGTAGCCGATGCGCCACACGTTGACGAAACCGTAGGGGTACTGGTGGACCAGAGCGCCGCGCGCGAGCGTGTAGGCAACCCACACGGCCGGGATCAGCAGTGCGCGGCCCAGTGTCCCCCACGTGATGCCGCCGCGAGGACCCGCGAGCGCGACGACTCCGACGAAGGCGATCGGCACGACAATGTGCTGGAGGGGGTAAGTGACCAGCGCGAAGCCCGACAGGGTCTCCGTGGGGGCGATAAGAACCGCGTAGACGACCGCGGTCACGGTGATCATCATGAGCGCGCACAGGTGGGCGGCCCTCCCCCAGCGTCCGACGCGCCCGCGGCGGGACAGCACTGTCGAAACGAGCACGACCATGACGTTGGAGAGCTCGGTGAAATAGGACAGGCACTCGACGAGGCGCTGGGGAGCACCCGCCCAGCCGTATGCGGCACCCCCGAAGAGTCCCTCCTCGTAGTAGGTGGGCGGCGCGTACCCGCCAAGGGTGCTGATGATGATCATCGAGGCGACGCCCGCCCAGGCGAGGGCGGCGACCGCCGCGTAGGAGGCTCGGCCACGCCGGGAAAGGGATGGGGAGATAGTGCTGGTCACCCGCCCCACTGTAGCGGTTGCTCCCGCGTCCCGGCCGAGGCCGTCACGCCATCGCGGCGGGCGCTCGCCGCTCGCCGATCTCCTGCTGGAGGCGCAGAAGGTAACCGTCGGGGTCCTGGACCAGGAACTGCCGAACGCCGATCTCGCGCTCGCCCACCCGATACCACTGTTCTTCGGGTTCGACGAAGATCGGCCACTGCGCCTGCGTGAGGCGCCGCCACGCGGCGTCCAGATCTTCGACCTGAACCTCGAGGTTGATCCCGCGACCAAGCGGTGGCTCAAGGGGGCCGGTCGCCCACGTCCTCCCGTGGTTGATCTGGTCGAGCATCAGGTGCGCATTGCCCAAGACGAGGTATCCGAAGCCCTCCTCGGGTCGCTCGTATCGAAGGCAAAAGCCGACGAGGTCACACCAAAAGCGGCGCGATGCCTCGTAGTTGGTAACAGCAAGTTCGGGAACAAGCCCGGGTTCGCTGATCATGGCCTTACTCTAGCGGCCACCGGGCGCGGGGGCGACTGGGCGGGCTGCCGCGCAGCGGGTCAGCGGCGGGCGTAGCGTCGTACCTTCTCGACGAATTCGGCGCGGTAGGTCGGGTTGTCCTGCGGATGATCGATCTTGCCGAGGATGAACGTGTCCGTCAGGCGGATCCCGACGAAGCCCAGGACCATGCGCTTCCAGCGCGTGATCGGGCCTCCGTATATCCGGTAGAAGAAGGCGGGCGCGCGGCAGGTGAGGATCAGCGCCGCCGTCTTGCCTGTCAGCTTCGGTTCACTCTTGCCGTCAGCGAATCGGTACGCGAAGCGCGGCGTGAAAGTACGATCGACGAATCCCTTGAGGATCGCAGGTTCAGCCGACCACCAGATCGGGAAGCTGAAGACCAGGTGGTCTGCCCACGCGATCAGCTCCTGGTAGCGCTGCGGGGCGCTTTCGTCCTCCATGTGCTGGCGATACCCGTAGCGCAGGTTCGGGTCGAAGTCCTCGGTGGCAAGGTCGATCATGCGAACGTCGTTGCCCGCTGCGCGCGCCTCCTCAGCGTAGGCGAGCGACAGCTCGCGGGAGTAGCTGGCTGCGTCTGGACTTCCTTGAATGACGAGGATCTTCACGGCGACTCCTTCACTATCGGACACTCGGTCCGATTATATTTCTTGCGGTTAGACAAAACAACAACCTGTCGTCACCCTCGGTTCGCCCGCGAGACACCCGCCCGTCGCACAACCGCTGCCCGCTGCGAGACGTTGCCGTTCCTCTACGCGTCTTCGGAGCGGCTCGTGTCGGTCCGCCCCGCTTGCCGGATCGCCCAGTCGGCGCCCGCGAAGAGCGCCATAAAAAGCAGGGCACCGATCAGGATCGCCACGATGTTGATGGCGACCTGCGCGTAGCCGATGCGCCACACGTTAACGAAACCGTAGGGGTACTGATGGGTGAACGCTCCGCGCACGAGCGTGTATGCCACCCACGCGACCGGGATCAACAGGGCGCGTCCCAGCGTCCCCCACGTGATGCCGCCGCGCGGCCCCGCGAGCGCGGCAGTTCCCACGAAGGCGGCGGGGACGACGATGTGCTGGAGCGGGTTGGTGACGAGCGCGAAGCCGGAGAGGACCTCGTAGGGGCCGATGAGGGTGGCGTAGACGATCGCGGTCACGGTGATCATCATGAGGGAGCACAGGTGGGTGGCTCTCCCCCAGCGTCCCACGCTGCCGCGTCGAGCCAGCATCGTCGAGATGAGAGCGACGATGATGTTGGACAGCTCGGTGAAGTAGGACAGGCAATCGGCCAGGCGCTGGGGCGCGCCCGACCAGCCGTGGGCGGCTCCCGCGAAGAGCCCCTCCTCGACGTAGGTCGGCGGGGCATACCCGCCCAGCGTGCTGATGATGATGGTCGAGGCGACGCCCGCCCAGGCGAGGGCGGCGACCACCCAGTAGGCGGCGCGCCCACGGCGGCTCAGTTCAGTCACGTTCATCGCTGCCGATGATGTCACAACCGTGGCGCTGCCTCAATGAGTGTCCACGTGTAGGTCTCTTGCGAGGCAGACGTGATCGGGCGGGTTTCCCCGGCCGCGGCGATGCGCCTGCCCGCACGAGGGTGACCCGGCTGCGCGTGGGGAAGCTTCTTGCCCGGAGCCAAAGCAGGCAAACGGACTGCCCCCGCTTTTCTCGGCATACCAGGTGGCCCCCTGGCACCGATCCGTCACCTCGTGAAACCCAGACCACCCCCGCAACCACCGTTCATTCCCCTCGTGAAACCCAGACCACCCCCGCTCCGCGAAAAACCCTCAAATACACCGACAATCAACCAGCAGGGGTGGTCCCGGTTACACCAACCCAAGCACCGCGTTCCGCAGGGGCGGTCCCGGTTACACCAACCCAAGCACCGCGTTCCGCAGGGGCGGTCCCGGTTACACCAACCCGGACATCACACCACCCGCAGGGGCCCAACGGTCTCAGCCGCGCGCCGCCAGGTCCGTCGGCCCCGGCATCGACTGGGTGCGCCCCGCGCTTGTCTCAGCCGCGCGCAGCCAGGTCCGTCACCTGGGCGCCGGCGAGCTCGACGAGGTCGAGGGGGCTCAGCTCGACGCTCAGGCCGCGGCGCCCGCCCGAGATGATGATCGTCTCGTGGTCCAGGCACGAGGAATCGATGAACAGGCGGTGAGGCGTGGTCTGCCCGAGCGGGCTGATGCCGCCCACGACGTAGCCGGTGCGGCGCTGTGCGACCGCTGGGTCGGCCATGGCCGCGCTCTTGGCACCGGCGGCCTTGGCGATCAGCTTCATGGACAGGTGGGCCAGCGCGGGCACGCAGCCGACGACGAACTCGCCGGTGGGCTCCAGGCGCACCATGAGCGTCTTAAAGGCCTGGGTGGGGTCGATCCCCAGTTTTTCAACGGTTTCCTCGCCAAATGCCCGGGCGGCCGGGTCGTGCTCGTACTCGTGAACGGTAAAAGCAACGCCGGCCGCCGTGAGCGCCTCGATGGCGCGGGTGGGGCCACCGCCGTGATCCTTGCTGTGTTTACGAGCCATGACCCCAGTGTAGGACGCGTCAGAGGATGGATGCGGTCGGGTCGTCGATGACGGCCTTGCCAAAGGGGAAGCAGGTGATCGGGATCATCTTGAGGTTCGCGATGGCCAGCGGGATGCCAACGATGGTCACGGCCTGCGCGGCGGCGGTGGTCACGTGCCCGATGGCGAGCCACAGCCCAGCCACGACGAACCAGACGATGTTCATGAGGGCCGATCCCGCCCCGGCGCCAGGCTTGTCAATGACGCGCTTGCCGAAGGGCCACAGCACGTATCCGGCGATGCGGAAGCAGGCCAGTCCCGCAGGGATCGTGACGATGAAGATGCAGGAGATGAGACCGGCCAGCAGGTAGCCGAGGAAGAGCGGCAGGCCGCCGAAGAAGAACCAGATGATGTTGAGCAGGGTCTTCACAACCGTGTCCTTTCGTCGAATGGTGAACACTCCAGTGTGCCACGACCGTGCCACGACCGTGCCTCCGACCGTCCCTGACCGGCCCCTGATTCAACCCCGAAAGCTGGGGCCACGTACCATGACGTCATGAGTATTCCCGACGCCATCGCCGCCGCCCGCGACCGCATCGATCACGCCACATCCGCGTGCGGACGCACCGATTCGGTCACCCTGGAGCTGGCGGTCAAGACGCGCACCCCCGAGGAGTGCCGCGCCGCCGCCACTGCACTGCGTGACGCGGGTTTGCCCATCTTGCTCGGCCACAACCGCGTGCAGGAGGCCCGATCCACGGTGGACGCGATCCGGGAGGTTCCCGGCGCCCGCGTCCACCTGATCGGCCCGCTTCAGTCCAACAAGATCAACCACGCCCTGTCCTGCGTGGACGCGATCGAGTCCCTTGACTCCCCCGCCCTGGCGGCGAAGATCGACGCGCGCGCAAGTGTGCGCCTCCCGGTCTTCGTTGAGGTCAACGTGTCGGGTGAGGCCACGAAGCACGGCTGCGCCCCCTCCGACGTCGCCGCACTGATCAACGCGGTCGAGGCCTCGGCCCACCTGCAGCTCGCGGGCTTCATGACGGTTGGCCTGAACTCCCCTGTTGAGGCCGACGTGCGCGCCGCCTACGCTCGCCTGCGCACGATCCGAGGCGAGGCCGCCCGCGAACTTGGTGTCGGCGAGGAAGCCCTGGAGCTGTCGATGGGGATGAGCCGTGACTTGGAGTGGGCCATCGCCGAGGGCGCGACGATCGTGCGCCTGGGCACGGCCGTTTTCGGGGAGCGCCGTCTGCGATGAGACCGCTCACTGCTGCCCGAGCGCACCGGCTAGGATTGACCCCATGACGACCGTTCTCGCCGGAATGTCCGCAGCGATCCTGGCGCTCGCCCCGATCACCAACCCGATCGGTGCTCTCGCCGGCTTCGCGGGCCTCACCGCAGGCAGCACCCCCGCGGCGGTGCGATCCCAGGCCTGGAAGACCGGCGTCTACGTGTTCGCCATCTTGGCGGTCTTCGCGATCAGCGGCTCGCTTATCATGCGTTTCTTCGGCTTCGACCTGCCCTCCCTCCAGATCGCCGGCGGCCTCGTCGTCGCACACTCGGGTTTCTCGATGCTGGAAAACAAGCGCCGCTCCACCAATGAGGAGGACCAGCACGCGACGACCAAGGCGGACGTCTCCTTCTCCCCCATGGCGCTGCCCCTCATCGCTGGCCCCGGATCGATCGGCGTTGTCATCGCGCTGGCCGCCCGAAACACGGCCATCGGCTTTCACGTCGGCATCGTCCTTGGAATCGCGGTGACGGCCGCCGCCATCGCGCTGCTGCTGCGTTACGCCACGCCCTGGATCGACAGGCTGGGAGCTAGCGGCGTCGGCGCGATCGTACGCATCATGGGCTTCCTTATCCTCGTCATCGGCGTCGAACTCGTCATCCACGGGGTGCGCGCGCTCCAGCTCTTCTGAGCGCAAACCCGCCCCGGCCTCGTCAAGGAACGAGGACCGAAGCGGGCGAAAACAGGCACGCCCACGGCGGACGGTAGAGCAGTCAGGGGATGCGGTGCACCCACTCGGGGCGCGCGAACTTAGTCTCGCAGCGCTCGCGAGCGACCCTCAGGTCCTCCTCGGTGATGGTGCCGACGCTCGCGTTGTACTTCTCCTTGAAGTGGTCAAAGAACGCCTGGAGGATCTCCTCGCGGGGAAGACCGGTCTGGGAGCGCATCGGATCCACGCGCTTAACGGCGCTGCGGGTGCCCTTGTCCCGAATCTTCTCCATGCCGATGCGCAGCACCTCGTTCATCTTGATGGCGTCGATGTCGTAGGCCATCGTCACGTGGTGGACCATGTAGCCGCTGGCCCAACGCTTCTGGGCGGCGCCGCCGATCTTGCCCGCCTCCGAGGCGATGTCGTTGAGGGGCACGTACCTGGCCTTGATGCCCAGCTTGTCGAGAACCTCCATGACCCACTGGTCCAGGTATGGATAGGCCTGCTCGAAGCTCATCCCCTCCACGAGGGCGGTGGGAATCACGAGGGAGTACGTGATGCAGTTACCGGGCTCCATGAACATGGCCCCGCCGCCGGTGACGCGGCGCGAGACGGTGATGCCGTAGCGCTCCACCCCGCCCTGCTGGATTTCGTTTTGGTAGGACTGGAAGGAGCCGATGACGACCTGCGGGCCGTTCCACTCCCACAGGCGCATGAAGGGCTTGCGGCGCCCCGCGGCCACATCCTCAACCAGGGTTTCGTCCATGGCGACGTTGATCATCGGGTCAACGACGGGGCCGTGGATCACCTCGAAGTCGATGTCGTCCCACGACAGGGCCGCGCCGAGTGCCCGCCGCACGGCGATGCCGACGGCCTCGGGGGTCACGCCCATGAGGGTGTCGCCCTCGTGGAGGGCGGCCTCCACGCGCGCGGCCAGTTCCTTGGCGCTCGACGAGGCCGGGGCCCCTTCGAGGGACGCGGTGATCCGGGTGAGCGCGTCGTCGGGGTCGAGGAAGAAGTCGCCCGACACGCTCACGCGCGCAAGGCGGTCTTCCTCCACGTCGGTGTCGACGACGACGAGCTTGCCTCCGGGGACTTTGTACTCTCCATGCATGCCCCCGATTGTATGCGCTCGGCTCACGCCCAGTCGGGCAGGACGCGCACGCCTCCCTTGTCGGCCGAGGCGGCAAGCATGCCGTAGACGCGCAGGGCGTCGGAGACCTGGCGGGGGCGCGGCTTCGACGGCTTCCACGGGGCCGGGCCCTTCTCGGCGCGGCGGCGCTCCAGCTCCTCGTCGCTCACCAGGGCGCGCAGCACGCGGTTGTTGACGTCGATTTCGATCTCGTCGCCGGTGCGCACCAGCCCGATCGCGCCGCCGGCCGCGGCCTCGGGAGAGATGTGCCCGATGGATATGCCCGAGGTGCCGCCCGAAAAGCGTCCGTCGGTGATCAGGGCGCACTTCTTGCCCAGGCCCAGGCCCTTGAGGTAGGAGGTCGGGTAGAGCATCTCCTGCATGCCGGGGCCGCCCTTGGGGCCCTCGTACTGGATGACGACGACGTCGCCCTCGGTGACGCGCTTGGAGAGGATCGCCTCAACAGCCTCCTCCTGGGATTCGACGACGAAGGCCTTGCCGATGAAGTGGAAGAGGGACTCGTCGATACCGGCGGACTTGATGATGGCGCCGTTTGCGGCGATGTTGCCGTAGAGAACCGCCAGGCCGCCGTCTTTGGTGTAGGCGTGCTCGACCGAGCGGATGCACCCGGAGGCGGCGTCGGTGTCGAGGGACTCAAACAGGTTGGCGGTCGAGAAGGCCCGGGTGGTGCGCACGCCGCCGGGGGCGGCGAGGAAGCGGTGCTTCGCCTCGTCGCAGGGGGCGGCGCCGCGCACGTCCCACGCCCCGAGCCACTCATCCAGGGAGGAGGAGTGGACGGAGTGGACGCCGCGACGCAGCAGGCCCGCGCGGTCGAGCTCTCCCAGGAGCGCGGGGATGCCGCCGGCGCGGTGGACGTGCTCGATGTGGTAGGTCGTGGAATTGGGGGCCACCTTGCACAGGCAGGGCACTCGGCGCGAGATCGCGTCGATGTCGTCAAGGGTGAAGTCAACCCCGGCCTCGTTGGCGATGGCGAGGATGTGCAGGACAGTGTTCGTGGAGCCGCCCATGGCCACGTCCAGGCTCATCGCGTTCTCGAAAGCCTCCTTCGTGGCGATCGAGCGAGGCAGGACCGAGTCGTCCTCATTGTCGTAGTAGGCGCGGCACATGTCGACGATGCGCGTGCCGGCCTCGGTGAAGAGCTTCTTGCGTTCAACCTGGGTGGCCAGGGTGGTTCCGTTGCCAGGCAGGGCCAGGCCGATGGCCTCGTTCAGGCAGTTCATCGAGTTCGCCGTGAACATGCCGGCGCAGGAGCCGCAGGTCGGGCAGGCGTTTGCTTCGATGCTGGCCAGCTGATTGTCGCTGACGGAGTCGTCAACGGCCATGACCATCGCGTCAATGAGGTCGAGGCGGTGCTCGACGACGCCGTCCACGGCGGCGCCGGATTCCATGGGTCCGCCCGAGACGAAGATCGTCGGAATGTTCAGTCGCATGGCGGCCAGGAGCATGCCGGGGGTGATCTTGTCGCAGTTGGAGATGCACACGAGGGCGTCGGCACGGTGCGCGTTCACCATGGTTTCGACGCAGTCGGCGATGAGGTCGCGGCTGGGCAGGGAGTAGAGCATGCCGTCGTGGCCCATGGCGATGCCGTCGTCGACGGCGATCGTGTTGAACTCCTTGGCGACACCGCCCGCGGCCTCGATAGCTCCGGCGACCAGATCCCCCATGTTCTTCAGGTGGACGTGGCCGGGAACGAACTGGGTGAAGGAGTTGGCGATCGCGATGATCGGCTTGCCGAAGTCCCCGTCCTTCATGCCGGTGGCGCGCCACAGGGCGCGAGCTCCGGCCATGTTGCGGCCCTGGGTGGATGTTGCCGAGCGCAGCGGGCGACTCATGAGTGTGCCTTTCGATTGCTTGTAATGAGTCAACACTAGGAGCGTGAGCGCCGCGTTTCCGTGCGGGTTTCGTCTCATGGACGAGGCCGGGGCCGCGCCGGGATGGTATAGCGCGGCATTCCGGTGCTTGGGTGGGGCCGTTGGCCGTTTCAGCGGCTGGACGCATGTGCGCACACCCACAGGGAAAAGGAAAGGGCTGCGTGCGTGAATTCGCCTCCCGTTTCTCCGCCGGCCGGTCACGACGGGCCATACCGTGGACTCTCCCGCACGCTGCGGACGCGCGAAACGTAGTCTGAGGGCACCGAAGAGAAAGGACTGCGATGACGATTCGCACCACCCATGTTGGCTCCCTGCCCCGCACCCCCGAGCTGATCGAGGCGAACCGCGCGCGCCGCGCCGGTTCGCTCAGCGAGGCCGATTTCACGTCGCTGTTGCGCGATCAGGTCGACGGCGTCGTGAAGCGTCAGGCCGAGATTGGCCTGGATATTGTGAACGACGGCGAGTACGGCCACGCGATGATTGACACGGTCGACTACGGCGCCTGGTGGACGTACTCCTTCTCTCGTTTCGGCGGGCTATCGTTCGAGGACGTGCAGCGTTTCGACGTCCGTCCCCCGGCTGGCCGAGACGGTCGCCTGTCCTTCTCCTCGTTCGCCGAGCGCCGCGACTGGCAGCGTTTCGCCGATGCTTACGCGGACCCGGATTCGGGCATTCATATCGCGAACCGCAACCCGATTGCGTTCCCGACGATCACGAGCGAACTCACCTACATCGGCGCCGAGGCCGTCGCGCGCGACATCGCGGGAACGAAGCACGCGCTTGAGGCGGCGGGCAAGCCCGTGTCGGATGGTTTCGTGGCGGCGATTTCGCCGGGTTCGGCGGCTCGCGTGGCCAACGCGTTCTACGCGGACGACGAGGCCGTGGTGTGGGCGTGCGCGGACGTGCTGCGCGAGGAGTACAAGCGGATCACGGACGCGGGCCTGACGGTGCAGATCGACGCACCGGACATCGCGGAGGGCTGGGATCAGATGAACCCGGAGCCGTCGGTGGAGGATTACCGTACCTTCTCGCGCGTACGCATCGACGCACTCAACCACGCGCTGGAAGGCATCGACCCGTCTCTGGTGCGCTTCCACGTGTGCTGGGGGTCGTGGCACGGCCCGCACACGACGGACATCCCGTTCAAGGACATCGTGGATCTGGCGCTCCTCGTCAACGCAAACGGCCTGACATTCGAGGCAGCGAATGCTCGCCACGCGCACGAGTGGACGATCTGGCGTGACATCAAGCTTCCCGAGGGCAAGTACCTGATCCCGGGCGTGGTGTCGCACTCGACAAACGTCGTGGAGCACCCGGAGCTGGTGGCTCAGCGCATCCGCCAGTTCGCGGACATCGTGGGCGACGAGCGCGTCGTGGCGTCAACGGACTGCGGCCTCGGCGGCCGTATCTACCCGTCGATTGCATGGGCGAAGCTGGAGGCGCTGACGCAGGGAGCCCGCCTGGCATCGAAGTGATCGACCGGTTGCAGCTGGGGTGTGCGGGGCGGACGCCGGTCCGCCCCGCACACCCTTCCCAGGGTTTTTTCAGGCAACGCTCCCTGTATTTTGAACTTCGCCCCACACAATGAATCGTGTGTTGCAGCCCCCGCTTCCGGGTCGGCCTGCCGCGGTGGGGATCGCACGCCGCGTCGGGTTCCGGGACTGGGGGCTGCGGTGCGTCAAGGGCACGTGTATGCCGAACACCCAACTTGCCTTCCTGTTTTGCGGGTGACGGTGTCGCTTCCTCGCTATCCTGTGAGAAGGAACCCGGATTCCGACTGTTCAAGGGAGAACATCATGGGAGCGCCCAACAGAGAAGGCACGCACTCCGTACGGTCGCGCATCGGTCTGCTCGCTGCCGCTGTTTTCGTCGTCTCCACAGCGTGTGGCTGCCAACAGACCACGCCCGCGGCACAGGGGCCGTGGGCGGCCGACATTGAGCAGGCGCGCAATGAGTGGGCGTCCAATGAATTCGTTCAATCTGTCCTCGCCGACTCCGCCATCAGCGAGGCAGAACTCCAGGACATGCGTCAGCGCGTGCTGAGTTGTCTGACGGACAAGGGCGTGACCGGCGCATCGTTCGGCCCGAGCGGCACGCTGAGCGTCCCCGATCAGCCGGTTGGCTCCTCCATATCTGAGGAACAGCAACAAGAATTTGTCTCCACCTGTTCCAGCGATGCTGGTCAGCCGATTATCGAGGCTCTCGAGTTCAGCATGCGTGTCAACCCGGATCACCGGGATGTCAATGAGCTGTACACGCAGTGCTTGATCCGCAACAAGGCGGTTGAGCCGTCGTTCACGGCCCAAGAGCTCGCGCGCGCTCGCGAGCGTGGAACGCCTCTCGCAAGCACGTTGCCGTTCATCGACCCAGCTCAGGGACCCGACATTTTGCAACGATGCCTCGAGGACCCCAGCAAATGACCACAACCACCCTCCGGAGTTGAGATGGCAACTTCTCGCCGCTGGCTCGCCCTCACCGCGTTCGTCGCTCTCATCGCCGGTGCGGGTGGGGTCAGCGCGGGTATTCTCATCGCCTCACCGCCCACCCCAGCCTCGCTGGCCTCGTCATCTGCTCCATCAACGGTCCCCGTCACCACGCGCGAGTTCACCGACACGCGCTCCCTCACCCTCACGATTCCCCCGGCCTCGCCTCATGAACTCACCTCCCCCATCGCCGGGCGTATCACGGCGCTTCAGGCACCGCCGGGAACTCCCATCACGTCAGGTTCTATTCCCTGCGAGATCGACGGCCTGCCCCTTCTTGCCTTAGCCCTATCCACCCCGCTCTATCAGGACGTGGTGGACGGAGCCACGGGACCCGATATCGGTGCCCTGAACACTGAGCTTGCGCGGCTCGGATATGCGGCTCCCGCGGAATCTCAGCGGGTCACGCCCTCCACGCGAGCGGCCCTGGCCTCGGCGATGGGCGTGAACGACGGAGCCGGAGGTGTCCCCTTCCGCATCGAAGCCTCTCGCGTCCTGTGGATCCCCTCGCCGACAGTCACCCCCTCATCGGTCCCCGTTCACCTGGGTGACAGCGTCGATACGAGCACTGTTCTCCTCACCCTTGAGGACTCCCGCGACGCCTTGCGCCTCTCCGTTCCACCGGACGCCTATCCCGCGGACCACGTCATCACCCTGGGAGACACGGACTACCCGGTCCCCTCTGACGGCATCATCACCGACCCCACCCTGACGGCGACGATCTTATCCTCGCGCGAGTTCACGGCCTTCGTCCGCTCCACCCCGAGCGGCGATGGACCCGTTCAGCTGCCTGTCTCCTGGAAGCTCGCCTCCCCCATCACCGTCACGGTCGTCCCGCCGGCCTCAGTGATCGGAGACGCGACGGGCGCGTGCGTCTTTGAGGACGGCACGCCAATTCCCGTCTCTATCGTCTCCTCTCAGCTCGGCCGAACCTACGTCCTGCCAGCTACCCCGCTCTCCGCCGTCGACACCGCCGTCGAGGGACGCTCATGTCCGTCGAGCTAGACAACGTCGGGCACAAGTTCGCCGCCACCCCGTGGCTCTTTCGCCATCTGAGCGCCCGCTGCGAGGACGGTGCCCTCACCGCCATCATCGGCCCATCTGGTTCCGGCAAGTCAACGCTACTGTCGCTGATCGCGGGATGGGAGACTCCGACCGAGGGAACGATCACCGTCCCCCATCCGGCTGGTTCGCAGAGTCCCCGTATCGCGTGGGTCTTCCAGAACCCGTTCGGTGTCCGCGCGCGCAGCGCGATTGACCACGTTACGCTGCCCCTGTTGGCCCGTGGCATGAGCCGGGCGCAGGCCGATGTGGAGGCACAGCGACTCCTTGACGCTTTTGATCTGACGCATCTCGCGACCCGCCCATTTCGTGATCTGTCGGGCGGCGAGGCTCAGCGTGTGCTCCTCGCCCGCGGGCTCGCATGCTCCCCCACCCTGCTCCTCGTGGATGAACCGACCGCGCAGCTTGATCAGTCCACGGCTCGCGATATCGCCTCCACGCTCGGCTCGCTGCGCGAGGACGGAGTGAGCGTCGTGATCGCGACGCACGATCCGTCGATTCGCGCGCAGTGCGACGCCGTCATTGACCTCGCCCTCTTCCAGGATGAGGAGAGATAGCAATGGGTACACTCTCGTGGCGCGCACTCCTGTCCGAGGCCTGGAGGGACTGCCTGAGCGGGACGGCCCGCGTCGGGATGCTGACTGTCCTGGCCACCACCCTGGTCGGAGGCATCATCTGCGCCGATGCGTTCTCTCTTCGTTCCGTCAGCGTTGAGGCTGCCTCTTTCCGTATCCATCTGGGATCAGTGCGAGTCCTCCAAGCGCAAGGGGGCATCGACGGGGCCACTTGCGATGCGCTGTCGCGAATCCCCGGGGTGCGTGCAGGAGCCGTTCGCTCGGTCGAATCCGGCTTGTCCCCGCTCGCCCTTCCTGCCTCGTCGCTACCTCTGTACGAGGTCACGCCTGGAACCGTCTCTCTCCTGGGGACAACAACGGCCGATCCGACGGGAATTCTGCTCCCTGAGCAGGTAGCCGAGGACCTCGGCACCAGTCAAGGATCCCTTCTCCCCCTCGCACACGGGCAGGCCGAGGTCGCGGGCACCTACCCGTGGGACGAGAACGACGGGCGTCGTCCCGGCTACGCCTACGCGGCTCTTGCCCCCGTGCCCGCGACGGGGACCTTCGATGAGTGCTGGTACGAATCCTGGCCGCACAGCGAAGACGTCGATGCCCTGGTGCGCTCAACCCTCGTTGGAAGCAACGACCAGAACGCCCAGGTCCTGGCCATGAACCCTACACGCGGGACGACCTTCGACGCGGCGGGGCGACTGCGACAGAGGCCGACCTGGTGGGCGTGGATCGCAGCGAGCGCAATCGGTGCCGCGCTAGGGGCCGCTGCCACGTGGTGGCGTCGCCTCGAGATCGCCTCGGCTCTGCATGCTGGGCTCCGCAGATCAGATACGACGGTCCTCCAGCTGTTCGAGGCCGTGGCGTGGGTGGGCAGCGCATTCGTCCTCACCTCCGCCATATGCCTCACGATCCTGAGCGGAGCGCCACCCAGTGACCGCTCTGACTTGATGCGCCTGGTCGCTACCGAGGGCATCTGTGCTGCGTCGTGGACTCTCATCGGTGTCGTCATCGCATCAACGACGATCCGCGAGCGCCAGCTGTTCGCTTTCTTCAAGGGCCGATAGGTACCGGCGCGTGATCGCGCCTACAATTGGCGTATGAGCATCCTCGTGATTCAAAACGACCCGATCGTCCCGGCGGGTCAGCTCTCCGCCTTCCTTGGCGATCACGAGGTGCTGCGCGCCTGGGAGGCCCCACAGCGCCTCCATGACCTGGCCACCGCTCCCCTGCCGGGTGCCCTGATTCTGCTCGGCGGGCGCGCGAACGTCTACGACGACGAGGCCTTCCCGTGGCTGGAAGCCGAGCGCGAGCTCGTGCGCCGCTGCGTGCGCGCAAACATCCGGGTGCTCGGCATCTGCCTGGGTGCCCAGCTGATTGCCGCGACCTTCGGCGGGAGGGTCACGGTCAGTGACCCCGCAGGCCCCGAGTGCGGCATCATCTCCCTGGCCTGGGGCACCAACGACCAGGCGGGCGGGGGCGGAGCCGTCCCCCTGCGCATGGCCTTGGCCTCGACCCACGCGGTGTTCGCCGATCACTCCGACGCCATCACGCAGTTGCCCCCGGGGGCACGCGAGTGGGCGCGCTCGCAGAAGTACACGCAGATCTTCTCCTACGGGTCCGCCCTGGGCATCCAGTTCCACCCCGAGGTTACCCGGGAGACAGCAATCGTGTGGGCAAGCGGCAACGAGGCGGTCGACACCGAGCAGATCGTTGCCGGGTACGACGCCCACGAGGGGGAGCTGGCCTCGACCTGCAAGACGCTCGCCGACTGGGCGTCGGGGGTCTTCTAGGCGAGAAAGAATCGCAGCGCGGGCACCCCCACGCGGTACCCGCACTGCGATTGACAGTCGGGCCTCGTCGCAGCGAGCGGAGATGAGACCCGACGCCTATTTTATGGGTTTCCTCCCAGACAACAAGAGTTTCCCACCAACCACGATCACTCCGTGGGACAACTTGACAATCACGACGGCGAACGCCCCGCCTCGGCTCGGGCGCAGCGAGGCGATCAGGGCGCGCCGACCTGAACGAAGGACCCGCTCCCATACGCCCACAGCCGCCGCTCGGCGGCCGACACGAAGAGGGCCTGGCCGCGACTCAGCTCGACGCTGTGCCCGCCCTGGTCCTCGCTCACGTGCAGAGTAACGACGCCCGAGGTGGCGATGACGATGCGCGGCCCCTCCCCGGGAATCGCAACCTCATCGACACGGCTGGAGTGCCTGCCCGGCGCCAGGGTGGTCACGGACAGCTCGAACTCCTGGGCGGGAGCCAGATAGCGGTCCGTCGTGGCCGAGGGATGCTCGGGGGCTACACGCACGGGCGGCAGGGCCGAAAACTCGGTGATCTCCACGAGCTGGGCGGAGTCCACGTACTTGCGGGTGAGCCCGGCACGCACGACGTTGTCCGAGGAAGCCATGACTTCAATGCCCAGGCCCGACTGGTAGGCGTGGATCTGGCGCGGGGGAATATAGACGGCTTCGCCCGGACGCAGCGACACGGGATTCATGAGGAATGCGACGATGATGCCCGGGTCGCCCGGGTGCTTCTCCCCCAGGACGCTCACGAGCTCGTCGGTGCGCGGGGACGGGGAGCTGCCCGAGGCCAGGCGCGCCTCGCAGGCCGCCACAAACTCGGCGACCCGCTCGGGGGTGGCGGGAGAATCCTCGTCGAAGAGCCAGGTGGCCAGGGAACGCAGTCCCCCGCGCACCGTTGAGAGTTTGAGGCGGTGGCGCAGGCGCTCCGCGAGCTCCCCCTCGAGGCCGACGAGCAGCTGAAGGGCCTTGCGCGGCACGCGGAAACCCACGAGCGCGCTGAACTCAGTGAGCGCGTAGATCATCTCTGGCTTGTGGTTCATATCCCGGTAGACGCGCCTCTTGTCCGTGCGCGCGACCCCCAAGACCTCCTCGCGCAGATACCCCTCGCGGGCAATCTCCTTGGTGGGATGGACCTGCAGGGACAGGGTCTGCGCGGGGGCGATGATCTTGGCCAGGAAGGGCAGGGTCGGGCCGAAGGCGTAAAGGAGCCCGCCGCCGAGCGCGCCCTTGGGGTCCCTTCCGATGTGCTCGGCCAGGGTCTGCCCGCCCGTCAGCAGCGTGGGGCCGTCGGGGTGCGCCCCGAACCAGACCTCGGAAACCGGTTCGTCCCCGGCCGCGTCGCCGAGGAACTCGGGGATCGCGTTCGTGGATCCCCACTCGTCAGCCTTCGTCCAGCCGATCAGTCTTTCCATAGGTCGCATCCTATCGGTATCGGGCGCGCAACGACGCGGGGGACGAGGCCGTGGCCCCATCCCGCGCGTCTCGCGCCTCACTCAGGCACCGGGCTGACGGGTTTCGCGGGCCTCGAGGGCGGCGAGCGCGCCGCCTCGCGCGCGCAGTTCGGCGTAGGTGCCGGTCTCGACGACGCGGCCAGCGTCCATGACGACGATCAGGTCGGCGTCGCGAACGGCGCTGATGCGGTGGGCGATCTCGACGATGGTGCGCCCGCGCGCCACGCGGGCGATACCCTCACGCACGCGTGCCTCGGTAGCTGGGTCGACCTGGCTCGTTGCCTCGTCGAAAACGTAGATCGGGGCGTCGCGCAGGAGCGCGCGGGCCAGGGCCAGGCGCTGACGCTGGCCGCCCGAGAGGCGTTCGCCCATGTCGCCGACGACCGTGTCCAGGCCGTCCTTTTCCGTTGCCAGCCAGCCGGTGAGGTCCACGGCCTCCAGCGCGCGCTCGAGGTCCTCCTCGCTCGCCCCCGGAGCGGCCAGCAGCAGGTTGGCGCACAGGGTGTCGTTGAACAGGTAGGGGCGCTGGGGCGCGGAGGCAACCGTGGCGCGCAGGTCGGACAGGGACACCTCGGCCACGTTCGTTCCATTGATGGCGACCGCGCCCGAGGCCGGATCCCAGGTGCGGGTCAGCAGCGAGGCCAGCGTCGACTTGCCCGAGCCGGAGGCGCCCACGATGGCGGTGCGCTTCCCGGCGGGGATGCGGATGCTGACGCCATCAAGGACCGTGGGGGCTGGCAGAGCCTCGTCCCCCTCCACCGGGTAGGAGAAGGTCACGTCGGTGATCTCGATGTCGCCGGCGGTCAGGGCCTTGGGCTCGGCCGGGTCGGACACGACGGGAGCACGGTCGGTGATCGCGAAGACGCGGGCGGCCGACGCGAAGGCCTGGTCCAGGTCCGCGGCGAACTCCTCGACCGCGAGGACCGGCCCGAAGGCGCCCATCGCAACGCCCACCGCCATCCCGGCCTGCGGCAGGGTCAGGGAGCCCGCGAGCACGTCGGCGCCGGCCACCATGGCGACCGTGACGACACCGAGGGCGACAGCAGCTTGGTTGAGGCCACGGCGCAGCGCAATCCAGCAGCCCTGCGTCTTCATGGCTGCGCTGATGCGTTCCTCGATGGTGCTCATCTCGGCCTCGCGGCGCTCCTGCGCACCGAAGGCGAGGACCTCACGCACCCCCTGCACGGAGTCGGTGACGTGGGCCGCAATCGCGCCGCGTGCCTCGCGCAGCTCGCGGGCGGCGCGGGCGGTCGCTCCCGCCCCAAGGAAGGGCACGACGGCGCCGACGATCAGCAGGAAGGGAGCCAGCACGGCGGCCAGCGTCCAGGACACGGCGGTGCCCATCCACACGACCGACAGGATCGGGACGATGATCGCCGTGGTGACGGGGGCCAGCGTGTGGGCGAAGAAGACCTCGACGCGGTCGATGTCCTTGGTCACGCGGTTCATGATGTCGCCCGAATCCAGGCGGTCCGTGCCCGCCGGAGCCTGGGGCTCGAGCTGGTCGTAGAAGTAGCCTCGCAGCATCGCCAGGGAGTGGAATGCCACGAAGTGACCGGCGAACTGCTCAAGATAGCGGGCCAGGCCTTTGAGGAGGCTCAGGACGACCGCGCAGGCGATCACCAGGGCGATGCCCCAGGTGCTCTCCCCCGACGCGAGGCCGGCTACGGCCCAGCCGCCCAGGGCGAATAGGGCGATGCCGATCGTGAGGAAGACGATGCGAGCGGCGATGGACGCGGCCAGCGGCGGTAGCACGCGGCGCGTGATCGACAGGAGTCGAAGGGAGAGTTGCCTGCGGGTCATCGAATCGTTCCTTCCGTCAGCGTCGCGACGCGGTCGGCCCCCTTGATCGTGGCGTCTCGGTGAGAGATCGTCAGGGTGGTGCGCCCGGCACACACAGTCTCCAGGGATGCGAGGATCTCTCGTTCGGAGGCCAGGTCCACGTGGGCGGTGGGCTCATCCAGGATCATGATCGACGCGTTCTTCAGGAAGGCGCGGGCGATCGCGATGCGCTGGGCCTCGCCGCCAGACACGGCCAAGCCTCGCGCGCCCACGCGAGCATCGAGGCCGCCGGGAAGGGAGTCATAGAACTCGCCCAGGTGCGCGGCGCGCAGGGCCTCGATGAGCTGGTCGTCCGTGGCCGCGGGGGCTGCCAGGAGGAGGTTGTCGCGCAGCGTACCGGAGAACAGGTAGGTGGTCTGCTCGACGACCGCGGTCTGGGCGCGAACCCACGACAGGGGTGCGGTGGCCAGGTCGACGCCGTTGATGCTCACGCGGCCGCGGGTGGGACGCAGGAATCCCTGCAGCAGGGCCGAGATCGTTGACTTGCCGACGCCCGAGGGGCCAGCGAGCGCGACGTGCTCGCCCTGGGTGAGGGTCAGGTTCGCACCCTTCAGGACCGGGGTGTCCTTCGCGTAGGAGAACGAGACATTCGACAGACTGATCTCGCCGCGCTGGGGCGGGATGACCGGGGCCTTCACGCCCTTGGCGTCCGAGACGGGCGGGGTCTGCTTGATGAACTTCTTGATCTCCTTGTTGGCCGCGATGCCACCCATGCCGATGTAGAAGAACTGGCCGATGCGGTCCAGGGGGTCGAGCATGATCGAGGAGAGCAGCACGAGGGAGATGCCCTCGCCGACGCTGATGGCTCCCTGCTGGTAGCGGATGAGGGCCAGCGCGATCGCGCCGGTGATCATGCCGAGGGAGAAGACGGAGTCGATGACGAGGAGGATCAGCTGGTTGCCGGCCAGGTAGCTCATGACCTTCGAGCGGACCTCTTCGGCGGCCTCGGCCAGGCGCTTGCCCATGTCCTTGCCGGCGTTCATGAGGGCCAGGTCGCCCAGGCCCTGGATGGCGTCGAGTTCCTTGGCGGCGAGCTGGCGCGAGGCGTGACGGTATCGAGAGGACACCGGCTTAAATGCCGTGCGGAAGCCCATGACGCAGATCGGGACCAGCGGGATCGCGATCGCGAGGAAGCCGCCCGAGGCCGGGTCGATCGTCAGCGCGACGAGAATGACGACGAGGATCGGGGTCGTGAGCGAGGCGATCATGGGGGCGAGGAAGATGCCCTTGTATGCGGCGACGCGCTCGACGCCGTCGGTGGCGGAGTTGACGACGCGGCCGGCGCGCTCGTTCGTGCGCTGCGAGGGTCCCAGCGCAAAGACCTGGCGAATCATGGAGTGGCGCAGGGTCGGCTCCAACTGGTTCATCTGCGAGGCGCCGAGGGCGCTGACCGCCCACGCACAGACACCTGATCCCAGCGCCCCGGCCACGGCGATCCACCACGTTGACCAGCGATGCTGTGTCGTAATATCGTCGACGCCCCAGCCGATTGCCAGGTAGGCCAGCACCAGGCAGAGAGCCGCTGCCCACGAGCAGACGACAACGATCGCGCGTTTCATTGTTCTCCTATCAACATGACGCACACGAGTACCAAACCAAGGATAACCTTAGTTACATTCTGACACCACTGTCACGAAGGATTGTTATCGCATTGTCGCCACATAAGGGAGCCACGGCCTCGTTCATCGACGAGGCCGTGGCTCCCTCACCCGTTGATGCTCAGACCAGACGGTAGGTCCAGCCGTAGGGATCCTCGGCGCGGCCCCACTGAATGTCGGTGAGACGCCGGTGGATCTCGCGGGTCTTATTCCCCACCTCGAGCTCCACGTCGAAGTCATCGCTGCCCAGGCGCGTGATCGGGGTGACCACGGCGGCCGTGCCGCACGCGAAGACCTCGGCGACCGCGCCCGAGCGGATGCCGTCCACGACCTGTGACAGGGCGATCGTCTCCTCGCGCACGTCCACTCCCTCGTCGCGCAGCATGCGCAGGATCGCGCTGCGCGTGCCGCCCTCAAGGATGACGCCGGAAAGCTCGGGGGTACGCACCGTCCCGTCCGCCATGACGACGAACATGTTCATGCCTCCCAGCTCCTCGAGGTATCTGCCCTCGTAGGTGTCCAGGAAGCACACCTGGGAGAATCCCCTGGCCTCGGCCTGGATCTGGGGCAGCAGCGACGCGGCGTAGTTTCCTCCGGCCTTCGCGCTCCCCGTTCCGCCCGGGCCCGCGCGGTGGTACTCGCGTTCCACCCAGATGGCCACGCCCGCCAGACCGTCCTTGAAGTAGCGGCCCGACGGAGAACCGATGACGTAGTAGTCGACGACGTCGGCGGGGTGAACCCCCACGAATTCCTCAGAGGCGAACATGAAGGGACGGAGGTAGAGGGAGGAGCCCTCGGCGTCGGGAACCCATTTGGCGTCGGCGCGCACATAGTCAACGAGGGAGGCCACGAAGTCCTCCCGACTCACCTCGGGAAGGGCCAGGCGGCGCGCCGAATGGTTGATGCGGGCCGCGTTAAAGCCGGGGCGGAAGGTCCACACGGAGCCGTCCTCGCGCCTATAGGCCTTGATGCCCTCGAAGACGGACTGGCTGTAGTGGAAGACGGAGGCTCCGGGGGTGAGCTCGAGCGGGCCGTAGGGAATCACCTCGCGGCATCCCCAGCCCCCCTCACGGGTCCAGCGCATGTGGGCCATGTGATCGGTGAACTTCTTGCCGAAGGCCAGGCTCGACATGATCTCGTTGTACTCTTGCGGCGTCGCCGGGTGAGCGTTGGGGGTCAGGGGGAAACGACCGGCTAGCTCGTCGGCGGCGGGCAGAACCTGGTCGCCGGCAGTCTCAAGCTCCGTCGGTGTGTGCTGCGTTGATGCCATCGTGCCTCCTGAGGTGGTTTTTCACAAATACGAGGCCAGAATATGCCCGCAGTCCGCAATGTGGCCGATTGATTTCGGCATGTGACCCACTCCCCCATCCGCTGTGGAAGTTCTCACCTCCGTGTCGGCTTACGAAGGCCGACCCATCGTCGCTACAGTCCCGTGGTGCGTTCGCGTGCCGAACACCCCGACGCAGCCCCTGCCGATCACGGGCTGGCTACAGCGCCGTTTCGCACCGCGTTCTCTATTCGTCACGGCCGCTGCCGCAATCGTCGCCGGCGCAACGGTTGCGGCACTCGCCCCCACGTACCCAGCGTTGTTGGCCGGTCGCCTGGTCCAGGGAGTGGGCACCGGCATCGTCACTCCCGTGATGTTCACGATCATCCTGACACGTTCGCCGCGCTCAAGTCTCGGGTCGCTGACGCACAGTGCGTCACTCGTAATGGGTCCACATGCGCAGGACGCGGACAGTGCGTTCCTCTTCGAAGACCTCGTAAACAAGCCTGTGCTGAATGTTAATTCTGCGCGAATACATGCCAGCGAGGTCGCCCACGAGGCGCTCGTAGCGGGGAGGCGTCGCAAACGGATCCTCAGTCAGAACCTTGATGAGGCTCTGAGCTTTCGTCTTGAGTCCGCTGGCGGAGAGCTTCTTCGCATCCTTCGCGGCCTGCTTGGAGAAAACGACCCGCCACATCGCTACCACTCCACGTCATCGAGGGCATTGTCGAGGTCTTCGCGAGCGGCTTCCTTCAGGCTGTCCGCCATCCCGGGAATCCCCTGCAGGTAGAGGGTTTCCTGAATCGCGGACCAGTCGGCCTCGCCGATGAGAACAGCGTTTCCGCGACGTCCGGTGATCGTGATCGGAGTCGACTCCTCATTCACGGTGTCGATGAGCCGATACAGGTCCGAGCGTGCGGCAGTAGCACTCACAGCAGTCATAATTATCCCTTTCCACCACCATCATAACGTACGCTTTCACGTACGCATAGGCCTGTGCGCACGATTTCTGCCGAAAGGATACGATCGACGAATGACGACTCTGCCTGACCCTCTCGCGTCCGCCCTGCCCTCCCGCGAGCGCCGCTCCCCCGGTCTAGAGCTGGAGGACGGGCGCTGGATGGCGGCCGCGAAGTCGGGCCTGTACGTATTCGGTACCGAGGCCTCGTCCGGGGACGGGGAGGTCATGCCCACCGTGTTCCCGTGGTACGACGTGGCGCGTGCGCGCTGGGAGGCCGAGGGCCAGCTCTTTGCCCTGGAGTGGGTGGACCCCTCTCGCCCGACCCTGGCGGGACGTGGGACGGGCGATCCGGGCCAGTTCATGCGTCACCTGAGCGAGTTCGTCAACCGCTCGATCGTCCTGCATTCCCAGGTGGAGGCAGGCAACGGGACGACGATCACGGCGTGGGTGCGCCGGGGGGAAAACGGGCTCTTCTCAGTCCTGACGGCCTCGGGCCCGCTGGATGACGCGGGCAGGCTCACGGCCGACGCCCTGGAGGCGAGCGTGCGCGAGGCGGTGGGCCTGGACTAGGAGGCGCCCCCGAGCCGCTTGCTGCGGTTCGGGAACGCCATCCGAGTCGGGGCGGCCTCAGCCGGCCTGGACGAAGGCCACCAGGGCAAGCAGCCACAGGTGCGCCGGGTAGAACACGTAGAAGAAGTACTTCGAGAAGCGCGTGTGAGGACCGTGCTCGCCGTTGTACAGGTGAAGGACCGGGATGACCAGCACCAGCATAAAGTCGGAGTTTTCCGCGAGCATCGACACCGTCGCCTGCCACGTGTCGTAGGGCTGCCACGCCAGCGCAAACATCGCCGCGCCGAGGGCAAGGTACGCCAGGTCGCGCCACACGACACGGGAGTAGAGCGCGTAGGTAATCGCCATGAAGGGGACAATGGGCAGGCCTCCCTCAATCGGAAGCACCGCGCACACGAGGGAGGCCACGAGGGCGCCGATGATCGCCGGAGTGTGCCACTTCGTTGCGTCCAGGCGCCTCACGAGCGCGAGGAGCGTCGTGCCCACGGCCAGCGTGAGGAAGATGTTGTTGTCGTACATGTGGACGCCGCGGGTGGCCAGCAGCAGGCCCAGCGCGTAGTTGCCCGCCGCCATGATGACGGCCGCACCCCACAGGCGGGCCAGATACTTGCGTATGTTCGAGGTGTAGAGGACGCCCTCGACGGCCCCGTAGGCAAACCACACGGCCACGCACCTGGTGACGACATGGAAGATATCCACCCACATGACTGGAATCAGGCCGGGAACGTGCGGGAGGTGGTCAAGGACCATGAGCGCCGCCATCGCCAGTTTGATCCAGTACTGGTTGACTCCCCGCCGAGAGCGGGGTGCGACATGAGCGGGGGTGGAGAGTGCGGGAGCAGACATCTCGGTGCTTTCTCGTTGCTGGTTCACGAACACTCCAAGTGTCGCCGAAGCCGCTGCCCCGATTCCATGGGGGGCCACCCTGGTGCGTCCCCGTCCTTTCCCCGGGACCACACCGGGGGATGCCCCGGTGTCATCCCTCCTCGGTCAGCACTCGACGCTCGAAGGGGTCAATGGACACCCCCTGGTCGATGACAGTGCGGCTCCACTCGCGCGCACTGAACAGGGAGTGATCCCGGTAGTTGCCGCACGAATACACGTCGGTTCCCGGCACGTCCTCCCACGTGATGTCCTGCGCGATGGCGCGCAGGGAGGAGACCAACGCCGCCGCGACCTCCTCCACGCTGGGCGTCCCCCACGTGATGAGGTGGAAGCCCGTGCGGCACCCGAAGGGCGAGCAGTCGATGATGCCGTCCATGCGATCGCGCAGCAGAGAGGCCAGCAGGTGCTCGATCGTGTGCAGCCCCGAGGTGGGAATCTCTCCCTCGTTCGGTTGGACGAGGCGCACGTCAAAGTTGGAGATGCGGTCCCCTCGGGGGCCCTCCTCCACGCCGATGAGGCGCACGTACGGCGCCTTGACGGCTGTGTGATCCAAGGCGAAGCTCTCCACGTCGGCCATCGGTTAGTCCCTTTCTGTGTAGTTTTGTCTGCGTTGCTCCAGTCGCATGAGTGAGCGGAACGCCTCGGAGTACTCGGGGTCCTCCTCGCTCATCCGAGACAGGTGAGCGCGGGCTTCCCCCAGCTTGCGGGTCAGGTCCATTCGAACCATCGCGGCCACGACTCCGCGACAGTAGGACCGCAGGTCCGCCTCGCCCGCGACGGGCAGGGGGGCGACGGCCAACTGGGTGACCGCCGGGGCGATGAACTCGCCCGCGCTCTCCAGCACGACCTGTACGAAGTGGCGGGAGGCCGCCGCCGTGGCGTTCTCCCCCGGCCCGAAGTGGGCCTCGGCCTGGCGCATCATCTGGGTGAAGGCGTCCAGGCCGCCGACCGCTCGGATCGCGTCGTGAACCGCCCGGTGGGTCGGAACCGTGAAGGACTGCCCGTCCAGCTCCTCGAAGCCGGAGCCGACGACCGCGAGCGGCTGCTGGAGCACCGCCTCCAGGGCCTGGCGCTCGACGCGAGTGACTGGGTCCTCCGGTCCTCGCCGCTCCGGGTTCGGCGCCGGGCGCCCGGCTCCCGCCATCTCCACGGCGCCGGGGCGGGCCTCGTGCTCGCTCGCCTGGGTGCGGGCGGCCACGCGGATCGCCTGCTCAACCGACCGCATGTCCATTCCCAGCCAGCCGGCCAGAGCGCGCGTGTACTCGGCGCGCAGCGCTCGATCCTTGATGTGGGCGACGATGCCGGCGGAGGCGCGCAGGCCCTGCACTCGCCCCTCGGCGCTGCGAAGATCCATCTGGGCCAAGACGGAACGAATCGCGAATTCAAACAGCGGGGTGCGCGAGTTCACCAGGTCAACGACCGCCTGGTCTCCCGCCGACAGCCGAAGCTCGCACGGGTCCTGGCCGCCCGGGGCGACAGCCACGAACGTCTGCGCCGCAAAGTTCTGGTCCTCCCCGTACGCGCGCAACGCAGCCTTGCGCCCGGCGCTGTCGCCGTCAAAGGTGAAGATCACCTCCGACCCGTGCGCGCGACCGCTCGACAGGAGCACCCCCGCCGCCGGGTCGGCGTGGTCGCCCAGGAGGCGGCGAATGATCCGAACGTGCTCGGATCCGAACGCCGTCCCACACGTGGCCACGGCGTTCGTCACGCCCGCAACGTGGGCGGCCATGACGTCGGTGTACCCCTCGACGATCACCACCCTGTGGTCGGTGGCGATCGACTTCTTGGCCAGGTCGAGGCCGTACAGGAGTTGAGACTTCTTGTAGATGGGGGTCTCGGGGGTGTTGAGGTACTTCGGGGAGTCCTTCTCCGACTCGTCCAACCGTCGCGCCCCGAAGCCGACGGTCGCGCCCGTGATGTCGCGGATCGGCCACACCAGGCGCCCGCGGAAGCGATCGTAGATGCCCCTGGTGCCCTGCGAGGCCAGGCCCGCGATCTGGATTTCCTGGTCCGTGAAGCCCTTGGAACGCAGGTGGCGGGTCAGAGCATCCCAGGAGGCCGGGGCGTAGCCAACCCCAAAGTGCGCGCACATTGACTGGCTGAAACCCCGGTCCGCGAGGAATTGGCGTCCCGCGTGCGCCTCGGGGCTGGCCAGCTGGGCCTGATAGAACTCCTCGGCCACGCGGTGGGCGTCCAGCAGGCGCTGGCGCTTGCCCGGCTCCTCGGTGCGCACCCGCGCCCCGCCCTCCTCGTAGTGGAGGGTGATGCCGGCTTTGGCCGCGAGCATCTCCACGGCCTCCATGAAAGGAAGGTGGTCGATCTTCTGCACGAAGGAAATGACGTCCCCGCTCTCCCCGCACCCGAAGCAGTGGTACATGCCCAGGTGGGGACGCACGTTGAAGGAGGGGGTCCTCTCGTCGTGGAAGGGGCACAGGCCCTTGAGGGAGCCGATTCCCGCGGGTTTGAGCGCTACGTGTTCGCCGATGATCTCGTCGATCTTGAGCGCGTTACGTACCGCTTCAATGTCGTCCTTGCGAATCAGACCCGCCATGTTCTTCAGTCTACCGAGGCCCGCAACCGGGCGCGGAGGAACCCTAGAGCTGGGAGGAGAGCATCCCGCACCAGCGGGCATGCCAAGATGAGGCTGACACGTCGGTGAGGGAGGCGACCTGATCGATCACCGCGCGCAGGCGCACCCCGTCTCCCGACGCAGCGCGCCACTGCTCGGCAAACACGGGTTCGAGCGCGTCCGCTCCGGCCTCGTACAGGGCGTCGACGAGGTCGGCCAAGAGGGTGCGCTGCTGGTAGTACACCGGCTCCGTTTCACGCGGACTCATGACGTAGTGGACGGCCATGCCCTTGAGGATCTGTATCTCGGCCCTCACCTGTCGCGGCACCACCAGGTCGGCGCGATACCTGCCGAGAGGCTCGTCGCCGAAGGCCTCGCGCGTGGCACGGACCGTGGCCGAGCAGAAACGCCCAATAAGCTCGCTCGTCGCGTCCTTAAGGCGAGCCAGCGAGCCGTAGGAGCCATCGAAGGAACGCAGCCACTCCGGCATCGACACGATCCGTGTCAGGGCATCCTCCAGATCCGAGCGCGCCACCGAGGCACCGTACCAGCCGAGCGTGGAGGCGATGACGGCATCCGCGTGGGCATCATCGTACAGGTCCGACGGATCCAGCTTGCGGGTGGCCACCGCGTCCTCCACGTCGTGCACCGAGTACGCGATGTCGTCCGACAGGTCCATGATCTGGGCCTCCAGGCATCGCCTGCCCGCGGGCGCGCCCTGCCGCATCCACGCGAAGGCGGCCGCATCATCGGGATAGACCGAGTACTTGCGCGTCGACTTGGCCAGGTCCGGGCCGCCCGACTTCACCCACGGATACTTGCAGATCGCGTCCAGGGTCGCGCGCGTCAGGTTCAGGCCGGCCGGCACACCTCCCGCACCGATCACCTTGGGTTCCAGGCGCGTCACCACGCGCAATGTCTGCGCGTTTCCCTCGAACCCCCCGATGGTGGCTGCCGCAGCATCCAGGGCACGCTCGCCGTTGTGCCCGAAGGGCGGGTGTCCCAGGTCGTGCGACAGGCACGCCGCGTCCACCACGTCGGGGTCCGCCCCCAGCTCCTTACCCAGCTCACGCCCCACCTGGGCGACCTCAAGGGAGTGAGTGAGGCGCGTGCGCACGAAATCATCCGAAATGGGCCCCAGCACCTGAGTCTTCTCCCCCAGGCGGCGCAGCGCCGAGGAGTGCAGGATTCGAGCGCGGTCTCGCTCGAACTCGGTGCGTTCAGAAGACTTGTGGTCCTCCGGCACCCACCGCTGCGAATCGGCATGTGCGTAAGGCGGCCGCGCATCGACCCCGTCGACGCCGGGGATGGCAAGAGAAAACTCGGTCACCCGCCCATTTTACGCTGCGCGCGCCAGACGGTCCCACTGCCGACCGACGGGCCGATATCATGGACACTGGGGTTCGTCGAACAGGGTAAGAGGCATCCCCGGGCCGCCCACCCGAACCATCCCTCAAACCGATGACGGCTTTCATGAGAATATCCTCATGCCAGGACAATCGGCTTCTCACGCTCGCACGCCATCCTCGGCAGTGATGAAAGGAGTACACATGTCAGAACGCATGAGGATCGCTTCGGCGATCTGCGCCATCGCTGTCATCGGAGTCGTCGCTTTCACGGGCCTGCGCGCACTCGCCAGCGGGTCGGGCGAGTCCATGAGCGAGTCCGGCCTCGTGGTGCCCTCTCGGCCCGAGGGCTCCGCCGCGCAGTCGGACTCCGGCGCCCAGGTGCCCACGCCGACCGCCGAACCTGATCCCACCGCCCCCGAGCAGCCTGCTCCTGCGCCGACCGCGCCCGCACCCGTGGCTGATCCTCCGCCAGCGCCCTACCGCGTGGCTCCCTCCCAGCCGTATCGCGCCACCTCCGACGACGATGATGACCACGACCATGACCGCGACGATGACGACGATAAGGACTCCGACCACGACGACTAACGAGACGTGTGGGGGCGCCACCCGACGGTGGCGCCCCCACACGTTTCCCTGCTCACACGAGACGGTACCCCATGCCTCGCACGGTCTCGAAACGATCCTTTCCTATCTTCTGACGCAGATAGGACAGGTAGACATCCACCACGTTGGATCCGCCATCGAAGTCGATCCCCCACACCGCCGACAGCAGCTGCTCGCGGCTGAGAACCTGCCCGGGATTGCGCATGAACGTCTCCAGGAGGGTAAACTCCCGGGCCGACAGATCCACCGATCGTTCCCCCACGCGAACCCGTCGGCTCTTCAGGTCAAGGACGAGGGACCCCCTCGTCAGGGTCAGTCCCCCCGGAACCGGCGCTTCCTCCCGAAGACGCAGGCGCACTCGGGCAAGGAGTTCCTCGAAGGAGAAAGGCTTGGGCACGTAGTCGTCCGCCCCACCCTCCAGGCCCGCGACGCGGTCGGACACCGAGGTGCGCGCCGTGAGCATGATGACCGGCATCTCCACCCCCTGTCCCCTGATCTGTTCGAGGACCTCGAAGCCGTCAATGTCGGGCAGGCCGACATCTAACAGCATGAGGGCGCCGCGCCCCTGAAGGGCCGCCTCGACGGCCTCCGCCCCCGTCGAATACACCTCCGGAACGAAGCCAGCGGCGCGAAGCCCCTTGGCGACGAAGGAGGCAATCCTGCGCTCGTCTTCGACGATAAGAATGGTCGTCATGGTGTGACTCCTGAGTCCGCGCCGCCCGGGCGCACTGGTATCACCAGGGTAAAGGTCGATCCCTCCCCCAGCGTCGATTCGATGTCAAGGCGCCCGCCGTGGGCGCGCGCAATGGACTCGACGATGCTCAAGCCAAGGCCCGATCCGGACACGCGCTCGGCGCCCACCCCGCGCACGAAACGGCCGCGGACCCGCTCAATGTCCTGCGGGGCGATGCCCTCCCCCCGGTCGCGCACCCACATGCGCGCGACGTCCCCTTCGACACGCGACCCGATTCCCACCTCAGTGCCCTTCGCCGAGTACTGGACGGCGTTTTGCGCCAGCTGCAGCCACGCCTGCGTCATGCGGGCCGAATCGAGGCTGCAGCTGGCGTGCGCCGAGGCGTCAAGGACCCAGTCGCGATCGCCGAGTGCGCTGGCCTTGTCCACGACGGCGTCGGTGAGCGCCGCCAGATCGACGGGCGTGGGGGCGACGGCGTCGGAGGCGCGGGCAAGCTCTAGCAGGTCTTTGACGAGGATGCCCATCCGGTCGAGTTCGTCAATCACCAGGGCGCGCGTGTCAACGACGTCGGCGTGATCGGACGGGTCCAGGAGCTCCATGTGGCCGCGCACCACCGTGATCGGAGTGCGCAGCTCGTGGCTGACATCGTCGAGGAGCTCGCGCCGCGCCACCACCGCCCGCTCGACTCGATCCAGCATCCTGTTGACCGCCGCCGCCAAGGCCGACAGGTCGTCCCTGCCGCGAACGGGCACGCGGGTCGCCAGGTCGGCCTCACCGATGGAGTCGGTGGCTCGGCGAAGCTCGCCGATGGGGCGCAGGAGCCTCGTGACGGCGAACCAGGCGAGGGGAACCACCAGCGCGACCGTACCGACGGCCGAGACCGCGTACAGCAGCATCGTGGAGTGGAAGGACTGCGAGTAGCGATTCATGTCGATGACGTGCACGAGAGCCGCCGTCGAGGTCTGGCCCCTGACGGGAATAACGACGAGACGATAGGTGGTCTGCGCGCTCGTGAAGGTCTCGTAGACGGTGTCCGTGCCCGTGGTCAAGGCCGCCACGTGGGCCATGAGCTCGAGGTCCTCTTCTGGGTGCAGGCGAGGCTCCTGGGAGGGAAGCCAGTAGAGGCTCCCCTCCACGAAGCCGACCTCCCCGGCGCTTGAGCCCCAGAAGGTGCGAGACAGGTGCGTGCGCACGATCTCGGAAGGGTCGGTGAGAGGCCCTCCCGTGTCGGGGTCTGTTCCCTCGGCGATCAGATGCTCGAGAGCCGCCTTGGACCGACGCAGGTTGTCCACCGCCCGCGCATCCAGGGCGCGCTGTTGCAGGACGGAGACAAGGATCCCAGAGACGGTGAGTGCCGCGCCCGCGACCAGGATCATCGCGGCAATAATCCTGGTGCGAATGCTGACGGACACCCGGGGAGGTGCGGGCTGGGCGCTCATGGCCTCATTGTGACCCGTACCGCTCTGGCGCGCACCCCGGCGGGGCGGCTCCTCGCGAGTTCTCCACGAGGGGCGCGCCCCGCGGAGCGCATCGCTCACCGTCCGATCCCGACGTGCGTCCACCCGGCCTCGCTCCACTTGTCGCGATCCAACACGTTTCGCCCGTCGACCACGGTGCGGGTGCGCACAAGGGGAGCGATCTCCTTGGGATCCAGGCCGACGAACTGCGGCCACTCCGTCGCCAGGAACACCAGGTCGGCGTCGCGCAGGGCAGAGTCCAGGTCCTCCACCATGGTCAGGTGGGGCTTGTCGACAGCCGCGTTGGACAGCGCGATCGGGTCGGTGACGCGCACGCGTGCTCCACGCTCGTGCAGACGCGAGGCCACATCCAGGGCCGGGGAATCACGCACGTCGTCGGTGTCGGGCTTGAAGGAGGCACCCAGGACGGCGATGTTGGCGCCCTTGACGCTGCCTCCCAGGGCGGCCTCGGCGGCCGCGACTGCCCGGCTTCGCCCACGCAGGTTGATGGCGTCCACTTCCTTGAGGAAGGCCACGGATTCTCCCCGCCCCAGTTCCTCGGCGCGCGCCACGAATGCGCGAATGTCCTTGGGCAGACAGCCTCCGCCAAATCCGATGCCGGCTCCCAGGGCGCGCCTGCCGATGCGTTCGTCGTGGCCGAGGGCATGGGCGAGCATCGTGACGTCGGCTCCGGTAGCGTCGCAGATCTCCGCCATCGCGTTGATGAAACTGATCTTGGTGGCCAGGAAGGAGTTGGCGGCGACCTTGACCAGCTCGGCCGTGGCGAAATCGGATGCGATGACGGGGGTGCCCGCCTCCAGCAGGGGCCGGTAGGCCTCGTCGAGTGCCTCGCGCCCGCGCGTGGCGGCCTCGGGGTTATCTGAGAGACCGTAGACGAGGCGGGAGGGGCGAAGCGTGTCCTCCACGGCGTAGCCCTCGCGCAGGAACTCGGGGTTCCACGCGACGTAGGCTCCGGCTGCGGCCAGCTCCCGCTCCACGCGCGCAGCGGTACCCACCGGGACCGTTGACTTACCCACGACGACGGCGCGCTCGGCCGGGTCGAGCGCCTCGGCGAGCATCGAGACGGCGGACATGAGGTGGCTCAGGTCAGCGGCTCCCGCGTCGGTGGCCTGGGGCGTGCCCACCGTGATGAAGTGGAGGCTCCGCCCGCGCACGTCGGCGGCACTCGGGTCGGCGGTGAAGCGCAGGTTTCCGGCGGCGATACCCTCATCGAGGATGTCCTCCAGGCCCGGCTCGTGGAAGGGAGAGCGGCCCGCTGCCAGCGCCCGCACCTTATCGCGGTCAATGTCGATGCCGACGACGTCGTGGCCCAGGGACGCCATGCAGGCGGCGTGGACGGCGCCAAGGTATCCGCAACCGATAACTGTCATTTTCATGGGAGTGCTCTTTCTCGTATGGGGTGTGCTAGGGGTGGGGTGCGCTAGGGGGTGTTCGCGAGGCCACCGAGCGCGTGATCTCTCCAGTCATCCAGCCAGGCGCGCGATCCGGGCCGGAACGAGTGGACGAAGATGAGGCGCAGGCGCGCGGCGTCCAGGTAGGCGTTCAGGCGCCCTTGCGAGGTCGGCATGCGTCGGGCGGCGTCGTCGAGCCACCCGATGATGGAGTCGAGGCCTCGGGCGCTCAGGGAACCGCGCAGGCGCGCCAGTTCGGCGTGCGCCCGCAGGTTCGTCAGGTCCAGGGCCGCCTCGGCGAGGCGGGCTCCGTCAAGGTCAATGACCCCGAGGGTCGTGCCATCCCACAGGAGCTGACCGTCGTGGAGGTCGGTGTGGGAGACGACGGGGGTCGCGTCGGCGGGTTCCACGAGGCGCCGGGAGGTCTCCAGTACGGCCTCGGCGAGGCGAGGGCCGTCCTGGACGGTGTCGAATCGTCGCGCGTGCTGCGCCCAGCGGGCGAGATTCCTGGCTTCGTGGGCTCCGCTGTGCCGGGCGAGGTCAGCCTCGCTGACGGGGCGCCAGGAGTCGGCGAGCAGGCGCCACCCGGGCAGGCCCGCGTCTCCGATGTCGGCGAGGCAGCGTCCGGGCAGACTCGTGAAGGTGACGGAGGTGGGCGTCCAGGACGTGATCGAGGCCGTCTCAAGCCCCCAGGATCGGTAGGCGCGCCCGGCGGTCACGGTTGCGCGGGCGATGCGTTCGCCGCCCTTGCGCACGTGCTTGGTCACCCGGTCCTCGCCAACCACGACGGCGCGGCGTGCGAGGCGGTGGACGACGAGGGTTCCTTCCCCCACGGGGATTGTGCCCAGCACCGGGTCGCAAGCGTAGAGGGAGAGGACCAGTCCCGACTGGTCGACGCGTCCCGCTCGTATCCGTCCGCGTTCGTCGACGATCTCCACGCTGATGGCCTCGTCTGCGGGCCAGGCTCGCCGAAGACCGGGGATCGTCACGACATCATCAATGAGTGCCATGGGTGTTCTCCTCCATGAGGTCCAGAGATTGTCCGACCCGCAGCGCCCAGTCGGGGCGCGCCTCGCGCAGGGGGTCTGCCAGCGACAGGGCGCGGGCGTGTAGAACCGCCGCCGCCATGGTCACCTCGTCGGGAATGCACCCACCGGCCTGTTCGTAGCCGCGCAGGAAGGCGGAGGCGGCATCGGGGCTGGTGGCGGCCGTGTAGGAGGCGACGTCCAAGGCGGCGTTCCCCATTCGGGCGCGGTCGAAGTCGGCCAGGAGCAGGCGACCCGACCCGCTGACGAGCACCTGATCCGGTGAGGCGTCGGCGTGGATGATCGCGCAGGCCCCGCCGGGTGCTTCGGGGGCAACGCGTGCGAGAGCCTCGATGCGTGCCCCCAGGTCCGCATCAAGCGCGCCGATAATGGCGGCGTGGACGCGCAGCGTGTCGGTCGTGGAGGGCGCGGGCGCGGCCAGCGCCGCCCGCACGTGGAGGGGTGGCGCGCTGGCATGGAGGCGGGCGAAGAGGCCACCGGCTTCCTCGTTCCAGCTGAGCACCTGCTCGGCGCTCCCGCGCGGGGTGGACAGGTCACAGCCTCCCGCGTCGGACAGGACGCACACGTGGGGGTCTGCGGCGTCGTCAAGCCGCTCGGGGACGGGGATGGCCTCCTGCAGGTAGCGGCCGAGGGCGGTGTCGACCCGCCTGGAGTGGGTCCGGATCCGCACGATGGTTCCGCCGCTCCGGGCGACAATTCGACGCAGGGGGTTGTGGCGCAGAATGCTCCAGGTCGCCGGGTCGACGCTCCCCGCGGCGGCGGCGCGCGCGATGTGGGTCATGAGCGCGGGGTCGGATTCGACGCCGCCCCATTGGATGCGCAGGTCGAACGGCAGGGGGCGGATCCGGGTGGGCAGGCCGAGGCTGCGCGCCTTCCTGGCGGTCTTGTCCGCCTTCGGGCGCGCGGCGGGCCACAGGATGCGCGCCCAACCCGCGGGGACCCCGTCGGCGTCAACGAGCGATGCGCTGACGGAAACACCGGGCTTGATGCGCACCCGGCTGGCCGCTCTGGCCTCGCCCAGGGCGCCGCTGAGGCGCTCCGGGTCGAGGAGGGTGGAGATTGCCAGGGACATGGACTCGTTCATGATGCCCCCGCTCCGCTGGTGTTCGCCGCGGCGCTTGCCATCCAGGCTCGGAAGAGATCGGACTGTGCGAGCAGACGCGCGGGGCTTCCGTCCAGGAGGATCCGTCCCTCCTCGATCCACACGACGCGCGTGCAGCGCAGGGCAACCTGGGGGTCGTGGGTGACGGCCAGGGCGGTGCGCCCGCTCACGAGGCCGTCGATGGCGTCCAGGACGAGGCCGGCGGATTCGGGGTCCAGGCCGGTGGTGGCCTCGTCGAGGATGATGACAGGCGTGTTGCGCAGCAGCGCTCGGGCGATGGCGATGCGTTGGCGTTGGCCGCCGGAGAGAGTTCCTCCCCGCTCGCCCACCTGCGCGTCGTAGCCGCCGGGCATCTCCATGATGAAGGTGTGCGCGTTGGCGGCCTTGGCCGCCGCCACGATCTCCTCATCCGAGGCGCCCTCGCGCCCCAGGGCGATGTTCTCGCGGATCGTGGTGGCGAAGAGGACGGCCTCCTGGTGCAGCAGGGTCACGTTGGATCGCAGCGCGGCAAGGGAGAGCTCCTTGATCGGGTAGCCGCCCATGATGACCCGGCCGCGCACGGGATCCTGAGCGCGCACCACCAGGGACGCCAAGGTGGACTTTCCGGAGCCGGAGGGGCCGATGATCGCCACCCTCTCCCCCGGGGCGACGCTGAGGGACACGGCGTGGAGGACCTCCACGCCGTCGTATTCTGTGACGACGTGGTCGAACTCGAGCGACCCACCGATGTGGGCGGGGCTGAGAGCGTCCGGGTGCGTCGCGATGTCCTGGCGGACCTCCATGAGGTCGGCGACGCGCTCACCGGAGGCCCCGGCCCGAGAGATACGGCCCGTGTACTTGGCCATGTCACGCAGGGGCTTCATGGCGGTGCGCAGGTAGGAGGTGAACAGGACGAGGTCACCCACACCCATCGCGCCGTCGAGGACCCGCAGGCCGCCTCCGACGAGGACGATGGCCGACGCGATGCCGACCAGGAGGTCCGTGGAGCGTTCGAGCCTGGCCGCCAGCCGCAGGGATTTCACACCCTGGCGCACGGCCCGCCCGTTGGCTCCCCCGAAGCGCTTCGCGATGTAGTCCTCAAGGCCATAGGCCTGGACGACGGGCATCGAGGCCAGGGATTCCTGCGCGGTGTTGGCCAGCTGGCCCTCGCCCTTGCGGGTGCTCCTGGCGGCCACGGTGATGCGCTGGGAGGAGCCTCGCGAGAGGAGAAGAAACAGCGCGATGGCCGCGACGACGATGAGCGCGAGCAAGGGGTCCAGGACGATCATGACGATGAGCATGACCGCCAGGGTCGCCGTGTTGGCCAACAGCGGCAGCCCGGCGGTGATGGCCACCTCCTGCAGGCGATTGACGTCTCCGACGATGCGTTGCACCGTATCCGCGCTGCGGTTGCGCGCGTGGAACTGCAGGGACAGGCCCTGGACGTGGCGGAACACGCGGGCGCGCAGGGACTGGGCGGTCCGGGAGCCGACGAGCGCGAAGCACACGGTGGCCAGGTAGTTGCTGGCCGCACGCAGTCCCACGATGAGAACGAGCAGGAGCGCGCAGGCCACGATCATGGGCGCGGCCGCCCACGCGTCGTCCGTTTTGGGCAGGGCGGCCTCGAACACCGAGTCGACGACGATCTTCATGGGCCAGGGCTCCATGACGCGGAACACGACGTCCATGAGGAGAGCGACGATGCCGCCCACGGCGAGGCCTCGGTTGGGGCGCACGTCCGGCCCAACGAGGGACAGGGTGCGTGCCAGCGGGCTCAGGCGCTTACCCCGGAAAATCTTAGGCATGGCGCACCCCCAACAGGTCGAGCGCCCGCGTGACGACCCCGCTCCAGGAGTGGCGGTCGACGGCGAGGCGTCGCGCCCGCTCCCCCAGCTCGGCTCGCCGAGCCGGGTCCTGGGCGAGGGAGTCGATCGCACGCGCGAGGGCGGCGGGGTCGGACGGCGGCACGAGGACGCCGCAGCCGTCGAGCGCGTCGGGTATCTGCCCAAGCGAGCTGGCGACAACGGGAAGGCCGGCGGCCATGTACTCATAGACCTTCAGGGGCGAGAAGTAGTGGTCTGCGGCGCGTTCGGGCATCGGGTAGGGGGCGACCGCGATGGCCGTTCCCTCCAGGTGGGCGGGCATGTCGTGGGGCGGGACGGAACCGTGGAAGTCCGCCTCGATGCCCGCGCGCCTCGCGCTCTCCTCCAGGTGGGGACGCTGGGGGCCGTCGCCGATGATGCGCAGGCTCCAGGGGGCCGCAGCCAGTCGGCGCGCCTCGATGAGGTGTTCGACGCCGTGCCAGGGCTTGAGGGTTCCCACGAAGGTGACGACGACGCGGCCGTCCTCCTCGCCCACCGGCGTGATCCTGGTGGTGTCCACGCCGTTGGGGATCGTGTGGGCACGCCGGGTGCCGGTGCGCTCCTCAACCCAGGCGCGCACGGGTTCGGACACGCAGATCGTGGCGGCTGCCGCGCGCACCTGCTCCCTCAGGTTCGCCAGGGCACCCTGCTCGTCGTCAAGCCTGCGGTGCTCTCGCTGCTCGTCGATGAGGGGTGCGTTGACCTCGAGGATTCCTCGGACCGACCGGGTGTCGGCGAGGCGGGCGAGCACGGTGGAGAACAGTGAGTAGCGCTCCCACACAAGGTCGGGGGTGTCCGTTTCGAGGTGCTCGGCAATGGCGCTCGCCGCCATGCCTTGCGCGCGTTCGCGGTCGGAGCAGTGGACGGGCAGCGGGTAGGTCCACGTGGGCACGCTCGCCAGGTCGGCGCTCGGGTGCTCGCCCAGGCGCACGGCGTGGATCTCGACCTCGTGCCCGCGCCGCACGAGTTCGCCCGCGACGTCTTGGATGTGGACGGAGGCCCCCTTGGTGCCGTAGACGGGGATGCCGGGGTCGGCGCACACGTAGGCGATTCTCATCAGCGCTCCTCCTCGTCTTCGAGGCTCGCCAGGCGGGCGGCCTGGACGTGGGAGTCGTAGGTCTCCTTGATGAGGGCTCGCGCACCTCGGGCCAGATCCCGGGCGGGGACGCGACCCGACGCGATGTCTCCCAGAGCCTGCGCGAGGGCGCCCGCGGAGGCCGGGGGAACGAGGACGCCGGTGCGCCCGTTGATGACGACCTCGGGGATGCCGCTGACGAAGGTGGCGATCACGGGAGTGCCCACGGCCATGGATTCAAGGATGACGGTGGGGAGCCCGTCAATGTTGCCGTCGGCGCCGGGCACGCAGGGTGCGACGAAAACGTCGGAGTTTTCGAGGAGGGAGCGGACCTCGTTCTGTGTGCGCGCCCCGAGCAGGCGGCACGAATCCGACAGGTCCCTGTCCTCGATGCGTTGGACGAGCTCGCCCGCGAGGTCCCCCTCGCCGATGATCTGGGCGTCGAAGTTGATCCCGGCATCTCGGGCCAGGGCGAGGGCGTCGATGAGGTGGGCGAAGCCCTTCTTTTCGACGAGGCGTCCGACCGCGAGAATGCGCAGCGGCCCGTAGGAGGGCCTGGGGTCTCGGTAGGCGAAGCGCGCCAGCTCCAGGGCGTTGCGCTGCAGGATGATGCGCGCCCCCGTGCCCTCGAGCACCCGGTTGAGGTAGTCCTGGTTGTAGCTCGAGATCGCGATCACCTGGGCGGCGCCCGCGCACACCTTGCGCAGCAGGTTCATATCGACGGACTCGTGGTGGATGTCCTTGGCGTGGGTCGTGACCGTGTAGGGGATGTCCGTCAGGGACGAGGCGATCCACGCGGTCCGCCCGGCCAGGGACGCGAAGTGGGCGTGCAGGTGGGTGATGCCGTCCTCGCGGGCCGCTCGCGCGAGGGCGACTCCCTGAGCGACGTCATCGGCGCTCAGGGATGCTATGTGGGGCATGAGATCAACGAAGCGGCGACGCATGTCCTCGTCGGTGAGGCCCTCGGTGAGGGTCTCCCACAGCTCGGCGGCCTTGCGGGGGCGGGGCACCCACCTGACGGGGGCCTCGACGCGCGCGATCTCGGGGTGGAAGCGCGTGTCGGTCGTGGGCCGCAGCGCGTAGATGGACAGGTCCTGGCCGAGGTCTTCGCGGGCAAGGATCTCGGTCACGACGAAGGTTTCGGAAAAGCGGGGGTAGACCTTGAGGACGTAGCCGATGCGGGTCATGTGAGTTCTCCTTCGGGGGTGCAGGTGAGCAGGCGGGCGGCGGCTCGGGCTGCGGCGGCCAGGCCGCCGAGCTCAACGTGGGATCGGTCGGTTCGGGTGGAGACGGCACCGGCGAGCCAGCGGGAAAGCAGGTCCGGGGTGGCGGCCTCTTGGCGGGCGGTGTCAACGGCGCTGGCGCGGGAGAGCGCGCGGGCTCGGATGGCCTGTTCGAGGCGCGGTTTCTCCCGCGGGACGATGAGGGCGGGGGTGGAGGTAGCGAGGATCTCGCACACGGTGTTGTAGCCGCCCATGGCGACCACGGCGGCGGCCTCGCGGATCCGGTGGGCCAGGCCGGGGCAGGATCGCACCACGGTGGTCGAGGGCCCAGCGAGGGCCTGGGCGCGGGCGAAGCGATCCTCGGCCAGCTGGGGGCCGGCCACGACGATGTGTTCGTGGCCGGCGGGCACCCGTGCGCTGGCCGCCGCCTCGACGAGGGGTCCTCCGTCGGAGCCTCCGCCGGCCGTGGTGAGCACGTAGGGGCGGGAGAGCCGCCCGGGGTATGGGTCCACGTCGGCGCGTCCCGCGGCCAGGTAGCCGGTGAAGAGGGCACGCGAGGCCAGGGCCGGAGGGATCTCGCCGCTGCTCGTGGCGTCGTGGACGCGCGGGTCGCCGTAGACCCACACCTGGTCGACCAGGGGCACCAGGGTGTCGGCGCCGCCCAGCCCCTCCCACTCGCGGGCAGCGACGGCGGGGTCGTCGAGGACGTCGCGCAGTCCCAGGACGACGCGGGCTCCCGGGTGGGAGCGGCGCAGCGCCCGAAGCGGGGCCTCGAGCTCGCGGCGGATCCCCAGCGGGTGTCGGTCGACGACGACCAGGTCGGGAGCGAAGCCGGCGAGCGCGGCGCCGAGGATCAAGGAGCGCAGCGCAACGGTCTCGGACAGGGTGCCGGGGAGCCTACGGGGAACGTAGACTCCGTCTCGTTTCTCGACTCCCGGCAGCACCAGCCAGTCGAAGCCGTTGGGCAGGGTGAACAGGGGCGAGGGAGCAAGGCCCGAGACAACGAGTCCGCGCAGCCCTCCCGCGCCGACGCCCGCGGCGATGTGGTGGGCGAGCGCCAGGTTCCTCCTCACGTGCCCCAACCCTTGGGAGTCGTGGCTGTAGAGCAGCACGGATAGTGGCGTTGTCAACGCGCCACCCCCTTCCTGTAGCGGTCCAATGCCTCTACTGTGGGATGTCAAGCCCAGAGGGGAATGAGACGCCCATGAGAAACCTCTAATGAGCTGAGGAGCGCGCTCGCGGGCCCGCAGGGAAGCACCGCAGTGTGAAGTGGACCGCGCGCACTTCCCATGAGGGGCCGCGCCCTGTGATACTCAAGGTGTCCCATTCAGCGTCGAAAGGCGCTCTACCGGAAGGAGCCCCCGTGTCCAACACGGCACAGGCCATCCTCGATGCAGTCGGTGGCCCCGACAACATCATCCACTTGACCCATTGCGCGACGCGCCTGCGTTTCGAGCTGCGCGATGCTTCCGTGATCGATAAGGACACGGTCGAGTCCATCGACGGTGTCCTGGGGGCGGTCCCGCAGTCGGGCGACCGCTACCAGATCGTTATCGGCGGTGCCGTCCAGTCGGTCTACAACGACATCCAGAACCTTCCCGCGATGAAGTCCGCGGGTGCGGCGTCCAACGAGGACGTGAAGGCTGCTGCTCGTGCGAAGGCGCGCGGTAAGAACGCGATCGTGGATGCGTTCTTCGAGTATCTGTCCGATTCCTTCCGCCCCCTGCTTCCCGTCCTGCTCGGCGCTTCCCTGATCCTGGCGTTTCTGGCGGTCCTGGATGCCCTGCACGTGGTTGACACGCGTGCGGACACGATTCCGGTGTGGCTGGGTTACGTGAACTCCATGTGGCGCGCGGTCTTCTACTTCCTGCCGGCGATGGTGGCCTACAACGCCTCGAAGAAGCTGGACATCGACCCGTGGGTGGGCACCGCCGTCATCCTGTCGCTGCTCACCCCGAACTTCCTTGGCCTGAGCGACGTTGCCAAGTTCCCCGCCACCACCTGTATCCAGCTCGTCGAAGGTAAAGACGATCTGCTGCAGTGCACGACCCAGATCGACAATGTTCCGCTGATCGGCAGCCTGCCCCTGCAGCTGGCGGACTATGGCGGCCAGGTGTTCGTGCCCCTGCTGATGGTTCCGATTTTGGCGCTGCTGTACAAGGGCCTGAAGAAGATCATCCCCGCGAACGTGCAGATGGTGTTCGTGCCCTTCATTTCCTTCGTGATCATCATGCCGCTGACGGCCTTCCTCATCGGCCCCCTGAGCATCTGGATCGGTAATGGCCTGGGTGGCGGCCTGGCGTGGCTCAACGGCAACGCCCCGATCCTCTTCGCGATCATCATCCCGATCATCTACCCCTTCTTGGTGCCACTGGGCCTGCACTGGCCGCTCAACGCCCTGCAGCTGGCCAACATCGCCGCCACCGGGTCCGACTTCATCCAGGGTCCGATGGGCGCGTGGAACTTCGCGTGCTTTGGCGCCACGGCCGGTGTGCTCTTCCTGTCGATTCGCGACCGCGACGCCGACATGCGTCAGACCGCTTCCGGCGCGCTGGCTGCCGGGCTCTTCGGAGGCATCTCGGAGCCGTCCCTGTACGGCATTCACCTGCGCTTCAAGCGCATCTACCCGCTGATGCTCACCGGCTGTGTTGCGGGCGGCCTCACTATCGGCATTGGCGGGGGCGCTATCACCCACACCTTCGTGTTCACGTCCCTGCTGACGATCCCCGTGTTCTCCCCCACCGCCCTGTACGGTCTCGGTATCGCGGTCGCGTTCTTCACGGCGTTCCTGATGGTCGTCATCTTCGACTATCGCACGAAGGAACAGCGCGCCGAGGCTCGCGAGCGTAAGGCCGCGCTGAAGGCTGGCGTGACCCCCACCCAGGCTGCCGCGCCGGGGGCCCCGGTCGCGCCTGCCGCTTCCGCCTCCTTTGCTGCTCCGGAGTTTAGCGCCGCGGCGGTGGCTGACTTGACGCTGACCTCTCCGCTGGAGGGTCAGCTGGTTGCGCTGTCGGATGTGGCCGACGAGGCCTTCTCTGCGGGGGCTCTTGGCCCCGGTATTGCGGTCTCGCCTTCGGGTGGCGCGGTCGTGGCGCCCTGTGACGGCAAGGTATCGGTGGCCTTCCCGACGGGTCACGCCTACGGCATCAAGTCGGCGTCGGGCATCCAGGTGCTGATCCATATCGGTATGGACACGGTGAAGCTGGAGGGCAAGGGCTTCACGCCTCGCGTGGCCAAGGGCGACGTGGTGCGCCGCGGCGACGTGCTGGCGGAGGTCGACTGGGATGTCATTCGCGAGGCAGGCTACGACACGATCACCCCCATGGTCGTGACGAATAAGAAGAAGTTCGGCGAGGTGTCGCCGGCGCAGCCGGGCCCCGTTGCCCCGGGTGACACGGTCGTGACCGTGAACCCGAAGGAGGCGTAAGCCGACTCGCTATCGTTGCCTGAGGTGGGGGCGGACCATGCGGTCCGCCCCCACCTGCATCGCGGTTCGCGGGGGACAGCGTCCTCCCCGTCCACGCTGGCACGAGCCCTCGCTACCGCGCGAACGAGGTCAGCGAAGGGATGGCGGACTCTTACCCGCCCCCTTGCTACTGCTCCCGGTACTTCTCGGTCAGTTCCGGGGTCAGCCAGTCGGGCTCCCGCCCCTCAAGGGGCAACAGCCTCGACGGTTGGTCGGTACTTCCGTCGCTGCGCAGGTTCCTGGCACCATAGTGTGCGCCACTTCGAATCCCCAGGTGGGTCACGACCTCAACGCTCGCCGAATAGTCGGCATTGGTCCACAGCATGAGCACCATCTCGGGGGTGCGCTTCTCCGAGAATGTAAACCCCAACGGCTTGAGCTTCGCATCGTAAACATCCCGAAGACGATCAGCGTCAGTCTCAGAGAAGAAATACAAACGAGAGAGCAGCGTGTACAGGGGAGGTTCCTCGGGATAAATCTCAGAGATGTAATCGTTCTTAAACAGACCCATGATCGTGTCCTCGGTGAGGAACTCGTTGCGCGCGGCAACAATCGCGGGCTCCACATCCCGCTGAAACTCCTCAATCGAGTGCAGATGCTGAGCAACCTCCGCGGCTGCCTCATGCTCAGGATTCACCTTGTTATCTCCTTCCGAACGGGGAACGCACGCAGCACACAGCAACGCCACACAGACTCCTGAAACGACGGCACGTGCGAGCCTCACGCTTAACTCCTCCCCACGCCAGCAATCACGCCGGCAATCTCACGCTGGGCCTGAGTACCCTTATTAAAATAGGCCATGTGCAGGCCGACGGGATCGTACGCCTTCGGCGTCGGCCCCACGTCGCCCGACAGGTGGTGAAAGCCGGGCATCGTGTCGGGGTTCCTCCCGAAGTTCACATCGGTCCCCAAGCCCTGAACCAGGTCGTACGCGTAGGGTGCCGCGCTCACCCACGCATGTCCCTGGGGCACGTGATAGTCGGAGGTCTTCTGTACGCCCGCGCCCGGCGACCCGGCCAGCACGATGTCGTCCACGACCCCCTCGTTCACGAGAGCTGCGGCCTTACCCGAGGTCGTGGAGCCGTACGAGTGACCAAAGACGGTCATGTGCGCGTCCCCCGCCCCGTGTTCGCGCGAGGCATCCATGCCGTTGAGGAAGCCTGCGAGGCCGACGGCTCCCTTGTCCGCGTACACGGTGGTCGCAGCCTCGAGTTCTTTCTGCGGGGCGTCGTATCCCAGGTACGACACCATCGCCACGGTTTCACCCGACTTGACCTGTTCCTTCGCACTGTTCATCATGTCCGATGCTCGGTTGTCGTAGGCATCCAACGTTTTCTCGACGTTCGTGTGCAATCCGGGCACGACCACGCCCACGTGGTCCGCCGTGTCCACGTTGCCCTGGGCGACGATCGCCTTGAGGTTACGTTCGGAGGAATCGAGGCCCAGCAGCTGGCGGGGAACACCATCACCTTTGCCCCCAGTCTTAGGATCAACGAACGTTCTATCGAGGGTCGTCTTGACCACCTCCAGCTCATCCAACTCATGCTGGAGCTTTGCTTTCTTCTGCCGGAGGGCCTCACGCACGGACGGGGAGGACGCACCGGCAATCTCCTCGTCAAGCTGACTGATCTGTCCGGGCAGGTCCTTGAGCTTCTGGTCCAGGACGATCCGATTCGCCTTGTCCCTCGACGTGCCGTCAACGCCGTTAAGGTTGCCGATCTTCTCCGGATAGTTCTCGATGAGCCACTGCTTGTTGGCGTCGCTCTGGTTCGCCCACCACGAGGCGACCTCCTGCTCGCTGGCACCCGCAGGGGGAAGCGAGGGACGCGAGGGACCCGAGGCGGAGTAGTTCACGTGATTGTCGTACGCGCCCAGGCCGAGGGCCGCTATCATCCCGGCCAGTTTCGCCTCCAGCGCAATGGCCTTTGCGAGGACCCTCGCCACTCGTTCCGCGACGCTTCGCACCATCTCCAGGTAGTGCGTCGGGAGGTCCCGAGCCGACTCGAGCAAACTGGAGACGAGGGAGACGACGCCTCTGGTATCGATGTGGATCGGCTGCGACGCGAGGGTCTCCTGGATGTCGGCGATGTCGGCGCGAATGTCGGCGATGCCGTCGACTCCGGCGCTGGCGATTTCACTGACGCTGATCAGGTAGTTGACCTGCTCATCGATCACCGAGATACGTTGCGTGAGGGCTCGGCGCACTGCCGTGACGGTCTGGCCGCGCCCGGTCAGGGAGTTCAGCCGGGCGACGAGTCTTTCAGCCGCTTCCTGGAGCTCACGCGAGTGCTTCTCAGCCTCGCGCCCGTACTCGGCGAGCGGCTCAGAGCGCCACTGAAGAACGTCGGACCAGTTCATTCTCACCCCTCCGAGCGCCTCATTGTGTGCGCGGCACAGGCGCTCTCATTGTTCTGTTGACGGGACCGGACTCATCGTACACAACGGGCACCGACGCAGCCCCTGTGTCTCACTCAGCGCCGCGGGCGCCCAGGCCTGCACGCTCGACCACGTCCAGGACAGCGCGCGCCTGCTCCACCGTGAACTGGCCGGGAGCGCTCCCCGCCCAGCCGGGCAGGCACGCGAAGGTCGCGGACGACCCGAGGGCGGATCCCACCAGGCGCGTCGGCGCGCCCGCGGGCCCCATGGCGATGCCGATGATGGGCCGGTCGTAGGCCTCGCGCGCCCAGGCCTGCGCGGCCAGAACGCGGGCGGCGTCAGTCGCGCTGGTGGCCGTGCAGGCGAACTTCAGCACGTCCGCACCCGCGTGGTTCATGGCCGCCAGGACCTCGGCCAGGACCTCGTCCGAGGGTGTGGCCTCGAAGTCGTGGAAGGAAGCGACCGCGAGCGCACCGGCCCCGTGGGCATCCTCGATGAGCGAGGCGGCTCCGTCCCGGGATATCTCCACGTCGACGGCCCCGACGAGGGGGGCGAGGCAGCGCACGAGCGCGCAGTACTCCTCGTCGTCGAGGTAGGCGTGGCCCCCTTCGACAAAGGTGCGAATGGTAGCCAGGACCGGGACGGGCGACGCGTCGGTCACGTAGCGAGCCGCAGACGTGAGCTCAGATTGAATGTCTGCGGCGGCCACGAAGTGTGAGCCGACGAGGGAGGCCAGGAAGGTGTCGGCCCTCCACTCGGCGATATCGGCGCGGGAGGAGGCCAGCGCGGCCACCTGGGAGCGCAGCGAGGCGGCGTCGCCGGTCAAGGGGACGATCACCCGGGTGCGTCCACCGAGTGTCGTCTTCTTCCCGGCTCTGCCAAGGGTGATGACTCCGGGCGCGGGGTCGGGGGCAGGCGTTTCTGGTTGCGGCATGGTTCCTTCGCTCTAGTATCCGATTTCCGCCAGGTGCAAGCGCGCCCGCTCGGCCTCGGTCAGGTGGGGGTGGTCCAGCCAGCCGTCGGGCAGGTGGGGGGTTTTCTCGCCGCCGGCCCGTCCGCGTGGGCCTCGCGCGGCGGGCGGGAAGGGCTGGTCGGCGTCCAGTTCGCCGAGTCTGTCGTGGAGTTCCTGCAGGGTGGAGACCATGGAGAGGGCGTGACGTTGGGCTCCGCCAACGGCGAATCCCCTCAGGTACCAGCCGATGTGCTTGCGCATCTCTCGCAGGGCACGCTCCTCGCATCCCTGGTCGGCGACGCACCACGCGGCGTGGCGCTCGATCACGGCGATCACGTCCGCCAGGGTGGGACCGGCCGGGATGGGTGCGCCGTGGTAGGCGGCCACGATGTCGCGGAAGATCCAGGGTCGCCCCTGCGCTCCCCGTCCGACGCTGATCCCGTCGCACCCGGTGCGCTCGAGCATGTCCAGGGCGTCCGCCCCTTCGAAGACGTCGCCGTTGCCGAAGACGGGAATGTCGAGGAGCTCCTTCAGTCGCGCGATGTGTTCCCACTGGGCCTTGCCCGCGTAGTGCTGGGTCTGGGTGCGCGCGTGCAGCGTGAGTGCGGCGGCCCCCAGGCGTTGGGCGGAAAGGGCCGCGTCGGTGGCGGTCTCGTGGGAAGAGTCGATGCCAATGCGGATCTTGACGGTCACGGGGATCTCACGCCCGGCGCGCTCGCCCGCCTTGCGGCAGGCGCGAACGACGGAATCGAGAAGGTCAACGAAGAGGTCTCGTTTCCACGGCAGCGCCGCTCCCCCGCCCTTCTTCGTGACCTTGGGCACGGGGCACCCGAAGTTCAGGTCCACGTGGTCGGTGAGGTCGCGCTCGACGAGCATGGTGGCGGCGCGCGCCATGACGGCGGGGTCCACGCCGTAGAGCTGGAGGGAGCGGACGCGTTCGGCGGGGTCTGGGCGCACCATGTCGAGGGTGCGCTCGTTTCCTTCGACCAGGGCGCGGCTGGTGACCATCTCGGTCACGTACAGTCCGGCGGGGGCGTCAACGCGGGGGATCGCCACGCGTCGCGCCGTCCCCGCCTCGGGGTCCATCTGGGACGAGACATCGGCACCGGGGGACGCGTCGGCGGCCCACGCGGGCAGCCCGGCGGGCCGCAGGGCGCCGGGCAGGCCCGACTCTCCCATGATGCGGCACAGGCGCCGGAAGGGGGCGTCTGTCACGCCCGCCATGGGGGCGAGGACGACGGGCGTCCATAGGCGCAGCGGCCCCACGTGAAGCGGGGCCGCTGCGGGTGAGCGGACGTGAGACAAGTCAGCAGCCCAGGCGCTCAACGAGGTAGGACTTGACGCCCTCGAGGGGGATGCGCACCTGCTGCATGGAGTCGCGTTCGCGGATGGTCACCGCACGGTCCTCGACAGAGTCGAAGTCGTAGGTGATGCAGTAGGGGGTGCCGATCTCGTCCTGGCGGCGGTAGCGGCGACCGACCGCACCAGCGTCGTCGTAGTCGATGTTCCACAGGCCGCGCAGCTGGTCGGCCAGCTCTTGGGCCGGGCCGGTGAGTTCGGGCTTGCGAGACAGGGGCAGGACGGCCGCCTTGACGGGAGCCAGGCGCGGGTCCAGCTTGAGGACGACGCGCTTGTCGACGCCGCCCTTGGCGTTGGGGGCCTCGTCCTCGTGGTATGCCTCGATGAGGAAGGCCATGAGAGAGCGGGTCAGGCCGGCGCTGGGCTCGATGACGTAGGGGGTCCAGCGTTCCTTCGTGCTCGGGTCGAAGTAGTCGAGCTTGGCGCCGGAGGCCTCGGAGTGCACGGTCAGGTCGTAGTCTGTGCGGTTGGCGATGCCCTCGAGCTCACCCCACTGCCCGCCCTGGAAGCCGAAGCGGTACTCCAGGTCGACGGTGCGCTTGGAGTAGTGCGAGAGCTTCTCCTGGGGGTGCTCGTACTCGCGCAGGTTCTCCGGGTCGATTCCCAGGTCCACGTACCAGGCCTTGCGGTAGTCAATCCAGTACTGGTGCCATTCCTCGTCGGTGCCGGGCTCGCAGAAGAACTCGAGCTCCATCTGTTCGAACTCGCGGGTGCGGAAGATGAAGTTGCCCGGCGTGATCTCGTTGCGGAAGGACTTGCCGATCTGGCCAATGCCGAAGGGCGGCTTCTTGCGGGCGGCGTTCATGACGTTGGCGTAGTTGACGAAGATGCCCTGGGCGGTCTCGGGACGCAGGTAGTGCAGGCCAGCCTCGTCGTCGACGGGGCCCAGGTAGGTCTTGAGCAGGCCGGAGAACGCGCGCGGCTCGGTCCACTGGCCGCGCACCCCACAGGTCGGGCAGGCAACATCGGCCAGGGTGAGGGAGGATTCCTCGACGCCCTTCTTGTCGGCGAGCTCCTCGATGAGCTGGTCCTCGCGCGAGCGCTTGTGGCAGTTGAGGCATTCGATGAGCGGGTCGGTGAAGGCCTTGACGTGACCCGAGGCGACCCACACCTCGCGCGGGAGGATCACCGAAGAGTCCAGGCCGACGACGTCCGCGCGGCGGCGCACCATGTAATTCCACCAGGCGCGCTTGATGTTCTCCTTGAGCTCCACGCCCAGCGGCCCGTAGTCCCAGGCGGAGCGGGTGCCTCCGTAGATTTCACCGCAGGGAAAGACGAAGCCGCGGCGCTTGGCCAGGCTGATGACGTTGTCGAGGCGGGAGGGTCCCTGTGCCACTTGTAACTCCTTGATATGAGGGGCATGACTGGCTGTCATGTCTCACCCGATACTAGCCGATAACTACTGTGTCGGGTGATTCCGGGCCACTGCGCACTCATGGATCCCACCACAGGGTCGCGCTTGGAGTTCTGGCTGGGTCCTGCGGCGCTCTTCGCCCGGCGCGCTCGCGGATAGGTTGTACACAATCCATGCTCCCATCAGGCAGGCAGCCTTCGCCCGGCGCGCTCGCGGATAGGTTATGAACATACGGATAGGTTATGCAGATCCGGATAGGTAATTAACCTATCCGGATGTCAATAGCCTATCCACATCGTCGTAACCTATCCACATGCGCGCGAGCAGGCCCCTCCAGGCCACCCGTATAGCGACGACAGATGACGGGGCAGCCACACACAGGGCACGATGAAGTAGCCGTATCCCCGAGGTACAGACAATCGCCTCAAACATAGAGTTTCCGTACAAAAAAGACAAAGTGTCAACACTCCATCACCATAATGCGCCATTCTCGTCGGTAGTGACGGCAGCCTTCAACATCGGCTGTTCGACACCAGCACGCCTCACAGTCACACCGCCAGCGCATGCACCGTCCGATAACCCATGAAACAGCCCCGGCCTCGCCCCTTCCGCGAGAGGGGACGAGGCCGGGGATGCGGCGGTCGGGATCGGTGTTCAGCGAGTTGGCTCGGTATCAGCCGACGCGCCGGATGTGACCCGAGGCGGTCAGCGGCCAGCCGGCGGCGACGACGGTCAGCGGGATGAGGCCGAGCAGCCAGAAGGCCGGGTGCATGGGTGGGAGGTAGCCGGACTTGTGGACGAGGCTGAGGACCAGCCAGGTGATCGGCGCGCCGATGGCGCAGATGCCCAACGGGATCGCGACCATGAGTGCCATAACCCGCTTCCAGGTCGAGCCGATGCAGCGGGACAGGCCACCAATAAAGCGCCCGGCCCCGTCGCAGGCAACCCACGTGAGGACGACGTAGATCCACGAGTCAATACCGAGGGGGAAGGAATCGCGTCCCATGACGAAGAGCAAGGGATGGATGACGATGAGCAGCCACCAGACGAGGGATCCCAGAGCGATGATGAGGAGAGACTGAACGTAGCTTGCCGCTGTGAGCACGGGGCGCGACCCGCCGCTGAGGGCGGAGGCTCGCATGTTGACGGTGGCGCTGAGGACCCCGCAGACGAAGAGGAAGACGCCCGTGACGGCGGCGGAGTTCGTGGCGGCCTGTTCCACCTGTTCGGTGACGTCGGAGACCGAGAGGTAGACGATGCCGTTGACAACGAAGTTGACGAGGAACTGAAAGCTCTCGATCAGCAGGTAGAGCACCACCGTGAATCGCCAGCCGACGAGGCCGACGCGCAGTGGCGAGGGGGAGGATGTGATGAGGTCGGGGGTTGCGGTGCTCATTGGTCGTTCTCCTGGATGAGGTAGGCGAAAGCGTCCTGGAAGGTGCAGGGCGAGAGTGTGAGGCTGTGGGATGCGATCTCGCGGTCGGTGATGCCGCGGCCGCGCAGGTCCACAACGATCTCGCGGGCGGATCCGAGCGTGCGCGAGGTGATGACGCCGAGGCCGGGGTGGTCGACCAGGAAGCTCTCCACGTCGGCGGCGTTGCCGGCGATGGCGCAGATGCGCGAGGTGAACGTCTCAACGCTCTCGTGGGCGAGCAGGCGCCCATTCTTGAGGGCAACGACGTCTTCGGCGACGTTCTCAAGCTCGGAGACCATGTGCGAGGAGATTAGGAACGTGCGCCGAGGGCGACGTCCCTCCAAGGCGTCGGCGGCCAGGGTGAGCAGCTCCTCGTAGAAGGCGTATCGGGTGGGAACGTCCAGGGGTGCCTGGATCTCATCGAGGACGGTGACGGGAGCTCCGGAAGCCAGCGCGACGGCACCCGTAAGGATCGCGGCCTGGCCGGAGGAGACCTTGCGTAGCTTCTTGCGAGGCTTCATCTGGAATCCGAAACGCTGGGCGTAGTGGTCGAAGAGCTTCTGATCCCAGGTTGGGCGAAGGGAGGCGTATGCGACTAGCGCCCCAGCCGAGGAGTTGTCGAAGTCCCTGTCGGAGGAGGCCATGACCGAGTAGCCGAGCAGGTCGTTGGGGCGCATGCCCGTTCCGTTGATGGACACGCCTCCCGAGGAGGACGGAAGCAGGCCGGAAAGGATCTGCATGAGGGTTGTCTTACCCGATCCGTTGGGGCCCACGAGCGCGGTGACGGTGGAGTCACCGAACTCAAGGGAGAGGTCAGTGAGGGCCTGCTCCGCCTCCCCCGGATAGGTGTGGTTGATGGCGTTGAAGGTGATCATGAGTCTTCCTTGGTGCGAAGGTCGGCGGCATAGGCGCGGACGTGGTTGGCGATAGAGTCGATGTCGAGGCCGAGGGCGAGTCCCGCCTCGACGGCCGGGTAGAGGGTGTCGTCGACGTAGGTTCTCATGCCCGCCTCGACGAGGGAGGCGCGGGCCCCCTCGGCGACAAACATGCCAATGCCGCGTCGCTTTTCGACCAGGCCCTCGTCAACGAGGATGGCGAACGCCTTGCCGACAGTGGCGGGGTTGATGCGGTACATGGCGGAGTATTCGGTGGTGGACGTGAGCTGGTCCCCGTCGCGCAGTGCGCCGCGCAGGATTTGGGCGCGGATACTGTCGGCGATCTGGACGTAGATCGGGATCCCCGAGACGAAGGTCGGGGGCATGGACACCTCCCATTCATGTTCAGTGGTTCCTTACATGACTAATAAACCACCGAACCACCTATCCCGTCAAGCTCATTCAGCAAATATGACCCACATCACACTCGGTGTGGACCTGGACACCCATCGCGCACAGCACCCACAGTCACACATGATGTCCATTCGGCACGTATGAGACATAGCCACAGAACATTGAAATTCCGCGACATCTACTCACGTCAGGCGAGCGACCACACGGACATGCGTGCGAGCGTGCGAAGTAACCACCCACTGATGAGGCCACTCAGCGACCGCTCCCCTCTCCCATGCGCCCACGCCTACGCAGCTGGGTCCGACTACTGGAATCATTAACCTATCCATGCGTGCTCAAACACGACGGATTACCAAGTCCCGGGTTATGTATGAGGGGGTGTTGAGGCCGTTATCTTTCGTGTTGTGGGATTCCAGGTTCCGCGATCGTTCTTGTCTGCGAGCCCGGTACACCCGATACGTGGGCATTGCACCCGTTCTGATCGGGTCTAGCGCCACATAACGGGTGTAGCGCCCCGCGTGACGTCGCCACTTGATTGGCATGCCAAGTCCCGGGGTTTGTGTAGGGGTGTTGAGGCCGCTTCTTTCGTATTGCGGGATTCCAGCTTCCGCGATCGTTCCTGTCTGCGAGCCCTGGAGGGGTCTGGGTTTTTCGGACCGTTTGTTGTGAGAGGGTTGTTCTGAGTAGTCCCGGCTGTTTGTGGCCGGGCTGAATGGATGACTATGAGGAAGTTTTCGAAGCACACGCCTGAGCTGATTGTTGTGAAGCTAGAGAGGGCCGAGGCGTTGCGATGTGAGGGCATGAGTACGGCCCAGGCGTGCCGCGTGCTGGGTATCAGCGAGGCAACGTTGTGCCGGTGGCGCCAGCGTTATGGGTCGATGAATCGTAGTGAGGCCAAGGAACTGCGTGAATTGCGCGAGCAAAA
>NZ_GL622194.1:733239-737052 GCF_000185285.1 Actinomyces sp. oral taxon 180 str. F0310
CCTTGATCGGCGCCTGGTCCCAGCGCTACAATGAAGAACACCCCCACAGCGCGGTGGGCTGGCTCTCACACAACCAGTACGCGCGCCAATGGGCGCAACACCACCAATAACAACCAACAACCCTCACAACACCCGGTCCACAAAACCAGACCAGGCCAAGGTGAGGGCGAAGAATTCCGGGGCTTCTCATCCGGTGTTCTGGATCCCTCCCTGTCAGGTGTTCGCCTGTCTTGAGTTAACAAACTGGTTTCTAAAAAGGAGGAATCATGACAGATCAAATGGTGCTAAAAACACAGCAATGGCTCAATCGCACCTATAGGAGCAAGGCTGGATTCGGTTCAGTCGTAGAGGACGGATATACAGGCTGGGGCACTATCAACGCGCTAATCCGCGCTCTGCAAATCGAGCTGGGTATTACGACAACGGCGAACAATTTCGGACCGGGAACTATCAGTCGCTTCCAGTCTCGGTGGCCTAACGGCATCCACCAACAGGATGACGGCCCACAGGAGACTTCTAATGTGTACGGCATTATCCAAGGCGCCTTGTGGTGCAAGGGATATTCTGCCGGTGCCAGCGATATCACGACTCACTTCTATAGTGGAACAGGAAAGGCCATCAAACAGCTTAAGAGCGACATGGGCATTGGTGGAGATTCCACTGTGACGCCCGACGTCATGAAAGCGCTGTTGTCAATGCAGCAATTCGTCCTGCTTCGCTCTTATGGGGGCATTTCAGCGATTCGGCAAGCACAGCAACAAATCAACCAACAGTATCGCGCTTATACCGGAATCATCCCAACCGATGGACTCTACGGTCGGGAAATGAATACTGCTCTGATTCAGGTCTTGCAAGCCATTGAAGGATTTAGCCCTGCGGAAGCCACAGGTAATTTCGGCAATGGCACCAAAGCGCATCTAACAATAGTTACACCCAGCAATGCGGCAAGTTTACCGAAGTGGGCTTGGCTAGCTCAGGTTGCTCTAGTGTGTAACCGGATTTCTCCCGATATCTATCCTTCTGCACAAACCGCACTGTCAACGTTCGTTCCGCAATTCCAATCAAAGTATCAGCTCCCACGAAGCGGGGTGGTCGACTCGACTACATGGATGAGCCTGTTGACCTCGAAAGGTGATCCGAATCGCGCCTGCAAAGCATGCGATACACGCTTCGAGATTACGGCTGAGCGACTCAACCTACTTAAGGCGAACGGCTATGAGATCGTAGGACGTTACCTGACTGAACCCAATCAGGATTCAAAAGATCCGTCTGACTATTTCAAAGCAATTCGCCCCGGAGAACTTGAACGCATCACCAACGGAGGGATGAAGTTCTTCCCAATATTCCAAGAGTATTCCACCGAATTGCGCCACTTCACTCGAGAAAACGGAACTCGCCATGCCACGCTTGCAAGGCAAGCCGCCCAAAGACTTGGCATTCCGGGAACGTATATCTATTTCGCTGTTGATTTCGACGCGACCGACCCCGAGGTCACAAGCCATATTCTTCCGTATTTCCAAGGCGTGCGTGGAAGCCTGGGAGGCGGATACAAAGTGGGTATCTACGCATCACGCAATATTTGCAGCCGCATCATTAAAGCCGGATACGCTGGAAGCGCGTTCGTCTCGGACATGTCTACAGGATTTTCTGGCAACCTCGGCTTCCCTATTCCTGATAGCTGGAACTATGATCAGTTCACTGAAATCAGTGACTACAAAGGTCAGGGGTTTGACCTTGATCGGGTCGCCTATTCAGGTCAAGCTCCAGCAGTGGATCATGTTGCACCCTCAAGTGCCGGTGACGCTGCGCCCGACACCAGCATCGATTACAACAAGCTGGCTCCAATTGATCTGATCTGGCATTTAGAGAAGCGCTTTGAGGAATTACGTGCTGATAGCAAAGTTGGTGAGGACTACGTTGCGGGTTCTCATGGTGCGGGAACGTGGATTGCCGTTCCGACTTGGCGTTGCATACTCAACTATTTAGCAAAAGCCTACCTGCGTGACGGTGGTAGTGGATCTGCGGTGAACTGGTCCGTGTCTGCCGAAAGTTTCAGGAGTGCTGACGCGAGAGTACTCGAGAAGGACGCTGTAGGCAAGAAGATCATCGCTGCCTTGAATCGCTATATTGATAACACTTGGCGGCAATCCATGACTGACAAGACCGGAGAATCGGTTGATCTGGCGCATCTGGCGGCAACAACACTTGGATACACCGACTGGAATGTTATCCCTGATGCGTGGACTGGCTGGGCCGGAGATCTAGCCACAGCGATGGAAAACATTCAGAAAACGCTTGACTGGAATCCCAACGCGAACCTGGATCAGGTGGCCACAGCCCTAGTAGGACAAGGCAATGATTACCGCCAGCATCCTGGCTTGAAGGGGCTAGTACTTGACAAGAAAAACGACAAGGGAGAATGGGAATCGGTAGGAAACAACTGTAACCGTGACGACCTCTGCTGTGACGGAGATGCCATCGTTATCGCTAACACGCTAGAAAACGGCAACGACGACAACACTCATCTTCTGTCAGCAACATTGCGAGAGTACTACAACAATTCCAGCAAACTTGCCAACAGATTCAAGCAGATCGCCAGCAGTGTTAATGCCTCAAATGCTTCAGGCGCGTTGACAGCATTCACTTCAGTCATGTCAGGAGTTCCAGGTGGGGTTCTAAGGCGAAAGCTAGCTGGTTCAATTTCCTCAGAGGTGATTAATAAAACCTGTGAAAAACTAGCGAACTTCATTTTCTGATGGATCATTAGGGGCAGAAACATGGCAAGCTACCCTTTTCGCATCGCTAAACGAATCAGGTAGCCTGCCATGAAAATGACAGCTGGAATTCCATAAAGTCCACACCATTTAACATCCGAAGGGGAATTTGGAGCTACTGGATACCAAATGTGATTTCCGGTTGCAAACACGCTTCCTCCAGTTGAAATCCAAAATGCCATAATGTTAGCGACCAAGCCAAAGCAGTAAAGCAAGAGTGGCAAAACAAAAAAGTTTAGCGGCCATTCTGATACCTGGATTTTCCGGGTGATTAGTAATGCAACTACAGGTATGAGAAATGGTTCAATGACTGCCGCAGGGAACAGCACCCACACCAGGTCGCTGAGAAAAACAGTCTGGAATACCAGAACACATACGGCATAGACCAGAGCGATTTTGACGATATCACGCATCAGTGCCCCTTCCCTCGCCATACCTAGTCAGAGATAAGCCAGCTTCACTAGAGATTCGTATGACAGCTTGCCGAAAGCTAGCTGAATTCATCTGCTGACAATTGATTTGGTCTTTTCCTTGGTGTGGCGCTTGGGTAAAAACGCTAAACCCAAGCGCTACACCACCAACAACAAGAGCGCCGATGGCGGGAACGGAAAACTGGCTCAGCAGTTGAGAAAAAGAATCACTATGAACTAACGAGCCAACACCATCGAGTGACAAGAGAAAAGCTGAGAGACCGATAAAGGCTCCTGCTGAAAGTTGCAACGCGCAGGCAGATTGAATACCGATTATATGCTTATTGAAAAGCAGAAGAAGAATCGTGAAACACACATACACGATTGGCATCAATAAGAAGACTACAAAAAATCTCTGATCCTGATCCTTGCACCGTTGAAAGATGGCGACGAAAAGCCACGCGCCGACAAAATATGCCAGAGCAGATACAAGAAACACAGATATTTTTTTGATGACCAGTCCCTTCAACTTTTCGCTACACATTTTGATAAGGCAACGGCATCAGGAGTTGTATGCCCCAATAGGTTTCATTCTACAAGAAGGGTTGCCCTGCATTGCTATGATAATG
>NZ_GL622194.1:739045-740120 GCF_000185285.1 Actinomyces sp. oral taxon 180 str. F0310
TGATAATGCTGATCGGGGCGGATGTCACGTGAATGCGGGCACGAGGCTTAGTGCGTTGAACCCGAGAGTCGCGAAAAGGCGCACGGGAGCGCCTATACCAGAGGCTCCCGAGTATCTGTCTGTGGTCTACAGCGTGGTAAGAAGATACTGGGGGCGGCTTGGTTATGGGGTTATTCTGGCGGCTTTCTGGCGAATGCGCGGAGCTTTTTGATTGCCCATTCGTAGTGGCTTGATGTGGCTGACACGAAGTAGGAGCCGAGCGAGGTTGTGCCCGTCCACGGGAAATACGCCTTGATGAATAGCTCCTCGTTGGTGAACTTGCCGATGAGAGCCACTACTGCGGTGTGGCTGTCGGCGAGGTTTTCGCGGATAGCCTCAAGCTCAGTGCCCTGATATTGAGTCCAGATCTCTTGGTTGAGCGTTGGCGTGGTTCGCCACGTGTGAGGAAACGGAAGAAAAGGCCGAGGTTGACCGTGGAGGTTGGCGTCGACGAAGCCAAGCAGCATGCTCTGCCACTCGTGCAGGTGGGCTAGTACGTCACGCAGGTTTTTGTCCCGCGCCCAGTGGGCTTCTTTACCGATTTGGGTGATGCTGGGATCAAAATGCGTATGCTGATCGTCGGAACTCATGCCCTCAATGAGGCTGTCCAGTTTCGCATACTGCGCCTCGGCGGCATCCAATAGTTCAGTTTTCGTCTTCGGTTTCGGCACGCCACAAATTATCTCAAATCAGGAAAGCAGATGAAAACCCATGGCCAAAGACGGCACCAACCGAGGCGGATGCCGCGTCCGTGTGGAGGGGTCTGGGTTTTTCGGACCGTTTGTTGTGAGAGGGTTGTTCTGAGTAGTCCCGGCTGTTTGTGGCCGGGCAGAATGGATGACCATGAGGAAGTTTTCGAAGCACACGCCTGAGCTGATTGTTGTGAAGCTAGAGAGGGCCGAGGCGTTGCGATGTGAGGGCATGAGTACGGCCCAGGCGTGCCGCGTGCTGGGTATCAGCGAGGCAACGTTGTGCCGGTGGCGGGGTCGATGAATCGTAGCGAGGCCAAGGAACTGCGTGAATTGCGCGAGCACAA
>NZ_GL622194.1:740878-762060 GCF_000185285.1 Actinomyces sp. oral taxon 180 str. F0310
CCCTGATCGGCGCCTGGTCGCGCCGCTACAATGAAGAACACCCCCACAGCGCGCTAGGCTGGCTCTCACCCAACCAATACGCACGCCAATGGGCACAACACCACCAATAACAACCAACAACCCTCACAACACCCGGTCCACAAAACCAGACCAGGCCAGCCCGGTACACCCGATACGTGGGCATTGCACCCGATCCGTGGGCATTGCACCCGTTCTGATCGGGTGTAGCACCACATAACGGGTGTAGCACCACACAACGGGTGTAGCGCCACACAACGGGTGTAGCACCCCGCGTGACGTCGCCGCTTGATTGGCTGGCTGTGGTCTCGTGTTGTCGCGAGCTACGTTCGCACGCCAATCTGGGGCATGTGGCCCCACAATTGCTTGTTGATGAGGGGTAGTGCCGTGCTCAGTGGCACATTGTCTCCCAAGCTGGCGCAGCATCGACCCCTCGCGCGTCGTGCAAACGCTGCGCGCCGGCACCAATGCTTGTCGTTACGTGGTGTTACACCACTTAGATGTGTAGTACACAGGTGGGAGGTGGTGCAATGCTCGCAAACGACTGGAATGCTCGCGGACGCATCAAGGTGGCACCCTGGGCACAGCGCCAACACTGCGACCCATCGGGTTAACGTGCGCATAGAGCGGTCCCGGGCACCACCAATCGGGCAGACACCGTCGTCCGCCGGGTCACGATCCCGCAGTCTGTGCAGGATCGTCACCTGTCGGCCCATCCCCCGCTCCCTCCGGAGCACCCGTCATCTACCGCCTCCCACGCGCCCCTTCGGCCAGCTACAGCAACGCTCGCCCGCATGCAACGACGCAGGCAGCGCTGTCCCGCTCCGGACCACAAAGAGCCCCGGCCTCGTCCCACGGGGATAGGGGACGAGGCCGGGGCGGCTCAACAGCAGGGCGCGGAAGCACTTACTCCTTGACGGCGCCGGCGGTCAAGCCGGACACAATGTACTTCTGCAGGTACTGGAAGAGCAGGATCACGGGGATCGCCGCGATCACGGAACCCGCGGCGAAGATGCCCCACGGCGCGGTACGCGCGTCGGCTGCCCACATGTACATGCCAACGGCCAGCGTGAACTGGCTCTGATCTTGCAGGACCACGCGTGCGATGACGAAGTCACCGAGCGAGGAGATGAAGCTCAGCAGGCCAACGACCGCCAGCACGGGGCGAACCAGAGGCATGATGATCGTCCAGAAGGTCTGCGCGTGGGTCGCGCCGTCGATCATGGCGGCCTCGTCCAGCGAGCGCGGGATCGAGTTGAAGAAGCCGTAGAGCAGGAACGTGTTCGAGCCCAGGGCGCCACCGAGATAGACGCAGATCAGGCCGAGCTTGGAGTTCAGGCCGAGGACCGGGAAGATGTCCTGAATGCCCAGGAGCAGCAGGAACAGGGCGACGAAGGCCAGCATCTGCGGGAACATCTGGACCAGCAGCAGGCCGGTCAGGGTCGCGCGGCGGCCCTTGAAGCGGAAGCGGCTGAAAGCGTAGGCTGCGGCAGCACCCATGAGCACCGTGCCGACCGCCGTCACGGAGGACACGATCAAGGAGTTGAGAATCCACGACCAGTACATGGCGTACTTGCCACTCCCCAGGGCCCCGTAGTTCTCCAGGGAAATGTTGGAGAACAGCGAGTTCGAGCCGGTCAGCGTCGCGCCCGGGTTCAGGGACACGGACAGGACGTAGAGCAGCGGGACAATACAGTAGACAATCGTCAGGATCGCGACGATGTGACGCCATCCCACCTCCGCCCACCAGCGGGCACCCTTGAGGGTGGTTCCGTCGTTCTTCTTGGAAACGGTTGCAGCGCTCATCACAGCTCCTCAAGGGTCTTCGTCTGGCGGAAACCAAGCCACGCGATCACGCCCACGACAATGAAGATGACGATGGACATGGCCGAGGCGAGGCCATAGTTCGGCGAACCGGAGTCAATGGCGATCTTGTACACCATCGAGATTAGGATGTCCGACTCACCGACGGGCACCGACAGGCCCGGGTAGTTCGGACCGCCACCGGTCAGCATGTAGATGAGCGAGAAGTTGTTGAAGTTGAAGGCGAAGGAGGCGATCAGCAGGGGGACCGTGGACTGCAGCACGAGCGGCAGCTTGATGGACCACACGGTGCGCAGGCCCGAGGCGCCGTCGATCTTGGCCGCCTCTTCGATGTCGCCCGGCAGGGACTGCAGGGCACCGAGGCACACGAGGAACATGTAGGGGAAGCCCAGCCACAGGTTCACGCCGAGGATCGAGAGCTTGGCAAGCAGGCCATTTTCAAGCCACGGAATATGCGCGCCGCCAAGGAAGACCTGATTGATGAAGCCGAAGTCCGAATTGAGCATGCCCTTCCAGACCAGGGTGGCCAAGAACGCCGGGAAGGCGTAGGGCAGGATCATGAGGGACTGATAGATCTTGCGGCCCTTGATGCGCTTGTCGGAGAAGACGAGCGCCAGGATCAGGCCCAGGGCGAAGGTGGAGAGCACGGAGGCGGCCGCGAAGACGAAGGACCAGACGAGGGCCTTCAGGAAGGGGCCACCCAGGTCGTTGCTGGTCACCATGTTCATGTAGTTGCTGAAGCCAACGAAGACCCGCCAGCCGGGAGTCAGCTCGTTGCCGTCGGCATCGACGAACACGCCGGTCTTGTTGTTGGCCGTGTAGACCGTGCCCGTGGCGGAGTCGGTGAGCGTGTCGGCCTGGGCGTCGTAGCTGTAGGCCGACTTGGCCAGGTAGGCGGAGGCGCCGTCGTCGGTCTTGTAGTAGCCGTCATTCGGGTCGGACGAGACGGGAACGGTCAGCCCGGCGACATCCTTCTGACGCTTGAGGATGTCCGCGATTTGAAGAACCTTGTACCCCTCGACCTCGGAGATCATGCCGGCGGAAACGGTGCCCTTGACCTCGCGCAGCGGCGTATCGACGGTGCCTTCCTTCAGGGTACCGGTGGCCGGGTCGGAGATGACGAGGCCAAGGCCAGAGCCGTCCTCGACGACCGCAGCCGTCACATTGACGGCGCCGGGGGCGCGCTGTTCGGACGCCTTCAGGATCGCGGAGATCGCGTCTTCCTTGGTCGAGTTGTGTCCCTGCCCATAGTTCGTGAAGGACACGTAACCCGTGTACCCCATGACGAAGACCTGATAGATCAGCAGGAACACCATGCCGGGAACCAGGTACTTCGCCGGAATCATCCGCTTAGAGAAGTAGATCCAGTTGACGACAAGAAGCAGCGCAGCAAGAACCACCAGGACGATCCAGGACTTCACCATGTAGGCGGTGAAGACGCCGTAGAGTCCCAGTGCGTCAATCAGCATCATGAGGATGAGCTTGACGAAGAAACCACGCTTGGTCACATCATTTGCATGAGAGGTCGTGCGCCCCTCTTTTTTCTTTTCCGCAGCCTTCACTGGCTCAGCCATCGTGTCCTCCACACGTGCTCGTTTGCGCGTCATTGCGCCTTCATTATCCCCCCGGTTGGCGGGATAGGTGGCACCGTGGGTGCCGTGCGCCGCGACGCGGCGCTGCTGTTAGACGGCCTTGCGCCCGCCCGCCGCGTGGGAGGCGGGCGGGCGCAAGGCGGGTGCACACCAGAGGTGAGCGGTGCCGGGCGACTAGCGTCCGGCGAGGACGATCACTTGGAGGCGATCGCGTTGTTGATGTTCGTGATCATCGTCGACCAACCCTCGGCGGGCGCCTCGGAGCCAGTGACGATGTTGGCCTCGGTCTGGCCCCAGAAGTTCCACACGGAACCCATCGCGGGGATCGCCGGTGCGAGAGCGCCTGCCTCTGCGACCTTCGAGAAGTCCTTGATGTCCTGGTCCTCCGACGCGGCGGCGACTGAGGGCATGGCGGAAGCGCGGCCACCGAGCTTCTGCATCTCGGTCTGAGCCTCGGGGGTGGCCATGTAGTTGAAGAACTGCTTGGCGGCGACCGGGTTGGCGGACTTGGCGCTCTGGTAGAACATCTGGACGCCAACGAAGGGCTGCGCGGCCTGCGAGCCGGCGGCGGGGACGGGCAGGACGGAGACATCCTTGCCTGCCGCACGGAAGGCGGACACGTTCCACGGACCGGTCACCATGTAGGGAACCTGGTCATCGAGGAAGGCCTGCTTAGCGATGTCCGCGGTGATGGAGGGGGAGACAATACCCGCGTCGCCCTGAGCCTTGAGCCAGTTGGCGAAGTCGGTGCCGCCGGAGCCGCCCATGGCCAGCTCGGAGGTGTACTCGCCGCTCGCGTTGGTGTTGAAGACGGGGGCGCCGAAGGAGGTCTGGAAGGCGTAGAAGTGGTAGGGGTCGCCCTCGGTGCCCATCTGGATAACGAAGGGGTACTGCTTGCCGGCGGCCTTGCCCGAGGAGATCATGTCGTCGTACGTCTTAGGCTCGTCCTTGGTCAGGGCATTGTTGCGCACCAGGGCGACGGACTCGACGGCGTAGGGCACGCCGTAGGTCTGGCCGTTGTAGGTGACGGCCTTGACGGCGACGTCGGCAAACTTGGACTTGGCCTCGCCCAGGTCAACGGGGGCGACCACGCCGTTCGAGACAAGAGCACCCAGCTTATCGTGGGCCATGACGATCAGGTCGGGGCCGTTACCGGTGGGGACCTGCGTGGTGAACTCCTGGTCCATGTCGGACTCGGACTTCTGAACGACATCCACCTTCACGCCGGTGGAGCTGGTGAAGTCCTGGGCGATCGTCTCGACCTGGGAGAAGCGGGTGTCGTCCGCCCAGATCGTCAGGGTCGCGGCCGCCTCACCGCGGGAGTCGCCGGTGGAGGAAGAGGACGGAGAAGGGTTCGTTCCGTTGTTGCAGGCGGCCAGGGCGGTAGCCGCCGCGATGACGCCGAGTGCTGCGATGCCACGTCGCATTATTACTCCTGTGTTGGTCGGGCCGGTCGCCTCCATCAGCGACCCGCTACATGTGACACTGTAAACGCCGTATTTTGTTTCTGCAACAATTTTCCGAATTGTGTGCAAGCTGTTACATTTGTATGGATCGTTCGCGCGACAACCCGAAGGAGAGCTGAGTCGATGACGAAGAATCGCACGAGCATGGCGGATATTGCGTCCCACGCCGGCGTATCGACCGCAACAGTGTCGCGCGTGTTCAACGGCGTCGGCCAGGTCTCGGCCGAGACCCGCCGCCGAGTCCTGACGGCGATCGACGAGCTGGGGTACGACCGTCCCGCCCCCGAGGGCACTCCGGACACCCCGACGATTGGGATCATCGTGCCCGAGCTGACCAATCCGATCTTTGCTTCCTTCACCCACCACATCCAGGAGGAGGTGTCCCGGGCCGGAGGCATCTGCCTGATCTGCTCGCAGACCCCCGGGGCAACCTCCGAGTTCGATTACCTCAGCTCTCTTGTCGAGCGCAAGATTGACGGTCTCATCTTCGTCTCGGGCAGGCACGCCGATCTGTTGGCCGACCTGAGCCCCTACGCAAACCTTGCCGAGCGCGGTATCCCCTTCGTCACCATCAACGGGGCGCGCCCCGAGGTGCCCGCTCCCGACTTTTCCACCGGAGACGCCCTCGGAATCCGCGCGGCCGTCACTCACCTGCTCGAGCTCGGGCATTCGCGCATGGCGCTGCTCTCGGGACGCACGCACATCGTTCCCGCGCTCCGCAAGGCCGAGGCCTTCACCCAGATCATGGCGGAGATGCTCGGGGACCACTGCCCCATCATCGAGGAGACCTTCTATACATACGAGGCGGCGGCGGCGCGCACCCACGCCCTCATTGAACGTGGCGTGAGTGCCATCATCGCCGGGTCGGATCTGCAGGCCCTGGGCGCGATCCGCACGATCTCGTCGGCTGGCTTGTCGGTGCCCGACGACATCTCGGTGATCGGCTTCGACGATTCCTTCCTGATGAGCCACCTCAACCCGGCGCTGACGACCATTCACCAGCCGGTGCAGTCCATCGTGACCTCGGCGGTTCGCAGCCTCTTCGAGGCGTTGGCCACAACGACACACCTCGCGACCCATGCCGACTACGTGTTTTCCCCCGACCTGATCGTGCGTGGCTCAACCGCTCGCGCCCGCTAGTTGGCGCCACTGCCACCTCCGAACGCGGCGTGACAGAACCCGGCGCGCCCAACGTTCCTCGCGGGGAGGGATTCACCACCCGAGAATGACTTGACAAAGATTCTCAATCGGAAAGAGAATGATTCTCATGTCGAAGAGAATCCTTGCCGTCGCCTGCGCGGCCGCCACAGCGCTCGCCCTATCCGCGTGCTCCTCCCCCGCCCAGTCAGGATCCGGTTCCAATGCCGCCAAGGACGGCACCCTGGCCGTCATGGCGTCCTTCTACCCGCTGAAGTACCTCACCGAGAAGGTCGGCGGCCAGCACGTCTCCGTCACCTCACTGACTCCCGATGGCGCGGAGCCGCACGACCTTGAGCTCTCGCCGAAGATGGTCGACGCGCTGTCCTCGTCCGACGCGGTCGTCTACCTCGCCGGATTCCAGAGCGCGGTTGACGAAGCCATCGAGCAGCAGGGCCCCAAGACCGTCATTGATGTCTCCTCAGCCGCCCAGCTGATTGACGCGGGCGCGGACGCCAACCACCCTGCAGAAGAGGAGGAAGGCGAGGAGGCTCAGTCCGGACATGATCACGAGGGTCACGAGGGGCATGAGGGGCATGATCACGAGGGTCACGACCACGACATGACCGCCGACCCCCACTTCTGGCTCGACCCTGTCCGCATGGCGCAGGCCGCGACCCTGGTGGGAGACAAGCTCGCCGAGGCTGACTCCGCCCACGCGGACGAGTACAAGGCCAACGCACAGGCCCTCGCTCAGGAGATGAACGCCCTCGGGAACACCCTCGTGGAGAAAACCTCCTCGTGCTCGGTCACGACGTTCGTCACCGCCCACACCGCCTTCGGCTACCTGGCCGACCGGGCGCACCTGACGCAGGTCGGGATCTCAGGGCTGGATCCGGACTCCTCTCCTTCCCAGGCTCGCCTGGCCGAGATCGCCCAGATCGCCAAGAACCGGGGCGTAACCACGATCTTCACCGAGGCCCTCATCGACCCGAAGGTCGCCCAGACACTGGCCGACGACCTGGGGATCGAGACCGCGGTCCTGGACCCGATCGAGTCCCAAACCGATGCCTCCAAGGACTACGCCGCGACGATGAACGACAACATCAACGCGCTCACGAAAGCACTCAACTGCCAGTGACAACAAGCGACACTGACGCCACGGCGGGCACCTCCACCACGGGGGAGCTCGCCGTCGTGCGTCTGCAGAATCTTCACGTGGCATGGGACACGGACCTGATCCTGCACGGGATCACGATCGACATCCCGGCCGGACAGGCGGTCGCGATCACGGGATCCAACGGGTCGGGCAAGTCCACCACCGTCAAGGCACTCCTAGGCAACGCGCCCATCACGAGCGGGGACGCGCTCCTCTTCGGCCACTCCATCTCCTCTCGGCGGCGCGTTCCGTGGAGGAAGATCGGCTACGTCCCTCAGCGCGTCTCCTCGGGCGGCGCCGTAAGCGCCAGCGCCATCGAGGTCGTCTCCTCGGGCCTGCTCGGCCCCACCCGCCTGTGGCACCTGCCCGGCGACACGGCCAGGGCGATGGAGGCGCTCAAGCGGGTGGGCATGGCACACCGCGCGCGTTCCGCGATGAACATCCTGTCGGGTGGGCAGGCCCAGCGCGTCCTCATCGCTCGCGCTCTCGTGCGCAATCCGAGCCTGCTCATCATGGACGAGCCGATGGCCGGAATCGACGCCGCCTCCCGCCAGCGCCTGGCTTCCATCGTTGCCGACGCCAAGGCGAAGGGGACCACGATCCTCGTCGTGCTGCACGAGCTCGGCGAACTCGGCCCCCTCCTCGACCGCGAACTACACATCAGCGCCGGACACGTCTCCTACGACGGGCCTCCTCACATTGCCGACGACCACGAGCAGCACCACGACGGCGAGCACTGCCACCTTCCGGCAGGCACCCCGTTGGATCGGGCAGACGCCGGCCTCGTCGGCGGGATCTGGAGGGGAACCCGTGATTGACGCCCTGACCACCCTGCTCTCCTCCCCCATGATGCAGCGCTCCCTCCTGGCGGCGATCATCGTGGGCGTGACGGCACCGATCATCGGAACCTACCTCGTGCATCGCAGGCTCGCCATGCTGGGGGACGGCATCGGCCACATCTCCCTCACCGGCGTCGCTCTCGGGTGGCTCCTCGGCGCGGTCGCGAACGTCACCCCTGCCAACTCCTGGGCGATCCCAGGGGCAATCGTCGTGTCTGTCCTCGGCGCCGTTGCCATCGAACTCGTCCGGCAGAGCGGTCGAACCTCCGGGGACACCGCCCTGGCCATGCTCTTCTACGGGGGCATCGCCGGCGGCGTCCTTCTCATCGGCTTGGCCGGAGGAACCTCAGCCCAGCTCAACTCTTACCTCTTCGGTTCGATCTCGACCGTGCGGTGGAGCGACATCTCGCTCATCTCAATCCTCGGCGTCGCGATCATCGCGTTGGGCCTCGGCCTGGCACCCGCGCTCTTCTCGGTGACGAACGACGAGGACTTCGCCAGGTCGACCGGCCTACCCGTGCGTGCGCTCTCGCTCCTCATCGCGATCCTGTCAGCCCTCACCGTCGCGGTCGCGATGAGGGTCGTCGGGTCCCTCCTGGTGAGCGCCCTCATGGTCATTCCCGTCGCGATCGCTCAGCTGGGCGCCAGGTCCTTCCGTTCCACGATGGGCATCGCGATGGCCCTGGGCATCATAATCTGCACATGCGGACTTTCCCTGACGTACTTCGTCGACCTGTCCCCCGGTGCGACCATTGTCGTCGGCGCGATCGGCCTCTACGCCGTGGCCTTCACCGTCAGGGCGGTCCTCGATCGGGTTCGACGCGTTCAGCGACTGCGCCAGGCGCGCGCCCACAACCAGCACCCGGAGCATTCCGCTCCGTGACTCGACTGCAGGAGGCGAAGAACCTATGCAACGGATGACCAAGCAACGTCAGGCGGTCCTGGACGAACTCGCTCGTGTCAGCGACTTTCGCAGCGCCCAGCAGATTTTCGAGGACCTGCACGTCCAGGGACAGCGTGTCGGACTGGCGACGGTCTACCGGTCACTCCAGGGCCTGTCCGAGGACGGCCGGGTGGATACGCTGCGCTCCGCCGATGGGGAGACGCTCTACCGCTCGTGCGTCACGCCCCGCCACCACCATCACCTGGTGTGTCGGGAGTGCGGATTCACGAAGGAGTTTGAGCCCTCGCAGATGGAGTCCTGGGTTGACGCGGTGGCCACGGCCAGCGGATTCACCGAGGTGGAACACTCCTTCGAGCTCTTCGGTCTGTGCTCCTCGTGCCGCAACGGGGCCAAGCGACGCTAGGGGCGAGGGCGGCGAACGAGAGGCCGCCGATGCCACCCACAGCTAGATTAGGGTAGGCTTTGTGATGTTCGTCCACTTCTGGGGAGTTTCATGTTTGCCGCGCATATCGAGTCCATCGTTCCGCCGTTTGCCCGCGAAGGCATCTGGCTCTTCGTCTTTCTCTTCTTCGTCGTTCTCTCACGCGCCCAAATGACCTACTGGCTCGGACGCGGCGCGGCTTCCGGGGCGTTGCGGGCGACCGGGCGCGGCGGCCTGGTCGGGGCCATCGCCCGGTGGTTCAACGGACCCGTCCCTCGCAAGGGGGCGACGCTGCTGGATCGTTGGGGTCTCATCATCATTCCCCTGTGCTTCCTGACGGTGGGCGTACAGACGGCGGTCAACGCCGGCGCCGGCCTGGTGCGCATGCGCTGGACCACCTACACGATCGCCATGATCCCCGGATGCGTGCTGTGGGCGATCCTCTACGGTCTCGGAATGCTCGCGGTCTTCGCCGCGGCGGTCCGCGCGATAGCCGGATCCCCGTGGGGGTGGGCGGGGCTCCTCCTCGTCGCCCTCATCGCGGCCATGATCATCTATGGGCGCCGCAGGCGGCGAGGCACACAGGCCGCACCCCAGAAGAAGAACGCCTAGGCTTGGGCTACCCGGTCGACGGCGCCACCGAAGCGCCGCTCGCGCCCGGCGAATTCCTCCAGACACCCCCACAGTTCCTCGCGATCAAAGGCCGGCCAGGGGGTGTCGACGAACATCATTTCAGCGTAGGCCATCTGCCACAGAAGGTAGTTGGAGATGCGCTGCTCCCCCGAGGTACGAATCATCAGGTCGACATCGGGGACATCGGGCAGATAGAGGTGACGCGCGAGGGTCTTTTCGGTCACGCCACGCGGGCTGAGCCGACCGGCGGCCACGCCCTCGGCAATGGAGCGAGCAGCGTCAGCCAGCTCGGCTCGCCCCCCGTAGTTCACGCACATGATGAGGTCGAGCGTGGAGCAGTGCGAGGTGGCGCGGTCGGCTTTCTCGAGGGCATTGATGACGCTTCTCCAGAGCCTGGGACGCCGCCCACTCCACCTGACGTGAACTCCCCACTGGGCGAGCTGATCTGTTCTCCTGGCGAGCACGTCGGAGGCGTAGTTCATGATGAAGGAGACTTCGGCGGGCGAGCGCTTCCAGTTTTCTGTCGAAAACGTGTAGACGCTCAGGTAGCGCACGCCGGCATCGATCGCTCCGGCGATCGTGTCCATGAGGGCGTACTCCCCCGCACGGTGCCCCTCGGTTCGACCGAGGCCCCGGCCGTTGGCCCATCTGCCATTTCCGTCCATGATGAGGGCGACGTGGGCGGGCACCTCGCCGCGGCGGAAGTCGGGCGCGCTGCGGTGCCACTGGCCCGGTCCGAGCAGCGGCGCCGCGGGGTCGGCGGGGGCGCGGTCAACGGGGGTGAGTCGAGTCTTCGTCATGAGCGGCTCCTGTCGATGACGCTGAGTGAGCGCAGGCGACGCTCCAGGTGCCATTGAGTGTACGACGAGATGAGGCCCGAGGCCTCGGCGCGCGCGTAGGACTCGCACCCGTCCGCCCGCGCCCAGTCTCCGCTGAGAAGCTGGCCGAGCAAGGCAACCGTGTCCGGGGCGGGCGAGGAGGCGCCGGGCGGACGACAGGTGTCGCACACCGTGCCGCCATCGGGGATGGAGAAGGACCCGTGCGGTCCTTTGCTGCCGCAGATCGCACAGTCGAAGCACGAGGGCGCCCAACCCGCCAGGGCGAGGGCTCGCAGCGTGTAGGAGGTGCGAATCAGGGTCGGGTCGTGCCGGGAGCGCGCCAGCGCGTTGAGAGCCCCCAGGAGCAGGAGGTACTGCGAGTGCGTGCCATCGGTGGCATCGGTCGTGAGGCGCTCTGCGGTCTCGACGATGACGGTGGCAGCCAGGTAGAGGTCATAGTTGGCGGCGATGGCGTCGCCGTATTGGGCGATCGAGGCGACCTGCGTGAGGGTATCCAGGGTTCGTCCGCGGTGGAGCTGCGCGTCGATGACGGAGAAGGGCTCGACTCGGGCACCGAACTTGGAGGTCGTGCGCCGCACCCCTTTCGCGACCGAGCGAACCTGGCCGTGTTCGGCGGTGAGCAGGGTGATGATGCGATCCGCCTCGCCCAGTTTGTGGGTGCGCAGGACGATCGCCTCGTCACGATAGGACTTCATCACGCAGCCATTGTGTCACGGCAGCGTGGCGCGGGCGCCCGCCGTCACCCCCGTGCGCTCGGCGCGAAATCGCCTGTGAAATGGGGTGTCGTGTCCACCGACAAGCATTACCGCGCACGGCGTCACGAAAGTATGAGAAACTGACAGCGTGGTCGAGAGCACACACAAAGAACAGAATTCAACTAGATAGTTTTCTCGTAACTTATTATAGTTTACTCACAACCATTGAAGGAAGGATACAGATGGCACCCCCGATTGACGCCCGCGAAAAGCTTGGCACGGCACTGCGCCAGGCACTCACACAGACGCCCCTGTCAAAGATCTCTGTCAGCGCGCTGACACGCTCAGCAGGGGTCACCCGTCAAGCATTCTATTACCACTTCAGCTCCCTCAATGATCTCAACGCCTGGGTGTTCCGCGAGGAGATCACATCGCGACTGACCGCCAGTTCGGACAACTGGCTCGACGCGGTGGAGGCGACGATGATGTGGATCCACAACCATCGCGACGAGGCCTCCGCGGCGATGAAGACCATCGAGTCGAACGACCTGTGGGCATTCTTCGCCTCGAAGATCCAGGAGCAGATCGAGCCCCGGCTGCCGTCCTCGGCCTCGGCCACGGCGCGCGACGTGGTCGCCCAGCACTTCGCGCTGGCCGCGACCGCGCACATTGCCCAGTGGATGCTCTCCGGGCTGGAGGTTAACCCTTCGCTCGCAATCGCACGCATGAAGATCCTCATGACCGACCAGACCGGACCGGCACTGGCTCGGATCACCAAGTAGCGCACTCCCACCAACCGCGCTCAGGCACACACGCCGACTTCAACCCCGGCCTCGCTCCACGCGGGCCGGGGTTTCGCCGCCCCTAGGCGACCGCGGCGTTGTCACAAATCAGCTCTCGGGCGTCCGACCGATTCGCAGCCCGCCCAACGCCACCGCCGCGCGATGTCGCGCCCATTACACTCAGACTGGATGCGTGTGAGGTTCGCCGCGTTATACAATTGTCTAGTTCTGCCTACGGGCAGGATTTCGCGGTTCCGCGTTCTGGCATGTATAGTTCGCCGAAACAAGTCTGTGCTGTCGACGAGGATCTCCCATGGCCCACACCGATGCGAAAACAAGATTTGCTCTCGCCCTGCGTGACGCGCTGAAGACCGTGCCCCTCTCAAAGGTGACGGTCTCCGGTCTCACGCGCGCCGCCGGCGTGACCCGTCAGGCCTTCTACTACCATTTCTCCGACATCCGCGACCTGACCGCGTGGGTCTTCAAACGCGAGGTCGCCGACCAGATCGTCGCTCACTCGACGCCCGAGAACTGGTCCGATGGGCTGTTGTCGATGCTCGTGTGGATGCAGGCACACCCCCAGGAGACCAGATCCGTGGTGTCGTCGCTGACGATGGACGAGCTCCAGGTCTTCCTCCACCGCCAGCTGCGGTCCGTCATGGAGCCTATCGTCGCCCATCACAGCGAGGGGCTGGACGTCAGCGAGGAGGACCGAGCGTTCGTCACCGACCACTTCACCCTCTCGGTTCTCGGCCACGTCTGCCAGTGGCTGGCAACCGGAATGAGCGCGGACCCATTCCTCCTCACCGAGAGGATTTCGCGCGTCCTTCGTGGTCAGGTGCGCCGCGCCCTCACCCTCTTCGCCGCGGATCCGAGCTCCTCGGCTCCGCGCGGCTAGGCGCGCCCCGGCCTCGTTGAGGCACGAGGCCGGGGCAGCCCAGGCTTCTGTCGGCTCCCCGCCCGCTCAGCGCAGGGCGCGGTTGACCGCAGAGATGACGGCCTTGTACGAGGCGCGGGTGATCGACGGGTCGATGCCCACTCCCCACACGATCTGCCCCTCCACGGCGGCCTCCACGTAGGCGGCGGCGCGAGCGTCGCGCCCCTGGCTCATCGCGTGCTCGGCGTAGTCCAGGATGCGCACGTCCAGATCGAATTCGTGCAGGGCAGACACGAAGGCATCGATCGGTCCCGTCCCCGTGGCCCGCACCTTGATGGGCTGACCGGAATCGATGAGGGTCGCCTCGAGAGCGACGTTCTCCTCGTCCTTCGAGGTCACCTGGGAGGCACGCATTTCGAAGCGCCCCCACGCCTCCAGGCCGGGGGCGGCGCTGGTCGGCAGGTACTCGTCGGCAAAGATCTGCCACAGGGTGGCCGCGTTGATCTCGCCACCGTAGGTGTCCGTGTGACGCTGCACGATGCGAGAGAACTCCACCTGCAGTCGGCGTGGCAGCTCCAGCGCGTGCGCCGTCGACATCAGGTAGGCGACGCCCCCCTTGCCGGACTGCGAGTTCACGCGCACCACGGCCTCGTAGGAGCGGCCCACGTCGTGCGGATCAATCGGCAGGTAGGGAAGCTCCCAGATCACCGCATTCTCGTCACCCCCGGCGGCGTCAACGGCGCTCTTGCGGGCGGCAAAGCCCTTCTTGATCGCGTCCTGGTGCGAGCCCGAGAAGCTCGTGTAGACGAGGTCTCCGACGTAGGGGGCTCGCGGCGAGGTCTCCATCTGCGTGCAATACTCCACCGTGCGGCGGATCGCATCCACGTCCGAGAAGTCGATGCCCGGATCGATGCCCTGGCTAAAGAGGTTCAGGCCCAGCGTCACCAGGTCCACGTTGCCGGTGCGCTCGCCCTGCCCCAGCAGGCAGCCCTCGATCCGATCCGCGCCGGCCAGGAGCGCCAGCTCAGCCGTGGCCACGCCCGTTCCCCGATCGTTGTGCGGGTGGACGCTGAGTGCCACGTACTCGCGGCGGCTCAGGTTCCGGCTCATCCACTCAATCTGATCGGCAAACACGTTCGGGGTCGAGCGCTCCACCGTGGAGGGCAGATTCAGGACGATCTCCCGGCCCTCGCCCGGCTCCCACACGTCCATGACCGACTCGCACACCTCGAGGGCGAAGTCCAGCTCGGTATCGACGAAGATCTCCGGAGAGTACTCAAAGCCGAAGATCGTCTCGTCCCCGAGGCGCTTCTCCGCCTGAGCGATCACCTCGCGCGCGCCCGCCTGGGCAAGCTCAACCGTCTGGGCCTTGTCCGCGTGGAACACCACCTGCCGGAACACCGGAGCGGTCGCGTTGTAGAGGTGAACCGTGGCGCGCGGGAAGCCGACCATGGCCTCAAGCGTGCGCTCGATGAGCTCCGGACGCGACTGGGTGAGGACGGAGATCGTCACGTAGGCGGGGACGGCGTCGTCCTCAATGAGCGAGCGCACGAAGTCGTAGTCCGTCTGCGATGCCGCGGGGAAGCCGATCTCGATCTCCTTGTAGCCCAGGCCCACGAGCAGGTCGAACATGCGGCGCTTGCGGGCCGGATCCATCGGCTCAATGAGCGCCTGGTTCCCGTCGCGCAGGTCGGTGGACATCCAGCGCGGCGCCTTCGTGATGCGCTTGGAGGGCCACTGACGATCCGGCAGGTCAATGGGATTCGTCTCCAGGAACGCCCGGTACTTGCCGACGGGCATGGGTGAGCCGGAAGGAACGGGAACGCGGGATGTAGTCTTCACGCTGTGTAGTCTATCGGCGCTCTATCGCCGGAGGGGCGGAGCTGCGCATGCTGGACGTGAGATGCGGCGCGCTCCCCCGGCCAGCACTGCCAAAGAAAAATGCGCAAAAATGTGTACACCCCCGCCTTCATATGTCATGATAACTGGGTCCAATGTCCCACTCACTGACGCGCGGAGCAGCCATGACTTCTCTCTTGTTAGCCCAATCCTTTACCCCGTCGACAACCGCAGTCGCGGGCAACGTCTTCCTCACCGCCGTCGTGGGGCTTCTTCCCCTCGTCGTCTTTTTCGTCCTCATGGGCGTCTTCAAGGTGGCGACCCACTGGTGCTCGATCATCGCTCTCGCGCTCTCGCTCATCATCGCGGTCTTCGCCTTTCACATGCCCATCGACCTGGCACTGCTGGCTGGCACGCAGGGCGCCGCGATGGGATTCATGCCGATCATCTACATCATCATTGCCGCGGTGTGGCTGTACAACCTGACCGAAAAGTCCGGACGCAGCGCCGACCTGAAGGCCGTCTTTAACGCGATCGGGCGGGGCGACCAGCGCGCCCAGGCTCTCATCGTCGCTTTCTGCTTCTGCGGCCTGCTCGAGGGGCTGGCGGGCTTCGGCGCCCCCGTCGCCATCACCTGCGCGATGCTGGTCACCCTGGGCGTGCCGAAGATCAAGGCGGCCGTCGTCACGGTCGTCGGCAACGCTATCAACGTCGGCTTCGGCGCGATGGCGATCCCCACGACCACCGCCGGCAAGCTCGGCGGCGCCGAGGCAACGGAGGTCGCCGCCAACATGGGGCACCTCACCTGGGTCTTCTGCCTCTTCATTCCCTTCCTCATGCTCTTCATCCTGGATGGTGGCCGAGGCGTCCGTCAGCTGTGGCCCCTCGGTCTCGTCGCGGGCGCGGCCGCCGGCGTGGGACACTTCTTTACCCCCGCGATCTCCTACGAGCTGACCGCCGTCGTCGCCTCCCTGCTCGGATTCGCCGCCTGCTACGTGTTCCTGCTGCTGTGGGGCCCCACGACACCCGAGGAATGCGCAACCACGACCGATGAGTCCGACAAGCCCACGGGTGCGCGCATCGGCCTGGCACTGCTGCCCTACGTGCTCGTCGTCGTCATCATCGCGATCACCAAGCTCGCGAAGCCGATCACCGCGTTCCTGTCCTCCACGGACGTGAAGATCCCCTGGCCGGGCCTCTTCGGTCACTTCCTGTCCAAGGACGGCACAGTTGTCGACGGCCCCTACTATGACCTGCAGATCCTGTCGAACCCCGGCACCTGGATCTTCGTCACCGGCATCATCGTCGCCATCGTCTACGGCTCGAACTCCTCCGGCGGGCGCTTCCAGACCTCTGTGGGCAAGATGTTCGCCGTACTGCCCCAGACGATCTACTCGCTTCGCATGGCGATCCTGACGATCGCGTCGGTCATGGCTCTGGCCTTCGTCATGAACCTCTCCGGGCAGACCACCTCCATCGGTGCCGCGCTGGCCACGACGGGCGCCGCGTTCGCCTTCCTCTCCCCCATCCTGGGGTGGATCGGCACCGCCGTCGCAGGCTCCGCGACCTCCGCGGGCGCCCTCTTCGCGAACCTCCAGTCCACGGCGGCGGCCGGAGCCGGCCTGGATCCGCGCATCCTCCTGGCGGCCAACACGATCGGTGGCGGCATCGGAAAGATCGTCTCCCCGCAGAACCTGGCGATTGCGGCGACCTCGGTCGATGCCGAAGGATCGGACGCGGAGATCCTCAAGAAAGCCGCTCCCTATTCGATCGGCCTACTCGTGGTCCTGTGTGTCCTGGTGTTCGTCGCATCCCAGGGCTGGCTCGGCGCCTACATGCCGAACTGAGCGGCGCCACGCTCGCTCCGCAGGTCTCGGGAGGCGATTTGCCTCCCGAGACCTCCCCCTTGTAGGCTCGGATCAGAAAAGCCAACAAAGGAGATGCCGGTGGCGGACTTGAGTTTTTCCAGCGATGCCTTACGCACAGCCGCGCAATACGTGGGCGAAGCGGCAACCTGCACCAAGGTGACGCCTCCGACGGGGGATCCCTGCAGCCACGTCTATGCGCAACGGGTCAGCGAACCGATCAATGACCTCAACGATAAAGAGACCGCCTTCCAGGACGAACTCGAGGCAATGCACTCCAACATGCTGGAGACGCTCCAGGCGTTTGAGGACACGGAGAACGCAATCGCCAGTTCCTTCAGTGCTTCTAGCGAGGGATGACGCAGATGGTCACGAAAACCGAGCTGTACGCACTTGACCTATCTTCGTTCACAGCCACAATTGAAAGCCTCGACGAGCAGCTTCGAGCCAATCAGGAGAAGTTAGACGACATTGCCCATGCGAAGGAGATAATTTCTTCGAACCTGCAGGGACAGAGCGCCCAGGCGATGATCTCCAAACTGGACACGCTCGAGCAGCGGATCAACACTCACATGACTGCGATCCAACAGACGCAGGCGGCGCTCACCACATATCGCACCAACAAGCAACAGCTCCAACGCAACGTTATCGATTATGTTGACAGCGTTGAACTCGATGGCTTTGCTGTTTCCAATCTCTGGATAATCCGTCCCTCGGACACGATGCTCGCCGTGCTTTCTCCGGTCTACATTGGCGCACGATTCATCTCAGCTGCCATTATGCAGAAACGACTCACTGCGCTCGTAGAAACGTTTGATCGATACGACCTTCAAGCTGCTCTTGATTCCGGCTCAGATGTCCAGCCTTATACAACGTCAGGCGGGTTCTCGACTATCGAACCCGACCGAACGATACACTGGGACAATGACTTTCCTCATGGTTCAAAAGCGGGAGAGGACACTCCCGAGGACCATTACAATTGGTGGAAATGGAAAGCGATGCTTGAAATCGGTGCCAGAGGGATCAAAAACATCCCGGATGCCGCTGACTTCTATGCGCATTTCCGCGACAATACCGGCACTCCAATGACATTTGATTACGAGAGAGCCTACGAAGAGGATGCCGGTGTCCGCAACCGCGTGAACGCGCGCGTCAATGACTCGCTACAGGCAGCTAATGAAGCGGTCACCGCAGGAATGACTGAAACGACACTGTACTCTCCTGCAACTTCTGAGGGCCCCTATCCGTCAACCGAAAACTGGCGTAAAACAATCGGTGGCCACACGAACTACACGACAACAAACGTCCAGGTGTCAGGGGACACCGTCACCGCAACAGTTACCGTTCACGCTCGCGATAGATACAACTTCGATAGAGGCAAAGCCGACGTGGACTCGGGAACACCTGACGCGGTTAATGGGCGTTTTGAAGAACTCGGCTGGGCACAGAGCTTCGATACTAGCGGAAGCTTGACTCAGACATACACTTGGAAAGTAGGCGAACAGCCACCAACACTCCCAACCGATACCACAGAAAACGAGAGCGGACGACGAATCGGGGGTAGAAACCGATGAAGACATCACAACTACTTTCCGGGGATGGCTTAGACCAGCTCTTTCCCGTGCATGAGTATTTTCAAATACTAGATCGGGATGTCTCTCTCATCGTGGAGGAAACACTGCCCGGCCCGTCAGATCGACTATTTACAATATTTGCGCTTGCTGATAACGAATGGCGTGACGTTCTCGCCGAGCACTGTACAGGAGAATATACCGGGGAGCTTCACTTGCCCGCAGATTATGCTTATCTCACCAATAAAACGTGGCACACGGGTCGAGACCTGCCATCATATCTTGGAATCAGCCATCATTCGACAGACGTGGCCATCTGCGGGAACTACGTCTACATCTCAATGTATTTCGGAGCTTGATCGATGAAATCACTCTTTCGACTGCCCCTTCCTATACTCGCCATCGCGGCGCTCACCGCCGCATGCAACCCCTTTACGCCCAAGACTTCGACTCCTCAGAACCCGAAGGATCCTCGCTTCTCTGAGTTCGTCTTCCAAAGCGATAAAGAGCCAACCGTCAAGGATCAGACGGACTCCGTGAACCTACGTTGGCCGAGCATGGAGGCGAGCGAGGCGCACCTCGCCATCGCTTATTCCAGGCAAACAGGTTCCCTTCCCGACAAGGACCCCGAGTTCTGGCTGACCGCTGTTGCCACCGTTCCCGATAAGACGATTCAGCTCCTCGCAGAGGGAGAAACCACCGACACACTCCTGCCTGGAATCTATCCCGCTCTCTACGAGCACGTACCCCAGGAGTGCCAGTTCACCACCATCGATCCGTCCTTCGCGGACAAGACCCTCGCACCCGATAAGTCCAACATTCCAGACGATTTCGGCCCCATGAACATCGAGGCACTAGCTATGTCCGAGGATTGCCACCTTCTCATACTGACCGCTCTCGGCCACTCCTGAACCCCACGGACCTCCCCTCCGCTCTCGACCGCACCCCGGTCTCGTTGATGACTGCCCGAAGAATGACCGCAAGGATGAACATGAAGGTCCCACTCAAGACCGTCGCGTCGCTGCTCGCGGTCGCGGCGCTCACCGCTGGCTGCAACCCGTTCACCCCCAAAACCTCCGCGCCTCAATACCCGTAGGATCCCCACTTCTCCGAGTTCGTCTTTGACTTTAACGAAGAACCAAAGGTCCAAACACGCGTCGATTCCCTCAACCTACGCTGGCCTAAGATCAACGCCACGGAAGCTCACGTCGTCGTCGAATACTCACGTTCGGGTATCGGCGTTCCCCAGACGGAACCAGAATTCTGGATCACGGCTGTCGCTACCGTCCCGGATGAGACAATCGCGCAGCTCATCAACGGCAGCATCGACGACTCGTCCCTTCTGCCCGGGATCTACCCAGGACTGTACGAGTACGTCCCCCAGGACTGCCACTTCACGAACATTGACACCGCATTCGCCAATGATCGCCTCGGAGTAGACCTAGACGAGGCAACGAAAGGCTTCGCTCCGATCGACATCACCGGACTCGCAGCGTCAGAAGACTGCAATCTCATCGTCATAACAGCGCTCGGGCATAGTTTCACTCCCCCTTCGTATCCTGGCCAATCCCAGTAACGATTCTCCTGACCATCGCCACCATGACATGCTCTCCAGGACCGCAGTGGTAACTCCCCGACCACTCCCCCGGCCTCGTTGACGAAAGTACCGAAGACTTCACCTAAAGAAACACATGAAGACCCCTCTTAAGCTCCTTGCATCTACGCTCGTCGTCGCGGCGCTCACCGCTGCCTGCAACCCGTTCACCCCCAAGAACACACCGAGGGCCACCCCGACTCAGTACCCGCAGGACCCACGCTTCACCGAATTCACGTACGAGACCGATGACGAGCTGAAGGTACAGGAGCGTGTCGACTCATTCAACGAGCGTATACCCGGACTGGGAGCGACCGACGGCCACGTCCTCGTAGCCCATTTCCGGGATGGCGCCGACCGGGAGCCGACGCCGGACCGCCAATTCTGGCTGACTGGTGTCGCCGAGGTCCCCGACACGACGATCGCCATGTTCGTAGATGACGACATCGGCGGATCTTCATTGCTGCCCGGCATTCACCCCAGCCTGTACGAGTACGTACCTGAGGAATGCTCTTTCACGACCGTCGATCCGACCGTTGCAAACAAGGTCCTCGGCACCGATCCGGAAGCCATCTATTCGGACTGGGGATCATTCGAGATCCGCGAGTTTGCTGTCTCCGCGCAGTGCAATCTCATTATCGTCACCGGCGATGGCCTCAACGCCTAGCACACCAACGTTCAGGACACTCATGAAACCCACTCTCAAGCTTCTCGCCCCAGCTCTCGCGGTTATCGCTCTGGTATCCGCTTGTTTTCCGTCGGCCTCCTCTGGGCGTTCGTCCAGCCACAAAAATACACTCAGCCCATCGAAGCTGGACCCTCGATTCGCTGAGTTCCGGTACACCTTCACGGAAAAACCGGAAATTCAAGAGCGCGTCGATATTCTCAACGAGCAATGGCTCAACCTGGATGCGACGGAAGCTCACCTCACCCTCGCGTTCTCCCGCACTGGCTTCTTTGAACTCAACAACGAACCCGAATTTTGGATGAGTGGCGTCGCGACCATCTCTGATGAAGCAACCACGATGCTCCTCAACAAGACGAACGACAACAGAACCCTGCTGCCAGGCATCTACCCGGGCCTTTACGAGTACGTTCCCAAAGACTGCACCTTCAGCAACATTGAT
>NZ_GL622194.1:763572-820440 GCF_000185285.1 Actinomyces sp. oral taxon 180 str. F0310
CCACATTGATCTCGAACACGCGAACAAAACTCTCCAGCGCCCCCAATTTTCACACGCAACCGTGCCCACAATTGATCCGATGATCATCCAGGATCTCGCCGTGTCACAGGACTGCCATTTGATGGTCATTACCGCCCTCGGCCACCGCGGCAGCTGATTGCCACTCCTCCGCAGGCTCCGTCAATGACAGCCGAACGATCAGCCGTAGGAAAACATGAAACTCACTGTTAAGACCATCGTACCACTGCTCGTGGTCGCGGCGCTCACCGCTGCCTGCAACCCGTTCACCCCCAAGGACACACCGAGGGCCACGCCGACTCAATACCCGCAGGATCCCCGCTTCTCTGAGTTTGTCTTCGAGAGCGACGAAGAGCCGACCGTCAAGGCCCGGACGGACTCCGTGAACGTGCGTTGGCCGAACATGGAGGCGAGCGAAGCGCACGTCGTCCTCGAGTATTCCCCGGCACTTGCCTTTATTCCCGCACAGGACCCCGAATTCTGGCTCACCGCTGTTGCCACCGTTCCCAACGAGACGGTGCAGCTCCTAACGGAGGGGACAACCACCGACACACTCCTACCCGGCATCTATCCCGATCTCTACGAGTACGTCCCCCAGGACTGCCAGTTCACCACCATCGACCCGAAGTTTGCGGACAATGCCCTCGCACCGGATAAGGAGAAGATCCCACGCGACTTCGGTCCCATGAACCTCGAGGCGCTGGCTATGTCCGAAGATTGCCACCTTCTCGTGTTGACCGCCATCGGCCACTCCTAAGCGCCACGGTGCTTCGCCTCATCCTCTAGGCCCACCCCAGCCTCGTTGATGAACGTATCGAAGACTTCACACCTAAGGAAACACACGAAGCCCACTCTTCAACTCCTCGCACCCGCGCCCGCCGTCGCGGCGCTCGCGTCGGCATGCACCCCGTTTGCCCCAAGCCTCCGTGCCTCCGCGCCTCAATAGCCGCCCAACGCACGACATCGCAATCTGACCGGGTGGTGGGAGTCGCTTGCTCCAGCCTCCCGGCGCGAGTAGCCTGGCACATATAACCTCACTGAAGGAGAGCAACCGTGCCATACTTACGCTTCTCAAGCGACGAGGTTGAGCGGGCGGCAGCCAGCCTCGACCAGGGCGCACATTCCAGCGTCACAATCTCGCAGCCGGGTGGGGACCCCTGCTGCCGCGAGTACGTCAGCAGGCTGACCGCCTCGATCACGACGCTGAACAATGACGACCAGAAGCTGGACCAGGACATCGACAAGACGCAGAAGGACCTGCGGGAAACGATCAGGGTCTACGAGACGACGCAGGGCGACATTGCGCGGGCAATCGCCGAACTCCAACGTTCCCAGGGGGATTCATGATCACCAAGAGCCAGCTTCTGTCCATGGACCTGTCGTCGCTTCGCACCGTGCAAAGCGAATTGCGCCAGTCCCAGAGCAACAACCAGGCCAGGCGCAGCGGGGTCAACGAGGCCAGGGGCCACGTCCAGGCGGGATGGCAGGGCGACACCTCGCAGCAGCCGATCGCCCGGTTGCAGCGGCTCGACCAGCGAATCACTGACCACATCAACGACATTATTTCGGTCGACCAGGCCATCGACACCTACTGCTCGAACAAGGAGAACCTCCAGCGCACGGTCATCAGCTACCTGGAACTCATTGCATCCGAGAGGTTCTTCATGGTCACAGAGGACTGGCACGTCATAGTCAGTCCGGTTGTCGGACTCATGGGCGGTCCGAACCTGGGCCCGAACGCGGCCAGGCACCAGAACAACCTGCAGGTGTACGTGGAGGCATTCATGGACTACGACCACCAGGCCCCCATCGGCGACCTGTAGCCAACCGGGCGGGGCTTCCGCCCTCGCCTCGTCCATCTGCGAGGCAGCGGAGGGTCCGGGCATACCAGGCACCACCGAAAAACGAAAAACGAAAACACACTCTGAGCTAAGTCGCTCCCCGAAAGTCCCACAACGCCCGGCGAGGGGCGATTTTTCGCCGATCACCTCCACGGACTTTCCCGCGGAAAATAGCGGATAGACCGACCTTGCAAGTGTTGTCCAGACAATATCGGTCGCTGGGACCTCCGGCCCAGCCATACCCTGAGTTGGACAGCACCTACGAGGAAGGATCCCCCGTGCGCATCGCTCTCTTTTCCACCTGTCTAGCAGACGTCATGTTCCCCCAGGCAGCGCAAGCCACCGTGACCCTGCTTGAGCGCCTCGGCCACGAAGTCGTGTTCCCCGAAGACCAGGTCTGCTGCGGCCAGATGCACGCCAACACCGGCTACTTCGAAGACGCAGCCAAGATCACCCGCAACCACGTCAAGGCCTTCGAACCCGTCCTGGACGGACAGTGGGACGCCATCGTCGTCCCCTCCGGTTCCTGCACCGGCGCAGCTCGCCACGAGCAGAAGATCGTCGCCGAACACGTGGGCGATGAGCAGCTGGCCAAGCAGTCCCAGCGCATCGCCCAGCACACCTACGATCTGACCGAACTCATCACCGACGTCCTGGGCCTCGAAGACGTGGGCGCATACTTCCCCCACACCGTCACCTACCACCCGACCTGCCACTCCCTGCGCATCGCCAAGGTCGGCGACCGCCCCTACCGCCTGCTGCGCAACGTCGAGGGCCTGACCCTCATCGACCTGCCCGACGCCGAGGTCTGCTGCGGTTTCGGCGGCACCTTCTCCATGAAGAACTCCGAGACCTCCACCTCGATGCTCGCGGACAAGGTCACCAACGTCATGTCCACGCGCGCCGAGGTCCTCGTCATGGGCGACTACTCCTGCCTCATGCACGTGGGCGGGGGCCTCTCCCGCCTCAACTCCGGCATCCGCCCCATGCACCTCGCCGAAATCCTGGCCTCCACCAAGGACCAGCCCTTCGAGGGCAACATTTCCTTCGCACCCGAAAGCGCACAGGTGATCTGACATGACCGCAACGTTCATCGGAATGCCCTCCGCCCCCGACTCACACACCGGCGGCTGGCGCACCACCGTCACCATCCCCGAGGACACCCTCCGCTGGGGCCCCTCCTTCCCCGAGGGCGCACACAAGACCCTGGCCAACACCCAGATGCGTCGCAACCTCGGACACGCGACGCGCACGATTCGCACCAAGCGCGGACAGCGAGTCGCCGAGATGCCGGACTGGGAGGACCTACGCAACGCCGCCGAGGCCGTCAAGTTCGAGGTCGAGTCCCGCATGCCCGAACTCCTCGAGGAGTTCGAGCGCAACGTCACCGCCCGCGGTGGCATCGTCCACTGGGCGCGCGACAAGCACGAGGCCAACCGCATCGTCGCGGCCATCATCAAGTCCAAGGGCGTCGACGAGGTCGTCAAGGTCAAGTCCATGGCCACCCAGGAGACCAACCTCAACGAGTACCTCAAGGCTCAGGGCATCAACGCCCGCGAGACGGACCTCGCCGAGATGATCGTCCAGCTCGCCGACGACATGCCCAGCCACATCGTCGTCCCGGCGATCCACCGCAACCGCTCCGAGGTTCGCGGTATCTTCCTCGATCGCATGGAGGACGCACCGCGCGACCTCTCCGACGACCCCACCGAGCTCACGGGCGCCGCCCGCGCGCACCTGCGCAAGAAGTTCCTGCACGCCAAGGTCGCCGTCTCCGGGACCAACATGGGCATCGCGGAAACCGGAACCGTCTCCATCTTCGAGTCCGAGGGCAACGGCCGCATGTGCTTGACCCTGCCCGACACGCTCATCACCCTGATGGGCATCGAGAAGCTGGTCCCCCGCTTCCAGGACGTGGAGATCTTCTCCCAGCTGCTGCCCCGCTCCGCCACCGGCGAGCGCATGAACCCCTACACGTCCATGTGGACGGGCGTCACCCCGGGCGACGGCCCCCAGGAGTTCCACCTGATCCTCATGGACAACGGGCGCACCAAGGTCCTCGCCGACCCAATCGGCCGCCAGGCCCTGGCCTGCATCCGCTGCGGCTCGTGCATGAACATCTGCCCGGTGTACCAGCACACCTCGGGTCACGCCTACGGCTCCGTCTACCCGGGCCCCATCGGCGCGATCCTCACCCCGCAGCTCACCCAGGGCCTGGACGAGAAGGACCCGGTGCACACCCTGCCTTTCGCGTCCTCCCTGTGCGGCGCCTGCGGCGAGGTCTGCCCCGTCAAGATCGACATTCCGACCATCCTCATCCACATGCGCGCCCGCACGGTTGACATCAAGCGCAACATCGTGCCGGACGTGTGGGACCTGGCGATGGGCGTGACCACACCGATGATGTCCAACGCGAAGCTGTGGAAGGCAGCGGGCAAGCCCGCCAAGGCCACCCGGCTCTTCGCGAAGAAGGGGTCGATCGGGGCGCTGCCCTTCCCGGCCTCGCTGTGGACGCGCGCACGCGACCTGCCCGTCGCCCCCAAGGAGACGTTCCGCGAGTGGTGGAAGCGCACGCACGCGGACTCCGATGCGAACGCTCCGCGCACGGACGCGCCCGCCACGGGCATCCCGCTCGCCTCCGAGCACGGCATGACCACCAGCACGACCCCCGAGGAGGCGTGACATGAGCAAGATCACGATGGACGCGAAGACCGCGATCCTAGCGCGCGCCCGCGACGCCATTTCCCGTTCCCAGCAGGGCCGCCCCGTGCGTCCCATTCCCCGCGACTACATCCGCTCCACCGAGCACGCTCCGGGCTCGGATGCCGTCGTGGAAGAGATGATCGAGAAGCTTGAGGACTACTCCGCGCAGGTCGTCGTAGTCTCCAGCGAGGACGAGGCTGCCGACGCCATCTCTTCGTTCCTGGTCGATCAGAAGGCGACCTCGGTCGTCGTCCCCACCGGCCTGGACGAGGCCTTCAAGAAGGCGGCCGCCCGCGAGGGCAGGACGGTGCGCGAAGACAGTCGCGAGAAGGCCATCCCCACCCTGGAGCTGGACGAGATCGACGCCGTGGTCACCCGCAGCCGCGTCGCAATCTCCATTTCGGGAACGATCGTCCTGGATGGCGAGCCGGACCAGGGGCGCCGCGCCATCTCCCTGGTGCCCGACACACACGTCGTCGTCCTCAGGCGTGAGGACATCGTGCCCACGGTCCCTCAGGCGGTCGATATCCTCGGCAAGAACCCGACGCGCCCCATGACGTGGATCGCCGGTGGTTCTGCGACCTCCGACATCGAGCTCGTCCGTGTCAACGGCGTGCACGGCCCCCGCTTCCTGCGGGTCGTCATCGTCAAGTGAGCGTTTCGCTCTGACAACACTTGTGCCCGGCTGCCATTGCGCAGCCGGGCGCTCGTTTTGTCCCGAAGACCTCAGCGCAGGTAGCGGCCCGCCGCCGAGGCCTCGCCAACTGGGCCCTACGGGTGGCGCCGTGCGCCCCTCTATGCGCAGCCCGGCCCCACGACGGGTTGCACCCCGAACCACTCAATGCGCAGCTGAGCCCTACACCCCAGGCAGCCACCAGCCGCCAGAAGCACAGGGGCAGTGCACCCGATCAGGGGCAGTGCACCCGATCAGGGGCAGTGCACCCGAACAGAAGAGGTGCATTGCCTACGGATCGGGTGCAGCGCCCCAACACACAAGAACAAACGCGGAACTGACAGAACCCATCCCCTCCCCGCCACAACCAGCCCGGGCACAGGGCGCCGAGCCGGTAATGATGACCCCGTCAGCGCAGATAGCGGCCCGTCACCGAGGCCTCGTTGGCTGCAATATCGGTCGGCGTCCCCTGTGCGACGATGCGGCCGCCCTCAATTCCGCCGCCCGGCCCCATGTCGATCACCCAGTCGGCGCAGCGAATCAGGTCCACATCGTGCTCGATGACCAGGACGGTCGCGCCGCGGTCAATGAGGCGCTGCAACACGTCGAGGAGGACCTGCACGTCGTCCGGATGCAGGCCAATCGTCGGCTCGTCGAAGACAAACAGCGTCCCGTCTTGGCGGCGTCCCATCTCCGAGGCCAGCTTAAGTCTCTGCGCCTCACCGCCGGACAGGGCGGGCGTGGCCTCCCCCAGCGTCAGGTAGCCCAGGCCGAGGCTGGACAACGTCTCGAGGAGAGCACCCGCTTTCTTGAGTCCGCGCACGGCCACCCGGGCCTCGTCCACGCTCATCGTCATGATCTCGGGCAGGCTCAGGCCCTCGCGTCGGATCTCATTGGCCTGGGTCCCGTAGCGGCTCCCCCGGCACTGCGTGCACTCGATGTCCACGTCCGGCAGGAACTGAACGTCCAGGGTGATCTGCCCGGTACCGTCGCAGGTCGCGCAGCGCAGCGAGCCCGTGTTGTAGGAGAACGCGCCCGCCTTCAGCCCGGCGGCTGTTGCCTCCTCGGTGCGAGCGAAGGCGCGGCGCAGCTCGTCCAGCACCCCGGAATATGTGGCAACGGTCGAGCGCACGTTGACGCCGATGGGCGTCGCGTCGATCAGGTTGACGCGGGACATCCCGGCGGCATCCACGTCGCGCACGTGCCCGGGCAGCGCCTCACCCGCCAGCTGGGCGCGCAGCGCGGGAACCAGCGATTCCAGCACGAGCGTCGTCTTGCCGGACCCGCTCACGCCCGTCACCGCCGTCAGCGTCCCCACGGGGATGTCTACGCTCAGCGGTGCCACCGTGTGTATCCGCAAGGTCTCCAGGTGAATCGCGCCGCGCCCATCCGTGTCCGCGCCAGATTCCGACTCCCCCGTCTGCCGTTCAACCCTGCGCGAGCCCGCCATGTACGGGCCAATGCGGGAGGCGGGGGCGGCGCGGGCCTCGTCGATGGACCCCTGGAAGATGACGCTGCCACCGTTCGCGCCAGCGCCCGGGCCGATCTCGATGAGGTGGTCGGCAGCCCCGAGGACGCGCGTGTCGTGGTCGACGACGACGGCGCTGTTTCCGTCGGCGATCAGCTCGCGGATAATCGCGAGGACCCCGTCGACGTTGGCGGGGTGCAGGCCGATCGTCGGTTCGTCGAGGACGTAGAGGACCCCGGTCGTGCGATTGCGCACCGCGCGGGCCAGCTGGACGCGCTGGCGTTCGCCGTTGGACAGGGTCGAGGAGGCGCGGTCCAGCGACAGGTAGGACAGGCCCAACTCGACGAGGCGTTCCATCGGCTCAGTCATCTCGTCGACGATAACGCGGGCCATGGGCGCGACCTCATCCGGGACAAGGCCCGGGACCCGCGAGGCCCACTCGCGCAGTTCGGTCAGGGTCAGGCGGGAGGCCGCTCCCAGGTCCATACCGTCGATGAGGGTGGAGCGCACCCGCTCCCCCAGCCGCGTGCCCTCGCAGGCGGGACACGTGCGGGTGATGAGGTACTTGGAGACGCGGGCGAGAGCCTTCTCGTCCTTGGCCTTCGACAGCGCGTTTTCGACGGTGGCGACCGCGTTGAAGTATGTGAAGTCCAGGTCCGTGCCTCCCGTCTTGGTGGCCACGACGATGTGCCGTTTCTCGGGCGGGCCCTCGTAGACGATCGTCTTTTCTCCGTCGGTCAGGTCTCGGAAAGGCACGTTGGTACGCACGCCCATCTCCCTCGCGACGTCCTTCATGAGTTTCCACATGAGGGATCCCCACGGGGAGACGGCCCCTTCGTCAATGGTGAGAGACTGATCGGGCACGAGGGCGTCACGATTCACGAGGCGCTGGACGCCCGTCCCCTCGCACACGGGACACGCGCCCCCAGAGTTGAAGGCCATCTCCTCGGCTCCGAGCCCATAGAAGGACTCCGCGCATGTCGGGCACACGAGCGGAATCTCGAGGGCGACGGCTCGCGAGGGCGGCACACGGTGCCCGTTGGGGCACAAGTAGGAGCCCGCACGCGAGAACAGGAGCCGCAGGTGGTTGAGGAGTTCTGTCGCCGTGCCGAAAGTGGAGCGCACGTCGGGCACGCCCGGGCGCTGACGCAGCGCGAGCGCGGCGGGTACATGCGCGACCTCGTCCACCGAGGCCTTGGCCGTCTGGGAGATGCGTCGGCGCGTGTAGGTCGCAAGGGACTCCAGATAGCGCCGTGACCCCTCCGCGTAGAGCGTCCCCAGGGCCAGAGAAGACTTACCCGACCCGGACACTCCCGCAACCGCGACAAACTCATTCAAGGGAACGTCAACGTCCACGTTCTTCAGGTTGTGGACGCGGGCGCCGCGCACGCGGATGACGCTAGGCATGTCAGAACCCCAAGCGCCCCAGCATCTTGGGATCGGACTGCCAGTCCTTGGCGGTGCGCACGTGCAGGTCGAGGTAGACGCGCCGCCCCAGCAGCTCCTCGATGTGTGCGCGCGCCTGGGTGCCGATCTGCTTGAGACGCGAGCCTTTGCGGCCGATGATGATGGCCTTCTGGGAGTCGCGCTCGACGTAGACGTTCACGTGGATGTCGAGCATGGGCGGCCGCTCGTCGCCCTCGCGGCGGGGGCGTTCGATGATTTCCTCGACCTGGACGGCCAGGGAGTGGGGCAGCTCGTCGCGCACCCCCTCCAGGGCGGCCTCGCGGATGAACTCGGCGATGAGGGTGTCGCGGGACTCGTCGGTGACGTCCCCGTCGGGGTACAGGGGCGGCGAGAGCGGCACGGTCTGGGCCAGCACGTCGCGCAGGTGGTCGATGCCCTTGCCCTCCACCGAGGAGACGGGCACGATGGCCGCCCACTCCCCCAGCTTCTCGATCGCGAGCAGGTGCTTCATGACGCGCTCACGCGCAACCGCGTCGCACTTGGTGGCCACGGCGATGATCGGACGCTTGACGGAGCGCAGCTCGCGGGCGATGAACTGGTCGCCTGGACCGATGCGTTGGTCGGCGGGCAGGCAGAAGAGCACGACGTCGACCTCGGAGAGGGCCTCGCGCACCATATCGTTGAGGCGCTTGCCCAGCAGCGTGCGGGGACGGTGGTATCCGGGGGTGTCGACGAGCACCAGCTGGTAGTTATCCCCGTGCACGATGCCGCGGATGTTGTGGCGCGTCGTCTCGGGGCGGCCAGAGGTGATCGCGATCTTAGCCCCGACCAGGGCGTTCGTCAGGGTCGACTTGCCGACGTTGGGACGCCCGACGATGGAGACGAAGCCGGCGCGGAAGTCCTCGGGGAAGTCGGGGACCTCAATGGTCGCGGCCGCATCCTCACGCAGGGATGCGAGCGAGGTCAGCGCCTCGAAGGCGTCCAGGTCCGCGTCCTCCTCGTCCTCCAGGTCCTGCGGGTCCACCCCGCCGTCGTCGAACTCGGCGTCGTCGCCCCGCTCACCCCCGGTCTCGCTCGCCTCGCCGAGGCCGGCGTCGATCTGCGCGCGAGCGTCGGCTTCCGGGTCCGCGGCATCAGCGGCCACCTCGATGCGCGCGTCCCCGAGGGCGTTGGGGCCGGCCATGAGTTCGTCGTCGGAGGGGAATCGCATGTCAGTTGTCCTTGTCGTCGGCGGGGTGTTGGTCGGGGGTGAGGGCAGGATAATCGGGGTCAAGGCGACAGAGAATCGTGGAGACCTGGCGGCGTCGCCCGCGCGCCTCCTCCGCACTCATCGTCACACCCGCAAGCGTGCCGGTGGCACCGGGGAGGGGGACCTTGCCGATCGCCTTGGCGAGGAGTCCTCCGACGGAGTCCACGTCCTCGTCTTCGATGTCGCGCCCGAGGAGCTCCCCGAGCTCGGAGATCGGGTAGCGGGAGGGAACCCGCCACGTCCCGGGCTCGATCTCTTCGGGTTCGGCGCTGTGGCGGTCGTGCTCGTCGGTGAGTTCTCCGACGACCTCCTCGAGGATGTCCTCCAGGGTCACCAGGCCGGCGACGCCCCCGTACTCGTCGATGACGATCGCCATGTGGAAGCGCTGGGCCTGCATCTGGCGCAGCATGTCGTCGGCCGGCTTCATTTCGACCGCGTACTCGGCGGCGCGCATCATCTGCTCGGCGCGCATGTCCAGCTGGCCGCCGTTGGCCTCCCACCGGGAGACCACGTCCTTGAAGTAGAGGATGCCCCGGATGTCATCGACGTCATCGCCGACGACGGGCACGCGCGAAAAGCCGGAACGCACGAAAAGACGCAGCGCCGAGCGGGCGGGCGCGTCCGCGTCAATGGTAACCATATCGGTGCGCGGAACCATGACCTCGCGCACGAGGGTGTGCCCGAGGTCGAGGACGGAGCGAACCATGTCGCGGTCCTCCTCCTCGAAGCCCTCGGTTTCGCCCACCTCGTCGACAATCTCACGCAGGTCGGAGATCAGCTCGGCACGCACCTGAGCCTCGGTGGGGACGGGAGCGGGGCGCGCGGAACGCAGCCGACGCAGCACCGGGTCGGCCAGGTGACTGAGGCGCGAGAGGCGCCAGGCGAATCCCGCTCCCGCCAGGGCGATGCCCTCGGGGTTGCGGGCGCCCGAGCGGGCGGGGATGAAGGACACGAAGAGGAGCTGGAGGGCGGCGGTAGCGAAAACCGCGATGAGCGCGACCGCCCACCACGGCATGCCCGTGCCCGCCAGGACGATCGTGACCATGACGGCATAGACGACCTGCCAGAAGGTGCGGAATGCCCGCAGGGACAGCAGGGTTCGCCGCTGGTGGTCGACGAGCGCGTAGAGGGTGCGCGCGTTCTTGCGTTCCTCCTCGACGAGGTCCTCCACCCCCGCCAAGGTCAGCCGTTGGACGGACTGTTCGACGCACTGGGCCAGCGACGCGGCCACGAGGGCGAGGAGCGCCAGGAGCAGCAACGCCAGCGAGGGCACGCCCGGGAGCGAGGCGGCCGAGGCGGCCGAGGGGACAAGGGTCATCGCGTGGCCAGGAAGGTCAGCAAGAGCTTGCGCTGGAGCGCAAACATGACCTCGCGCTCGGCGTCGTGGGCGTGGTCGTAGCCCAGGAGGTGGAGCATTCCGTGGGTCGCCAGCAGGAGCATCTCCTCGGCGACGCTGTGGCCGGACTCGGCCGCCTGGCGGGCGGCAACCTGCGGGCAGATGCAGATGTCGCCGAGCATGCCGGGGGGCGTGGGGTGGTCCGCCGTTCCGGGCTTCAGCTCGTCCATGGGGAAGCTCATGACGTCCGTGGGGCCGGGCAGGTCGAGCCAGCGCACGTGCAGTTCCTCCATCGGCTCGGGTTCGATGAAGATGATGTTGACCTCGGCGTCCGAGCTCACGTGCATCTGGTCGAGCACGTAGTCGGCCAGCGCTGAAAACTCGGCGACGTTGATGTCGTAGTCGGTTTCGTTGATGACCTCGGTCATGGCGTGTACTCCCTGCGTGCTGTGTGGTGGCTGCGCGAGCGCGCGCGGCGCGCAGCGCTGCGGTCGTCGAAGCGCTGGTAGGCGTCGATGATGGCGCCCACGAGTTCGTGGCGGACGACGTCGGCGCTGGTCAGGTGGCAGAATTCGATGTCGTCGATGCCGCCGAGAATGGACTCGATGAGGGCCAGGCCGCTGGTCTGGCTGCCGGGCAGGTCCACCTGGGAGGCGTCGCCCGTGACGACGACCTTCGATCCGAAGCCCAGGCGGGTGAGGAACATCTTCATCTGGCCGAGAGTCGTGTTCTGGGCCTCGTCCAAGATGATGAAGGAGTCGTTGAGGGTGCGCCCGCGCATGTAGGCCAGCGGCGCCACTTCGATGGTTCCGGCGGCCATGAGCTTGGGGAGGGCCTCGGGGTCGAGCATGTCGCCCAGGGCGTCGTAGAGGGGGCGCAGGTAGGGGTCGATCTTGTCGGTCAGGGAGCCGGGCAGGAAGCCCAGGTTCTCGCCCGCTTCGACGGCCGGGCGGGTCAGGACGATGCGGCGCACCTCGCCCGAGAGGAGGCGGCGCACGGCCTGGGCCATCGCCAGGTAGGTCTTGCCCGTGCCTGCCGGGCCGATACCGAAGACGATGGTGGCGCGGTCGATCGCGTCGGCGTAGGCCTTCTGCCCGGGTGTCTTGGGGCGGATGGATCGCCCGCGCGCCGAGAGAATCTCCTCGGTGGGGGCCTCGCCCGAGGCCAGGCGCCCCAGCAGCCCGATGGCCTGTTCGACGGCCGTCGCGTCCAGGGCGGTGCCGCGCCTGGCCATCCCGATGAGTTCTTCGAGGAGCCCGGCTGCCACGTCAATGTCGGCCTGTGCGCCCGCCAGGGAGATCTCCCTGCCGGTGACGAGGAAGCGCACGTGCGGGAAGCCCCGCTCCAGGGCGCGCAGCACCTGGTCGGCCACGCCGAGGACCGTGATGGGGTCCATGTCTGCGGGGATGGTGACGCGGCCCGTCGTGTGCGCGAGGGTGACCGCCGCGAGCGTCGGCTCAGTGTTCTCCGTAGTCATACTGGCTCCAGTTTACGCCGCCCTCGGTGCGAGGTGGGGCCGTGGGGCCGCCCGGCGCAGTGACCCCGGCCGCATACGCTTGCGAGGTGGGGCGAGCGGATGCGGCCGGGAGGCGCCGCAACGCACAATGAGGGCATGCCTACCCTGGAGGATCTTCTCGCCAGCCCGCCCGACCTGCCGGTGACGCGCGCGCTGGGCGACATCGCGCAAGCGGCGCGTCCGGGCGGATGCGCGCTCGTCACGGCTCCCCCAGGCACGGGAAAGACGACGATGCTGCCCGTGGCCGTCGCGGTTGCCCTGGCAGGGCGCGGTGGCGGGCAGGGGCCGTCGAGGGTCCTGGTCACCCAGCCGAGGCGCGTCGCCGCGCGGGCGGCGGCCCGCAGGATCGCTCGCCTCCTCGGTGAGGAGGTGGGCGGCCAGGTCGGCTACTCGGTGCGCGGGGACTCGCGGGTGAGCGAGGCGACCCGGGTGGAGATGGTGACCCCGGGCGTGGCCCTGCGACGCCTTCAGCGGGACCCGGAGCTTCCGGGCGTGGCGGCCCTCGTCGTCGACGAGTTTCACGAGCGCGACCTGGACACGGACCTGGCGTTGGCGTTCGCGTTGGACGCGCGCGCGGCCCTGCGCGAGGACCTGTTCATCGCCCTGACCTCGGCCACGTTGGAGGCCTCCTCCGCCACCGCCCTGCTGCGCGACGCCACGGGCATCGATCCGGCGACCGTCGACATCCCGGGGGAGATCCACCCCCTCCAGGTGCGTTACGCCCCGGCCCCGCGCGGCGTGGAGGCCGTGGGCGCGCTGGGGTCGGAGCGCGTGGGGGTGCGCCGGGAGTACCTGGCGCACGTGGTGCGCGTGATCGAGGACACGGTGGCTGCCACGTCCGGGTCCCTCCTGGCGTTCCTGCCGGGCGTCGGCGAGATCGAGGCCGTGCGCCGGGGCCTGAGCCTGCCCGGCGTCCCGATTCTCACCCTGCACGGACAGCTGAGCGCCGCCGAGCAGGACCGCGCCCTGTCCCCCGCCTCGGGGCGCCGCGTCATCCTCTCCACGTCGATCGCGGAGTCATCCCTGACGGTCCCGGGCGTGTCCGTCGTGGTGGATTCCGGCCTGGCACGCGAGCCGCGTTTCGACGCGGGGCGATCCCTGTCCTCCCTGGTGACGGTGCCGGCGTCGCTGGCCCGACTGGAGCAGAGGGCGGGGCGTGCGGCGCGCATGGGTCCCGGGGTGGCGGTGCGGGTCATGGACCCGGTGGACGTGGCGCGCAGGCCCACCCAGTCGGCTCCGGGCATCGCCACGCAGGAACTCACGGACGCGCGCCTGCAGGTGGCCTCGTGGGGCACTCCGGTGGAGGAGCTCGCCCTGGTGGACGCTCCACCGTCGGGGACGTGGGAGGCCGCCCGCTCCCGTCTGGCCTCCCTCGGGGCGATCGACGAGGCCGGGGTCCCGACCGCTTTAGGGCGCACGCTCGCGTCCCTGCCCCTGGATCCGCCGCTCGGCAGGGCGCTCCTGGTGGCCAGCGGCGCACTGGGTGCGTCGAAGGCGGCGCGTTTCGTGGCCGTGCTGGCCGAGGATGTGCGTGCCCCGGGCGCGGACCTGGGGGGCTTCGAGCGCCGCCTGGGCCGCGGGGGTGAGGCGGGCGGGCCCCTGGCGGCGCGCGTGAGGGAGACGGAGGCTCGGCTGCGGCGCCTGGCCTCGCACCTGCCGGGCGTCGAGGCGTGGGAGGGCGAGGCCACGGCGGGTTTCCCCAAGCGGCGGGGCATGCCTCGGACCCGCGAGGACGAGCTGGCGCTCACGTGCGCGCTGGCGAATCCGCAGTGGATCGCGCGCAAGCGCCCGGGTTCGGCCGCCTACGTGCTGGCGGGCGGGGTGGGGGCTGAGCTTCCGGGTTCCTCCCCTCTCGAGGGGCAGGAGTGGCTGGCCGTCGCGTCGATCGATCGGGCGCCCACGTCCCGCCACGCGCGCATCCTGGCCGCCGTTGCCCTATCGGAGGAGGACGCGCTGGCGGCGGGCGCGGCGCTGAGCCGCGAGGACACGCGGGCGTCGGTCGAGCGCGGGGCACTGCGGGCCACGCGCACGCGTTCCCTGGGGGCGATCCCGCTGTCCTCCTCCCCCGCGTCCCTCGGCGCCGAGGAGGCTACCGCGCTGGCGGCCGAGCATCTGGCGACGCGCGGGCTGGGCGAGCTGGGCTGGGGGAAGGAAGCCTCGTCGCTGCGCGAGAGGATGGCGGCGGTGCGCGCCGCTCTGGGGGATCCGTGGCCGGACGTGTCCGAGGCGGCCCTGGCCTCGAGTGCGGGGGCCTGGCTGGCCCCGTGGGGGCGGCGCCTGGCCGAGGGAGCGCCCCTGTCGTCGGTGTCGATGCTCGAGGTGCTGCGTTCCCTGCTGCCGTGGCCCGAGGCGGCGCGCCTGGATGAGTTGGCTCCCGAGAGGCTCGAGATTCCCGCCGGGGGCACCCGGCCGGTGGATTGGGCCGGAGCGCACCCGGTCCTCACCCTGCGCGTCCAGCAGGCCTTCGGGTGGAGGGACACGCCCCGGCTTTTGGGCGGGCGCGTTCCCCTGGTGCTGCACTTGACGGATCCGGCGGGGCGCCCGGCGGCGGTAACCTCGGACCTCACGTCCTTTTGGGCGGGGCCGTATCGGGAGGTGCGCGCCCAGCTGCGCGGCCGCTATCCCAAGCACCCGTGGCCGGAGGATCCGCTCAGCGCGGAGCCGACGAATAGGGCCAAGAGGAGGCGCTAGCGCGCGCCAAAACCCTCCCGCGCGACGCGGGAGGGCTGGTATAGCGCGGGCGGACGGCGCCTCGCACCGCGCGAACTCGCGGGCGCGGAGAGGCGCCCGCGGCGCGGTCATTCGCTGATCTTGCCGACCACTCCACGCCCGTCGGGCAGGTTCTTGGACGGCATCTGGTAGGCGTCGAGGTCCGCGATTGCGGGGCGCTCGAGGCCCAGTTCGCGCAGCTGCGCGTAGGTCGACATGCGCACGGGGCCGAGCTCGGCGACGGGCTGGCCCTCCTGCGTGAGCGTGACGACTTCCCCGGATGAGGCCCGCGCGAGCGCGGCCCCCACATCCTGCTTGAAATCACCAATATCTAGAGCCCTCATGGGACTATCTAAGCACGCCGGGGGGCCTTGAAACCAGCCGCGCGGTCACCATATGACACATGGCACCGATACACCGGCCAAACGAGCGTCACACGAACCCGTGGCAGTGACAATCACCACGCGCCGAGTGTTCGCCTGGTGGAATAGCTCGGCACCGCGCGCGTTGAGGAAAGAGACTTTTCCGAACGTAAGGAGCAACATGTCCACGAATCCGATCGAAGACGTCGACCTGCTGGTCGTCGGAGGCGGCAAGGCCGGCAAGTCGCTGGCGATGGAGCGCGCGAAGGCGGGCTGGCGCGTGGCGATGGTGGAGCGTCGCTTCGTGGGCGGCACCTGCATCAACGTCGCCTGCATTCCGACGAAGGCGCTGGTGAACTCGGCGCGGCGCCTCGCGGATGCTCGCAGCGACGAGGCTTTCGGTGTCGTGGGCACGGACGGTGCTCGCGTTGACCTGGGGAAGCTGCGCGCCCACAAGGAGGGAATCGTGGGGGCGATGGTTGGCGCCCACGAGAAGATGTTCGCTGCCCCCGGCCTGGATTTTGTGCGCGGAGAGGCCCGTTTCGTGGGCGAGCGCACGGTGAGCGTCGCCCTGGAAGACGGCGGAGAGCGGACGATCCGCGGCGAGCGCGTCCTCATCAACCTCGGGTCTCGCCCGGCCCGCCCCGCGATCCCGGGCCTGTGGGAGTCGGGCGCGTGGACGAACGAGGAGATCCTGCGCCTGGAGGAGCTGCCTTCTTCCCTGGCGATCATCGGGGCCAGCTACATCGGCGTGGAGTTTGCGTCGATGATGGCGACCTTCGGCGTGGATGTCACTCTCATTTCCTCGGGAGAGCACGTGCTGCCGCGCGAGGAGGAGGACGCGGCCCGCGTCGTCGAGGCAGGCCTGGAGGCGGCGGGCGTGCGGATCGTGCGCGGGGTGCGCGCGCAGTCGGCGTCTCGCTCCGGCAACGAGACGACCCTGGTGCTTTCGGATGGCTCCTCGGTCGCCGCCGAGGCGGTCCTGGTGGCGGCCGGTCGCGTGCCCAACACTGATGGCATCGGCCTGGACGAGGCCGGGGTCGCCCTGGATGCGCGCGGTTTCGTCGCGGTCGATGAGCACCTGCGCACGAGCGCCGCGAACGTGTGGGCGGCCGGCGACTGCGCCGGCACGCCGATGTTCACCCACGCCTCGTGGTCGGACTTCCGCATCATTCGCCTCCAGCTGACGGGTGCCGCCGAGGATGATCCGGCCACGTCCACGGCCGGGCGCACGATCCCCTACGCGGTGTTTGCTACCCCGGAGCTGGCTCGCATCGGCGTGAACGAGGAGGAGGCGCGCGAGCGCGGCCTGGACGTGCTGGTGGCACGCGTTCCCACGGCGGCGATCCCGCGGGCGAAGACGCTGCGCTACGCGGGCGAGGGTTTCTGGAAGGCCGTCGTGGATGCGCGCACACACGAGATCCTGGGCGCGACGCTGATCGGCCCGAACGTGTCCGAGGTGATCACCGCGGTCCAGGTGGCGATGGCCGGGCACCTCACCTACGAGCAGCTGCGTTTCCTCCCGGTTGCTCACCCGACGATGGCGGAGGGCCTGCAGGTTCTCTTCGATTCGCTGGGCTGAGCCGCGGGAGTTACGGGCATAGCGGGGCGGGTGGGTCCGAACGTTCGTTCGGACCCACCCGCCTTGACGGGGCCGCCCCCGCGCTTGGTGCGCGGGGCCGGCGACGTGTGGGGCGATCAGCCAAGCCAGGCGCCCGAGGAGCTGAAGTGGAACCAGGATCCGTTGATGCGGACCCATCCGGTGGCCATCTTCCCGGACGCGGTGTCCAGGTAGTACCAGGTGTCCCCGTCCTTGAACCAGCCGGTGGTCATCGCACCGTCGGCGCCCAGGTGGTACCAGCCGCCGACGTAGGTCCAGCCGGTGGCGGCCTGGCCGTTGGCCTTCAGGTAGTACCAGGTGCCGCCGTCCTTGACCCATCCGGTCACGATGTGGCCGGAGTCGTCCAGGTAGTAGCGGGCGGTGCCGTCGTTGACCCAGCCGGTGGCCATGACGCCGCCGGCGTTGAGGTAGTACCAGGTGCCGCGGTCGTTGAGCCAGCCGCTTCCGGCGCGGCCGGAGGCGCTCATCCAGTGCCAGGCTCCGTCGTACTGAACCCAGCCGGTGACCATGATGCCGGCCTCGTTGAAGTAGTAGTCGGCGTCGCCGATGGTGGCGTGGCCGCTGTGCTCGCAGTAGCCGTCGGCGTAGCAGTAGCTCCAGCCGTTGGCTCCGTTGGACCAGGCGCCGCCCTCGCGCACGTACTCGTCAACGTGGAAGTGGACGGGTGAGGTGACGTCGTCGTCGGCGCGCGGATCCTTGTTGCGGCCTTCGGCGGTCAGGGTGGCGCTCTCCTGGGCGGAGGCCCCGGCCAGGGAGGAAACGTTGACGGGGCCGGTCGCGACGGTGACGGCGCCGTTGAAGGAGCCGTCGGCGCTGCCCTGCGCGGTGGCCAGGCCGGCCACGTCAAGGGTCACGTTGGTGACGGGGCCGGTGACGGTGGCGCGCACGTAGATGGTGCCGGACACGCGCGCGTCGGCCAGGGGCTTCCAGTCGGTGGCGCCGTCGCGCGAGTACTCAATCGCTCCGAGGGTCGGCTTGGGCTGGTCCTTGAGGACAGCTGCCAGCGCGTTCACGAGGCCCGCGCCGCGGTATTCCTTGCCGTCCGTGGGGGCAGCGAGGCGGTCGTAGGTGTAGCCGGCCTGCTTCTTGAGCAGGTCGATGGTTTCGTCGGCCGTGTAGTCCGGGTGGATCTCCTTGATCAGCGCGGCGACACCGGCGGCATGCGGGGAGGCCATCGAGGTTCCCGACAGGTAGGCGAAGGGGGGTTCCCTCTTCCACGTGGGAATGGTCGACCAGATGCGCGAGCCCGGGGCGGCCACGTCGACGGAGTTCTTGCCGTAGTTGGAGAAGTTGGAGCGCTCCAGGGGGTCGGTCGCCGGGTTGGTGCCGGTGGGCAGTGCGAGGGCGGCGACGGAGACGACCGAGTCGTTGAGCATGGCGGGAACGTCGATGCCACCGTGGACGTCGCGCTCGTGGGCGGCTCCCTCAACGTCGTTGGGGGATGCCGCGTCGATGGTCGGGTTGTCGTGGTCGTCGTTGTCGTTACCTTCGGCGGCGACGTTCACTACGCCGTGGTTTTTCGCGTAGCGGATGGCGCGCGAGGCGGCCTCGAGTCCCGCGGCCTGGGAGCCCTCGCTGGGCATCCAGAAGGCGTAGGGGTCCATGTAGTAGCTGGAGTTGGTGACGTCGATGCCGTGATCGGCCGCCCAGTCGAAGCCGCAGGCCACGTACTCGGGGTAGAAGGAGCCGGCGAGGTTGGAGACCTTGATGCCGACCAGGGTGGCGTCGGGTGCGACGCCGTCCACGCCGTAGGCGTTGTGGGAGGCGGCGATCGTTCCGGCGACGTGGGTGCCGTGGTAGTGGTCATCCTTCCAGGCCGAGGGGTCCTGGTTGGGGATGCCGTTGACCTGGCAGCCCACCGACAGGGACGCGTCGATGCGGTCCTTGAGGTCCTTGTGGTCGGGGTCGAGGCCGGTGTCCATGACGGCGACGGTGACCTTCTCGCGGGGCACGTCGACCTGCTGGGCCTCGATGGAGCCGATGGCGGTCAGGCCCCAGGCGTTGGCGTCGCCCTCGTCGGGGGTGAAGTCGGCGAGCTGGGAGTCGGCGGACAGGCCGGTCGTGCGAGTGCTGGCTGCCTCGGAGACGGCTGCGGCCTCAGCGGGGGTGTTCTGCGGCTGTTCGGTGCGGACCTCGTCGCCGGTGACGGTCTTGTATCGGGTGGGGCCGATGGAGTGGTAGGAGATGCCGGCGTCAACCAGGCTCTTGCCGAGGTCGGGGGCGAAGGATGCCTTCACGGATTGGACGAAGAAGGCGTTGAATTCGGGGTACTGGGCCAGGACCACGCCGTTTTCCGAGGCCTTGGAGACGGCCGCGTTGAAGGTGTAGCGCGAGGCGTCGGCGGGCAGGTTGACCGCGTAGTTCATGACCTCGTCGCGGGCGCGTGCCTCGGAGGTGATGCCGGGGACGCCGGCCGCGTGGGCGGGGGCGCCGAGCGCGGTCATCGTCAGGCCTGCCGCGAGGGCGGCTCCCCCTGCGATGAGGGTCTTCCATGAGCGTTGATGCATTATCAATCCTCGTTTCTGTACTGATAGGGGCGCGCCGTTGGGCCGATCCGCACAGTGCGCCGTCTTCCTATCGTGTCAAGGATTGCGACAAACCTGCCAGACGGTTTCACATTTTAAGAAATCTTGACCCGCGGGTCGGAAATGCTTGACCGTCAACCGCGGCCAGGCGGCGCCACGGCGACGCGAACTCGCGGGGCACCCCGACAGCGTCGGTCGAAAAGCTGTCATGGTGGGGCTTCGCGGGCGGCGGCGCCGGGTGCCGGAACCTACCGACCAGATCATTAGACACTGATTCAAAACTGAAAAGTTACTGAGGGTAATCTCGTTGCTCAACGTTGCAACCATGGGCATTTCTCCGGTTGTCACACCGGATGTTGAGCTTGACATTTGCGGATGAAACAACGAATCATGTGTGCTACGGTCAGTAACGTCAGTCACACACCAGTGGTGGGAGGCATCGATGCCATCATCCATTTTCCTGAGCTTCGACGCGCCGGATGGGGTGCCCGCGACGCCGCGCCGCCTGCATGCCGCCCTGGCGTCTGTGCTGGACCTGCCGCCGGGGGTGAGTCCCGGGCGCGCGGCGCGCTTCGCGAATCTGGCGTGCCGCCCGGCGCACGGGGCCGGGGTACCGAAGCCCTATTCGCTGGGTGAGTTGAGCTGCTCCGAGTCGACATTTGGGGTGGAGGTGCGCCTGTTGGACGATCGCCTTCTCGACACGCTGGACGCGTGGTTGTCGTGGGGCGGCGTCATGCGGATCGGGGCTGGCACGCATGAGGACGCGACGCTGATCGCGATGGATGGGCAGATCGTGGCCCAGGCCTCGTGGGAGGAGCTGGCCGGGCGCGACGAGGACACGGCGTGGGAGGTGCGACTGGTGACGCCGACGACGTTTTCGTCGCGAGGTCAGCACGTGCCGGGCCTGACTCCGGCCACGATTGCGACGAGCCTGCAGCAGCGGTGGTGGGCGTGGAATAGGAGGCTCGCTCCCCCACGGATTGACCGGGACGAGATGGCGAGCGTGCTGGCGACGCAGGATTTTACGCGCAGTTCGATGGTCACCCTGGGGATGCCTCGCAGCGCTGAGCAGGGGCGCCTGTCCTCCCGCAGGATCCCGGCCCACGAGGGTCGCCTGCGCATCAGCGGCGTCGAGGGGGCCGAGGCCACCCGCGTCTTCTCGCGCCTCATGGCCCTCTCGGCCTACACGAACGTCGGCTCACACACCAGCTACGGCATGGGCGTCATAGACGCGGTCGCGGCGTAAGACCATTCGGAGATTTCTATGACTAATCAACGCAGACACTCAATTACCACCAGTATTGTTGTCGCTTTTTTCACAGCGATCACTATTATCGAGTTCATCCAATTTGATAACCAAACTTGGCACGGCATAGCATGCTTCTTTCTGTTTCCCCTGCTAGCCCTGCTGATTACAGTTTCTGTCGCCGGCTTCATCTTCTCGCCATGCATGTGCACACACAGCAAAGCGTCAACGACGTACACTTTCCTCATCATGGAAACTCCTCATCAAGACGCAAACGAAGCAACTGAAGATACAGAACAAAGCGATAAGGAAGAGCAAACGTCATGAACAAAGAACGGCACATCTACATCGGGATCATCATCACCCTAACGATGACCCTCGTCATGACATTAGTTCTATTCACTCAATTCAACGATCCAACCTGGCATGACGTGGCAACGACATTCATCTTTCCGTTCATCTATACAATAATCGGAGCTATCGTCGTTGCACTGGTCGGAACAACAATCGCAGACAGAGTACTCGAAAACTACAACGAGCGCCTTTCACATGGCCTTTCCAAACGCGTCATTCAGCTACTCGGATACCCGGATTTCTCTCACAGAATTCAAGAGGATCTACAAAGATCCGCACTCATACAGAACAAAATTGTTCTAGATCAGTCCACCGTCTCTCGCGAAGCGGATCTTGTCGTGGTCTCGCTCGATCTCAACTGGTATAACAAACCCCGGAAGGAACTTGATCTAGAGACAGCGACCAAGCTTAATCGCGCCGAGCAGGAACTCACACAGATTATTCAAGACATTGATGATTCTCAGGCACTCATTGTGCTCACCGTCGGAAAGCTCGATGATTCTGCTGCGATCACGAAGCACCTCAAGGAGAGGCGATTTAGCACCATCGTCAATGCCCAGGGACGCGTCCTCAGCGACATTCACTCACTCCTGACGACGCTGCCACCGCGGAACAACCGCTAGGAGGTAACACGCCATGACCAACGCCCTCGTCATGCTGCAGACGAACAGCAATCAGCCCTTCATCTTCTCCTCGCCTCGACTGCGCGAGCAGATCGGGGCCTCCTTCGAAATCACGCTCCTCTCACGCTGGGTCGAGGAGGCCGCTTTCGACCTGAAGGTTCCCTCCGTCAAGACCGACGAGAAGGGAAAGAAGGTTCTCCCCTCCTCCTTCTGGGTCTCGGATTCCTCGGGTAAGGTGATCGTCCGATTCACACAGGACGACGGCGTCCCCGAAGCCCTTGCGCGGACCCTGATCAGGGAGGTGACGCTCCGGGCGCTGACCGATGCCCCAGGCCTCGACGTGACGGGGGTGTTCATCCCCACGGACCAGGAGCGGGTCGTGGCCACCGACCTGGACAGGCTCGATCGCGAGTTCAGCGCGTACTCGCTGAACCGCCGCCCAGCGGCGGCACGCTTCCCACAGTTCCCGTTCCTGGAAAGGGCGGACGAGTCGGCGCTCCCCGCCTCAGCACCACTCTCGGATGAGGAACTCGACAGGATCCGCGAATACGCGAGTCGCTCACTCAAGGTTCCGGTTCTTTCGGACGACGAGGGTCAGGTCCCAACGCAGACAGGAAAGGACAAGGATCGGTCCCTGTCGCTTCCGTCGCGAGTCAAGCGCGCGTGGTCACGTTCGGCGCGCCAATTGCAGCTCAAAGAGGTTATCGAGCGCCAGGATTCAACTCTGAGCGACGAGGAAGTCAGAGATCGAATCGCGGACCTGAACGAGGACCCTTTTCAGCTCGAGAGGGCCTTTCAGGATGTGTCTGACGAGGACGGGGCCACGAAGCCTCTCCCGGAGCTGTCCTCCGTCGGTGTCATCCACATCGACGGCAATGGCGTGGGCGCGATCATGCGTGATCTCGGCACTGCCCATCGTGCGGTACAGAAAATTGGAGTCAGCACGATCTCTGATGAAGTAACAACTGAGCAAAACAGTGGTTTGCAATCATTCATCATGGAGGTGAATCGCAGACTCGACGATGTCGTGAAGGAAGCCATCGCACTGTCGTGGTACGACGTTCAGGAACTGTCGAGGTATGACGTTCAGGAACTGACCCCAGATACAGTCGTTCCCATCGCGCCCGTTCTCGTGGGCGGCGATGACGTCACGGTCTACACGGACGGGCGCTATGCGATTCCCTTCGCTGAGGCCTATATTCGCCATTACGAGGAGCTCACGAAGGACGATAGTCTCTTGTCGGTTCTCGCCATCGTTGCAGGCGGGAAGAAGACCGATGCACCTGAGCGGGACTGCTTCAGGCTTGAAGACTACATCGTTCAAGAACCTGGTCCCCTCACGGCCTCGGCGGGTGCGGCCATCGTGGGACGCAACTTCCCCTTTCACATCGCCTACGACCTGGCGGAGGGCCTGGTGTCGCGCGGAAAGAAGCTCGGCAAGAAGCCGGGGGCATCCCCCTGTTCGACGATCGACTTCCACGTGCTGCGCGACACGACGGTCCTCGACCCGCAGGACACGCTGGACGAGTACGAGGGCCGCACGCAGCGCCCCTTCCTGGTCGGCCACTACGCGCCGGAGCGGATCGGGGACGCAACCACGGCCTCGGCTTCCGACGGGGTGCCACAGACGCGGGACCCGTGGAAAAGGATCCTCCGAGCGGTCGCCGCCTTCAACGGCAGGGATCCAGACTCCCCCGACGTGGCGCGCTCAGAACCGTTCCCGCGCGCACGCGCCAATCGCATCGTCAAGCTCCTCGCGCAAGAAGCCGGAGCGGACAAGGCGGATAAGACGCCGCGCGCATGCCTGGGGTATGTCCTCAAAGCCGATGAGAGGGTGCTCGCGCCGCGCGAAGAGATCGAAGCGGATGAGTCCCGGGAGGACAAGGATAGGAAGACCAAGCGCTGCAAGCATCCAATCTGCACGATCCTCGCAGAGTGGTCGGACGCCCAGGAGAACGCATCTGGCGCTAAAGGCCTCGTCAAGCGCTTGACGGCGCTGCCCTCCCAGGCGCGCCTCGCCAATTCCGTTGAGCCAACCGAGGACTGCGTCGAGCAGGTGCGGTGGCTCCTGGACCTGATCGACCTGTCCGAGAACTTGCCTGACGGGTATGCCGCTCACCGGATAGCCCAGGACGCCGACGGCCAGAGCACTTCCGACGAGGCGTCAGGCGCGACCACCGCAGGAGGTGCCAAGTGAGCGCTGAAACCACGACGAGTAACAACACAGCCGCAAGCGGCCACGTCACCATCGTGTTCACCTCCGACTGGGGTGTGTCCACGGGGGTGGGCCAGGCGGGCCGCACCCACTCCACGGTCGAGCGCGGCAGCGACGGCCAGCCGGTCGTGCGCGGCACCGTCATCGCGGGAGTCCTGCGCGAGCAGGCATTCATCGCCGCCCGAGCGCTCGACAGCGCGGCGGGAACTCCCGACGCTTCCGGCTCGCGTGACGCTTCCGGAGGGCCTGACATTCAGAAGGGGCCGTGGGAGAGCTTCACCGAGTGGCTGTTTGGCCAACACCCAGACCTCTCCCCGGGTCCGCACTCCCACCCGCGCCACGTCGTCTTCACGGACGCCTCACCCATCGCGTACCTGCCCGTCCACGACACGGTCTCCCTGTCCATCGACCCCACCACGGGGACGGCGCGCGACCAGTTCCTGCGCTTCACGGAGCGTGCGGCGGCCGGCATCCTCACGGGTTCGTTCACTCTCATTGACGAGGCCGGCGCTGTGTGTTCCGATCCGGCGACGGTCAACGCCGCGCGCTTCCTCCTGGGGGTCGCAGGCCTCATGGTCCGAGGCATCGGCTCGGGCCGCAGCGGAGGCGACGGCGAGTGCACGGTCGCGGTCGCCGATAGAGACAATATGGCGGATGGCCAGCTTGATGGCGAAGCCGCTGACGCTCTCGCGAGGATCAAGGAGAGTGTTGCGCGCGAGAGCGGCGCGTCCTCGCAGGACTTCACGTACACGACGGCGGATGTCGTGGCCGTTGCGAGCGCTTTGCGTGGCCTCGCTCGAAAGCCGCTGTCTCAGGTCCCGCCCCTGCCGCTGACAGCGAAGGAGCGCAAACGCCTGGACGTCACGATGCCCTCGGGCGACGGCGACGAGGCAGGGGCGACCTGGTACGAGGCAACCCTGGACATCGTGCTTGACTCCCCCGTCGTCTCCTACGAGGTCCCCTTCTCCAACGAGGTCCGATCCCTGGATTTCCTGCGCGGAACGGTGTTGGTCCCCTGGCTGCACGGGCTGCTACGCAGGAAGTTCCCCGACGATGACCTTGTCGGTTCTGCGATCGTCAGCGGCGATCTGCGCATAGGCGATGCCCTGCCGGTTTACCGGGATACACCGGGTCTTCCGATTCCCTTTGTTTTTGAGGAGGAGAAGGTTCCTACAGACGTTGATCCTGAAGACAAATCGAGCAAGAAGAAGCCTTGTACCCTGTTTAACCGACACATTCCCATCGCTGCCCAGGAGTGCGGGCGCAACACAGTCCCCTTACGCAATCGCTACGTATTCCTCCCCCTCTCCAGCGACGAGCCTGACGAACACGATGGGGCGGACGTATCGGTAACAGGATGGGTGGGTAAGCCCACGCTTATCGGGCGGCAATCCACTGCCATCGATTCGAGCACCGGGGCCGCCAAGGACGCCAGTCTGTTCCTGGTACGCGCCCTCCCCGCTGGCCTGCGTCTGCGTTGCTCGGTTGTCGTGTCCGCGCGACTATTGGCAGTCCTTCGACCCACCGTGACCGGAGAAGATGCCATTTCTTCGGGTTCGACACAGACCGTCGAGCTCGACCTTGAAATCACCCAAGAGAAAGCGCTGCTCGGATCCCGGAAACTGACGGGTACCTTCGGGCGCGCCCGCTGCACCTTGAGCAAAGAATTCAGACGTGTGGGAAGCACTCCGTCTCCGCTTCAAGGATCGACGAAGTCCGGCGATGCATCGGTATCATCCCGTGACCTGATCGAAGTGTCTCTGTGGTTCATTTCCGACGTGTTGGCTCGCTCAAGCGCACTAGGACCGGGCGGCACCGTTAAGGACCTGGAACTCGCATTCCGGCGCGCCGGGATCTCTCTTCAGGCAGTTCAAGAGAGCAGTGGCGGCGATTCGCGACTTCCGTGCCCTGAGCAAGACGAGGAACCCTGCCCATCAGGAACCGACGATGGCACAGATCCCCGAAACCGCAAGCACATCGTCACGGCAATACGGCACCGCCGCGTGGACTCGTGGTCACCGGCGGACAACGTGCCTCGGGCTACTCGACTGGCGATCCAGGCGGGTTCCGTGATCCGCATCAGTGTCGCATCCGAGCAATTGGATACGCTGAAGGCCCTTGGACACGTGGGCGTCGGCGAACTCACCCCGCAGGGCTATGGGCGATTCAAAGTGGATTCTCATGCCCTGAGAAAGCCGAAACTACCACTGATTAAGACCGTGAGTAAGTGCTTCACGGATAGCGGATCGGAGACCCGCCAATGACCATCTACCGCTACGACATGACAATCCCCGTTCGCGTGGCATCGGTCCTCCACTCCGGTGGCATCGACAGTGTGCCCGAACGACCGATCACCGACGATGACGGGCGCACTGCTCAGCCCAACGCTTTCGCACGCAACGGTATCGGCGAGGCGATCCTCCCCGGACGGTCGATCAAAGGGGTCATTCGCACGGCTTTCGAGGAGCACGCCGAAGCCCTGAGGTTCAAGAAGGAGGAGTTGAAGAGGCTGTGGGGCGGGGAAATGCGCCGGGAAGTCGGTACTTCCAAGAAAAAACACGAGAAAGAAAACGATGATCCCCTGTCCCTTCGGGCAAGCGCTCTCGCTTTCCACCACGCGGTGGTGTGGGAGCGAATAGACGGCGAACTCCCCCACCGCATGAGCACCGCCATTGACCCGGCAACCGGATGCGTCAAGGACGGCGCGCTCTTCGCATACGAGTACCTTCCGGTGGGCACCTCCTTCGACATTCGTATCAGCGCCGAGGCCACGGATGACGGTACGGGGGGCAGCGGGGGCGGCACCAAGCCTGCGAGCCCCGACCTGGTTGTGCGAGCCTTAAAGGCAATCCTGACTCTCATCAAGCATGACATGATCAGCTTGGGGGGCAGGACCGGGTCCGGGTGGGGACGCGTCGAACTCCGCGAGGAAGAAATAGCCTACGAGAAGGTTTCCATCCCCGCTAGGACGTCGAAAGGCAATGAACCAACACGTGTTCTGTCCTCGCTCGTCGGAAAACCAGAAGTTGCTCAACTGGAGCCACCGCGTAGTTTCACCCACAACCACGCTTTGACATCTATCAAGATTGAGTGGGACGCTCCGTCGGGGCTATTTGTCGGAATGCACAGACCCAAGGGAATCCGTTCTGACGAGAAGGAGACCATTGCTGCTGCGCCGTTGCGCAACTGGCGCAAGAACATCGGGCCGAAAGAAGACGACGCGTTTCTAACAACCCATGGCGAAGTCTCCTACCCAATTCAGGCGGAAGGGGATACCGCTGCTTTGATGCTTCCCGGCACCTCGATCCGAGGCGTGCTCCGCTCCAGGTGTGCACGCATCGAAAGCAACGCGCAGAGTGCTCCGAACTCCGAAGAAACACCCCTCTCCCAATACCTGTTTGGGACGACAGAGTACCGAGGGGCTGTCCGGGTAGATGACTGTGAAGGTGACCTGTCCGAGTCCGGAGGCAACAGCCCCCTGAAGCTGACGCGTAACGCCATCGACCGGGTGACAGGCAGCGCGGCTCATGGAGCGCTCTACGCCGAACTGCTGTACCCGCACGCGAAGTGGAAACCAATCAGGATCGAGGTCGATCACCCTCAGCTGTGTCGGAACATTCTGCGCGACTCGGAGGTAGCTACTCTAGCGGAGAAGCAGAACGATGCTTCCCCATGCGAGTCTGAGGCTGTTAAGGGGAGATTACGCGCAGCTCTGCTTCTCCTAGCTTTGTCCGTCGTTGACCTGTGCGAGGGAGTTCTGCCGCTTGGAGGCGGATCGGGAGGAGGCCTCGGCTCGATCGAGGTTTCGCGGGTATCCTTCGGCGGGTTGCCAGATGGGGCACCCGGTGTTGATGCGATCTATGCCCCCGCAGTGTCCGGAGGCGACTGCGCAACCGAGCGGAGGGAACGGGCGACGTACGCCAGAGACATCCTGTGGGAAGTCCTACGCAAGCTGGGCGTCGAAGTTTCTAGCGGGACGGGCAGGAGCACACTGGAGGAGAAGGCGATTTCCTTCATCCGGGACAATTGCGTGTCCTCCCCGCAGACGGGTCAACCGGAGTCCTCCCGTTCCACCAACGGGATTCACCCGACGCGCCTCACGATTGAATGGGGCTCTCCGACGGGAGTGTTCGTGCACGATGTGCAGGCAACGGACGACAGCAACGTACTTTTGCCACTCCGCGCAAAGACGTCAACGTTGAATGACGAGAATTGCAGCGATCCGCTCCTGTTGCCGGGCACGTCAATTCGGGGTGCCTTGCGCGCACGCTGCTCAAGGATCGCGCGAACGGTCCTGTACGCGACGGGTCAGGCAACAGAGAGCGATAGTTTCCATGCGGAGGCAACCGAGGATGCAGGTGCTCCAGGGTCGGGCGGGGGCAGGTTTTCCAGGGATATTCACGAGCAGCTTGCCCATGATCCGGGCCTCGTGCGTTACATGTTTGGCACGACCGAGTATCGGGGTGCGATCAGGGTCCTTGACTGCACGACAATCGATCTCGGCGACCGGCTCAAGATCCCCCACAATGCGATTGACCGTTGGACGGGCGGGGTGATCAACGGCGGGTTGTTCTTCGAAATCGTTTACCCGCACGCTCAGTGGAATGACATCATCATTGAGGTTGATCCGGCCCAGCTGCTGCGCAACGTGCGCACTGACTGTGCGGGAACAGGCTTGTCGGAGGAAGCGATGAAGGGGCGCACCCGGGCTTCGTGGTGCCTCCTGGGTCTCGCGTTGGCGGAACTCAGCGCGGGTACGCTCCCCCTCGGCGGTAAGACGACGCGAGGCCTCGGCCAGGTCGAGGTCACCGGCATCAGTGTGTCTGGTGCCGACGGCACGATCATCACCGCTCCAGCGAGTGAGACGCTGTGGCCGACGCACGACGCTGAGGGCCCTGCCGTTCCACAGAACGCGGCGCACGCTCTCCTGGCATATCTGCGAGGTGAACCCGGCGGTCGAGAGGGATACACGGGATGGGCCGAGTATCTCCGAGAGCCTGCAGTCGCGACAAATGGTGTCCCTGCTGATGTGGAAGGTGAGAACCAATGACCGAGAACGATCCGAAGAATTGTGACCGCGCGCCCAGCGCGAGCCCCTGCCGCCTGGAGAGTAGCCAAAACGAGGTCCCTAACGCCTCCAAACTGCCTGAGGTCCTGAAGGAGGTTTTCGAAGAGGCCACGGTCGCAGGGATCGCGTGGGCAACAAACGGGACGTGGCGCGTCCTGAAGATCGACAACGCAACACTGGTGGTCTCCCCCCCGGAGGGTTTTGACCTTTCCCGAGTGTACGAGGCACGCGTGTGGGAGGTCATCACCGACGACGTCGCCGCCGATCGGCTCGCACACGAGTTCCGTTGGGTGAACGGCGTGGGGTCCTGTGAGCTGACGCTCCTGTCAGTGACACCGGATTCTCCTGCAGGCTCCGAGAGCGGGGTATCGGCAGACGAAGCGTTCTCCCCCATCGGATACGCCCACAGAATCACCTACATGCAACACGATCCGCGCCGCGGCCCGCTCGAAGAAGATGCGAAACCTCCAATGATGCACGCGATCGAGTTCATCACCGAGGAAAGCACATACGGAAACACGACAGTCACCGATCAACTATTCACGGGAGAGTGGAAAAAATGAGCCGCTTTCATCACGCTTACAATGGCATTCCGACCCTGCGAAGCGGCGAGTCATTCTTCGCAGATGGAGGCGCGCCGTGCCTTGACCATCTTGGCAAGGATTCCTACTCCGGGACGCTCAAGCTCACAATTGAAACCAAGACACCTTTGATAACCGCCTGGCGCGATGAGACTGGTAGGCTTGTCGTTCCTTCTGCCAGCGGCAACTCTCAGGGAGCGACCAGTGATGCGGACGCGATCATTCCTGCAACCTCACTCAAAGGCGTCCTATCTTCCGCCTACGAAGAAGTAACTCAGTCTCGCTTCAGGGTGTTTGGCGACGATCATCGACAGGCCCAGTTCCGTTACACGACTGACCACCCTCAAAGGTGGCAGAAACATAAGCTTCCGCCCTGGAAAACCGGATTCCTGCGAGTAACGCCTGGAGACAATGGTCACCAGTGGAGCATTCACTTGCAGCAGTGCGCCCTCCTCCCTGATTCGATCGATGCGGGAGTAGCCTTCACGCCCCCCGGCGCCGAACGACCAATTCTCGGGGGATTCCAGGTGGTAGAGCAGCACGATAGGAACGGTAGGCTTAAGCTGGACAAGAAGAACAATCCAGTCACAAAGAGACAGAAAATCGAGCACACACCCGAGGAAAAGCAAGCCGTCAACGAACTACTGAAATCTCTCCGAATAGACACTCCTCACCTCAGCAAGGTGAGCTTCTTCGAAGCTTTCGAACAGAAACGTCCAGACGGAGATAAGCTGATCGTATCCAAGATCAATAACACCAACCTGTGCACCTCAAAGTCGTTAGAACCAAATAGTTCAAAGCCTATTGAATGTGAAGGATATGTCGTCCGCTTAACAACAGTTCCCGATACCGGCGAATTGAAGCCCAAAGACAGGCTCATGACCACAAAGTACAACGAGTACATCTTTTACACAGATAAAGGAACTCCCAACCCCAAACACATTCAGCTTGACGCCAGCAGTCCATTCGTTGCCACAATACTGGAAGCAGCACGTATTGCGAACAATCCCGCCACAAGTAAGGGTGCTCACCATACCCTCATCAATAGGGCAATTCAGTACATTGAGCGCAAGGCGAAGAAAGAAGACCTACGCGCGAACCTAACTCCTGAAAATGTCTACGAGTTTCTACTTGATGAGGCCGGACAAGAACCCGGCGTGCCTGTCTTTGTACGAAAGCGCTCGAACGGAGAGTGGGAAGTAGCATTCTCCCAGTTGGGCCGCTCAGCCACTCCGGGAAGCCTCTCCCCATCACGGCTAGCAGAGAACGGAAACATCAACCCTGCGCGGTCACTTGCGGAAACGTCTGCCGCTGACCGCCTGTGGGGGTTTGCTGCGCAGGATCCAGGCGATACTGTTTCGTCAGCATTTAAAGGAAGAGTCTACTTGGCTAACGCCCACTTACTGCCCCAAAACGGAACAACATATCTTCAACGCTCAAAAGGCGGTGAGGGTTGGATTCCGGCCATATTAGCGGAACCAAAGCCGTGGACAGCTCAGCCATACCTACGGCATGTGGACGGCTCAGGAGTCTTCGAAATAGAACGATCTGAGTGCTTCACTGAACAACATTCTCTTATCAGAAAGACCTATCCGACCCACCGTTTCCTTCTAGCACGCGGGGGAGCAGGCATTCTGGGCGACAAACAGCCGAGCAGCTCATTGAGTAGCTCTCAAGTACTTGTCGGCTCGTTCATAGAGTCGGGAGCGAACTTTGAATCCACGTTACGTTTCGAAGGACTCAGCGCGAAGGAACTGTCTGTTATCCTCTGGCTTCTGAATCCTGAGATGATTGTCCCAATCCCCCAAAGAGCGGAGGGAGAGTACGGTTTCTTCCATCTGGGATTAGGGAAGCCGCTGGGGCTCGGGGCGGTCTGCATTCGCGCTGAGGTTCTCACGCTCGCGACTTCTAGGTCGTTGGCAAGCAGCTATAGAGACCTAAAGGGTGTGCTAAGCCTTGAGGAGACCACACGTTCCAACGAAGAGCAGAAGAGTCTCGCTGCCGAGCTGGCTCTCATCAAACGGGCGCTTCCCTTAGCTATTTCGAAGCAGAAGTCGCTGGCTGTGCGCGCATTCGTCCGTTCTGCGTATGGATGGAAGTGCGACGAGGGCGCAACGAAGGACCCTGTTGCCTACAGCCCTTCCACTTTCCGCCCCGAGAGGCGAGGCCTATCACCCATTATCAGTTACTTCACTGAGTATGAGAAGAGTCGAATTAGAGATGAGGATTTCAACTTCGAGATGCTCACCCTCGAAGAGGATAGCAAGGATAGTCTTCCACAGTCTTCGTGCGCACCCAAGGGCGGGTCACTTCCATCTCAAGGTTCCAGCCCAACGGTGACTTCAGACGGCTCTTTGACACAAGCTGCACGACCGAAGGCCCCCAAGCCAGGCCCTGGGATGTTCAGACCTCACACTCGCTAACCCTCACCACACCCCGCGACACAACCCCACGTCGTCGAGCGCTACGGCCGCGCCGAGTATGTCGGCGCGGTCGGCGCAGGAGGCGCAGATGGGGTAGATGTGGATGACGTCTTCGGCGTCTGTGATGGTGGCGGAGAGCAGGTGTCGCACGCGGGCCAGTGAGTCGGCGTCGAGGCGCAGCTCGAACACGGATTCTTGGATGCGGTATCCCCAGGATTCCAGGATCTTGGCGACTTTGAGCCGTCGCCGGTTGTTGGCGATATCGTAGGCGATGACGTAGATCATCGCCACGCGATTCCTCTCCACTGGTAGTCGGGCTCGGTGATGGCGCGGGCCAGGAGTTGCGCCTCGTGCGTGATGTGTCTGCGCCACGACCCCGAGTACCCGGGGAGGGCTCCGGTGACGCTGCGCTGGGAGGCGGCCTCGTACGCGTCGACGAGGATCTTCTTTCCTTCCGCGCCCAGCCACACTCCTCCGCTCTCGGGTTCGATGGCGCCGTGCTCGGGGCGGAGCTTCCGCGTGCGCAGGAGTGCCAGGACGGTTTGGTCAACAAGGAGGGGGCGGAACTCCTCCATGAGGTCCAGGGCGAGGCTCGGGCGTTTGTCGGTGGGCGCGTGGGCGATGCCGAGGCAGGGTTCGAGTCCGGCGGCGTGGAGCGCTCCGACGCATTCGGACAGGAGGATCGCGTACCCGTATGACAGCGCAGCGTTGGGCAGGTCGCGCGGCGGGCGTCGGCTGCGCCCGTCGAAGGGGATGTCGGCGGGGACGCACGCGGCGAGGGCGTCGAAGTAGGCGGTGGAGCAGGCTCCTTCGATGCCCATGATGTCGTTGATGGTGCGTGCGCCTGCGAGGCTGCGCCGCCAGTGGTGCATGTGGGCGGTCCTGTCGGCGAGGTGGAGGCCCGGGTCGCGCCTGGCGATGCGGGTGAGCACGTGGATTTGTCCGCGGATCTTCGAGCCGATGAGGGCGGCCGCCAGGCCAACGCGCCGCTCCTCGTCGCGCGTGAGGTCGCTCTGAGCGAGGAGGCGAGCCGCGTGCGTTCCCCTCCCCGCTCCTACCAGGGCGCCTTGGTAGGCGCCGCGGCGTGACAGGCAGACGACGTCGATGCCACTGCGCATGGCCCAGGAGCGCGCGCCCGCGGAGAGGCCGACGTTTCCCGACAGGACGATTCTACTGACGTTGTTTTTCGGCAGGCTCGTGGCGGGGATACCTGCGGGTCCGTCGACGAGGAGCCTCCCGGCTTTGACGTGGACGCGTGCCCCGTCGCGTCCGACGTAGAGGATGCGGTCGGCCAGGTCCGAGGGCTGGTTCTTCTCGGGCGGAGGAACGTGGTCGATGCCGATGCTGGCGAGGGTCGCGTCGGCATCGACGTGCTGGGTCGCGAGGTCGCAGATGCACATCCCGAGCATCACGGCCGCGCTGGCCACGGCATCGATGGCCTCGCCCAGGCGCCCTTCGCTGGGGGCGGCGAGGATGAGGGTGGATGCGACGCGGGAGTAGAGGATGCCTCGGCAGGTGGCGTGCCTGTCGAGGTCGAGGAGGGCCGCGTCGGTGAGCGTGCGGGTGATGGGATCGGCGGGGTTCGAGGCGTCGGCGAGCTCGCCGATGATCGGGAGGGCGTCTGCGGGCAGTCCGAGGCATTCCAGCCCCGCGCGCGTCGCCTGCTCGGGGTGTGCGTGGCGGATGGTGGCGCGGGCGAGGTGATGGTTGCCGTGGTCGTAGTCGGCGGTGACGCGTCGGGTAAAGGCCTCGTGGCCATCGGGCGTGTCGTCGTAGCTGCCGTGCGGGCGTTCGAGGGCGAGGAGGCGGCCAAGCGGATCGGTGACTGCCTCGGCGAGGAGCGCCCGGAGCGGCGGGGCTGCGCACTCGAGGGATTGGGCGTCGAGGCGGTCGATGCGGGGCGGGGTCCAATCGGGATCGGCCAGTTCGCGGAGCTCTTCGTCGGTGAGAGCGTGCTGGTCGGCGTCTCCCGGGCTGTTGGTGAGAACGCGTCGGCGTGCGCGGGTGAGCGCGTCGGGGGTGCTTGCGTCCCTCATGAACGAGGCCGTGGCAGGTTGCGTCATTGTCATACCTTCCGGAGCATCAACTTTAGGGTTACCGTACAAGCATTTAGGTCGCTCAAGCCGCGACACGCCGATGTCGATCGGTTTTTCCGGGGCGGGTTCGGCTTCTTGGCGCGTCCGTGGCGATGTGAGGATTTGCAACGAAAACCCTGCTATTCTGGCCGTGTGCTTGCGGGTCGGGCGGGTGCTTTCTCGGCCCCTGGCGATCCGGGGTGGCGTTTCTGCTGGTCACAGGGGGTGCGACACGCCGGGCAGTCAGAAAGCACCTAGCGCCATAAGGTGCATTAAGACCGCGACTTCGCAGCCGACGGCACGATCGAGGCCGCCGAGTCAGAAAGCACCTAGCGCCATAAGGTGCATTAAGACATCAGATTGCGATCTTCAGAATCGTCGAATTCCGTCAGAAAGCACCTAGCGCCATAAGGTGCATTAAGACTCAACAACACTGTAGAGTGCGTTAGCGACTTCCTCGGCGTCAGAAAGCACCTAGCGCCATAAGGTGCATTAAGGCCCCTAGATTTTCTTGCGCATCACATGTCGGGACTTTCCTGCGTCAGAAAGCACCTAGCGCCATAAGGTGCATTAAGACCTCCCACACCTTCTGGAGGGTGTCGAGCACGAGGTCCTCGGGTCAGAAAGCACCTAGCGCCATAAGGTGCATTAAGACAACTATTTCGTTGGATTTAGCGTCAACCCATTGACGATGTCAGAAAGCACCTAGCGCCATAAGGTGCATTAAGACGCGTCTGGACCAGGTTCGTTGTTCCAATGGATCGAGTCAGAAAGCACCTAGCGCCATAAGGTGCATTAAGACCCGTCAAAGTCAGCACCCGAAAGGCGTTGCGCTACTTTGTCAGAAAGCACCTAGCGCCATAAGGTGCATTAAGACGTGCCCTGCAGGTTGAGTGACATCGCCTTGACGATGTCGGTCAGAAAGCACCTAGCGCCATAAGGTGCATTAAGACGGACCTTGTGGATCGCGTAGAGCTCGTTCTCCTTGAGTCAGAAAGCACCTAGCGCCATAAGGTGCATTAAGACGAACTTCCACTAAGGATTTTTGATGTAACATACCCTTTGTCAGAAAGCACCTAGCGCCATAAGGTGCATTAAGACGTTGGTCAGTGGTGACCTTCAGGAACTTACCGGTTGCGGGTCAGAAAGCACCTAGCGCCATAAGGTGCATTAAGACCCGCGATCCACCGTCGCGCCCGTTCATCACGCCTCTGGGGTCAGAAAGCACCTACCGCCATAAGGTGCATTAAGACAGTGCCGCCCAACCCGCGCGGGGCCGTTACGCGCGTCAGAAAGCACCTAGCGCCATAAGGTGCATTAAGACGATGACGGTCCAGAAGGTGACTGCGGTGAGGCGTCTCCACGTCAGAAAGCACCTAGCGCCATAAGGTGCATTAAGACCAAACGAATTCGATCTCGTCCCATACTGAGGCAAGGTCGTCAGAAAGCACCGAGCGCCATAAGGTGCATTAAGACGAAGTACAAATGACCATCGGACGCCAGCCAGACGTGCGTGTCAGAAAGCACCGAGCGCCATAAGGTGCATTAAGACGGGGAGGTCGTCGCGCATGACGGCGGCCTGGCTGGAGGTCAGAAAGCACCGAGCGCCATAAGGTGCATTAAGACGTGAACGCCGCGTACCTGGACGCTGTTCCCTGGACAGGTCAGAAAGCACCGAGCGCCATAAGGTGCATTAAGACGAATCAGGCCCGCGCTATTGAACGCCGTCTTGAAGTCAGAAAGCACCTAGCGCCATAAGGTGCATTAAGACCGCCCATCCGGTGGACGCTGATCCCAGCCGTCACCGAGTCAGAAAGCACCTAGCGCCATAAGGTGCATTAAGACAGAGGTCGTAAACGACTGCGTGTACATCGCTGTTGCAGTCAGAAAGCACCTAGCGCCATAAGGTGCATTAAGACCTTCGAACGATCCACTATAATCGTGATCTACTCGGTCAAGTCAGAAAGCACCTAGCGCCATAAGGTGCATTAAGACTCGGTGCGATCCACCGGTGGGGGTTCTGCGTTTCCGTCAGAAAGCACCTAGCGCCATAAGGCGCATTAAGACACGAGAAGGACCCGGTGCACACCCTGCCCTTCGCGTGTCAGAAAGCACCTAGCGCCATAAGGTGCATTAAGACTCGGCGTTGCTGTCGGTGATGTAGGTAACGGTAGACATTGTGTCAGAAAGCACCTAGCGCCATAAGGTGCATTAAGACGAAAGCCAGTCTACGAACTTAGCAGTAGCATTCTTGAGTCAGAAAGCACCTAGCGCCATAAGGTGCATTAAGACGCAGAGTCCGACGCCGGTACTGACCTTTTCCCACTGTCGCGTCAGAAAGCACCTAGCGCCATAAGGTGCATTAAGACATTCCACAGACGCGGCACTCGTTCATGCCCGCCTCCTCGTCAGAAAGCACCGAGCGCCATAAGGTGCATTAAGACCAACCAATTCTGCCATTACACTAATACGCGCGTTAGCAAGTCAGAAAGCACCGAGCGCCATAAGGTGCATTAAGACAGCAGCAGACGGCGCCGCATCTCGCGGAACTCTCGGTCAGACAGCACCTAGCACCATAAGGCGCATTAAGACGGACTTCGACGGCTTCCCAGAGGGCGTCAAGCTCAGCTCGTCAGAAAGCACCTAGCGCCATAAGGTGCATCAAGACGCGGCGAGATTACCGACAAACGTGTGGGTAGTTATGATTGTCAGAAAGCACCTAGCGCCATAAGGTGCATTAAGACCTAAGTTGTCTGATTTCCCAAACGTATAGGTTTTGATGTCAGAAAGCACCTAGCGCCATAAGGTGCATTAAGACCGCTGGATAATGCCGACCACCTGGGGGATGATCTTGTTCGTCAGAAAGCACCTAGCGCCATAAGGTGCATTAAGACGACCGAATAGATTGTCCCTGTCTGTCGGGATCGAACAAGTCAGAAAGCACCTAGCGCCATAAGGCGCATTAAGACACCATCATCGACGCATACGCCTTGTGTTTGCCTGAGTCAGAAAGCACCTAGCACCATAAGGTGCATTAAGACGATTCTTCGGCGTCCCGGTGCTGATGCTTCGCCCCCTTCTGCCAGGAAGCACCTAGCGCCATAAGGCGCATTAAGACTTATTCTGCGGCAACCAGTGTTGCATCTCGTTCAACAGCGTCAGAAAGCACCTAGCGCCATAAGGTGCATTAAGACACGGGGACAAAACGGAATTTTGCGAGCAATGTGAGAATATGGTCAGAAAGAACCTAGCGCCATAAGGTGCTTTAAGACCTGCCGGTGGTGGACTCCTTGTCGCCGTTTTCCTCAAGTCAGAGAGCACCTAGCACCATAAGGCGCATTAAGACTCGGTGTTGTACGCGCGGGTGGAGGCGGTTGCCTGGGCGGTCGGAAAGCACCTAGCGCCATAAGGTGCATTAAGACATGATCGGTTCGTTCACGCAGTCGGCGTAGTCGGGGCAGAAAGCACCTAGCGCCATAAGGTGCATTAAGACCCCAGTCAACGCGGAATGCGTATGCGCGGATGAAGACGTCAGAAAGCACCGAGCGCCATAAGGTGCATTAAGACTCAAAACCCAGCTGCAGGAGAGCCTGGTTGAACTCGTCAGAAAGCACTTAGCGCCATAAGGTGCATTAAGACCGTTGAGTAGATGCGCGGTCATCGTCGGGTCACCGGTCAGAAAGCACCTAGCGCCATAAGGTGCATTAAGACCTGTATCGCCGCCACCAGTAGTGACACCATATAGCTTGTCGTCAGAAAGCACCTAGCGCCATAAGGTGCATTAAGACTCATTGAGCATGATGTGAACCTGCGACTGGCTCTTAGCGGTCAGAAAGCACCTAGCGCCATAAGGTGCATTAAGACTCGAAAGTCAGGGGGTAGAGCCCCCAGTCGTTTATTTCGGTCAGAAAGCACCGAGCGGCATAAGGTGCATTAAGACTCGGAAGCTACGCCCGCAGTCTTGTACTTGTCCTTGAGTCAGAAAGCACCTAGCGCCATAAGGCGCATTAAGACTTGTTGTACGGAGGGCTAACTATACTGTCAGCGGGATTGTCAGAAAGCACCTAGCGCCATAAGGTGCATTAAGACTCAAGCGAGCCTGCTGGAAGATCGTCTTGGCTTGAAGTCAGAAAGCACCTAGCGCCATAAGGCGCATTAAGACCCGTCTACCACGACACCCATGGTGGTCTTGCCGACACGTCAGAAAGCACCTTGCGCCATAAGGTGCATTAAGACATGCCAGCTTCGCCCCGCGCGCTCACGCCCTGGCTCCGTCAGAAAGCAGCTAGCGCCATAAGGTGTATTAGGACGGATGGTTGTTGGTTTGGGTCCAGCCGCAGGAGCGCGAACTCTTCGGCGAAGACGCGCCCCGCAGAAACAAACCGCCAACAACTCGCGCACAGGCCAGTAGTGAAACCCGAGCCACCCCTGTCTGCGGTGTTGGATGGGCTAGTGAAACCATGACCGCCCCTGCTTCGCGTGAATCGCCGGATATTGGTGTTTTTCTTCAGGCGGGGGTGGTCTGGGTTTCACGCGGCGCCAGACAAGGGGTGGCGGGGGCGGTCTGGGTTTCACGCGACGCCCAAGAAGGTGCGGCAGCGTGGCCCTGGGTTCCCACCTGGTCTGGGGTGTGGTGCCTGCCGTGTTTAGTGGCCTTGTTTTTCTTCTGCGGTGTCGGTGTTGTTGATGATGAGGTGGTCAAGGCGGAAGGGGTCGGTTGTTTCGGTGGTGGTGACCAGGCCGTTGATGGTTTGTGTGTCTCCGGTGAAGGGGTTGGTGGCAGTGCCCGCCCATGTGGTGGTCAGGGTGATGGTGCGTGTGGCCTTGGGGTAGGGGCCGTCGAGGAAGGACTTCCATCCGCCTGGCGCCTTGTAGTAGTGGCGTATCAGGGTCGGGTCGGTGTTGGGGTCCATACCCTCCTCCCACGCTGCTCCTGGTGAGGAGGTGACTGTGCCCGGGGTGTCGTCTCCCCAGTCCCACGTGTATTCCTGGGCTGTGAGGGTCACGGTGACCTCTCTCCCCAGCAAGGTGACGGTGTGGGTTTGGGTGGGGTGGGTGACGTTGACCAGGGTGGGGATGCGCCGGTTCGTGTAGGACACCCCCTCGGGACGCTTACGCAGCCCCGCACCGTCGGCGTGGATCGTGGCGGCCGCGTAGTAGAGGATCTCCCGTGTCGTGGGCACTGCTCCTGCAGACTCGGGCGTGCCACTGCGGGTGATGTGCGCGCACGCGAAAGGCGCCGACTCCGTCCCATCCGGCAACGTGACCGTGTGCATCGTCTTCCCATCACACTTGTCATCCGCCGCATACACCTGCGCCTCAGGACTCGCCTCAGCAGAGTTCGTGAGAGCAGGAATGTCATCAGAAGGAACATGATTACCCGACCCATTGCCGGGCGTGGATTCGCGTCCGCCGATTGAGCCGCTCACGGTGGCGTTACCATCTTCAATCGCTGCATCGAAGTTTGAATCCCACGGTAGCTCTGCGTGCGCGATTCGTGGCATGAGTGCGAGTGTGACAGTCAGAGCTAGGGTTGGGATGGATAGGAAGAGGCTGTGTCGTCTACTCATCGCGGATCACTCTCCCTTGAATCTCCTTCCACCCTCCGTTTCTCCACGTGAGAATTATGGACAGCGTTGATCCGTACTCGTCCGTCTGTTCTTTGGTGCGGAGTCCGTGACACTTGATTCCATCAACGGAAGTGATATGGAACTTAACGAGAATAGAATTCTCGGGTACATCGGTCCCATTTGCAGGGACCGGTTCAACTCGAAGAACGTCCGTAACCCTAGATGATGTTCCATAGGACCAGCCACCGTCGTAGAGGTCGCCGATGTTCGTGATATACGTATTCGCGAATTCGGAGCTGGGGTCGGACATGTCAGCTAGTGGTGTGGTGTCTCCGGTGTTCCATGCGTAGACCAGGAGGGCGAGGTAGTGTTCGGCTGCGGCTTCTGCTCCTCGCTCACTGTTTTCTGTGGCGGCTTGGGGGAGTTCGGGCAGTGTGTAGGTGGAGGCGGCGTGTTCGGCGGGCCGCACCAGGACGCCGTCGGGGCCGACCTGGTAACCGCCCGACATGGGGGCCCGACTCGAACCGGTCGCTGTGGGAGTGGGAGCCCGGCCCGACATGGCAGACCGCGTGGGAATAGCGGTGGGCTTCTCGCCCCAGGCGCGCCACCAGCCCTCGGCGACACCGTTGATGTAGACGGCGTAGCAGCCCGCGACGATCAACACGACGACGGCGATGCGGATACCCCAATCCACCAGGTCAGCCCGCAACCACGCCGCCACACCCGAGGTGCCGCCGCTGAAGGCGGCGCCACCCTCACCAGGCCCACCCTCCCCACGGTGGTGTACGCGCGGGAGCCAGGCCCAGCCCGGCCGCCATCTCCTCGGCCCGATGAAGCGACGACCAAAGAGGCCTCGCCGGGGTTGAATGGAACGCAGGAAGGCCTCTTCCTCCTCCTGGCTCACGGGTCGCTCGGACAGGGGTGGTATCTCCATGGCGTGTGCCCTCCACACTGAGGTCTCCTCCAACGCGCCCCCACCACAGGGACCGCGCCCTTACACACCACCATACGCCAAGAACCGACACGAAACAATAACAATACGCTGTAACCGTCGCGCGATCGGGGCCTCCCCACCAATGACCAGGGAGGCCTCGCGAACGACCAACACAAACCGGACGCTAGTCGCCCGCGGGCATCCTCTTGGAGGGATGCCGCCGGTCCTCGCCCCGCCACCAGGGCATCCACGCGCGGTACCCGTCCTGCGGGGGCGTGGGCGAGTCGGGCTCGAAGCCGAGCTCCTCCGGAGTCTCGGGGATGCGATCCACCAGGAAGTACTTGTCGCGATCGTCGCAGTGCTCGCGCACGATGGTGCGGAACTCGGCCAGCTCGCAGTACAGGACCCCCGTGATCGGGTTGCGCCTGAACACCGCGATCTTGTACAGCCAGTAGGCAAACAGCGCGACGTTGGCCGCGAGCGCGAGGGCCGCGCAGGCGATGTTGGCGCGCGGGTCCATGGTGGCGAAGTTGAAGATGTCCGAGGGGGGCACCAGGACCTCGGGCAGGAGGGTGTTCATGGAGATCCAGAAGACCAGGGTGAAGCAGCGGAACCAGATCCACTGGCCCTTCGCCCACGTGAACGTGGGGATCGTGCAGGCCAGCAGCAGGGCGAGCGTGCAGTACCACGTGTAGTCGGCCAGCGAGTTGTACAAGAACGCGTGGTTCCACAGGTCGTAGGCGATCACCCACGGCCACACCATGTCCACCCAGATGAGGCCGCGCACCGTGCGTTTGCCGGGCGAGGTGACGATGATCTTACCCAGGCCCGTGATGGTAATGATGTTGAGCAGCCCGGCACCGGCGGACAGGAGGTTCCAGTATCCGCCGATCGTGCGGAATCCCGTCTCGGGGTCGATGCCGACGTGGCGGGCGGCGAGGTTCGCGGCGACCTCCTGGTACCACTGCGCGGAGTGCAGCTCGGCGCTCACTCCCCGGGCCTCGGGCAGGCCAGCGATCATGTCGATCGTGTGCGAGTCGTTCACGTGCTTCAGGCACTGCCAGTCCGCTCCGCACGCGTAGTAGGTGTCCGCGTTGAGGTAGATCGTCAGGTCGCGGATGTTGGCCTCCATGATGTTGACGGCCAGGCCGGCCCACAGGGCCACGCCCAGCCATATCGCGTACTTGTGGGCCTTGGCGGGGTTGCGCTTGGCGTAGACGAGGACGGTGCCGGTCATGGTGGCGGTGAGGATCATGATCGCGTACTTGCCGAAGGGGAACCAGCCCACCATCGGGGTGCCGTGGATCCACGCGTAGGGCATGAGGGCGATGCCGCCGACGGTCCACACGGCGAAGATCGTCCAGTTCCACCGCCGGTTGATCTCGGCGACGATGATCTGGGCGGCCAGGACGACCAGCCAGATCGCGTAGACCTTGGGGGTTCCGATCTCCCACAGGAAAAGAGTCTCCACAGTGTTCTCCTTTGAAACTGCATCCAAGCTAATGGTTGTCGGCTATCATAGTCCGAAACACTAACCTAGCGTGCAGGGTTCAACGCTGAATCCCGATCGCTCCGGGGCCCCACGATCCGCACCAGCGGAGCCGCCCCTCGCCCGATCCTCAAGGAGGAGGACTCATGACACGACACGCCACACGCGCCCGCCGCCTCTGCCGCATCGCCGCGGCGGGAGGCGCCGCCATCCTGGGCGGCATGTACGCGTTCAGCCAGCTCACCGGCAAGGCAACGCCCGAGGAGCAGGCCTGGCGCTACCCCGGCGACGACCTCATCGACGCCAACTACGACAACGGATACTCCTCGACCTACGCCATCACCATCGACGCCCCCGCCTACGCCGTGTGGCGCCTCTTCAAGCAGATCGGCGCCGAAAAGTCCGGCTCCTTCTCCTCGGAGTTCCTCGAAAGAACCTTCGCGCGCCTGCCCTTCTTCAACTCCTACGAGATCCAGGAGGAGTTCCAGCAACAAGACTCCATGATGCCCGGCGACATCGCCGCCTTCGACTTCCACGGCATGTCCATGGAGTGGGCCGACATCGTGCCCGGCAAGTACATGGTGCAGTGGGTCGACACGAAGAACCCGCCCAAGGCCCCCGGCTCCTACGCCTTCCGCTTCCCCGGCATGAGGCACTTCGCGGCCGCCTGGTGCTTCTACATGGTGCCCCTGTCGGGCCATCGCACGCGCCTCATCAACCACTGGCGCATCGGCTACGAGCCGCCCAGCCCCGCCATGACCGCCCTGAACTGGGTCAACATCGAGTTCATCGGCGGCTGCATGACCCACATGCAAAACCTCTACGTCAAGCGCGTCCTCGAGTTCAAGAAGAAGCAGCACCTGACGGGGCGCTTTATGCGCGGCATGCTCGGCGGCCGCTTCTTCAACTCGGGCACACCGGCGGGACGCTACGACGGCACTCCCCTGTTCGAGGACACCTTCACCCAGTGGTTCCGCTACGGGCGCTCCGCCCCGGCGGTCGCCGAGATCCGCCCGCCCGTCACCGACGACCCGTCGTGGCCGCCGACAGGCCCGGGCACCCCGTGGGCGGGCGAGGTCGACGCCTCCTACTTCGAGGGGTGGAGCGAGCCGGAGTTCTCCTGGGAGGAGCAGATCCGCCAGAAGATGGAGCGCACCTACCTGCCCGATTGGGGGAAGGAGCAGCGCTGATGGACGGCATCACTCCCCCGGACTATCCGACGCTCTTCTTCTTCGAGGTCGGCCAGTGGTGGGACTACGCGATGCTCCTCCTGGTCGTCGTGGCCCTGGCCGTCACCGCGTGGCTCGCCCAACGCAACATGTGGGTGGTCCTGGCCTTCTTCGTCCTCATCCCCATCGCCCTGACAATCTTCTGGTGGCCGACCTCGACGCGGGGGACGGCCTCGGCCGGCTGGTTCCCCATCGTCAAGCAGTACTCGGCGCTGGCCGGTTCCCTGTGCCTCGTCGCCCTGCAGGTCTTCCCCAGGCTCCGCCACAACCGCTGGTACCTGCTGATCCCCCCGACGATCCTCGCGCTCAACATCGCCGAGGCCGTGGTGCGGGACTTCCAGTGCTACGGCATCCACGGCGTGGACCCCTCCCAGGGGATGGTCACGTGGGGTGGGCCGTGGAACATCATGAACGGGATCGCCGGGATCTTGAACCTCCTGACGATCTCCGGGTGGGTGGGGATCTTCGTGTCCAAGGGCAAGGAACGCGCGCTCGTGTGGGGCGACCTGACGATCGGGTGGATCATCGCCTACGACCTGTGGAACTTCGCCTACGTGTACAACTGCCTGGCCGACCGCGCCTGGTACTCGGGCGTTGCGCTGCTGGCCGCGTGCACGATCCCCGCCCTCATGCGGTTCGGGAGGGGCGCGTGGATCCAGTACCGGGCCTACACGCTTACCTTCTGGTCGGCCGTGGTGCTGACCTTCCCACACTTCATGCAGGACTCGATGTTCGCCCACCGCAGCGCCCACAACCCCGCGGCGATGGTCCTCATCTCCGCCGCCGCCCTGGCGGCGAACCTGTGGGTCTTCGGCAGGCACGCGCATGCGATCATCTCCAAGCGGCGCAACCCCTTCACGCAGGAGGTCCACGGCGACGAGGCCATCTACGCGTCCTGGGTGCGCGACCTGGCCTCCGAGACGGACAAGGAGCTGATCGCGGCGCGCCTGGGCACCACGCCCGAGAGGGCGGGATTCACGGCGCCCACCGCGTAGCAGCCTGACCCGCGAGCGCGACGATACCGACACGCACGAGGGGCCGCGCACGGCACGGTGCGCGGCCCCTCTCCGACACTCAACCGGGAGCGAGCCCCGGCCTCGTGGAGGTTACTGCAGCAGGCGGCCCTACTCGAGCGAATCAATCAAATCGCGCACAAGCTGCGACGGCGTCGTACCGCGCTCCTGAGCCACCTCAGCGAGCTTGGCACGACGAGAACGATCAAGACGGAGGGTAAACGGCTTAGCACCAACACCAACGCTAATCGGGCGTCCGGCCACAGACGAACCGAGATGCTTCCCGTCGTAAGGCACACCGTTCTCGGCCTGGTTCCCCCAACGCTCCAGATCCTCATCAGTGAAGGTCGCACCATCAGCTGACGTATACGTCGCCATCATTACCTCCTTAAACCAACCTCTGCGAGCACCGCTCGCGTTACCAGCATCGCATGGAAAACAAGCCATCCATCAGGCTCGTCCTCAACCGCAATATACTCCAGAAGCCGACCCTTGCGGTCGAGGCCAACTCCGACCCACTGGATCGGATGCGTATCGCGCGCACGCGAACGCAACGTACCCTCGAAGGCCACTATGACATCGTCATCCTCAACGTCACTATGACGTCGATGGACGCGAGGATGAACCCGGACTCGCACGCGATCACCTCCATAGTTTCGTATAGACATCAGTGTAGTACGAAATAGGTCCCAAGGGAACGGGACTCCCACGACATCTCTCCCGCGCAGGCGCGACACGCAAGAGGGGCCGCGCACGGCACAGTGCGCGGCCCCTCTCTGACACTCAACCGGGAGCGAGCCCCGGCCTCGTGGAGGCTACTGCAGCAGGTGCCCCTGGTCGTCGAACACGTAGCGCGTGCCGTTGATCCACCGGCTGCCCGTCACCATGGCCCCGGAGGAGGACAGGTAGTACCAGGAGCCGCCCTCCTCCAGCCAGCCGGTGCTCATGGCGCCACCGTCACCGAAGTGGTACCAGGTGGACCCGATGCGCGCCCAGCCCGTCACCATGGCCCCCGAAGGCGACAGGTAGAACCACGTGGATCCCTCGCGCAGCCAGCCCGTGGTCATGGCCCCCGAGGAAGACAGGTGGTACCAGGTGCCGCGCACCTTCGTCCATCCACTGGCCATCGCGCCGGTCAGGGGATCCAGGTAGTACCAGGAGCCTCCCGCCTTCGTCCACCCGCTGGCCTGCCCGCCCGAGGGGCCGTAGTAGTACCAGCGGCCATCCTCAGACGCCCAGCCGGTCACCATGTAGCCGCGCGCGTCGAAGCGGTAGATCGCCCCGTCGATGCGCAGCTGCGTCGACGTGGGGTAGGTGCCGTCCTCGAAACGCCACCACCATCCGAGCGCCCCGGACACCCAGCGTCCGGCCGCGGCCTCGTCGGGTCCCTCGTGGGTGGGGCTCACCGTGAAGGCCACCGTCGTCGTCGCGTCGTCGTCCGCGCGCGCATCGTTGTTGCGCCCGCTGGCCTCGACCGTGGCCAGGGAGGCGCCCGCGTAGCGCGCCGCGCCGTCCGGGTGGGACACGTCCACCCCGTCGGCCTGGAGGGTCACCGAGTTGCCCGCAAACGCGCCGTTACCCGCACCCGAGGCGACCTCGCGCTCGCCCACGAGCAGGCGGGCCGAGGTCACCGGGCCGCTCACGGTCACGCGCACCGAGACGCGCCCGGAGACGCTCTCCCCGGCCAGGGGCTTCCACGTCGCACCGTCGCTCGAGTACTCAACCTGGCCGATGGTGGGCTTGGCCTGGTCCTTCAAGACCGCATCCAGGGCGTTCGGCAGGCCGGCGCCCCGGTACTCGTGGCCCTCGACCGGTTTCAGGCGCCCCCGGTTCGCCGGCTCGCTCGCCTGCTTCTTCGCCAGGGCCACGATCTGTTCGGCCGTCATCTCGGGGTGTACCTGGCGCAGCGTCGCGATCACGGCCGCCGCGAGGGGCGCGGCCTGCGATGTCCCGTACAGGTTGCCGTAGGCCTTGCCATACCAGGAGGTCAGCGGCGCGTAGATCTTCGCGCCCGGAGCGGCGAAGTCGATCGAGGTCGCGCCCCAGTTCGACCAGGACGTCGGCTCCAGCATGCCGGTCGCCGGGTCCTGTCCCTCGGGCAGCTGCAGGGCAGACACCGCGAGGGTGGAGCGCAGCATGGAGGGCATGTACACCCCGCCCGTCACGTCGCGCTGGTACGCGCCCCACGTGTCCCCCGGCGAGGAGTCGTCGGTGGTGGGCGGGTTGTCCAGGTCGGTCGTCCAGTTCCCGGCCGCCACCACGTTGATGACGTCCTTGGAGGCGGCGTAGTCGGCGGCGCGCTGCACGGCCTCCAGGCCCGCCGCCTGCTCCGGGTCGCCCGGCATCCAGTACTTCCACGGGTTGACGAAGTAGGAGCCGTTGGTCACCGAGATGCCGTGGTCGGCGGCCCACACGAATCCGCAGGCGATGTACTCGGGGTAGAAGTATCCCCCGTTGCGCGAGGCAACGTTGATGGCGGCGATGCGCAGCGTCGGGTTCACGCCGTCCACGCCCACGCCGTCGTGCTTGGCGGCGATCGACCCGGCGACGTGCGTGCCGTGGGTCGCGTCGTCCCAGCGCCACGCCTCGGGGTCCCGGTTCGGGATGCCGTTGACCGAGCAGGACACCGACTTGGAGTGATCCACCTGTCCGGCCAGGTCCGGCACCGTGTCGTCGACGGACTGGTCCATGACGCCCACCGTGACCGGCTCGCGCATCACGTCCACGCCCTGAGCCTCCAGGGCGTGCAGTGCCTGGAGGTGCCAGCCGTTGCCGGTCTGCGGATCCGGAGTCACGTCCTGTTCGCCCTGGGCGGCGTCCGACGTGGGCGCGGCCGCCAGCGCGGCATTCGCGGCGGCTCGGGTCGCGTAGTCGATGGGAACCACGGCCTCGTTGCCGCCGACCGGGGCCTGGCGGGTCGGGCCGATGGAGTCGTAGCTGATGCCCTCCTTGACCAGCGCGGCGCCCAGGTCGGGTGAGAAGGTCGGGGATGCCGCCTGGACGAAGAACGTCCCGAACGCCGGGTACTGGGCCAGCACGAGGCCGCTCAGGTACGAGGCCTGGGCGACGGCCCGCTGGAAGGTGGCCCGATCCGTCCCCTTGGGCAGGTTGACCGCGTAGTTGGCGGGAAGCTGGTCGGCGCTGCGAGCCGGTGCGGTGATCCCGGCGATCGGCGTGCCGCCCGGGGCGGGGTTGTCCTCGCCGGGCGCGGGGTCGGGCTGGGGAACGGCCTGCGGGTCGCGGGTGAGCGTGAAGACCGCCTCGCGGCCCGTGTCGTCGTCGGCCTGGCGGTCGAGGTTGATGCCGCTGGCGCTGACCTGGACGCGCGCGGTCGCGGCCTCAGCGCCCGACGGGATCAGCGAGGACAGGTCCACGTTCTCCGCGGAGACGCCCAGCGGCTCGTCCACGTACTTGCCGGAGCCGGGGCGGTCCACGCTGGCCAGCCCGGCCACGTCCATGTGGAGGTGGCTGATCGGAGCGTCGGCCTGCGCGTAGAAGGAAACGGGGCCGGCGGGCAGGGTCGCCCCGTCGAGGTCCTTCCACTCGCCCTTGCCCACCCGGTACTGGATGGAGGTCACGGTCGGCTGGGGCTGGTCGCGGCGCATGACGGTCAGGGCGTTGATGAAGCCGTAGCCGCGGTACTCCTTGCCGTCCTCGGGCGCGGCCAGGCGCGTGTACTCCATGGCGGCCTGCTTACGCATGAGGCCGATCACCTGGGCGCCCGTGTAAGTCGGGTGGATGGACTTGATCAGGGCGGCGATGCCCGTCACGTGCGGGGTCGCCATGGATGTCCCGCTGGCCTTGGCGTAGCCCGAGGCGTAGAGGGAGGTGGGCACCGTGGAGTAGATGCCGTCGCCGGGGGCCGCGAAGTCAATGGTCGTGCCGTAGTTGGAGAAGGCGGCGCGCTCCAGGGTCGACCACGCGGGGTTCTCCCCGGAGCCGACCTGGCGGAGGGCGCTGACCTGGCTGACCCCGGCGACCATGCCGGGGACCCGGATGGAGCCCTTGACGGGACGGTCCTTGATGGGGTTGTCCGTGTCGGTCGGCGAGGAGCTATCGACTGTGGGGTTGTCGTTGTCGGCCGCGTTGTTTCCCGCCGAGGCGATGACCGCCAGGCCCTTGGCCTGGGCGTGCTTGATGGCGCGGGTCGCCCCCTCCAGTCCGGCGGCCTGCTCCGGGTCGGTGGCGCTCCAGTACAGCCACGGGTCCATGGAGTAGGAGTTGTTGACGATGTCGATGTCGTGGCTGGAGGCCCACATGAACGCGCACGTCACGTACTCGGGGTAGATGAGCCCTTCGGCGCCCGCGGCCTTGATGGACACGAGGGTCGCCGTGGGCGCGATGCCGTCGATGCCGATGCCGTTGTGGTTGGCGGCGATGACGCCTGCGACGTGCGTACCGTGGAAGTAGGGGTCCCTCCAGGAGCCGTAGGCCTGGGAGGCGATGCCGTTGACACTGCAGGACACGGAGCTCGACTGATCCACGCGGCCCACGAGGTCGGGGTGGGTGTCATCGATACCGGAGTCGATGACCCCGACGCGCACGGGGGCGTGCGCCATCGGCACGGCCGCGGCATCCGACGCGCTCATGGCCTGCGCTCCCCAGTTGGAGACCGCCTCCTCGGCGCTGGCCTCGGCAGCGTCCTCGTCGCGCACCGACTCCGTGCCGCCGCCTGCGGGAGAGGTCTCAGGATCGCCGCCCTGCCCCTCGCTCTCCGCAGGGTCCGCCTGGACCTCCGGATTGGTGGCGTGGGCCGGATTCGTCTGCGGCGCCGGGGCGGGCAGGTCGACGCGCTCGGAATCGGGGACGGGGGCCACGCGGGTCGGGCCAATGGAATGGACACCCACCCCGGCCTTGGACAGCGCCGCGGCCAGGTCGGGGGCGAACGAGGCCGAGGAGCTTTGGGCGAAGAACGTGCCGATCTCCGGGTAGGAGGCGAGCGCAGCCCCACCGAGGGAGGGAACGAGCGCGAGCGCACGCTCAACATCCTCGGCGTCGGCGGTGCCAGCGAGATTGACGGCGTAGTTCATGACGCCGTCGGTGGCGCGGGTGGATGAGACGAGGGGGCCGGGGTTGTCGGCCCAGGCTGGCGGGGCGCTCGCGGCGGCCACGCCCATGGACAGGGCGAGAGCCGCGACAGTTCCGATGCGTGCGGCGGTGCGGCGCATGATTCCTCAACTTTCGGGTACTCACTGGTGCGTGCACTGCGGCGTGCATGCGTGTGATCATGATCCTAGAGTTTGTCACCAAGCACAAATTCAGCGTCGCTTAAGCGGACGTTCAGCTGGCTCGGCGCGGGCCGCGCACCCGAAGGAGCGCGGCCCGCCTCGTCACCCTACCGCTCGCGCAGGCGCCCGGCGGCGTCGAAGGAGTACTCGCGTCCCTCGATCACGCGGGTGCCCGTCACCATCGCGCCCGAGCCGTCCAGGTAGTACCAGGAGCCCGCGTAGGGGAGCCAGCCCGTGACCATGGCGCCCGAGCCGTCCAGGTAGTACCAGGAGCCCGCGTAGGGGAGCCAGCCCGTGACCATGGCGCCCGAGTCGTCCAGGTAGTACCAGGAACCCGCGTCCTGCACCCATCCGGTCGCCTGGGCTCCGCCGACACCGTGGTAGTACCACGAACCCCCGTTCTTCACCCATCCGGTCACCATGTAGCCACGCGCGTCGAATCGGTAGAGCTGCCCGTCGATGCGCCTCACGGTGGAGACGGGGTATGTTCCGTCCTCGAAGCGCCACCACCAGCCGAGCGCGTCGCGCACCCAGCGCCCGGCCTGGTCCTCGTCGGAGGCGACCGTGAAGGACACCTGAGCGGAGGTGTCGTCGTCCGCGCGAGGGTCGTTGTTGCGGCCCGATGCCTCGACCCGCACGCTCAACGGCCCCTCCTCCAGTGGGGAGCGCAGACTGGCCGCGTCCACGCCGTCGGCCTGCAGCGTCACCGATGTGTCAGACGCAGCCCCGTCCCCCTGCGCGGAGGCGAGCTCGCGCTCCCCCGCCACCATGCGGGCTGCGGTCACGGGGCCGGATACGGTGGCGCGAACGGACACGGTTCCGGCGAGCGTAGCGCCGTCGAGGCTGCGCCAGGTGCGGCCGTCGCTTGAATACTCGAGCGGGCCGATGACTGGCTGAGGCTGGTCCTTCAGGACCGCGTCCAGGGCGATCGGCAGGCCGGCGCCCCGGTATTCGTGGGAGTCGGTCGGGGCGTTGAGGAGGCCGTAGTTGGCGGCCGCCTGCTTGCGCATTAGGTCGATGACCTGTGCGCCCGTGTACTCGGGGTGGATCGACTTGATGAGGGCGGCGACGCCGGACACGTGCGGGGTCGCCATGGACGTTCCATCCGCGACGGCGTACCCGCTGCGGTAGAAGAGCAGCGGAGCGGTCGAGTAGATCTGGTCGCCCGGGGCGGCGAAGTCGATGGTCGTTCCGTAGTTGGAGAAGTCGGCGCGCATCAGGGACACGCGCCCGGGCACGACCCCGTAGGCCTGCTTGACGGCGCTGACCTGGGCGACCCCGTCGAGCATGGAGGGAACGCGGATGGAACCGGCCACCGGACGGTTCTTGATGGGAGCGGGGACATCCGTCGGAGACGCGTTGTCGATGCTCGGGTTGTCGATGTCGACGCCCTCGTTGCCGGCGGCGGCGATGACCGCCAGCCCCTTGCCCTGGGCGTATCTGATGGCCCGCGTCGCGCCCTCCAGGCCGGCCGCCTGCTCGGGGTCGGTCGGGTTCCAGTACACCCAGGGGTCCATCGAGTAGGAGTTGTTGACGATGTCCACGCCGTGGCTGGCCGCCCACATGAACGCGCAGGCCACGTATTCGGGGTAGATGAGGCGGTTGTCGTTGGTCGCCTGAATGGCCACGATGCTCGCGTTGGGGGCGATCCCATCGATGCCGACGCCGTTGTGGTTGGCGGCGATGATGCCGGCGACGTGCGTGCCGTGGTAGAACTCGTCGCGCCACCCGTTGACCTCCTGCGTGGCCATGCCATTGACCGAGCACTTCACGGAACGAGTCGTGTCGACGCGCCCTTCCAGGTCCGGGTGGGTGTCCTCGACGCCGGAGTCCACGACGGCCACGCTCACGGGCGCGCGCCTCACGTCCACCGCCGCGGCCTCGGCGGCCTTCATCTCCGTGGCCCCCCAGTTGAAGATGGCCTCCCCGGTGCCGGAGTCGGCCTCGGTGACGGTTTCATCTCCAACCGTGCTCAGGCCGCCGGCGGGAGCCGCGCCGCTCGTCTGGGCCGAGCCCGCGCCGCTCGCCTGGGCGGGAGTCGCGCCGCTCGCCGTCGCGGGTTCGGTGCCCTGGGTCGGCGGCTGGGCGCCTGCCGGGGCGGGCAGCTGGACGCGCTCGTAGTAGAGGACCGGGGCCACGCGGGTCGGGCCAATGGAATGGACGCCCACCCCCGCCTTCTTCAGGGCGGCCGCCAGGTCGGGGGCGAAGGAAGGCGTGGCGCTCTGGGCGAAGAACGTGCCGATCTCGGGGTAGGAGGCGAGCGCTGCCCCGCCGACGGAGGGAACGAGGGCGAGCGCGCGCTCAAAATCCTCGGCGCTGGCGGCGCTCGCGAGGTTGATCGCGTAGTTCATCTCGTCGTCATTGGCGCGAGGCGCGGAGACGAGGGGGGCGGGGGCGTCGGCGTGGGTGGGAGGAGCGGTCGCCGTGGCCACGCCCATGGACAGGGCGAGAGCGGCGATGATCCCGATGCGTGCGGCGGTGCGGCGCATGATTCCTCGGCTTTCGTGTGTCACTGTCAGGATGTCGGCGGCTTTCGCAGCCCAGCCCATCATCCAAGACTTTGTCAGTAACAACAAAACCAAGGCTTACCTAAGCTCACTCCTCAAGATCTGCCCCTCCACCCCCGACGCGCCCGCTACTCCAGGCCCGCGTCGAGGGCGAGCAGGTGATCGACGCTCTGGGGGCGCAGGAACCAGTGGGCCTCGCCGTCCTCGACGGCCAGGACGCCCGGCTTGGTCGCCATATTGTAGTTCGACGCCATGGAATACCCGTAGGCGCCCACCGCGGGCACCGCCAGCAGGTCACCGCCCGCAATGTCGGCCGGAAGGTCAACGTCACGGACGACGATGTCCCCACTCTCGCAGTGCTTGCCCACGACACGACAGCGGGCGAGCGCGGTGGACCCGTCGCGGTTGGCCAGGGTCGCCGTGTAGGCAGCGCCGTACAGGACCGGCCGAATGTTATCCGACATCCCCCCGTCGATCGCCACGTAGCGGCGCACTCCCCCGCCCTCAAGCGACACGTCCTTGACGACGCCCACGCGGTAGAGCATCACCATCGACGGCCCGGCGATCGAGCGCCCGGGCTCGACCGTCACGCGCGGGATGGGCAGGCCGTGATGGGCGCAGCGCTCGCGCACGACGCCCGCCAGAGCGCGAGCCACCTCCACCGGCGAGGTCGGCACCGGGTCCTGGGCGGTGTAGGCGATGCCCACTCCCCCACCCAGGTCGATCGCGGACACCTCCAGGCCAAGGCGCTCGCGCACGAGGGCGGCGAAGTCGATGACCTTTCGCGCGGCCTCGACAAAGGCAGCCGTGCCGAAGATCTGCGAGCCGATGTGGCTGTGCAGGCCGCGAAGGTCCAGGTGGGGGGCGCGCTGGATGGCCCTCACGGCCTCAAGGGCCTGGCCGCTGGCCAGGGACAGGCCGAACTTCTGATCCTCGTGGGCGGTGGCGATGTACTCGTTGCCGCCGGCGTGGATGCCGGACTTCAGGCGCACCATGACGGGGGCGCTGACCCCCATGTCGGCGGCGATGCGCTCAACCTGGCGAACCTCGTCCATCGAGTCGATGAAGATCCGGTGGATGCCTGCCTCCAAGGCCAGACGGATCTCACGGTCCGACTTGTTGTTGCCGTGCAGGCCGATGCGCGAGGGGTCCACGCCGGCGCGCAGCGCGAGCGTGAGCTCCCCCAGGGAGGCGGTGTCGACGCCCAGCCCCTCCTCCGCCACGATGCGGGCGACGTCGGCGCTCAGGAAGGCCTTGCCCGCGTAGAAGGCGTCGCCGCCGCTCATGCCGTAGCCCTCCCAGAACTCCTCGGCCATCGCCGAGGCCCACACGCGGGCGCGCCCCCGCAGCGAGGCGACGTCAAGGACGAAGGTGGGAGTGCCATAGTCCGAGGCGATCCGCGTCAGGTCGACGCCGCCCACGTGTAGCACGCCGCCCGTGCGCGCGGCGCTCCACGGCCACAGGTCGGGGCGCTCCTCGGGGCCGGGGCAGACGAGGGAGCCAACCGGGACGGAGTCGGCCTCGTTCATGTCACATCCTCTCGGGGGCGCTCACGCCCAGCAGGCCAAGGCCCGTGCGCAGAACCTGGGTGACCGCATCGTTGAGCCACAGGCGGGCGACGTGACCGGCCTCGACCGGGTCGTCACTGCGGGGGGTGACGCGGCACTGGCCGTACCAGGCGTGGTAGGTGGCGGCCAGGGATTCCAGGTAGCGGGCGATGCGGTGCGGCTCGCGCAACTCCGTGGCCTGGGCGACCTGTGCGGGGAACTGGGCGAGGGCACCCAGCAGGGCCGAGTCGGCCTCGGTGTCCAGGGCGGCGGGGTCGAATCCGGCGTCGCGGCTCACCCCGTGGGCGGCGGCGTTGCGCGCAACGTTGCAGGTGCGCACGTGCGCGTACTGCACGTAATACACCGGGTTATCGTTGGAGTGCTGCGAGAGCAGGTCCAGGTCGATGTCGACCTGGGTGTCCATCGACACGCGCACGAGGGCGTAACGGGCGGCGTCCACGCCCACCGCGTCGACCAGGTCGTCGAGCGTGACGATCGTGCCAGCGCGCTTGGACATGCGCACGGGCTCGCCGTCCTTGACGAGGTTGACCAGCTGGCCGATGAGGATCTGCAGGTTGACGCCCGGCTTATCCCCGAAGGCCGCGCACATGGCCATCATGCGTCCGATGTAGCCGTGGTGGTCCGCGCCCAGCAGGTAGATGGCCGCATCGGCGCCGCGCTCACGCTTGTTCAGGTAGTAGGCGACGTCTCCCGCGAAGTAGGCGGCCTGGCCGTCGGACTTGATGAGGACGCGATCCTTGTCGTCGCCGTAGGTGGTGGTGCGCAACCACACCGCACCCCCCTCGTCGAAGATCTCCCCGCGCTCGCGCAGGCGAGCGATGGCGTCGGCCACCGCGCCGGAGGAGTGCAGCGAGTCCTCGTGGAAGAACACGTCGAAGTCCACGCGGAAGGAGTGCAGGCGCTCCTTGATCTCCGCAAACATCAGCTCCACGCCGCGAGCGCGGAAGACCTCGATGGCCTCCTCCTCGGGCAGGGTGATCGGGTCCGGCTCTCCCGCGGCGCGCGCGTCGGCGCGCACCTGTTCGGCGATGTCGGCGATGTACTGGCCGCCGTAGCCGTCCTCGGGCACCTCCCGGCCCATGGCGCGCGCGTAGAGGGAGTGGGAGAAGTGGTCGATCTGCGAGCCGTGGTCGTTGAAGTAGTACTCGCGGGTCACGGCGGCGCCGGAGGCCGCCATGAGGCGGGCCAGAGAGTCGCCGACGGCCGCCCAGCGGACGCTACCCAGGTGCACGGGGCCGGTCGGGTTGGCGGAGACGTACTCGAGGTTGATCGAGCGGCCCGCCAGGGTCTCGTTGCGGCCGTAGGCGGCACCGGCCTCGACGATGGTGCGGGCCAGCTCGCCCGCGGCCCCCGCTCCCAGTCGGATGTTGATGAAGCCGGGGCCCGCGACCTCGACGGAGTCGATATCCTCGGCTCCGCTCAGGTCTTCGGCGAGGATCTGGGCGAAGTCGCGCGGGGCCATCCCGGCCTTCTTGCCCAGCTGCATGGCGACGTTGGTGGCCCAGTCGCCGTGCTCGCGAATGCGGGGGCGCTCCACGGTCACGGGGTCGGGAACCAGCGCGGGGTCGATGGAGATGCGCCCGGCGGCGGCAGCGTCCAGCAGCGTCGAGCGGATGAGGCAAGCAAGTTCTTCAGGAGTCACACCCCAAGACTACGGGGTTTTGGCTTGTGACCGCGAGCTCTTGTCCCGCGCGGGAATGAAAACCTGGCCACACGTGGCCACAATCGCACCCGGGAAGCACCCGGATCTCCCGCGACGCGCGTAGAATTTCGGGTAGCCGAATCGCATCCGTCGTCTGCGAGGAACCCATGACCACCTCGGACACCCACCACCGCACACTCATCCCCCTCCTCGGCCCCGCATTCGTCGCAGCCGTCGCCTACGTCGACCCCGGAAACGTCGCCGCCAACATCACGGCCGGCGCACGCTACGGCTACCTCCTAGTCTGGGTGCTCCTCGCCTCCAACATCTTCGCGATGGTGATCCAGTATCTCTCCGCCAAGCTCGGCCTGGTCACCGGCAAGTCCCTGCCCACCCTGCTCGGAGAACGCATGACACCCCCCGGGCGCATCGCCTTCTGGCTGCAGGCCGAGATCGTGGCCGCGGCGACCGATCTCGCCGAGGTCATCGGGGGTGCCCTCGCCCTCCACCTCCTCTTCGGCCTGCCCCTCCTGTGGGGCGGGGTCATCATCGGCGTCGTATCGATGGGGCTCCTCCTCGTCCAAGGTGGTGGGCGCCAACGCCGCTTCGAGGCCATCATCGTCGCGCTGCTCGCCATCATCACGCTGGGGTTCCTGGCGGGACTGGTCGTCGCTCCTCCGAGCGGCGCGGGGGTCGCCTCGGGCCTCCTCCCCCGCTTCCGCGGCACCGATTCCGTGCTGGTTGCCGCGTCGATGCTGGGCGCCACGGTCATGCCCCACGCGGTCTACCTGCACTCGTCGCTGGTCAACGACCACGAGGCGGGCCCCGCACTCCCCTCCACCTCCGACGCCCGGCATTCCCACGGGCACCTCGCACGCCTGCTGCGCGCGACCCGCATCGACATCTACTGGGCGCTCGGCGTCGCGGGGCTGGTCAACATCGGCCTGTTGCTCCTGGCCGCGGCGGCCCTGGCCGGGCAGAGCGGCACCGACACGATCGAGGGGGCGCACGCCGCGATCTCCGCGACCCTCGGTCCCCTCGTCGGCACGGTCTTCGCAGTCGGGCTGCTGGCCTCGGGCCTGGCCTCCACGTCAGTGGGAGCCTACGCGGGAAGCGAGATCATGAGCGGCCTGCTCCACGTCAGGGTGCCGCTCCTGGTGCGTCGGCTCGTCTCCCTGATCCCCGCGCTCGTCATCCTCGGGGCGGGCGCCGAACCCACGTGGTCCCTCGTCGTCTCGCAGGTGGCTCTCTCCTTCGGCATTCCTTTCGCGATCATTCCCCTCATGTCGCTGACCGCGAAGCGCGAGGTCATGGGCGAGTACGCAAACACCACCGCCCTGCGGGTGTGCGGCTTCCTCATCGCCGCGGTCATCGTGGCCCTCAACCTCTTCCTGGTCTACCTGACCCTAACCGGCCAGGGGTAGGCACTCGGGGACGAGGCCGGGACGTCATCGCTGCCATCCTTCGGGCGCGGCATGACGGTGAGCACTCGGGGACGAAACGCCATGGCCGCGCATTCGCGGATAGGTTTCGACGGCTCGTTTGAGCTCGTCGAAATTGCTGTCCGTAGCCGCACGTTCACGGATAGGTTAGCCACTCGTGGATAGGCTAGGTCGTTCGCGGATAGGTTATTTGCCTATCCGCATGCTCATAACCTATCCACATGCTCATAACC
>NZ_GL622194.1:821385-921864 GCF_000185285.1 Actinomyces sp. oral taxon 180 str. F0310
TCATAACCTATCCGCGAGGCGCGTAGCCCCCAGGACCGCGGGGTCGCCATCATCGGTAACGCCCAATCCTATCCGCGAGGCACGTAGGCCGACGGACCACCCACGACGAGTAGCCGATTCGGCCTGGCAGAACAGTTGGCCGAAAGGACTACCCGCGAACGGTGGCGAGGCGGACCGACGAGACGCCGACAAGGCCGCCGCTCACCGGGCAGGGCACGTCGTAGGACATCGGCTGCTCCGCCGCAGACACCGACAAGGCAGCAGCACACCGGGCAGGGCACGGGGAACGGGGCCGGTGTTCGCCACCGGCCCCGTTCCCCTACTGTCAGCGTCTCTCAGGCGCGCACGGAACGCTCGTAGTCCTTCATCAGGTCGATGCGGCGCTGGTGACGCTCGTCCCCGCTGAAGGGCGTCTCCAGGAACGCGTCAATGAGGGCGATGGCCTCCTCCTCGCTGTGCTGGCGGGCGCCGACCGCCACGACGTTGGCATCGTTGTGCTCGCGAGCCAGGCGCGCGGTCGCGTCCGACCACACGAGGGCTGCGCGCACCCCCTCCACACAGTTAGCGGCCATCTGCTCGCCGTTGCCCGAGCCGCCGATGACGATGCCGAGGCTTCCCGGCTCGTCCACGACCGCCTGTGCTGCTTCGATACAGAACGGCGGGTAGTCATCGAGGGCATCGTAGGTGTGCGCGCCATGGTCCACGACGTCGTGACCGGCCTCGCGCAGGTGGGCGACGACCTTTTCCTTCAGCTCAAAGCCGGCGTGATCGGTGCCGACGTGAACGCGCATAGAATCCTCCCGAAAAGTTATCAGACACGAAACACGGATCAGTATGGCACACTTCACCGTTACGCGCGGGCGTATGAAGCCTGCTAAACTGGCCGAGCTGCCCCGATAGCTCAGCGGATAGAGCGCTTGCCTCCGGTGCAAGAGGTCGCAGGTTCGAGTCCTGTTCGGGGCGCCACCCATGCCCGCGCCGCGCTCGCGGATCCGCCGCGCCCACGCCTCGTGACCCAAGCCCCTTTCACCTCGCGGAACACCCCGCGCCTGGGCGCAGCCGCCCCAATAAAATGGGCCTCGTCCCAACCGTGAACCAAGGAGCGGCCGATGACCTACCCCTGGTGGAGCCTTCTCCCCTTCGTCGCGATGCTCGCCTGCATCGCGCTCCTGCCCATCATCCCGAAGACCTCGCACTGGTGGGAAAAGGAATCCTCCCAGCTGACCGTCGCGCTGGCCCTGGGCGTGCCCACCACGATCTGGATGTTCGTGAAGGCGGGCACAAGCCCGCTCATCGCCACGGGCGTGGAATACGTCCAGTTCATCGCCCTGCTGTTCGCGCTGTTCGTCGTCTCCGGAGGCATTCACCTCGCAGGCGACATCAAGGCAACCCCGCGCAACAACACGATTTTCCTCGCGATCGGCGGCTTGCTCGCCTCGTTCATCGGAACGACGGGCGCCGCGATGCTGCTCATCCGCCCGCTCCTGGAGACGAACAAGGAACGTCAGCACCGCGTGCACACGGTCCTCTTCACGATCTTCATCGTGGCAAACTGCGGCGGCATACTCACCCCCCTGGGCGACCCGCCACTCTTCCTCGGTTACCTGCACGGCGTGCCCTTCACGTGGACGTTCGCGCTGTGGAAGGAGTGGCTCTTCGTCCTGGTGCTGCTACTCCTGTCCTACTACTCGATCGACCGGGTCCGCTACGCCTCCGAGGACACCGCTTCCATCGAGGCCGACGACCGCGAGGTCAAGCCACTGCGCCTGCACGGGGCCATCAACCTCCTGTTCTTCGCGATCATCATCCTCTCCGTCGCCTTCGCCCCCTCCTGGGAGGGCGAGGCGCTGGCCGAGGGGCACGTTCACTCGTGGACGGAGCTGGTTCCCTGGCGCGAGCTCATCATGTTTGCGGTGGCGGGGCTGTCCTACAAGCTCTCGGACAAGAAGGTCCGATTCGAGGAGAACGCCTTCACGTGGGCGCCGATCATGGAGGTCGCGACCCTGTTCATCGGCATCTTCTCGACGATGGCGCCGGCACTGCGCTACTTGGAGCAGATCGCCCCGTCGCTGCCGCTGACCCGCATGACGTACTTCGTGTTCACGGGCGGTCTGTCCTCGGTCCTGGATAACGCCCCGACGTACATGACGTTCTTCGAGATGGCGAAGGCCTCCGGTGGCGAGGGCACCCTGGTCGCGGGCGTGCCCGAGTACTACCTGATCCCGATTTCGCTGGGCGCCGTGTTCTGTGGCGCGATCACGTACATCGGCAACGGCCCGAACTTCATGGTCAAGTCGGTCGCCGAGGCCGACGGCGTGCCCATGCCGTCGTTCGGCCGCTACGTCGGCTACGCCTTCACGCTCCTGGTGCCGACCCTGGCCGCCATGGCGATGATCTTCGTGGGCGAGTCGTGGCTGGTTCGAGGCCTGGGCATCGCTTTGGCCGCCGGCCTGGTGTTCCTGTCGTTCGTGCGCATCCGCCGCGCGGGCCTGGACGAGGCCGTCGCCGACTTCACGGGGAACGAGTGAGTCAGCGGTTTTGACGCATGCGACGGGGGGCGGAGCCAGGCGGCTCCGCCCCCCGCGTGTTGCGCGGTTTCTTGCCGTGTTGCGTCGCGCCTTACCGTGTTGCTCGCGGGGTGTTTTCCGTGTGGAGTGGCGCGGGCGCTGTGCTGCAGGGTGAGCGTACCCTGCCGCGCTGCGGCGCGGGCGCATCCTGCCGCCGGGTGAAACTCAGGCCACCCCTGCGCGCGCCATCCCCCCACCACGTGAAACTCAGGCCACCCCTGCGCGCCCACAACACTACGATTCAAGCCAATTTCGGCACGCAGGGGCGGCTGCGGTTACACCTGCTCGAACCACAGGGCACGCAGGGGCGGTGCCGGTTTCGCACGTTTCCGCGCGTCCCTTCGTATGGGTGTGTACCCGCGAACTTGCCGTGGTCACGACGCCACGCGGCCAGCTGCCGCTCGGCGTTACTCGGCCGTGGTACCACAGTCGCGCCGCTCACTTGCTCGCGGCAGCCGCGACCAACTGGCTTTCGTCATCTACGCGGCCAGGAGCCCCATCGCCATGGCCCAGACCGCCGCGCGAGGCGGGGCGTCCAGCGTCGGATCGGCTGACAACCGGGAGAGAGCCTGTACGTCGAGGGGTGCATGAATGAGGGCGTGGAGGTGGTCGGTCACAAAGCACTCAAAGTGCGCGCCCGGGTGCCACTTTCCACGACGCTTCTCCTCACGCACGCAGGTGACGACACTCCAGCGCCCAGCCACACAGTCACGCGCAAAGTGCGACTCGGCGGGACCATACGTCACCAGGTCATTGAGAACATCCTGGGCACCGCGGACATCGAGGGTACGAACCGCCCGCACGAAGTCGGTGGGGATGTATGGCGGCCCGTCGTGGATGGTGGGTCCGGCGTGCAGCAGGGAGGCGAAGGCCAGGATATGCGGGACTTCGCAGAAATCAACCTGACTGAAGTGCACACCGTCCACATCGGAACGCATGATGACGGAGCGCGGAACGGTTGGCCAGATCCTCCAGTCGCGCACGACATCCGGCATGGTGGGGGACACAACGCGGATAGCGGCCTTCGTTCGAGCATCGCTCGCGGGCCCCAGGATTCGCTGTGCGTCACCAACGAGGCCATTCACTCCCACAAGTCCACCGCTGACAAGTCCGCTGGTGAGGGCATCGCTCGAGACGCGCGTCGTCCCCTTGCTGGTAGACATCATGTCGAGGAGAACATTCGCCTGCTCGATGGTGACGATCAGCTGATCCGCAGAACGCGAATCGGTGGCATCAGCACTCACGATGGCACCTCCGCAGTCTGGGCCATGGTGATGAAATCGTCGATGACCGCCGGGAAGACAATGCTGGGACACGTACACGTCGCTGTCCACAGGGAACGCTGCGGCGAGCCTGGCCCGGCGTGCGGGGCGCGCGTGATCCATGTGAGTTGAGTGAGCGTCAGCGAGACATCGTTGAGGATGTAGACGCCTGTCCGCCATCGGGCATCTGTCGGGGTGAGCGGCCAGGCGAAGTCATCAATGAGATGAAACCCAGGGAACGGTTTTTCCAGCTGCTGGACACTGTCCGCGTAGACCGCTTCATCGCTCGCATCGGTTCTCAGTTCCCCACCGGCGATCACCAGAGTCGGGACATTCCCCTCATCTTTCGCCTTTCCGACAGCAATAAGACGCACGCTGGCATCACCGGCGAGCGCCCCCAGTTCTGTGCGTTCCTCTGGGGTGACGAGCCGCCATCCCGATGCAAGGCTCACCACCACGTATCCCCCCGCCTCTGTGCATGATGAAGCACCCACGCCTCCTGATCAATGTTTCCGCTCTCATCCAACAGCCCGTGCCGTTTGGCATACTGCCAATCGGCATACACGAAATTAGGGAATCTGATCGGTAATAGCCCAATTAGAAAGAGGACAAGAAAGATCAGAATTGTCGCAGCAACACCTGTTAGCCAAATTGTGGGCAGGTTAAAATACTTGATAAATCCAGATATTCCAGCTAGTAAGAAGATACAAGCGATTGAAGGCGCGCCGATAGCAGCAAAGTTCCTACCGATTCTCCCCTTCCCATTCATCCGACGCCACAGGTTCGCGGTTCTTGAGTCTAAAAACATTTCCGCATACCACACCCCAACTCCAAGAATACCCATGCCGAACCCAGCAATAGCTAGCTTAAGATCCTCGTTCATATGATTACCCTTCACTGATTGGATCGACAATAGTATCGTTGGCTAGATCGCCTACACTTTCTCCTAGGTAGTGGCCGATCAATACAGCGGCGAGCGCCCCCAGTTCTGCGCGCTCCTCTGGGGTGACGAGCCGCCACCCCGACGCAAGACTCACCACCACGTATCCCCCCGCCTCTGAGCATGATGAAGCACCCACGCCTCCTGATCAATGTTTCCGCTCTCATCCAACAGCCCGTGCCGCTTGGCGTACTGCCAATCGGCGTAAAGGACGTTTGGGAACCTGATTGGTAGGAGACTGAGGAGAAATACAAATACGAGCAACATCATCAAGCATGCGAGTGTGAACAGTAGCCATCCAGGGGCAGCTATTTCCTTTAGTAGTCCAACACACAGCGCAATGTAACTTATACACGTTATGGCTGGAGCCCCGACTGCAGCAATATTCTGACCAATCCGCCCCCTCCCATTCATTCGTCGCCACAATCTTGCTACTTTCCCATCAAGAAACATCTCGACATACCAGGTGACAGATCCAGTAAGCGCAATGGCGAGACAGCATAGATAACCAGCCGGATTCTCTCGCATAGTTCAGGCCTTACCCAACTGACTCAGCGATACGATCGGTTCCCTGCTCATTGATGAGATCACCAAAGTACTCACCCCCATAGTGTCCTGCCAATCCACCGATGACCCCTCCGATGAGACCGCCAACTACAGCGCCCACAGGGGCAAACGGTCCTGAGCATGCGGCACCAACAGCCGCACCAATTTTTGCCCCACCAACACCCATAATGAAGGTTGCGCCACCAGTTGTCACTCCTTTCACACCAGCACGCGCGACCTTGTGCCCCTCGCTCCACTCGGGGTGCTGAACCGTATCGGTTTGATACGTATCGTAGGCGGTGATACCACCATCGACAACAGCACCCGCCACGCCAGCAACCTTCCCGATTTTTCCGGCAATCGGAGCCACAACACGTGTCCCGGTTGGTTCCAGCCCGTGCGCTCCCGGCGGCCGAAACTTCCACTTCGACAGATCACCCCTGGCGAGGAATCCCTCTGGAGCCTCGTATAACCCACTGAAGTGCTGCATCGTGAGCGCGACTGTCGACTGCCCGAGAAAATCTAACAGCCCCAATGCATAGGGGACAGCGATGGCCAGTCGATGCTTCTCGCTCAGAACAAAGTGTTCTTTCAGCCCGTCGAACACCGGCTTAATCCACTGCTCATACGTGCCAATTTTGAGATCATCGAGCGCCAGAGAGAACACATACTCCGCGCGCTCGTAGTTCAGCCGTTGCTCCCGCGCCCTGACGCTGAGCTCGCCGAATACTTTGCTCAGCGCCGCATCCTGCTCGTCCGGCAGGATCACCGTGTCCCCCTCGACGATCAGACCACCCGCGGCCGCAGCCTGAGCAATCCCCTGATACTCGCCCCGCACCGACCGCATCGACCACGCCAGGTCCGAGACGGCCAGCTTCAACGCCTTCAAATCCGCCGCCATCTCCTCGTATGTTTGCGATGTCGTCAGCAGATCCTCGTTGCACCGATGCACGAGCAAGGACTCCTGCTGGGAGACGATAGCCGAGGCGCGCGCCACATCACCATCGGCCCGAGTGAGCGCGCCGATCGATTCCTCACAGATCGTTTCAAAGGCAAACAGAGCATCGACGTCGATGAGGAATTCCATCGAAAACGAGGAACCCTCAGAGACAGCACTTGCGTTTGTCATCGTGCGTCCAGACTGTCGAGGTACTCGCGGACCGCCGCAATTTCCGCGGCGGCCTGATCATCGGCCTGAGCAAAGGCACTGGAGGCCGCGTCCAGCCCCTGCGCTACGGCGAGCGAACAGAAGGAGCTCATCGCAATTACCTCATTGATTTTCGCGATCCGCTCAGAAAGCCTCCCCTCGTTACTGCCGACCCCGGAAGGAGTATCCAGCACGTACGCTGCAACGTTTTCACCCGATGCTTCGAGAATGGAAGATGCTCGCGACACTTCATCGCTATCCCACACGACCTGACCCGACACGCCACGCTCCTTACCGATTGACAGGAACGAAGCCTACCCCCCCCCCCCGAAGGTGGCTGTCAAGGGCAGATTCTAGGGATGGTTGCAACACGTTTCATACCCCGAGCAGCAGGTTCGAGGCGTTGCAACCACCACCAGAACCTCCGACAGGGGCACGACCGCTGCGCGCGGCCCGATCCTACGCCGCCCGGGGCCGCGGGGTGCGGACACACTGACAAGAGAGGGTAAAGAGGGGTCCGCTCGCACCCCATACGCTGTTAAAATGAGGGGGAAGGATCAGATAACCGGCGGGCGAGGCAACGAAGCATCGCCGTCGGCGAACGACTCGAGGAGGAACACTCTATGACACGTCCGAACACCGCTGATTCGCGTGACACCAACGTCAAGTACATCGCGGCGGTCGCGAAGATCCTGCACGCGAACGCCGAGGCGGCTGCGGAGGGGTGGACCGAGGTGGCGCTGCTGGTCAACAAGGCCCCCGACAGCCAGAAGGTCTCCACCTACGCCGCCCTCGAGCGCGGCTCCGAGCATTTCGACGACTGGCTGACCCCATCAGCGTGGGACGAGCTGGGCAAAGTGCTGGCCGCCTGGCAGTTCGAACTCGCCCAGCAGGGCCACCCCAAATGGACTGCGATGTTCCTGGGCGGCGTGCGCGACGGAGGACTGGCGTGGCTGCCTGACTACTCGCCCACCTTCGGCAAGTGGCGCATCCGCAGGAAGCACTCGAACCTGCCGGCGATCCAGGAGGGACTGGAGAAGGCCGCCCGCCTGTGAGTGCCCCAGCCTCCGGGCGCTCCCGCCTGTGAGTGCCCCAGCCTCCGGGCGCTCCCGCCTGTGAGTGCCCCAGCCCCCGGGCGCTCGTCCGTGCGCCGGTTTCCCCATCCGCGTGCCGGGCCCTCGTTCGCGCCCCCAGAGCGCTAGTCGCACTGCCCGCCGCGCCCAACCAGCGGCGCGCGACTTCCACCCTCCCGCTTATCGCGGCAAGAGCGCTGATAAACTTATCAAACGCACGAAGCGTTGATAAACTTATCACCATGAGGACTCCACTGGACTCTCCCTTCAGCCCTGGATCCGACACCGTCCCCCACGTGTGGGCGGGGCGAGTCGAGCAACTCAGCGACTGGCGTGATGTCGTGCGCCCGCGTCGGCGCGCGGGCATCCACGAGCGCGGGCGCACCATCCTCGGCGAAGCCGGGTCGGGCAAGTCCGCACTGGTGCGCAAGATCGCGCACTCAGCTGCCGCCGAAGGCGACTGGACAACACCCCAGCTCAGGATCCCCTCCGGCAGCGACCCCGTGAAACGGGTGGCATCGGCGCTCCTGCGCCTGGCGTCCGATGCGGGCCTGCCGAGCGCCCGCGAGCGCCGCATCACCGACCTGCTCGGCCGGGTCGAATCGATCGCCGCCTCAGGATTCGGGCTCACGGTGCGGCCGCACGCAGGACCCGAGCCGTACACGGCGCTTACCGAGCTCCTCGTCGAGATCGGCCGTGCCGCGATTCGCGCCGACGCGGTGATCCTCATCCACATCGACGAGGTGCAGAACATCACCGACGAAGCGGCCCGCTCGCAACTGCTCATCGCCCTGGGCGACGCGCTGGCCCACGAGGAGGAGATCGTCCTGCCAGGTGGCCCGCGCGCCTCGCGCGCCCTCCCGATCGCCGTGTACCTCACCGGCCTTCCAGAATTCGCCGACATGGCGGGGGCCAGGACGGGCGCAACCTTCGCACGGCGTTTCCGCACGACAATCCTTGAACCGATCAGCGACAACGACCTGCTGGCCGCGCTCCACCCGTTCGTGACCGAGGGGTGGCAGGTGCCCGGCGGCGAGCGCGTCTACATGGAGGCATCGGCGCAGCGAACCATTGTCGAGCTCTCGCGCGGTGAGCCGTTCCTCTTCCAGCTAGCGGGTGAACGCGCCTGGTACGCGGGAACCGACGACCTCATCACCGCCGAGCAGGTCGCATCGGGGTGGCGCGGTGCCGTCCACGAGGCCGAGACCCACGTGCAGCGCATCCTGGAGCGCCTACCCGCCCGGGAGCGGGAATTTCTCGAAGCGATGGCGCAGCTGCCGCCCTCGGAGCGGACCCTGACGAACATCGCACGCGCACTCGACTACCATCGAGCCTCCGACGCGGGGCCGACCGCCCAACGCCTCGACCTCATCCGGCGCGTCATCCGCAGGGGCCGCCCCCACTACACGTTCCGCAACAGGGCGGTGGGCGCCTACTTGGAGTCCGACTGGCCAGAATGACCGCCGACCGGGTTTCCTCACCTTCCGGCACGGCAGTACCGGACCGCCACCTGCGTGCGATTGCGCGGCCCCGTGTTGGCCAGGAGGGAACTGATGTGGTCGCCAGGGATTAGGCGACGATGAGGACCCTCATACCGCCCATCCTTCCTTGTCTTTCGGAATCGTTGCGAACACTCTCGGTTCTTGGGCGGGCTTAGCGGCCACTATGCTGGTGAACATGTTGGTGATGTGATCAATGATCAAAGTGTCAACCGCGTTGCGTAAGAACTAGGATAAGGATTTCTTATGCGGCTCCATTCCAACCTTTGTCATCACCGGAGGCGAACTGAGAACCAACGCGAGCGAGGATGAGATCTACGCGGACAGCATCCAGCAAGTACAGGATGCACTGCCCGGATTCCACCTCATTGATGACTTCGCCTGGCCGCTCACCCCGAAAGGCGCCCGATGGCGGACCGGCGTCTACATCCTCGACAATGCGTCGCTGACGCTCACTCAACTCACGTGGATCACGCGCGCCCCGCACGCCGGACCAGGCTCGCCGCGCCGTCCCCTGTGGACAGAACCGTGTACGTGCCCCAGCACTAACTTCCCGGCGTTCATCGACGATTTCATCACCATGGCCCAGACACTGGAGGTGACACCGTGAGTAGACGAGTGAGTCAGCGGTCCTGACAACTGCATCGAGGGGGCGGAGCCAGGCGGCTCCGCCCCCGTTTTTTGCTGAACTTTTAAGGTTCTAGAGGAACCTAATCTCTTCAATGAGGACTTGACGATCACTTTGACGGAGGGCTATCCTGATCTGTTACTGCTGACCGAGTCGTAAGGGGAGACAGTTGTCCGGTGGAATCGTATGGGACGCGACCGCGGTGTCACGTGCCATCAACATCCTGGAGTACTCGAGCGAGAGCGTCGCCTCTGAGACTCTCGAAGCACCTAGTGGCGCTGGGAGTAATGAGGCGGATCTGACAGCGAAGATCGAGAGGATCAATCGTATTATACAGAAGGCATCTTTTTGTTCTTTTTCTATCGCTCGCGGACTGACCGCAGCATCCGAGAATTTTGCAACCACCGATAATCAGGAAGCTGCCAGTCTTCAGTCAACAGGAGAGTATCTGCGCGCCAGGGGGCCACGATGAGTACCGATGAAGATACACGCCAACACGGAGCATGGTTTTCCATGCCTTTCCCGATTAACGTCGACAATCTCTTCACGTTCAAGGATCAATGCGAACAAGCTTCCGGCGCATTGCATACCGCAGACGGAGATACAGTGCGCGCTTCCTCCATTGTCGGCCAGCAGGAGGCACTTCTTGTCGACCCATGTCAGCACGATTTACAAATCGCATCGGCCGTGTGTGAAGAAATCTCCAACGATCTGAAAGCACTCACGAACGCTGTATCCGAACTCGCCTGGTCGATGAAGTCAGTACGTGAGGAGTACAAGGGAATCGCGCAGAAAGCCCAAGACTGTGGTCTGATCGTCGAAGGCGACACAGTGACCCTATTCGATGAGTCGGACGATGACCTTGTCCATAGTTTTAATGAGCTGCAAGCGCAAGCTGAGGTCCAGCGGTTGAATTATGAACGTGCCGAGCACGTGTTTTCACTTGCGTTAGACAGTCTCAAAGTGGACACCTATGAGCAATGGATTGAACCCGTTTTCAACGGACTCAAAAGCCAGTTCGTTTTGGACGATGAGCACCCATGCGCCAATTTACTTCCCTACACAATGGGAGCCACCGATCTTCTCGGTCAGACTGCATCCGCGGCCACGATTCAGTTCAACAAGGGAGTCTACCAGCCGCCTGCAGAATTTTTCGCCAAGGGCGACCTATCGAACTGGAAGTTCATACCGACAGGAACACAGGTAACGGAACCCGTTGGAACACGAACGATAGCCCCGGTCTTGGGAAAGGCCGGAAAGGTTGCCGGCGTGGCGGGGGCGGTCGTCGACGGAGGTATCACTGCCTATGACACTTACCAAACCGATACCGAGCAGCACCCCGAATGGAGCGAGGGCCACAAGGTTGCGCGGGCAGGCGTGAAGGGGACCTTCACAGGTCTTGGCACATGGGGAGGTGCCTGGTTAGGAGCCAAAGGCGGTGCCGCGATTGGCGCTGCAGTCTCGGGGCCTTTCGCCCCCATTGGTGCCGTCGTTGGCGGCGTTGTCGGCGGCGTCATCGGAGGAGTGGCTGGCCACTACTTAGGAGAAACTGTTGGAGATGCAGCCAATGAGGGCATCGTTGACCCCTTAAATGGAGCTTGAGCACATGAAAGAAAATTTGAATATCGCTATTATCGGTATCGGATTAGGGCTGATTGGAGCAGCGGTGTGGTACGCCGAGATGTTCACAGACTCAAAGGCTGCGAACCTGTGGCGTCGAATGAATGGAAAAGGGCAGATTAGCAGAAACTACGCTGCCATTGGCGCACCTGCGATGGTTATCATTTTCTTTGTTGGCGGTATATCTGGAATTGTCAGATATTACAGCCTTCCTAGACTTTGGCTTACAAGCATCGCAGCAGTAGCTTTATTCGCTGCTGCTTGCACACTCATTGCTCTTCTTCCAATTAGGTTTCCTCGCTGGCTGTACGCCGATTGGCAGTACGCCAAGCGGCACGGCCTCCTGGACGAGAACGGCAACATCGATCAGGAGGCTTACGAGAAACACACAAACGGCAAGGGATTCTGGTGAATGAACGCGGGGTTGTACCCGCTATCTCGGGGCCTTTCGCCCCCATTGGTGCCGTCGTTGGCGGCCTAGTCGGCGGCGTCATCGGCGGGGTGGCCGGCCATTACTTTGGCGAAATGACAGGTGACGCGATCAATAACGCGACACTCAATTAACAATGGACAATTGCATGAACGAGAACATTACACTGGCTATTATCGGAATCGGAATGGGATTCTTCGGAGCGGCGGTGTGGTACGCCGAGATGTTCACAGACTCAAAGGCTGCGAACCTGTGGCGCCGAATGAACGGCAAAGGAAGAATCAGTAGAAATTATGCTGCTATCGGAGCACCCGCATTTGCATGCATTTTTCTTCTCGGCGGCATCCTAGGATTGATCAATTATTTTCAACTACCGGGGATTTTGTCGCGCATTGCCGCCATTTCAATCCTAGTATTTCTATCTTTCTTCCTCATTGGCCTTCTGCCCATCAAGTTTCCCCGGTGGGTCTACGCCGATTGGCAGTACGCCAAGCGCCATGGGCTCTTAGACGACGATTGCAACATCGATCGGGAGGCGTACGAGAAACATGCTGGCAGGAAGGAATTCTGGTGCACGAACAGGTAACAATGACCCTTTCCTCCGGATGGCGGTTCCTCATCCCAGAGGAATACGCACAGCTCAGCCCCCTGGCAGATGATCCCAGCGTCCGTCTCGTCGCCATCGCTAAGACGAAAGATGAGGGAAACGTTCCGACCTTCGTGGTCACCGGCGGAGCGCTCAGCACCGACGCGAGCGACGACGAAGTCTACGCGGACAGCGTCAGGCAGGTGGAGGAAGCGTTGCCTGGATTCCACCTTATTGACGACTTCGCGTGGCCAGTGCTCCCCGAGGGCGCCCGCTGGCGCACTGGCGTGTACATTCTCGAAAATGTCTCTCTGACACTCAGCCAGCTCACGTGGATCACACGCACTGCGCCCACGACGCAGCAACCGCCGCAGCGTTTCCTGTGGACCGCGACGTGTACGTGCCCCAGCGTCCTATTCCCAATGATCATCGATGATTTCATCACGATGGCCCAAACCCTGGAGGTGGCGCCGTGAGCGACCATCCAATCGAAAGCGACTCCTCGGATCAGATTATCGTCACCGTTGAGCAGGCCGATGCCCTGCTCGAGATGATCGCGAGCAACGAGAAGGCTAGTCGTATCTCAAGCGCCGCTCTCTCCAGCGGACTGGTGTCGCTCGGACTGGCCGGTGCCAACGGTTTGTCCGGCGATGCCGCACGCATCCTCGAACCTGTGCGCGCCGCACGCGCCCGCATCGTCATTCACGTCGTTTCCCCGTCCATATCGGGCGCCGTGCGCGACTGGCGAATCTGGCCGGTAGCTCCGCGTTCCATCGTGATGCGTTCCGACGTGGATGGCGTGCACTTCAGCCAGGTGGATTACTGCGAAGTCCCCCATATCTTGGCCTTTGTCTCCCTGCTGCACGCGGGCCCCACTATTCACGATGGGCCTCCTTACATTCCCACGGATTTCGTTGCTGCGATTCGTGCCCTGGATGTACAAGGCGCGCAGGAAGCACTCAACAACCTCGTGACCTATGGGCCGGCTGAGTCGCTCTTTTCCCAAGACTGCATCTCGGGACGGTGGAGCGTGGTGACTTGCGTACGCGAACAGATACGGCGTCGACAGTGGCGGACGGGACAGCACGTCGACTGCTTTGTCACCGGCCACATGCACGCGCAAATCCACGCGCCACTCGACGACAAGGCTCTCGCACGAATGCCGTCTCACCCGGTGCTGGACGCACCGCCTCGCGCAGCAATCTGGGCAATGATGATGGGGCTTATTGGCGGTTAGCGCAATCCTGAAATACTCGCTTTACACGAGGCAAATGCCGGTGCGCGCCCGCCACTTCAAGCAATAAGCTCAGTCAGTCCCGCAATAACCTCAGTCCCTGGGCCCCGAGACAGAACCGGGCGCCGGGGGTTGGGTCCACAGGCCGCGCGCGTCCAGGAAGTCGCGCAGGAACACGGGGCGGTCGGTGATAATGCCGTCGACGCCAACCTCAAGGAGGCGCAGCACGTCGGCCACCGTGTTGATGGTCCACACGTGTACGGCAAGGCCGAGCGTGTGGGCCGTCGCCACGAAACGCTCATCCACGACGCGCACCGGCCCCTGACGCATGGGAACCTGGGCGGCGATCGCGCCCTGGCGAGGCCCCGGCACGTGCCACCACGCGGGATTAGTCGCGCTCTTCGCCGCCCCTACCAGGCGCACGACAGCCTCGGTGCCCAGCGATGTCGCCACCGCGCGCGCCGGATCGGACGCGGCGCGGTCACGCACGGCGCGCAGGCGTGGCTCGGAGAAGGAAGCCACCAGGACCCGATTCGCTGCCCCGTGGGCGGCGATCACGTCCAGGAGCGGCCCCTCGACGCCGGGTTCCTTGGCGTCAATGTTGAGGTACATGTCGGGGAACACCTCGAGAACCTGGGCAAGCAGCGGCATCTGCTCGCCGCTGTCGCGGTGGCGCAGCCGGGACAGGTCCCGCCAGGTCATCTGCGAGATGCGACCGGTCCCGTCGTAGCAGCGGTCCACCGTGTCGTCGTGGGAGACAACGACGTGCCCGTCGGCGGTCAGATGCGCGTCGGTCTCGACGTGGCGGATCCCGGCCTCGTAGACGCGGGTGAAGGCGCTCACCGTGTTCTCGGGGGCTTCCTCCCCTCCTCCCCTGTGCGCGAAGACAATGGGGCCGCGTCTCGTCGTTACGGGCATCATGAGCAGGACTCCTGTCCGAGGTAAACCGCTTTGTTTTCTTTCATCCACGCCTCCGGGTCGATGGGAGTGTCGGAGGAATCGTGGATTTCAAAGTGCAGGTGAGGGCCCGTCGACCAGCCGTTGTTGCCGACCGCTCCGATGACCTGACCGGCGGTGACCGTGTCCCCGAGCTTGACGGTAATTTTGTTCATGTACTGGTGCAGGTAGGCCGAGTGGAAGACCGTGCCATCGGACTTGGTGTGCTTGATCTGCACGTACGCGCCCGAACGGGAGTTCTCGGCAAGCTCCTCGACGACGCCCCCGTAGACAGCAGTGATCGGCGTGTCCAAGGGCGCGGCCATGTCGATGCCCTCGTGGGCGAGCAGCTGCCCGGACACGGGCGAAATGCGGGTCGTGAACGGCGAGGTGATGACGAAGGAGCCCTCGGCGAGGGGCCAGTAGATCGTGTCCGCCACGACCTTGACCTTCCGGTTGCCGTCCGCGCCGTTGCCGATCCCGCAGCCGGTGATGGACACGGGCGCCTTCGCCCTCGCGCGCGAGTTCGCGGTGAGGGTCGCGTCCAGCTGGGTGGCCTGGGGCAGCGCCGAGGAGGTCGCCCAGCTGCTTCCCCCCACCGACGCGCCGAAGGCTCGTGCGGGCACGGTCAGCGAGGAGTCGGATCCGACGCGCCCCGTCATGGGTACGGCGATGGTGGCGCCGGCCAGTCCGGCGACGAGGAGGGCGCGCAGCAGGTAGCCAACGGGGTGGACGTTGCCGCGCCGACGCGGCGGCGACGAGGCGTCCCCGTCCTCGGCGGCACCCGGGTCGTCCTCGCCACAGGACGGAGCGGAGTCCTCGACGCGATCAGCCGCGCGATCCACGGACTCGCGTGCCTGGCCGAGCGCGGGGGTGGCTTCCTCGCCACGCTCACTTCCCGACGCGGCCGCCTCCACGGACTCTCCCTCGCCGACGCCGCTGGCCGCCCGGTCAAGCGGCAGCGCGGAGGTCTCCGCCTCCTCTTCGCCGCGCGTCTCCTGGGAGCGCGCAGCGCGCAGCTGCGATCGCTTCGGCAGCGGACACTCGATGTCGCCCACGCGTTCCCTCTCCTTCATGGTCTCGCTGTTGCCTCGCCCTAATGTACCCCGCTGACCGTTACCTCGTCACGGTCGCTGCAAGACGTCACGTACTTCGCCGACGAGGAGCTCCAGGATGTCCTCCAGGAAGAGGATGCCGAGAACCTCTCCCCCCTCGCGCACGAGAGCACAGTGCACGCCGGTGCGCTGCATGTGGCGCAGCGCGTCCTCGACCTGGTCCTCCCGGGCGACGGACTCGAGGCGACGGATGCGCCACGGGGTGATCGGCTGGTCTCGTTCCTCCCCGCTGGCGTAGAGCACGTCTTTGAGGTGCACGTAGCCGACGATAGCCCCATCCTCGTCGGCCACGGGGAATCGCGAGTAGCCGGTGTGGGCAACCAGGTCCTCCACGTCCGCGGGGGTGGCTCCCGCGGGCAGCGAGACGAGGTCTCCCAGGGGCACCATGGCCGACCCGGCCGTCTCCTCGGAGAACTCCAGCGCGCCGCTGAGCAGACCGAGCTCGTCGGTGATCTTGCCTTCGGCCTGGGATGCCTCGACGATCGAGGCGACCTCCTGCACCGTGTACGTGGAGGCGATCTCCGAGCGCGGCTCGTAGCCGGCGAGGCGCACGAACCAATTCGCGAAACGATCCATGGCCATAATGATCGGGCGCAGCACCCGTCCCAGGCGCACGAGGACGGGCGCCAGGAAGAGGAGCATGCGCACGGGAGCCGCAATCGAGATGTTCTTTGGCACCATCTCCCCGAAGACCACGTGGCAGAAGAGAACGATGACGAGGGCGACCGCGAAGCCGACGACGTGACTGGATGCTTCGGGGGCACCCAGGCGCCCCAGCGGGGACTCCACGAGGTGGGCGATCGCAGGCTCGGCGACGACGCCCAGGGTCGTGGATGCGACGGTGACGCCCAGCTGGCATATCGCCAGCATGAGGGACACGTGGCGCAGCGCGTACAGGGCGTCCCCCGCGCGGCGCTCCCCCGCATCGGCCAACGGCTCGATCTGGGAGCGTCGCGTGGAGGTGACGGCGAACTCGCCGGCCACGAAGAAGGCGTTGATGGCCAGCAGCACGACGGTGACGGCCAGGCTCCATCCGGCGCTCATTGGGGCTCCTCCTCGCCCCCGGGTGCGGGAGTGATCGCAACCTGGGCGACCCTCCTGCCCTGCATCTGACTGACCTCAATGCCGACCCCGTCGACGCTCACGCGCGAGCCGACGGAGGGTATCTCCCCCAGCTCGTTCATGACCAGGCCCCCAATCGTGTCGTAGGGGCCGTCCTCGGGCAGGGCAATGCCCGTGCGCCGGGCGAGCTCGTCGGGGCGCAGCGTGGCGGGCACGAGGAAGGTTCCGTCGGGACGCGGGCGGATGCCCAGGCGCCGCTGGTCGTGCTCGTCCGAGACTTCCCCGACGATCTCCTCGACGACGTCCTCAAGGGTGACGATCCCGGAAACCCCGCCGTACTCGTCGACGACGACGGCCATCTGCAGTCCCTCGTCGCGTAGCTGAACCATAAGGGGGCCGATCGGCGCCGTCTCGGGGACGGAGGGAGCCTCGCTCATGAGGGAGGAGGAGACGACGGGCACCTCGGCGCGGCGTTCGACGGGCACCGCGACCGCGCGCCGCAGGGAGACCAGGCCGAGGATGTCGTCGGAGTCGTCACCGATGACGGGGAAGCGCGAGTGCCCCGTCTGCCGGGCCAGATCCAACACGTCCTGCGCGCTGGCTCCCTCCCCCAGGGTGTAGAGGCGTCCGCGGTCCGTCATGACGTCGGCGGCGCTGAGGGTCGTCATGCGGATCGTATTCGTGAAGAGGTCGGCGGTGGATGTGTCGAGGGTCCCCTCCTCGGCGGAGTGCTCGACGAGGGCAGCCAGTTCGGACGCGGAGCGCGCCGAGGAAATCTCCTCCTGCGGCTCGATACCCATGCGCGCCAGCACCCAGTTCGCGGTCCCGCCGAGCACCCAGATAATGGGGCGAGCCACCACGGTGAAAGCCATCTGGAAGGGAACGACGCGGGCGGCCGTGCTCATCGGATGGGCCAACGCGAGGTTCTTGGGGACGAGCTCGCCAAAGAGCATGGAGAAGACGTTGACGAAAGCGGCCGCCACGAAGGCTGCGACACCGGTCGCCAGCCCCCACGCCAGGCCCGCGCTCCCCAGCAGGCCCGCGAGCAGGTCAGCTAGGGCGCTCTGCGTCGTGTACCCCAGCAGGATCGTCGTCAGCGTGATGCCCACCTGGGCGCCGGAAAGCTGGGTGGACAAGGAGCGGGTCGCTCGCAAGACCGAGGCGGCGCCACGGTCCCCCTCCTCGGCGCGACTGTCGAGCACCGCCTGATCGACGGCAACGAGGGAGAACTCGGCGGACACGAACACGAAGGTCCCCGCCGTCAGGAGGATGCCGAGCAGCAGCATCGCCGCGGTCGTCATCGGCGTCCCCCGCTCACGAGGCCGGGGCGGGTCGCCGAAGAGGTCGCGCAAGGAAGCCCGGTGGAGGTGGCATCAAAGCCGACAGTGTCGCAGTCCATGATGGTGCCAGTCTAGCCGCCCTCGGCGTCGATCCCCGCGCGCTCTTCCACACACCACCAGCTATGCCAATACTCATTCTCAATGAGACCAAAGGCCCGTGAAGTCCTCGCCAAGTCTCGACAAGGTGTCGTGAAGGTTGTCACTCGGCGGTAGAATCGGAGCCACCTGCCGCGCGGGGAGATTCCGACGCTCGGCGTGACGCAAACGGAGGAATACGTGCCCACCCACACAGCTTCCCAACCCGATCCGCAGTGGTATCTCGCGAAGATGCGTGACCTCTACGAGCGCGACCCCCAGATGCTTGATCCCTCGTGGCGCGCCTACTTTTCCACCGAGTCGGCTCCCCCTCAGCTGCGCGCGGCGCGTCCCCCGATTCCCGACGCTGATCCGAGTTCCCCCGACGAGGCCTCGGCTCCCAGGCAGGCGAGCCCCACCGGGAGCGGCGCCCCCTCCGATGACGCCCAGCCGGTCTCGGTCACGCCCCCCACCCTCGACATCGAAGAGGACGAGGAAAACACGGCGCCGACAGACGCGGCCCCCGTCGTCTCCGTCACGCGCTCGGACCTGCCTCCCGCGCCGCCGGTCGCCCTCGCCGAGGCAACCAGCCCCTACACCCGGCAGCAGCACGGGCGCGCCGCCTTCACGCGCTCCCACGCCGCTCCCGCCCAGGACGAAACCCACGTCCTAAAGTCCGCCGCACGCGCCACCGCCAAGCACATGGACGCCTCCCTGTCGATCCCCACCGCCACGTCCCAGCGCCAGATTCCCGCCAAGCTCCTCATTGAGAACCGCACCCTCATCAACGCCCACCTCGCACGCACGGTCGGCGGCAAGGTCTCCTTCACGCACCTCATCGGCTACGCCCTCGTCGAGGCTCTGTGCGAGATGCCCGACCTGAACGTCCGGTACACGCTGCAAGACGGCAAGCCCGCGCTCGAACATCTCGCGCACATCGGCCTCGGGCTGGCCATCGACGTGGCGGACGCGTCGGGGAACCACTCGTTGAAGGTCCCCGTCATTCACGACGCTGACACCCTGACCTTCTCCGAGTTCGTCGACGCCTACCAGGACCTCGTGTCGCGGGCGCGCACCGCCACGCTGACGACCGCCGACTTCCAGGGGGCGTCGGTCACGCTGACCAACCCGGGTACACTGGGCACGACGACCTCCGTGCCCCGCCTCATGGTCGGGCAGGGACTCATCATCGGCGTCGGAGCCACCGACTACCCGGCCGAGTTCCGCGGCGTCTCCCCCAAGCGCCTGGCCTCCCTGGGCATCGGCAAGACGATGTACTTCTCCTCCACCTACGACCACCGCATCATCCAGGGAGCGGCCTCCGGGCGCCTGCTCGGCCTCGTGGACGCCAAGCTCTCGGGGCGCGACGGCTTCTACGAGCGCGTCTTCACCTCCCTGCACGTGCCCACCCGCCCCTACTCGTGGGAGGCGGACTACGAGTACGACCCGAACCGGGAGAAGGGCAAGCCCGCGCGCATCGCGGAGATCATCCACGCCTACCGTTCGCGCGGCCACCTGGCGGCCGACACCGACCCGCTGGCCTACCGCGTCCGCCGCCACCCCGACCTGGACATCTCCTCCTACGGGCTCAGCGTGTGGGACCTGGACCGTCCTTTCCCCACGGGCGGCTTCGGCGGGGCGGACCAGATGCTGCTGCGCGACATCCTGACCCGGCTGCACGACACCTACACGCGAACCGTCGGCATCGAATACATGCACATCCAGGATCCCCACCAGCGCGCCTGGGTCCAACAGCGCATTGAGGGACCGTACGAGTCTCTCTCCCCCGCCGCCCAACGCCACATCCTGGGCACGCTCATTCGCGCCGAGGCATTCGAGGAGTTCCTGCAGACCAAGTTCATGGGCCAAAAGCGCTTCTCCCTCGAGGGCGGGGAATCCCTGATCCCGCTGCTGGACCACATCCTGGCGGACTCCGCGCGCGCGGGCATTCACGAGGTCGCGATCGGCATGGCCCACCGCGGGCGCCTCAACGTCCTGGCCAACATTGCGGGCAAGTCCTACGCGCAGATCTTCGACGAGTTCGAGGGCAACTACATGCCCAACTCGGTGCAGGGCTCGGGAGACGTCAAGTACCACCTGGGAACGTGGGGCGTCTACTCCCTCGACGACGGCCTGGCCACCAAGGTCTACATGGCCGCCAACCCCTCGCACCTGGAGGCGGCGGACGGCGTCCTGGAGGGCATCGTGCGCGCCAAGCAGGAGCACCTGGGAGACCCCGATCTGCCGATCATCCCGATCCTCATCCACGGCGACGCGGCGTTCATCGGCCAGGGGGTCGTCCAGGAGACCTTCAACCTGTCCCAGCTGGAGGGCTACAAGACCGGCGGCACGATCCACATCGTGGTCAACAACCAGATCGGCTTCACGACGGGACCCACGCAGGGCCGTTCCACCGGCTACGCGACGGACCTGGCCAAGGGCCTGCAGGTCCCCATCCTGCACGTCAACGCCGACGACCCCGAGGCCGTTATCCGTTGCGCGCACCTGGCGTTTGAGTACCGCAATGCCTTCCACAAGGACGTCATCATCGACATGCTGTGCTACCGCAGGCGCGGACACAACGAGGGCGACGACCCGTCGATGACCCAGCCCGTCATGTACTCGCTCATCGACCGCATCCCCTCCACGCGCGCCGTGTACATTCGTGGCCTGGTGGGCCGCGGGCAGCTCACCGAGGACGAGGCCCGCCAGTCGATCGCGCAGTACGAGGCGGAACTGGGACGCATCCTCGATGAGACACGCGCGGGCGGGGCGGGCGCGGCCAGCCAAACGAATCCGGGCAGCCGCACGCACGACCCCGCGCTGACCGCGGGCGTGGGCGAGGCCGGAGAGTCGGCCTCCGCCCAGTGGACCATGCCCGAGTCCCAGCTGCCCGGCACCGGCATGATGATCGGCTGGACCTCGGCCGCCGCCCAGGAGCAGCTGGAGCGCATCGGGCGTGCCCACACGCGCTTCCCCGACGGCTTCCACCCCCATCCCAAGCTCCGGCAGCTGTGCGAGCGCCGCCACGACATGGCGTTGGGACGCAGGCCCATCGACTGGGGTTTTGCCGAGCTCCTCGCCTTCGGTACTCTCCTCATGGAGGGCACGGGAGTTCGCCTGTCGGGCGAGGACGTGGCGCGCGCAACCTTCGTCCAACGCCACGCGATCCTGCACGACGCCACAGACGGGCGCGAGTTCACTCCCCTGCGTTTCCTCACCCAGTCCCAGGCGCGCTTCGACGTGTGGAACTCCCCGCTCAGCGAGTACGGCGTCCTCGCGTTCGACTACGGTTACTCCCTCGAAAGCCCCGAAACGCTCACGATCTGGGAGGCTCAATTCGGTGACTTCGCGAACGGAGCGCAGACCGTCATCGACGAGTTCGTGTGCTCGGCCGAGCAGAAGTGGGGCCAGCGCTCCTCGTTGGTCATGCTGCTTCCTCACGGCTACGAGGGGCAGGGGCCCGATCACTCGAGCGCCCGCATCGAGCGCTACCTGCAGCTGGCTGCACAGGACAACATGTGGATCGTCCAGCCCTCCACGCCAGCGAACTACTTCCACTTGCTGCGCACCCAGGCCTACAAGCGGCCGCGCAAGCCGCTCATCGCCTTCACCCCCAAGCAGCTCCTGCGCCTGTCGGCCGCCTCCTCGCACATCGAGGAGTTCACCTCGGGCGCGTTCCAGCCGGTCATCGACGACGCGGCGGGCCTCGATGCCGCCTCCGTGACGCGGGTTCTGCTGTGCTCGGGCCGCCTGTACTACGACCTCGTCAAGGAGAGGGACAAGCGCGCCGACTCCTCGACGGCGATCATCCGCCTGGAGCAGCTCTACCCCCTGCCCGAGGAGGAGGTCGCCTCCGCCCTGGCCTGCTACCCGGGGGCGTCGCTCACCTGGGTCCAGGACGAGCCTCGCAACCAGGGGGCGTGGCCGCACCTGGCCCTCAACCTGTTCCCGTCGCTGGAGCGGGGCGTGCGCCTGGTGTCCAGGCCGGAGTCGGCCACGACGGCAGCTGGACGCGCGTCGCTCCACAAGCAGCAGGCAGCTACCCTTATTGCGCAGGCCTTCGAAGGCTGACGAGGAGTCCCGGCCGCCCGGGGAACGCGCGGGACACACCCAGAAAGGAACACCATGCGCATCTGTTTCATCGGCGACGAGCTCGTCGCGGGGGTCGGCGACCCTCGGGGGCTGGGCTGGGTCGGCCGGGTTAACGCCCACTCGACCTTCGACCTACCCGCGACCTTCCTGACGCTCGCGGTCCCCTCCGAGACGACGAGGCAGATGGCATCTCGCTGGGAGTCCGAGGTCCTGCCTCGCCTGGCGGAGGGAGAGCCTCACGGCCTCGTGATCGGCGTGGGTCCGGGGGACATCCCCGCCGGCGTGTCCACCGCGCGTTCTCGCCTGAACCTGGCCAACATCACCGACCGCGCGACGGCGCTGGGCATCCCCAGCTTCGTCGTGGGCCCCCCGCCGCTCGCGGGGGTGGATGCCGCCTCCCTCAAGGCCCTGTCCTCCTCGTGCTCCGAAGTGTGCGCGCGCCGTGGGATACCTTTCGTTGACTGCTACACGCCGCTGGTCGCCCACGACCAGTGGTTTGAGGACATGGCGGCATCCCTGGCCCGCGGACAGGATGGTCAGACCCTGCCCGGCCAGGCCGGCTACGCGTTGATGGCCTGGATCGTGCAGCACCAGGGATGGTACGAGTGGACGGGTGCAACCCCGACGGATTCCTAGAACGGTGCGAACGCTGCTGTCAGTCGCGGACAGCGGCGCGCCGCGACGCCGCTCGCCGACAAAGGGAGAGAACATGGACGCGTGGATCCGGGAGAAGCTGGCGGGTTGGACGGCCACCTGCGGCCTCGTCATCGTCATCGTCATGGTGGTGGCCCTCTGGCGTCATGTCTCCTTCCACAGGCCCCTCTCGTTCCTACTCCTGCTGCTCGTTGTCATCCTGATCGTCATCGTGGCTAACAGGGTGCGCCGCTCTATCGACCTGCTGACTCCGCCTCGGCACGGTGTCGGCTATCCTTCGGCCGAGAAGCCTTCCTACATCAAGGATTCCCACTCCGCGCCTTCGGGTCGTTCGTCGCCTCGCTCCGATTCCGCCGCGAGCGCGACGCGTGGCACCGAGGCGTCCCCTCTCTCGGCGAGGGGCGCAGCAGTGTCCTCGCCCGGCCAGGGAACCGATCGGCCCGCTGCGGCCCATCCCACTCCGCCCGACAACTACGCGACCATTGACGGCGCCATCAGCCACGCACAACGCTCGGGCTTCATCGTCATCAGCTTCTTCGACGCGGGCGCACCCCTTCCTAGGCGCCTCGACGCCGTGGGCGCGGAGATCCTCTACATGGTGTTCTCCCACGTCGCCGAGGTCGACAAGAATGCGCCGATCACGGTGACCGGCGGGGCGACGCAGGAGGAGGTCACGCTGACGATCAGCGTCCTGACGAGCAGCGCCGACGTGCTCGGCAAGCGCCGCTTGGGTGAGATCCGCGCGCTGGTTGATGTCCTGGGCGGACGCGTGGACACGGACGTCCAGGCTGGGACGTGGACCGTCACCGCCCGCGTAGATCGCAGCTAGGGCCGGCAGGCCCGCCCGGGCCCGTCAGGAGTCTCCGGAGTCGTGCATGATCCCGGAGACGAAGCGCGCGCTGCGATCGAGGGCAGCCTGCGCCTCGGGGATCACGGGGACCGCGAGCACGTAGACGTGGAAGCCGTCGGGTTCCACGCGCAGGCGCACATCCACCCCGGCGCGGGCAGCCGAGCGCGCGAACTCGATCGTGTCGGGGCACACGATGTCGGCGTTGCCCTGGAAGATCCGCATCGGAGGGAGCCCCGCCGGGTCACCGTGCAACGGACTCACGCGGGGGTCTCCCGGGTCTAGGTCACCGGCCCATGCTCGCCCCGCCCACTGCAAGCCGGGCACGCGCAGGATCTTGTCGCGGCCCTGCACGTCCTTAATCGCGGGGTTCGTCATTGCCACGTCGACCCACGGCGCGTACAGGAGGAGGCCATCGACCTGGCGCGCGCCCGCGTCGCGGCGCTGCATGGCAAGGGACAGCGCGAGGCCGCCTCCCGCCGAGTCGCCACAGACGATGACGCGGCCGAACTCGGCCTGGGCCTCGTCAATGATGGTCTGGACGAAGGAGAACGCGTCGCTCGCGGTGTGCGCGGGGGCGAGCGGGTAGTCGGGGATGATGACGGGGAGCCCCGTGCGGTCGATCAGTCCCTCCACGAGCGGCCACTGCGCCGCGACCATGGGGTAGACGTAGGCTCCGCCGTGCAGATAGATGAGGGCGCCGCCCGAACGCAGGCCGCGTATGGGCGCCACGCGCGCGACGCCTCCCTGGCGGCTTTCCGTGAAGCGGGCGCGCATCAAAGTGGGCATCGCTGTGTGCAGCGGCGCGGACTCGGCCACGGCACGCGTCGCTTCCTCGCTGTGCAGTACCGGGGGCATCAGCCCCATGACGGCATGGGCAAGACGCATGCGGAGGGACATCAGGCCTCTTTCGTATCGATACATCAGTGCGCGTGCCCGTGGGGATGTACCCGCGCGGCAACACGCTCAAGGATACGCTGCGATTCCGCCCGTGCCGCGTTTTCTTCTCTCCCCACGGGGGCGCGGCGCTTCCGGTTGTCGTCGGCGCGTGGGGGCCGCGGCGAGGACGGGTTCGGCTTGGGCTTTCCCAACGATTGCCACCGGCACGCGTGGGCGCCGTGGCGAGGGTGACCCCGCGGCGAGGGGGACCCACACGGATAGGTTATGGACATGTGGATAGGTAATGAGCACGCGTGGGCGCCGCGGCGTGGACGGGTTCGGCTTGGGCTTTCCCAACGATTGCCACCGGCACGCGGGGGGCGCCGCGGCGAGGGGGACCCACACGGATAGGTTATGGACATGTGGATAGGTAATGGGCATGCGGATAGGTTATGAGCACGCGGATAGCCTATTAACCTATCCGTAAGCAAATAACCTATCCATGAACGCACAACCTATCCGCGAACGAGGGCACCACCCGAACCGAATCGCACGCGGAGCACGTGCACGCCGATTACCCACCCCGCCAGGCACGCAGCCGACACAGTCGCCACCCTGCCAGCATCCGCGCGATTGATCGCAACGGTCACATGGACAGCACCTGCACCAGCCACCCGCCCCACCGGGCACGCAGCCGACACAGCCGCCGCCCCGCCAGCCTCCGCGCGATTGATCGCAACGGTCACATGGACAACAATCGTCTGCCGAGGTTACCCGCCCCGTCGGCCGACACGCGGATGACCGTGAGGGCCGCAAATCTCGCAACGAGATCGCACGGTTCGCTCAAACCCAACCTGTCCGCGAGCGCGTGCCGAGCACACGAACGGCCACGAGCTGGACCACGCCCTCGAACACGTCGAAAGCCTTCCGCGGATGCCCCTCGTCGCACCGTCGACAGGGCTTCCGTATCAGGTCTCCGGCTCGCGCCCTTTATCCGCCCGACTAGCCGCGCGTTATCGACAGGGATTCACGCCGGGTCTCCGGTATCCACAGCCCCTCCCTTCAGCGTTGTCGCAGCGCTCTCAGCGGAGCAACACTGCAGGTTATGACGCAGCACTCGTTTCTTGTCGCCCCTCCTCGCGATTTAGCCAGTCACCAGCAGCCACACTCTCCGATACGAATCATGCGTGGAGTCAGCGCCGTCCTCGGCATGGATCCGACAAACGCTGACCCGTGGGAGATCTGGGAGGCAATCACCCACGCACGTATGCATGCTGTGAATGTCTCGCACAAACAACATCCCCTCTTCGTGGGACAAAGCTGCCTGCGCCTGGCGGGGATACACGGTTGGTCTCAAAACCCGCCCATCACCATTTTTCGTGCCAGTCGTCGAAGCACCACCCTGCTACCATCCTGCACCTTGTGCTCGACGACAGTACCGGCGACATCGGTCTCGTGTTCCCCGTTTCCACCGCTGTCGAGGGAACGCGCCACTATCGATGGCTTGACCACGGAGCACCCATACGATGCGCTCCTTCGATGCGCTCTTCATGACGAGCCACTCGAGGCATTCGTGTTGGGGAGTATGGCGTTGCAGTCATGGAGTCATTTCTCGATGTTTCAACAAGATGACCGACGCCGACGTGCTGAGCAGATACGAAACGAGCTCCTCATGAGGCTCACGCAAGCAGGGAAAGTGCGCGGATACCGACGCGCACGTTCCATCGTGCACGCGATCGATCCCGGATGCGCCAATCCAGCTGAAGCCGCGCTCCTGTGGATCGTCCGTTCGATCTGCCCTTTCGCGGTCGCGACACAGGCTCGCATCGACGTGCGAGGACGTCACTACTACGTTGATATCCTGATTGAACAGCTGCATATCATCATCGAATTCGATGGGATCACGAAACTTGGTACGACACGTGCAGAAATCGAACGGGCTAAGCGTGAGTGGGTGTTGCGCGATCAGGACCTTCGAGATGCCGGTTGGCAGGTCATCCGAGTGAGTTGGACGGACTACGATGACTGGGAGAGACTCCGCATCAGACTCATTCGGGCCTTGGGACCAATGAAACCCGCTCCCGAGTTCCGGTCACTATGGAAGCTCCCCTCGACACGGTGCGATGGGCCTTCGCGTCGCTTCTACACCCACGGTTCGCGGATAGGAAATAGGCAGGCGGATAGGTAACGAGCACACGTGGGCGCCGCGCCGAGGAGGACCCACACGGATAGGTAATGGGCACGCGTGGGCGCCGCGGCGAGGACGGGTTCGGCTTGGGCTTTCCCAACGATTGCCACCGGCACGCGGGGGGCGCCACGCCGAGAGGGACCCACACGGATAGGTAACGAGCACACGGATAGGTAATGAGCACACGTGGGCGCCGCGCCGAGAGGGACCCCGCGGCGAGGGGGACCCACACGGATAGGTAATGGGCATGCGGATAGGTAATGAGCACGTGGATAGCCTATTAACCTATCCGCAAGCAAATAACCTATCCATGAACGCACAACCTATCCGCGAACGAGGGCACCACCCAAACCGGATCACACGCGGAGCACATGCACACCGATTACCCACCCCACCGGGCACGCAGCCGACACAGTCGCCACCCCGCCAGCATCCGCGCGATTGATCGCAACGGTCACATGGACAGCACCTGCACCAGTCACCCGCCCCACCGGGCACGCAGCCCACACAGCCGCCGCCCCGCCAGCATCCGCGCGATTGATCGGTCGGGACCACCGTTGACTCAGCCGCACGCAGCCGACACCGCGCGGCAGTGACACGCGAGGTGGGGGCTCCGCCCTCGCATTGTCCGTCCCTGAGCGGGGTATACACAGCGCGCCCGGACCGACCGGTCCGGGCGCGCAACGCAATCGGCTCAGGCGTTAGGACGCTTGCCGTGGTTCGCGCCGTTCTTACGACGATCGCGACGCTTACGACCCCGCTTCGACATGTCATACTCCTTGGGTTGTTGTCTAGACTGAAGCATTTTTGCACACATTTTCCCAAAGCACCAAGGCACACCGCCTCCTCGGCGACGAAGTTCACCGCGAGAAGGACCCGTGGCACCGCCTCGGCCCCGAAAGCTCCCGGAGAAAAACGCGGGCACGCGGCGCTGCCCCTCCCGGGGTGCGGGAGGCGCAGGACGCCACGGCGCATGCCCCCGCCTCCTGGGTGCGCAGCCTAAACGATCCGGCAATGCGTGCGGCGTCCGGGCCTCTGGGCGTCAGTGCCAGGCCACGGACACGGTGGTGAGGGAGGCGACGATGCGGGCGCGCAGCTGGGGCGGGGCTTCCTCTGCCTCGAAGCAGTCGCGCAGCACGACCCTCAGGTGGCGTTCGGCGTCGAGGGCGTCGGCGCAGTGCGGGCAGGATGCCACGTGTGCGCGCATGAGGGCGCGGGCGCGGGCATCGGGGCCGGGGACCGCCCCCTGGTCAATGAGGGTGGTGCGCTGGTCGCACTCTTCGCAGTCGATGAGGGTATACAGGGCGTCAAGGACCTGCTGGCAGGTCACGGTCGCGTTCACTTCGCCCCTCCGATTCCGTATTCCGCGGCGACGTCAGCCAGGGAGGCGCGCAGGTTCTTGCGTGCCCTGTTGAGGCGGCTCATGACGGTCCCCATGGGAACTCCTAGTTCTTCGGCGATTTCCTTGTAGCTCATCCCTTCAACGTCGGCCATGAGGACAACCATCCGGTGTTCCTCGGACAGCGAATCGAGTGCCTCGCGCAGCTGCGTGGAGGGCAGCGCCTCGAGGGCTTCGACTTCCGCCGACTTCAAGCCCGACTCAGCGTGGGAGGCGGCCTCGGCCAGCTGCCAGTCTTCGACCGTGTCGGTGGAGGCCCGCTTGGGGGAGCGCTGGGCTTTGCGGTAGCCGGTGATGTAGGTGTTCGTAAGGATCCGATAGAGCCATGCCTTGATGTTTGTTCCCGGCTTGTACTGGTGGAACTTCTGGTAGGCCTTCAGGTAGGTCTCCTGGACCAGGTCCTCGGCGTCGGCTCGGTTGCGCGTCATGCCGAGCGCCGCCCCGAAGAGCTGGTTCATGAGGGGCATGGCCTCGTCCATGAAGCGTGCCTGGAGCTGGGCGTCGTCCTCGGTTGACGAGGCAGGAGCCTGGGTGGTCGCCGCTGGCGTCGGAGCGTGGGTCGTCGTGTCCATCGCCTCCCAGCGTAGCCTCGTGGGCATGCGGTGGGTATTGGGAGGATGACGAGGCGATCATACTGAGGGGAACGCCTCACGAGGCACTTTATTCCACAACCACCATGAGTGTGCGTTGCAACACTTTATGCTCGTTGGATGGGGCGAGTGTGGCCATTCGGCTTCCGGAAGGCGGCGCGGTGACGAACAATAGGGGTATGAATATGCTGCGTGTCATCGCCCGTCCCCTGCTCGCCGCCCCGTTCATCGCAGACGGGGTCGATGCTCTCACGCATCCCCGCCATCACGTGGAGCGCGCCGCGGGCGTCCGCCCGCTGCTCGACAAGGCGACCGACGCTGCGGGCCTGGAGCCCCTGACGGATGACCAGTTGGCCGTGGCGACCCGCGTGGCGGGCGCGGTGACGCTGTTTGCCGGACTGCGTTTCGCGATCGGACGTCACCCGAGGCGCAGCGCGCTGACCCTGGCCGCCATTGGCGCACCGATGGCGCTCGTGGGTGCCCCCATCTGGGGCGGCACGGGTCACCTGACGAAGGAGCAGATCAAGCGCCGCCGCTACCGCACCCTGTACAAGCTGGGCGTCACCGGCGGCGTCCTGATCGCGTCGACCGACCGGGTGGGTCAGCCCTCCGCGTCGGTCGCTCGGGCGCTTCGCCGCGACCAGCGCCGGGCGGTTGCCGCCGCCGAGGCGGCTGTCACCGCGCGCCTGAGCGGCACCGCTTCGTGACCGCCTCCCCGTGGCGGGCGCCGGTCGCCGACTCGCCCGTGGATGCAACGGTCGCGATTCCCGGTTCGAAGTCCATCACCGCGCGCGCCCTCTACCTGGCCGCCGTCGGCGAGGCCCCCTCCCTGGTGACGGGGGCGCTGGAAGCGCGCGACACGCGCCTGTTCGCGGACGCGCTTGAGGTGATGGGCGCGCGCATCGAAGACGCGGGCGACGGGGCGCTGCGCGTCACGCCGATGTCGCTTCCTCCTCGCGGCGGGCGCATCGAGTGCGGCCTGGCGGGGACCGTCATGCGGTTCCTGCCTCCCCTGGCCGCCCTGTCAGCGGAGGAGACTCTCTTCGACGGGGACAAGCAGGCGTATGCGCGCCCCCTGGGTCCCCTCCTGGATGCGCTCGTCCGGATGGGCGCGTCGGTCACCTACCATGGGGAGCGCGGGCACCTGCCCTTCTCTATCCGGGGGCCGCTGCGCACGCCTCTGGGCGCACAGGCCTGGGTGGATGCGTCTTCCTCCTCGCAGTTCCTCTCGGCACTCCTGCTCGTCTCTCCCCTCGTCGGAGACCCTCTCTTCGTGTCGGCTCCGGGTCCTGTGCCCTCGATGCCGCACGTGGAGATGACGCTGGCTTCCCTGGCGGGCGCGGGCATCGACCTGGAGGTCGTGGACGAGGCACAAGCGGACCTGTCGACCTGGCACGTGTTCCCGTCTCGGCCCCGAGGCGGCGAGATCGTGGTGGAACCGGACCTGTCCAACGCCGGGCCCTTCCTGGCCGCCGCGATGATCACGGGCGGTCGCGTGCGGATCCCGGCGTGGCCGGGGGCGACCACCCAGGCGGGCGACGCCTGGCGGGCGCTGCTGGGCCACATGGGCGCGACCATCACCCTGGACGAGGAGGGCCTGACCCTCACGGGTCCGGGCGCCGGAAACTACCCGGGCATCAAGGCGACCATGGCCGAGGTCGGAGAGCTCACCCCCACCCTGGCCGCGATCTGCGCCTACGCCTCCACGCCCTCGCACCTGAGCGGCATCGCGCACCTGCGCGGCCACGAGACCGACCGCCTGGCGGCGCTGGTTGCTGAGATCAACCGTGCGGGCGGGCAGGCCGAAGAGACCGAGGACGGCCTCGTCATCACGCCGCGCCCGCTCCACGCCGCGCAGATTCGTTCCTACGCGGACCATCGCATGGCGACGTTCGGCGCAATCCTGGGCCTCATCACCCCCGGCATCACGGTTGACGACATCACGTGTACCTCCAAGACGCTGCCCGGCTTCGCGGCCATGTGGGACTCCCTCCTGAGCGCCGACGGAACCGGGACCGCCCGGGACACGCGGGCCTCGTCGCCCCTGGAGGAGAAGTGATGGCGCGCCGAGACACGGGTACCGACGACCCGCGCGTGCGGGTGCGCGCGGGCAAGGGGTCGCGCCCGCGCTCCAAGGACCGGCCCGACTGGTCCTCCAAGCCTCTGGGCCGCGTCGTCGGGATCGACCGGGGGCGCTACCAGGTGAGCCTGGAAGCGGACGGCACCCGGGTGGTCGCGGTGCGCGCCCGGGAACTGGGGCGAGGCGCGGTCATCATGGGTGACCGGGTTCGCCTCACGGGAGACCTGAGCGGGCGCGCGGACACGCTCGCGCGCATCGTCGCGGTCGAGGAACGTTCCTCGGTGCTGCGCCGTTCCCTCGAGGACGCACCCGATCAGCGCGGGGAGAAGGCGATCGTGGCGAACGCGGACATGATGTGCATCGTCGTGGCGCTGGCGGATCCGCCGCCGCGCACCGGCATGATCGACCGCTGCCTGGTCGCCGCCTACGAGGCGGGCCTCTCCCCCGTCCTCGTGCTGACGAAGGCGGACCTGGCCAGCGCCGACGAGCTGATCGCCGCCTACGAGGACTTCGACGTGCGCGTGGTGCTCACGAGCGCCGAGGCCGGGGAGGCCGACCCGGGCGTCGCCGAGCTGCGGATCCTCCTGGCCGGCCACTGGTCGGTGCTGGTGGGACACTCCGGGGTCGGCAAGTCGACGCTCATCAACCTGCTGGTTCCGGGAGCCGACCGCGCGACGGGGCACGTGAACGAGGTGACGGGGCGCGGACGCCACACGTCGACCTCGTCCGAGGCCTTCGAGTTGGACGGGGGCGGCTGGATCGTGGATACGCCCGGCGTGCGTTCCTTCGGCCTGGGGCACGTGAGCGTCGCCGACGTGCTGGGGGTCTTCCCGGACGTCGCCGGCGCCGCCGCCTGGTGTCTGCCCCTGTGCTCGCACGCCACCTCCGAGCCCTCGTGCGCGCTTGACACCTACGCGCGCGCCACCGGGCCTTTCGCACTCGACGAGGCCGGGGGCGGGGACGCGGATCAGGTGCGGCAAGGGCGCGCCTCCCGGGTGGCGTCGGTGCGCAGGCTCCTGGAGGCGGTGGCGACCGCCGAGGCGGCGAGCAGGGCAGCGCGATAACCCATTATCAGCTTCGCAAGACTGTTACAAACGATAAGAATGTAATGTAACATATTTCACCAATAGGAATGCTTGACAGGTCACCAGGCCAGTCAATAATAGAAATGTAGCGACGGTCGCTATCTCTGGTTCACAAGGTCGTGATCGCTGTGTCCACCATTGAGCAGAGCCTTATCGGCAACGCTGCAGGGCTTTCGCGGGTCGACAAGGTCCTCCGCTACTTCTTCTTCGCACTGTTGATCGGCACAGCCGTCTACTCGATCGGCGGAACCTTCTTCGGGAGGGACAACCGCCTGAGTGACTACGGGGTCGCCTGCGCCGCGGCCCTCCTCGCTGTCTCCGCCCCTGGCTATTCGCGTCAGATTCCGGGTGCACGCCGGGCGCTTCGGGCCTGCGAGTGGGCGGTGATGGGCTGTTCCCTCGTATGCACCGCCGCTGTCATCGTCGGTGATATCACGGACAGGGGCATCGACCCCGAACCCTACAACATGCCGTGGAACGTCGCGGTGGGCGCCATGTTCGTTGCCCTCTGTTTCTTCGTGGTGCTCTTCATCGCAAAAGACCGCGCTCGCAGGCGCGGACCGATCCACCCAGCCGGATAGCCTCACACCTTCACATCGTCGCCGACAGCGGCCACGTCTCACCCCTGTTTGAGACGTGGCCGCGTCGCGGCGCGCCCCGCTAGAGTCGGGGCCCATGTCGAATCCCGAAGACTCCCCCACGCACCGTAACCGCACCGCGGAGCGCAGCCCCGTCCGCCGGGCCGCGCTCAGCGCTGGAAGCGGCGCACGAAGTTTCGCAGGATCAGGCGCGAGGGGTCCGTGTCCACGGTGGCGACCTGGGCGCGGATCGCCTCGGCCTTCTCGGCCGGATAGTAGCGGTCGGCGTACTGATCGATGCGGATGGTCACGCCCTCCAGGTCCATCTCGGGGTGGAACTGGGTCGCCCAGGCGGCCTCGCCGACGCGCACCATCTGGATGGGGGTGGCCTCCCCCGCCAGGAGCACCTGCATGCCGGGCGCGAGCTCGCGTACGGCCTCGTGGTGACCCACGTAGGCGTGGAAGCGGTCGGGGGTGCCCTCCAGGAGGGGGTCCTCGCGCCCCGCGTCGGTCTTCGTCAGCGCGATGCCGCTGATCTCCTCGCCGTGGTGGGTGTCGAGGACACCGCCCAGGTGCAGGGTGAGGGTCCCCAGGCCGTAGCACAGGCCCAGGATCGGGAAGGATTCGGCCAGGGCTCGGTCGTAGAAGGAACGCAGCCATGCCTCGGCGCGCACCTGCCGCGCTTCCTTGAGGCGATCATCGGCGCCCGCGTCCCACGGGGATCCGCACACGAAGGCACCGGAGTAGTCCGATAGGTCCAGCTCCGGCAGGTCCCGCTCGATGCGCACCCGGCGCACGCCTTCCTCCGACAGGCCACAGAATCGCGGAAGGTCGGCGCTCTCCGAACTCAGGACGGGGCCGTCATCGCGCGAGGTCAGCATCAGGAAGGGCTTCGTCATGCTCCCCATGCTATCGGCTGGCACCGGGCTCGCACCGGGTGTCCACGTTCCAAGCCTGCGTGACACCACCGGGCCTCCGGACGCGCGAGGCCGCCGGAGTTCCCCCGCTCCCACGCGCGGGACGCAGATGTGGGCGCTCTCTGCCACACTGGGGTCATGTTGATTCTGCACACCTCCGACTGGCACCTGGGGCGCACCCTGCACGGCGCGCCCCTGGGGGACAGCGCGGACGCGTTCATCGACTGGCTGGTGGCCCTCGTCCGAGAGCGCGGCGTCGACGCCGTCTTGATCTCGGGCGACGTCTTCGATCGGGCGGTGCCGCCCGTCGACGCGCTGGCGCGGATGCGTCGGGCGCTGCGCGAGCTGACGGCCATCACCACTGTGATCCTGACGTCGGGCAACCACGACGGGGCGGCGCGCCTGGGACTCTTCGCGGACATGCTCTCCCCGTCGCTGCACGTGGTCACCGACCCCGAGGCCATCGGCAGCGCCGTCGAGGCCGGGGGCGCGCTCGTGTATCCGATGCCCTACCTGGAGCCGGACCTGGTCCGCCAGGTGCTCTCCGACCTGGAGCCCGACGGAGAGTCGGGCGCCGCACGCCCTCTTCCACGCTCGCACCAGGCGGTGCTGGCTGCGGCTCTGCGTCGCATCCGCCGGGACCTATCGGCCCGGCGCGAGGCGGGCGATCAACGCCCCGCGATTGCCATGCCGCACGCGTTTGTGACGGGCGCGCATCCCTCAGATTCGGAGCGCGACATACAGGTTGGTGGTGTTCCCTCGGTGTCCGCCGACCTTTTCGACACGCTCGGGGGCGAGGCCCCCCTTGCCCACGGCTTGGACTACGTTGCGGCCGGGCACCTGCACCGCCCGCAGGACGTCGCCGGCGCCCACGTCCCGATCCGCTACTCGGGTTCCCCCATCGCGTATTCCTTCTCCGAGGCAGGCTCTCCCAAGTCCGTGACCCTCGTGAGGACCGACGACACGGACGTCGCGGGCATCGACGTGGTGCCGATCCCGACGCTGCGCGGCATCACCGTGCTTGAGGGGACCATGGACGAGCTGCTCGCGGCCCCCGACAAGGAGACCACGGCCTCGTACGTGTCGGTCACGGTCACGGACGACGCGCGCCCCGAGCGCATGGTGGCGCGCATCCGCGAGGTCTACCCCTTCGCGCTCGTCGTCGTTCACCGTCCCTCGCAGGCTCCTTCCCTCGATCCGGCGCGGGCCTTAGCGGCCTCCCGTGACCCTCGCGAGGTCACGGAGGAGTTCTACGAGGCCGTGGGGGGTCGCCCGCTGGATGCCCAGGAGCGCGCGCTCGCCCAGGACGTGTGGGCTGCTCTTCGCCGAAAGGATGCGTCGTGAAGATCCGCTGGCTGCGTATCACGGGAATCGGCCCCTTCGCGGGCACTCACAGGGTCGATTTCTCGGCCTTCGAGGACTCGGGGCTCTTCCTGCTGGATGGTCCCACGGGGTCGGGCAAGTCCACGCTGATCGACGCGATCACCTTCGCCCTGTACGGGGACGTGGCGCGCACGAAGGACGCGTCGAAGGATCGCCTGCGCTCGAACCACATCGGAGATGAGGACCCCTCGGAGGCGGACCTCGTGTTCGAGGTCGGCTCCGGAATTTACCGGGTGAGCCGCACCCCCGCCTACACGCCGATCGGCAAGAAGTCACAGCGCAATTCCCGCGCCTCCCTCACGCGCGTCGTGGAGGATCCGAGTGCGCCCGACGGGTGGCGCACCGTCGAGGCGATCGCGTCGGGACCGCGCGACGTCGGCTACGAGATTCCCCGAGTCGTCGGGCTGGACAAGGACCAGTTCCTACAGACGATTGTGCTCCCGCAGGGGAAGTTCTCCCAGTTCCTGACCTCCACGTCGGATGCTCGCGAGCAGATCCTGCGCGACATCTTCGACACGCAGATCTACGTCGACTTCTCCAAGGCCCTCACCGAGGCGGCGGCGGCGTCCAAGCGCGGCATCGAGGAACGTCGCGTCGCGGCGGTCGGCGCCCTTGAGCAGATGCGCTCGCTCGCCGCTTCGCTCGCGGAGCACGACGGCGAGCGAAGCGGCGAGGAAGCCGCGGGCGCCGCCTCCGAGACGCCCTCGTTGCACGGGCAAGCCGACACGCTCGACGCGAGCGCGCAGGACCCCACCCCCGTGCGGCGCTGGGCGGACCGCGCGTGCCGCGACGCCCGCGCAGCGCACGAACGGGCGCAGGCCGACGCCCTGGACGCCGCGAACCTGGCCCGCGAGGCCGCCCAAGCACTGGATCGGGGCCGGGCATTGGCCGCCGACCAGGCCGAGCACGCGCGCACGACGGCGAGGCTGGAAGAGCTGCGCGGAGCCGAGCCGGAGATCGACGCCCTGCGCTCGCGAACCGCCAACGCCCGCCGGGCGCTCGCCGTCGCGCCCTACGCCTCCTCCGCGGCCTCCGCCGCACGCCGCCTGGAGGAGGCCGCCGACCGGGTTGCGTCCTGCGCCCGAGGCCTCGCCGCCGAGGAGGACATCCCCCTCAGCTCGCAGGATCTCACGCTGGAGGTCGTGGCCGATCTTCTCGCACGCGCTCACGCGTTGAGAGACGAGGCAACGCGCACTCTCGGCGCCCTTGAGGCCACCCTCGTCCAGGAGCGTTCCCTGCCGGGCCTCGCCGAGGAGATTTCCGCGCTGGAGGAGAGTCACCGAGGAGCGCTCGCAGCAGTCGCTACCCTCGAGTCGCAGCGCGATACCCTGCCCGCGGTGATTGAGCGGGCGCAGGCCTCGCTCACGCTCATGCGTTCGGACGCCGACGCCCTGCCCGACAAGCGAGCCGCGCTGCATGCGCTGGACCGGCGCCTCGAGGCTTCGCGGCAGGCCGATCTGCTGCGCGCCGCCCTGCCGGGGGCTTCCGAGGAGCTGCGCGAGGCCACGGCGGGGGCCAAGCTCGCCAACGCCGCCGCAGCCGACGCTCACGACCTGTGGATTGCGCAGAGCGCCTCGGCGATCGCGCGCGAACTGGAGGACGAGGTTCCCTGCCCCGTGTGCGGCTCTCCCGACCACCCCTGCCCTGCTCCTCCGCTTGACGGGGAGATCACGCGCGAGCAGGTCGCCGACCTGGACCGTGCGCGTGATCGGGCCGAGGACGCTCTGCGTGACGCTCGTTCCACCCATCAGGACATGGTGCGCCGCATCGCGCAGCTCAACGAGGCGGCCGCGGGGCCGACAGCTCTGCTGGAGACCCAGCGCGACCAGGCGGCCCTTGAGGTTGCCGCGCTCGACGCGCTCAAGCCCCGAATCGCGAGCCTCGAAGAGGACCTGGCGCAGGTGCGCGAACAGCTCGACGGAATCACGGACGAGCTGACGCGTGCACGCGAAAGGGCGGCCTCCCTGGCTTCCCAGCTGGCAGAGCGCCGATCCGCCCTCGCCCACACCCAGCGCCACGTGGAGGGCGAACGGCAGGGCTTCCCCTCCCTGGAGGCGCGCGCCGCGCACCTCGATCAGCGCGCCCAGCGGGCCGCATCCACGATCGGCGCGTGCTCCGACTGGGATGGCGCCCGGAGAGCACACGACGAGGCTCTCCGTTCCCTCGCACGCGCCCTGGAGTCCCAGGAGCTCGCCTCCGACACGTGGGAGCGCCTCCTCCTGACGCGCGACGAGGTTGACGCGCTCGAGACACGCATCAACGAGCATGAGAAGGAGCTGTACGCGACCCGCGACGCGCTCACCTCCGACAGGCTCGTCCGGGCGGCGGCCTGCCCCGAACCCGACATCGCGGCCCTCGCCGATGCCTCGCAGCGCGCCGGAGACGCCAGCGCCGAGGCCACCCGGCGGGCCGGCAGACTCGAGCAGCATTGCGCGCAGCTTGACGCCGCCCGCGAGAGCCTTGGCGCCTCGCTCGCCGCGCTCGCCGACGCACGCGAGCAGGCCGGTCCGATTCGGCGCCTCGCGGATATCGCGTCGGCGTCGGGGCCAGAAAACCTGGTGTCCACGCCCCTGTCCGCGTGGGTTCTCATCGCGCGTCTGGAGGAGGTTCTCGCGTCCGCCAATCCGCGCCTGGCGGCCATCTCCTCGGGACGCTACGAGTTGGTCGCCGTGCCCGATGACGGCACGACCTCACGCAAATCCGGCCTGGGGCTGGCGGTCATCGACCACGACACGGACTCGGTACGCAGCCCCCGGACCCTGTCGGGTGGGGAGACCTTCTACACCTCCCTCGCCCTGGCCCTCGGCCTCGCGGACGTCGTGTCGGCCGAGGCCGGAGGCGTTGAACTGCGCACAATGTTCATCGACGAGGGCTTCGGGTCCCTCGACTCGCACACGCTCTCGCTGGTGATGGCGCAGCTGCAAGCATTGCGCTGCGCGGGCCGGACGGTCGGGGTGATCTCTCACGTGGAGGAAATGGCCACCCAGATCGCGGATCAGATCCAGGTGCGTCCGCTGGGCGAACACGGTTCGACGCTTCGCGTGCGCGCCTAGCTCGCAGGCGCGAGCGCCCCGGGCGGGGTTATCCGCGGTGCAGGTCCAGGAGGGATGGCCGCTCGGAAGTGTCGAACCACGCCAGCGACGAGTCCCACAGGTCGGCCACGGCGCGGTCGGCCTCTTCCTGGGTGCTCGCGGCCAGCACCGCGCGTGCGGCCGGGGCCGCGTCGGGCAGGTCCGCGAGGATAGCCGCCACGTCCGACCAGGTGTACTCAAAGGCCGGGGCGGCATGGATCCGGCTGCTCAGTTCCCGCCCGGGTTCGAGGACCTCACCGGCGGGCGTATCGACCGCGAGCACGACCCTGGCCGCCCGCGCGTTGGCCTCCCGGGCGAGCTCAAGGGACATGAGGGCGGCCTCAGTGACAGCGTCGTCTTCGAGCACCTCAACGTCGTCGGCGCTCATCGCACCATCGGGCAGGCACAGCACGCAGCCGCGAACGGGGGGCAGCGGGACGGACAGCTCGGACAGGAGGGCAGGAACGTAGACGCGCATGGTCACAGTGTAGGCAACCACTGCCCCACAATCGTCTCCAACGCATCGGTGGCGGCGCAACGGGTTCCGTTTTCTCCCAGTGCCTTGCCCCGCAGGCAGGCTCGCGCAACCCCGGGGTCTTCCGGGACGACGTGGAAGATGCACTCGGGCATGAAGGCGCCGATCGCCGTCTGGAGGGAGGCCAGCGGGCGCGGACCAATCGCGTCGGTGCTGACTCGATTGACGATGATCTCGACGGGCGTGTCACTGTCCTGCTGCTCCCACCAGCGCGCCACGTGGGACAGGCGGTTGATGCCGACGATGTCCCCGCGGGCGACGACGATGATCCGGTCTGCTGCCGCGAGGACGCCCGTGCTCGCGTCGTCCCGGTTGGCTCCGCGCCCGGGCTTGTCCAGGGAGGTGGCGGCGACGTCGATGACGCTGTATCGCGCGCCACGGCGCGCCGCCGCGACGATCGCCGCGATACCGCTGCGGCTGACCTCTCGCCAGCGGTGCGGGGTTGCGAGGCCTGTGATGATGGAGAGGTTGCGGGCACGCTCCAGGCTCGCGGCGGCCACGTCCTGCGGGGTGATCGTCCCGCGCGACGCCGCGCGAGCGAGCACGGAGAGGCCAGAGGCGTGGACGGGAAGTCCGAGCAGGTGCGCGACGGTGGGATTGCCCGTGTCGGCATCCACGAGGAGGGTGGGAGCAGTGCGGGCGAGAATCGTGGCGATTCCGGCCGCGAGCGTCGTGCGTCCGGGTGCTCCCGACGTGCCCCACACGGCCAGCACCGATCCCGGGGGCGAGGGAGGGCGCGCCGGAGCCGGCGGGCAGGTCGGCGCAGCGGACACGCGCGGGGTCTTCGTCGCCGCGATGAGGGAGTTGACGACCTGCTCGGGGCTTCCGGGAGCCGCAACCGAGGCGACCCCCAGCGCGCTCAGCCTGGCTCGGTCGCCGTGTGGGGCCAGGGCTATCACCGACATGCCGGATTCGCGTAGGGACTGAATGGCCTCGGCGGTCAGGTCCGGATCGGCGCCGTCGACGACGGCGAGGTCGGCGACTCCGGCGCGCGCCGCCGCGATCACCTCCGCGAGGTCGGCGCAGCGCCGGACGATGGCGAGCGTGTCCGAGCGGGCTTGGATCGCCTGGATGATGGGGGCTTCGTATCGCTGGTCGACCAGGAGCGCGACCCCGTGGATGGTGCTCACGGCGACCCAACCGGGACGGCCGCCAGGGAGTCGGCGGAGGTCTGAGCAGCGAGGAGGGCCGGAACCGAGCCAGCGTCGGCCAGGATCTCGATGCGTTGTCCCCGGCGCGCCTGGGAGGACGAGGCATCCATGACGCGCACGAAGGTGAAGGTTCCCTCGATCTCCCGCGCTTGGTTGTCGGCTTGGTTCGGGCTACGGGTGGGGGTCGCCCACAGCCGCAGCCGCGTCCCATCGGCGACGCCGTCGGGGAGGCCCGCGCTGACCGTGACGGCGACTCGGAGCACGGAGGCCTCGGTCCCATTCCCGTCCGCGTCGGCGAGGTCCTCACGCATGATGAGCTGACCGGGAGTCAGCACGCGCGCCGCTCGGCTTCCCGCGGGGACCTCGGAGCTGGGAGCGTAGACGGAGGGGTTGACGCGCAGGACGACCTCTTTGACGTTGTCTGCGGTGATGGCCTCGCCGGGAGCGATGGTGGTCGTCACCGAGTAGACGCGGCTCCCTCCCCGAAGGAGGCCGCTGAGGGCACTAAAGGCGATGACGGACGCGACGACGAGGACCACTCCGACGACGAATCGGCGGTCGATCTTCCCGGGGATGCGCGTCGGAATCGACACTGATGCGGAGACGCGTTTCACTCTTCTATGATGCACGCTCGATCGAAAAAACGGAAGGTTGTTGAATATCCATTGTAATCAACCGCCCGTATCGATTGAATCACACGCCAAAAATTGTCGACTCAAACCAAACAAACAGAACGAGGCCAACTGATATCATGTTGTCATGGCAACACGATTCCTCACTCTCGCTGACGTCGCCGAGACCCTGAATCTCACCATGTCAGCCACCCGCGCCCTCGTTTCCTCCGGCGAACTGCCCGCAATCCAGGTGGGCGGCAAGCACGTATGGAGGATCGAAGAGTCCGTCCTGGAGCAGTTCATCCAGGACCAGTACGTGGCCACGCGCGAGCGCCAGAAGGCCGAACGCGCCCACTAGTCGCACGACCAGCGCTGGCCAAGAACACGGAGTCGACGAAGCCCCGCGAGCGCCAGCGAGATGACCACCTCGCGATGGTCGTCGCGCCCGTCATCGCTGAGCGACCCCCCATCGAGGATCAGATCAACGTGGTCGGCAAAGACCGCGTCAATCACCCCCCGATGGTCCCCGGCGTCGGACTCGATGACGACGCCGACTCCGCACGCCCCAAGTTCGCGCAGGACGTGCCCGACGCCCACGCCCGCGCGCACGCCCCCTTCGCGGACCGCGCTGCGCCCGAGCGGCCACGCACCGACGATGGCCGCATGCATCACGAGGCTGTCCCCCTCGCCACCGCGGACCAGAATCCACGTCCGCGTCGAGTCGAGGATCGTTCCGGTAACGACGCCGCCTCCGCGCAGCATGAGGGTGACGGAACCATCGGATCCGGCAAGCCTCGCCGACAGGGTGACCGAGGCTCGTTCAGCATCGGTGAGCTCGTCGATAAGGTCCTCGAGTTCGCGCTCGCGAGCCTCGTCGAATCGCGCTTCGAGTTCGGCAAGGAATCCTGACATGTCCATGTTCCTACGATGCCACACTCACCACCGCGACCGGGCCATATCACATTAAGAGATACAAACTGTAATGGATTGACATTGACAGTTGCATCGGTCATAGTTGTCCTATCGAATCCGTCCACTCGATGAAGAGTTCACCATGACACACGATTCACCCCATCGATTCAGCCAGCCGCAGCTCAGCGACGCGTTCCTGTGGCTCGTCGGTGCGCCGCTTGCCATTCTCGACGCCCTCTACCTGATTCACCTCGCTCCCCCACTCTCCCGGGCGCAACCCGAGGCGCTCGCGATCTGGGTCCTCGGGCTCGGAGCGCTCGCCCTCCTGGCGTGGAGCCTGGCGTGTTCGGCGTGCGCCCACCTCGCACTCCTGCGTATCGCCCCGCCCGCCCTGCGCCGGGCGGCGCATTCGCTCGTTCGACGCTTCGGCACGGGACTGTCGCGTTCGCTGCTGGCCAGGGCGGGGGCCAGCGCACTCATCGGATCCTCCCTCGTGGCCGTCGCTCCCTTCGCCGCCCTCGCGACGCCGCTTGAGACAGCGACCGGCGTCTCGCTGACGTGGGCCGACGCGCCGGGCGCCGCCGACGGCGCCACGCCCTCGCCAGCGGAGTCCACGGGCGGCGACCACGGGGCACCCGCCGCCCCCTCCCCCAACGCTGCGACTCAGGTCACGGTCGCGCCGGGAGACTCCCTCTGGTCGATTGCCTCCGCGTTGAGCCCGGGCGCAGACGATGCTCGCATCACCGAGGCATGGCACGCGATCCACGCCGAGAACGCGGCGAGCATAGCAGACCCCTCACTCATTTACCCCGGCCAACGCCTCACCATCCCCCAGGACTTGCCATGAGCACGCAGATCGCTCCCCGGCCACGGACGACCCGGCAACCGTCGCGTCGCCCCGTCACCGGCCCATCCCCCTCCCGTCCCACTCCCGTCTCGCCCTTCCGTTTTGGGCGCGACTCGTGCCTGCCCGCCACCGTGCGAGACGTATCGGAGCAGGTCCGCGATCCCCTTGGCCTCCGCGCCGAGCTGCCGGATCCGGGCGCCTGGGCGGCCACCCTCGCGCGCGCCATCGTCGAGGTCGTCACGGGCGCGAGGCAGGCGCAGCAGCTTCGCCGCTGGCTCCTGCCCGAGATCTACGCCGCCCTCGTCGCCGTTCGCCTGAGCCCGTGCGCGCGCGGCACCAACCCCGTCCACGTTCGCACCTGTCCCATTGACGACAGGCGAACGGAGGTGGCCGTGATCGTGGCCACCGCCTCCCGCACCTACGCGCTGGCTCTGCGACTCGAAGAATACCGGGGCCGCTGGATGACGACCGCTCTCGAGCTCGCATAGGACCCCATCCGACCACCTCACCGGACAGGAATGGGTGCACTGACGGGAGTGAGGGGATCGCGTCAGATCCCCTCACTCCCGTGACAACGTTTAGCGGCGGCGACGCTTCTTGGCGGCCCGACGCTCGGCGCGATTACCCTTCGGCGCGCCAGCGGAGGAGTCGCTCCCCTCGGCGGACGAGTAGGTCACGCGAGTCGGCGCCTTCTCCCGGCCCACGTTGCCCATGACGGAGCGGGCGTGAGCGACGGCCTCGCGCGCCGCCTCGGCGGCGGCAGAATCGAGTGCGGCGACCTCTTCGCCGCTGGGCTCGCTGGCCGCGGCCTCAGAGGGGGCGAGTGTCGCATGGGCGATCGACCCGCCAGCCTGCTCCTCGGCGGAGGCCAGCGCGCGTTCGAATTGCTTGGCGAAGCTGAAGACCTGCTGGACCGATTCCTCACGGATGCGCTCCACCATCGCCTGGAACATCTGCGCACCCTCGTCCTTGTACTCGACGAGCGGGTCGCGCTGGCCCATCGCACGCAGGCCGATGCCTTCCTTCAGGTAGTCCATCTCGTACAGGTGCTCACGCCAGAGACGGTCCACCACGGAGATGACGACGCGGCGCTCGAGGGCGCGCATGGGTTCATCCCCCAGCTGGGCCTGCGCCAAGGGATTGGCATTCAGGCGATCCTCGGTGTCGGCGTACACCGCGTGAATGTCTCCGATCAGCTCGTTGACCAGGTCATCGCGAACCAGCGAGGACGCTCCGCCGTGCTCTTCCTGGACTTCCTCGATCGACACCGACGGCGGGTAATAGCCGCGCAGATTCTCCCACAGGGCCGGCAGATCCCACTCGTCAACCGGCTTGTCCGCAATGGCCTCGTCGACCAGACCGGTGACAAGCGACTCCATGAACGAGCGCAGCTGGGGGGCCATGTCCTCGCCCTCCAGGACCTTGCGGCGCTCCCCGTAGATCGTCTCGCGCTGACCCGTCATCACATCGTCGTACTTCAGGACGTTCTTGCGGATCTCGAAGTTGCGTGCTTCGACCTGGTGCTGCGCCGACGCGATCGACCGCGACACCATGCGGTTCTCCAGGGGCATGTCCTCCGGGTAGGCGCCCGAGGCCATGATGCGCTGAGCCATGCCCGAGTTGAACAGGCGCATCAGGTCGTCCTCCATGGACAGGTAGAAGCGGGACTCGCCGGGGTCACCCTGACGTCCGCTACGACCGCGCAGCTGGTTGTCGATGCGCCTCGACTCGTGCCTCTCGGATCCCAGCACGTACAGTCCGCCGAGCTCGCGGACCTCCTCGCGCTCCGCCTCAACCGCTTCCTCCGCGGCCTGGAGCGCCTTGGGCCACGCCTCCCGGTACTCCTCGGCGTTCTCCTTCGGGTCGAGTCCCTCCGCCTCGAGGTTTGCCTGAGCGAGGAACTCGGAGTTTCCTCCCAGCATGATGTCGGTTCCTCGGCCCGCCATGTTGGTGGCGACCGTGACCGCTCCCTTGCGCCCGGCCATGGCGACCACGGCCGCCTCTCGGGCATGCTGCTTGGCGTTGAGGACCTGGTGGGGAATATGCTTCTTCTTCAGCATCTGGGACAGAAGTTCGGACTTCTCCACCGACGCGGTACCGATCAGGACCGGCTGGCCGGCCTCGTGGCGCTTGGCGACGTCCTCGATGATCGCGTTCAGTTTGCCGGCCTCCGTCGGGTAGACAAGGTCGGGCTGGTCCTTGCGGATCATCGGCTTGTTCGTGGGGATCGGGATGACGTCGATCTTGTAGGTCGAGGCGAATTCGGCCGCCTCGGTCTCGGCGGTACCCGTCATGCCCGCACGGGACCCCTCCGGGTACAGACGGAAGTAGTTCTGCAGCGTAATCGTGGCCAGGGTCTGGTTCTCCGCCTTGATCTCGACGCCTTCCTTCGCTTCGATCGCCTGGTGCATGCCGTCGTTGTAGCGTCGGCCCGGCAGGACACGCCCCGTGTGCTCATCGACGATGAGGACCTCGCCGCCGTCCACGATGTAGTCGCGGTCCTTGAAGAAGAGCTCCTTGGCGCGGATCGCGTTGTTGAGGAAGCCGATCAGCGGGGTGTTCGCCGCCTCGTACAGGTTTTCCACGCCCAGCTGGTCCTCGACCTTGTCGATGCCCGGCTCCAAGATGCCGACGGTCTTCTTCTTCTCGTCGACCTCGTAGTCCTCGTCGCGCGTGAGAAGGCGCGCGATGCGGGCAAACTCGACGTACCAGCGGTTCAGGTCCCCGTCCGCGGGGCCGGAAATAATGAGGGGGGTACGGGCCTCGTCGATGAGGATGGAGTCGACCTCATCGACGATCACGAAGGCGTGGCCGCGCTGCACCATGTCCTCGGGGACCTGAGCCATGTTGTCGCGCAGGTAGTCGAAGCCAAACTCGTTGTTGGTGCCGTAGGTGATGTCGCACGCGTACATCTCGCGGCGCTGCGCCGGGGTCTGCCCCACGAGGACACACCCGCAGGTCAGGCCAAGGAAGTTGTAGACACGACTCATCAGGTCGGACTGGTACTTGGCCAGGTAGTCGTTCACCGTCACCACGTGGACGCCCTTGCCGGTGAGCGCACGCAGGTAGGAGGGCATCGTGGCCACCAGCGTCTTCCCCTCGCCGGTCTTCATCTCCGCGATCTTGCCCTGATGCAGGGCGATGCCGCCCATCACCTGGACGTGGAAGGGGCGCATGCGCAGAATGCGCCACGACGCCTCGCGCACGGTCGCGAAGGCCTCGACCAGGAGGTCGTCCAGGGTTTCCCCCTCCTCCAGGCGATCCTTGAACTCCTGTGTTTTGGCCTGCAGCTCCTCGTCCGTCAGTGCCTCGAAGTCCTCCTGCATGGCGTCCACCTGCGAGGCCAGCCGATCCAGCTTGCGCAGCATCCGGCCTTCGCCCGCGCGAAGGATCTTGTCAATAATCGACACGAAAAGCTCCTGACGTCGTGCGCCCGCCCCCTTGTGAGCGGACAGTCAAATCCACCCATCAGTTTACGAACTAACCGCCCAAAGTGAAAACGCCCGCGCAAACATGGACGCATTTAACGCTCAGAGCGCACGCGCGGCGCCCCGGGCCTGCCGCCCGGGGCGCCGCGCGCACTCATGAACCGTCAGATCGTCGTGTTCAAACGAAGCACGCCATACGTCCACCCGTGGCGGTGGTAGACGACGCAGGGCTGATTCGTGTCCCTATCGACGAAGAGGAAGAAGGGGTGGCCGACCATCATCATCTGGTCGAGGGCCTCGTCCACGCTCATCGGCGGGGCCTCGTGTACCTTCTGGCGGACGATGATCGGGGTGTCGCCCCACTGCTCCTCACGCGCCTCGCCGACTTTGAGGTCCTCCGCGCTGCGCAGCGGCTTGGGAGCCTCGGGTTCGGGTGCGGCCTCCGGGACGGCGGTCGGCGCTGCATCGAGGATCTCGGTTTCGGCCAGGTCACGCGGGTAGCGGCGCCGGTGGTCCTTCACGCGGTCACGTAGGCGACGCAGGCGCTCGTAGAGCTTGCCGGCGGCGATGTCGACCGCGGCGTAGCGGTCCGCGGACTTCGCTTCGGCGCGAATGATCGGACCTTTGCCGAAAACGGTCAGCTCGATGCGCTCGGCGGTGTCGGCCTGGCGAGGGTTGCGTTCGTGAGTCAGCTCGACATCCACGCGCTGGGCGCGGGGGTAGAACTGAGTGATCTTCGAAACCTTCTCCTCCACGTATGCCCGGAAATTCGGGTGAATCTCGGCGTTACGTGCAACGACGGTGATATCCATGTGTTTCCTCCATGGTGTGCGGCGGGCTCCCTTGCCCGCAGGTGGGGATTGCTCGGTGCTCACTGCCCGAACCGTGCTCTGAGCTATCACCTCCCGCACATGGCGTGAACGGCGTCCGCGCAGCCCACGCTATCGAAAGTCTGTATCCACACTATACCTCATGCCGTGACCTGCGTCATGAGGAAGCGCCCGCGCGACACAGGGCGGCGACGACGTCGAGCGCGCCCAAGACTCGCTCCATCTCACGGATCGTGGCGCCCGTGGTCACCACGTCGTCGACGGCGACCACGCGAATGGATGCGCGCGGAACGGCGAGTGCCCTCATCGCGCCCATGCGCCCCACGACGCGCTGCGCCCCGGCCTTTCCAGATTGAGAGCCTGCCCCGAGGCGCAGACGAACGGCATTGACGACCGCGACGCGTGTGCCCGGACGCGCACTCGACGCGATACCGCGAGCAACGGCGATGGCGATCGGCAGGGCAACCTGTCGACCGCGCATGCGGCGCTTCCACGACGAGGGTGCGGGCACGACCCACACCTCGGTGCGGGGAACGCGGCTCAAGGGCCGCGACTCACGCGCGGCATCCCACTCGCGTGCCTTGCCGATGCCCAGCACCTCGCACGCGCGCACCCCCAGGTTTTCTCCCGCATCGTCCAGGAACTCCCCCAGGTCCGTTCTCGCTGAGTGCTTCGCGCTCAGAACGATCCGCCGCAGCGCCCCACCGTAGTCGCCGAGGAACACCCCGGGGAGGGGGCCACGGTGCCCCTCGACGTCGGCGTTCATCGGGGGGCGACGCGCAAGCGCGCGGCACGACGGGCACAGCACCTGATCCCACGCGAGACACCCGGCGCATTGCACGGGCAGGAGCGCGCCCACGAGTTCCCGAACGAGGTCGCGGGCAGCACGCGGGGCACGCATGCCTCACCCCGCGAACCGGGCGGATGTCAGGCCCTGCGGGGCGCTCTGCCACAGGGCGCCCGACCGAACCAGGACCTGGCGCTCACCCCCCGAATCCACTCCCGTGATGACGACGGAGGCGGAGGACGATCCCGCGCTCATGGAGGAGACGCGAATCGGCAGGGACACGGAGGAGGGAAGCCCTCCCAGCGGCATCGTCACCAGGTGATCCTCCTCGCTCCCGGACTCGCGCAGCACCAGCGCCACCCCCGTCGACGTCGTCCATGAGGCGTCGATGACCGCTGCGCGCTCAACGGTGATCCTCTCGAGGGAATGCACCGCCTGGGGGCGCCCGCCTGCTCCTCGTTCAACGACCCCCACCCACGCGCTGGCGTCACTTCCACGGATGATCAGGGCGCGTACGCCGTCCGGCGAGATCCGCACCGCGTGTATGTCTCCCGCGCTCTCCGCTTCGACGCCGACGCCGAAAGCGCCCTCGGAGTCTCCGCCGACGCTCACCGAGGATGCCGAGGCCGGGCCCCACACCCACCCGTAGCGGTCGACGGAGGGGCCGAGTGGGGCCTGCCCGGGCAGGAAGGCGACGGTGTTGTCACCGCGCTGGGCGTAGACGCCGTCCGTACCGCTCCACGCGACGAGCGCGGAGTCCACGGGCGAGGCCGTCGGATTCGTTGCATCCGTTGCACCGCTCAGGCTCCTGACCCCCGAATCCGAGACGATTCCCACGCCCTGCGGACCCGCGCCAACGAGCGTGTCGAGGGAGTAGGGGGGTGCGGGCGGGACCCCGTGCGCCTCGAGGGTTTCCCCCGAGAGCGTCACACCGACCTGAGAGACATCCCCCGCCTGAGTCAGCGTGCGCGTCAGCTCCCACGACAGGCGAGCCTTCGCGCCCTCGCTCGCGGGCATGACGGCGTTCAGCTCAACGCGAGCCACGCCGTCGGCGACCTCAACCCCGTGGGATGGCAGGGTCGTCCCGGCGGGGATCGCATTGGAGGCAACCGCGGTGAGGGACTGCCGGGGTCCGGCCACCAGGCCCGCCAACAGGTGCGATGCCAGGCGCCGCGAGGGAAACCAGCGCGGGTCCGCCACCAGGTCGGTGCCCTCGGTGGTCGGGAAGTAGAGGTTGACGAGCGAATAGAGGGCCGTGAAGGCCGCCCTGCTCATGAGGACGAGGTTGTCGGGGGCGTTGATGCGCCACTGGCCGTTTTCTCGAACGAGGGAGAAGGAACGGGACACGGCTCCTACTTCGACCCGCGTGAGAACCCCCGAGGCGTCGATGCTCGCCACCCCCAGGACGGACACGGTCACGTCAACCGAGGAGTTGGCCTCCGCTCCCACGCTGATAGCAGGGGCGGTATCCGTGTCGTAGACGAGGATCTCTGTGTCGGGCTGCCACGCACGCGCCGAGGCGGAGGTGAGAAAGAGCCTGGCCGTGGCGTAATCGTCCTGGGGGCCGGCCGCGCACGCCAGGAGAAAATCACCGACGAGGGTCTCGGCATCGGAGCCGTCAGCCGGTCCTTCTGCGGAGAATTGGACGCCAGCACCATCGCGGGCGGGCACATCGAAGGGCGCGGGGGCTGAGGAGGTGGGAAGCGACGCACAGCCCGCGAGCACCAGGCACACGGCAAGAAGGAGGGCGGGTCTTCTTCTCATTCTTCCTCCCACAGGGCAAGGGGTCGGCTGGCGATCTCGTCTCCGGCGTGCCTGGGAAGAGTCATCAGGAAGGAGGCCCCGCGTCCCGGTTCTCCCCACGCCTGGAGGCGTCCGCCGTGTATCTCGACGTCCTCGGTGGCGATCGCGAGACCGAGGCCCGTTCCGCCGGTGGTTCGCGCCCTGGCAGTGTCAGCCCGGTAGAAGCGGTCGAAGACGTGTGCGACAACCTGCGGGGTCATCCCCACGCCGCGGTCGCGCACGCGACAGGCGACGTCGGTGGCGCTTGCCGCCACGGTGATCGTCACCGTTGAGCCGTCGGCGTGCTCGATGGCGTTGACGACGAGGTTTCGAATGACTCGCTCGATGCGGCGCTCGTCAATCTCGGCAGAGGCGCGGGTGGGTGCCAAGGTCTCCACTCTCACGCCCTGACGGCGGGCGAGGTCGGCGCAGCCCGCGACGACGCGCGCGACGATGGGCCGAAGATCTCGTTCTTCCGCGTCCAGCAGGGCGCTGGCGGCATCGTAGCGAGAGATCTCCAGCAGGTCAGCGAGCATCTGCTCCATGCGCTCGGTTTGGTCGTGGAGGAGTTCGGCTGAACGACGCGCGTGAGCCGGCAGGTCATCGCGGTTGTCCCACACGACATCCTCGGCCATGCGGATCGTCGTCAGGGGCGTGCGCAGCTCGTGGGAGACATCGGAGACGAATCGCTGCTGCAGCTTGGCGAGTTCGTCGTACCTGGCGATCGTGTCCTGAAGGGATGAGGTCATGGCGTTGAAGGCTCTGCCCAGGCCCGCCATCTCGTCGTCGCCGCGAACCTCCACGCGCACATCGAGGTCTCCTTCCGAGGCTTTCGTCGCCGCCTGCGCGGTCAGACGCACGGGGAGGAGAAGCCTGTGGAGGAGCGCGAACACGCCGATGGGCAGGGCGACGACAATCGGAAGCGCAGAGAAGGCCAGGACCCGCAGGACGACATCGACCTGGGCCTGGTCGGCGGAGAGCGAGTAGAGGATGTAGAGCTCATGTGTTCCCGCGCGGGGCAGCTGCACCTGCGTTCCCACCAGGATCCCCGGGTCTTGCTTGCCGGAGGCGGAGCGGATGGCAACCGACTGCCACTGGGCGTCTCCCCCCGCCACGGCGGCCCGCATCTGCGGGGACACGAGGGCGCGCATCTGCTCGTCCTCGATCTGGTTGATGCGCAGCGAGGCCGCGGATCCATCCGAGCGCAGGAGGGCGACGTTGGTCGCTCCGGCTCCCGCAGCCGAGGATTTGATCGACGCCAGCGCGCTGCGCGCGGACTCCTGGACCTGGTCCGGGGAGGTGGCGGTCGAGGAGGAGAAGGCAGACTGCGCGGAGGAGAAACGCAGGGAGGCGTCCGCGAGGATCGCGTCCTTGCGCGTGTCGAACATCGAGGAGCGCAGCTGGGAGGCGACGATGACACCGAAGATGAGGAGAATGGCGAGCGCGGCGAGGGTGATCGCCAGGGCGAGCCTGGCGGAGAGGGAATGGCGCACGCGATGGGCGAGGTGCGAGGAGGAGAGCAGCCTCCACACCCGCGACTCGGTCACCGTGCGCGCGAGGCGCCACACAGAGCGGCTACGCTCCGGCGCCGGCACGGTACCCAACCCCGCGAACGGTCACGACCAGCTCGGGCTTTTCGGGGTCACGTTCGATCTTCGAGCGCAGGCGCTGGACGTGAACGTTGACGAGCCTCGTGTCGGCGGCGTGCCGGTAGCCCCACACCTGCTCGAGAAGCTCCTCGCGGGAAAAGACCTTCCACGGCGCGCGCGCGAGGGTGGCGAGGAGATCGAACTCCAGGGGGGTGAGCGCGATGACGTGGCCGTCACGCTGGACGACGTGCCCTGCGACGTCGATCGACAGGTCCTGCAGGGTGATGCCCTCGTCGGCCTGGTTGTCGTCTCTGCCGCGCAGCCGCGCACGGACGCGGGCAACCAGTTCCTTGGGTTTGAAGGGCTTGGGGACGTAGTCATCGGCTCCCGCCTCAAGACCGGTGACGACGTCGGAGGTATCGGAACGAGCGGTCAACATAACGATCGGCACATCCGAGACGTGCCGGATGGCCCGGCACACGTCGAAGCCGTCCATTCCGGGAAGCATGACGTCCAACAGGACCAGGTCGGGATGGTGCTCCTGAAACTGAGCCAACGCCTGGGATCCGTCGCCGCAGAAGACGACTCGGAACCCCTCGTTCTGGAGAACGATGCCGATCATCTCAGCCAGGGCGAGGTCATCGTCGACGACGAGAATGCGCGAACTCATGTCACGATAGTGTCACGAATTCGTCACGGACGCAGGCGACTCGCGCGGTCGCGGCGATTTTCCTCACCGGAACGAAGTTTCGCGCGCTGGCCTCGTATGGCAGGATTAACGCAGTAGCAATATCACCTATCGGAGGCATCAATGAGTTCCCCGTGGACTTCTCCCGACCCATCCAACCCCTACCAGGGGTGGACTCCTCAGGCGGGCGGAGCGAGCGGACCCGGAGCACAGGGGGCTCCCGGGGGCGCTCAGCCAGGATATGGCGCCCAGCCCGGTTACGGCGGTCAGCCCGGTTACGGTGCCCAGCCCGGTTACGGCGGTCAGCCCGGTTACGGCACCCAGCCCGGCGCCTCGGGCTATAGCGCCACCAACCAGTGGGGTTGGGCTGCCAAACCCGGCATTATCCCGCTGCGTCCTCTCGGCCTCGCCGACCTCTTGAGCGGCTCCTTCCAGGCGCTGCGCACAAACCCGACCGTGCTCTTCGGCTTTACCTTCGCGGTGATGAGCATCGTCTCGCTGATTAGTGCCGTCACGACGTACCTGCCCTTCCTCGGTCTTCAGTCAACGACCGGCTTCTCCGATCCCCAGGCAGCAACCAGCAGGAGCGGAGCCGAAGCCCTGCAGCTCCTGACGATGCTCGGGGGCAGCGGCGTGCGCATGCTGGCCACATTCGTGGGCACGACGATCCTCGTGGGGGTCCTGGCCGCGGCCGTCTCGCAGCTGATGATCGGAAACAAGCTCACGGTCGGACAGGCGTGGTCGATGACGATGCCTCGGCTCGGCTCCCTGCTCGGGACGCTCTTCCTGACCGGCTTGATCGTGACCGCGCCGATCCTGCTGTGGTTGATTGCGACAATCGGGATCATCTACTCGCTGTCGGCCTCCGATTCCCTCGCTCCCGCGTTGGGCGGAATGGCCCTCCTGTTCCTGCCGGTGTTCGCCCTCATCGTGTTCCTGAACATCAAACTCCAGTTCGCGCCGATCTGCGCCGTTCTCGAGGAGGCGGGTCCCGTGACGTCTCTGAAGCGTTCGTGGGCTCTGACCGACGGAGCCTTCTGGTCCACGCTCGGACGAATGCTCCTCATCTCGATGGTGACGGGCGCGATAGGCGGCCTCATCGGCTTGGTCATCGGTGCTATCACCGTGGTCCTGGCCTTTACCACCACGGGCGGAGGCGTGGGATCCTCGCCGCTCGTCCTCGCGATCTCCTCGGCGCTGACGATCCTCGCCGCCGGCATGGCCACCCCCATCACCTCCACCTACGAGACGCTCATCTACTCCGACCTGCGGATCCGTAAGGAGAACTTCGCGAGCGTATTGGCCCAGGCAAGTAACCGACAGTGATCGCCGTGCTTACCTGCGAAGCCCCGCTCACCCCTGACGAGGAAGAGGCGCGCGACTGGCTGCTCAAAGAGCTCTCCCGCGTCGAGTACTCGGAGGCTCCCAGCCCCGTCGTGCGCTTCGTCGAAGCGATCATTCGCTGGTTCACGGAGGCTCTGAGCTGGAAGGGGCAGGGCGCCCCGCCTATCTCGCTGATTCTGATGATCATCGCAATCATCGCAATCGCGGGAGTCATCATCGCTCTCATTCTCAACCCGATTCGCCTCGCGAGGAAGGCCTCGCGCACGGTGTTTGAGGAGGAGGCAAGCCTTCCGGAGGCCACGGAGGCATTCGACCAAGCCGTTGCCTCACAGGATTGGAGCCTTGCGTACGTGTGGGCGTATCGCCTCATGGTCCTGGGCCTGGACGAACACGAAGTGGTCTCATCCACGCCCGGCCTGACCGCCCATGAGGCTGCCCGCGCGGCGACCCGAGTCGTCCCCGATATGGGGGCCGAGCTCGCACAGCACGCGCGAGAGTTCGACGCCGTGCGTTACGGCCACTCCTCGATGACGCGGGACCAGGTCGAGGCATTGCGTTCCTTCACGCGCCAGCTACTGCCAGCCTGCGCCCGGGCGAAGGAGCGGTCATGAAAGCCACACAGGTTGCCGTCGTCACTCCGACGAGCAGGGAGCGCTTGTCGGCAGCACGCCCCGGCCTTCTCCTCGTCGCGTTTACGATGATCATCCTCGTCGCCATCGCCCTGTTTCCCCGAGGGGGATACGACGATGCGCCCGTGGGGATCCGCAACAAGGGCGCGGACGGTGCCCGAGCACTGGCCCAGGTCCTGCGCGACCACGGGGTGTCCGTTCGCGAGGTGTCGGTTTCCCAGGCCGCATCGGTGGACGACAACACGACGCTGGTCGTCATCTTTCCGTCCCGCATGAGCAACGAGGTGGCCACCGCGCTCGAAACACGCGCCAACGTCGTCTATGTCGGCTTGGAGGAGGCGTACGGTTCCTTCGCCCCGTACATGGACGGTCTGCGAGCGACCAGGACGTGGAAGAGCTCCCGCACCACCGGCGCCAATTGTTCCTCACAGGCTGCCCAGAAGGCGCACTCCCTGACAACCTCGGACTATGTCGTCTCCGGAACGTCCTCGCAGTGGGAGCTCTGTTTCCCCGTCGACGACAGCTCCTACGCCTACGCCGAACGCTTTGAGCCGGGACGCTTCCGCGCACTCATTCCCGACTCCGTACGCCTGCGCAACCGTGGCATCACGAACGAGGGAAACGCGGCCCTGGCCATCAACGCGATCGGACGGACCCCAAAGGTTGCGTGGTATTCGCCCACGGAGTCCGACAAGCTGACCGACGTGGATCAGAACATCGCCCAGTCCCCCTACATCGCGCCCGCTTTCCTCATCGTTATTGGCGCGGGCCTCCTGGCAGCCGCGGCACGGGGCAGGCGCTTGGGACCGTTGACTCCGGAGCGCCTTCCCGTAGAGGTTCCCGCATCCGAGACCCTCATCGGCAAGGCTCGCCTGATGCGTTCCCGGCGCGCCTACGATCATGCCGCCAGAGCGTTGCGCAGCGCCGCGGCCTCGCGAATCGCCACCTCGCTGGGGGTTGCGCACACGAGCGATCGTGAGACTCTCATCGGCGCAATCGAGCGGCAAGGCTTGCCCGCCTCCCGCTCGACCGCGCTCCTATGGGGGCCGCCCCCCACCTCCGAAGCTGAACTCGTCCGCCTCGCCAACGACCTCGACTCTCTCGAGAAGGAGATCCGTCATGACTAACCCGATTCCCGGCCCGGCGCCCGAAGGCCTCCCCCAGCCCGGCCCGGCGCCCGAAGGCCTCCCCCAACCCGGCCCGGCGCCGATGGCGCCTCCCAACTCCTACGCGCCCCAGGCCGCTCCCCTCCAAGCCGGGGGCGCTCCCCAGGCCTCTCCTGCCTCGTTCGCGGCCCCCACGGGCGAAGGATGGACAGGGCGTTCACTGGACCAGGACGAGATGCGCACGCAGGAGGCGCTCCTCGCACTGAAGGCTGAGATCGGCAAGGCTGTGGTCGGCCAGGAGGCGGCGATCTCGGGATTGATCGTCGCGCTCGTCGCCCAGGGGCACGCCCTCCTCGAGGGTGTTCCCGGCGTCGCCAAGACCCTGCTGGTGCGCACCCTGGCCCGCGCCCTCAACGTCGACATGGCGCGCATCCAGTTCACTCCGGACCTCATGCCCGCCGACATCACCGGCTCCATGGTGTGGGACGCGGGACGCTCGGAGTTCGTCTTCCGCGAGGGCCCCGTGTTCACCAACCTGCTGCTCGCCGACGAAATCAACCGCACGCCCCCCAAAACCCAGTCCGCCCTGCTTGAGTCCATGGAGGAACACACGGTATCCATCGGCGGCCTGACGCGCCCGCTGCCCGATCCGTTCATGGTCATCGCCACGCAGAACCCCATTGAGTACGAAGGCACCTATCCCCTGCCCGAGGCACAGCTCGACCGCTTCCTGGTCAAGCTTGAGCTGCCCCTTCCCGATCGCGACGCCGAGATCAACATCATTGCCCGGCACCAGGCCGGTTTCAATCCCATGTCGCTGTCCGAGGCCGGAATCGAGGCCGTGGCGGGGGCCGCCGACATTCACGCCGCCCACCGGGCCGCCTCCCGCGTCGAGGTGTCCCCCGCGGTCGTGGGGTACCTCGTTGACCTGTGCCGAGCAACTCGCATGTCGCCCGCGGTCCGCCTGGGCGTTTCTCCCCGAGGCGCGACCGCGCTGCTGCGCACGTCGCGCGTATGGGCATTCCTCCAGGGACGAGGCTTCGTCACCCCCGACGACGTCAAGACGATGGCTCCCGTCACGCTCGCGCACCGCCTGGGCCTGCGCGCGGAGGCCAACCTCGAAGGGGTCACGGCGGTCGACGTCATCACAGGGGTGCTCGCCGCAACCCCCGTTCCTCGCTGAGGCACCCGTGGCTATCTCGGCGCGCAGCGCGCTCCTCGTCTTGCTCGGGCTTGTCCCCCTGGCCTTCGCCCCCTCGCGCGCCTTCGCGTGGGCGTGGTTTGGCGTCGTCGTCGCCGTGTGCCTCCTCGACGTACTCGGAGCGCCCTCCCCGCGGTCCCTGCGCCTCAGCCGCGAAGTGTCGGGGCCGATCCGCGCCGACCAGAGCACCGAGGCCACCGTGCGCCTGACCAACACGACCAAGCGCCACATGCTCCTTGATGTGCGTGACGCTTGGCCGCCGTCGCTGCGCCCGGCCCCTTCCCGCCACAGGATCCGGCTGCGCCCCGGGCACTCCGAGCGGGTCTCGACGACGTTGTCCCCCACGAGGCGAGGAACCCGCCACGCCGACATGATCACCATCCGCTCATGGGGGCCACTGCACCTGGGAGCCCGTCAGGTATCCTTCGAGGCCCCGGTGAGCCTCTCAGCGCTCCCGGAGTTCAAGGCCAGGGTCCTCCTGCCCTCGCGCCTCGCGCGCCTACACGAGCTCGAGGGGACCACTCCCACCACGTTGCGAGGCGCGGGAACCGAGTTCGACTCGCTGCGCGCCTACGTCATCGGTGACGACCCCCGCGACATCGACTGGCGGGCCTCCGCTCGCTCAACCGAGCTCATGGTGCGCCAGTGGCGCCCCGAACGCGACCGTCACGTCCTCATCGTCGTCGATTGCGGACGCGCCTCCTCAGCGCTCCTGGGCGCCCCCGAGCACGAGGAGGTTGACTCCATCGCCCTGGGACGTGCCCCTCGTTTGGATTCCTCCATCGAAACCGCCCTCCTCCTGGCCGCTCTGGCCGACCGTGCGGGCGACAAGGTGCACGTGCTCGCGCTCGACTCGCAGGTGCGGGCGCGCGTCTCGGGCGTGCGCGGCGCGAAGGTCATCGAGACGCTCGCCCGCGCTTTCATGGACATCTCCCCACGCCTGGACGTTACCGACTGGTCGCAGGCGGTTGGCGCCATCGAGCAAACGGTTCACCACTCGGCCTTCGTCGTGGTCATCACGAAGATTCCACCCGCGGGCATGGACACGGACTTCACCGATTCCTTGGCCCGCCTGTGCGAGCGCCACACGGTTCTGGTGGCCTCGGCCAGCGACCCCGACGAGCTGCGCGCGCGGCAGGGCCGCGACAACGCCGAGGAGGTCTTCCTGGCCGCGTCGGCGGCTCTCGCGGAGCGCTCCGATGACGCGGGCGCGTCCGATGTGCGAATGACAGGGGCTCTCACTGTGCGCGCATCGGCCGGACTGTTACCCGCGCGCACCGCCGACCGTTACATTGAGCTGAAGAAGAGCGGGCGCCTGTAGCCGCCACCCGCGCCGCTCGATCAGCCGGCGACCGGCTGATAGTAGCCGGAGTCGACTCCGACGTCCGCGTTCTCCCCCGCGGCGTGTGCCCGTCGGCCGAGGATCAGCGTGTAGGCCCACACGGCTGCCGTCATGGTGACCCCCAGGGAGATCTTGACGGCGTCGGGAAGCTGCGAGGGCGTCACAAAGCCCTCCAGGACGCCCGATCCTGCGAGGAGAATCGCGCAGCCAACCGCTGCGGTCATTGACGAGCGGGCGGCAACTCCGACGGCCTGGAAGCGCGTTGCCGCGCCGGGAACGAGGAGAGCCCAGAAGACCCGAAGGCCGGCGGCAACCGAGATGAACACGGCCGTGAGTTCGGGCAGACCGTGGGGCAGGATGAAGCGGAAGAAGTGCCAGGGCCCACCGTAGGTGATGACGATGCCCGCCGCGTCGCCGACCCCCGTCGCGTTGCGCCACAGGATCATGAGGGGATACACGCCCGTGATTCCCGTGGCCACGGCCTGCAACGCAATCCAGGCGTTATTGGCCCACACGGAGAGCCCAAACTCGGCGTGCGTGTCCTGGTGGTAGTACTCCACGAAGTAGGTGTGAGCGTAGTTGCGCAGCTGCTCGGGTGTTCCCAGCTCATTCATTGCGTCGGGGGTGGTCATGAGGTAGTGGGCTTGGATGGCGCCAAGCACGACGAAAACGGCCGCGACCGCCAGGGTCCCCCACCGAATCTGATACAGGGTCAGAGGCAGGGAAACACGGAAGAACCGAGCGATCGCAGCGCCGGTCAGGCTGCCCGTTCCGGCGAGGCGCCCACGCGCCGCGGACAGGGTACGGGACAGGTCCGCGATCAGGTCGGGGTCGGGGCTGGATGTGCGCACGCGCGCCAGGTCGGTGGTTGCCGACCTGTAGAGTCGGTCCAGCTCGTCGATGTCCTCGCCGCTCAGGTTTCTCGTGCGCGTGAGCTCGTCGAGTCTCTTCCACTCTGTTTTTCCGCTTACCCGCAGCACGTCGATGTCCATTGGACTAGCGTGTCATACATGAGCGCACCACGCAGTCAAACGAGCCTCATTCAAGACGATTACGTTCGCACCGGCGAGGCGGTGGTCCTGGACGTGACTCCGGCCTCTCCTGCCGAACGTCTGGCTGCGGCCGTCATCGATGGCACCGTCTACTTCTGGGGTGCCATTATCATCATCATGATCGCGGCGCGGACCTGGCACGGCTCGTCGTCCCTCGCCCGCGTCTTCATGATCGGTGTTCTCGCCTCGTGCATGTTCTTCGTCCCCCTGGCCGTCGAGATGGCTACCCGCGGGCAGTCCCTGGGCAAGTGGGCGTTCAACCTGAGGGTTGTCCGCGACGACGGCGGCCGAATCACCGCGCGTCACAGCGCGGTGCGCGTGTCTGCAGGCATCTTGGAGTGCTGGCTCACCATGGGTGGCATCGCGTTCTTTGCCGTCTTGATGAGCAAGAAAGGCAAGCGCCTCGGGGACATGGCGGCGGGAACAATGGTGCTCTCGCAGGGGCCGTCCGTGTTCTATCCTCCGCTCGTCATGCCGCCGGGGCTGGAGGAGTGGGGGCGCACGGCCACGATCCTTCCGCTCGATGAAGCTCTCGCAGCCGAGGCTCGCGCGTTCCTCACCACGAATCGTCACCTCACCGCCGAGGTGCGCTCTCAGGTGGCGCTCCAGCTGGCCGACCGTCTCTCGCGTCGCGTCCAGACTCCTCTGCCTTCGGGCCTGCACCCCGAGATTGTGATTGCCGCTGTGATGGTCGCGCGCCGCGACCGGGAGTGGGAGAGGGAGGCGCGGCGCCGAGCCAAGGGCAAGGCCCGTTTCCACGAGGCGACGCAGCCTCGTTTCGGCCTGTAGGCCCTACTCGTCAGCCTCGTCAGTGCCGCTGACAACCGTGAACTGGGCACGCCGACGCGCGTATGGGCTCGACGGGTCCAGGGGACTGGAGGTGTCGGGTGCGCCCACGGAGTGAGCCGCGCCGAAAGGTCCGGCTTCTGCCCTGCGCGTGTGCGCGCTCGGGTCGGGGGCTTCCTGGGCTTCCTGCGCGACCCGACGCACGGCATCGACGAGGGCGGCAAGGTCGTCGCCCGAAGGGGGAGCCGGCTCGAAGTTGGTGGCCAGGCGCACGACCTGCCAGCCGAGGGGCGCCGTGAGGTGCTGGGCGTGTTCGTCGCACAGGTCGTAGGAGTTCGGGTCGGCCACGGTGGACAGCGGGCCGACGACGACCGTGGAGTCCTTGTAGTCGTAGGTCAGAGTTGCGACGGCCGCCGTTGAGCAGCCGGGTTTGGAGCAGTGTCGTTGGGCAATCACGCCCCTAAGAGTACGACACTCTGTGCCCGCATCGCGCGCTCCGGCGCACGCTCGGCATACTCTGAGGGGGTGTTGTCTACGCGCCGTCACCTCTCGAGCCGCAACCGTCACGGTCGCGGGCCGCGCGGTCCCCTCTTTTTCCCGGGGACGCCCGCGTGGCGGACGCGGCGCGAGGACTTCGATCTGCTCGTCAAAGAGCTGGTTTCCGACCTGATTCGTCGCTGGCCCCAGGTCGCGACGATCGAGTTTGCGGTCGAGGATGTGCCCCCGTCGGATCCCGCGCCGTGGGAGTCACACAGCGTGGTCGTCGCCCGGGTCTTCCCCGCGGATCGGCGCCGCGCGTTGCGGGACCGGATCGTGGTCTATCGGCTGCCGATCGTGCAGCGTTGTCCCGCCGAGGAGGTTGCCGCCACGACCCGGCGGGTTCTCGTCGAGAGAATCAGCCACATCCTGGCGCTGCCGCCGGATGAGATCGACGACGCGCTGGCGTGAGGCAGCCCCTCAGTTCGTGAGCCGAATGTCGCCCGTGACGGCGCTGATTCCCTCGGTTCCGACATTCCACGTGGTGCTCATGGTGCCGACTGCCGTGTCCGCCGACACAACGATGGCGGCGTGGATGGGCGACTGCGCGAGGATGCGTCCCGCCGCGTCGGGAGCCTCCACGAGGGTGGGGATCCCCGGCGCGACGTAGACGGTGCGCTCCCCCACTCGCACGGCGACTGCCCCGGGGGTGGAGGACGAGGTGCCGGAGGACTGCGGGTCCTGCGCGGGGTCGGACTGCGGTTGCGTCGGGGAGGGGGATGACCAAATGTCGGGGGTGGGGGTCGGTGTCGGAGTACCCGACTGAGGGGCGGGGCTCTGCTGTTGGGGCGCGCTTCCCGTGGCCTGCGCGGGCACGTAGAGGAGCAGGTGGGCGCGCACGGCGGTGACTCCCGACTCGGTGGCGAGCGAGGTGTCGCGGATCGGGGCGGAGGACAGGACGCTCGTTGCCGCGTCCTGCAGCTGCTTGCGGCCGGGGATGGCAGCCTCCGTCAGTGACGTCGTCGGCGTGGCGTTGGCCCGCATGATCCAGGCGCTCGCGCGCTCGGCCCAGGGCGCTCCGAGCGTGATCGTGGTCGCGTGGGCAACCACGTCCTGATCGGCGGTGACGAGAAGAGCAATGGGAGTGGAGTCGTTCGAGGCGCCGTCGAGCGGCATGTCGAGGGTGGTCCCCTCGGCGACCGTGGCCTCTCCTCCGGGCAGCGGGTGTACGCCTGAGGAATCGGCGACCCACACGCGCACACGAGCGTCGCCGGATGGAGAGACGAGGCGCAGCAGCGATGTCCCGCGAGGGTCGATCCCGAGGATGGTGTGGCTGGGGGCGGGTACGCTCGCCGAGGCGAGGGTCGTTCCCTGGGGGATCTCTCCGTTCATGAGGGACGCCTGCGCCCACGCGGCGACTCCTCCCCCATCGGCTTGCACGTGCACGGCGAGGGCGCTCTCGTCCGGGAACCAGCCCGCGAGGAGGACGGAGGCCGTGGAGCCTGCCGGGACGGTGACCTGCCGCGGCGCGGTGTTGAGGCGTCCGGATGCGCCGAAGCCGTCGACGCTGACAACGGAGGCGGTGGGGCCGGGATTGGACAGGAGGAGGACGATGTCGGCTCCGGAGGTGGTTGCTCCGGTGGCGATCCATTGGGAGGTTCGGGGGGCGGCGCAGCCGACCGCGCTGAGTCCGGCCAGCTCACCGCCTCCTTGTCCGGCGATGCTCAGGGCGGACGGGATGACGCCAGCTTCTCCGGTCACCAGTGTCGGCGCGGGGCTCACGGGCGCCGCCGATGTGGAGGTCCAGGCGGTGGCGGCGGCCACGTTGCTCGTGTCGAAGGGGTCCACGATTCCGGCCGGGCAGGCGAGCCGTATCTGGGAGGGATGGGCGCTGAGCGCCGTGCCCGCCACGTCCGATGGGGTGGGGCTGACCCACAGGGATGCCGATGCGAGGAGTGCGAGGGCGCATCCGGCACCGACGCCGCACGTTAGGGTACGGATCCTGGATGCCATCATTGCGACCTCCTCACGGATAGGGCGCTGGCGGCGGCCACGATGAGACAGATGCCCACTCCGATGCGCCACGGGAGAATCCACCACGCGCGGTAGGCGACACTCAGGCTTCCCGCAGTGGGCATATCAAATGCCTGCGCCCACCCTCCGGGTGCCTCGGTTGGCGCGAGTTCAACGCCGTCGACCGAGGCATGCCATCCGAGGTCCGCCCGTTCCGCCAGGATGAGCGTGCCCGCCGCGTTCACCTCGCCGTCGACCGCGAGCTGTGAGGACCCCACGACGGTGTGTCCGCCACCCGCCGAGTCGATCCTGACCCGCGAGGGAGGGATACCGTCGGGGCGGACGCGCCAGACTGTCCCAGAGGTCGTCTGCCCCACCTTCTCCAGTCCGGAGGCCCGGTCGAGGCCGTCCGCCAGGGCTGTCGCTCCGGACGCGCCGAGCGGGACGAGGATGGTGTCCACGTCGTGGGCGGCCAGCTGCTCCACGGTGGCATCGTCGGGATAGACGACCAGCGTGTAGGCGGCCTGGGCGAGGGAGGCCGTGGCAGGGTCACTGAGCACCCCGCTGGTGGCCCCCGCTCGCGCCTGCCCGAGGCTCCGGGCCCGGGACGCGGGAGAAGAGTCGGTGAGGCTCACGCCCGCTCCGCGCCACAGCATCGCGTTGACGGTGCCGCTATTCGGGTCGCCGTCGAGGACGAGGATGCGTCCGGCGCGCTGGTGACGCTGCGCCTGCGACGCAACGGCGGAGACGATGGGCGAGGACATGACCGAGACGGTTTCGCGCTGGGACAGGGCGTAGGTCGGGAGGGACGAGGCGTCGACGCGCATGCGGAGCGCGGATGCCGCAGCGACGCCGCCGGAGCCGAGGAGAGCGAGCAGCGCCACGGCAGCGCTGGCTCGAAGAATCAGGGGACGGCTGGCATCCCACGCGCGTTCCATCCCTCCGCGGGTGCCGGACGGGATGGCGAGACGAGCCGCCACGCCGAGGAGGGCGAGGAAGGAGAGGGAGAAGAAGGGCGACGTCCACGCCGAAGCGACGAGGGAACCGTGCAGGCCGACACCCACGTGGGAGAAGCACCAGCCGATAGCGGCGGCGAGCGCGGCCCCGCAGGAGGCTGTGAGGGCAGGGCGGGAGCGAGTTATCGCAAGGGACGCGATCGCGGCGACGAGTACCGCCCCGCCGATGAGGGCGAGCGCGATGCCTTCGAGGGCGGATGCCGGGGCGGCGGGAAGCGCGAGCAGTGCGAGCCAGGAGGGCGCGCGGGTATAGGCGTGCACTCCCCCGGCGGTGGAGGTCAGAGCGGGCCAGGAGATGGGGTGGGCGAGGATCGAGACGAGCGTGGGAGCGAGGACGACGGCCGCGGGGAGAGCGACTAAGAGGCGGCGCCAGGAGCGCAGTGCCAACACGGTAGCCGCGAGGGCCAGGGTCCACGGGGCGCAGCACGCGAGAACAAGAACGGCCAGCGAGGCGCAGCCCGCGGAGATTCCCCTGGGCCGAGTCGGGGCCGCCACCACTCCCGCGGCACCGTCGACGAGGAGCGGGGCGGGGGCACGCAGGCAGTAGGCTGCGGCGATCGGCATCGCGGCGTGGGCGAGCCCTCCTGCGAGAACGCCGTGGGTCCCGCTCAGCATGAGCGGGGGCGCGAACGACCAGGCGAGGGTGAGCAGGGCGCGCATGCGCAGGGAGGCGGTGAGAGAGCGTGTCGGTACCCATGCGGCCAGGGCGGCGATGGGCGAGGAGGCGACGAGCAGGAACGTTGCCGTCGCTCCGGGGGTCACGCCCAGCGGTGCCAGTGGTGCGCTGAGGATGGCCAGGAGGATGGTCATGGGATCGGCCCCACCCGCGTGGCCGTCGCCGCCGGGGATCCAGCCGGACCAGGCGGCACTCCACAGCTGTGTCCAGGACGTTGGCAGGGAGACCCACGCTCCCCCAACGAGTCCGGCGTGCGCCCCCCACCACTGCAGGATCGCGACGAGGGACGTGCCGATCAGCACGGCGGCGAGAGTCGAGGCCGACCGGATCCTGTAGCGCCACATCGAAGCGAGGACGAGGGGATCGATGCGCTCCCCGCTGTCGTCTTCCTCTGCTCGCGCGGGCTCGGTGCGCAGCGCCGAGGGAGCCTCTTCGAGCGCGCGGAGGGAGGAACGCGGAACGACGCGGGACTTGGCGGCGCGCGCCCGTCCGAGCAGGAGACGCGGGGTGGCGCCGATGAGGGAGGCGAGCGCTCCGAGTTCCGGCAGAGCCAGGGCCGCTCGCCCGGTCGTGATCCGTCCGATTGCGCGGGCGGGGGTCCACACGAGGAGCCACAGGGCGAGGAACGGAAGCGCGAGGAGCGGCACCGCCTTGCACCAGTTGTAGAGCTGGGCGTAGCGCCGCCTGCGGAAAGAGGCGTCTTCATCGCAGGCATCGCCGCTCGATTCGCGCGACCCCTCGGGGGATCCCGACGCGGTGAGCGCGGAGGCGCCCGCGGGGTCGGCCGCCGCGTGCAGCGAGGCGCGGGCGTGGCGCACGCGCGCCCGAGGGGCCACGATCACGCGGTATCCCGCGAGGTGGAGGCGGCGCCCCATGTCGAGGCCGTCTCCGAAGGGGCCGAGGGCGGGATCGAATCCGCCGACGGCCTCGTAAGCGTCGGCGCGCAGGAGGAGCCCGGCAGTGCCGACCCCGAGAACGTCGCAGGTGCCGTCGTGCTGGCCCTGGTCGATGTCGCCTTCGCCGACGCGTTCGAGTCTGCGCGCGCTGGCGGTGGCGAAGATTCCCAGCTCGAGGAGTCGGCGCCCATCCCAGCTGAGCTGCTTGACACCGACGGCCGCGACGGTCTTTCCGACGGATGCCGCGCGGGTGAGTTCGCCGAGGCACTCGGGCTCGGGCGCACAGTCGTCGTGGAGGATCCACCACCACTGGTGCGAGGCGAAGGCGCCGCCCTGGGACTGCGCCCGGCGAATGGCGTCGCCGAGGTTGCGTGCGCGCCCCACGCGAACGATGTCAGCACCCTCGGGAAGGCGTTCCGCGGGAAATGGCGTCACGTGCCGTCCTGCGACATCGACGACGGTCACGGAGTGAGGCGCCACCGTCTGCTCGTCGATGGCCCTCAGGACGGATTGGATGAGCGGTGAGTCTCCCCGAGTGACGAGGATCGCTCCGACCGTGCGCTGAAGGGAGCTCAACCGGCCATACGGCGCAGGCGCCGCCTCTCGCGTTCGGACATGCCACCCCAGATGCCGAAGCGCTCATCGTTGGCGAGGGCATACTCGAGGCACTCCTCGCGAACCTGGCAGGCCTGACACACGGCCTTCGCCTCGCGCGTCGAGCCGCCCTTTTCGGGGAAGAAGGCCTCGGGATCCGTTTGGGCGCACAGCGCGTGCTGCTGCCAGGCAAGAGGTCCGTCAATGCGCGCATACAGCGCCGCGTCGGCGTCCTCGGACCACTCGAGGGGTCCGTCACCGAAGATGCTCCACATCGCGAAGCCTCCTTATAACGAATCGATCAATACGAGAATTACACGCGTGTCGTTGTCGGAAGTCAAGCGCTTTCGCGATATTGAGACCTTTGCCGTTCCACTTGACCCAGCGGTAAAACAATGCAGTCCCCCACATACTTCACAGTTACTAGGTACTTGGTTGGTCTAGGACCTTCGATATACTTGAAAGCATGAAAGAGAATCCGGCAAAAACTATGACGAGCCTCACCGACTGCGTGGAGGTCGTTAACGGCTGGTCAGGCCCGACTCTCACGCAGTACGGGAACGAACGCGTCGAACTGGGTGGCCCCGTGGTCGCCCGATGGCTCGCGAAGATAGCAAACTACCTGACAAACGAGCTTGCCACCGACCTTTTCGGCTCGGATGAGATCACGCCCGCGCGGCTCTACACCTCCCTGCAACCGTGGCAGGACGTCCTGTGGCAGGTCGCCGCCCGGTCCTTGTCGTGGGAGATGCTCGAGACGCGTCGCCCCCTCCCCGGGGACGTCTTCGTCTCGAATGATCTCGGGCCCGAGGCCGCGCATGCCCTTGAGGCCGGCGCGCACGTCTTAGCTCAACCGGCCGCCTACCTGTCGTTCTCGTGGGAGGGTCCGCTCGGCGGGGCCTTGGACGCTCTCGCGGAGATCGCGATGCAACCCGACGTTCTCGTCGTGGACACTCCCCCCATCCTGGACGCCGTCAGGGACGAGGCGCTGGCCGGGCTTCGCCAGCAGGGACCCATCGTGGGCAATCGCGTCGCGCTCCTATGGGACCAGCGCACGGGCGTGGGGCAGGTCCTGGACCAGTGGATGGCCGGCCGCTCCGTCGTCATCATCGACCCGCGCACGACCCCGCCCGAGTCTCTGACCCAGATCCTCCGCTCCGAGGCGGTTGACACAGGCCTGGTGGCGTATCGGCGCTAGCTACCAGACTCCCAGGACGCGCGCGGCGGCGAGCTTGATGCCCTCCACGCGGTCGCGCCTGATGTGTGGCCAGCGCATGCTAAAGCGCAGCCTCGCCGCCAGACCCTGATCCTCAAGCTCGCCGAGGATTGCCTCCAACTCGCGGCGTCGACGGGGTTCAAAAGTGCCCACCGCGAGGGCGGCACGCGCCGTCAGAATGAACTGCCTGCGATAGAAGCCGTTGCGCAGCTTGGCCATGCGAGCATCGCGCGCCCCCGCACCAGAGTTTGCTCCCTGCACGTTGCCGCCGTGCTGGCGGTATTCCAGCGTCGGTTCCTCGCCGATCACCCACGGCAGGCCACGCGCGCGCGCGAGCGCGTACAGGTACCAGTCGTGAACGCCGATCTCGCTGTAGTCCAGGCGTGAGACCGCCTCGACGAGAGCCGCGTGAGCGTCGGGAGAGAAGAGGTAGGTCGACCCCGGTCCCGCGGCCTCAAACAGGAAGTCCCACGCGCGCTGCGGCTGAGATTTGCGAATGAGGCGACGCTCACCCACCGCCCCGCCCGGTAGGCTCTCGAAGGAGGTGACATTGGAGGAAACCACGCAGGCCCCTTCGGCGCGCATGAGAGCCAGCTGCCCGGACAGTTTGTCCCGGTGCCACACGTCGTCCTGGTCCGTGAACGCCACGTAGGAGCCGTCGGGAACGTGGGTGGTAAACAGGTGCAGGAAGTTACCCGTGACCCCCGGCTTGCCTTCGCGCTGGGGCACAACGGTGATGCGCGGGTCGGCGGCGGAGCGCGCATCCAGGTGGGAGCGCGTCGAGTCCGTGGAAGCATCGTCGGATACGACCAGGGACACCTCCACCCCGACCTGATCGAGGACAGAGTCGATCTGCTCGTCGAGCCACGCCCCGCCCTCGGCCATCCCGTTGTAGGTGGCCATGAGGACGGTGACGCGGGGACGAGGTCCACCCCCGTCTCGGCTCACCTCAGCCAACGACTCAGTGCCCCTCGGCGGCGTACTTGGCTTCGACGGCCTCCTTCAGGGGCGCCCACCAGGCCTCGTTGTCCGTGTACCAGGCGATCGTGTCGGCCAGGCCGTCACGGAAGTTGGTGAAGCGGGGCTCCCAGCCGAGCTCAGTCACGAGCTTGGAATTATCGATCGCGTAGCGCAGGTCGTGCCCGGGGCGATCGGTGACGTGGTCGAAGTCGTCCGCCGGGTAGCCCATGAGCTCGTTCAGGATCGCGACAACGTCGCGGTTGTTGGTCTCGCCGTTGGCGCCGATCAGGTAGGTCTCGCCGATCCGTCCGCGCATGAGGATCTCCCACACGGCCGTGTTGTGATCGCGCACGTGGATCCAGTCGCGCACATTCAGGCCGTCGCCGTACAGGCGCGGACGCACTCCGCGCAGGCGGTTGGTGATCATGCGAGGAATGAACTTCTCGATGTGCTGGTAGGGACCGTAGTTGTTGGAGCAGTTGGAGATCGTCGCCTCGACTCCGAAGGAACGCACCCACGCGCGCACCAGGAGATCCGACCCGGCCTTGGAGGAGGAGTAGGGCGAGGAGGGGTTGTAGGGGGTCGTGGGCGTGAACTTCGCCGGATCGTCCAGCTCGAGGTCACCGTAGACCTCGTCCGTGGAGATGTGGTGGAAACGAACCTTGTGGCGACGCACGGCCTCAAGCAGGGTGAAGGTTCCCACCAGGTTCGTCTGAATGAACGGCGAGGGATCCAGGAGCGAGTTGTCGTTGTGGGATTCGGCGGCGAAGTGAACGACCGCGTCCGCGCCGCCAACCACGCCGTCGACCAGGTCCGCGTCGGCGACGTCGCCTTCAACGACGCTGAGGCGGGCCGCCTGATCGGCGGGGATGTCGGTGAGGGAGGCGCGGTTGCCCGCGTAGGTGAACTTGTCCAGAACGACGACGTCGACGTCCGGATGGTCCTCGAGGAGCGTGTGAACAAAGTTCGCTCCGATAAAGCCGGCGCCGCCGGTGACGACGATCTTCATGGGTCTTTCTCCTTCGTGTGCCCGCAGGCCTGTCGTGGTCGTGTCTCGTCGGGCGCACCCGCGCCCGATGCTGCCCCCATTATGCCGCAGATCGGCGCGCAGGCATTCGCTCACGCGCCATCTGGAGTCGGAAGCCTCGCGTCGGCAGTCCGGGCGCCCCTCAGCCCTCGACTTCGATCGCGGAATCAAGAGCGACGGGCCCCGAGCCGATGCCGTTGCCCTGCACGACGAGGTCCCACGCCCCGTCGCGCTGAGCGTAGGGCTGCCCGCCCGCGTCGTCAATGGAGACGTTCATCCGGTACATGCCCTCTCCCAGGGTCAGGGTGGGCACGGTGATCATCACCGTCGCGTCTCCGTCGATGGGCGGCAGCGTCACACCGGAGTTGCGCGAGTTGTAGTAGTGGAGCTTTTGGCCCAGGTTCGTGTCCAAGGAGAAGGCCGTCACCCAGCCCTCGACGCGTTTGGAGGCGTGCAGATCCATGCGAATGCGAATGGTGTCCCCCGTGCGGGCGACGCGAAGCGGCGCCCCGTCCTCGTCCACCATCGCGATGTCGCGGATCGAGATCGTGCCGCTCTCCTCCGTGTGGACGGGGGCGGCGAGGGCGTCGCGTTGGAATCCTTCGCGCAGAATGCGCACCGCGTCCGACGTCGATCCCTCGAAGACGAGCTTGCCGTGATCGAGAACCACTCCCCGCGTACACACGGACTCCACTTGTTCCGCCGAGTGGGAGACCAGGACGATGGCTCGTCCCTCGGTCTGGAACTCGTGGATCTTGTCCATGCACTTGCGTTGGAACGGCTCGTCGCCGACCGCCAGGACCTCGTCGACGAGGAGCACGTCCGGGTCGGAGTGGACGGCGACGGCGAAGGCCAGGCGCACATACATGCCCGAGGAATAGAACTTCACCTGGGTGTCGATAAACTGCTCGATACCCGAAAACGCGACGATCTCGTCGAAGCATGCCTCGGTTTCCGCCCGCGTCATGCCCAGGATCGAGGCGTTCAGGAAGACGTTCTCTCGCCCCGTCAGATCCTGGTGGAAGCCAGCACCCAGCTCGAGGAGGGCGGCCATGCGCCCGCGGGTCGTCACGCGACCGGAGGTGGGCCGAATGATGGATCCCATGATCTTGAGCAGCGTCGACTTGCCCGATCCGTTGTGCCCCATGAGGCCCACCGACTCATTCAGTCGCACATCAACGCTCACGGAGTCGAGGGCCCGAAACTCCTTGACCCGGCTGCCCGAGGAACGCAGGATACGATCCTTGACGGAGGTGTCCCTGTGCAGCTGAAAGACCTTGGAGACGTTGTCCACGCGGACGACTTCGGGCATTGACATTACAGCTCCTGAGCGAAGTTGCCCTCGAGGCGCGCAAAGATGCGGTGCGCCCCAAAGATAAGGAGAAGACCGACGATGGCCGCCACAGCGAGGCGAATCATCAGGTGCGAGGGATAGGGCTGATCCGCCCCCGCTGCCCACAGCGACTTCTGGAAGCCGAGGATCGCCAGCGTCACGGGATTACTGAGGTATATCTCGTGAATGACGGGGTAGCTCTGCGCCAGCGCCCGCTCCACGTAGCTGTAGGAGTAGACGATGGGCGATGCCCAAAAGGCCAGGAAGGTAATGACCTCGATCAGGTGCTGGATGTCGCGCATGTAGACGTTGAGCGCCGAGAGCAGCAGGGCGAAGAGCGTGGCGTAGATGACCAGCACGACCAGGCTCAGCGGCAGGTAGGCCAGCTGGGGCAGCGATGGTATCGCGCCGGTGACGACGATTGCGCCGAGCAGGATGACCAGCTGAATCGCGGAGTTGACCGCGGCGGTACCCAAGGTTGACAGCGGGAAAATCTCGCGAGGGAGGTAGACCTTCTTGATGAGTCCGGAGTTCGCCACGATCGACCCCGTTCCGCCGGTGACCGCTTCGAGGAAGAAGCCCCAGGCCGTCAGGCCGGTGAAGACGAAGATCGCGAAGGAGGGGATTCCCCGGGCGGCACCCAGGAACTGGCCGATCACGATGAAGTAGATGAGGAGCTGTGAGAGCGGCTTGAACAACGACCACACGAACCCGAGGTTGGAGTCCTTGTAGCGAGCCTTGAGCTCACGGTTGACGAGCAGGCGCAGCAGCTCGCGACGATTCCACACGTCGGCGAACGCTCGCTTCGTCCCGTTCCACAGGCCGCTCTTGTCCCCCAGCTCGCGCAGGGGTTCGCCTTCGATGCGCGCAACCCGCTGGGCGAGCGACGTCGAAGGAGAACGTGGCGTGCTTTCAGTCATAACAACTCACTATATCCGACCGCTTAGTCAGGGACTCACTGGCCATATCGTTTCAGCGGGGAACGAACGCCCCTGCGCACGCCCCTCCACTTCTGGACGTGGTAGGCGGGGTTGAGGAAGAAGCCGCTGATCTTGCGGCGCCTACCGACCTCGCGGTCCCGCGCCAGGCGCAGCGCGTCCTTGAGAATGCCCGTGGTCACCATGCGGATCACGGTGGGGATCGAGGGCATGGCCACGTCGATGCCCACCTCGCGCAGCCCCTGCGTCTCCTCGAACATGCGATCGTCGTACTCGCTGACGGTCATCTCGTTCGAGTGCAGGACGGCGGCTCGCGGGGCGTAGGCCTTGATGTATCCGGCCGCGATGACATCCCTGCCCAGCAGCTGGTCCTCCGCGTAGGACACGTCGCGGTACGGCACCTCGCCGGTGAGCACGTCCTTGCGGGCGGCGGAGTTCACGTCGGAGTAGAAGGTGACGGCGTTGCGCACGCCCTCGTCCTGGATAAAGTCATCGTCGTAGAACAGCGTGGTGCCAAAACCCGGGCCGAAACCACCAAAGACGCCCTTAATTTCGTAGCGCAGCAGGGGGAAGGCATCGGGGCGAGGGATCTGCGAGCCCATGACGGCCACGATGCGCTCGGAGATGGCGAAGGGCGCGGTGATCTCGTGCAGCCAACGGTCCGAGACGGGGGTCGCGTCGTGCGTCAGGTAGGCGACGATGCGACCCTTGGCCAGGTGAGCGCCGAGGTTGCGGGTCTTGCCGTGCCCGAACTCGCTGTTCGGGATCTGATGGAGGCGCACCGACGGGTACGTGGCGACGATGTCGAGGGTGGAGTCGGTGGAGCCGGAGTCAATGACGAGGATCTCGTAGGTCCCCTCGTATCGCTGATTGGTCAGCGAGGAGAGGATCTCGTCAATGTGCTGCTCGCCGTTGTACGTCAGGATGACGACGCTGACGTCCAGGGTCGCATCCTTGGCCTCGATGGGCGCGTTCTCAGTAGCCATGTGCTTGAATCTCCTGCCAGGTTTTCGCGATTCCCTGATCCAGGGTTGTCATCTCGAAGGGACCAAACTCCCTATTGACGCGCTCGGTGTTCAAGACGGAACCGTGCACGTAAGTCGAGGGGGTGGGAACGTACTGGATCTCCGGGTCGGTCCCGGTGACTCGGCGGATGGAGGCGACGATGTCATTCACGCTGGTTCCTCGTCCCGATCCAATGTTGTAGATCGAGCGGGTCGCCCCGCGCTCGATCATGGTGGAGACGATGGAGGCGAAGTCGCCCACGTAAATGTAGTCGCGGAACATGCTGCCATCGCCCATGACCGTCAGGGCTTCTCCCCCCAGCACGTGGCGCAGGAAGATCGGAATGATGCCCTGCCTCTTGTGCGGGTTCTGCCTGGTTCCATAGGGATTGGAGATGCGCAGCGAGGTAGATTTGAGCGCGAACTTGCGGGCGAAGAAACGCATGTAGTTCTCGATGGTGAGCTTTCCGATCCCGTAGGGGGACACCGGCAGCGTGGGGTCGCCCTCGTGGTAGCTCACCTTATCCTGATCACCGTAGATCGTGCCCCCGCTGGAGGCGAAGTACACGTGCTTGACCCCGGCATCCACGCACGCCTGGAAGAGGTCGATGCTTCCCTGGATGTTCGTGCGAACGTCCAGCGTGGGGTCGTTCTCCGCGGTGGCCGGGTCGGTCGTGGAGAGCATGTGCACGACGATGTCGACGCCCGTCACCGCGCGCGACACGTCGTCGTGATTGAGGAAGTTCCCGTCGAAGGCTTCGACGCCGGTAGCGTTCCAGTGAGTCCCGCTGCCGAACATGTCGAAGGCGCGGATCGACGTTCCCTCGTTGCGGGCGAGCGCGTCGACGAGATGCGAGCCGAGGAACCCGTTTCCTCCGACGACCAAGATCTTAGGCATGCATGGCCTCCTCGAAGTCGGCAACGAAGCGCCTGCCCGAATCCGCCCAGCTGAGCGATTCGACCGAGGCCGCAGCCCTGCGCGACGCCTCGACTTGGTCGTCGGCGTCAACGATGCGGATGAGCTCAGCCGCGAGCGCCCCGGGGGACAGCGGCACGTAGTCAATGTTGGGGTTGTCGGCCACGAGGCGGTTGTTGGGCCCGTCGTTGACGACCGGTATCGTCCCGCAGGACAGCAGTTCCAGCGGCAGGAGAGACAGGTTGGTGAGCGACATGACGAGGGCCGCGGCGCACCTGTTGTACAGCGGCGACAGCTCCTCGAGTTTCATCGCCCCGTGATTGACGTAGTCGAAGGGCACCTTCCAGTCCGACACGTCCCATCCGGCCATGTGGATGCGGATGTCGGGGCGACGCTTCTTCACGTCGGCTAGAACCATGCACCCCAGCTCGAAGCCGCGGCGCATCGTGACCGGCCGAGCGTAGAAGAAGATGTCCTTGCGGCGCTGGTCATTCGTGCGCTGATACAGCGACAGGTCCGAGGCGAAGTCGAAGGGATGGGTCGTCATCCCGTACTCGTCGTGGAGCTTCTTGGCCAGCCACCTGCCGGCGGTGAATGCTTCGAAGCCGAAGCGGTAGGTATTCTCGGCGAGCTGGTTCTCCGACCCCACGGGGTAGAAGGAGGGCTCAAAGTCCTGGACGAAGTAGTAGCGCCGCGCGCGGGAGCGGTCCAGGTATGCGGGGTAGGCGGTTTCCCACCCCGTGGCGAAGATGGCGTCCACGTCCTCACCCACCCCGACGGCGGGGTCGTAGAGGGCGTAGCTCGCCTTCAGGGTCGGGTATGCGCTGGAACGCTCGATCATCTCGCGCACGCGATCGGCGTCCACGGGAATCTTCTGGGACCAGTACAGGAAGATCTTGACCCGGTGTCCGGCGGCCTCCAGGTAGGACAGGAAACGGAAGATGTTCTGATGCCCGCCGGAGGATTCTCCCGGAGGGGACATGATCCAGGCCGTCGTGTAGGGCCCCTCGCCGACGGTGCGGGGGTTGGTCCTCCAGTGGGGTTCGCTTGCCCAGTCCAGCGCTGCGGCGTCGGAGAACTTCACGAGCATTCCGAGGGGAATCTTGCCCTTGCCTTTGCCCTTGCCGGAGTTTGCGATCTGGTTGCCCATTCCCTGCAGGAGTCGGGCGGTGGTCATCCGCACCCCGTTGCGCCTGAGGTAGGAGGTGCCCTTCGCGACCTTACGCACCAGAGGATTCGTCTGTGTCATGGACGCAAGTCTAGCGGCTAACGGAACCATACTCGGATGGGGGTGCCCTCCGAGGTGCCCGGCACCGCTGTCTCTTTACTCACGTTCCCGCCCTCGCCGAGCCTTAGACGAGTGGGCGTTCTCACTGGCGCAGCTGGTGCGTGCGGCGCTCCTTCTACGCAGCGCTCCCGGGAGCGCCGCCAGTCCCTGGGCGATGCCGCGCGCCGCCGGGCCGGAAAAGCCCGCGCTCGCCGCTCGCCCGAGGGACCTGACGAGCGCCCGGACGAGCACACCCCACGGCGCGTGCTCGGCGGCGACGATCAGGCGATTGCGGGCATTCACCCGCATGAACATCGGCGAGTGCGCGTCCGAGGAGGCGGCGTGCTCGTGATCGGCGATGGCGCGAGAGGCGAATCGCACCCGGTAGCCGGCCTCGCGGAGCTTGTAGGACAGGTCCGTGTCCTCGTAGTACATGAACAGATCCGTGCGGATTCCTCCGACTGCTTCCCACGCGTCGCGCCGGATCGCACACGCACCCCCGCACACGCCAAACACGTCGGGGGATGCGCTCAGGTGCGAGGCCGGCGTGAGCCAGTCGCGGTCCTGGCCGTTGCCCGAGGCGTCCACCACGTTCCCCGTCGAGTTCACCAGGACGATCCCTTCCCCGGTATCGGCCTCGGCCTCGCTGAGGCGAACCCAGCGCTGTCCGTCGGGCCCGACAAGGGCCTCGCCGTCCCCCGCGAGCGCGGGCCGATAGCGCCCCGCCAGGAGAAGGAGCGCGGTCGTGGCGCCCACGTCGGGGTCGGACAGCGGCGCGAGGAGGGCGTCAAGGAACCCGTCGCGGGCGGTGGCGTCGTTGTTGAGCAGGACGAGGGCATCCTCGGTCATCGCCTGCGCTCCCGCCATGACCCCGGCCCCGAATCCGCCGTTCTCTCGCGCGTCCACGACCTCGATCTGCCCGTGCTGCGCGGCGCCACCCCGGGGGCTGCGTGTTCCCACGAGCGCCAGGAGGCCAGGCACCTCGGCGCGCATGGCGGCGAGGGAGCCGTCTGCCGAGCCGTTGTCGACGAGGACGAGCCGATCTCCCGGCGCGAGCTGGACGGCGACGGAGCGCGCAGCTCTCAGGGTCAGGGGCGCGTTCTTCCAGTTGACGAGAACGACGCGTGCGCTCGGCCTGGCGAGAGCGGGGGGCACACACGCGGCCGCCTTGACGGGGGTCTCATCTCCGCGCGCGTGACTCATCGGGTACCCGCCAGCGATTCGTAGAGCAGGGCGTGGGCCGCGGCGGATGCTTCCCACGTGAAGTCCCTGGCGCGCCTGAGTCCGGCTGCGGCCAGGCGTTGGTGCTCGGGTCCCGCGGCCGCCTCGAGGGCGTCGGCGAGCGCGGAGGCGCTGGTTGCGGGCACCAGCAGGCCGGCGTCATCCCCGGTGATCTCCGCCATGCACGTATCGGCGCTCGTGACGACGGGGGTTCCGTGGGCCATGGCTTCGAGGACCGGCAGGCCGAAGCCCTCCCAGATGGAGGGGAAGGTGAAGACTCGGGCCCCGGCGTAGGCGCACGCCAGATCGGTATCGTCCAAGCGCCCGAGGACGTGGACGCGGGTGGAGGGCAGGTCGGCCTCGGTGGGGTCCTGCCCCCATCCGGCGGGTCCAACGAGAACGAGGTCCAGCTCCGAGGTCGGGGCCAGGGCGCGGTAGGCCTGTAGAAGGGTGGGCAGGTTCTTGCGCGGTTCGCGGGTGCCCACCCACAGGATGTACGGGCGCGTCAGGCCGTTGCGCGAGCGGAAGGCATCGACCTGCTCGCCCGTGACCGGCGTGTGTGTCAGGCCGTGGGGAATCACCGTGATGACGTCCTCCTCGATCCCGGCCTCGATGCAATCCTCGGCCGTGGCGCGCGAGGGGACGACGACGGCGTCGGCGCAGCACCTGGTTGTCGCGAGGGCGCGGCGGAAGTAGGCGGCGCCGTGGGCGGTGAAGTGGCTCGCCTCGCGCAGGAAGGCAACGTCGTGGACGGTAACGACGAGCGGAAGAGAAGTGGGAGGAATCGCCCAGGTTGTCGCGTGGACAACGCGGGCTCCGCCCGGCGAGCCCACCCCCAGCATCCGGTCCACGCTCGGCCAGGTCAGCCGGTCCCACGCGGCGTACAGGGCGCGGCGCGGCAGGAAAGAGGTACGCACGGGAATCGTGAGGCCAACCTGCTCGGCGGAAGGTGCTCGCCCCCCGTGGCGAGCGGCAACACCCACGGGATTGATCCCCTCGGCGGCCAGGCGCGAGGCGAGCTCAACGATGTAGCGCCCCGACCCTCCGGGCACGCTCTGCCACATTTGTTCCACTACCATTCCGACGCGCAGGCTCATGCCCTCACAATAGTGGACGCGGCAGCCTCGATGGATATCGCGCACGCATCATGTCCTACAATAGGGAGGATTCGTTGCCGCGACCCGGGGGACCCTCATGCCCACCTTCCTCTCCTCCCCAATCCGTGTCCTGATGGACGCCACCGCGATTCCCGCAAACCTTGGGGGTGTCGGCCGCTACGTCGATGACCTCGTGCCCGAACTGGAGCGGCAGGGCGTCGATCTCACGATGGCGGTTCAGGAACGCGACGCGGAGCACTTCGCGACGCGCCTGCCCTCCGCCCGCATCATTCCCATCTCCCCGCGCTTCGAGTCACGCCCGGCACGCATGGCGTGGGAACAGACGGGGCTCGCCTCCCTCATCCGAAAGGTGCGCCCCGACGTCCTTCACTCCCCCCACTACACCTCCCCGCAGTTCCCGGGCGTTCCGGTCGTCATCACCTTGCACGACGCGACGTTCTTCTCCCACCCGCAGGCCCATTCTCGCCTCAAGCAGCGTTTCTTCACGTCTGCGATCCGCCGTGCCATTCGTCGCGCGTCCGCGCTCGTGGTCCCCTCGGAGGCGACGCGCGACGAGACGATCAAGTACGCGGGAGGGGACGCCTCCCAGTTCTACGTCGCCTACCACGGTGTGGACCGCGACATCTTCCACCCGGTGGACGACGCCGAGCGCGAGCGCGTCAAGTCCAGCCTCGGGCTCGATGGCCGCGACTACATCGGCTTCCTGGGCACTCTCGAGCCCCGCAAGAACGTGCCGAACCTGGTGCGCGGCTGGGTGCAGGCCGTGTCGGATCGGCCACAACCCCCCGCCCTCGTGTTGGCCGGAGGAAAGGGCTGGGATGAGGACATCGAGCCGGCGCTGGCCTCGGTTCCCTCCCATCTGACGGTCCTGCGGCCCGGCTACCTGCCCCTGACGGACCTGCCAGGATTCCTCTCGGGCTGCCTCGTCCTGGCCTACCCCTCGATCGCGGAGGGCTTCGGCCTGCCCGTTCTCGAGGCCATGAGCTGTGGGGCCGCAACGCTCACCACCCGCCTCACCTCCCTGCCGGAGGTCGGCGGAGACGCCGTCGAGTACTGCGACACGGACCCCCATTCGATCGCGCTGGCGCTCAGCGCGCTGCTGGACGCACCCTCTCGGCGCGACGAGCTGAGCCGGGCCGCCATCGAGCGCTCGGGCGAGTTCACGTGGGAGCGCGCCGCCCGCATCCACGCGCAGGCCTACCGCGCCGCCGTCTCCTGACCCCCGCACCGATAGCACGAGGAAGCAACCCCATGGCCACCGCCCAAAACTCCAGCAACGACACCGAGGGACGCCGCGCCCCCGCCACACGCCTCCCGCTGACTCGCCGTCACTGGAACATCCTGGGCGTCATCGCCCTTCTCGCCTCCGTGTTCGCCCTGGGCGTCGCGTGGGCCGTTTCCTCGCCGGTGGGCGGCTCCCCCGATGACGACTACCACCTGGCCTCCATCTGGTGTACTCCCCCACTCTCCGAATCGGGATGCGAGACGGGCTACACGGAGGAAGACACCTATGGTCCGGTGGTTCCCGAGACGATCGCGTCGAACCGCGTCGCGTGCTACGCGTTCCACGGGGAGAGTTCGGCCGCCTGCGTCTACAACCTGTCGGACGAGCGCACGGCCGTCACCGACCGGTGGGACGACGGAAACTACCCGTGGGGCTACTACCAGTTCCACCACCACTTCATCGCCCACGACACTCATCGCGCAGCCCTGACGATGCGCATCATCAACTGGGGCATTGCCGTCCTGCTGCTGGGGGGTATCGCAGCGCTCATGCCCTCGTTCCTGCGTCGAGGCTACGTTGTGGCGATGGCGGCGGCGTGGACGCCGATGGGCATCTACTTCATCGCGTCGAACAACCCCTCATCGTGGGCATTTTCCGGGGTCCTCGCCTTCGCCGCGGGACTGTGGTCGGCCGCCAACTCCGAGGGCTGGCGCCGCTGGAGTCTCATGGGAGGGGCCGCAATCGGCGCCCTCCTGGCGTGCACGTCGCGCGCGGACGCGGCCTTCTTCCTCTTCGTCGTCTCGGCTGCCCTGATCTTCGCGGTGCGCTGGCGCCGCGATCGCTGGCCCGAGGGCGTGCTCGCCCTGCTCGCCTCGATCATTGGAATCCTCATCATGAGATCGACGAGCGTCGCGTCCAACACCCTCGTGTCGACGGACACGCCGAACATGTCTGCCATTCAGGCGCTTGCGGCGAACCTGCACGCGCTCCCCCAGTTCTTCGCAGGCTTCTACGGCTACCGCTGGGGGCCGGGATGGATGGACGTGCCCTACGACGGCTTCGTGTCGACGATCGGCCTCCTGATTGCCGGCGCCATCATCATTGCGGGGGTTCGTTCGTGGTCGTGGCGTAAGGCAATGGCATCCCTGATGCTGGCTGGAGCGATGGCGGGGGTTCCGATCCTCCTGGGTGTCCTCCAGCGCTTCAACAACGTCATCTCCTACCAGCCGCGCTACATGATGCCCCTGCTGGCGGTCCTCTTCTTCTTCATGCTCACGATGGATCGGCGCGAGCGCACGATCACGCGCCCCCAGGTCGGCATGCTCGCAGTGTTCCTGGGAACGCTCAACTTCTACGCCATCTTTACGCTCCTGCTGCGCTACACGCACGGCAGCGCCTCGTCCAACACCCTGAACCTCAGCAAAGAGGCATCGTGGTGGTGGGAAAGCGCCCCCATCGGGCCCAGCGCGGTGTGCCTGATAGCCTCCTTCGCCTTCATCGTGGCCCTGACGATTGCGCTGCTTCTCACACGCGAGGAAGTGAGCGATTCGGCCTCGCCGCGCGACTAGAGGCAAGGCCTGGGAAGCGGTGGAGTGGGATAAACCCCTCATGTTCACAGTTTGAGGATTGAGTGCTAAGCTCGAACGCGCAGTCAGCATTTCACCTAGTGAACGAAAGGGAGGCCATGGCATCCTGCACCATCGGTTCCCTCACCGAACCTCAGTTCAACATCCTGTCCACGCTCCTGAAGGAGGAGCGCCCCCTCACCCAGCGCGCCCTCTCCGAGGTCACCGGGATGAGCCTGGGCCGCGTCAACACGGCGACCCGCGAGTGCGAGGCCCTGGGCTACATTGACGACCGCGCCCTGACCCCCGCTGGCCGCGAGGCCCTCGAACCCTACCGGGTCACCGGCGCCGTCATCATGGCCGCCGGCATATCCTCGCGTTTCGCGCCCATCAGCTACGAGCGCCCCAAGGGCACGCTCAAGGTGCGCGGGGAGATCCTGGTGGAGCGCCAGATCCGCCAGCTTCACGAGGCCGGAATCACCAACGTCACGATGGTTGTGGGCTACAAGAAGGAGTACTTCTTCTACCTCGGAAAGAAGTACGGGGTGAACATCGTCGTCAATCGCGAGTACGCCACCCGCAACAACAACGGCTCCCTGTGGCTGGTGCGAGACATCCTGGACAACACCTACGTGTGTTCCTCCGACGACTACTTCACGACGAACCCGTTCGAACCCTACGTGTACAAGGCCTATTACTCGGCCAACTACGTGGAGGGTCCCACGCCCGAGTGGTGCCTCAAGGTCGGTCCCTCCGACCGGATTACGGGCGCGAGCATCGGCGGCGCGGACGCGTGGGTCATGCTCGGCCACGTCTACTTCGACCGCGCGTTCTCCGCTCAGTTCCGCACCGTGTTGGAGAGCGTCTACGACCGGCCGGAGACCGCGGCCAAGCTCTGGGAGGCCATCTACCTCGACCACATCAAGTCCTTCGACATGGTGATTCGCCGCTACCCGGACGGAGTCATCCACGAGTTTGACTCCGTCGACGAGCTTCGCAGCTTCGACCCGCTGTTCATGGAGAACGTGGACTCGGAGGTCTTCGATCACATCGTGCAAACGCTCGGCTGCGCGAAGTCCGATATCCGCGACTTCTATCCGCTCAAACAGGGCATCACGAACCTGTCGTGCCACTTCGCGGTGGGCGACGCGCAGTACGTGTACCGTCATCCGGGCATTGGGACCGAGAAGATCGTGGACCGCAGCGCCGAGTTCGCCGCCCTGCGACTGGCCGCCGAGCTGGGCATTGACGACACCTTCGTCGCCGGAGACCCGCAGGCGGGCTGGAAGATCTCTCGCTTCATCACCGACGTTCGCAACTTGGATGTGACGAGCGAGAAGGAGCTTCGCGCGGCGATGGAGATGGATCGGGCGCTCCACTGCTCGGGGCGCATCCTCAAGAGGTCCTTCGATTTCATCACCGAGGCCAACCGTTACGAGAACATTCTGCGCCAGTTCGGGCCGATCGACGTACCCGGATACCGCGAGCTGCGCGAGAAGGTCGCGCGCCTGAAGGCGTTTGCCGACGCCGACGGCTTCGAGGTGGTCCCCTCCCACAATGACTTCTTCCCGCCCAACTTCCTCGTGTCCACGGACGGAGCCATCAGCCTCATCGACTGGGAGTACGCCGGCATGTCCGACGTGGCCGCAGACTTTGGAACGATGGTCGTGTGCACGCCGGAGATGAACGGCGAGCGCGCACGCGCCGCCCTGGAGTTCTACCTCGGGCACGCACCGAGCGAGCGCGAGGAGAGGCACTTCTTCTCCTACGAGGTCTTCGCGGGCTGGTGCTGGTACGTGTGGGCGCTCGTCAAGGAGGCCGAGGGCGACGACGTGGGCGAATGGCTCTATACCTACTATTCGCACGCGACGCGCACCCTCGATTCGCTGCTCGCCTCCTACGAGGCGTGTGCGCAGCACGCTCAGGAGAACACGCAGGGCGGTGAGCTGGCATGAGGAAGGAGAGTGGAGGTAAGCGCTACGGAATCTTCTCGGGTGCCCTGTGGGGTCTGGACACGGTGGTGTTGGCGATCGCTCTGGCGATGACGCCTTTCGCGTCCTTCGAGCAGTCGGCCCTGGCCGGAGCGGTCCTGCATGATGTGGCGTGTGCCGTCATCCTGCTGGTCTACATGGCAATTCGCGGACGCCTGCGGGACAGCGCGAAGGCGCTGCGCAGCCGCGCGGGACGGGCCGTGGTCGCCGCGGCGCTGCTGGGCGGACCGATCGGCATGAGCGGCTACCTGATCGCGATCGACAACATCGGCCCCGGGCCGACGGCCATCATCTCCACGTTCTACCCGGCCCTGGGCACGCTGCTGGCCTTCGTCCTCCTCAAGGAGTCCATGGCGGCCCGCCAGATCGTGGCCCTGCTGGTCGCGTTGGCCGCGATCGTGGCGACCGGGTGGACGGCCACCACCGACGCCGTCGAGGGCGGCAACGCCGTTCTCGGAGTCGCGGGAGCGTTGGCGTGCGTGGTCGGCTGGGGATCGGAGGCCGTGATCCTGACCTGGGGGATGCGCGACGACACCGTGGACAACGAGGTTGCGTTGCAGATCCGCGAGACGACCTCGGCGGCGGTCTATCTCTTCATCGTCGCACCCATCGCGGGAGTCTTTGGCTTCACGCTGCACTCCCTCGCCCATCTCTCGGCGGGTGTCGCGGTACTCGCGGGCCTGGCGGGTACTGCCTCGTACCTGTTCTACTACAAGGCGCTGTCCGCGATCGGGGCGTCGCGCGGCATGGCGCTCAACATCTCGTATTCGGCGTGGGCGGTCATCTTCGCTCTCGTGCTGCAGGGGACGGTGCCCACCGCATTCCAGATCCTGTGCTGCGCGGTGATTCTCGTCGGCACGGTTCTGGCGGCAACCCCCTCGTGGGGTGATCTCCTTCCCAGGCGCACTGGGACGGAAAGCCGTAATCAGGCGTGAGACAATGGCTGGTGGGCGCGCATGCGCCCACCAGCTTTCCACAAGTGGAGGACTTATGGCGACACCCCGGAGTGACCTGGCCAAGGTGCACAAGCTTCTGACGTTGATCCTGGCGGAACTGGACCGTGTCTGCGGGCTCATCGGGGTGTCATACGCGGTCTACGGGGGAACCGCCATCGGGGCGATTCGCCACGGGGGTTTCATTCCCTGGGACGACGACATTGACGTGATGATGACGCGCGCCGACTACGAGCGTTTTCTCGCCGAGGCGCCCGAGCACATGGATGAGCGTTTCCGTCTGGATAACACTCGCACGTGCGAGGACTTTCCGTTCATGTTCACGAAGATGGTGATCCCCGGGACCCTCCTCGTCCCGGAAGCGGCCCGCGATTCGGCCTATCGGATGCCCTTCTTCGTCGACATTCTTCCCCTCGACGAGATCCCCGCCGACGAGAAGGCCTTCCGCGCAATGTCTCGCGCGTCCTGGTGGTGGGGACGCCTGCTGTTCCTGCAGGGCACCGCTCGCCCCTACCTCATCAATCCGCCGACGTGGAAGAAGGCACTCATCTACTCGGCGACGACCGTGGCGCACCTGGGACTCAAGGCACTGCGCGCAACCCCGCGCAGCCTGCAGGCCCGCTGGGAGCGCGCCGTCCGCCGCTACGAGGGCGCGGGAACGGGGGTGTACGCGGACTTCACGATGCGCGACCCGCAGAATTGGATCGTGCGCGAGGAGGAGTTTTTCCCCACTCGGCGGGTCCCCTTCGAGGACATCACCGTGATGATCCAGCACGACTACGATGCGCTGCTGCGCCGGGGCTACGGCGACTACATGCAGTTGCCGCCGCCGGACAAGCGCTACAACCACGCTCCGGCCGTCGTTGATTTCGGCCCCTACGAGTCCATCCTCTAAGCCATCCACCCACTGTTGATCGGACACACATGAGCGAAGCTGATCCCGCAACCCTGGCAGCCATTCAGCGCGTTACCAAGCGGTGCTTGGCCGAGATCGACCGCGTCTGTACACTCCTGGATATCCGTTACGTCGCCTACGGAGGTACCGCGATCGGAGCGGTACGCCATCAGGGCTTTATCCCGTGGGACGACGACGGGGACGTGTGCATGCCCCGCCCGGACTACGAGCGTTTCATTGCCGAGGCCCCCGCCGTCCTGCGAGATGAGTTCTTCATCGCGTCCCCCGCCTCTCACTCGGACTTCCCGATTAGCTTCGGGGTGCTGGGCTTGAAGGGGTCGGAGTTCATCTCCAAGGTGGCCAAGGATCGGCCCTTCCGCATGCCGATCGGTGTCGATTTGTTCGTCCTGGACGAGATCGCCGAGGATCCGGCTCGTTTCCGCGCACAGTTGCGTGGCACGTGGCTGTGGGCCAGGCTCATGTTCCTTCGTTCGATTCCGTGCCCGCCGACGGGTCTACCGACGCCTGCTCGTCAGCTCGCGGCCTTCGCGATGGCCTGCGCCCACTGGGGGATGCGCGCGCTGCGCGTGAACGAGGCGTCCCTGTATCGCCGCTGGCTGCGTGCCGCTCTCAAGGGCCGCGACAACCCCGTCAAGGCTGCGGATGGGACGACGCTGTACGGCGACTTCTCAACGCGCGATCCGCGCCGCTGGAGCGCTTCGGAGGCCGAGCTTTTCCCCGCACGGTCAGTTCCTTTCGACGATATCACCGTGCGCATCCCCGCTGCCTACGACGTCGTCTTGACGCGGGGATACGGCGACTACATGCGCGTCCCCGACCCGAGTGATCGCGTCACTCACGAGCCGTATCGCATCGTTTTTGGCCCCAACGATCCCGGCCTCGACGCTGCGACCGAGGGCGGCGACCTGTGAGCGAGAAGGACACCACGGCCTCGTCTATTCCCTCGGATAGCGGCGACGCGCAGGTCGAGGCCACCGGGGAGGCCCTTGAGTCGCGCGGTCAGCTGGGCCGGGACTACCTGTGGAACACGGCGGCCTCTCTGATGTCGAGTCTCGCCGTGGTCATCATGGGCGTGGCGATCGTGCGCTCGGGCGCCACGGATTCCTTCGCCCGCGCCCAGTACGGGCTGTTCACGCTGGCTCTGGCGATCGGCCAGCAGTATCAGACGGTGGGCCTGTACGAGGTGCGCACCTTCCACGTGACCGACGTGCGGCGCCGCTTCGACTTCGGCACCTACCTGTCGACGCGCCTGCTGACCTGTCTGGTCATGGTCGGCCTCATCGCTTACCACTCGTGGACCGCCTCGACGAAGGAGCCCTACCCCGCTTTTACGGTGATCGCCGCGATGGCGCTCCTGCGGATCTTCGACGCCTTCGAAGACGTGTACTACTCCGAGTTCCAGCGCTCGGGCCGCCTTGACATCGCGGGAAAGGCCTGTTTCGCGCGCATATTTACAACCACGTTCCTATGGTCGGGCCTGTACTGGTTCACCCAGGATTTGCTCACCTCGACGCTCATCACCTTCGCAGTCACCTGCGTGGTCCTCATCGTGGCCTACGGGCTACCCGCTCGGGGCGTCTTCCCACTCCTTCCCTCCCTGAACGTGCGGGGCGTCGCGGGAATCCTGTGGGAGTGCCTGCCTCTCTTCGTCGCCGCGTTCCTCAACCAGTACCTGGCGAACGCGCCACGCTTCGCGATTCATGCGGCGCTCGGCGACGAGGAGCTGGGTGTCTTCGCGATCATCTACATGCCCGCGGTGGCGATCAACATGCTCTCACTCTTCGTGTTCCGCCCGCTGCTCACGCGCATGGCGCTGCGCTGGACCGAGGGGAAGCGAGGCGAGTTCTTCTCGATCGTGCGCAGGGGCCTCCTGACGACGGCCGGCGCCTTCGCCATCGTCGCCGCGGTCACCTATATGATCGGCCCTCCCCTCCTGACCCTCGTGTTCGGCACGGACGTGTCGGGATACGTAGGCGAGCTAATGGTGCTCGTCCTGGCAGGCGCACTCAACGCGGCCAGCGTCATCCTCTACTACGCCCTGGCGACGATGCGCCGCCTGCGGGCGGTCCTAGCGGTCTTCGTGACGGCTGGCGCCACCGCATACCTGCTCGCTCCAGCGCTCACACGCTCCCTGGCCATGATGGGCGCGTCACTGGCGTATGCCGCCACCATGGGTTTGCTCGCCCTCCTCTTCGCTCTTGTCATGCTGATCCCCGCCCGCAACGCGCCCACCGGCGCCCAGCCCACTACCGACTGAAGGATTCCCTATGCGCATCGCGTTCGTCGTGAACAGCTACCCCCCGCGCCTGGGTGGGTTAGAGTCCCACATCTACCACCTGTCGGTGTCCCTGGCTCAGCTGGGGCATCGAGTGTTCGTCCTCACCATCTCCGATGAGCCCGGCCATCGCACGGAGGAGCAGGTCGATGTTCGCACGGACCGCGCTCACCTTCCCATCGCCGACGTCATTAGCTTCCCCTCCGCCGGGGCGACCCGTCGAATCGCGCGTTTCCTGGCGCGTGAGCACATCGACATCGTCAGTGTTCACACGCGTTTCTTCCCGATGAGCTTCGTCGGGGTCCGCGCCGCCCGTAAGGCGGGGCTTCCGGTCATTCATACCGAGCACGGCTCGGGTTTCGTCGCGGCCTCGTCCCCCGTGATCGCTGCGGCCTCGCGCGTCGTTGACGTGACGATGGGACGCTACGTGCTGCGACACGCCGACCGCGTCCTCGGGGTCTCCGAGCAGGCCGCGGACTTTGCCTCGCGGCTGGGCGGGGTGCACGCCGATGTCTTCTACAACGCGATCACGCCCCCGTCGCCCCATCCCGATCCCATCGCGGATCGCCACCGCCACCTGGTGTTCGTCGGGCGCATGGTGCCCGGCAAGGGCTGGGACACGTTCATCGAGGCCGTGGCGCGCCTGAGTGCGGAGGGAGTCGAGGTCACCGGGGAGCTATTGGGCGCGGGCGCAGACCTTGAGGCGGCACGTGCTCTCATCGCCGATCGCAACCTGGCCGACCGACTCTGCGCGCCGGGCCGAGTGAGCGCGCAGGAGGTGCGTTCACGCCTCGCCGGGGCGACCCTCGTCAATCCGACGGTTCTGTCCGAGGGATTCCAGACGACGCTGCTCGAAGCGCTCGCCGAGCGCGGCCGCGTCGTCACCTTCACGGTACCGGGGGCGAGACTCCTGGCGGAGCAGGGGCACCCGGTGGTGATCACCGAGGAGAGGAACCTGGAGTCGCTGGTCGACTCCCTGCGTTCCTACCTGCGCGAGCCGGCGCCTCTGGCGCAACCCGATCTCATCGACGCGTGGACGTGGCCCGTGCGGGCGCGCGAGTATGCGCGCATCGCCTCGACGCTACTGTCCGAGAAGAACGCTGCTCGCAACGCCGGTAGTGACGCGTCCTCGCAAGGCTGACCAGAGGCTCGGCGCATCCCCTTCCCGAGGTGGGCGCCGTTGCGACGAACAGTACCGACAGCACCTGTAGCCAAGGCGTAGCAGATCGTAGGCTCTGGATCCGCCGCCACGAGACAATGACTGAGGGGCCCGAAGACGTCTTCAGCACCCGGGCTCGTTGAGAACGTCGACCAGAATCGTCTCGACCCACACGTGTTCATCGACCGTCTTGGCCGGAGCGCCCCATTGTCAGGATGTCTGCGTAGTGCTGATCCAGGGACATGCCAGCTCCTTCCTCTTCGTTGGGGTATGTCGAGCACGACGTTCCAAGGATGCACTATCGGCGGACAATCGTCAATCTTTGTCCATACAATAGGTTCAGCGCGTCGCACCTGCGAACGATGCCAACGCTGATACTATGTAACCCTATAAAATTTACCGAAACCCCGGTGTCAGGATACGAAGGTCTCACCATGCCCCGATCGTCAACTACCACAGCACACACCCCTTACGTCCCCGACATCACGCTCGACCGCTCCTCCCCGGTCCCCCTGTACTTCCAGATCTCCGAGCCCATTGCGCAGCTCATCAACTCCGGGACTCTCCCGGCCAACACTCGCCTCGAGGACGAACTCTCCATGGCCGCCCGCCTGCACGTCTCGCGGCCGACCGCCCGCCAGGCGTTGCAGCGACTCGTGGATCGCGGCCTCCTGACGCGTCGGCGCGGGGTCGGAACGATCGTCTCCCCGCGCCACGTCCATCGCCCCATGGAGCTCTCCTCCCTCATGCGAGACCTCGTGGAGGCCGGACACAAGGTACACACGACGATCCAGCGCTACGAGGCGCGCCCGGCCAGCGCTCAGGAGGCCGACACGCTGGGCATCGACGAGGGAACGCTCATCGTTCACATTGAGCGCACGCGCTTTGCCAACGACGAACCCATCGCCGTTCTCACCAACTCCATCCCCTCCGACATCGCACCATCGATGCAGGAACTCGAGTCGGGTTCGCTTTACGACCTGATGCGCGAGCGTGGCGTCACGCTCGCCTCGGCGCGCCAGGTGATTGGCGCCCGCAGCGCCACGACCAAGGAGGCCAAGCTCCTGTCCGAACATCGCGGTGCCGCCCTGCTCACCACCCAGCGCACGACCTACGATCCCTCGGGCCGCATCGTTGAATACGGCGACCACATCTACCGGGCTTCACGCTACTCCTTCGAGGCCAATCTCTTTGCCCAGTAGCCTCCACACCGTAGTGATATATCATCCTAACAATCAGACGTCAATACTATCGCGAAGTTCCCCGCCACCTCCATCGTCACCGGCTCTGTCCACACCCCTGAACAACCCCACCTCTTCATCCATCGCGAAGGACACGAAAGTCGACGAGGCGGTGGTTGCCTCCGCGGCAGACGGCGCATGGCACCGCGTCACACGCGTGACGCTTCCCGCTACCTTCGATCGCTAACTACAATGTTCCAACAACGACGTTAAGGAAACCCATGTCCGCCAAGAATCTGTCGCTCGCGACGGTGACGCCAGCTCAGCTGCACGACGCCGTCGACGAGACACCCGCGTCCGGGCCGCGTCGCGGCGTCTTCATCATCGCAGCAGTCGCCACCCTAGGCTCACTGCTCTTCGGCTATGACACGGGCGTTATCTCCGGCGCCCTGCCCTACATGTACATGCCGTTTGGCGCGTAAGGCCTCGGCCTGACGCCCCTGGAAGAGGGGGCATCTCCGGCGTCCTCCTGCTCGGCGCCGCGTTCGGAGCCTTGTTCGGTGGCATGATGTCCGACCGCTGGGGACGCCGCCACAATATCACGCTCCTCGCGATCCTGTTCTTCTTCGGGGCGGTCGGCAACGCCATCTCCCCCAACGTGTGGGTGATGTACATCTTCCGCGCGGTCCTCGGCTTCGCCGTCGGCGGCGCCTCGGCCACTGTTCCCGTATACCTGGCCGAAACGGCCCCCAAACGCATCCGCGGTGCGATCGTCGCGGTCGACCATCTCATGATCGTGACCGGTCAGCTCCTGGCCTTCTCGATCAACGCGCTGATCGCCACGATGCGCGGCGGACCCGAGTTGACCGTCACCGCCGACCCCTCGGGTCTGCTTCCCGCCGAGCACATCGGCCACACGATCTCGTTCGATACCCTGGCGCTCATGCAGGCCTCGCGTGGTGGCACGCTCAGCACTGCGGAGTACCACGAGTTCCTCGCCCAGCTATCCGTCGCCACCGGCAACGGCGACACGTGGCGCTACATGATCATCCTGTGTTCCATCCCCGCCCTCGCCCTGTGGATCGGCATTCGTCTCATGCCCGAATCCTCGCGCTGGTACGTGGCCAAGGACCGCCTGCACGAGGCGATCGGCACCCTCAAGCGCGTGCGCAACGAGGCCATCGATGGGCCCCTGGTGGAGGAGCTCGCGGACATTGTGGCCGTCCACCGGGCCGAGACCTCCAGTGAGCGTAAAGGCTTCGGCTACGTCTGGCGAACCCCCTGGCTACGCAGGCTCATGATCGTCGGCATCTTCCTGGGCACGACCAACCAGCTCACGGGCGTTAACACCGTCATGTACTACGCACCCAAGGTCCTGCAGTACGCCGACATGGACACCTCGTCGGCGATCGTCGCTCAGGTCGCCAACGGCGTCATGTCTGTCGTTGGATCCGCACTCGGTATCTGGCTGATCCTCAAGTTCCGTCGCCGCCAGATCCTCATCGCCGACGTCATCGGCGTGGGTCTGTCCCTCCTGACCATTGCGGCTGTGTTCCAATTCGCCATCGCGCCGTACATGAACGCACAGCAGACACCCCCGGCGTGGGCAGCCTACGCCGTCCTTGGCCTCATGGCCGTGTTCATGCTCATTGTTCAGTCCTCGAATGGGACGATCGTGTGGACAATGATGGGCGAGCTCTTCCCGAACAACGTCCGCGGGGTCATGAATGGGACCGCTATCTTCTGCCTGTGGATCGTCAACGCCATCGTCGGCTGGACCTTCCCGGTTATGATCGAGGGCCTGGGCGGCGGCCTGACCTATACCATCTACGGCATTGTCAACCTCGTGGTTGCCGCCGTCCTCTTCCATGTCATGCCCGAGACCTCGGGCAAGTCGCTGGAGGAGATCGAAACGGAGATGGAGAAGCACTTCTCCTGATCGAGTGGGCGCGGGTGCTGTACGACGTCCACGCTGCCCCTCACTCACTCATTTGTCTAGACAATTGTCCATAGTTTGCTACAATAGCTGCCACCGACATAGTGGCCGATGCTTCCCCGCGACTCATAGGAGAGCTGCAATGACTCACGTCTACGCTCCCGCAACCGCCATCTCGGACCCCAATGGCATCACCTGGGGCATGCACCCCATCGCGTGGCGCAATGATGACATTCCCGAGGTCGGCGAATGGAACACGATCGACGTCATGTTCGATGATCTGGCCGAGGCCGGCTTCGCCGGCACCGAGGTTGCCGGCTGGTATCCCTCGAAGGAGGAGACGAAGGAGAAGGCCGACGCCGCGGGCCTGAAGATCGTTGCCCAGTGGTTCTCCAGCTTCATCGTCCGCGACGGCGTCGACGCGGTCATCCCCGATTTCCGCGCCACCTGTGAGTACCTGCAGTTTCTGGGGGCGACCCGCGCCGTCGTCTCCGAGCAGACCGGCTCGGTGCAGGGCATCCGCGGCATCTGCATCTTCGACAACAAGCCCGTCCTGAAGGACGAGGAGTGGCCGGTCCTGGCGCAGGGCCTCAACAAGCTCGGCGAGATCGCCCACGAGTACGGCCTCGATCTGGTCTACCACCACCTGGGCACCGTCATCCAGACCAGGGATGAGACCCTTCGCCTGCTCGAGCTGACCGATTCGGACAAGGTCTCGCTGCTCTTCGACACGGGCCACGCATTCGTGGACGACGGCGATGTCATGGGCCTGCTGCACGGAGCAATCGACCGCATCAAGCACGTGCACTTCAAGGACGTGCGCCCCGCGAAGATGGAAGAGTCCCACGCGGCCAAGCGATCCTTCCTCGACTCCTTCCTCGCCGGCATGTTCACGGTTCCCGGCGACGGAACGATCGACTTCACGGAGCCCTACGCCTTCCTCGTCGAGCACGGCTACCGGGGCTGGATCCTGGTCGAGGCCGAGCAGGATCCGACGATCGCTCCCCCACTCGAGTACGCGCACATCGCGCGCGACTACGTCAAGGGAACCCTACTGGGTCAGTGAGCCTCGTCGCGCGATTCCTCGGATTCCCGCGCGAAACAGGAAAGGTGCGGAAGCGACATTCTCGGTGCGCTGACGGGACTGGCCAAAACCGCAATCCCCGGCCTGGCCTCGCGTTTTTCGGAGAGCGGGTTCCTAGGGACCACGGCGTGGTTCTTCTTCACGGTGAACGTCATCAAGGCCCCCGTCACCATCGGCATGGGACTGCTGCACCTCGAGCATCTGCCGCTCATCGGAGCGCTTGCTCCCGTGGTGCTGGCATGCGCGTGGGCGGGGCGCCGCCTGGCCGCCCGCATTCCCCAACGCGTCTTCGCCCCCTCGCCATCGCGGCGACGATCGTGGCGACGGTGCCGCTGCTGGCGTGATAGAAGCTACCAGCGTAGGCTTTCGCCCGTGTCAGCTGATTCACCGATGCTGCGCAAGCAGAGCTAGAGGGTGAGTTTCATTCCTTCATGCTCAAGCATCTTAAAGGGATTGAGACACTCCACTCCAAATTCGCTGCACGCGTCGGGTATCTTGATCCGCTTCTTGGATGCCGGCGCCGACTTTTCGTGCGTGACGACCACCCATCCGTAAGCCAGTGCGTGCGCGACGATCCAGGAGTCCGCGACCCGGAGAAACTCATTGACGGCTCGCTGCTCATGGCTGCCCATTGCCCACGTGGAGACCTTTTGATAGCAGGAGACGACGCGCGAGTCGGGGGCAACGAAGTGTTGCTTATTCAGCTTCGCCCATGCCTTGAGAGGATCATCCTCGCTCGCGCCGTCTAGTTCGTCGTACACCGACTTGATACTCACGGCGTGGCAAGAGTCGAAGAGCTGAACCAGGAAATCCCAGTACCCGGGTGCCAGATCGAACGTATAGTATGCGTTCGCCGCATCAATGAAGATGTTCGTGTCCAGGACATACATCGGTCACACCACCTGGAGGTGTTTCGCCAGCTTGTCGAACACGTCCCTCTTGTGGGTGCCGATCATACGGAAGCTCTCCGTGAATCCCGTACGCCCCTCCAAGGTGGATGTGATGACCGCGGTCGCAAATGAACGCCCAAGACGCGCGGTGAGGGTGTTGTAGTAGTTACCGCCACCACTACTGCGCTTCTCACCACCGTAGTCAGCGCGCACCGCCTCTAGAAGCGCGCAGTAATGCCCCTCATCGATCCGGTGAGCACCGTGCAGCCTGTGGAGTGCTACCTCAGCGGACACGCCAAAGCGATGCGCGACTGCGCGGTAGTCCCGCACGGTTGTAGCCGTATCGAAAGCCTGCAGAGCCTCATCAGGTAACAGCACAAACGCGGCGACACGATTGCACCATGCTTCCTCGCCACTGCCCCCCAGCGTCTTATCTCCTCCTGAAAGCGCACTATGCCCTAGCAGCAAGTGAGCAAACTCGTGAACAAGCGTGAAGTTTTGAGCACTGTATGGTTCTCGGGCGAGATTGACGAAAATCAGCGGGGCAATGTCATCGTAAAGGCTAAAGCCACGAAACTCGTCCGTAGATAGAGGCCGTTGAGTATTCGCTCCAACGATTCCGCTCATCATAACCAACACGCCTGCATCTTCGAGCACACTCACAAGACGACGACGCCACTGATCCGGTGCCTTCGCTTCCAATAGTTCAAGCTGCAGGAGACTACGCACATCCCGAGCAACACGGCGGGGATCAGCGTCCCCATTCACGCTGCCCAAGAATGGAAGCTTCTCGGCCCCCTGTTCAAGAGCGTAATCATGATACCAATCCTGGAACTGCTGATAACGGTCGATGGTGTCGAGAAGGTTCCCGGAGGGACGCTCAATGACGGCACTCTCACGAGTACGCATATCGGCGATGGGCAGCGTCTCATCAGGAGGCTCAGGCATGATGAGCGCACCGAGGGACGTGTGGGTAAAGACCGCGAACTTCTCAAGGTCGCGAAGGGTAGGCTGGATACGTCCATCCATCCAGTCCCCAAGGTGCGGGTACTTCGTCAGTGCTTCCTCGTAGGTACGCTCAGAGCGCTGGAGGGCCCACGACAGCACTGACTGACTGACGGCCACGCGCGCGCTCATAGCGTCCCTCCTCCCGGGCACAGATCGATGACATCATCGTACAGCGAGCTCCTGTCGTTTCCAGCTCCTTGGCGTTTTCCCCAGCGATATCACCCCATCGGAACAGGAGTCTCAGGCTCTGACGCTACCCGTCGCGACGGCCATCGTCGCGATGGTGCCGCTGCTGGTGTGGACAGGGTGTGGGTGCGAGCATTGCCCGCACCCACACCCCCTCGCGTTAGGACCGAGGGGCGTCAACGACGACGGGGAAGGAATCCCCACGCGCGTCGCACGGCGGCCGCTCCCCCGCCCGCAGGGTCAGCCGTCCCACGAGCACGCCGCGCCGGGCGTCAGAGCCTTCGCATCCTTGAGGAACTGCTCCGTCGTGTAGGAGGTCGTGGGCTCGCTCAGCCCGGCCTTTTCGAACATCTCGCGGTTGTAGTACAGGACGTCCGGCTCGGCGTCGTAGGGCAGCGCCAGGACCTTGCCGTCCACCGTCATCCCCTGCATCATCGCAGCGTTGTAGTCGGAGGCGTGGATTCCAGCGGCTTCCATGTAGGAGTCGAGAGGCTCGAGAAGTCCGGAAAGTTCCTGTGCGCGAGCGGCCTGCGTGGTGAGGATACAGGGCGCGTCGGAGCCCACCATGCGCGTCTTGACCTTGGTCCAGTAGTCGTTGAAGGACGGACCATCGAAGGTCAGGGTGAAGTTCGGGTCCTTCTCCTTGGCGGCGTCCACGAAGGACTGCCACTGGGCGCGATCGTTCTCCGTGGAGACCCACGTGTACATCTGGTGGACCCGGTCGCCGCCGGAGCCACCCGCCGAGGATCCGCCCGAACCGCAGGCGCCTGCGAGTAGCGCACCCGTGGGGCAGTCCAATATGTGCCGTCTCTCGTCATTGAAATTGACAGGACAACTGTACCAGCGTATCCCCGAGACCAACAAGCGGAAGGTCACGCACTGAAGGAGGCCCAACGCGCGCCCTCACCCGTGCCAGGCGCCCCATTCGCGCAGGTGAGAGCCGTGATGGCCGATCCACAAAAGGCCTGTCAATCGTCCATGACCCACAAGACTCACTCGGGGGCCTCTCCTCCCCCGGGGGACGTCTCTGCCCTCCCCAGTGCGCCTCGCAGCGCCTCGTCCAGCGGCGCGGCACCACCGAGGGCGTCTTCCAGCTCGTCAAGCGAGAAGTGGGAGGGACCCGCCAGGAAAGCGACCATCGCCCCCACCTCCTCTGGACCCACCCCCGTGCGGGCCGACTTCCATGCTGCTCGTCGGGCTTCCTGGGAGCGGAGAGGTAATCGTTAGCACCAAGGACAAGCTCAGCACCACCGTTATGTGGCTCTTCCGGGTTGAGTGTGGGTGACCGGGTGTTGAGCGGGGGTTGCGGGTAGAGGTCGAGGTCCTTGATGATGAGCGGACTTCTACCCCCGCTGTCTTCAAGGACCTCGACAATGTCTGGACCTGTGCGCAAGTTGTTGACGGTTTGTTTATGCGGCTGTTGCCTGGACCGCTTGGTGTAGTTCGTGTTCGGTGGGGGATTTGCCGCCGAGGCTGGTGTGGATGCGGCGGTGGTTGTAGGAGTCTTCGATCCAGGTGGCGACCCCGGTGTAGACCTGGTCGCGGGTGGTGACGGTGCGCCGGTAGTAGTACTCGGTTGTGAGGGTGGCCCAAAGGGATTCGGCCATGGCGTTGTCCCAGCACACTTGGGCCTGGCCCATCGACATGGTTCCTTTCGCGGCGCGCATGTTGGCGGCCAGCTTCTGGGAGGTGAACTGTGTTCCCCGATCAGCGTGCAACACGACCCCACGGGGGAAGCTGCCACGGGTGGTAGCGGCCATGTCGAGCGCGCTGATGACCAGACCGCGTGTTTTGCTGCTCACCCATGGCGTATCCGAGCACTCTACGCGAGTGCGCATCACGCACGGCGCACAGGTAGACCCAGCCTTGCGCGCAGCGCAGGTAGGTAAAGTCCGTGATCCACACGCGGTCTAGGGCGCCTTGATCCCACTGGCGGGCGCAGTGATCCTCATGGGCCACTGGACCCCGTCCGCCGCGCTTGGCCGGGCGCGGGTGCGCGTTCAGGCCTGTGAGGCCTTGCCGGCGCATCGATGCGGCGACTGCCCGCACCCCCACATCCACGCCCGCGCGCGTCAGAGCATGGCTGATGCGGGGAGCCCCATACGTGCCGCCCGACACCTCGTGTTCCCAGGCCACCGCTTCATCCAGACGCCGCCGCACCAGCGCGCGCTGGCCCCTGTGGGACGCTCGGTTTTTCCAGGCGTAATAGCCTGCGCGCGTGACCCCTAAAACCTCGGCCATCAAGGTGATTGAGTAGGAAGCCTTCTGCGCGTCCATCAGTTCAAAGCGCTGGTGTTTTGGTGCCCAGAGGCGAAGAAACCGCTGGCTTTTCCCAAAAACTCATTCTCCTTCTCCAGCTCACGCACCCGCCGACGCAGAGCAGTGATCTCAGCTTCCATCTCGCGTGGATCAGGACGGCCCTCACGCACGGCCTGGCGTCGCTCGCGCTCGAGTGTGACCCACCGGCCCACCACCGATTCACCCAGCCCTCAATCCCAAGCCACAGACGCGATCGTAGACCCCGTATCCAACACCAGAGTCGCAACATCACGACGATACTCCGGCGTAAAACGACGACGAGTTCCCATCACAGGCACCTCACTGGCCGCAGGCACACACACCCGCTTCACGAAGTGTCAACAACACCAGCCTAAACCCAGTGATACAAAGCCCAAGACACCTGGCCAACCATTTCCCCGTACCGACCATCCGGATTACGAGCATCAGCGAGCGCCTTAACTGCAGAGTTAGCCTTCGCAACACCGTCATGAAATTTTGATCTCTCAGCGGGATTTTCAAACTCTTTTTTGCATAATAGATACTCTTTTGCATCGTCAGGCAAACTATCCGCAACCCACTGGATAGTCATACGCACCGATTCCATATCCGTCAACACACGCTTAGAACTTTCCTGAGTGACGCCAAAACTCATTGTGAAACTTTGAAGAGTCAGATAAGCACAGATTCGTTCAACACATCTCATCCAAGCCGGCCGCTCACTCACCTCAACGACGACAATTGCAGCAACAACACACCAGGGAACACGAGCCTCTTGACACTCTCGACGAATCCATTCCCACTTTTCCTCCCCAATATCATTCTTGACCAGCTCAACACGCTTCGCAACATCCAAATAATCGCCAAATCCGGACGTGACACTAGCAAATAACCGTGCAACGACTGCTACAAACACCGCAGTCCAGATTGCGATAATGAATTCATTAGGCTCGGGAACAAGAAAGGATACAGACGAATATGAGCAATAGGCAAGTAATGCAATCGCAACTGTCACCAAGCCACTAAACGACTGCAAAACTGTATGAAATTGCGCCCCTTTTCCCGGAGCCGCCCACCTATTATAGATAGAAGCCACCGAAGACACAAGAACAAACAGCACCGTACTCGAAATTAGTGCAAGCAACACATAAAGCCCTACACGTTCAGCCGTAACACAAACAGCAAGACTAACAAAGTAGACAGGAGCGAACCGAAAAATCATATACGCAACGATTGACGATTTAGCACTCCTTTCAAGATGCGATGCGGAATACGCATAAGAAGTAGGCGCTTTAGCTCGAACCATCGAATAGAACGTCTTCAGAAGAGCACCACCAAATACCCCAAGAAGAACTGACAGTAAGACGTCTTGAATTAATTTTAAGTCAAACATAATTAACCATGCCGATCATATCCTCAAATTATACTCAGAATCCACGAATCCAGAAAGCCGTGCGTGACGACTTGCCGTCAACTTGAGTTCCTTACTGAACACCTCACCCACCTTATTTCACTTTCTCACTGTTCCAGTGCCCCCTTCACGGCCTCATCCAGGGACGACGCGCCCGCCCCGAGCATGGCTTCCAGGCTCTCGAGCGTGTGGTGCGACGGGCCCGCGAGGAAAGCGACCATCGCCCCCACCTCCTCTGGGCCCACCCCCGTGCGGGCCGCCCATGCGCGCCGGTACAGGCGCAGCTGGGTGACGAAGTAGGCGATCTTGTCGGGCTTCGTCGCCGCGGTGATCGGCGCCCCGCTCTTCCAATCGACCACCAGGAAACGCGGCCCCTGCTCGCCCACTCGCTCAAAGACGGCGTCGATGCGCCCCTGGACGGAGACGCCGCCCACCTGAACGGAGAAGGCCTCCTCGATCGCGACCGCCCGATAGCCTGCGAGGCGCGTGGCGACAAACGCGCGGAAGTTCGCGCGGAGTCGGTCGAGGCGGCCGCGTTCCCCCTCCGTCAGCAGGGCCTCGTCCGCGCCGTCCCCGCCCGCCAACGCGGCGTCCTCGCCGGTGGCAAGCTCGAAGGCCTCGGAGGCGGGATCCGCGGAGGCCAGGTGAAGTTCTCGCTCCACCCACGCATGGAACACGGTGCCGAGCGCGGACAAGGAGCTGGGCCTGGACGGCATGGGGCGACGCATGTCGCGCGCAAACTCCTCGCCATCGTGGAGGAGCGCCGAGACGGAGGTTGCGGGGACCCTCTCGGCCCACAGGTCCACGACCGGGGTCTCGAGCCCCAGGTGATATTCCTCGATCAGGGCAACCGTGTCCCTCACCGCGGGGTCGTCGCCCAGCTCGGCCAGGGCCTCGTACACGTCGCGGTCCCCGGCCAGGGCTCGGATCTGCGCCTCCACGGCCGCGGCCGCACCAGCCACCAGTCGACGCGAGGGACCCGGTTCCTCCGGGAAGGTCGCCGAGGCCGCCGCGGCGCAACTCTGAGCGATCTCCTCGTCGTCGGGCTGCGGGGCGATCAGGCACGCCCCCGCCCCGGACACCGACTCGACCCCCAGGCCTCGCCAGTCCCCCCTGGCCCACACGCCGCGGTCATCGACGCGCGTCAGCGAATCATCGACCAGGTCCGGTTCCTGACCGAAAAGCTCGTCGCGTGCCTCCATCAGGTAGCGCGACGGCTGCCTCGTCGCCGAACCCATCCGATAGATCCAGGAACCCACCAGGAGCTGGGCGCTACGCGCCCGAGTCATCGCCACGTACGCCAGGCGTCGCTCCTCGCGCTCTGCGTGCACGCCCAGGGCGCGACCGTAGTGTCCCTTCATCCACTTGGAGTACGCGGCGGAAGGCTTGGCCTCGCCCTCCACATCCAACGCGAAGGGCGGCAGGTCGGCGCGGTCCCCGCGCAGCGGGTGAGGCAACGCGCTCGCATCCGTCAGCCACGCGGAGTCGATCGGCGGCTCGTCCAGCCACGACACCGTCTTGCGCTTGTCGTGCGACGGGAAGACGCCGTCGCTCAAACCGAAGACGACGACGCAATCCCACTCGAGTCCCTTGGAGGCGTGGACCGTCATGATCTGCACGGCGCGCGGATCGGGTTCCCCCAGGGGTGCCTCGAGCCCGTCCTCGCGCTCGTCCGCCATGCGCAGGTAGGCGAGGAATGATCCCAGCGACGCTCCCGGCGTGTCCCTCTCGTAGGCGGCGGCCACCGAGATGAACTCATCCAATGCGGCGCGCCCACCCATCGACAGAGGATCGGCAATGACGTCGTCGAGGGTTCCCATGATGCGGATCGTGCGTTCCACCTGTTCCACGACGGTGCGCCCCACCCCCTCGCGCACGGCCCGCAGCCGCTCGCCCAGCAGACGAACACGGCGCACCGCCTCCTCGCTGATCGCCGGACGTCCCTCGGCCGACCAGCCCGGCTGCGGGGGAGCATCCACCGCGTCGAGGAGGACCGCCTGGTGGGCGCTCGCGCCCTCCGCCCGGGCAAGGACGCGCGCCCAATCGCCCAGCGCCATCAGGTCCGCGGCCCCCAGGTCGATGCCCGCCAGGAGGCGCGCCAGCCACGGGGACGCACCCACGTCGTGGGCCAGCTCCAGCGCGGCGCGCACGTCTTGGACCGCCCCCTGGTCGAGCAGACCCCCCAGGCCCACGATCTCCGTGGGGATTCCCGCGTCCCGCAGCGCCGCGTCCACGTAGGCAAAGTCCTTGCGTCGCCTGCACAGCACGGCGACCGTGCGCCGCTTGCCGCCCTCGCCGGCCCGCGAGCGCATGCGCTGCACGAAGTCGACGGCCACCCCCAGCGCGTCCTCGTAGGCGGGGGCGTAGGCGACCTCGACGCGTCCGCCTCCCGCTCCTCCGCGCGCCACCAGGACGGGCGACTGGGCGTTGAGCGCACACTTGCCCTCCTGATAGGCGGCGACCTCGCGCAGGGGCGCGGCCACGCGGTTCGCGGCGTCCAGGATCGCCCGGTCGTTGCGCCACGCGGTGGACAGGGTGAGGGTCTGCTCCGGCGTGGCCGGGGCGGAGCAGAAGCGTTCGAGGAAGGACTCCAGGGACGAGGCCGAGGCCCCCCGCCACCCGTAGATCGCCTGATTCGGGTCGCCGACCGCGGTGACCGCGTGGTCGCCAAAGAGCATGGAGAGCAGGTCCATCTGGATGACGGACGTGTCCTGGAACTCGTCGAGCAGGACGGCGCGGAACTCCTCGCGCAGCGCCTCGCGGACCACCGGCGCCTCGCGGACGATGCGCGTGGCCAGGACCAGCTGGTCGGAAAAGTCCAGGAATCCCAGGTCCCGTTTGCGCTGCTGGTAGGCCTCGATGGGGCCGAGGAAGGCGATGCGACGACGGTTGGCGCGCAGGAGCCGCCTCGCGTCCTCGTTCGTGTCGCCCACCTGTTCCAGCTCGCGGCCAAACTCTTCGAGTGCCTCCCGGGCGCTGGAGACCGTGTAACCGTGCTCGGCGATCTCCCCGGCCAGATGAAGGACCTGGGAAACGGCGCCCAGGGGCGTGAGTTCCTCATCGAGGTCGTTTGGCCACGCCTCGACGATCTGAAGCATCATGTCCAGCGCTCCGGCCTCGGAGAGCATCGAGAAGTCGGGGTCGATGCCGATGCGCATCCCGTGCTCGGAGACGATGCGTTCGGCGAAGGAGTTGTAGGTCAGGGACACCGGGTCCGCGTCCAGGCGCTCGCGCAGGTGAGGCATCGCCTCCGCGAGGAGGCGGATGCGCGCCCGCAGTCGGTCCCCCAGTTCCCCCGCCGCCTTGCGCGTGAAGGTCAGGCCCAGGATCGAGGCCGGCGTGAGGTCCGGGTGATTGGCCAGGAGCCACAGGACCCTCATCGACATGGTCTCCGTCTTGCCCGACCCGGCGCCCGCGACCACCAGGAGGGGACGGCGCGGGGATTCCACCACGCGCACCTGCTCGGGCGTCGGGGTCTTCGAGCGGTCAACGATCGCCTGGATCTGGGTGGCGCTCACGCTCATCGCACTCTCCTGTTCCACGTCATTCCACCACCTTGCGGCCTCGCTCGCGTGCCGGGCACAGCCGGTCGAAGGAGCAGTATCGGCAGGCCTCCTGCGAGGGCCGTGCCTGGAAGTAGGGGCCGCGGGCGCCGAGAGCCACCTCGCGCACGCAATCGAGCCACTTCTCCAGTTCTTGCCCGCGCAGCGGTGGCTGATCCAGGATCTGCGGCTTCGCGCCGCCGAGCAGGGCGATGCGCGCGCCCGCGACCGATCGTCCCGAGGCGATGAGGGCCATCTGGTACGCGGCGAGCTGGGGGTTGTCTCGCACGCTCGCCTTCGTGTAGCCGCCCTTGCCGGTCTTCAGGTCCGTGACGCGCACGCCCTCGTCGACGTGCTCGAGGCGGTCCATTCGGCCGCGGATGGTCACGCCCTCGACCGTGGCCTCCACCGTCTCTTCGACGTCGACGTCTCCAGGGACGCCCACGACGTAGCTGGCCAGGTTGTCGACGATCGCGTGTGCGCGCCTATCGGCGACGCGGCCCGCCCACGTGTCCAGGTTGTAGCCCAGCTCGTTGATGCGAGCCTCGAGGGCCTCGGTCAGTTCCTCCGCGGTGCCGTGCGGGTTCTCCTCGGCGACCGCGTGCACGAGGGTTCCCAGGCTTGCCGCCGCGTTGGCCGTGCCTTCGGCCCCCACCGTCGTGAGGAACCACCTGAGGGGGCACACCAGCGCGCGTTCGAATTGCGAGGGGGACAGCACGATGTCGCCCCGGTAGTCCCGGGCGCTCGTGGGGGTTCCGCCCGCGCCCAGCCAGCGGTGAGGCTGAGCCGAGGCGATGCCCTCGCGCGCCAGCAGGGCCAGGAGGGTGGCCGCCAGGTCGGCGTCCGCCGGGTCGTCGGGGGCTGCCGCGCGCGCACGCAGGTCGGCGATGTGTCCGGACAGTGACAGGGGCGCGTCCACCGGATCCACGGGTACCAGGTCGCCGACGCGGGGAGTGCCCGCCAGGCGAGCCACCAGGTCGAAGAAGACGGAGGGTGCGGCGTCCTCGGCGCGCACGGCACCGGCGTGGACGACGCGCCGAGCCCTCGTCACGGCCGCGACGAAGAGCCGGTACTCGTCATCGAGCACCGCGGCGCGAGCGGCCCGCACGGAATCGATGAGTTCTTCGCGGCCGTCCTCCCCCACACTGGTTCGTCCCGCGCCCGCGTCCGCCAGCAGGTCTGCGCGCAGGATCCGGTCGCGCAGCCGCAGGTTTGGCCACGCCCCGTCCTGCAGGCCGGCGAGGACGACGACCTCCCAGTGGCGGCCCATCGCCTGGGCGGGGGTGAGGACCTCAACGCCCGCGGGCCGCACGCCCACGCGTGAGATTGTGTCGATGGGGACCGTGCCCGAGGCCAATTCGGCGGCGAATTGCGCCGCACTTGTGGCGGGGTTGCGCTGCTGCCACACGTCGGCGACGCGCAGGAGGGCGACGACGGCGTCCAGCTGGTCGTCGTACCACCCCGAGGACTCGTCCGACGCGATTGCTCGGGAGCGCCACTCGTCCGCGACGCCGGCGGCCTCCCACAGCTCCCACAGGCGTTCCTGCGGGCGGTTGCTGCCGTTCATTCCCAGGTCCCACAGGCGCGAGGCGACCTCGAGTGGCCGCGCGAGCGCACTTGCGGCGCGGGCGCGCTTGCCTCCGGCACGCTCGGCCTCCTCGATGGTGGGGCGCCAGGTGCGCGGGTCGGCCACGAGGTCGGCCGACGTCAGCGGGATCGGCGCCACCGGGTCGCCGTCCTCCTCGGCCGCCTGGGTGCG
>NZ_GL622194.1:921914-929244 GCF_000185285.1 Actinomyces sp. oral taxon 180 str. F0310
TGGCCAGGGGGTCGGCGCGAACGAGGGGCGAGGGCAGGAGGCGCTCGGCCAGCTCGCGGCGGGCGGCCTCGTCCGTGCCCGTGGAGCCCGTCGGCACCGTGATGAGGTCGAGGAGGAGGCGCGTCGTGGGCTGGCTGGCGAAGTCGAAGGCCCGCCCGCCGCCGACCAGGGGAACGCCGCCGCGCGCCAGGTAGCGGCGCGTCTCGGCGACCATGGATGCGCTGCGCACGATAACGGCCTGGTCCGCGAAGTCGATGCCGTCGTGCAGGTGGTGGGACCGCAGCGCGCGAGCGATGAGGGCGCCCATCTGCGAGGGCGTTGCCCCCAGGTGCGTCACCAGGCCTCCCCGGGGCGCGTCGTCGCCGACCCGGGCGTTGCGGCGGGCAGGCGAGCCGGATTGGGTGATGCGCGAGCATGCCTGCCGGGCGAGCTCGCGCACCGGCGCGGACATCGCGTACACCTGGCCGAGTTCACGGATGTCCACGCGAAGGAGGGAGGCGAGGCGGCGGTCGAGGTGCGGCTCGCCGCCCCGGTACCCGGCGACCGCGACGTCCGAGTCGGAGAAGGCAACGATCCGAGCCCCCTTCTCGCGGCACGCCGCGAGAAGGGTCAGCGTCGAGGGCGTGCAGTCCTGGAGGTCGTCGACGACGACGAGGTCGGGCACCGGACAGGGAGCCTGCACCCCGCGCGTGGGGGCCTCGCTCTGCCAGGAGCGGATCAGGTCGGCGGCGAGGGACTGGATGCGCGACAGGTCCACGCGCAGGGTCCCCGAGTATTCCGGGCTGCGCTGGGGGCCCTCTTCGAGGGCGGCAACGATGGCGCCCGCGGCCTCCCATTCGGGTCTGCAGAACCTGCCCCCCGCCTCGACCAGCGACGCCGCGTTCATCCCGGCCTCCCCCGCGCGGGCGACCAGGTTTCGCAGCTCCGCGCGGAAGGCGGGCATGGCGCGCATCTGGGGGCCGATCTCACTCGGCCAGGGAGCGTCCACGGTCTCGAGAAGCTGGGCGAGCATCTGGTCCTGGGAGGATCCCGTCACCAGCTCGACCCCGTCGAGGGGAACGGCGCGCTGGGTGCGCCAGGTGGCCACCACCTGGTAGGCGAAGGAGGCGGGGGTGCGGCAGGGGCGCACCGCGTCGGGCGCGAGGGCCTGCGCGCGGGGGGTGAGCAGGTCGGCGCGAGCGCGGTCAGGGGTGAGGATCACGGCCGAGCGTCCCGCGGCGTTCTCCGCCTCGAATGCCGCGAGCGCGCACGTGCTGCGCCCCGAGGAGGGGGCGCCCCGGGCGACGACGTCGCCGACCCGCGAGGCGCGAAGGACCTCCGCCTGCTGGGGGTTCAGCTCGGGCAGCCGCCACCACGAGGCGGGGCGCGCACGCAACCTGACCTTGATTTCGCTCATGACGCAATACTGGCAGACACCGCCGGCATCTGTGACACATATGATGGTGGTGACGGCTTTTTCCAGCAAGGAGCATTCATGGAGATTTTCATCGGGATTCGTGACAACACCCGCCAGCTCGCCCTCGACGTTGACATGAGCGAGAGCGAACTCGTGTCGAAGGTCAACGAGGCGCTCGCCTCAGCCAACGGCCTCCTCGACCTCACCGGCTCCAAGGGGCAGCGTCTCCTCGTTCCCACCCGTGCCCTGGGCTACGTGCAGATCGCCAGCAAGAACGAGCGCCGCGTCGGTTTCGCGATCGGCTGACCCCGAGGGGCGACGAGGCCGGGAGCATAGTCCTCGCAGCCGCCCGGCACCGGCCTGACGCTCGTACGCGCGAGGCCGCCCCGCGGGGCCGCCGCCACGCGGGGCCGAAGCTAGGCCTTGAGGTGGATGTCGCGCATGCGCTCCCCGTGGCGCGCGATCACGTACTCCGTGATCGCGTCCGCGTTCTCCGGGGTGGCCGCCAGCGTCGGGTAGGTGAACAGGGTTGCTCGCACCAGACCGAGGGCCTCGCCGGCGACGCGCCGACCCCACAGGGACAGGCGAGCCGCGAGCTGCGGGTCCTCCTCGATTCGCGGCCCGAGGTGCGCGCGCACCCAGTGTCCCTGCTCGAAGGGCCACACGTCCTCCATGCCCTCGAAGAGCTTGTGTGTCTGGGCGACGCGCAGCATCATGTCTCCGAGCATGCCGCGCGTAATGAAGGTCTTGACGCTGCGCTCGGCGAAGGTCGTGGGGCGCGTGCGCGCGTCCAGGTCATCGTAGGTTCGAGAGAAGACCTCGGCGGCGGCCATCAGGTCGAATCCGCGGTGCTGGCTCCACACCTCAAGCTGGCGATACAGGGCGTAGCACTGGGCGGACATGCGGGCGTGTTCGACGTGGGCCTCGAAGGACGGTGCCTGCTCGCCGTCCTTGGCCAGGCGAGTCATGAACGCCAGCGAGGAATAGGCGAGAATACCGACGACGTCGGCGTCTTCGGCGGGAACGGGAACGTAGTCGTGTGCCATGACTCCAGCATAGTGCCTGACGGCGCCGCGTGAGCCGCATTCCGCCCCCGCAAGCACCCCCGACACGGCCGCTCTGTGACCATCCCCTCCCCCGCTATTGCGGTCGGCACGGTTACACTGAACAGCGACCAATCAAAGACCGGTCGCATTCTTGACTCTTCACACGGAGGCGCGGACGTGCATCCCCGCGCCAGGCAATGCGCGATCGGCACCGACCCCAACCCCGGAAGAGTCCGGGAGACAAGGTAGATCGTGACCAACACGAGCATTGAGGCCACCGCGCCCACCCCCGGCAACGACGCAACCGACCAGGCCAGCGGCACCCAGGTGCCCGCCGACGCCTCGCCCGTCGAGTACTCGGCGGGGGTCGTGCGCCTGGGCAACATCCACCCCGAGGCCCCGGCGCAGGAGGAAGCCACCCCCGACATTACCGACAAGGGTGACGAGGACCTGGACAAGAAGTCTTTCGCCGACTTTGGCGTCACCGACCCCATCGTTGACGCGCTCGAGGATAAGGGAATCACGCACCCCTTCCCGATTCAGGCGCTGACCCTGGGGCCCGCGCTGGATCGCCACGACATCATCGGCCAGGCCAAGACGGGCACCGGCAAGACTCTCGGCTTCGGCATCCCGGTCCTGGAGGATGTCATCGCTCCCGACGAGGAGGGCTACGAGGACCTGCTCAACCCGAACAAGCCCCAGGCCCTCATCATCCTGCCGACACGCGAGCTCACCAAGCAGGTCGCTCAGGACCTGCGCGACGCCGCGAAGTACCTGTCCACCCGCATCGTGGAGATCTACGGCGGCGTCGCCTTCGAACCCCAGATCGAGGCTCTCACGCGCGGGGCCGACATCGTCGTGGGTACTCCCGGGCGCCTCATCGACCTGCTGCGCAAGGGGCACCTGCACCTGTCCGGCGTCGAGACGGTCGTCCTCGACGAGGCCGACGAGATGCTGGACCTGGGCTTCCTGCCCGACGTGGAGACGCTGCTCGGCCGGGTGCCCGAGAACCGCCACACCATGCTCTTCTCCGCGACAATGCCCGGACCGGTGGTCGCCCTGGCGCGCCGCTTCATGGTTCACCCCACGCACATTCGCGCGCAGGATCCGGACGATCAGAACCAGACCGTGAACACGGTCAAGCAGGTCATCTACCGGGTTCACGCCATGAACAAGGTGGAGGTCGTGGCCCGCATCCTGCAGGCAGAGGGGCGCGGTCGCACCGTGATCTTCTGCCGCACCAAGCGCACGGCTGCCCGCCTGGGCGAGGATCTGACGGCCCGCGGCTTCGCGGTGGGCGCGCTGCACGGAGACCTAGGGCAGGGCGCGCGCGAGCAGGCGCTGCGCGCGTTCCGCAAGGGCAAGGTGGATGTCCTGGTTGCCACGGACGTGGCCGCGCGCGGCATCGACGTCGACGACGTCACCCACGTCATCAACTACCAGTGCCCCGAGGACGAGAAGATCTACATTCACCGCATCGGGCGCACGGGTCGCGCCGGGAACTCGGGGACGGCGGTGACGTTCGTGGACTGGGACGACACGCCGCGCTGGTCGCTCATCTCCAAGGCCCTGGGCCTGGGCGTGCCGGATCCTCTCGAGACCTACCACACGTCCCCGCACCTGTTCACCGACCTCGATATTCCCGAGGGCACGACGGGGCGTCTGCCGCGCGCCAAGCGCACGCGCGCCGGCCTGGATGCTGAGGTCTTGGAGGACCTGGGCGGTTCATCTCCTCGCCGCGAAGGCCGAGGCCGCGGCTCGCGCGGCGGGTCCCGAGGCGCCTCTCGGGGCGGCCGCGGGCGCTCGGCGCGTTCGGGCGACACTTCGGATTCGGCGCGCGGCTCTCGGTCGCGCGGGTCCCAGGACGGGGATCGCACGCTGAACGCCGGTAAGGGTGGCCGCTCGGATCGCGGGACGAGGGGCCGCGGGCGCGGCGAGCACTCGCCGCGCTCGTCCGCCGAGGGAGCTTCCGGTGCCGCTGGTTCTGCGCCCGCCGAGCGCGCACCCCGCACTCGCAAGCGCATCCGCCGCCGCAAGGGCGGCGAGTGAGGCGCCCGCTCTGCGGCGCGAGCTGCGGGGCAACCCGTTAGTCCCCTCCCCCGCCCCTACTGCGCAGGTTAACCCACCTGGTGGAACGTGGGCGGCGGTGCCCATGCGCCACTAGGTGGGTCAACGCGCCCATCGGTGGGTTAGGACTGCCATCTAGTGGGCGAGCATGCCACCTGGCGGCATGTGTCGCCCGGCACGCCTGGCCCCATCACTGCCCCGTGCGTGTCTGCGGGCCGCCGGGCAGCACACGCGCCGCGCGGATGGGCGATGAGGGGGTTGCAGCCAACCATCGAGTGCGGCAACCCGCAATCCCGACGTGCTTCTCGTCAACGGGCTTGCGAGCACGTGCTGCCGCGTGGCTTGCTCGTCGAGTCCCCACCGAGTCTGCCCGCCGCTTCATGGGCGGGAGGCGCTCCCCTCGAGGACGACTGTGGCTCACGGTGGCACTCGGCGGTTGACGTGCAAAAACATGCGACGGCTCACTGGCGAGCCGGGCGGTAGCTGAAACGCCCAGATGATGATTACAGCGTATTGTTATTGTTTCGTGTCGGTTCTTGGCGTATGGTGGTGTGTAAGGGCGCGGTCCCTGTGGTGGGGGCGCGTTGGAGGAGACCTCAGTGTGGAGGGCACACGCCATGGAGATACCACCCCTGTCCGAGCGACCCGTGAGCCAGGAGGAGGAAGAGGCCTTCCTGCGCTCGATTCAGCCCCGGCGAGGCCTCTTTGGTCGGCGTTTCATCGGGCCGAGGAGGTGGCGGCCGGGCTGGGCCTGGGTTCCGCGCGTACGCGGTAGTGTACGCGGTGGTGAGGGCAGCGGGGAGGGTGGGCCGGGTGAGGGTGGCGCCGCCTTCAGCGGAACCTCGGGAGGGGGTGTGGCGGCGTGGTTGCGGGCTGATCCGGTGGATTGGGGTATCCGCATCGCCATCGTCCTGTTGATCGTCGCGGGCTGCTATGCCGTCTACATCAACGGTGTTGCCGAGGGCTGGTGGCGTGCCTGGGGCGAGAACCCCACGGCCCAGCCCACGCGGTCTGTCATGTCGGGCCAGGCTCCCACCCCGGGGCCGAGTGTGTCGAGTGAGGCGGCGATGTCAGGCGGCTACCAGGTCGGCCCCGACGGCGTCCTGGTCAGGCCCGCCGAGCACGCCGCCTCCACCTACCCCCTGCCCGAGCTCCCCCAGGCAGCCACAGAAAACAGTGAGCGAGGAGCAGAAGCAGCAGCCGAACACTACCTCGCACTTGGCGTCTATGCATGGAACACCGGAGACACCTCACCGTTAGCTGATATGTCAGACCCTTCATCGGAGTTCGCTTCTGAGTATATCCGGCGGATAAACGAGGTCTATAGGGATGGCTGGACCTACGGAAATCAGTCGACGGTCGTACATGTACTTCGGCTTGAGCCTGTTCCCGCTGACGGAGGAAACGTTCAACCAAACACTATTGGTGTGAGGTTCGAACTCAAGTCCAGTGATGGCGTCACTTGCAGAGGTCAGAAGATCACTGTAAAGGAGAAGGAGTATACGTCCACCATGTCCCTGTTCATGACCTGGAAAGATGGACGATGGGTAGAGACGCAGGGAAGTGCGAAGACTCATGAAGAATAGTAAGGCCATTGTAGTGTCGACACTGGTGCCTGTCGTTAGTCTCTTGTTTGTGAGTATTCCTCCCGCGGCCATCGCTGACGATATTGACGACAATCGTCAAGGTCTCGAGGTGACGCGTGATGGAGGCGATCTCGCGGCTGCCCTATGGGAGCAACAACAAGTCCGGCAAGCAGGTCAACCAACGTCGGGTTCGGTCACGACTGCGGGTGATGATACGGTGCGTCAGTCGAATGAGGCGACTCCTGCGAGTGAGGCTGGTGCGTATTTTGATTTCGCTCATTGTGCGGTGGAGTCGAATCCGTTTGGGGATGACCCTTTCACGCACGGGAGCTGGGTGTGCGCCTACCCGCCACCCGAACCCGGCCAGGACGCACCCCAGAACAGGCCACCCACCACACGCGAACTCCTCCTGGCAGCAGCCACCCTCATCCACCCCGACGGTGCAGGCCTGCGCAAGCGTCCCGATGGGGTGTCTTACACGAACCGGCGCATCCCCACCCTCGTCAACGTCACCCACCCCACCCAAACCCACACGGTGCGGCTCCTGGGGAGGGATGTCACCGTGACCCTCACAGCCCAGGAATACACGTGGGACTGGGGAGACGACACCCCGGGCACAGTCACCTCCTCACCAGGAGCAGCGTGGGAGGAGGGTATGGACCCCAACACCGACCCGACCCTGATACGCCACTACTACAAGGCACCGGACGGATGGAAGTCCTTCCTCGACGGCCCCTACCCCAAGGCCACACGCACCATCACCCTGACCACCACATGGGCAGGCACTGCCACCAACCCCTTCACCGGAGACACACAAACCATCAACGGCCTGGTCACCACCACCGAAACAACCGACCCCTTCCGCCTCGACCACCTCATCATCAACAACACCGACACCGCAGAAGAAAAACAAGGCCACTAAACACGGCAGGCACCACACCCCAGACCAGGTGGGAACCCAGGGCCACGCAGCCGCACCTTCTCGGGCGTCGCGTGAAACCCAGACCACCCCCGCCACCCCTTGTCCGGCGCCGCGTGAAACCCAGACCACCCCCGCCACCCCTTGCCGGGCGCCGTATGAAACCCAGACCACCCCTGCCTGAAGAAAAACACCAATATCCGGCGATTCACGCGAAGCAGGGGCGGTCGCGGTTTCACTAGCCCGTCCAACACCGCAGACAGGGGCGGCCCAGGTTTCACTACTGGCCTGTACGCGGAGTTGTTGACGGTTTGTT
>NZ_GL622194.1:930486-964185 GCF_000185285.1 Actinomyces sp. oral taxon 180 str. F0310
GGTTTGTTTCTGCGGGGTGCGTCTTAGCCGAAGAGTTCGCGCTCCTGCGGCCGGACCCGAACCAACAACCATCCGTCATAATACACCTTATGACGCTAAGTGCTTTCTGACCCTGACGCTCGATGAGGTGGTGACCTCCACGTCCTGGGAGTCTTAATGCACCTTATGGCGCTAGGTGCTTTCTAACTAATGGCATGAGGGCGGCCCACCTGCCCGGGGATTTCTCCCAGGTGGGCTGGCTGCCACCCTCATGCCGAGGATATCACTCTTTCGAGAACTTGTGGAGTGTCTTGATGCACCTTATGGCGCTAGGCGCTTTCTGACACGAATCCAAACGCCTCCCCTACGCGGGTGTCATCCACTACGTCTTAATGCACCTTATGGCGCTAGGTGCTTTCTGACAGGGGCAGGCGTTCCTTGACGTGTACGACGATGCCGACGTGTCTTAATGCACCTTATGGCGCTAGGTGCTTTCTGACGCCCACTTTTCGGCGCGATTAGGGGCCTTCGTTTCGATTCCCGTCTTAATGCACCTTATGGCGCTCGGTGCTTTCTGACTGAACAGCGTCATTCTCTTCCACATCGCATGCGGCATCGTGTCTTAATGCACCTTATGGCGCTCGGTGCTTTCTGACTGAACAGCGTCATTCTCTTCCACATCGCATGCGGCATCGTGTCTTAATGCACCTTATGGCGCTAGGTGCTTCCTGACTGGCAGAAAACAAGCTCTACACCTCGGAGGACTTCCGCGTCTTAATGCACCTTATGGCGCTCGGTGCTTTCTGACCCCGCCTCGATGCCCTCACCACCCACGGCCTCGTCACCGTCTTAATGCACCTTATGGCGCTCGGTGCTTTCTGACGGAGGTCGCCAAGCTGAACACGCAGAGCGAGTGGGCTGCAGGTCTTAATGCACCTTATGGCGCTAGGTGCTTTCTGACCTATGCTGCAAGATTCGGACGGCACCCGGTACATGAAGTCTTAATGCACCTTATGGCGCCAGGTGCTTTCTGACCGTGCCTCGGCTGGTCTGCTGGATCAGTGATGCTTCAGTCTTAATGCACTTTATGGCACTAGGTGCTTTCTGACATCCAACCACTGGTGCAAGGGTCTATCAGATCCCGTAGTCTTAATGCACCTTATGGCGCTAGGTGCTTTCTGACGGTACCCGTCCTGGACTTCAAGGGCGACCTCAACAAGTCTTAATGCACCTCATGGCGCTAGGTGCTTTCTGACCCTCGACCCGATGTCAATCCACTTCTACCCGACTCCGGTCTTAATGCACCTTATGGCGCTAGCTGCTTTCTGACTGCAGTGGTGATGCCAGTACGGCGACCTGGGTTATGACCAGTCTTAATGCACCTTATGGCGCTAGGTACTTTCCGACCATGAGGTACTACCACCGAGATGGTGAGTCGTTCTACCTGTCTTAATGCACCTTATGGCGCTAGGTGCTTTCCGACCAATTCTCACCATGCTGCTGATTCTCACCAACGTCGGAGTGTCTTAATGCACCTTATGGCGCTAGGCGCTTTCTGACTGAAGACTAAAAAGGCTCATGAGGAGTCTATTGCATAGTCTTAATGCACCTTATGGCGCTAGGTGCTTTCTGACCCCAGAAAACCCTTCAGGACATCATCTTGGGTGAGCGGTCTTAATGCACCTTATGGCGCTAGGTGCTTTCTGACGGAAAGATCAACGTCTCGTGGAAAACGACCTTCCCGTACCCGCGTCTTAATGCACCTTATGGCGCTAGGTGCTTTCTGACGGTCCATCCGGGGAGGGACTTGAGTGCGCTGGTAATCTGGAGTCTTAATGCACCTTATGGCGCTAGGTGCTTTCTGACCCAGCCCTTCACGTGCGCTATCGCGGATGAGTCGGGCCTGTCTTAATGCACCTTATGGCGCTAGGTGCTTTCTGACTGAATATGTCTCATTATAGGACACGTTTTTCTTGCGAGTCTTAATGCACCTTATGGCGCTAGGTGCTTTCTGACAAGCTATCTACAAGTTTCTAGAACCTATTCCACAGGTCTTAATGCACCTTATGGCGCTAGGTGCTTTCTGACAATCCGACCCGGACAAGATCGATGAGGAGGCGATTCGTGTCTTAATGCACCTTATGGCGCTAGGTGCTTTCTGACTGAGAAAGTTCACTGTTACCAAGGAAGTTGAGTGGGATATGTCTTAATGCACCTTATGGCGCTAGGTGCTTTCTGACTGCCCGGCGTGTCGCACCCCCTGTGACCAGCAGAAACGCCACCCCGGATCGCCAGGGGCCGAGAAAGCACCCGCCCGACCCGCAAGCACACGGCCAGAATAGCAGGGTTTTCGTTGCAAATCCTCACATCGCCACGGACGCGCCAAGAAGCCGAACCCGCCCCGGAAAAGCCGATCAACATCGGCGTGTCGCGGCTAGCCACTGTGTGCCGCACAACGCGCTGACCGCCACGCAGCGCGCTCGCCGCTTGAACAGCGCCACGAAACGCACCCCAGCCCCTCCCCCGTTGCCGCTGCCTCGGGCGTCACCGCGCAACCACGCGCAGGCCTCGCCGCGCGCCACCGCCAACGCGACGACACCGACATCCCCCTGGGGCGATGGTCCGCCCACCGACAGACGACAGACGACAGACGACAGACGACAGACGACAGACGGAGGATAACCGACGGCCGACGGCGGGTCTGACGTCGCCGCACTGCCGCTTTCGTCTCTCAGCAATGCGGAGCCTACCGACGCCCCGCGTCGCTCACTGCTCCTCCACCGCAGACAATCCGCTCATCGCGCGCTCGGTGAGTACACGCTCCACGACGCCCGGCAGGCGCGTCGGCATCTCGCGGCGGCGCATCGCCAGGAGGCGCACGCGCGTCCACGGGGAGACCCGCACGCTCTCGGGCCAGCGTATCGACACGTACTGGACCGCGTCCGCGACCTCCAGGCGACGCGTCGAGTTGCCCACGCGCACCCACAACTCGGCCTCCCCCTTGCCCTTCGGCCCCCTCAGGTACACGGGGTGGGGCGAGGGCGGGATGGTCACTCGGCACACCTCCTGGCGCTCGTACCCCTCCTGCGGGTCCGAGGCCTCGGCGAAGTCGAGCCTGGGCAGCGCGGCGGCGTTGGTCCCCATCCGCTGCCCCCACATGTCTCGGATCCACAGCTCGAAACGGTCGGAGTCGGGCGTCTTGAGGGTCGAGTAGTCGGGTCCCATGCCGATGAGCCGACCATCGTCGTCGACACCGATCAGCAGGGTGCCGCCACCGGAGTTCATGAAGGCGGCGACGGTCTTGGCGATCACGGTCTCCATCGCGTCGTCACGCTTGCCCGTGCGCATGTTCCAGCGAGCGCTCGACTTGAATTCGAGGGAGTCAGATTCTCCACGCTGAACGACCTCCCGGATGGGGACGAGGCCCGGGCGCGGATGCAGGTAGGCGGCGACCAGCGCGACCACGATGACGACGACGAGGGCGACCAGCGCGGCGACGGCGATCATGCCGGGTTTCCACAGGTCACCGGAGTCGAAGATCCACCCGGCGATCACCAGGCCACCCCACAGGCCGGCCAGTCCGGTCAGGGTCGCCGACGCGGTGGACATCGTCATGCGGTTCTTCAGCATGCGGCGCACCGCGACACCGATCAGCCACGCGATGAGGATGAGGACCTGCTGGATGAACACCATCCAGATCAGGTCCGGGCTCGCCGGGACGAATGAGCCGGTCGCTGGTTCCACGGGTCTCCTTTCGGGGGCGTCTCTCGCTCCTACAACATCATAGGAGACTGGATGATTCCTCCAAACCGGGCGAACGTTCCCTCGAAGCTGCCCGCACAGACACAGCGAAGCCCGTCGAGATCGAGCGGGACGGATGGGTACCCTTGGCTGGCCCGCACAGACACAGCGAAGCCCCGGCCAGCGGAGTCAACCGCCGGCCGGGACCATGCTCACCCCATGAGGTTGAACGCCGCCGCGGTTCCGACGAGCAGGTTCGCGCTCGCGTGGAGGGCCCAGCCGGGCAGGATCGATCCCCCGGCGCTCTTCTCGTTGATCCACCCGGCGATCCACCCGCTGGACCCCGTCAGGATGCCGACGAGGAGCAGACGGACGGGGTCCGCGAAGGATGCGAACAACGCGACGTGCAGGATGCCAAAGACGATGGCCTGAGCGGCGTTGCCGGGGGCGAAACCCCACCTGGCGATGATCCGCTTGCCGAGGAAGCCCCGGAAGAATATCTCTTCGGCGAGGGAGGTCTGGATGATCGCGAAGAGCAGGACAGGGACGATGCCGCCGAGGCCTTGCCCGGCGAAACGTGCGGCGGGGACCTGGCCCGAGAAGGATTGGAGCAGCGCTGTCGAAGCTGCACCGATCGCCACCCACGCGAGGATGGCTACGCCGAGCCGCCCCCTTCTCCCGTCCCATGTCGGCCGACGCAGACCGATCCAGGAGGCAAAGCCAATGCTGCGTCTGGCGGTGAGCGCCCACCACGCGAGCGGGAGCACGAGGATCAGGCCGAGCTGGGCGAAGGCGCTGATCGCTGACGATAACAGGAACATTGAAACCTCCTATGCCTGGCTCGCGCACGCGCGAGGACGGGTGTTGATTGGTCTTCGGGAATCCCTCGTCGAAGTCCGGGCTCGCGCACGCGCGAGGACGGGTAGCTAGCGCAGGGACGTGTGCTTCTCGATGGAGCGAGAGGCCCAGATCGCCATGACGACGGCGCAGAGGGGACCAAGGATGAAGGAGCCCAGTCCAACGACTTCGGGTGGCGTGTCGTCCGTCATCGAGATGAAGGAGGTCCACATGATGTCGGCGCCGAACCGCCCGGTCCGCAGGTTGATGGACAGCGGGAAGAAGAGCGTACCGACAACACCGGTCACCTGGTTGACGAAGTAGAGGATGATGAAGCCGATCATCGGCGCCCCGAAGCCCATGTGGTTGAAGCGGCCCTCGGCCCCGATCGTCATGACGGCGCAGGCCTGAACGACCACTGCCAGCGTCGAGATCACCTGCGCGACCGCGAGGGCCACGAGGAGAGGGGTGGGGAAGACCGCGAGGACGCCACGGATGTCCGCCGTGTACTGCGCGAGGCTCATCCCCTTGCGGGAGGCGTCTTCGGCGGCGGTGGCGACGATGCCTCCAACGGCGAAGGCCAGGCCGACCATGGACTCGAGGCAGATCCGGGTGACCTTCGCCCAGAAAATCGAGGATCCCGAGACCGGCAGACTCATCATGAAGTACCCGCGCTGGCCGTACAGGGTCTTCCAGTAGTCGATCATTCCGGCGATGACGAAGCCGGCGGGAATCCCGCAGCACAGGATGTAGGTGATCCTCAACGCGGAGTCACTCAGCACCGGGATGTCCAAAGCGAGGACGACGAGGGACAGGACGATGGCCGCGACGATGATCTCGAGGACGCGTGCGACGGAGCGTGCCCTGGAGCGAATCTCGTATGAGAGTAGTGTCCAAAACATCAGCGGTACTCCTTCCGGAAGATTGCGTCGAGGGAGTCTCCCCGCGTGGCTCGCAGGTCGTCGGCGTCACCCGCCAGGAAGACTCTGCCCTCTTTCATGAAGAGCGCGTAGTCGACGAAGTGTTCGATGTCGGAGATGAGGTGGGTGGACATGATGAGCAGCGACGAGGGATCGAACTCGCGCAGGATCCCCTCGAGCATGACGTCGCGGGTTGCCGGATCGACGCCGCTGATGGGCTCGTCGAGGAGGTAGACGCGGGCTCGCCGCGCCATGATGAGGGCGATCTGGAGCTTCTCCCCCATGCCCTTGCTCATTTCGCTCAGGGGTCGCGTCTCGGGCAGGCCATAGAAGTCAACCATGGCGGCCGCCTTGTCGGCGTCGAAGTCGGCGAAGAACCGGTCGTACTCCTTGATGGCCGTGCGCGCGGTCCAGTCCGGGTTGAGGAAGTCCGCGTCGGGCAGGTAGGAGACGATGGACTTGGATACCGGGCCGGGGTGGTGCCCGTCGATAGTGACGCTTCCCTCGTAGTCGGACAGGACTCCTGCGAGGATCTTTAACAGCGTGGTCTTGCCGCATCCGTTGGGTCCCATGAGGCCAACGATGTGGCCCGCGCCCAGGGTGAGGGTGAAGTCCTGGAGGGCGGCGACGCTTCGATAACGCTTGGTGAGGCCTTCGATGTGAACGAGGCCGGGAGACGCCTGCGCGGCGCCCGGGGGTTGGGTGGTCATGAGGGGATGCCTCCTGTGTGCTCTGAGTCCGTGTCCCACCGCTCGTCGAGGAGACGATGCGCATCCTCCCTCTCGACGCCGAGGGCGCGGCAGGCGCGAATAAAGGCGCTCGCCGCTGCCCGCGCGTCGTCTCGGCGCAGGGTGCGCAGGGCGGCGTCGTCGGTGGCGACGAAACGTCCGGCGGTTCGCTTGGGGATCGTGAGCCCTTCCTCGTCGAGGGCGGCGAGGGCTCGTTGGACGGTATTGGGGTTCGTCCCGGCCTCGATGGCGAGGTCGCGGACGGAGGGGATCTTCTCTCCCGGCTTCCACGTCCCGTTTGTGATGCGGGATCTGAAGGAGTCGGCGAGCTGGATCCAGATGGGGCGGGTGTCATCGATGCGCATCGATGTATCCCTCCTGTCTTGCTGTATTAATACAGTAATACAATGACACGATTTCTTATCTGTGTCAACGAGCTAATACAGATACCCTCGCCAATGAGTCACAGATCACATGCACATAAGGGAGGGAGGCCCGGGACCTCTCGGTCCCGGGCCTCCCTCACGCGCACGCGTCAGGCGATCGGCTCGCCCTCAATACGCCACACCTCGCGAGCGTAGTCGGAGATCGTACGGTCGGAGGAGAAGCGCCCCGAGCGGGTGATGTTCACCCACACGCGAGCGTTCCAGGCCGCGCGGTCGCGGTAATCGGCGGCCATCCGGTCCTTGGTCTCGCGGTAGGAAGCGAAGTCACCCAGCACGTAGTAGACGTCGGCCGGATCGAATCCGCCCTCGAGGATCGAGTGGCGAATGTCGTGGAACCAGCCCGAGTGGGCATCGTCCAGCGTACCGTCGGTCAGGGCGTCGATGACGCGCTTGAGGCCGGGGACGTTCTCGTAGTGCCAACGCGGATCGTAGTGACGACGCAGCTCAGGCAGCTCATCGTCCGTCGCGCCGAAGATGTAGGCGTTCTCCTCGCCCACGGCCTCGAGAATCTCAACGTTCGCCCCGTCCAGGGTGCCCAGGGTGAGTGCGCCGTTCATCATGAACTTCATGTTCGACGTGCCCGAGGCCTCCTTGCCGGCCATCGAGATCTGCTCGGACACATCCGCGGCGGGGATGATGTGCTCGGCGGGCGAGACGTTGTAGTTGTGAACGAAGACAACCTTGATGCGCCCGTTGATGTCCGCATCGTTGTTCACCAGCTCAGCGATAGCGTTGATGAGCTTGATGATCGCCTTGGCGCGGATGTAGCCGGGGGCGGCCTTCGCGCCGAAGATGAAGACGCGGTTGGGCGTGTCCAGCGTCGGGTCATCCTTGATCCTGAAGTACAGGTCCAGGACGTAGAACGCGTTGAGCAGCTGACGCTTGTACTCGTGCAGGCGCTTGATCTGAACGTCGAAGATCGCGGTGGGATCGATGTCGACGCCCTCGCGCTCCTTCACCCAGGCCGCGAACTCAACCTTGTTCTCGTACTTGATCCGATCCAGACGCTCGAGAACCGCATCGGATCCGGCGGACGTGAACTTGGACAGCTCCGTGAGGTCACGAACCCACGTGTCGGAGCCGGTCACCTCGTCGAGGAGGGCCGCCAGGCGCGGGTTGCACTGCTTGAGCCAGCGACGCGGGGTGACGCCGTTGGTCTTGTTGTTGAAGCGCTCCGGCCAGATCGCGTACCACTCCTTGAGGGTGTCACGCTTGATGATCTCGGTGTGGAGGGCGGCGACGCCGTTGATGGAATACGAGGCGTAGCAGGCGATCCACGCCATGCGCACGGAGTTGCCCGCGACGGGCGCCATGTAGTCGATGGTCCCCTGGTCGAGGCCGCGGTCGGCCATGTCGATGCGGAAGCGACGGTCGATCTCGCGCACGATCTCGGAGATGCGCGGGAAGAGTCGGTCGAAGATGTGAATGTCCCAGGTCTCAAGGGCCTCGGCCAGGACCGTGTGGTTCGTGTAGGCGAAGGTCTTGGAGACGACCGCCCAGGCATCCTCCCACCCCAGGCCGTGCTCGTCCATGAGGATGCGCATGAGCTCGGGGATGGCCAGGACGGGGTGGGTGTCGTTGAGCTGGACGGCGTTGTACTCGGCGAAGCCGGTCAGGTCCGACCCGTGGTGGCGCACATAGTTCTCAACGATCTCCTGCAGGGAGGCAGAGCAGAAGAAGTACTGCTGGCGCACGCGCAGGACCTTGCCTTCGAAGGTCGTGTCGTTGGGGTAAAGGACGCGCGAGATATCCATGGTGCGCTCACGGTCGACGATGGCGTCGGTGAAACGCTGGGAGTTGAAGGCGTCGTAGTCGAATTCCTCAATGGGCTCGGCCTTCCACAGGCGCAGGGTGCCCACGTTCTTGGTGCCGTAGCCGGTGATCGCAATGTCGTAGGGAACGGCGCGCACGGTCAGGTCGGCGTAGGAGACGATGCGGGCGCGCTCCTCGCGGCGGATGACGAAGGGGTAGCCTTCCTCCATCCACGGGTCGGGGTGCTCGGTCTGGAACCCGTTGTCGAAGAGCTGCTTGAACAGGCCGTAACGGTAGAGGATGCCGTAGCCGCGCACCGGCAGGTCGAGGGTGGCGCAGGAGTCCAGGAAGCACGCGGCGAGACGTCCGAGGCCGCCGTTGCCCAGGGCGGCGTCGGGCTCCTCCTCGAGGACCTGCCCGAGGTCGAGGCCGTAGCGAGCCAGGGCCTCGCGCGCCTCGTCGACGAGGCCGAGGTTTGACAGGTTGTTGAGCAGGGCGCGCCCCATGAGGAACTCGGCGGAGAAGTAGTGCTCCTGACGCCCCTTGGCGTAGCGCTCGGTGGTGGCCGCCCAGTTGTCGGCGATCTGGTCGACGATGGCGGCGGACAGTCCCTGCCACACCTCCATCAGGGTCGAGTCTTCAACGGGGCGTCCAGAGGTCGCGCGCACATGAGAGGGCAGCGACTGAGTCAGATCCAGCGTCATACTTTTTCCTTTTTTGTAACTGCACCGCTCTCGCCCAGGGGCGAGCACCCCGGGTCGGGGTCGGGCCTCAATTTTAGAGCGTAGCGACGCGCGGCCAGTTGTCCATCCGATGGAGCCCCTGTGGGATATTCCCCACCCCCACTACCGTGACGAAGGGCACCCGATCATGGCAGTTGCACGACCAAATACCCACGTCAGAACCGACGGGGCGGCGCAGTTACCGGTCGAGCACTGCCCGGCACAACTGCCCGCGCCGACGCGGCGCGTCCCTGCGGGGGCACTGCCCGCAGGGACGCATAGCAGGAAAGTGGCACCCCTCGATTGAGCGATGCCACTTCCCATCACCGGTTCATCATGAGGGCTCAATTCATGGTGACATTCGGTACATCCATTGTGCCTGTGACGCATGCATCAAATCAAGACGACAGGGCCATTTTCGGTGCAAGTTCGGGTTTTTGAGATGAACGTTCGTGCACAAACGATGGGCGATCTGCGTAAACGGCAGGCGGCGCGGATCCGCTCTGTGCGAGCAGATCCGCGCCGCCTGTCAGGCTGATAGGCCTCAGTGGCGCCTGCGGGCAACCACCAGGGTCACGCCGCCCGCCAGGGCGATCGCGCCGACGCCCGCGGCGAGCGTCGCGGCGGAGCCGGTGTTGGCCAGGGTCGGGCCGGTCGGAGCCGCGCTCTCAGCGGGGGTGTTCGTGTTGCGAATGCCGCCACGAGCGGAGACCGGGGCCGGGCCGTTGCCGTTGGAGATCTGGCCGCGGGTCGTCACGCCGGTGCTGCCCACGGGGCCGGAGTTGGCGCCCGCGCCGCCCTGATCGGCCGCGGGCGAGGAAGGCGCAGGGGTGCTCGGCGTGTCCTGGGACGGCTGCGGGGCCGGAGTGGCGCTCGGAGGCGCAGGGGTGCTCGGCGTGTCCTGAGACGGCTGCGGGGCCGGAGTGTTGTTGTCCGCGCCGTTGCCGGGGGCCGGGGTGGCGGTCGCCGGGGACGAGGGCGAGGGCGAGCTGCCGGGGGTAGGTTCGGCAGCAATGGCGGCGCCGGCGGCACCGGCGATCAGGCCGAGGGCCGCGGTCGCGGCGAGCAGAGACGAGCTCGTCTTCTTCATTATTTCTCCTGATACGGATGTGGTGAGGGATGAATGCGTGACCCTGACCGGTAGGGACAGTGTCGCGTCACGACGTTCACTGCCACCATACAACACTTCCTGACCAAAGAGAACAGATTCCACGAAGCGACACGCCGCACTCCCCCGCCACCCCGCGCCAGCGGGTGATACCGACCACCCGCCCCGATCGCCTAGGAGGCATTCGCTGCCGCGATGAACCGGAAGATCCCCTCCATGATGAGCTGGGTTGCAATCGCGGCCAGGAGCAGACCCGAAATTTTGGTGAGCAGCATGATTCCGCCCGGCCCCAGCAGACGCGAGAGCATCAGCGAGAATCGCATGGTCAGCCACATCACCACGTGCGCCAGGATGACCGCCACCAGGACGGCCACCCATGACCCCGCGTTGCTGCCCGCCTGGCCGACCGCGACCATGACCGCAACGATCGATCCGGGCCCGGCCAGCAGGGGCGTACCCAGGGGAACGAGCGCGACGTTGACCCCCTCGTCGCCGGTGTCCGGAGAGGAGGAGTCGGTTCCCATGAGGAGCTCCATGGCGACCAGGAAGAGGAGCACTCCCCCGGAGAGTTGGAGGGCCTCGACGGAGATGTGGAGGAGGTGGAGAATCTGCCCACCCAGAATGGCAAACGTCACGATCACGCCGAAGGACACCGAGGTCGCCTGGATCGCCGCGCGACGCTGCTTGAGCGGCGCGTACCGGCTCGTGAGCCCCAGGAAGACCGGGACGGTCCCGATGGGGTCCATGATGACCGTCAGGGTCGCGAACGCCGTCGCAAACAGCGTGACGTCAAAGAAGCTCACGGCTCGACCACCCCGATGTACCCGCGCTTAACGACCTCGGCAATCGTCGCGGGGTCGGTCGTGTTCTCGCCGATGCGATTCGGCTTGCCGCTGCCGTGGTAATCCGAGGAGCCGAAGAGCGCCAGCCCGAGTTCGCCGCCGATGCGTTCGACGTCCGCGCGGTCCTGGGGGCCGTGATCGCGATGGTCTCGTTCGATCCCGAAGAGCCCGGCATCCGCCATGTCGCCGATCACCGCCTCGGGCAGCAGACGCGAACGCCCGCGAGCGCGAGGGTGGGCCAGAACGGGCACACCGCCGGCCTTGAGCACGAGGCGCACTGCCTCGACCGGGTCGGGCGCCCAGTGGTGCACGTAATAGGGGCCGGAGGGGTGCAGGGCGTGAACAAACGCGGCACCGCGATCGGGGAAGCAACCGGCTCTCACGAGCGCGTCGGCGATGTGGGGGCGCCCGACCGGGCCGCCCTCGGGGGCGAAGTCGAGCACGTCCTCCCAGGAGATAGGATAGTCGGCCGACAGGTTGTCCACGATGCGCCGTGCGCGCGTCTCGCGGTCCTGGCGGGTGCGTCGAAAGACGTCGAGAAGGCCGGGGTTGGCCGGATCGAAGAGGTAGGCGAGAAGGTGGGCGGAGATTCCCGATGCCGAGCACGAGATCTCGGCGCCACGGATGAGGCTCACGCCCGTTGCGGATACGGCAGCGCAGGCCTCGTCCCACCCGTCGGTCGTGTCATGGTCGGTCAGAGCAATCGCGTCCAGCCCCGCGCGCGCGGCGGCTGCGAGGAGCTGCGCGGGGGTGTCTGTCCCGTCGGAGTAGGCGCTGTGCGTGTGGGGATCGATTCGCTTCACCATCTGAGACTACCCCATTAGCCCGATCACACAACCGTTTCGGAGCGGGCTCTTCCGCCCGCCGCCCGCGCTCCCGCAATGCTCTGCCCTCCCACCCTCGTCTTCCTCGATTCGTCGCCTCTCTCGGCGCCACCGCAACGCGTCCGATGAATGACCAGGCAGGGCGCACCATCGGTGTCTGTAGGAAACTAGGATGACGCCTCAGAAAGGAACGCATCGTGCGTCTTCACGTGACCTACGCCGGCGGCACGATCGGCATGATCGACTCCCCGGAGGGCCTGCGTCCCGGCGCGGACCTGCAGGGATGGTTCAGCTCCCAGCTCGACGGCATCGAGGTGGCCTCCAACATCTCGATGTCCGTCCTCGACCCCCTCATCGATTCCTCGGAGGCAACCCCCGAGGACTGGCAGACGATCATCGACGACATCACCGCCCACGCGACGCAGGCCGACGCCTTCCTCGTCCTTCACGGAACGGACACCATGGCCTACACGGCGGCCGCCCTGTCCTACGCGCTGGCGGACCTGGGCAAGCCGGTCGTCATCACGGGATCCCAGTACCCGCTGGGCGTCGTCGGATCGGATGCCTCGGCGAACGTGATGGGAGCCCTGCGCGCGGCGATGTCGCGCCGCGCCAGGGGCGTCATGCTCTTCTTCGGCCACAAACTGCTGGCGGGCAATCGGGCCACCAAGACCTCGTCCTGGGCGTTCCGGGGCTTCGAATCCCCCTCCGTCTCCCCGGTGGCCCGCACGGGCGCGCCGTGGCGCTGGTACGGGACGCCCCACGCGGGCACCGGCTGGGCCTCTCCCCTGCCCTACGCGCGCCAGGACATTGCCGTGGTCGATGTTGTTCCGGGCATGAGCGCCGCCAGGCTACGGGCAATGACCACGGCGCACCCTGACGCGCTGATCCTGCGGGCCTTCGGCGTCGGGAACATTCCCGCGTCCGAGCCCGGCTTCGTCGGCGTCCTGGCCGAGCTGACGGAAGCGCGAGTGCCGATCATCGTCGCCTCCCAGTGCTACCAGGCAGAGGTCATGCTCGGCCACTACGAAGCCGGGGACGCGCTGGCCAAGCTGGGGGCGATCGGCGCTCACGACATGACGCTGGAGGCGCTGTATGCCAAGACCGTCTTCCTCCTGTCCCAGGGGGTGCGGAACCAGGACCTCGCACGGTGGATGGGCACATCCATCGCGGGCGAACTCACGCTCCAGGACTAGGGGCGCTCGCTCGCATCAGTGGCAGCCCCCTGGGCCGCATACGCCTGCCAGGCGATGTCGCGCCGCCATAGAATGGGCGGCATGAGTGAAGAAGCTTCCCAGTCCATGGCCGACCGCGGCGAGAGCCGCTCCCGTCAACCCCAGTCCTCCGCTTTCCGTGACTTCATCGGCACCGGGTGGGCTCCGCGCCCCAGCGAGTTGCCCGAACGCGAACCCGTCGCCGACTTCCTGTCCGCCCGCGCCCTCAAGGCCGGCGCCCCTTTCCCGGGCGAACGCCTCGTCGTACCCGCGGGTCCCTACAAGGTCCGCTCCAACGACTGCGACTACCGTTTCCGCGCCCACTCCGCCTTCGCGCACCTGTCGGGCCTGGGCGCGGAGAAGGAGGCTGACACCGTCCTCGTCCTCGAGCCCAATGAGGACGGCACGCACACGTCCCTCCTGTTCTTCAAGCCCCGCGCCTCGCGCTCCTCCAAGGAGTTCTACGCCGACGCCCGATACGGCGAGTTCTGGGTGGGGGCGCGTCCCTCGCTGGAAGAGCTCTCCGCCGCGACCGGCCTGGAGACCCGCCACATCGACACCCTGCGCGACGCCCTCGCCAAGGACGCGGGCACCGTCGCGCTGCGCATCGTGCGCGGCGTTGACGCGCGCATCGAGGACATGGTCAACGAGGTGCGCGCTCAGGCGGGTCTTCCTGCCGGTGAGGACGCCCGCGAGGAGGACGAGGCACTCGAGGAGCGCCTCTCCGAGATCCGCCTGACCAAGGATGCCTTCGAGCTCGAGGAAATGAGGCGCGCCGTTGCGGCGACCAAGGCCGGCTTCGAGGACATCATCCGCGTCCTGCCCCGCGCCGTCGGCCACCGCAGGGGCGAGCGCGTCATTGAGGGGGCCTTCCGGGCGGTCGCCCGCGAGGAGGGCAACGGCGAGGGCTACGAGACGATCGCCGCGTCGGGCAACCACGCGAATACCCTGCACTGGATCGACAACGACGGCGAGGTCCGCGAGGGCGACCTGGTGCTCGTCGACGCCGGCATCGAGGTTGATTCCCTCTACACCGCCGACATCACCCGCACGCTGCCCGTCAACGGTCGCTTCACGCCGGTCCAGGCCCGCGTCTACCAGGCGGTGCTCGACGCCTGCGAGGCAGCCCTCGCACGCGCGAACCAGCCGGGCTGCCGATTCAAGGACGTGCACGACGCCGCCATGGGCGTCATCGCCGCGCGCCTGCACGAGTGGGGTATCCTGCCCGTCACCCCCGAGGAGTCACTTGCGCCCGGCGGCCAGCAGCACCGCCGCTGGATGCCGCACGGCACCAGCCATCACCTGGGCCTGGACGTGCACGACTGCGCGAAGGCGCGCTCGGAGCTCTACCAGGGCGCGCTCCTGGAGCCGGGCATGGTCTTCACGATCGAGCCTGGCCTGTACTTCCGCGCCGACGACCTGTTGATTCCCGAGGAGTATCGGGGCATCGGCGTGCGCATCGAGGACGACGTGGTGGTGGGCGCAGACGGATCGGTGACCCGCATCTCCGAGGACATCCCGCGAACGATCGCAGAAGTGGAGGAGTGGATCGCGTCGATCCAGTCGCGCTGAGCGCTCCTCGCGCCGCCCCGAGGTTACGCCTCGGGGCGGTCCTTCGACGGGGACGAGGCCGGGGCGTCCTCTTGCCCGGAGGGCGGCGCGTCGGGCGCGGCAGGTGCCTCGGGGCTTCCACCCTCGGGCGCCGCTCCCGGTTCGGGCGCGGCCGGCGCCCCGGGCACGTCGCCTTCCTTGGTGGCCGCGCCAAAACGCGGGCGGCCATCCGGGAAGAAGCCCACCGAGTCCTTCTTCGGGAGTTCAGTCTCTGCCCGCGGGCGCTGGGCGCGCGCCCGGTTGCCGGGCGTTCGCTGCAGCAGCGCGTAGGCGCGGTCGATGTCGGCCGAGGCCAGCACCGCGTAGCGCAGGGCGACGACCTGCTGGGAGGACACCAGGTCGCGGTTACGCCCCCGGATGATGAAGGCCAGCGCGGCCAGGGCCATCCCGACGAGCGCGCCGACGACGATGCCGCTCACGACCCATCCTCCGGTTCCGCCGACGCTCTGTCCCGCAGACATCAGCATGCCGATCAGCGCCCCCCACAGGGCGCCGCTGGAGGCGCCGGACAGCGATGCGCGGGCGATCGTGAGGCGTCCCCTCACTCGTTCCACCAGGTGCAGGTCGGTACCCACGATCGTGATGGACGAGACATCAAAGCCGTTGTCGGACAGGTAATCCACCCCGGCGCGCGCCTGCGCGTAGGTCTGATAGGAGGCGACCTCCGTGCCGGTGGGCATCTGAGGTTCTATCGCTTGGGGCATCGTGTCTCCTTACACCGCGGCGGCGGTGGCATGGGACGCATTGTCCACCCCGCGCCCGGCTCGCCGTTACGCTTCCTTAGTCCACAGCCTAAAATGATTAGGTGAGCATCGCATCTATTGAACTAGGCACCAAGGGCCGCCGCGTCTACATCGGAAAGCTCGCCGGCACCGGTGTTTTCGACCCTTTGGGCGACCAGGTTGGTAAGATTCACGATGTTGTTGTCATCTTTCGGCTGAAATCTGCTGCCAACGTCATCGGCTTCGTCGTCGAGGTCGGGCCGCGCAAACGCGTCTTCCTGCCGCTCACCCGCGTCACCGCGATCGAGTCTGGCTCGGTCATCACGACTGGCCTGCTCAACATCCGTTCCTTCACGCAGCGTCCGATCGAGACCCTCGTGCTCTCCGAGCTCTTCGACCGGGTTGTCACCATGAACGACGGCTCCGGGAAGGTGCGCATCCTCGACGTGGCGATGCGCCAACGGCGTCCCAAGGATTGGGTCATCTCCACCCTGCATGTCCAGCGCGTGCGCACGTCCTCCCTTGGTTTCACCCGCAGCGGCGAGACCCTGACGGTGGACGTGTCCGACGTGTCGGGCCTGCTCAAGACGGACTCGAACCAGGCGGCCACCGCGCTGCTGCAGTACACGGAGGACATGCGTCCGGCTGACCTGGCCGACTTCATGCACACCCTCCCCCAGGACCGCAAGATGGCGGTCGCCACGCAGCTCACCGACGCCCGCCTCGCCGACGTGCTTGAGGAGCTGGGAGACGACGACCGCGTCGCTATCGTCTCGGGCCTCGAGGCTGCCCGCGCCGCCGACGTCCTCGACGTCATGCAGCCCGACGACGCCGCCGACCTGGTCGCCGAGCTTCCCGATGCTCAAGCCCAGTCCCTCCTCGCCCTCATGGAACCCGAGGAAGCAGAGGACGTTCGTCGCCTCATGACCTACGACGAGTCCACCGCCGGTTCGCTCATGACCACCGAACCCGTCGTCTTCGGCCCCAACGCGACCGTGGCACAGATGCTCGCCGCCGTGCGGCGCGAGGACATTCCCGCGTCCATCGCGACCGTGGCGTTCATCGCCCGCCCTCCCCAGGAGACGCCGACGGGCCAATACCTGGGCATGGTGCATATCCAACGCGCCCTGCGCGAGCCTCCGCAGACCCTCCTGGGAACGATCCTGGACCGCGACATCGAGTCCGTGGAGCCCAACGCCCACATCGCGACGGTCACGCGACTGCTCGCCACCTACAACCTGACGGTCCTCCCGGTCGTCGACGAGGACGGGCACCTCCACGGCGCTGTCTCGGTCGACGACGTCCTCGACGAGCTCCTGCCCACCGACTGGCGCGACTACGACGACGACGTGACCGACCGCATGATGGCAAGGAGCATCGATGGCTGATCGCCTGGATAACCCGCTCGAAAGGCGCCGTTCGTTCTTCCGTCGCTCCGGCGGCAGCGGCGACGGCTTCGGGCGCTTCGCCGAGGCCACCGCGCGCTTCATGGGATCCCCGAAGTTCGTCCTGTACATGACGATCTTCGTCGTCGCGTGGATCTCCGCTAACCTCCTGCTCGCTAGCATCAGCGAAGAAGCCGCGTGGGACCCCTACCCCTTTATCCTCCTCAACCTCGCGTTCTCGACCCAGGCCTCGTATTCGGCCCCTCTCATCATGCTCGCGCAGAACCGTCAGGACGCGCGCGATCGCGTCCAAGCCGAGCAGGACCGCCTGCGCGCCGAACGCAACCTGGCCGACACCGAGTATCTCGCCCGGGAGATAGCCGGCCTGCGCCTCGCGCTCCAGGATGTCGCCACGCGCGACTTCGTGCGCTCGGAGCTGCGCGACATGCTTGACGAACTGCGCTCCGAGCTGGTGGCGGACACAGCCGCCTTGGCGGTTGGAGAGCGGGAACGAACGGATGGCAGCGAGCAGGAAGAGCCCAGAGCAACCGGGGGCTGTCCCCTAGAAGATGGACACCCCGGCCAGTAGAGTGGAGGGCATGCCAGTCACGCTCGATTCCGTCATGGAGGCTCTCGGCCAGGTCATCGACCCCGAGATCCACCGCCCCATCACCGACCTCAACATGGTTAGCCCCGACCTGGTGACAATCGACGGTTCCTCCGTCTTTGTCAAGGTCCTGCTCACGACCGCCGGTTGCCCCCTGCGCACCACCATCTCCAAGGACGTCACCGACCGCGTCGGCGCCCTTGAGGGCGTCGACAAGGTATCCGTCAAGATGGGTGTCATGGACGACGCGCAGAAGAAGGCGCTGCGGGAAAAGCTCAACGGCGGACGACCCGAGCGCGAGATCCCCTTCTCGCGTCCCGACTCCCTCACCCGCGTCATCGCCGTCACGTCTGGAAAGGGCGGTGTCGGCAAGTCCTCCATGACCGCGAACCTGGCCGCCGCGATGGCCGCCCAGGGCCTCAAGGTTGGCGTCATGGACGCCGACATCTACGGGTTCTCGATCCCGCGCATGCTCGGGGTGGATCACGACCCGCAGGTCATCGACGGCATGATGATCCCGCCGGGCGGCGCCGGCGGCGTCAAGGTCATTTCTATCGGCATGTTCGTCCCCGACGGGCAGGCGGTCATCTGGCGCGGCCCCATGCTCCACCGGGCCCTCCAGCAGTTCCTCGCCGACGTGTTCTGGGGAGACCTTGATGTCCTGCTCATCGACATGCCCCCCGGCACGGGCGACGTGGCGATCTCGATCGCGCAGCTGCTCCCCACCTCCGAGATCCTGGTCGTGACGACCCCGCAGGTCGCCGCCGCCGAGGTCGCCGAGCGCGCCGGATCAATCGCGTCTCAGACGAACCAGAAGGTCATCGGGGTCGTCGAAAACATGTCGTTCCTGCCCCAACCCGACGGCTCTCGCCTGGAGATCTTCGGATCCGGGGGCGGGCAGGCTGTCTCCAAGCGCCTGAGCGCCCAGCTCGGCTACGAGGTCCCCCTCCTCGCCCAGGTTCCCCTCGACATCGCGCTGCGTGAGGGAGGCGACCGCGGCGAACCCGTGTCCGTGGCTTCCGGCCCCGCCGCCGAGGTCCTCGCCGCCCTCGGCAAGCAGCTCGCGTCGGCGGACCGCGGCCTGGCGGGCCGCCAACTCGGCGTCTCCCCCATCCAGCATTGATGCCGCTGCCCGCGTCCCCCACGGGCGGGGCCGCACCTGCGCATACGTGCGCCCCCGCCCACTTTTCCCGATCTTCCGGAGCGCCACCGCGCCCCGTTCATTCCTCGCCTGTACCCTGAGGCGAGGGGAAGAGCGAACGCGAGAGCGCTCCTCGTCGAGGAGAACGAAACAACGTGAGGAACAGGTGATGGCGGACAAGGCCCAGACGTGGGTGTACACCGAAGACTACGTGGCGGAAAGCGATGCGCTGACCGCCGCCCGCGTCGTCGCCGCGGAACTCGGAGCCACGCCCGTCTCCTCCGGAACCGGTGCGGCGCTTCGCATGCTCGCCGCCGTGTCCGGCGCGCGAGCCGTCCTCGAGGTGGGAACGGGGGCCGGGGTCTCGGGCTTGTGGCTCCTCGACGGCATGGCCACGGACGGAGTGCTGACGACCATCGACATGGAGTCGGAGCTACTGGGGCATGCGCGCCGCAACTTCGCCGCCGCGGGGGTCTCCTCCCACCGCACGCGCCTCATCGCAGGGCGCGCCTTGGATGTGCTTCCCCGCATGGCCGCACGCGGCTATGACCTGGTGGTCCTGGACGGCGACCTGGAGGAAACACCCCAGTACCTCGACCACGCCGTTCGCATCCTCCGCCCCGGCGGAACAATCGCCTTCGTGCACGCCCTGTGGCATGACCAGGTGGCCGACCCGGCGCGCCGAGACGCGCGCACCGTCGTCGCGCGCGAGGTCGTGAACTACCTGCGCAACTCCGAGGAGTTCGCCTCCGCGCTCCTGCCCGTCGGAGACGGGCTCGCGGTCGCCGTCAAGCGCTGAGATCGAGCGCGCGCGGAGCCGACAGACAGCACAGCGGTGGGACAGGGTCGCTTCCCTCTCCCACCGCTTCGTCGGTAGATTCAGATGGCGTTGCCGAGCGCATCGGCGAGTTCGGCCGCCTCCTGCGCGCTCATCTCGATAACGAGGCGACCGCCCCCCTCCGTGGGGATTCGCACGACGATGCCGCGGCCTTCCGCGCTGACTTCCAGGGGACCATCCCCCGTGCGAGGTTTCATTGCTGCCATGTGTGCACTCCTTCTGAGAGTTACGCCCGAGCCACCAACGGCGGGGGCATCACCCCTATCTTACCGGATAAGCGCATTCTTTCATTAACAGCTAGTCAGCGCGGCCGCAAGGGGAGGAACGGGGGCGGGCCGAGTCCCACGTGCGCACGCGACCTCGGCGCGGGCACGGTCCCCGAGAATGCGCCGAAACCCTACGCTCCCGTCGCCAAGCGAACCGCTTCAACCGGGTCATCAACGACGTGCAGCAGGTCCACCTCGTCGGCCGAGATCATCCCCGCCTCGACCATCGAGGAGCGAACCCAATCAACCAATCCTGACCAGTACTGTGTTCCCACGAGGACGAGCGGGAAGGAACGGATCTTGCCCGTCTGCAGCAACGTGGCGGACTCAAAGAGCTCGTCCATCGTTCCAAAGCCGCCGGGCATGACGATGAACCCCTGAGAGTACTTCACGAACATCGTCTTGCGGGCGAAGAAGTACCGGAAGTTCACCCCCAGGTTCACCCACTGGTTCATGCTCTCCTCGTGCGGAAGCTCGATGCCCAGCCCCACCGAGGTGCCGCCCGCCTCCCACGCGCCGCGGTTCGCCGCTTCCATGATGCCCGGCCCTCCGCCGGTGATCACCGCGTAGCCGCGCTCGACCAGGAGTTCACCGATGCGTTGGGCGCCGCGGTATAGGGGGTCGTCGGGCAGCGTGCGCGCGGAGCCGAAGACGGAGACCGCGGAGCCAACCTTGGCCAGGGCCTCGAATCCCTCGACGAACTCGGACTGGATGCGCAGGACCCTCCACGGGTCGGTGTGCTTCCAGTCGGTATTGGATTCGGGTTGCAGCAGCGACGCGTCGGCCGTCAGACGCGGGATCTGCGTGCCGCGTAAGACGACGGATCCGCGACGGTAGGTCTTGTCGAGCTTGTTCATGATCGTGTCTTCCTCGTTGGTTCTGGGCTCGCGCACGCGCGCGTCGGCGCGAGCACGAACTCCCGGAGCGTCTCATGCACCCTGAGGATATCCGAGGTCGGCACGTGTTCGTCGCGCGTGTGCGCGAGCAGCGGGTCCCCGGGGCCGAAGTTCATGGCGGGAACCCCCGCCTGCGTGAAGCGGGCGACGTCCGTCCAGCCGACCTTGGCGCTCACACGCAGCTCACCGCCCACCCGCGCCGCGTGAGAGCGCGCAACCTCGAGGAAGCGCTGGGCGAGCGCGGAATCGGCTCCGGGACGCGCCCCCTCGCACAGGTCGTCGACCTCGACGGTGGCTCCCGTTGCCTCGAAGAGGCTCCTCACCCACGCGAGCGCATCCTTGGCGCTTCGTGAGGGCGCGAAACGGTAGTTGACCGTCATGGAGGCGGACTCGGGGATGACGTTGTTCGCGGTGCCTCCCTCGACGCGCACGACCGAGAGGGACTCGCGAAAGTCCAGCCCGTCAACGGAGGTGACGGGGTTGCCGTAGGCGGCGATCCTCTCGATAACGGGCGCCATCGCGTGGATCGCGTTATCTCCCATCCATGCGCGCGCCGAGTGCGCGGCCAGCCCGGGGAAGCGGGCGATGACGCGAAGCGTCCCGTTGCAGCCCCCCTCCACCTGCGCACGCGTGGGCTCGCCGAGAAGCGCGAGGTCGCCGCCGAGCCACTCGGGGTGGCGACGGTGGATGCGCCCCAGGCCGTTGAGGTCAGCGGCCACCTCCTCGTGGTCGTAGAAGATCCACGTCACGTCGTAGGCGAGCGGCGGCTGTGCTCCCCCGCGCGCGCTCCGCCCGGCCTCGCAGGCCAGGGCGAGGGCGGCCGCGCACCCGCCGAGCATGTCCACCGAGCCGCGCCCCCACAGGAGCTCGACACCGTCGCGTTCTTCGCTGCGACCGGGAACGTTGTCGGCGATAGGGACCGTGTCCAGGTGCCCCGCGAGGATAAGACGCTGGCCCCGTCCCAGCTGGGTGCGCGCACACACCGCGTCTCCGTCGCGCAGGATCTCCAGGGCCGGGACCGCGCCGAAGCCCGCGTCGCGTAGCGCCGCCTCGACCGCGTCGGCGAGGGGCCCCTCCTGTCCCGACACCGAGGGGATGTCGATCATCTGGCGAGCGAGCGCAACCGGGTCACTCACGTCCGTCAGCTGCATGATTCCTCCTTCGTCGCTTCCCTCAGGATAGCCGCGAGCGCCCGGTGTCGCGGCGAGGTGGCGGGCGGAAGCTGTCCCCGCGGCCGGGTGGCGGGCACGGTTATCACTGACGCGTTCGTGGTGTTACCCTCTGCACATGACACGCTGTGCTAGCCCGTCGCTCTTTGCGGGTATCGCTTCTTTCCTGTCCGCCGCCACGGGCGGTCGTTTCCGCCTGATCATCGGCTACGAGACCGCGGAGGGGATGGAGAGAGCACGGGAGGGTGCTGCCATCGTCGAGGGAGCCGGCGGGCACGGGCTCGTGATGCCGCGCGCGCTGCCCGCTCCCCTCACCGCTTTCTCGGTGCGCATGGTGATGGCCGACGGCGCCGTGTATGTCACGGAGGACTCGCGCGCTCTGGTGTACCTGGGCGGGCGCGCCGTCGACCGATCGAGCGAGGGAGCGCTGGCCTCTGCGTCTGCGCTTGCTCTCATTGACGAGGCCGCGGCGGCCAACGGCGACGAGTCCTCGATTGTGCGCGCGTGCGGGGGCTGGGAATCGGTCGGCGAGGGCATGGTCGGGGCGTACGTCGACCGCGCGGCCGCGAGGATCACCGCGGTGGCCGGAGGCGCTCCCGCGCCGCGAAGCGTGTCCTGCGCGGATCCCTCGGGGATTCTTCCGCTGCTTCTCAACCGTGTCGGCGTGCGGCGCGTCGAGGAGGGCGACGTGAGGCTCGTCGTTTCCTCAGACGGGCGCTCGCTCACCGCGTCCGTCCCTGATGGCGAGGTGAGAGCCGCGCTGGCCGAGGCGCTGTCCTCGAATCCTGCGCTCCCGCAGGGGCCGGGCCTCTACTGCGTCGATCCCGCGTTCGTCCTGGACGCGGACGCCCTGTGCGCCGGGGCGTTGCTGGCCAAGAGCCTGCCGCGTTAGCCTCAGGCGTCAAACGGGGATCCTGGGCGGACGCAGATGAGTATGACCAGCCGTAGCCTGGGCTTATGATTGACAACACCCCGTCCGCCCCAGACCGCCGGCGCTTCGCCCCTCTCCCTGCATCATTCGCTCGCCTACAATCATCCGGTGGGCACAGCGACGGAAGGCGGAACATGACTCTGACATCTATCGAGATCTGTGCCGGTGCTGGAGGACAAGCCCTTGGACTGGAGCAAGCGGGATTTGATCATCTCGCCGTCGTCGAGATCGATCATCACGCATGCAACACGCTTCGCGAGAATCGTCCTCAGTGGAACGTCATCGAAGGAGACGTCGTTCCCTGGATTCGAGACCACGCTCACGAGTATCGCGGGGTTGATCTGGTTGCCGGGGGAGTTCCGTGCCCTCCGTTTTCTTACGCAGGCAAGCAGCTCGGCGCCGACGACGAACGCGATCTTTTCCCCGCGATGATCGAACTCGTGAGCGTCGTACGTCCGCGCGCGATCATGATCGAGAATGTTCGTGGCCTCCTCGACCCTAAGTTTGATGCCTACCGCGCGAGCGTGGAAGAACATCTGGCGCAGGTCGGATACTCGCTGCAGTGGAAACTTCTCAATGCCTCTGATTTCGGCGTTCCACAGTTACGGCCACGCGTCATCGCTGTCGGCTTTCGCCACGACACCGCACCCTCCTTCGAGTACCCGAGTCCCTTCCAGAATGCGGCGCCCACCGTGGGGGAAACTCTCGCGGATCTCATGGCTGAACGAGGCTGGGAGGGCGCGTCGGCGTGGGCGGCACAAGCGAATCGCATCGCACCGACTCTTGTTGGCGGCTCCAAGAAACACGGAGGCCCTGACTTGGGTCCTACCCGTGCTCGGCGCGCCTGGGCGGAACTCGGCGTCAACGGATCAACTATCGCACCGGATGCCCCCGATCCGGGATTCCAAGGGGCACCCCGCCTTACCGTCCGAATGGCTGCCCGCATCCAGGGTTTTCCTGACGACTGGACTATTACCGGGGCAAAGACGCACGCATACCGGCAGGTTGGTAACGCTTTTCCACCTCCGGTTGCGCGGGCCGTCGGCGTGCAGATCGCGTCGGTCTTGAACGCCTCAGCTGCGCGCAACGAGGAGGTTGCATGAGCATCAGTCTGATGGAGGCTCGTCGTCGTTTTCACCGTGCTCTCATCGAATCTGGCACCCTATCGATCAACTCAAGCGGAGTGGCAAGCAACGCTGACAAGTCTCAACGCTTATCGCGCGACCTTGCTGCAACCATCGCGCACAACCTGGGTGCAGCTCACGGCATACGCAAGCTACAAGGCCAAAGCTCCGGCCGAAACTTTGAAGATGCGGTGAGTTCCTTCCTGCGTGACACGTTCCCCGCGCTGTCTGCCCTGCGTCCCGGACGATGGGAGGTACTCAACGTTGGTAGTGCGCGTCACGGGCAGTTTCTCGCTCAATACGAACCGTATCGTCACCTTGATGAACTCGCTGAGGCGATCACACGGAATCCAACTCTGGCCACTATTCTCGGAAATTCGTACGGCATTTCGCCGGATGTCTTGATTGTGCGTCATCCGGTTCTTCTCCAGGAACTGGAAGAAGCCGGGATCCTTATCGATGGCGTCGCATCCTATTCGCCGCTACTGGCCCGTAACCAGTCCTACCCCATCGTGCATGCTGTTGTGTCATGCAAGTGGACCCTCCGATCAGACCGCGCACAAAATGCCCGCTCAGAAGCCCTCAACTTGATCCGAAACAGGAAAGGCCGCACCCCTCACATCGTTGTGGTCACAGGGGAACCCACCCCGTCCAGGCTTTCATCACTGGCCCTGGGCACAGGTGACATTGACACCGTGTATCACTTCGCCCTGCCGGAACTCATCGAAGCAACCCACGCATCGGGCAGTGGTGAAGCCGTGAACACCCTCGAAACCCTCATCGACGGTCAACGATTACGGGACATCTCCGATCTCCCCTGTGACCTGGCAATCTAGACGAGCGTTCCTCGCAATGGCCAGCTGCCCCTCACGTAAGCCCGCCACGGGTCCCCTCCGGCGCTCCGAGTGCGGCAACTCGTGGCCGCCGCGTCAACGGAGTTGACCTCTCCAATAGGCGGACTCACGCATGCGCGTAACCTCAGGCGTCAAACGGGGTGGAGACCGTCAGGCCACCACTCTCGATCTGCCCGGCCATGTCGGACAGCCCGAGCTTGAGGTCAGCGGAGAGCATCGGCGTGTAGGAGCCAAACCCGGTGAGGATGACGCCGCCGGAGACCAGCGACACGGGAACGGTCGAGGAGGGGCCGCCCGCGGACGCGTCGGAGATCAGCTTATCGGCGGCGCTCGAGTAATCGACGACGATGCCCGTCAGGACAGGGGCGCCGATGGAGGCACGGACCTCGTCGGAAATCTGGATGTAGCTGAACGCATCGGCGAAGGACTGCGCGTCGGCCACCTGTTGGGGCGCGGCTCCGGACTGGCCCGACATGGGGACATCCCCGGCGGACTGGGCCTCGTCGCGGGTCAGTCCCTTCAGGTCCTGGCGGGTCAGCCCCGACCAGACGAGTCGCACGAGCGGGTTGGCGGCCTCCGTCACGGCGCGCGCCGCACCCTGGTTTGCCGCCCCCGCGAGGGGCAGGATGATGTCGGCGCCTCGGGCAATGAAGTCGGAGGTGGCGGCGCGCACCTGGTCGGCGTCCTGCGCGTACGTGCCGTCGTTGGTGGCGGTGTTCCAGCCGAGGACGCTGATGGAGGTTCCGTTGGCGAGGTTGTAGGCGTCCACTCCCTGGGAGAACGCGGACATCTGCGAGCTGGTGACGTTGTCTCGCGCGCCGCCGACGACGCCGAGCGTGCCGGTCGTCGTCATGCCGGCGGCCGCGTAGCCGGCGAGGTAGGCGGCCTGCGAGGCGTCAACATCGACGACGGACCCGTTCTTCAGCGTCGTCGCGTGTCCCTTGGCATCGACAAAGGAGGCTCCCACCAGCGCGAACCTGGTGCGGGGATTGGCGCGGGCGGCCTCGGAGATCGCGGAGGCCATCGTGGAGTCAGCGCCGACGATGAGCGTGCAGCCGGAGGAGACGAGCGACGCCGGTGCCCCCTCGCCCGTGGCGCTGTCGTAGGCGATGGACGCCCGGCTCGCGCCGCCCGCAAGCGCGAGCGCCACCGGATCTGTGGAGGCATCTCCGTGGGCGCCCGAGATGGCGGCGCACACCTTGGCTGTGTCGGCGGGTACAGCGGCGGGCGTGGACGAGCACGCGCCGAGGGCCAGGGCGGCCGCCGTCGCGGTCGCCGCGAGGGCGGCAGTGGTCCGTTTGTTCACGTCGGGTGCCTTTCGTCAGTGCGTCTGCTGCCCATCACGCTACCAGCGCCGCCGAGCCGCGGCTGGGCGGGGGGGCTCACGTCACCGCGCGAGAGGCGCGCCCCGAGGCAGTGGGCCGCGATGCGTGAGGCAGTCCCTTGTCCTTAGAGGAGGTCGGTGCGCCCCGCTGCCGCCACCGCGTCGACGGCGGCTTTGACCGATTGGGCGCGGTCCCTGCGGGTGACGAGTATCGCGTCGGGGGTGAGGGCGACGGCGACGTCGGGGACGCCGACGAGGGCGACGAGTGCCCCGGGCGCCCCGTCGTGGGCGGTGGAGCCGAAGACGGGGGCGCCGTCGGATTCGATGCGCAGCGCCTCGCCGAGGCGCCCGCTGGCCGCCGCGACGGCGGTGAGGGCGTCGAAGTCTCCCAGGTCCGTCCATCCGAGGTCGGCGTCGGCGGGAACGACGGCCACTCCCCCGTCGGCGGCGACGGGTTCGGCGATGGCGTGGTCGATCGCGATCTTCGTCAGGTGGGGCCAGTTTTCGCTGAGGACCCTCTGGAAGTCGTCGCTGCCCCACGCGCGCGCAATCGTCTCGAGCCTGGCGTGCATGTCGGGCAGGAGGCGCGCGAGGTGGCGCGCGAGGACGCCAGCGGAGACGATGAACATTCCGGCGTTCCACAGGTATCCGTCGCGCACGTAGCAGGCGGCCGTAAGCGAATCGGGTTTCTCCACGAACTCGGCGACGCGCCGTGCTTGCGGGCCCGCGCCGGGTGCGGGTCCGCCCAGGGCGGGTCCCGGCGCGATGTACCCGTAGGCGCTGGAGGCTTCCGTGGGCGTCAGGCCGATGGTGACGACGTAGCCGTCGGCGGCCGCGGCCACGGCCTCGTCGATGGCGCAGTGGAGCAGCTCGGGCCGGGCGATCAGGTGGTCGGCAGCGAAGGAGCCGACGATCGCCTCATCGCCGTAGCGCTCGCGCACCACGTATGCGGCCAGTCCGATCGCGGCCATGGAGTCGCGCCCGGAGGGCTCGATGAGGAGCGTCCGAGTGGCGGAGCCGGCAAACTCGGGCAGCTGATTGAGCACGCCGTCACGGTGGGACTGTCCCGTCACGATGGTCACGGACGAGGCCCGGGTCTTAAGGCGGTCGACTGTCCCCTGCAGGAGGGTGCGCCCCGTCCCGGCCAGATCGAGGAGGAACTTGGGGTGGTTGCGTCGCGACAGCGGCCACAGTCGTGTGCCGGCGCCGCCGGCGGGGATGATCACGTGGAGGTCATTCATGCCCCCAGTATCGCAGATAGGAGGAAGGGGCGAGGCCACGGCCTCGCCCCTTCGAAGAGCGTCAGTGCGCAGGCGTCACTCGGCGGCTTCCTCGGTCGTCTCCTCGGTGGCTTCCGCCTCCTCTTCAGCGGCGGCTTCCTGGACCGACACGATGACCGTCTCGGCGTCGAGCTCGACCTCGACGCCGGAGGGCAGGGCCAGGTCTGCGACGCGCACGGCGGAGCCGGCCTCGATGCCCTCGATGGAAACCTCGAGGCTCTCGGGGATGGCGGTCGCGGGAGCCTTGACCGCGATGGTGAACTCTTCGAGGGAGTGGACGGTGCCGGGGACAGGCTCGCCGGTGACGACGACGGGAACCTCAACGTCGACCTTCTCGCCGGCCTTGACGGCCAGGAAGTCGGCGTGCAGGATGTTGCGGCGCACGGGGTGGACCTGCACGTCCTTGACGAGGGCCAGCTGGGTCTTGCCGGCGATCTTCAGCTCGACGAGGGCGTTCTTGGTGCCGCGAACGATGAGGAAGAGGTCGTGCTCGGGCACATCCAGGTGGCGGGGTTCGGCGCCGTGGCCGTACAGGACGGTGGGGACCTTGGCGGCGCGGCGGGCGCGGCGGGCGGCGCCCTTACCGAACTCGGTGCGCTCTTCGGCCAGCAGGACGGGGTTGTCGCTCATGTTGTTCCTTCGTTTCTCAGGTCCGGCTGCGGTGTCGGCAGAGTGAAGGAGACGCGTCGCGTATCGATTCAGGCCCTGTCGATAACGGCGGATACGGATCCGCCCTCGCCGGAGCAACCCCAACAGGGTACCTCACGGCGAGGGCGGATGTGAAGCGGGAGCCGGTCAGTTAAACAGCGATGTGACCGAACCGTCTTCGAAGACCTCGCGGATGGCGCGGGCGAGGAGCGGCGCGATGGACAGGACCGTCAGCTGCTCGAAACGCTTCTCGGGGGCGATCGGGAGGGTGTCGGTGACGACCACCTCGGCGGCGCCGGATTCGGAGAGTCGGCGCGCGGCGGGGTCGGAGAGAATGCCGTGCGTCGCCACGACGATGACCTTCTTGGCGCCGGCGTTGTTGAGGACCTTGATGGCCTCCGTGATCGTGCCGGCGGTGTCGATCATGTCGTCCACGAGGACGCATTCCTTGCCCGCGACCTCACCGACGACGCGGTTGGCGACGGCGACGTTGGGGCGGGTCGTGTCGCGGGTCTTGTGGACGAAGGCCAGGGGCGCGCCTCCCAGCTTCGTGGACCACTTCTCGGCGACGCGGATGCGACCCGCGTCGGGGGACACGATGGCCGTGTTGGTCAGGTCCACGCGTCCGCGCACGTATTCGACGAGGACGGGCATGGCGAAGAGGTGATCGACCGGGCCGTCGAAGAAGCCCTGCTCCTGCGAGGCGTGCAGGTCAACGCTCATGATGCGGTCGGCTCCGGCCGCGCGGTAGAGGTCCGCCATGAGGCGCGCCGAGATGGGCTCGCGCCCCTGGTGCTTCTTGTCCTGGCGAGAGTAGGGGTAGAAGGGGGCGACCACGGTGATGCGCTTGGCGGAGGCCCGCTTGGCGGCATCGATCATGATGAACTGTTCCATGAGCCACTTGTTGATGTCGCCCGCGATGGATTGCAGGACGAACACGTCGGCGCCGCGAACGGATTCGTTGAAGCGCACGTAAATCTCGCCGGAGGCGAAGTCGTAGGCCGTCACCGGCGAGACCCCACATCCGATTTCCTCGCCCACTGCGTGAGCCAGGTCCATGTGAGCTCGCCCAGAAACGAGGACGAGGTTCTTCTCTCCGGTGGTCACCAATCCGCTCATGCGGTTGTCTCTCCTTGCGTTGGATCAGGCGCCGTGCGCCGTCATCAGTGTGCCGATGGTCGTGTATGGCCTCACCATCGTATCGGCTGCGACGCAGCCCTGACCGACCCACGCGGCGGGGACCACGCAGCGATCCCCGATTTCCGCATCAATCAGCGTCGCGCTGGGACCGATTTCACAGTAATCCCCAACGACGGTTGTCCCCCGCAGGCACGTGCCCGGGTAGATCGTGGTGTCCGAGCCGAGGCGCACGTCGACGTCGATCCACGTGGAGGCGGGGTCGACGATGGTCACTCCGGCGCGCATGTGTTCCTCGCAGATCCGGCGGTTGAGTTCGGCGCCGAGCTCGGCCAGCTGGACGCGGTCGTTGGCGCCCGCGCTCTGCCAGTGGTCGGTGAGTTCCAGGGCGCCGGCGCTACGGCCAGCGGGCGCGGCGGCCGCCAGGACGTCGGTCAGGTACACCTCGCCCTGGTCGTTGTTGGTTCCCACCGAGGCCAGCGCCGAGCGCAGGAAGTCTGCGTCGAATGCGTAGATGCCCGCGTTGATTTCGTTGATGCGCGCCTGCTCGTCGGTCGCGTCGCGCTGCTCGACGATGGCCGTGACCGTGCCGGATGCGTCGCGGATGATGCGCCCGTAGCCGGTGGGGTCCTCGACGCGCGACGTCAGAACGGTGACCGCGTGACCGGCCCCCTCGTGGGTGTCGACCAGGTCGGCCAGGGTTTCAGTAGACAGGAGCGGGACATCCCCGTAGGTGACGACGATCGTGCCCGTGACGGGGGTGACGGCCGCGTCGAGGGCCTCCAGCCCGCACTGGACGGCGCGGCCCGTGCCGGGGATCTCGTCCTGATCGGCGATGATTGCGTGCGGGGCGACGCGCTGGATCTCGGCGGCGACCACGTCTCGCTGGTGGCGCACGACGGCCACGAGGTTGTGCGGGTCGAGCCCTTGGGCGGCTCGCAGCGCGTGCCCGATCATGGACAGGCCCGCCAGCGGGTGGACGACCTTCGGGAGGGCCGATTTCATGCGCGTTCCCTGACCGGCGGCCAGGACGATGACGGCGGCGGGGCGAGACATGTTCCTCCTCGGGGTTAACGGTCCCGACGGGACCGGTCGCTCCGCCCCTAGGATTCGAACCTAGACTAAAGGCACCAAAAACCTCTGTGCTGCCGTTACACCAAGGCGGAATGCGTCCACCGTGATAATACCCGCACCGCGCTTCGCCTTTCAAACGGGCAACGCGCGCGGCAAAGAGCCCTCATGGGCCTCGTCGCGGCCTGATCCCGTGTGATACTGGGGTCATGGCTGAGAAGAGGACACGGATGAGCGGCTTCGCTCGCCGCGAGCAGCTGGTGAGCGTCGGGCGTTCCCTGTTCGCGGAAAAGGGCTTCGGGGCGACCAGCGTCGAGGAGATCGCCTCCCGCGCGAAGGTCTCCAAGCCGGTCGTCTACGAACACTTCGGGGGAAAGGAAGGCCTGTACGCCGTCATCGTCGACCGCGAGGTTCAGGCCCTGATTTCCTCGCTGCAGTCCTCCCTGGAGTCCTCGAAGAGGCCGCGCCTGATCCTGGAGAACGCGACCCTGGGGTTGTTGGACTACATCGAGCGAAACACGGACGGTTTTCGTGTGCTTGTGCGCGATGCCCCGTCGGATCGCGCGGCCGGGTCTTTTTCGTCGATCATGGGCGACGTGGCGACGCGGGTCGAGCACATCATCGCCGAGCAGTTCAAGCGCTCGGACTTCGATACGACCTGGTCCCCCCTGTACGCCCAGATGCTGGTGGGCCTGATCGCGCAGGTCGGTCAGTGGTGGCTCGATGATCGGCGCATGAAGAAGGACGAGGTGGCCGCCCACGTCGTCAACCTCATTTGGAACGGCCAGCGCGGCCTGCGGCCGAACCCGACGCTGCGCGTTCGTTCCTGCGCGGGGTGATGCGAGTGAGGCCGCGGCGGGTATACCCGCCGCGGCCTCACTCTGCGCGACAAATGTCAGCGCGCCTCGAAGGAGAGGCAGTCAGCCGTGCCCGCGCCGACCGAGATGGCGGCGGCGGTGCACTCAAGGGCCGAGTTGTGGACGCAGTCGGCCTTCTGGCAGGCGCCAACGAAGGGCTTGGCGCGCTCCAGGCCACCCTTGACGGTCAGGGGGATGAAGGTCGTGCAGGAGGTGGAGTAGCCGACGGTGATGGCGGCGGCTCCGCAGTTCTTGTCCTTGTTGTAGGAGCAGGAGGTGACGGAGCAATCGAGGATGCGGGGCATGTCTGCCATTGGAGTTTCCTTTACAACGTGGCCCCGTTGGGGCCTTTCACTGGGTCGGTCGCGACCGGGTGGCCGCGCTGTTGACTCCAGTGATACGCCTTTTCGCAACACCGTCCAAACGCCGCGACTTTTCGTTGCAATTTCAAGGCTCTCAGTCGGACTTGTGGAGACTATTTTCGCACCCGCTTCATCACAAATTACGCAACTATAGTCGGCGTTTCTTTTGCGTAATTCGGGCAGGTGAGCCTGAGCTGTGTTCCTTGTGCAAACCTACCCTGAACGAGGTCCACTAGGCGGGACTTTTGAGCGAATCCGCGACCTTCGCGACCGCGAGACGCGGGCGAGCCGCGCCGACGACTACCGGCTCTCGTAGCGTTCCCAGGCCGTCAGTCCGCGAGACAATTCTGAAGCCAGCGCCGCCCCGGCACGCCACCACCGGGGCGAACGCGAAACGAAGGCCACCCCAGCCTCCCAACGCTCGCACGTTCCTGAAACCAAGACCACCCCAGCCTCCGACCACTGGCACTCTCCTGAAACCAAGACCACCCCAGCGGAACCAAACCCGGCTCAAAACGTGGTTTCACGGCCAGCAGGGGTGGCGGCGGTTTCGCCCGCACCAATCACAAGCCCAGCAGGGGCGGTACGGGTTACATCGCGAGCACCCACCGACCACCCGCGCAGCACGGTTGCAACCGGCACCACCCCTGCGCACCGCCGCCGGGACGAACGCGAAACCAAGGCCGCCCCAGTCTCCCAACGCTCGCACCTTCACGACACCGACACCGCCCCTGCTTGCCCACAATCGGCCACAACACCGTTTGGCAGGCAGCAGGGGCGGCGGAAGTTTCAGTCGAACCAACTGCAAGTCCAGCAGGGGTGGCCGGGTTTCAGTTACCCCTACCGCCAGGCCAATCAGGCAGCGGCTGTGGCTTCCCTGCCCCCGCGATCACGTCAGGCGCGGTCTTCCCAGAATGGATCTACCAGATCCATCCACTCTGAAGGAGGCGGAGAGGCACCCATAATCAACTCGATGACAGAGATAGCTTTTCTTTTGACCGCAACTTCACGTTTCTACCCTATCGAGGCATGTGCGCCCGTCGATAGAGGCACAGGGGAAACCACCGTCAGCGAGTGACTAGGTAAGTTCGTCATCGATTGTGTACGCCGACTAGAGTTCCGGGTGCGTCAGACCCTTCACCCGCGAGAGAGCATCGTCGCAGGGTAGCGCGTTGCAGCCCACGCTTCGATAGCGCACGGGACGGGCAAACCGTTTCCTTCACGGTCGGAACGTTCCGTTATGCCCCCGCTAGTCACGCTCTTTCTGCGCCCCGTTACCAAATCCCTGCGGCAACCTTAGTTCACCCACTGCTCCAGCAGTTCGCCGCCCGAGGGTTCCTTGTAGGCGGCCAGGAGGGCGTCAAAGTCCATCTGCATGACCTGGGACAGTTGGTTGAGTTCGGGGTGAGCGGGAAAGATGGTGCGCATCTCCATCGGGATGTAGCCACCATCCAGGGCGAGTCGGCCGGTGATGGGGGTTAGCTGCTCGAAGCTCCACTGGGGGTCCAGGCTGCCGGGGTCCGCTGGCACGTCAATGCGCTGCCAACGCCTGCGCCAGCGCGCCTTGTCTCCGATGCGCATGATGGCCCACTTCAGCATGATCTCGCCGTAGTCACTGATCATGGTGGGCACGCGAGGCTCCAGGTATTCGCTTTCTCCGTAGAACGCCTGGGGGCGTCGCGAGCCCTCTGTGTCCCAGATGTGTTGCCAGCTGCGCCCGCCGTCCCACGTGAGGGCGATCCCGTTGCCGCGATAGACGGAACAGATGGCGCCGCTGTCGCGCGCGAAGTCGATGAGGTCGGCGGTGACGGACATCAGTTCTTCCCCTTTCCTTCGAGGATTCCCAGCTGCAGGCATTCGTTGGCGGTGAGGACATACTTGCCAGCTAGGAATTGGACTTGTCGGGCTCCCCCGGGGAACGAGAAGTGGGGAATGTTGATGCCGGTACGGATGGAGAACCCTGTCGGCAGCGTGAGGATGCGGTACTGGTAGTAGGGGTCGTGCACAGCGTAGATGTCGAGGGCTCGCTGTTCGAGCGTGAAGGGCGTTCCCTGGTCGGGGAGTTGCCAGAAGTACTTGCCGCTGGGTTCTCCGAGCCGGTCGACGTGGGTGCCGTGGGCGTGGGTGTAGGCCAGGTAGCTGGTGTAGGTGGTGACGGTGGCCCGGTCCATGTGGGCGAGGACGGCCGGACCGTCCGGGGTCCACTTGAGCACGCTCGTGTTGGGGAAGTCCGGCGAGTGTACGTTCGGGATCTGACTGATGTCCATGTCATGCTTCCTTTGTCGAGACATTCCTAGTGTAGGGGGTGATTGCCCCGGCTGCGTCACTGCCACTGGGCCGGGTCGCGTTTGTCCTCACCGCCA
>NZ_GL622194.1:964487-967267 GCF_000185285.1 Actinomyces sp. oral taxon 180 str. F0310
CCCTCTCCTCCGAACCTTCCCACGCTCCTCCTCGTCAAAACAATACACACCATCCTCCAACCACAACCTATCCCGCAGACCAAAACCATACGTTATCGACAGGCCAGTATGCCCCCTGGCAAAACCGTTATACACCTCCGTCTGCGTATACTTATTCATCACTTCCGCATACTCATCCATAAAGTCCACCAGAACTCTCCTTTCCTTTAAGAATCCCTTTCTCAAGGAGGTCATCAACCTTTGCGACACTTCCATCGCCTTTAAAAGCCTGCAGCTGCGCCGCTCCTCCCGGTTACTGCCCCCAGGGGGCAACCTTGCCGGACTTAATGGTCCACCCCTCAGGGGGGGGATTCTCCCCGGCAGCATAGGCGCACCTACCTCACGTAGGGGCGCCCCAACCACCGGCGCAACAAGGGCCCACCGTCGGGAAGCATGTATGCGCGCAGCAGCTCAGACGGAGACACACCACGGAGCCAAGCGAGCGGGACACAATGAGACGGATTCCAAGTCACAAAATAAAGCAACTCACCCGTCGGACCTGTCATACTCTCATAGCAAGCAGATGCAGTCTTACATACCGACCACCCCACCGGCAGCTCGTCAATCGTATGGGGAACACACAAGCTTGAAAAACCCAATGCATGACGCAAGTAAGGTGCCGTACAATTCAGCATAACAATCTGTGTTAACTCAATTGACTGCGAATTAAACAGTCCACCTCTTCTAACTTTCCCCCGCTCTTTCTCATCAAAGCAGTACCGCCCATCCTCCAACCATAGCAGCCCCCCATCGCCAAATCCAAAGTTGAGAGACAGATCAGCACCCCCCTCCTTGAATCTATTGTGAACTTCAATCTGCCCATATCGATTCATTACTGTTGCATATTCATCCATGAATTCCAACGGGTCATTCCTGTCCCCAGAGGTTCCCCTCCCAACGATTTGTCCCAACGCGTTCAACTCTGTCACCTTCCTTTCAAGCAGGAAAACCCCATTCTCGCCCCTACCGCCCGCGTCAGCACTAACGACGTCAGGCCAACCACTGACACAGGAGAACACCCCACCCCCGAAGGATACATACTTCCGGCAAGTAGCTCGTCGAAATCAATCTGCATCACAAGGGACAGTTGATTGAGTTCCGGATACACCGGGAAGATTGTGCGCATCTCCATCGGAATGTATGCACCGCCCAAGGTTAAGCGACCGGTGATTGGAGTGAGCTGTTCAAAACCCCACTGTGGCGAGACACCTTCGACCGCCGTAGGGACATCGATTCGCGGCCACCGTCGGCGCCACCGAGCTTTTTCACCGATGCGCATAATCACCCATTTCAACATGATCTTACCATAGTCGCTGATCATGGTGGGTACGCATGACTCCAGGTATTCACTTTCACCATAAAATGCCTGCGGACAATTACCCCCACTGTCCCAGATGTGCTGCCAGAAACGACCACGATCCCAGGTAATTGCGAGACCATTTCCGTTATATGGTTGAACATGAGCCTCAGAAGACTCAGCGAAGTCCACAAGATCAAAAGTAACTGACATCTGCTATTCACCCAACCCTCGAGAATTCCTAACTGTACACACTCATTGGCTGTAAGCACGTAATCCCCTGCCAAAAACTGAACTTGACGAGCACCACCCGACAGGTCAAACTGTGGGGCATTAGTGCCGGTGCGAATGTAGAACCCCGACGGAAGTTCACGAATCGCAACTGATAAAACAGATCCTGCAGCGAGTAGACATCCAAAGCTCTCTCCTCAAAAGAGAAAGGTTTACGATAGGAACTAACTGGCAGAAACACTATCCGCGTGGAAGTCCCAGACGATCAACATACGACCCACATGAAGCCACATACTCATCGAGAGACGCATAGAAGCTCACCGTTGCACGATTCATCCCAGCCAACACTTGATCACTATCAGAGTTAAAGCGCATAACTCCTTCAGGCCGACGACCATGTACATTCACATCATATACATTATCCTCCATAAAATCGGACGCAAAAGATCAGCTTTCCACGTTCATGATGAAATAGCACTTGAAGCTTACAAAAAGCTACCTCACCTTCACCTCGAGGTACTCTGACGCCAGCCTTCCCAGTAACATTCCATTCCACCAGATACACCTCAAGAAGTCCACGCAGACAACAGACCACCATTTTTACTCACATAAGCCTCCAACAGCTGCTCAGGACTTAGATCATGAACCCAAGACAACTTATCCGCATACCCATCGATATCACAATCAATGAGTTTTCCTTTTTGTCCATAGCGCGGACTAAAGGGCCACCCTTTCCTACGAGCCGGAAATACGATCTTCGGATAACGCAAAGCAGACCTTACAAGAGGACACTTCACCAAAACCAAAACTTTGAAAGCTAAAGTGAGGTCAGTGGTCGAAAATGTCCGATAGAAGTCACCACGCTCAAACCCGCCAAATTGATAATACCCTTCTGTTGCCTGAAGTTTACACAAAGGCACACCTTGCCATTTTGAATAGAAGACAACACCTGACTCAGTCGGATCGACTGAAATACTCTCATCTTCGAGACGCTCGCAGAATTCCTTAAGGTCTCCAAGAAAACACATCCCATTTCCCCCAAATTATTTTGTGATCGAGCATTTCCTGAACCGATGCAGGTGTTCCATCATCTTTTATGATTCTCAACTGCCGCGCACCTCCCGGCTGCTGCCCCCAGGAAGCCGCCTCGCCCGGCTTGATCACCCACCCCTCAAGCGGCGATTCTCCCGGCGGCATAGGGCAGCTACCTCAC
>NZ_GL622194.1:967604-1040536 GCF_000185285.1 Actinomyces sp. oral taxon 180 str. F0310
TCCTCCCCTCCGAACCTTCCCACGCTCCTCTATATCAAAACAATAGACACTATTATCGTACCAAAGGCGCATGTAAGAACAGTTACCATAATCAATATAGTAAGCATTCCCCTCCTCAGACACGCTCCCAAACACTTTCAAGCCAGTGTACTTCTCCATGACAGACTTGTATTCATCAAGAAAATCCAACGGGACTCTCCTTTCCCTTCAAGATATGTTCCTTTATGAGTCGAGATACCGGAACAGCCTCACCGTTTTGATCAACGATTTGCAGCTGCGTTGCTCCTCCCGGCTGCTGACCCCAGGGGGCAGCCTTGCCCGACTTGATCGTCCAGCCCTCGGGCAGCGGATCCTCCGTAAACTCGTACTGGTAGTAGTGGTCGTTCACCGAGTCCGGGCGCAGGGAGCGCTCCTCGAAGGAGGCGGGGCGGCCGTCCTCGATCACACCCAAGAAATTGCCGTCAGGATGCCCAATGCGGTCAACATCTTTACCGAAATCCTCCACATAATCAGCAACCGAGGAATACACGGTTGGCTTACCGTCATAACCGTCGTTCGGCGGCCAGTCAATGATCCTCTTCTCACTTCCATCAGGCCTCCTTTCAATATGCGTGTGTTCCGCCCTCCATTCCTCATAGGTGTACGATGTCCCGTCGGGTTTCACCCCCAAGACCAGCTCGCGTCGGCGCACCATGTCCGCCCCCATCACGTCATCCACCAGCCCTTCAGTCGGCGGGGGCTCGCCATCCGACTGATACGATTTCAACGGTACCCTTGACGCGAGATCCTCCGCACTTCGTGGAGGGACGCGCAGTCGTTTTTCTTTCCATTCATCGGCAAGGTCTTCCATCCCGTGCGAACGCAGATAGTCGTCCAAACGCTCGGACAGGCGCCCCATGGCACCATCCGCTCGTATGTCGAGCCTGGACGCTCCTCGCAACGCACGCACACCGATGTCCTTCAGCATCGTTCCCTCACCAATGACTGGCAGAGACTCGATCACGGCCGTCAGCCGGGCGGCACGAGCACCCGCACCCGGAGCCACGCTCAGCGCGGCGAGCACCGCGCCCGGTACCAGCTCCCCCAGGGCAGCCCCGGGATCATCGGCCCACCCGTCCAGGTTGAGCAGCCCTTCCACCATCTTCCGCGCAAACCCCTTCGGGTCCGCAAGAATCGCGTCGCGCAGCGCCAACATGTCACGACTGGGAAGCACCGTCCTCTTAGCCATGAGTTCTTCCCACGACATCCATCCGAGCATGTAGCGCCCATAGTCCCACAGCGCTTCAGCCGCCACCCCGTAGGTCATCGTCAGCAGGCCCCACACGCCATCGAAGATGCCCGCAACCGCTCGCCGCGCGAAATGAACGGGAGCCCAGGAGGGGTCCGGTGAACGCTCGGATAGCTCGTAGAGGGTCTGCGCCAGGGCCTCTCCCGCAGCATCGGTGTCGCCCACCGCCGCGTTGAAATCCGCGATAGCCTGCTCTTTTGCCGCTTCACCCGGCCGGGTATCACGCTCCGGATGATACGAGAAGTCCCACACGGGGAACCCTAGCGCGTCGTGTTGAGGGTGCTCCGATGCCCACCGTTGCTCCGCGAGTGCCGCCTCCACTGAGGCAACCCCCGCCTCGTACGAGGCCTTGGCAGCTACGGCGCGCGCTTGCGCTTCTTCCAGCGCGGTCGCATATGCCTCCCACGCATCGGCGGCACGTCCAAACGTCGCCGACGCACACCACCACCTGTCGGGCTGCGTCTTGAAGTGCTCGTGGAAGCGATCCGCCGCACGCCCCACCCACCCCGGGGCCGAAATCTCCTGAAGAGACCACGCGATCCTCTCGCAGTCCGAGGCACGATCACGCATGACGGCGATGCGCCCCCGAATGGCCGCCGCGTCCCCCATGATCTCAAAGTCGGGTGCTCCCGTATGCAACACGCCCACGTTAAGCCCCCGTCACCGTCTGCTCTGTTGACACGGACCTCGCCGCATCACGCGCGCGCCGCATTGCGTCCTCGCACGCACTCATGTAATCCCCGTAGATCCCCGCCACCTTCCCCAGGTGCCCCGCGGCCTCGGCGACATCTCGAAGCATCCCATTGAGTCCCTGGTCCCAGGCGGTGTTAAATCGATCTAACGCCCCGACAACCGTGGGATCACGGACCATCGCGCCATTCGGCGTGTAATCCGCAACGTCGTACGTCCTGTTCCGCTCCTGCAGGTCAGCCAGCTGCGACGCGGCGGTTACCAAGGCCTCGATATCGACCTCAAAATCGTGGTTTCCCATGGTCGCCCCCTAGTCCACCGCCGCAAAAGCCAGGGTTTCCGCCTTGATGCCCGCCTGGCGGATATCCTCGAACGCCTGCTTCAATGCGTCCAACGCACCCGATAGCTCCTCCACCCGGGTATCCAAGCGCTGTGCACAGGCCTTCTGCGCCTGCCTGGCCTCGGAGGTATCCGTCCACTCCCCGAGCTCGTGTTCCACGAACTCCGACATCTGCGCACCGCTCTCGCGTAGCTTCGAGGCAGCGCGGGCTATGTCATCCATCATGTAGTTCACTGCTGTTTCGTGAAAGACCAGGTCCTGCCCGCTCATTGCCCACTCCCAAAGGCCGAGGCGATGCCGCTCATGGCGCCGGCGGCATCCTCTTCAGCCGCCAGGAGGGCCTCATCCACCGCGATCAGGGCCTGCGCGTAGCGTCCCAAGTCCAGCCTGTGTGCACGCGCACCCTCGCCCCACGCTTCCAGCGTCTCGCTCAGGATCGAGAGATAGGGGCCGTTGACCCGCGAGGATTCCCCAACGACATCCGATTCGAGGTTCCGAGCAATGTCGACGATGGCGCTGTCACAGTCCGCGACGTAGCCCGCCGCCTTCGTTTGCGCCCCAATGACAAGTCCAAATCCTGGTCCGCTCACAACACGCCCCACCTTCATCGGATAGAGAACGGCCAACACCACTCGTTCAACCATTTGTTCAGCCGAACATACCAGTCAAGCACATCAACACTCACTCAAGCAGATCGGCCGCCTCCAGCCAGGCTTCCTCGAGCTCGTTGATCTCGCCGAGGACGCCCTGGTGGGCGGCCGAGGCCTTCGTCAGCTCGGACACCGCCGAGGGATCCGTAGCCACCTCGATCGACAACTTCTCCAGCTTCGCCTCAAGGTCCGAGGCCTCGGCGCGCAGGCGATCCAGCTTGCGTTCGATGCGGGCCACCTCCTTCTTGGCCGCGCGCCGCGCCGCAGCGTCACTCACGGCGCCGCGTGCGCTCCCCCGCCCCGCGCTCTCCTCGCCCGAGGAGGCACCCGAGGAGGACGCGGCCGAGCGGGAAGCAGGGTCGGCCTCGTCGGCGCGAGTGGACGTACCAAACGCCCCAAAGTCTCCGGAGGCCCGCATCTGCAGGTACTGTTCGACGCCGCCGGGCAGGGCACGGACCTGACCGTCGCCGAGGAGGGCCACCTGGTGGTCGGTGACGCGCTCGAGGAGGTAGCGGTCGTGGGAGACGACGACGAGGGTGCCCGGGAAGGTATCGAGCAGATCCTCCATGGAGGCCAACGTGTCCGTGTCGAGGTCGTTCGTGGGCTCGTCCAGGAGCAGGACGTTGGGCTGACTCATGAGCAGTCGCATGAGCTGGAGGCGCCGCCGCTCGCCGCCGGAGATCTCGCTGATGCGCGTGTACGCGCGGGTCCGCGTGAAGCCCATGCGCTCGGTCATCTGGGAGGCGCTGACCTCCTTCCCGTCCACGACGACGGTCTGGGCGACGTCGGCCACCGCCTCGACGACGCGCATGTCGGCCAGGGCGTCGAGCTCGTGGGTGTCCTGGGAGAGCGTGGCGACCTGGACGGTCTTGCCGCGTTTGACGCGTCCCGAGGTGGGGGTAAGGTCACCGCGCAACAGGTTGAGAATCGTCGTCTTACCGGCACCGTTGACGCCGACGATGCCGACGCGCTCGGCGGGCGCCAGTCTCCACGTCACGCCCGAAAGGACGCTCAGGCGCGTCCCGTCGGGTCGCGGAAAGGAAACGGACACGTCCTCCAGATCGATGACGTCCTTGCCCAGGCGCGCGGTCGCCATCCGCACCAGCTCAACGGTGTCACGTGGCGGCGGCACGTCAGCGATGAGTGCCTCAGCGGTGGCGATGTGGAACTTCGGCTTCGAGGTGCGGGCGGGGGCACCGCGCCGCAGCCACGCCAGTTCCTTCGTCAGCAGGTTGGCGCGCTTGGCGGCCGCCACGTCCGCCTGGCGCAGGCGCTCAGCGCGGGCAAGGGTGTAGGCGGCGTAGGAGCCGTCGTATATTTCGACGCGGCCGGGGATCTGCGGGCGGTCACCGCCCGGGTCCACGCCGGGCACGACCTCCCAGATGTGTTCGCACACGGCATCCAGGAACCAGCGGTCGTGGGTGACGCACAGCAGCGCACCGCTCGCACCCGGCCGGGCAAAGCGCCCGTTCAGGTGCGCGGCCAGCCAGGCAACCCCCTCGACATCCAGGTGGTTCGTGGGCTCATCCAGGCACACGATGTCCGCAGCGGTGGCCAGGACCCTAGCCAGGGCGACGCGCCGCCGCGACCCGCCCGACAGCGTTCCGACGAGCGCCTCGGGGTCAATGTCGGCGAGCAGCCCGGCGTGAATGTCGCGCACGCGCGCGTCCGAGGCCCACTCGTACTCTTCCAGGCCCGGGTGGACGGAGCGAACCACGGTTTCCGCGGGGTCCAGGGCGTCGGCCTGAGTGAGGAGGGCGACGCGCACGCCGTCACGCCGGGTCACCACTCCCCCGTCGGGTTCCTGCGTGCCCGCAACGATACGCAGCAGCGTGGACTTTCCTGCGCCGTTGGGACCGAGGATTCCCACCCGGGAGCCGTCGTCCAGGCCGACGGTCACGCCGTCGAGGAGCTGACGCGACCCGGCGAGGGCTCCGACGCTTTGCGTTCCCAGCAGGTGTGCCATCAGCTGACCTCCGTCTCTTCGACCACGGCGCCGTGTGCGGGGCCGGAGGCGCACATCGCGCGGGCAACGGTGTCCTCGGCCTCGAGCGCGCGGGCGAGGTCGTGGGCATGCTCGGCGTCGCGCGCGAGGGCCGCGACGGTGGGGCCGGAACCGGAGAGGGTGACCGCCAGCGCTCCTGCCCGACGCGCGGCCTCCATCGTGCGCGCCAGCTCGGGACGCAGCCGCAAGGCGGGGGCCTGCAGGTCGTTGACGAGGCGTGGGCTAAGCTCCTCGGGTCCGGATCGCAGAGCGCGCGTCTCGCCGGGCGTGGGTTCGACGAGGCCGGGGGCGCAGGCGGCGTCTACCCGGTCGAACTCGCGGAATACCTCGGGGGTGGACAGGCCCTCGTGGGCCAGGAGCATCACCCAGTGATGCGCGCTCGTGTCCCCAGCCTCGCCGTCGGCGAGGACCCTCATGCGGTCTCCGCGTCCCGTCCCCAGGGCGATTCCGCCGACGAGGCAGGCGGGCACGTCTGCCCCCAGAGAGCGGCCGATAGCCTGGAGCTGGTCGGCGCCCAGGCCCAGGTCCCACAGCTGGTTGCAGGCGACCAGGGCGGCGGCGGCGTCTGCCGAGCCGCCAGCCATTCCTCCGGCGACGGGGACCCGCTTGTCGACGCGGATGCTCACTCCCGCGGCGGTGGACGCCCACGGTCCGGCGGCGGCGAGCCGCTGAAGGATGCGGGCGGCGCGCACGGCCAGGTGGGATCCCGGGTCCAGGTCGGCCATCGCGGCGGTCGTCGCCTCGTCGACGCGCCCGTCGGGCAGGTAGGCGGTCGTCTCCACGCGCACGCCGGGGGTCTTCGTCGTGCGCACGGTGACGGTCTCGCGCAGGGACAGCGCTTCGAACACGGTGACGAGCGGGTGGTAGCCGTCGGGGTTGGGGGGGCCGACCCTCAGCGTTAGGTTGACTTTTCCTGGAGCGCTGGCACGCACTTCACGCATGGCTATCCTTTCGTTTCGCCGCAGCGGTTCGCCCGTCAGCGGGCCGCCTGCGAGGGCGGGAGGGCTCCGCCTTCTCGCGCCTCAAGGACGGCGCGGCCCAGGGCGACAAACTCATCGATGGAGAGCGTCTCTCCCCTGCGGGTCGGGTCGATTCCGGCATCGCACAGCAGCGCCTCGGAGGCTTCGGGTCCGCCCGCCCAGTTCTTCAGGGCGGCGCGCAGGGTCTTGCGGCGTTGCCCGAAGGCGACGTCGGTAACCTCGAACGTCGCGCGTCGCAGCGCCTCGTCCCCGCGAGGTGAGGGAAGTCGCGTCAGGCGCACGAGGGCGCTATCCACCCCGGGAACGGGCCAAAAGACCGTGCGTCCAATCGTGCCCGCCCGCTGAACCTCGCCGTACCAGGATGCCTTCACGGAGGGGACGCCGTAGGTGCGCGATCCCGGTTCCGCGGCCAGGCGGTCGGCGACCTCGGCCTGAACCATGACGACGACGGCTTCGATGGTGGGGAAAGCGTCGAGCATGTTGAGGAGCACGGGCACGGCCACGTTGTAGGGCAGGTTTGCGACCAGCTTGGTGGGCGGCGGCCAATCGACACCGAAGTCCTCGTTGCCGGTGATCTCGGTGGCATCCATGGTGACGACGTGGAAGCGTCCGCTCGCCTCGCCCATGCGCGATCGGATGGTCTCGGGTAGCGCCGAGGCCAGGGGCGGGTCGATCTCGACGGCACGCACGCGCGCCCCAACCTCCAGGAGCGCCAGAGTCAGGGAGCCCAGGCCCGGCCCGACCTCAACGACCTCGTCCCCGGCGCGCACGTCTCCTGCTGCGACGATCCTGCGGACCGTCCCGGCGTCGTGGACGAAGTTCTGCCCCAGGACCTTGGTCGGGCGGATGCCCAGGGCCTCGGAGATGGCCCGCACTTCGAGGGGCCCGAGCAGTCCCGTCTCGGAGGGAACGGCCCCCTCGGGCAGGGTCGGATCGATGCGGCGGCGTGCGGCGCGGGCGCGCTGGGAGGAAGGGGATTGGGTCACGCTGGCCAGTCTAGTGCACGGCACCGGCGAGCCCGGGGCGAGGCCCCCTGTGAGGCTCGGCCCCTCGGGGGGCGACCGGCCTCACGGCGCGGCGGCGTATCAGCTCCCTGATCGCAGTCAGTTGGTCGACTCGTTCGAGGCTGCCGATTCGAGACTGCCGACAGCATAGAGAACCCTGACCCACACGTTGCGACACGGCAACCACCGCTATGCGACGCGGATACGGATAGGTTATCGCTACGCGGATAGGTTATCGGCTTGCGGATAGCTTACTGTCCTATCCGCGTGCTCATAACCTATCCGCATGTTCACAACCTATCCGCGTACCCATCACTGACCCGCGTGCTCACAACCTATCCGCGTACTTGAATCAGGCAACAGAAAGACCGGGCCCGACAACCTCCGCTGTCAGGCCCGGCCCTCCTCAGCTCTCAAGCTCAGTACCAGCCGACCGCATTCGAGTGCGCCCAGGCGGAGCAGGGCGTGCCGTAGCGTCCCTTAATGTAGCCGATACCCCAGTTGATCTGGGTGACGGGATTGGTGCGCCAGTCGGCGCCCGCCGAGGCCATCTTCGAGCCGGGCAGGGCCTGGGGAATGCCGTAGGCTCCCGAGGACGCATTCTCGGCGTGGGGATTCCACTGGGACTCCCGGTTCCACAGCTGAATCAGGCACTGATACTCGCTGGTCCCCCACCCCTGCGCCTCAACGAGAGGCTTGGCCAGCGCACGCGGATCCTCGCCCGAGTAGGTCATCGGAACCGCTCCGGCGGCCGCGGCAGCGGCGGCCGCAGCCGAGGCCTCGGCTCCGTTCGATTCTGCCGCGATCGCAGCAATTTCGGCCTTGGAGGAGATCGTCCCCAGCTTCGCGCGGTAGCGCACCGAGGTCGTTCCATTGGCTTCGGTGGCCTCCTCGAGGGTGGCCTTCGGGTCGATGCCCGCCGCAACGAGGGCCGCCGGGGTGGCTTCCTTCGTTCCCTCGGTGCGCACCTGCGTCACGGGCTGGGAGGTGGAGTGCTCGGTGATCGGCACGGAGGTGCGCACCTCGTCGCCGTCCTTTTCCTGCCACACCGTCCAGGTCGTGACGCCGTTGACGCCCGGCGTCGTCACCTGAGACTCGCCGACGAACATGTCGCCGCTGGTCACGGTGGTCTCGTTGAACGGAATCTCGACGGTCTCGGTCGCCTGCCCGCGGGTGACACGGCTGACGGTGATCGTCAGCTCCCCGACGGGACCGTTCGACACGTTCACGCGATCGAGAGGATGCACCGACACCCCCGCTGCCTCGAGGATCGCTCGCGCATCCTGGCCGGGCCGCGCAGCCACCTCGCGGCTGGTGCCATCCACCGCCACAACGACGTTGCGAGCGCGAGAAACGAGGGGGGTCAATTCATCGCGCGAGGAGGAGCGGTCCGCTGCGAGCGTCACGGCCGACCCCAGGGGCGCCGCGTCAGCAAGGATCGCATCGGCCGAGGAGGCCGTCGTCCACAGGGTGCGCGACGTACCGTCGACGGTCACCGCGTACGCCTTCGAGGTTCGCACAATGATCGTGTCGCCGTCGCGTACGGCCTCTCCCTCACCGGGCTGCACCAGGTCGTTGCTGCCGATACTCACGCCCGCAACCTCCAGCGCATCTCCCACGGTGTTTCCCCACGAGGTCACCGGGCGGGAAACGCCGTCCACCTCAAGCATGACGGAGGTGTAGGAGGCGGCAACGCCGACGCCTGCGACGCCGACCACCCCGGCCGAGGCCAGGGCCGCGACGCTGAGAACGATGCGGGGAGAGGGCGCGAAGGAACGCAGGTGGGCTCCGAGAACGTGCAGGGCGCTGGCGGCGGAGGCACTCAGCGAGGTGCTCAGGTGGTGGCTCACGATACTCCAGTTACTGGCTATTGGTCTTGCTGGTCAGCTTAGCGCGACAGCCCGCGGGCACGCCAGAACAATGGCGCTCCCGCGGGTAATGTCACGTCAAACGAGGCCGAGCTTGTAGGCGCAGCCCCACTGGCCCCACCCCGCGCGCTGCTGAAGCATGCGCGCACGCATGGTCTGTTCCTCGGCCGAGGCCTCGGAGGGCAGGCCGGTGCCGCCGACGCTGCGCCACGTGGGAAGGGAGAATTGGTACATGCCGTAGTAGCCGTTGCCGGTGTTGATCGACGGATTACCGCCGGACTCGCACTGGGCGATGGCCGCCCAGATGGAGGCGTCGTCACCGGAGATGGCCGCAGAGCCGGAAGAAGAAGAGGAGGAGGAAGACGACGAGGTGGAGTCGGAGGATGAGCCGGAGGGCTCTTCCGCCTTCTTCGCCTTGGTCCCCTTGGACACGACGCGGTTCGTGGGCTCGGTGCGGGAGGTGGAGAGCACCGCGGACACGGTCACGTTGCCGTCGATAGTCTCCTGATAGGCCTGGGTGACCTCGCTGCCCGCCGCGCCTTCCTGCACGGTCTTCTCGGTCCCCTCCTCGGCCTCGGCGTCCTCACGCTCCTCGGTCTCGTAGGGAATCTCGGTCGTGGTCGTAACGGTGCCGCGAACGACGCGAGCAACCCGCAGCGTGGTGTCGCCGCCGACGTTCTCCAGGGTCACCCGGTCGATGGGGCCGGCGCTCACGCCCGCCTTGGCCAGGATCGCGCTCGCCCCCTCGGAGGCGGAGGCGACAACGTCGGTCGTGTGACCGTCGGCGACGACGTGAATGTTCTCCCCGCCCTCACCGATCGGCATCTCGGATCGCGTGTAGGAGCGGTCGGCGGCCATCGACGAAGAGGATGCGGGCAGGGCGGTCAGGACGCCCGAAATCGAGGAGGCGGTGGACCACGCGGTCGTCTGGGCGCCGTCAACGGTCACGTCGTAGGCGGTGGCGGAACGAACGACAACCGTGTCGCCGCTGGCGACGCGCTGGTCGGCGGCCGGGGCGACGAGGTCGTGGTCGCCAACGCTGACGCCCGCGGTGCTCAGCGCGTCGCCCGCGGTGGAAAAGAAACCGGACACGTCGCGGCTGACGCCATCCACTTCCAGGGTGACGTGCCGGTAGGAGGTGCCGACGGCAGCGGCAGCTGTGCCGGCCACCAGGAGGGCAGTCGCGGAGGCGACGGAGATGACGACTGTGCGGGAGGGCTTCAGGCTCACGGGTCTCCAGACCTTGTAGGTTCCAAGTCGTTGGCCGCGTCGCACCGGCGCCTCGAAAGCGAGGGGGCGATGGGTCCTCCGACTCAGACTGACTCCTCCACCGTAACCAATTTGTTACCCTTTCGCGACCACTTTGACGCAACTCACGCGTTCGCCCGCCGCCTTGACGGACCCCCGCGCGCCCCTCCTCACCCCCGCGCGAGGCGCCAACGCCTCACCAGGAACCGTAGACGGCCTCGGTGTTCGCCCTCAGCTGCTCGCACGCTTCCTCCTCACCGATTCCCCACAGGCCCGCGATGAACCGCACGGTGTGCGCCATCACGTAGGAGGCGTTGGGGCTGCCGCGCCACGGGGCGGGTGTCAGGTAGGGCGCGTCGGTTTCGACCAGGACGAGCTCGCGGGGCATGGCCGCCAGCGCCAGGCGCGCATCGTCGTTGGCGGGGTAGGTGATCGGCCCGGCGAAGGAGGCATACCAGCCGCGTTCGGCGAGCCGGGCGGCCATCTGCGCGTCACCCGAGAAGCAATGGAACACGATGCGCTGATCTCGCTCGGCGCTCTGCTCCAGGATCTCGAGGCTGTCCTCGTGGGCGTCGCGATCGTGAATCTGCAGGGGCAGACCCGCCCGGCGAGCCATGTCGATGTGGACTCGGAAGGACTCCTTCTGCGCCTCTCGCCCGGGTTCGGCGGTGCGGAAGTAGTCGAGGCCGCTCTCTCCCACCGCGACGACCATCGGGTCACCCAGGCGGGACTCAACCGCCGCAAGAGCCTCGACGAGGGGAACGTGGTGGTCGCGCGCCTGCGGGGTCAGCCCGTCGGGCGAGGCCTCGGTGCAGCCGGCGTGCAGGGCGGCCTCGTTGGGGTGGATCGCCAGGGCGACGCGCACGCCCGCGTGGGAGCGAGCGAGGGCCAGCATGGGATCGAAGTCCGGCAGCTCGCACGCGCTCGAGATCACGGCGCTCACGCCGACAGCGCGGGCACGTTCCAGCTGTTCCTCCAGGGAGAGACACACGCCGTCCGCGCGGGGAATCTGCCCGACGTGGGTGGGCAGGTGGGTGTGGTTGTCGACGACGGGAGCCGCCAGCGGGGCGGGAGCGTCGGGCCAGGTACGAGGCTTGCGCCGACTCATGCGGGCTGACCTTCCTTTCGGGTCGATCGGATGGGTGCGTCAGGAGACGAGTCCCGCGTCTCTCAACGGGAGCGCACGATGGCCCGGGAGACCTCGTCGACCGCCGCGTCCCCGAGGAGCACCCGCACGATTTCGAGACCGAGATCCAGGGAGGTCCCGGCTCCGCGGCTGGTGATCACGGCCTCGTCGACGACGACGGGGTTCTCGTGGACGATGGCGCCGCCGCCGGCGATTGCCTTGACGAAGGCTGGATTGGCGGTGGCGTGGCGCCCGTCCAACACGCCGAGTTCGGCGAGGATCGAGGGGGCCGCGCAGATCGCCGCGATGAGCTCCCCGGCGTCGGCGCGCCGCAGCACCTCTTCCTGGATCGCCGGTGTCGCCTTGAGGCCCAGGGTTCCCGGCATCCCGCCGGGTAGGAAGAGCAGCGCGTAGGTGCTCAGGTCCGTGTCCTCGAGCATGCGGTCGGCGACCACTCGGATGCCGTGGGAGCTGGTCACGTGTCGGGCGTCGGTCACCGAGATGAGGTCGGCGCGTACCCCGGCGCGGTAGAGGACGTCGGCGACGGCCAGGGCCTCGACCTCTTCAAAACCCTCCGCGAGCATGATGGCGACGGCGGCGTCGGTGGCGAGCTTGTCGGGTGTGGGCATGGTTCCTCTTTTCCTAGGGCCTTGCGCAGGCGTTACATCCAGCCTAGCGCAGGGGGCGGCGCGGACGCGCCGAGGGCGTCCTCGATCCGGGCGGTGGCGTCCGGGCGGGGCGCGGGTGCGGCTCCCGCCACGCCAACAATCTTCGCGGGGTCAGCGTGGCGTCCGCGCGGGGCGAGGGTGCGGAACGGGATCCCCCGCCCCACACCCACGGCTACAGGCTCACTCCGAGCGCAGCGCCTCGACGGGATCCTGGCGGGATGCCCTGGCCGCGGGAATGATGCCCGCAATGACCGTGAGGAGGACGGACACCGCGATGAGGATCGCCGCGGTGAGCGCAGAGAGCTGAGCGATGTTCTCCACCTCGAAGGACGCCTTGACCACCGCGTTGGCGATGGCGCACAGCCCATAGGTCACGCCCACGCCGATCAGGCCGGCGAGCAACCCCTCGATCACGGTTTCGGCGTTGAAGACCCGGGACACGTCCCCCTTCGAGGCGCCGATCGAACGCAGGATACCGATCTCCTTGCGACGCTCGAGGACCGAGATGTAGGTGATGATCGCGATCATGATCGAGGACACGATGAGCGAGATGGACACGAAGGCGATCAACAGCCAGGAGATGATGTTGACGATGTTGGTCACCGAGCTCATGAGTGAGCCCATGACGTCGGAGTAGGTGATGACCTTCCCCGTCTCACCGGCGGCCTTCTTGTCGGCGTTGTAGGAGTCCAGCACGGCCTTGACCTTGTCCTTATCCGCGAAGGACTTGGGGTAGATCGACACGTTCGAGGGCGAGGAGATGTCCGCCCATCCGAGGGTCTTCAGGTTCGTGTCCAGTGTCGGCACGTTCGAGGAGAACATGGTCGCCATGAGGGCGGCGAGGGACTTCTCGTCGACGTTGGACTGGAATGCCTCGGCGAAGGCGTTGGGGTCGATCGCGAAGGCACTGGACATGTTGGTGGCGAACTGTTCCATGACCGTGCTCATCTGCTCGCCGATCGCGCCGGAGAGCTGGGTCATCATGGAGGTCATCGCGCTCGTCATGGCCTCCTGCATGACCTGGCCGATCGCCGCACCAACGCCCCGCGTGAGGGTGCCTCCCAGCTGCGCCGCGATCTGAGAGGAGATCGCGCTCATGACCTGAGCGGACACCTCGGTACCGATCTTGGCCAGAGCCGGGTCGTTTCCGAGCGCCTTCATAAGGTTGGCGCTCAGCTTGTCGGAGTCAACCACCTGGTCCGAGGAGACGGCCTGACGCAGCTGCTCGATAACCTCGGGCTGGGAGAAGTAAGCCGCCGCAAGGCTCGCGAAGTCAGTGGTTCCTCCCTGCTCAATCTGGCGGCGCGCGTAATCCTGGAAGCCCTGGGCTATCCGCGTGGCCTGGGCGCTCAGGTAGTCTGCAGCGCCTTCCTTGACTGCCCCGTCGGCCAGAGCCGAGCGGATGATGGTCGGGAAGTCAACGTTGGCCAGCTGGGGCAGCTGCTTGCTCAGGTCCCCGAGGTTGAGGGCGGACAGGTCAAAGCCTGCACCCGACTGCAATCCCGACTGCATGCCCGGGACCGGAGCGAGGGCGGACAGATCGAGGTTGGACAGGTCCATGCCGGACATGTCCAAGTTGGAAAAGTCGAGTCCGGACAGGTCCATGCCGGAGAAATCCATGCCGGACAGGTCCATCTGGAGCTTCGACGGATCCATCTGGAATGCGGCCTGTAGCTTCTGCTCGTCCACGGTGAACAGGGAGGACATGTCGAAGCCTCCGGACTGGCTCTTCTGGTTGTCGGCCAGTTCCTTGAAGGTCTTGCCCGTGAAGACGTCGACGTCGGGCTTGGCACGCTGGGCCTTGACGATCGGGCTGGCGGCCGCCTCCTCGATGATCTGGTAGGTCATCGCCGGCGTGTAGGCGATGCCCTGACGCAGCGCGCCTCCCTTCGTGGAGTTGGGCTTCACGATGCCCGAGATGGTCAGCTGCTGGCCGCCGTCCACGAGCTTCTTCATGTAGTCGGTGTCGTTGGAGCGGTCGGTCCACACCTTGTAGGTCTCGTCCCACGTGTACTTGTCGAAGGCGTTGATGCGGCGGAAGGTGGTGCCCAGGATCGTGGAGTAGTCGTACGCCGTGCTGCTTGCACCCGACTGGGCTGCCGACTGGGCACCGGACTGCGTCTTGCCGCCGAGCGCGCCCTGGTAGTACGAGCGCATCAGGTCATCGAATTCCTTGTGGTCCTTCAGGCCCAGCGTGTATTCGAAGAGGTTCGAGAGGTTGCCGTCCTCGTCAAGGACGAGGACCACCTGGTTGGCGCCGGTCGGCCAGGAACCGGCGACTACGTCGTAGGCGGCGGTGTACAGCGAGGATGCGGCGGGCATCTGGTAGAACGCGTTCGTTTGCATCATGGAGGAGAAGGAACCGGCGCCGAAGCCGGTCTCCATCTGTTTCATCGACTGGTCGGGGCTAACCTGCACGGTCGACTTGGAGGTGTCCGATTGGAAGATCTGGGGGACGACGTCGTAGTCGTACTCGACCGCGTTGACCATCGAGTCGATCCCGCCGCCGTTGTTGTCGAGGTAGGTCTTGAGCGAGGCCAGGTCGTTGGTCTTCGCGTCGCGGATCGAGTCCGCGAAGGTCCGCATTTGGGACACGCCGACCTTGCCGTCCGGCGCCGCCTTGGAGGTCTTGGACTCGGAGCTCGCCCCGGCCAGCGCGGCGGTCATGTCGAGGCCGCTCTTCTGGATCGTCAAGGGGTAGGACCCCAGGGTCTCCTCCTCGGTCTTGGCGATATAGGCGTTGGTCCCGTTGGCCAGCGCCAGGATCGCGGCGATGCCGATGATGCCGATGGACCCCGCGAACGAGGTCATCAGCGTGCGCCCCTTCTTGGTCATCAGGTTGTTGAACGACAGGGACAGGGCGGTGAGGAATCCCATCGACGTGCGGCGCACGGGTTTCGCGGCGCGCCGGTCCTGCTCGGTGGGGACAAAAGGTGCGGAATCGGCGACGATGGAGCCGTCGGCCAGTTCGACGATGCGCGTCGCGTACTGGTGAGCGAGCTCGGGGTTGTGGGTCACCATGATGACCAGGCGGTCGCGGGCGACGTCGCGCAGGAGGTCCATGACCTGGACGCTGGTCTTGGAGTCGAGGGCACCCGTGGGCTCGTCGGCGAGCAGGATTTCGGGATCGTTGATGAGGGCGCGGGCGATGGCAACGCGCTGCATCTGGCCGCCCGACATCTGCGAGGGCTTCTTGTGGACGTGGTCCTTCAAGCCCACGCGCTCCAGGGCCTCCAACGCCCGGGAGCGACGCTCCGAACGAGACACGCCCGAGAGAGTGAGCGCGAGCTCAACGTTCGACAGGACGCTCTGGTGCGGGATCAGGTTGTAGGACTGGAAGACGAAGCCGATACGGTTGTTGCGGTAGGCATCCCAGTCGCGGGCCTTGTAGTTCTTCGTCGAGATCCCATCGATGACGAGGTCGCCGCTCTGGAAGCGATCCAGGCCGCCGATGACGTTGAGCATCGTGGTCTTGCCCGAACCGGACTGGCCCAGGATGGCCACGAACTCGTTGTCGCGGAAGGCAACCGAGACCTTGTTGAGTGCGACCTGCACCAGGTTGGCGGTCTCATATGCCTTGACGATCCCTGTGAGCTCAAGCACGCTTCATCCTTACTCGCGTTTCTCTGTGCCCTGCCAGCCTAGCCGAGGAGCAGTGCGCACAACACAGCGCTCTCTCACAGTGACCCCTGATCGCACCCCTATTGTTCCCTGACTGCCCCGCCGTATCCCCTGATGTGCCCGAAACCTTACCGAGGCTCTGCGTCCCACTTGAGCAGGAGCAGAGGACGCCGGCGGCTACAGTTATCCCATGACAGACCTCGCTTCCCTGCCCGTGCCCGACGAGGGACCGATTCGCGACAAGATCCGGCAGATCTACGAGCGTTCCTTCCCGCCCGAGGAACAGATCACGATGTGCGATCTCCTGCGAGCCGCCCGCAAGCCCGGGGTGTCCTTCGACGCGTGGACGGATGCGTCCCTGCCCGCGGGCGAGGCAGGCGCCGGCCGCGTCGTCGCCCTCACCTTCTCCCTCGCCTTCCCCGACCTGTTCTACCTGGGTTTCCTCGCGGTCGACGCACGTACGCGCGGCGCGGGCTACGGCACGCGGATCCTCACGCATGTCGCTCAACGCTATCCCGGCATCCCCCAGCTGCTGGAGATCGAGCCCGTCACGCGCGAGGCCCCCAACTACCAGCAGCGGGTGCGTCGCCTGGCGTTCTATGAGCGCAATGGCTTTACGGTGACGAACATGCTCACCCACGAGGCAGACCAGACCTACCGCGTCCTGGCGCGCCAAGGCCTCGTCTCCCCCGAGCGCCTCGAGGAGGCGCTCAACTCCGCGACAGACGACCCCGCCTACTTCTCGCGGGTGACCATCGGCTGATCGGGCACGCCGACCTCCGGGCCGTCACCGCGCCCGGCGCCGCTGTCGGCCCTCGCATCCCCGTCGCGTCAGTGTTCCTGGCCGTGCCCGGACACCAGGAGGATCTCCTCGTAGTCCAGGCGCGCGAGCGCATCCTCCAGCGCAGCGGAAGAGAAGATACCCGCGTCGCGTGCTCCCAGCAGCGCCTCGCGCTGGGCGTGAATGGCCTCCAGGGCGAGCTCGCGGATCTGCTCGCGCGTGAAGGAACGCTCGACGTCCTCCCCGCTCATGTCGACGGTGCCGCGGGCGTGATCGCCGTGTTGCTCGCCGGTTTCTCTGGTCTCGCCGGCGGTCTCATCCGTCTCGTCGTCGCACCGCGGGCGCATGCCCTCGTGCGTTGCGCCTTCCTGTGCGCCGGCATCCTGGAGGATGTCGCTCAGGACACGGTCGGCGGTGCGTGCGATCCGATCGCCGTCGCTGGAGCCTTCGTGGGACACGGCGTGCCCGATCCGCGACAGCGTCCGCGAAACCCCCGCGGACAGGAGCGTCTGGCCGTCCACCTCGTGGATCGCCTGAGCGAGGGCGGTGTCCACCAGGGCGGAGCCCATGACCTTCAGGAGCTTCGCGCGCTCCTCCTCGGGGATGTCACCCGAGGCCATCTGCGGCTTGGCCACGCGGATCACTCCCGGCAGGGTCAACCCCTGGATGATGAGGGATCCGGCGGCAATGAACAGGGCGATGGTCAGCAGGTACCCGCGCAGCGGCGCGTGAGAGGAGATCGTCTGGGCGGCCGCCAGGGTAATGGCCCCGCGCATGCCCGCCCACACGATCACGCTGCCCTCGCGCGGCCCCAGGGGTTCGTTGGCGAAGTAGTCCAGGTCTGTGGCTCGCAGCGCGTTGCGGCGCTCGCGGCGCGATAGCCGACGGCGGAAGCGTTCGAGGGCGAGTCCCCACTGCTCGGGGCTGAGGTTGCGAGCCTCGAGCATGTCCTCATCGACCGCGCACGCCTCGTTCATGCGTTGCTCGAAGTAGTCGATGCGCTCGGCCTCGGCGTCGAAGCGCCGCTGGCGGTGCTGACGGCGGTGGTCCAGCCATGCCAGCATGAGGGCGATGAACAGGGCGCGGATCACCATGATCAGGGCCCCCAGGGCGACGGCGAGGAAGGCCGCGAAGCCGAGGCCTCCGCCCACGGCGCTGGCCTCTTCGACGATGCCGAAGGCCTGCAGGCCCATCGTGAGGAAGATGCCGCCTTCGAGGACCAGCGTCATCGTCTGCCAGTTGTGCTGCGAGAAGCGCCTGTTGGTCGCGGAGATGGCGCCCGCGCGCCTAGGGGAGACGACCAGCCCGGCGATAACCGCGGCGACCAGGCCCGAACCTCCGACGTGTTCGGCGGGGATCGAGGCGATGAAGGGCATGACGAAGGAGAAGACCGTGTCGGCCGAGGGCTCCTTGATGTGGGCGCGCACACGCACGCCGACCTCGCCGACGACCCAGCCAATCGCAGCTGCGATACCGAGCGCAAGAGCGACCTTACCGATGAGCAGGCCCGGGTTGAGGGCGTGTTCGTCTGCGGCCAGGCCGGCATTCATCGCGGCGGACAAGAGGACGAGCGAGGTCGCGTCGTTGAAGAGGCCCTCACCTTCGAGCACCGTAATGATGCGGTGGGAGACACCGGAGCGTTTCGCGATCGACACGGCGACGGCGTCGGTTGGGGACAGGACCGCGCCCAGGGCGACGCCCCACGGCAGGGAGATCGCGGGCACCAGCCAGTTAATGACGAATCCGACCGCGAAGGCCGAGAGGAAGACGAGGGGGATCGCGAGCATCGCGACGGCCTGCATCTCGCGGCGAAAGTCCATCGTCGGCATGCGCACGGCGGCGGAGAAGAGAAGCGGGGGGAGAACCATCTCCAGGATGATGTGTGGCTCGACTTCGATGGCCGCCACCTGGGGCAGGAAACCGATCGCCAGTCCAACCGCCAGGAGGATCAGGGGGGATGCCACGCGCACCTTGGGTGCGACGAATTGGCACGCCACGATGATGAGCATTCCGGACAGGGCGATGAGAAGGGGATCCACGGGTCAATTGTATTGCGAGCAACCCCGCCAGCGTCGTTGCCATCTCACTACAGCGGCTACGCGTGCCGCGAACTCGCGCGGAACACCACACCCCACCTGCCTGGCCTCTCCACCAGCCCCGGATGTCAAACAGATCCACACGAGCAGAGCACGTGCTACAATTGACGCATAGGTTCAAGGAGGTTCTCATGACCGCTTACGACCACTCGTCGGGGTACACCTACGGCACCGATGCCGTCCCCACGTCTCCGCTCACACTCGAGGATCTACGCCAGATCGAGGCCGCCGCACACGTCCAGCCCGGTGATGCCGAGCTGCTCGCACGAGCAGAACCCATCCTGGCGCCACACGCCATGGAAATGGTCGACACGTGGCGCGGGATTCTGGCTCAACAAACGTATCTGGCGGCACATTCCGCGCACCCGGACGGGCAGCCGAACCCCGAGTACGCGCAGGCCTCGAAGCCGCGCTTCGCCCAGTGGATCATCGACATGTGCACACGCGAGCGGGACCAGGCGTGGTTGGACTACCAGTACCTGATCGGCGCACGGCACATGTCCGCAGCGAAGAACGCGGCGGATGGGGCGGACTCGACGCCATTCGTGCCCCTGCGCTACGTGCTCGCCTTCATCGCGCCCACTGTGGAGGTCGGGCACCGTCTCCTTGCGGAGGGCTTCGAAGGCGAAGAACTGAGCGCCGTCCGCGACGCCTGGACTCGCGCTGTCACTGTCGCCGTGACAGTGTGGGCGTATGCCTACCGAGATCACCCCGAGCAGTTCTGATCCGACGCGCGCCACCTACGACTCCCCCATCGGTCGCCTCACACTAGCCGCGCGGGACGGTTCGCTCGTCGGCTTGTGGGTGGTCGGGCAGCGTTTCTTCGGCACCCCGCACGGGGTCGGCGAGGCCGTGGCGAGCTGCGCGCTCGACCTAACCTCGTCCGATTCCCGGGGCAGCGTCCACGCCGAGGCCGGGTGGGACGAGGCCGACGCGCGCGTGCTTCGAGCGGCAGCATCATGGTTGGATGACTACTTCGCGGGCGAGGCCCCCTCCCCCGCGGCCGTCCGTCTCGCGCCTGCGGGCACGGACTTTCAAAAGCGTGTGTGGGAGGAGATGGCCACTATCCCCTACGGCGCGACGCGCACATACGGGCAGATCGTCAATCAGCTGCGGGGCGCAGGCATCCCCGCATCAGCCCAGGCGGTCGGCGGCGCCGTGGGGCGTAATCCCCTGCTGCTCATCCTCCCCTGCCACCGAGTCGTGGCCGCCAGCGGCCCGGGCGGATACGCGGCCGGAGAGCACGCGAAGGCCTGGCTGCTTGCGCACGAGGCGGCCACGGCCTCGTCGGTGAGCTGACTCAGCCGTTCGACCGATCGGCCTCGAGCGATTCCTCGATCAGGGCCTCGTCGACCGGCAGCGCCGCGCGAGCGTAAGCGGCGGCATCATCCTGAGTGTCGGCGATCTGCTCGGCGATCGATCCAGCGTCCCGCCTCAGTTCCACGCCGTTGACGACGGAGGCGCGGGCGAGGGTGCGTGCCTGGGCGCGGTGCTCGTCCGTGTACTCCAGGTCGTCGGCGTGCTTGCGCACGAGCAGGCGAATGAGCTTGCGACGCAGGTTCTCCTCGCGCAGGACGGAGGAGCGCTCGCGCAGCCAGCCGACCGCGAGGACGACGAGGAGGGCGACACCCAGCCAGCCGATGATCGGGTACATGCCGCCGATCAGCTTCTTGAAGCCCATGAGCGAGGCCGCGTAGCCCACGGCGACGACGCCGACGAGGACGATGCGCATGCGCCCCGTCGAGCCGCCCGAGAAGCGGCGCGCCGTCGAGTAGAAGAGCGAAAAAACCGTGTTGTAGATGAGCGCGAAAATGATGAGCGTGTAGACGAAGGCAAAGGCCGGGTGGATCGAGCGCGCGATCTCGAGGGCGGGAACGTTCACGTCCCAGACGCGATCCATGTTCAGGTATAGGCACAGGGCGTCCGCGCCGATGACGAGCGCGATGATGGTGCCGCCGACGCGACCAGCGCGGCGGGCCTCGCCGATGCGCAGCACCGAGCCACCGAGCACAAAGGCCATGGCAATGCCGTTGACGACGCACAGCGCGAAGTAGTTGATAGTGGAGAGCCACAGGTTAGGCAGGGCGGGAGTGACCTTGGTGGCGGCGGCGTTGAGTTCGGCGACGCCCGGGTGCGGGGTGGCCAGCGAATAGACGGTGAGGATCGTGATGGCTACGATGATCATGGGCGTGAAGACGCCGATCACCTTCATGATCCGGTCGAAGTCCAGGAAGGCTGTGAGAACGACCAGAACCGCGCACAGGGCGCTGCCCGCCCACGCGGGTAGACCGAACTGCTGCTCGAGGTTCGCGCCCGCGCCCGCGAGCATCACGAAGCCCATCGCGAAGCCCGAGAAGACGAGCACGACGTCGATGACGCGACGCAGCGCAGGGTGGGTGATGCGTTCGAAGACCTCGTCATGGTGGCCGGATCGGTAGTAGGAGCCCAGCTGGAGCGCGACGACGCCGAAGACGACGTTGAGGACACCCAGGACCGCGATGCCGATCAGGCCCTTCGCGCCAAAGGAGAGGAAGTATTGGAGCAGGTCCTGGCCGGATGCCAGGCCCGCGCCGATGATGACTCCCACGTAGGCGAAGGCGACAGAGAGGTACTTCTTGGACATAGGGTTCTTCCGGTTGCGAACGTTTCACGAGGCCGAGGCCTCTTGTCCACCGTAGATGCTTCGTGTGGGGATGGGAACGCCCATGGGGGATTGTTCACGCTCAGTAGGGCTCATTCAAATACAAACGTGTACACAATGTACTAAAATGCCACTATGAACACACTTGCTACGACGCTGTCGACTCGCGAGCTGCGCGCAAACCTCTCCGACATCCTCGGGCGAGCCTCCTACGGCGGCGAACGTATCGGAGTGACGAAGAACGGCCGCCTCACGGCGATCGTGATCGGCGTCGATGACCTGTTGGCCTTGGAAGAACTCGAGGATGCACGCGATCTCGCGGCCTTCCGCGAGGCGGTACGCAACGACGACGGGCAGCGCGTCAGCCTGGCCGACCTGCGCGCTGAACTCGACGCGTGACGATGTACCGCGTCGAATTCACATCGGCGGCGGCGCGCAAGGTACGCAAGCTGGATCGGCCGGTGCGCGCCCGCTTGCTGGATGCCATCGAATCGCTCACCACTTCTCCTCGCCCCGATGGGGTCAAGAAACTCACGAGCACGGAGAATGCGTGGCGCATCCGCGTCGGCGACTACCGGATCATCTACTCAATCGAAGACGACATCCTCGTCATGACCGTCGTGCGCGTCGCACACCGCCGCGAGATCTACCGCTCGTAGCATTACTTGCCTTCGAGGAGCTGGATCGGCGGACGCGGGGCCTTCATCGCGTTGATCGGCGCCTCAGGATCCGCGTAACCGAGCGTGAAACCAGTGATGAAACGATAGTGCTCGGGAATCTCGAACTCGGCGTCCACGGGCTCGCGCCAGGTGGCCAGGATGCCGACCGGGCAGGAGTCCACTCCGCGAGACTTCGCCGAGAGGAACAGGGTCTGGAGCATGAGGCCGGCGTCCATCGCGCTCCACGGGAGCATGTCCTCGTGGACGAAGACGAAGCCCATGACAGGCGCGTCGAAGGCCACGACGTTGCGGCGGTTGACCCGGTTGCGTCCCTCGATGTCGCCGCGCTCGACGCCGTAGATCCCGTAGAGAAGCTTCGCGACCTCGATCTGGGCGGGGCGCACCTCCTCCGGGTAGCGCTTGCGCACCGGGTAGTCGCCGTCGGGGATCGGGATCTCCACGTTTGGATCTTCCGTCTTGCGCGCATGCGCCGCGATCTCCTCGTCGAAGAGGCGCCCGTAGTGTTCGCGCAGGCGCTCTGCGCGCTCGCCGGTAGCCAGGGCCAGGCGGAACGCGCGGGTGTTGGACCAGCTGGGCGCGGTCGTCGCGTCGGCGAGGATCGCGTCGAGGACCTCGGCGGGGATCTCCTGGTCCGTAAAGGCGCGCGTGGAGCGGCGCGAAGCGGTCAGGGCAGCGAATTCGTTGGTCTCGTCGTCGAGCGTCATGCTCCCAGGCTAACCCGCCCCCACTCCCTCGATCCACCCGGCCCGCCCACTGGACGGCTTCCGCTGAGCAGGCTAGTGATCCCCGTAGTGAGTGCGACAAGAAATAATCTCGACTCGATCATCGCGCACGCGATAGACAAGACGATTCGCCCCGTCAATACGACGCGACCACCACCCCGAGTAACGCCCCTTCAACGGTTCAGCCTTACCAATTCCAGCGCCTTGCCCATTCCTGGCAATATCACGCAGTAGTGCGTTGATGCGCTTCAGGGTCTTTCGGTCCTGAGTCTGCCACCACAGATAGTCCTCCCAGGCCTCGGAGGCCCAGACGAGGTCACGCATCCTCGATCAACCCTCGCGACACACCACGCCCGGCTTCCAGCTCCGCGATACCGCGGTCAAGATGAGCGAGGTTGGCGCGCGAGAAAAAGCCATCAACCTCCACAACGAAGGGAATCCGCTGTTCCCGCGCCACCTTCTTCGCAAAGATCGTGAACGCGGTATTCATCGAGAGCCCCATTTCCTTGCAGGCACGCTCCATCGCAGCCTTATCCTCAGCGTCGAGTCGAACAGTCACCGTAGCGGTCGCCATGCAACACCTCCACAATAGCAGATTGATAGCTAAACAATAGCAGGGTAACAGCATGATGAACCTGTTATCAACGCACTCCACCTGCGGAGGATATGAGTGACGCCCTTACCGGGCCAGGGCCTCCTCGAAAGCCGCAACGTCGGTGTCGGGGGTCGCCCAGGAGGTGCCGAGACGGGCGAGCAGGCGCCCGTCGGGCAGCGTCTCCCAGATTCCGTATCGGACCTTGCGCGACAGCCTCTCGTGCCCGGCCTGGTCGAGGGCCACGAAGGTCAGGTTCGTCGGCGAATTCATGGTTACGACGTAGCCCGCCTGCCGCAGGGCGCCGCGGATTCTCGCGGTCGCTTCCACGGCAGGGGTACCGATCCTGAGGTACAGGTCGTCCTCGAAGAGCGCCTCGAACTGGACGCCGAGGAGACGCCCCTTGGCCAGGAGCGCCCCGTGCTGCTTCATCTGGGTGACGAATTGGCGGATCGAGCCCCGGGTCGGGATGACGACCGCCTCGCCGAAGAGAGCGCCGCACTTGGTTCCTCCGATGTAGAACACGTCGGTGAGCCTGGCCAGGTCGGCCAACGTCACGTCGTTGGCCGGGGAAGCCAGCGCGTAGGCCAGGCGGGCGCCGTCCACGAAGAGCTTCAGGTCACGCTCGCGGCACACGCGCGAGAGCTCCTCTAGTTCGCGGCGCGTGTACAGGGTTCCGTACTCGGTGGGCTGGGAGATGTAGACGAGGGCGGGGGCGATCATGTGGTCGCGCGCGCCATCCCCCTCCCACGCCGAACAGATGCGCTCAACGTCGGCTGCGTTGATCTTGCCGTCAACGGCGGGAACGTCCAGAATCTTGTGGCCGCCACGCTCAACGATTCCGGCCTCGTGCATGTTGATGTGGCCGGTGTTGGGGGCAATGACGCCCTGCCAGGGAAGGAGGATCGCGTCGATGACGGTCGCGTTCGTCTGGGTGCCGCCCACCAGGAAGTACACGTCGGCGTCGGGGGCGGCGCAGGCGTCGCGAATCAGGTCGCGGGCGCGCTCGCAGTGCTCGTCGGTGCCGTAGCCACTGGATTGTTCCATGTTGGTGGCGACGAGGGCATCGAGCACCCGGGCGTGCGCGCCCTCCTGGTAGTCGCTGGAGAAGTTGGGCTGCGTGAGGGAAGAATTCACGCGGCCATTATTCCACGAGGCAGGACGGATAGTTCCCGTTACATCATGAACATCTGTTGCCGCTCAAGCACACGGACTATCCTGACGTAAGCCGGGCGGAGCTGCCGGGCTTTCCGACACGGAAGTGAGGGCGTTGAGCGATGCCGACCACGCACGGCGAACAGACGGATGCGATCAACCGCGACTCGCAGGCATATTGGAACAAGCGGGCCGCGACGTTCACGAGAGGCGCGACCGGCGAGTACGAGCGCTGGCTCATGGAGCTGCTCGCGCTCGAAGAGGGCGAGGAGGTTCTGGACATGGGCTGCGCGACGGGCACGCTCGCCGTTCCCCTCGCCCGCGCCGGGCACCGCGTCCACGGCTGCGACTTTGCCGAGGCCATGCTGGCCATTCTCGACGAGCGCGCGGCCACGGAGAAGCTGCCCGTCTCCTCCCACCTCCTGGCGTGGGAGGACGACTGGGAGGCGGCCGGGCTGGGCGCCAACAGCGTTGACGTCGCCTTCGCCTCGCGTTCCCTGATGAGCGGTGACGTGCCTTCCAGCGTGCGCAAGCTCGATTCGGCCGCGCGGTCGAAGGCCGCGGTCGTTGTCCCGGCAAGTCTTTTGCCCTCCCGCGACCCGCGACTGCTCACCTACCTGGGACGTGCCGCGCGGTCCCCGCGTGTCGTCCGGGACGTGGGGCGGGCGCTCGCCGCCATGGGCAGGGTCCCCGTCTATGCAACGACGAGGACATATCGCCCGATGCGATTCTCCTCCTTCGACGAGGCCCGCTCCGACCTGCGGCGCCTGGCCGGGCCCGAAGAGCTGACGGCGCGCGAGGCCAGGCTCTTCGATGCCTACGCCTCCGATCACGTCGTGCGCGCGCCGCATTCGGACGGTGACGGCGCAGCGGCGGAGCACTGGACGCTCGACTACCGGCTCCCCGTGACCTGGACGTTCATCGGCTGGCACACCGACGGGAGCGCGTGGACGTAGCCAACCCCGACCTCGTTCTTCTTAGTCCGCGTCGGGGCGGCGCCTGCGCGCCTTGACCTCGGAACGTTTCCTCTTCTGCGCGAGGCGGCGCAGCTTCGAGCCTCGCGTCGGCTTCGTGGCGCGCCTGGGGGCGGGCGGGGTGAGGGCCGCGCGCAGGACCTGGGCGAGGCGCTCGCGCGCTGCACCCCGGCTGCGGCGCTGGGAGCGGTGCTCGGCTGCGGTGATCGTGAGGTTGGTTCCCGTCAGGCGTTCCCCCAGAACAGACAGGGCACGCTCGCGCTGCTTGTCGTTCAGGGCGGTCGTCGAGCCCAGGTCCAGACTAAGCTGCACGCGCGAGTCCGCAGTATTGACGCCCTGCCCACCCGGGCCCGAGGCATGGGAAAAGCGCTCGATCAGCTCCCCCGCGGGCACGACGAGGCCGCGCGGGCAGCCAGGCCCGGGAGGGATGCGCAGATCGTCCATGCGTTCCAGTGTGCACCACGCGTCCCGCCCCGGCCTCGTCAGGCGAGTAGGGCGGCGACCCTCTCCTTGAGGTCGGGGAGCACGGTGGCGGCGAACCAGGGATTCTTCTTCATCCACATCTGGTTGCGCGGCGAGGGGTGGACCAGCGGGAAGTAGGTGGGAAGGTAGTCGCGGTAGCGGCGCACCGTCTCGGTGAGGGAGGCCGACGAGGGCAGGTGCAGGTATCGCCTGGTCGCGTAGGCGCCAACGAGGATGGTCATGTCGAGGCGGGGCATGAGAGAGAGCAGGCGCGGGTGCCATTTGTCGGCGAAGTCCCTGCGCGGGGGCAGATCTCCGCTCTTGCCGGTGCCCGGGAAGTAAAAGTCCATGGGGACGATCGCGAGTTTGCCCGAGGAGTAGAACGTGTCACGGTCAATGCCCATCCAGTCGCGCAGCCGATCGCCGCTGCGGTCGTTCCATACGATGCCGGTTTCCTCGGCGACACGCCCGGGCGCCTGGCCAACGACCATGATGCGGCACTCGGGACCCGCGTAGAACAGCGGTTCCACGCCTCGCGTCGTGTACGAGGCGTTGGCCGGGTCCGCCGCGATGGCCTCGGCGATCGCGCGGATGGCGGGGTCGGTGATCTCGGGTGTCATGCATCCATGGTAGGCGCAGTGCGTGGACTAACACACGCCCCACAATTCCTAACTCGTCACACAAGGACAACTCTCTACGAACCACAGAAGCTCACGGCTATCGCTCCATCGGCCTGTTCTCTCGCAAGCAATGAAGGTATATCAACACCGTGGGCACACCACACGAAGTCAGGCGCGCACGCGATACTATTCTTGCCGGTAAAGCTCCCCTTCTCGACAACACACACGGGCGCAGGCTCCGGAAGCTCGTTAGCAAAGTCCTCAGAGATTTGCCGGTTGATGCCTCGCCAGAGAGGTCCGATCAGAATCAAAGTGAGTCCGCAGGATATCTCTAAGTCGCACAAACCCCATACGAACGGCGAAGCACCATAACCAACCAGTCTCTCACCCTTCACGCTTACTGCCGCCGACTCATACTCCACAGCTATTTCCCACATTTCACCGTCTCTCATTCGCGACAAGACGATACCTAAAATGATCAGTTCCTCCGCTACGAGGCCCCTCCTTCCCTATCAAACCGAGAATCGTATGCACTTACCAGAAGCATGAACGACGTCACATGGCAAACACGACTGTTCGCGTCAAGGTTCTGTGGAGCCGATTAGTCACCAACTGACTAGTCACTAACATCGACAGAGGATTGTCGGTGAAACCGATCCAGAATGAGGCGACGATCGAGACGCCTACCGCCGACATTTTGACCCATGCGCTTTTTCCGTACAAGTCAGATCGCCACCCCGATTCGTCCGGATATCTCCTGATTTCAGGGCAACGTTACGCGCCTTCTTCTCGAGCCTATCCAGTTCAGCCACAGTGTAGCCAATGTGGGAGATACCGTCCTTCAGGCGCCGCTTCATCTCCTTCTGACCACGTTCTGTCGCGCCTTTCAGCTTCTCAATCAAACGTGTGTCGGCGTCCAACCTACGATCCAAGTGCGACTTCGACCCCCCAATAGCTTTCAAAGCCAGGAGCGGTTCCATCTCCACGAGTACCGAGCACTGGGCAAGCACTTGAGCACACCCCTGTTTCACCTGTTCGGCATAGTCCTTGCCGAGAACACCTACGAGCGCTGCACCTCCAGATACAGTCGTCAGTCCAAGGGCTGCCCCACCGCCGGTGATGATCGCCGCACCGCCCGCCATTCCGAGACCTCCCGCCGCCAGGGAGCCACCACCAACCCATGCCAGGCTGGCGCTCGTCAACGCAGCGCCACTCAGACCAGCCACAGCCTCACCAGCGAAAGCGGTGGCAATGACAGGGGCCGCAGCTGCAGCTGCTCCACCTGTGGCGACAGCTACACCAACCGCTGCCAAGCTACCGATCACCCACTTCTTGTAGGTACCGGAGAGGGAACGCTCATAGGACTGCTGCGCGTTCTTCAAGGACGCGAGCATCACGCCATCAATGACATCCTGCTCGGTAACGAAGACCTTGGTAAGCCAGTCCTGAGAGAGTGTCAGCCCCTTCTCAGCTGTGTAGGGCCGGAAGGCAAGCAGTCCCTGAGCGACAGCGAGGCAGCGCAATGCTCCATCCTCCCCCGCGCGAATGGCGCGCAGCTCCCGATACGCGTCATCAGAGCCAAGAAAGTAATTGTCCTCTTTCGCATCACATGCGATGCGCTGCCGACGTCTCAACGCACCAACGGTCACTTCCTTGCGTTCACGACTCTTGGGCTTCTTCTCGCGACGACAGTCGTCCTCAAGCCACGCCATCTGCAGCGAGTAAACCACCCGCTGCACGCCCTTACCCATGGGAGCATATGAGGCCACATCCGTACCGCATTCTCTCCCGCGAGAGTGCTCCCAGCAGTCCAGAACATCCTCGTAAATGTAGGAGCTGTCGGCCCATAGGGCGAATGCGAATCTACCAATGCCAACATAGTTGAGCCGCAGGAAAAATAGTGGGACTGCCCCGATACCGCCTGTCACCCCTCCCTCACACGCTGCGCGCACGGCAGCGATGGAAGTGTTCACAACGACAAAGGAACCCGAGGCGACCGTCAGCATGCGCGTCAGCACACGGCTATTGAGAGGCAGGAATCGTGCCGGATTGATACGCGTAAGATCCTTCACACTGGACACATTGCATCGCCTGAGTTCATCAATGAAGCGCGTCACCATGTAGATGCCGCGAACAATACACTCGTTCGCAACGACAGCAGGAATCTGAGTGAGAAACAGATCAATCAAACCGACCTCGGTACGCAGGTCGAAGCGCAGAGGATTTCCTGCCTCATCTTTAAGGAGCGTCCCATTAAATGCCTTCGAGATCCACTGCGACAACGTGATGACCTTGTCCTTGTACCCGATGGACAAGTCCCGGAAGAAGGGTAGAGCCGATGCCTCCTTCAGAAAGGAGAGGATTGGTCCGGGGATGCCGGTGCCCGCACCGGGCGTCGCGCTCGAGCCCGCCATGTCGCTGATGAGATGGAACGCCCAGTTGACAGTGCCGTAGAGGATCTTTTCCGCCATGTTCCGCCCGATGAGAAGTCCGTCTTTCATGGCATCAGCGGAAAGGTCAAAGATCGCAAAGCTCCCATCGGTTGCAGTTCCGACCCCTTTACCCGTGAATTGCATGAGGATGGAGCATACAAGTCCCACGGGAGAGGGGTGGTGGGAGAAGTCGCGTAGGTGATGCTGTAGGCCACCACCGAAAGCGGCGGTCAACCTGTCCCCCGCGAACGGGAAGTTCTTTTCGAGGAATCGAATCGCATTCTCGATCGTTGGATTCTCCCTCTTGAGACCTACGCGCTGGGCTGCGCCAATGACAATCTTCTCAATTCTCTCCGCACCGAACTTGTGGGCATCCTTCAGGTTGAGGTCCTTTTGCCACAGGACACTAAGCGCTCCCATGAGGGCACCACTCGCGGCAGCAAGCAGGTAGTCTCGAGCCTGGGCAGGTGATGCGTTCGGATCGCATTCGATTGCGAACGTGTCTTTCACCTGTGTCCCTTCGTCCACGCTGACCTCGTATGTCCCCTCAACGCGGACCTCCGTCAATTGGGGAAGGGGAATCTCGGAAAACAAGATCCGTTCTCTGTCGCTGCGGTGAAGGATCAGGTCGTGGTTCATGTTTGCTCCTGTGCAACTCACAATAGATACTAAGAGAGTAACACGACAACCATGCGTACGTGGCCCCTGCACGTTGGGGAGAATTGGCTGCACTCCACAGCGATCCCGATCCCAACCGAACGCTGTACGAACTGCATACACAATCGGGAGATACGCCCCAGCGGAGCAACTTAGTCTCATCACACCGTCGAGTCGATCCCACCCTCACAATGAAGCGTAGGACCCACCAATAGTCCCCAGAAAGATTGTTACGGGGCGAGCAACGAGCAGGGTAAGCCCGCCAAGGCACACAGACCGATTATAAACGTCACCCGAGCAGAGTCCCACACTCATCCCTTGTAACAAACACGTCCATTCGGGGCCCCAAGTGGTACGTATCTACCATCAGGAGGCCGAATGAACGACGTTTGTCACGCTTCAATCCGCGACTTCCCACGCGGATTCTGAAAGTCGGCCATTCTTCGAAGGCGGCGGTCACTCTCGGCCCGAGGAGAGAGCCAGGCATCGCAAGCCTCCGGGGCACCCCACTAGCGGGAAGGCACCCGGCGACATAGTGCGCGGAGGTGTTGCTCTCGGCTGGGCACCCCACGAGCGGGATGGCACCCGATAAAGGCGGGACATCCCACACCCATTAGCACCTGCCGGCGAACGAGAACTACAGTGGATGCCATGAAGGTAACGAGCGCGGCGCGCATGGGAAACGAACGATGAGCATCAGGTTTCTGAGGTCATCGCTGCGCGCGGCGCCCCTGGTCGGGGCGACGCTGGCCGTATCCCTCCTGAGCCTGGCAGGCCTCGCGGCCTACACGGGCGGGGGCGAGGCGGCCGGTCAGCCGGACCCGTCGCCCATTGTCTATGAGGACGACAGCTCCCTGTCGATCGTGGCCGCCTTCACCGACATGACGTCTCAGCTGAACGGCTCCGTCAATACGGTTGCCTACCAGCAGGCCTATCGGGGCGTGACCTACGATAAGGAAGCCTACGTCTACGTTCCCCCGACCTACTCTCCCGACACCCCCGCCAACGTCGTCTACCTCACGCACGGCTGGCAGGGTAGCGCGGCTGGGCTCGCCGAAGGGGTCGTCCCCGTCGTCGACGAATTGACGGCATCGGGCCAGCTGAGCCCCACCCTCGTCGTCTTTGCGACCTACTACCCGGATCGCTCCTTCGCCGGCGACGATTACGAGGACGACTACGAACTCAACCGCTTCTTCGCGACCACCGAGATCGACACGATCATCGACGCCGTCGAGTCGAGGTACGCGACCTACGCGGGAGGCGACACCTCGGACCAGTCCCTGCAGGATTCCCGCACCCACCGCGCCTTCGGCGGTTTCTCGATGGGCGCCACGACAACGTGGGATGTCTTTTCCATGAGGCCGCAGTACTTCTACGGCTACATGCCAATGGCCGGCGAGTCGTGGATCGGGCGCGAGACGGACGCCGACATCGACCAGATCGCGCACCTGATCGCCGCGGGCGCCGAGCGCGCGGACTATGGCGCCCAGGACTTCCGGATCCTCGCGTCGGTCGGGTCCGACGACCCCGCCCTGTGGGACATGAGTCCCCAGCTCGAGCAGCTCCAGCTTGACTACCCGGACCTGATGACACCGGGCAGCCTGCAGCTGTGGATTGACGAGGGCGAGGACCACTCCATGGCGTCCATCCAAAACCAGGTCGCCCACGACCTGCCCCGGCTCCTCCCCCAGGCCTAGAACGAACCTCCTCCCCCAGGCCTAGAACGAACCTCCTCCCCCAGGCCTAGAACGAACAAGGCGCGTTTTGTCACGTGCCACCGCATCGTCACATGACCGCCGGGGTCCGTCACGCTGGGCATCGGCGAGGCCGGAGCCAGCTCTCAGATAAGGGGCCTTACCCCCGGGGCTGGCGCTCGGCCCACTCGCCGAGGCTCACACGGGGACCGGTGAAGAAAGGGGTGTCCTCGCGCACGTACAGGCGCGCCTCGGTGTAGCGCTGCGCGTGCATGACCCCCTCCAGGCGATCCAGCGAGTCCGCCTCGAATGCCAGCACCCACTCGTAGTCGGAGAAGCCGAAGGCCGACAGGGTCGAGCCCTTGACGTCCGGGTACTGGGAGAAGCCGTTGCGGCCGTGTTCGGCCATGATGCGGGCGCGCTCGTCGGGGGCCTTCAGGTACCAGTCGTAGGAACGCACGAAGGGGTAGACCATGGCCCAATCGCGAGGCGCTACGCCGCCGAAGCAGGCGGGAATGTGGCGCTTGTTGAACTCGGCGGGGGTGTGCAGGCCCATGCAGGACCACACGGGATCCAGGAACTTGCCGAGCGCGCAGGCGCGCAGCCGGTGGTAGGCGTCCTGCAGGACCTCGGGATCGTCGTCGAGCCACCACACCATCAGGTCCGCCTCGGCGCGGAAGCCCGACACGTCGTAGAAGCCGCGGATTTCCGCGCCCGCGCCCTTCACGTAGTCCAGGGACTCGGCGATGACGCGACCGCGCTCGCCATCGTCGGCGGGCAGGGACTCACCGAGCGCGAACACGGAGTAGAGCGCGTAGTGCTGCTTGTTGTTGACCTCATCGAAGTCAACGTCCGTCGCGTCGCGCGGGTCGGTGACGCGGGCGTGCGCGGCGTGCGAGTGGGGCGTCGCCTCGGTGCCCGCGTGGCGGGCCTGGTGGCGCGCGGCGTGCTCACCGACTCGGTCCGGCACTCCTGCGGGATGTCCCGGGTTTTCCGGGTTCTGCTCGGGCGGCACGACGGCGTGGGGATGCGGGGTAGACATAGAGTCCTCCTGAGTTGTGTCGGGTTGGCCGGCGGCTCGGGTGGGCGCGCCGGAAGAATGAGGGGTGGTTACCGCGCCGGGATGAGCACCCCCGACGACGGGTGACGGGTGGCCGGGGCGCGCGAGCGAGAGGCAGCAGTCGCTCGGGCAGACGGTGTGGAAGGGGCCGGTGCCCGTCACGGTGACGCGCTCGGGGTTCTCGCCTCGCGCCTGAGCCGCGCGCTCTTCGAGCACGTCGACCAGGGAGGACACGAAGTCCGGGTCGGTGGAGACGGTGTCGGCGCGCTCGTAGGGGATGCCAAGCCGCGCGGCGGTCTCTCGCGCCTCGGTGTCGAGGTCGTAGACGACCTCCATGTGGTCGCAGATGAACCCGATGGGGACGACCACGACGCCGCTGAGCGGTCTCGTGTCCGAGGAGTTCCCCGCCGCCTCATCCGATCCACCATCGGCGATCTCCTCGAGGAAGTCGTTGATGTCCGGCTCGAGCCAACGTGCCTGCGGGGGCCCTGATCGCGAGCAGTAGACGAGGTCGTAGCCAAGATCCGCACGCCCCAGGACGCGCCGCAGCTCAGGCATGATCGCCTGGATGAGGGCGTGATGCTGGGCGACGTAGCTGACTTCGGTGGCGGGGGTTCCCGCTTCCGACGACGCTGCGCTCCCCTGCCGCTCGCCATGATCGCCCGAGGCCGCCGTGGCCTCGTCGATAGCGGATCGGAACGGGAAGGGCGAGGATCCTGCCTCCATGCTCACGGGGATGGAGTGGGTGACGAAGATCAGGCGAATACCCGAGGTGTCGAGGCCACGCGCCGTCAGAGCCTCCCACGAACGCCGGATGGAGGTGATCTGCGCGCGCGCCATGCCGGGGGTCGAGTAGTAGGGGCGGACCTTGTCCAGGATGATGTCGGCATGCGGGTTGTCGGCGCTATCCTCGCCGCCCAGTATGATCGTCCCCCACTTCTCGCGCAGGGTCTGCGCGGCCTCGGCGAGGTCTTCGCGGTATTGACGACACCCCGAGTACGAGGCGTAGGCGGAGGTGGGCAGGACGAGGATGCGTCGGGCGCCCGCCTGGGCGAGCTCATCGAGGCCCTCGGCCACAAAGGGGTGCCAGTTGCGGTTTCCCCACCCGACGGGGATGTCATGCCCGCGCCTGGCAAGCTCCGCGGACAAGTCGGCGATGAGGCGCTGGTTGCAGGCATTGATGGGCGAGACTCCGCCGAAGCGCTTGTAGTGCGCGGCGACCTGGAGCAGGCGCTCGTCCGGGATTCCGCGACCGCGCGTGGCGTTGCGCATGAAGGGCAGAACGTCTTCCTCGCCGTTCGGGCCACCGTAGGACAGCAGCATGATCGCGTCGTAGGTATCCATACCTGGCACTTTCAGTCCTCCTTCAGGCCTCGCGCAGACAGTGTAGGGCCGCTTCCCTTCCCCACGCAGCGACAGATTGTCAGAAAAACTCGTGAATTCAGCGCTTTGTCTCTGCGGTCCTTGGGAAAACGCCTCGGCGTCTCCCAGGCCGCTTTTTATCGTCATTTCCCAGACAAGGCGGCGCTCCTGGAGGGCATTGCCGAGCAGGTCTGGCGCCTCACTTTCGAGTCCTTCCTAGGCCGAGTAGATACCGGGGCGTTCGACCCCGAATCGACACCCACGCCCACGGCGAGTGAGCCGACCGAGGACACCCCAGCCTCGCCCCTGTTGATCTACATGCGCACCTACGCGCATTGCCTGGCCTCCACGCTGCGCTCCCACCCGGGCGCGGTCATGCTGCTGCTCACGCGCCCGATGTCGACGCCCGAGCAGCTGTCGCTCCTGGCGCGCGTGTTCGTGACGCTAGCCCGGCGCGGTTTCACACCGAATGCAGACATGCTGGGGCTGGTCAATGCGGTCTCGATCTACACGACGGCCTTCGTCGCCGCCGAGGTCGTTCCGCCCGTGGGCGGCTCGCCCGAGCAGCCCGCCGACCTGTCGGCCGCGAGCGCCGCACTCGATCCCGAGGACGCGCAGGCGCTGCGCCCGCTCATCGAGGATCTCCTGGACGGTCGCTACGACTTCACCGCTCAGTTCGAACGAGGCCTGGAGGCGATCCTGCGCGGCTGGAACTGAGGTTAGCCGACCAGTTCCTCGACCTCGCGCACGATGCGTGCGCCGCCGCCGAGCGCGCAAAGCTCCGCGCGCACCCCTCGGATCCCTGAGGTCAGGGCTGGCTCATCGACGAGGGTGCGGGCGGCGCGCGCGATAAGCGTCGGCTTGGGCTCGCGTACGGTCAGGCCACAGCGCGCGTTTTCCACGGCCTCGGCGTTGAATTGACGCTCAAAGACACGACCCGGGACAATAACCTGTGGGACTTCATAGGACAGGGCATCCATCACCGAGTTTTGCCCGCCATGGTGCACGAAGACGCGGGCGCGCGGCAGGAGCTCAGCGACGTCGAAACGGGGCGCGCAGGTCACTTCCTGGTCCCCCACAGCGTGGACGGCCTCGGACACGCCCGCGACGTAGACGTCGCAGCTCAGCGCCTCGGCGAGTTCTCGCCCGGCGCGCACGGCCACGCCCGCGGGGACGCTACCCGCCCCGAGGTAGATGAGGACGCAATCGCGAGGCGTCGGCGTCAGTGCGGGCGGCTCGTTCAGGAAACCGCAGTAGACGGCCCGCTCCCCCGCCCGCGGTTCCAGGGTCGGGCCACTGGGGACGAAGCGGCGTGCCATCCCCTCAAGGATCGACAGGGACGAGGCCGGGGCGGGCATTCCCATCTCGCGCAGCAGGCGTCGAATTCCCGCGGATTTGCGCGGGTTGGAAGCGTAGGAGGCAGTCGTCGACTGCGAGCCACTGCCCACGCACGGGATGCCCTCGGCGCGGGCGGCGATGATGGCGGCAAGGTTGAACTCCGAGTAGACGACGTCGGGGCGCGTGGCTCGCATGTGGGTGCGGAGGACCTCGACGGCGGCGCGCGTGTAGCGTTCGTCGAGGGCACCGGTCAGCCAGAGGACCTCCTCGAAGCTGCGCACGGGCTTGCGCCCCATGAGGCCGATGCGCGAGGCCAGGGGGAAGGTGTGGCGCGCGATGGCGTCTGGCAGGCCGAGAGGCGAGGGCACCGGAATCTCGAGCGTTGGGCCGCCCGGATCGACACAGTTGCCGTCATCTCCCCACGCGAGCGTGACCTCATGGCCGCCATCCCGGAATGCCTGGGCGACACGCTTCGCGCGCGACCACGGCCCACCCATCCGCGAGCGCGCAACCATGGGGACGACGAGAACCTTCACGTGTCAAGGGTACGACACTCACAACACAGCGTACCCACGCACAATGCTAGGCTCCTCAAGCTAGACACATAACCGGCTGCCACCCGTCAGAGCGCTACAGTTCCAGCCTCATGTACACGAGTTCTTGGTAGCCCGCAGACGGGGACCGGTACCCCCGGGGATTGCGCCCGTATTCCTCGAACCCTGCGCGACGGTAAAGGGACACCGCCCGTTCGTTGTCCGCCACCGCTTCGAGCTCAAGCTGGGTGTAGCCCGCCTGCCGAGCACAGTCAATGCTCGCTTCGATCAGCGCCCGGCCGATCCCCATCCCCCAGTACTCCTTGAGGATGCTGATCCCACAACGCGCCCGGTGCGCAACCTTGCGCCGACTGCGCACGGCTGAGACTCCTGCACTTCCAACGATGCGCCCGTCGATCACGGCGACGAGCTCAACCTCATTGCCGCTGCGTTCCGTTTCTTCCAGGGAGCGGGCCTCTTGTTCATCGTCGACGCTCTGCTCGTCCGAGTAGGACAGCAGGTAGTCGGTCTGCGCATGCGTGCGTTGCATCGTCTCACACAGCACGCGGGCGTCCGAGGCGACGGCGTTCCTCACCAGGAGTTCCACCCCGCCCTTCAACACCACCGTCTTGGCGTACCTCATCGTCGGACTCCTCATTTTCCTAGGAATTGGCCGAATGATGGTCGACGTGGACAGTCCACGAACCCGAACGAGGACTCCCCTGACGCTCGAGCACGCCTTCTTCCTTCCTTGAACCGCGCGACGATGCGCTCAGCGCTTCTCTTCGAGCAGCCGAGGTGCCGCGCGAGTTATCGCTCAGGAAATCAAGCGCGCGGGCGCGCTCCGCGTCCGCTGCACTCACTGGCCGCGCGTACGGAAGTATGGCTTCCCTGATTGCTTCGAGCATGAACTCCACGAAATCCTCGCACGAGTCGGCCGCGCCGGAGCGAGCCAAGGCCTCGTAGTATCCAGCCTGCCGCCTCCTGATCGCGGACTCGATGGGCACCCAGGCCAGCACCGGGCGCCACCGCGACAACAGCAGCGTGTGCCAGAGCCTTCCCATCCGGCCATTCCCATCTGAAAAGGGGTGGCAGAACTCGAACTCGAACTCGAAGTGGAAGATGCACCAGCGAGGAGTAGATCATGCGGATCCGAAGCTCCCTGCGCAGCGTGGGGCTGGTCGACAGCGGAGCCTGCGGCGAGAGCATACCGACCAGCTCCGCGATCTCCATGCAGAGCGCATCGATAACGTCAGTGCGTTCGAACGACGGCTCGCAGGCCATGACCACCCCCCCTATTACCGCCACAACTATACCGCCAGAGGCGGTAATCGAGTGGGGGCGTGTGGGTGGCGATCGGCGGGACGCAGATGAGGGCGCCTCGTCTTACGCTGAGGTTCAGGAACGGGATTCGTGACACCACCAGGAGGGCTCACCCATGAAGCCAGGCCAGCAACACTCACTGTTCGAGGACTCCGGCGAGGACACGCGGCCCCTGGCCGACCGGATGCGCCCCACCTCCCTCGACGAGGTGGTGGGCCAGTCCCACCAGATCGGGCCGGGCAAGGCCCTGCGCTCCATGATCGAGGCCGACCGCACGCCCTCGATGATCTTCTGGGGGCCTCCCGGGGTCGGCAAGACCACCCTGGCGCGCGTGATCGCCCGCCACACCCACGCCTCGTTCATCGACTTTTCCGCGGTCACCAGCGGCATCAAAGAGATCCGCGAGGTCATGAAGCAGGCGGACGCGCAGGCGTCCATGGGCAGCCGCACGATCGTCTTCGTCGACGAGATTCACCGCTTCAACAAGGCCCAGCAGGACGCGTTCCTCCCCTTCGTCGAGAAGGGGGCGATCATCCTCATCGGCGCGACCACCGAGAACCCGTCCTTCGAGGTGAACAACGCTCTCCTGTCGCGCTGCAAGGTCTTCGTCCTGAACGGCCTGACCGAGGAGGACCTGGTTGGCTTGATGCGCCGAGCCCTCACCGACCCCAGGGGCTTCGGCAACCAGGACGTGCGCATCGAGGACGACCTGCTGCGCGCGATCGCCACCTTCGCCGACGGCGACGCGCGCGTGGCCCTGTCCACTTTGGAGATGGCGGTCCTCAACGGCGACGAGGACGGCGGGGCGACCACGGTCACCGCAGAGACGGTCGAGCAGTGCACCTCGCGCAAGAGCCTCCTCTACGACAAGGACGGCGAGGAGCACTACAACATCATTTCGGCCCTGCACAAGTCGATGCGCAACTCGGACCCCGACGCCGCCGTGTACTGGCTGGCGCGCATGCTCGAGGGAGGCGAGGACCCCCTGTACGTGGCGCGGCGCATCACGCGTTTCGCCTCGGAAGACATCGGGCTTGCCGACACGAACGCGCTCAACGTCGCGGTCAACGCCTTCCACGCCTGCCACTTCATCGGGATGCCCGAGTGCTCGGTCCACCTGGCCGAGGCCGTCATCTACCTGTCGCTGGCGCCGAAGTCGAACAGCTCCTACATCGCCTATGGGCGGGCGAGGAAGGACGCGCTGCGAACCCAGGCCGACCCCGTCCCCCTCGCCATCCGCAACGCCCCGACCCGCCTCATGAAGGACCTGGGATACGGGCAGGGGTACAGGCTGGCGCACTACGAGGCCGACAAGGTGGCCGCCGACATGCGGTGCCTGCCCGACTCGCTCGCGGGCGCCGAGTACTACCGGCCCACCGAGGAGGGCAACGAGAGGCGCTTCAAGGAGCGCCTGGAATGGCTGAAGCGCCTGCGCGAACAGGCGCGGGCCGCGACCCCGGACGCCTCGGCGGACGACGAAGAGGCGTAGGGGTCCGCCGGCCCTTCCACCGCCCCGGTCCCGCGCGCCGACCGCAGCGCCCCCACGGGGCGGGGGCAGTATTCCCACCACCGCGCGGCCCGGGCTTGCACCCATGAGTTAACACTGTTAACCTTGCAGTTGTCAGCGAAGTTAACACTGTTAACCAATGAAGGAGCGGACATGCCTGGATCAGAATCGGGCGCACCGGCGCTGCGGTTGCGCGCCGTGCGCAAGAGCTACGGGGACCACGAGGTGCTGCGCGGAGTCGACCTCGACGTCGCGCGGGGACAGGTGCTCGGCCTCCTCGGGCGCAACGGCGCCGGGAAGTCGACCCTCATCGAGATCATGTGCGGGCTGAGGGGCGCCGACTCGGGGACGGTGTCCGTGTGCGGCGCGGACCCCGCCAAGGAGCGGGTCGGCCAGCACATCGGCTACGCCCCGCAGGACCTGGGCGTCTACCCCGACCTCACCGTCGCCCAGAACCTCTCGTTCTACGGGCAGCTCCAGGGCCTGTCCCGCAAGCGCGCGCGCACGAGGACCGCGGAGGTCATGGAGCTGCTCGGCCTGGAGGAGCAGTGCTCCAAGCGGGCGAAGCACCTGTCCGGCGGCCAAAGGCGCAGGCTGCACGCCGGGATGGCGATCATGCACGAGCCGGAGGTGGTCTTCATGGACGAGCCGACCGTCGGCGCCGACGTCGAGGCGCGCAGCCGGATCCTGCGGGCCGTGCGCTCGCTCGCAGAGGCGGGCGCCGCCGTCGTCTACACCTCGCACTACCTCGCCGAGTTCGAGGAGCTCGGCGCGGACATCGCCATCCTCGAAGGCGGGCGGATTGTTGTGTCCGGCACGCTCGAGCGCGTCGTCGCGGACCACTCCCGCGCCTCCATCGCCCTGGGGTTCGCCCGCAACCCGAGGCCCATGGACGGGTGGCGGAACGAGGACCGGTGGCTGCGCCGGGAGGGGGACATCCCCAACCCCGGTGCGCTCATCGCCGATGCTCTGGCCTCACCCGAACTGAGGGGCAACCGCCTCGAGGACGTGCGCATAGGCCAAGCGGGCCTGCAGAGCGCCTACCTCGCAATCGTCGGAGAGGAAGAACAGGACAATGCTTAAGAAACTCTCAGCCGTCATCCGGCTCAACATCCGCCTCCAGCTCACGGACCCCGCCTCCACTCTGATCCTGACGGCCATCCCCCTGATATTCATCCCCTTCATGAGCCCCGCCTTCAAATCCATGCTCGTGGCGGACGGGTACGCGGACGCGACCGGGGTGGAGCAGGCGGTGCCCTCGATGGCGGTGCTCTTCTCGTTCCTCTCCGTGCAGATCATCATCAACTCCTTCATCAACGAGCGCATGTGGGGGACGTGGCCCAGGCTCGCGGTCTCGGCCACCCCGAGGGGCGTCGTCCTCACCGGCAAGGCCCTGGTCGCCTACCTGCTGCAGTTCGTCCAGGTCCTCGCCGTCCTGGTCCTGGGCGCCCTCGCCTTCGGGTACAGGCCGAAGGGGTCGGTGATCGCGCTCCTACTGGCGGTGCTCGCCTTCTCCGCGGTCCTGGCCGCGCTCGGCGTCGCGATCGCACTGTGGGCCCCCTCGCAGGAACTCGCGCTCTCCTTGTCCAATATCATCGGGATGCTGGCCGCCGGGATCGGCGGGGCGTTCTGCACGGTGTCGAGCCTGCCCGACTGGGCGCAGCGCGCCGCGCGCTTCTCCCCCGCGTACTGGGCGATCGACGCGATCCACTCGGTGAGCCTGGACGGCGCGGGCGTCGCCGGCGTCCTCCCGGCCGTCGGCGTCCTCTCGCTGTTCTTCACCGGCCTGGCCGCCCTGGCGATGGCGCGCTTGGCCGTGAAGAAGGACTGAGGGCCCGACCGTGGGACTCGACCTGAGCGGCGAGGCGTACGCGAACGACCCTATGATCGGCGACTCCGCCTACTGGCTGTGCCAACCGCGCCTCGCGCCCTATCATATGAACGCGAGCGCCTATCCCGGCACCAACATGATCGGCGCCTTCACGGGCGCTGACGAGGACCGGGCCGTGGCAGCGCGGGCCGACAGCCGCCAAGACCTCGCCATCGCGCTCGCGTGAGCGCGGACCACGGCCACGACCGAGACAACAACTCAGGAGGACCAATGAGCCAGCAAGCCCCCGCACATGAATGGGACAAGACCTTCCCCAAGAGCGACCACGTCACCCATGAGAAGGTCACGTTCACCACGAACTTCGGCATCACTCTGGCGGCCGACTTATACAAGCCGAGGAACGCCGAGGGCGCGCTCCCCGCCATCGCCGTCAGCGGCCCTTTCGGGGCCGTCAAGGAGCAGGCAAGCGGGCTCTACGCTCAGACCATGGCCGAACGGGGCTTCCTCACCATCGCCTTCGATCCGTCCTTCACCGGCGAGTCCGGCGGCGCACCCCGCTACATGAGTTCCCCGGACATCAACACCGAGGACTTCCTCAGCGCCGTCGACTACCTGGTCTGCCGCGAGGACGTCGATGGGGACCGGGTCGGCATCATCGGGATCTGCGGATGGGGTGGCATCGCGCTCAACGCGGCGGCCGCCGACCCCCGGATCAAGGCGACGCTCGCGTCCACGATGTACGACTTGTGCCGCATCTCCGGCAACGGCTACAACGACTCGGCGGATGACGCCGCCACTCGCATCGCCTCGCGCAAACTGGTCGCCGCCCAACGTACGGCCGACCGCCTCTCCGGCGAGCAGGCGCTCACCGGCGGCGTCGCGGACCCCATGCCCGACGACGCTCCGCAGTTCGCCAAGGACTACCACGCCTACTACAAGACGCCGCGCTGCTACCACCCCCGCTCGCTCTACTCCAACGACGGCTGGGCCGTCGTCAGCGCCAGCTACGCCAACGCGCGGTTCCTGTACTACACGGATGAGATCGAGAACGCGGTCCTGATCATGCACGGCGAGGACGCCCACTCCCTCTACATGGGCCGGGACGCCTTCGCGAAGGTGAAGGGCGGGGTGAACCCGGACAACAAGCGGTTCCTTCTGGTCCCTGGGGCGAGCCACTGCGACCTCTACGACGGTGGTGGGCGCGGCGCCATCCCCTGGGACGCGCTCACCTCGTTCTTCGCCGAACACCTGGCCTGAGCGTCCACCGGCCCCTGGCGGGCGCCGCGCACGGGGCGGCGCCGAAACCAGCGGCGAGGTGGAGCGCAGTCGCGACGTGGCGCGCAGGGCGGCCCGGCCCCATCGCACTGGCGGTGCTACGATTCGCGGTTAAGAAGGACTGAAGCCCCCACGCGGAGCCAGGGAGGAGGAGCCATGCCCGGTGGCGCGCCCAGAGCGCGGACTCTCACGAGGGAGAGGATCTTCTCCGCGGCGCTCGCGCTCGTCGACGAGGCGGGCCTGGCCGCCCTGTCCCTGCGCGCCCTCGGTAAGCGCCTGGGCGTGTCCCAGACGGCCTTCTACCGGTATGTGCCCGACAAAGCCGCCCTGCTCGAAGGGGTGTCCGAGGAGGTGTGGAGGCTCACCTTCGACCGCTTCCTATCGGCTGTTGAGGAAGAACCGGAAGCGGACGACCAGTCTGGGGCGAAGGGGGAACAGGAGGAGAACGGTCGGCCGGAGGGCCGGGACCAGCCGGGCGCGGGCGGGGAACCGGCCACGGAGAACCAGTCGTCCCCGGGAAGCGGCCCGGGCCTCGTCGGCGAGCAGGGTGAGGACTGGCGCTGGTACGTGCGCCAGTACGCCACGGCGCTCCACGACACTCTCCTCCAGCACCCCGAGGCCGTGGTCCTGCTGCTCACCCACCCCATCTCGACGCCCGAGCAGCTCACCCTGCTGGCCAAAGTCATGGTCCGCCTGTCCAACGCCAGCTTCGCGCCCCCCATCGACATGCTCGCCATCATCACGGCGGTCTCGGTGTACACCACGGGTTTCGCCGCAGCGGAAGTCGTGCCCCCGGTGGGCGGCGGCCCGGATGAGACCTCCGAAGAGAGCATCACTGCGGCCATCGCGAGCCTGCCAGCCGACGACCTGTCCGCACTCCGGGGCCTCATCGGCCAGGTGATGGACGGGGAATGGGACTTCACCGCCCAGTTCGAGAGGGGCCTGGACGCCCTGCTGCGGGGCTGGCGCTGACCCGCCGCCAAGGAGAGGCACATGAGCACCATCGACAAGTACCGCGGCTGCCTGATCGGCGGGGCGGCTGGGGACGCGCTCGGGTACGCGGTCGAGTTCTCGCGCGAGGACCAGATCGCGGCCCGCTACGGGGCGGGCGGCATCCGCGACTACCAGCTCGACGACCGGGGGCTGGCGCCCTTCTCGGACGACACCCAGATGACCCTGTACACCGCCAACGGCCTGCTCCACGCGGTCACCCGGGGCCGCCTCCGGGGGATTCTGGGTCCCCTGCGCGACTACGTGTCCGGTTTCTACGTGGAGTGGTCGCGCACGCAGACGGAGCCCTACCCCCTCGCCGACCACAGCGCGTGGATCTCGGCCCTGCCCGAACTCTTCGTGCCGCGCGCCCCCGGGGCGACCTGCCTGTCGGCCTGCGCGGTGGGAGCGCACGGCACCCCGGAGGAGCCGATCAACGACTCCAAGGGGTGCGGCGGGATCATGCGCGTCGCGCCCGCGGGTCTGCTCGTCGGCCCCCGGGGGGCCGACGGCGCCGCCGTGCAGCGCCTGGGGGCGCAGCTGGCGGCGCTCACGCACGGCCACGAACTGGGGTGGCTGCCCGCCGGGGTCTTCGCCCACATCGTGAGCGCCCTCGCCCACGGGGAGGCGGACTCCGTGCGCGGGGCCGCCGAGCAGGCGCTCGCCATCCTGCCCGAGGCGCACCCGGGCGCGCGCCGGGTGGGGGAACTGCAGGAGCTGATGCGCCTCGTGCTGCGCCTGGCGGACAGCACCGCACCGGACGTGGAGGCGATCCACCAACTGGGCGAGGGGTGGGTGGCCGAGGAAGCGCTCGCCATCGCGCTCCTGTGCGCGCTGCACCACGAGGACGACTTCGAGGGGACGGTCGTCTCAGCCGTGAACCATTCGGGGGACAGCGACTCGACGGGGGCCATCGCGGGCAATATCGTCGGCGCGCGCCTGGGCCTGGCGGGGATCCCGAGGCGCTACACGGAGCGCTTGGAGCTGGCGGACGTGGTCCTCGCCCTCGCCGACGACCTCTTCACGGGATGTCCGATCACCGAGTACTGCCCCTCCCCGGACGGCGTGTGGGAGCACAAGTACCTGCCCCCGATGGACTACGTGGAGTGGAAACGGGGCCGGTAAGATGGAGGGGCCCGGCGGACCGACCGACGCAGGAGGAGAGCAGTCATGGCCTTCGACTTCAAGAAGGAGCACAAGGAGCTCTACGTGCCGCCGAAGCGGCCCGGCATCGTCACGGTGCCGCCGATGAACTACCTGGCGGTGCGCGGGCACGGCGACCCCAACGCCGAGGGCGGCGCGTACAAGCGCGCCATCGAACTGCTCTACGGCGTCGCCTACGCCATCAAGATGTCGAAGAAGGGCACCCACCGCGTCGACGGGTACTTCGACTTCGTGGTGCCGCCCCTGGAGGGCTTCTGGTGGCAGCAGGACCCACGCGGCGTGGATTACGCCCACAAGGAGGACTTCGACTGGATCTCCCTCATCCGCCTGCCCGACTTCGCGACGGCGCAGGAAGTGGAGTGGGCGAAGGCCGAGGCGGCCTCGAAGAAGGGCGGCGACTTCAGCGAGGTCGAATTCCTGCCCTACGACGAGGGCCTGTGCGTGCAGTGCATGCACGTGGGCCCCTACGACGACGAGCCCGCGACCGTTGAGGCCATGCACGCGCACATGGAGGCCCAGGGCTACGCGCTCGACATCACCGACGAGCGCCACCACCACGAGATCTACTTGGGCGACGCCCGCAAGGTCGCGCCCGAGAAGCTGCGGACCGTCGTGCGCCATCCGATCAAAGCCGTCTGAGGGGCAGGAGCCGTCATGGCCTCGACACCGGAGTACCTGGCCCACGTCCTCGACCTGCTCGGGCGGGTCGAGGGCGTCACCCACCGCGCGATGATGGGCGAATACCTGCTCTACGCGCGCGGCACGCTGTTCGGGGGAGTCTACGACGACCGGTTCCTGCTCAAGGAGACCCCCGCCTCGTCCGCCGCCCTGACGGCCCAGTGCAGCCCCTACCCCGGGGCGAAGCCCATGCGCCTGGTCGATGTGGAGGACCGCGACGCGCTGGCGGACCTGGTGGAGCGGGTGCGCGCCGAACTGTGAGCCCCTGGCGGCCCGGGGGACCGGGACCGCCTTCGGGGCACTACAGTTCCAGCCTCATGTGCACCAGTTCCTGGAACCCCGCGGACGAGGACCGGTAGCCCCGGGGGTTGCGCCCGTACTCCTCGAACCCCGCGCGCCGGTAAAGGGACACCGCCCGTTCATTGTCCGCCACCACTTCGAGCTCGAGCTGGGCGTAACCCGCCCGCCGGGCGCAGTCAATGCACGCCTCCATCAGCACCCGGCCGATCCCCATCCCCCAGTGCTCCTTCAGCACGCTGATCCCGAATCGCGCCCGGTGCCTCACCTTGCGCCTGCCGCCCACCGCTGTGACTCCCGCGGTTCCCACGATCCGCCCGTCGATCATGGCGACGAGCTCGACCTCGTTGCCGCTGTGTTCCGTCCCTTCCAGGAGGCGCGCCCCCTGTTCCTCGTCGGCGTTCTGCTCGTCCGGGTAGGACAGTAGGTAGTCGGTCTCCGAATGCGTGCGGCGCATGGTCTCGCGCAGCGCCCGGGCGTCCGAGGCGACAGCGTTCCTCACGAGGAGCTCCGCCCCGCCCTTCAATGCCACCGTTTCGGCGTACCTCATCGTCGGACTCCTTGTCTCCCTGGTTGCAGGGCTCCTTGCGGCGCAGCGGGCTCCCCGCGGCGCACCTGCCGGCCTGATCCGACCGCGCTCCCGAGGACTCCTGGCGGCCCGGAGGGCCAGGCCGCTCACGGCTCCCGGACGCTGATAGTGGTCATGGACACCATGTGGAACATGTCGGAGACGCGCATGTACGCCCGGGGGATAAGCCCCACTCCTCGTCGCTCAATGTCGCGGTAGTAGGGCACGTGTTCGACGAGGCGCGCCCCGCCTGTGAGCCTGCCGACGAACTCACGGGGGTCGTCGATGGAGAACCGCATGGCCGAGTCGTTCTTCATGCGCTTGACGTACGCCTGCGAGAGCTTCAGACCCTTCGAGGAGGTCGAGTCGAAGACCACCCGCGCCTCGTCGAAGGCGGCGAGATGGTTGATGAAATCGACGACCCGGTCCTCGTCGAAGTAGTAGAAGACCCCCGAGACGACGACGATGGTGGGGCGCTCACCGAACTCCTTCACCCGGTCGATCCACGAGTAGTCGAACATGTCCCCCGGGATCAGGACCTGCCGCTGGCCGGGCGGCAGGAGTTCGCCGCGCACGCTGATGACCTCGGGCAGGTCGAGCTCGAACCAGCGTGCGCGCCCGTTGTCGCAGCGCCAGTACGCCGTCTCCAGTCCGCATCCGGCGTTGACGACCGCCGCGTCGGGGCGCGCCGCAAGGAACCCCCGGATCCGCCGGTCCATGTTGACCGAGCGCGCGACGCTCGACACCATGGTGTACTCGTTCTGCCCGCGATTCATCGTGGCCGCATCCGCAGGAAGGGAGGACTCCAGGCCGAGGGCCTTGGGATCGTGGATCATCGACGGGTAGTGCCTGGACGCGTAGATGCGCCCCACGAGTGGAATGTACAGGGTCTTCGACAGCTCGCTCAGCTCGGCCACGGCGGCCACCTCTTTCGGGTCTTCGGATCGGGCTGTTCACAGGGAACACCGTCGGCCGCCGCCTTTCAAGGCACCGAGGTCCCAGCACCCCTCTCCCACGGGCGCCCGAAGCGCCATTGACCCGGCCTATGCTGGTGGGGAGGGCCCGTGCGGCGCGGACCCCGACCCCGAAGGGAGAGGACCCATGGATGGAAGCGCAATCGACTGGGAGGCGGCGGCGAGGCGCTGGCTCGACCAGGAGGCCGGCGAGGCGCGCATGCCCGAGGGCGAGCTGATCGCCGAGATCGAGGAGTTCCTCGACCGCCACAAGATCTGCGCGCTGGCCACGGCGGGCGCTGGGATCGTGCGCAACACGACCGTCGAATACGTCCACGCCGAGGGGGCCTTCTGGATCGTCAGCGAGGGGGGCCTGAAATTCCGGGCGTTGCGGGAGAACAGCAACGTGTGCCTGGCGATCCACGACGACGACATCTCCTTCGACACGCTCGCCGGATTGCAGGTGACGGGCACCGCGCAGGTGCTCGAGCCCTTCGGCGAGGAGTATGAGCGTGCTTGCCGGTTGCGCGGCATCCCGGTGGAACGGCTGCGCGGGCTGCCCTTCGTCATGAACATCATCAAGGTGACCCCCACTCGCTACGACTACGTCAGCGGCAGGCTCAAGGAACGCGGGTTCTCCGCTCGTCAGCACGTCGACCTCTGAGAGGGTGGCGCCGGTGGATCTGGCCTTGAGGAGGCGCCCGTGAACGCGGCTTCAGGGGCGAGCCCGCGGACGCGGACCCCTAAGGGGCGCCCGTGAAGGCGGTGGAAACGCTCGCCCGCTTCTTCCGGGCCGAGAACGAGCGGGACTGGGAAACGTACAGGGCATTCTTGCACCCGGACGTGGTGTGGCACCTGCACGGCGAGGAAAACAGGACGATCCAAGGGGTCGAGGAGTACCTGCGGACAATCCGGGACGCCTACGCGGCGTCCGATGCACACTTCCGCGTGGAGGAGGCGCACGAAGCCGCCGACGGACGCCGCATCGTCGTCCTGCTGGTCGACGACTCCGGGATGAGGTCGTTCGAGGTGTTCGACGTCGAAGACGGCCTGATCCGGCGCGAGCACGAGTTCCTCCTAGGGTGAGGAAGGCGACGAGCAACGCGACCGCCCTCACATCGGGGCATCGGCGGCTCTCGGAACGCAGGATTCTCGGTCGCCGGAGACAGTCCCGACAAGAATGATTTTCGTTGTGTTGACGGGATTTTTTCTCTCCGTTATCGTCGGGGGAGGGCAGTGAGCACCGACCGCTCCTCCCCCACCTGCCCCGCACACGCAGTCTCATAGGAGGGACGAAAGGCGCGGCTTGCGCTGTCCCGGCCTGGGAGTCGTCGCGCGCAGGTTGATTCATACGCGCGCCCAGAAAGCGAGGAGAACACATGAGTATGTACTTCGGAGACGTGTCGCTGTGCTACACCAACTCCCTGGCAATGGCCCTGGACTCCTTCGGGTTCGACGTGCGTCCCGAGTACCTGGAGGCGCTCATGGTGATGGGCAACGGTGCGAGCATCATGAAAGACGACCCTCGGCATCCGCTCGTTTTCTTCGACAACGGGGAGCCCGACGTGTCCATCAGCAACTGCCTGGGCATTCTTGGCTTCGCGTGGGAGGAGTTCTTCGTCGAGGAACCCGTGGCCGACCTCGCCGAGGTTCGGGATCGACTCACGTGCATGCTGGAGAAAGGCCCGGTGGTTGCGGGCCCCCTGGACATGGGGCTGCTCACCTACAACCCGAACTATCAGGGCCTGGGCGGGGTCGACCACTTCGTGTGCGTTCTCGGTCTCGACGGCGGTCGCGTACATCTGCATGATCCGGCGGGTTTCCCCTACATGAGCATAGACTTCGACGACTTCGCGAAGGCCTGGCAGGCGCAGGCAATCTCCTACAGGCGCGGGTCGTTCTCCATGTGGGGCGGCTTCACGCGGGTGAGGGAGCCCGAGGGTGAGGAGGTCTACCGGGAGGTCTCCTCGATCATGAGGAAGCGCTACGAGGCGGGCGAGGCGGGCGTCATCCGCTCCTACGCCGAAGCCATCAGACACAACGGCATGAGCCCGCAGCAAAAGGGGATCCACCAGTACTTCAGTTTCCGCTTGGCTGCGGCCAGGAGCCTCTACGCTGCCCGATTCCTGGCCGACCACGACGCGGAGCGGGCGCAGATCAAGGAGCGGATCGCCTCCCTGTTCGGGCAGGCGCACCTGCACAACCTGACGGAGGACAACCTCGCCTTGGCAGACACACTGGGGAGGATCGCTGAACTGGACGACCGCTTCAGGGAACTGTGTATCCTGAGAGGGTGACCGGGCAGCGCCTCGCGACGGGGAGGCGGCAGACACATCCGGCACCGTAACTCCCGTGTGAAGAAGGACGGTGGGGAGCGATGACGCGAGTTCGCGTGATTCACGAGGCCGACCTGCCCTGGTCGGTATCCCAGGTGTGGCGGATCGTCACCGACGTCGATCAGTGGCGGTGGCGTTCGGACCTGGAGCGATGCGAGAGGGCCGGCGAGCGCGACTTCGTGGAGTATCCCAAAGGCGGCAAGCCCATTCGTTTCACGACCGTGCGTCGGCAGGAGGAACGACTCTGGGAGTTCTCCATCGACGGGGATACCCTGGAGGGATGCTGGCGAGGCGTGTTCATCCCGGCGGGATCCGGGTGCCGCCTGAGCTTCACGGAGGACGTGGACGTGCGGGGCAGGTTCGTCCCCCGATGGGTTGCCAGGCTGTTCCTGCGCTCATACCAGGCCCGATACTTCAGGGATCTGCGCGCGGAGTTGCGCCGCCGCTACGGCGAGGCCGGGGCGTGAGGTGCGGCGGCGATTCCGCGGACACGCTGACGCATTCGCTTCCGCTCAGTGAACCAGCTGGCCGCGCGTGTCTCCCACCGGCTCTCGGCTCTCGGCTCACCGCTCACCCGCATCGGATCGTGATCGATAAGCGGTGAGCGCGGCACTCAGCAGGAGTGCCACGGCAGCCACGCAGAACGCCACCAGGACCGCATGAGCGTAGGCGCTGCTCGCTGCGGCGCGCACCGCCTCCGCCTGCGGCGCCCCTTGCGCGTCGGCAGCCTCGAAGGCGAGCGCTACGGAGCGGAAGCCCTCGGCGGCGGTTCCCCGGCACGCCGCCGCGTACGACGAGCCGACGAGCGATCCGAGCGCCCCGATCCCGATGAGGCAGCCGAGCTGTTGGAAGGTGGAGATCAGGGCGGACCCACCGCCTCGTTGCTGCTGGAGAACGCGTTCCATTCCCCATCCCTGCATGACGGGCAGTCCCATCGCCATGCCCAGCCCGCAGGCGCACTGCCCCACGACCATGAGAGGATATCCCACGACCGCCGTCGAGACACCCATAACCGCCAGACCAAGAGCAATGAGGACGAGGCTCGCCACGCAGGCGCGCCTTTTGCCCAGCTGCTCCGCGACCCTCCTGGTAACAGCAGCACCCACCATCGCGGCGGCGACCATGGGCATGAGCATGAGCGCCCCCACCAGCGCGCTGTTCCCCAGCGCCGTCTCCACGTAGGCGGGCAGCACGAACATGATGCCCGAAATCGCGACGTTGAGTGCGAGCAGGGACAACGAGGCGGCGGCAAAGGAGGGGATGCGCAGCAGGCCGAGTTCGGCCAGCGGGTTCGACGACCGGGTGTCACGGCGGACGAACACCGCGATCACCACAGCGCCAGCCACCATCAGGCCCCACGAGTCCGGTGAGGCGGCGGAAATCTGCGCGTTGATGAGTCCCGCCGAGACCAGGGCGAGTCCCGCGAGGGCAAGGAGCGCGGACAGGAGGGGCAGCCGGGTACGGGCGCGGGTGGTTCCACGGGACTGGCTCCGATCCCCCGGCAGGAGGAGGACATCGAGGAGGAGGACGATGAGGAACGCCACCAGGTCGAACACGAAGATGGCGCGCCAGTCGGCGAAGTTGACAAGCACGCCGCCGAGCACCAGGCCGAAGGGGGCGCCGAGGGTCATCGCGACGGCGTTCACCGTGAGGGCGAGGACTTGCCCGTCGGATTCGAACAGGCGCGTAATGAGGGCGAGCGTCATAGTGATGGAGAAGCCCGCGCCGAACCCCATGACTCCCCGTGCGACGATAGTGGTCACGGAGCTCGTCGCGAGGACGCCCGCAGCGGAGGCGGCCGCGAAGGCGCTGGCGCCGACCAGGAGCGTCCGCTTGACGCCCCACCTGTCGCCCAGGGAACCCGCGAGCAGCATGAACGCCCCGAAGACCAGGTTGTAAGCCGAGACCATCCACTGCTGCTCGACCTGGCCGGCCCCCAGCGAGACCGAGATGGCGGGGAGGGCGATGTTGAACGCGGTCGTGTTGGTGAAACACACGAATGTTCCCAGGCACAAGCCCCCCAGTGCCCGCCAGGCCCGTTTCGCCTCGTTCCCGCCCCGCGCCTCGCGGCTGTCGCAATCCCCTGCGGGCATGCGGACCATCTCCTCTGTACGTTCCTGCACTCCGCGCTCATGTTGCAGTGTAGGACTCGTTGACGCGGAGATGCCGCTGAGTCTCAGCGATCAGTCGCCCCATCGAGCGCCTTCGGGTCTGTTGGCTGCGGCGCCCCACGCTTGGCGGCTTTGGCCGAGGTGGCGAAGGGGACGACTTCGAGGCTTCCGTCGACCAGCTCGGCCAGGAACACCTTCTTGACCGAGGAGTACCCCTGTTACTTGAGCTGCGCCTTGACCCACGCCGCTTCCTTGCCCGCGAGTACCAGTCCGTCGAAGACGAACTGCCCGTCGCTCACGAGCGGGAGGAGCGAGCGCCTGCTCTTGTCACCGTGCAACCGAATCGTGAGGCTTCCGTTGGTTTCCATGACGGCAGTCTCGACGTCTCCAATGCTGGAGATGCCCTGGTCGCGCAGGCTTCTGCTGAGGCTCTGCGCCGTGAGCCCGACCTTCGCGCAACGCGCAATGTCCACCAGCCCGTCGCGGATAATCAGCTCGGGCTGACAGACGGTGAGCCGCTTGAAGGTCTTGCTGTAGTCAATGAGAATCTTGGTGGCGATGACGACGAGCGACCAAATGAGGACGATAATGAAGAACTGCAGCAGCGTGATCGACGAGTTGTAGATGACGCCGCCGATGATGCCGCCCAGCACGTAGTTCTGCACCTGGTTGAGCGGGGTGTTGAGCGAGAAGTCGCGCTTGCCGAGGATGTTGATCTGGAAGATCATCATGAGGATTCCCAGTGCGAACTTGATGGCCGTCAGCGTGTAGAAATCCATGTCAGTGCTTCCCGTTCACGTAAACGTTGTGGTCGATGATGTGGGTCCGCTCGAGGGTGTAGGCGTTGTTGTCGTCGCCCAGGTGGACCAGGTAGTCCTCCTCGTTGAAACGCACGATGATCCCGTCTTGCAGGGAGGTCGAGTTCACCAGAATCTCGCTGGTTGACACCCCATGGTCCGTGGCGACGCCTTCCACGAAGCGGACGAGACGCTAGGACTGGGAGAGCTGGTTGCTCACCTGGAGGTACTGCTCGGTCTGAATCCCAAGCAGCACGAGGGAGAGAACGAGGAGACCGGCCCCGGCATCTCGCCATCGGGTCCGCGCCTTGTCACGCAGGTACAGGACACTGAAGACCAGCGCAACCAGGAGCAGGATGATGATTGCGGCCACGCGCTGGGTCGATTCGGTGCTTTGGTGGGAGACGACGTAGTCAAGGGTGTAGAAGTCCACGGCTGTGCCTTCAGTGTGCCAATCGGGAAAAGCGCGCCCAGTGTATCAGCGCTCGATTCCTCGCACTCTCAGGGTTGCGCGTATCAAGCAGATGCCACACTCACTCGCTGCCGCCCGCGCCCACGCGGCCGCGATGCGGAGACTCTCACTTGCTCCCGTGGAACACCCAAGCTCGTCCCCGCACGCCGCGCATGATGTAGCTGGCGCCCGCGAGCGCGAGAGCAAGGCCCAGGCCCGTGTAGAAAAAAGCAATGAACCAGCCGGGGAAGAGTCCGGCGGCGCGCATGCCAATACCGAAGGACATCATGAGCGCCATCATGATGTAGCTCTTGCGGTCGAAGAAGCGAAAGACTAGGTGACGTTCCCCCTCCAGGTCGGCGATGCGCTGGGCGTTCTTCTTGACGAGCTTGGAGAACATCGGGTGGAAGGTGCTAAAGATTGCGGCCGCGCCGCCGACGAGGGCGAGGAGAATGATCGCTGCGACGCCGCGCATGCCGATGGCCGCGCGCACCCCGAGTTGGGCGACATTCAGTCCAGCGAGTAGCCAGACGATGCCGGCGACGGCAATCAGGGACTGTTTCTTCACGTGCAAACGGCTCATCGGGCATCCTTCTCGTTGATGGGCGTCGGGTACGGGTAGAGGGAGGCGTCGAGGAGCGCGACGAGCGTCTCGCACTCGTCACTGTCCATGAGGGACGCGAAGATGGCGCGCAGCACGTAGCGGCACAACCTTTCAGCACTCAGAGAACCGACGAGGCGGGCGCGCTCCACGGCCTCGTCCGCATTGAGGACACGGATCAGTCCGCGTTCAATGTGGGCGAGCATGGGGGCGCGTACGGCCTCGAGCGCCTCGTGCTCAGCGCTCGGCAGGCGCCGCATCTGCGTAAACCAGTCGACGCTCATGTCGGCGCGCGCGGAGCTGAGGGCCTCACGAAACCGCCTCACGTAGGAGGTGAAGCGTTCGCCGGGGCGCACGACGCACAGCTCTTCGGAGAGGTTCTCCTCGAAGAATCGGGTGAGCACCGCGGCCGTCAGGTCTGCCTTCGTCGGAAAGTAGCCGTAGACCGACCCGACGGCGATCCCACAGGCGGAGGCGAGCTTGCGCACGGAGAGCGACGAGATGCCGTCGCGCGAGGCGATGGCGTAGGCCTGGCTGACCAGGCTTTCCCGGTCGATCACTTGCTTGGGCATTCATCCCTACTGTCTTGCGAGCTGCAACAATCCATAATGAACAGTGTTCAGTATAGATACGTCCCCACGCTCACGCACCTTGGATTGGGATCGCGAACATCCTCTGCACATGCTTCGACTAGGCAGAGAGGATAGCCCGCGCAGGCTTGCCTTTTGAGATCCGTTCCTCAAGCTCTGCACTTCTTCACCGTCGCGGACTTCTTTTCCACTTTTGCCCTGTACCTGCAGCTGTGCAGGGCGGACAAGGCACGCAAAGCCACTGCCGAGGCCTCGGCAGGCGCAACTCCCCGACACCCCACCGGCGTAGAATAACCAAATGACTGACACAAGCAGACAAGCGCAGTGGTTTTCCGATAACGAGCACAACTGGGACGACCGCGCCGAGCTGCACATGGCTGGCAACTACTGCGACTACCAGCGCCTTCTCGAGGACCCGACAGCCATTAGCGCCGAACTTGCCCAAGATATCGAACGATTCGGCGATCTCACCGGCAAGGATGTCATCCACCTGCAGTGCCACGTCGGAACGGACACGATCGGGTTTGCGCGTCGCGGTGCCTCGCGCGTCATTGGCCTTGATCTGTCCGAGGCATCGCTTGCCCACGCGCGCAGCATTGCCGACCGTGCGGGCGCTGACGTGGAGTTTGTTCACGCGAACGTGTACGACGCGCGCGAAGCAGTCTCCGGCGATTTCGATCTGGTGTACACCTCGATCGGGGTCCTGTGCTGGCTGCCCGATATTGCTCAGTGGGCACAAGTCGTCGCTTCCCTGCTCAAACCGGGCGGTACTTTCTTCATCCGCGACGATCACCCGATGTTCATGACAATCGGGGAGGACATTTCCGACGGACTCAAGATCGAGCAGCCATACTTTGAGCAAGATACGCCGCTGACATGGGATGACGATTCAAGCTACGTGGATTCGCCCAATGCACCACGGATTACTCACACGACAAACCACCAGTGGAATCACTCCCTTGGACAGATCGTCACCGCTCTCATCAACGCAGGGCTGGTGATCGATGAACTCGAAGAGACCCCGCGCGCAGCGTGGTGCCCGTGGCCCGAACTCATGGAACAAGATTCCGCTGGAGCCTGGCACCTTCGCGAGCATTCCGAACGTCTGCCCCTTCAGTTCGCGATCACCGCACACAAAAACTGAAAGCGCGCCAAGTGGACTTAGGCTTGCGAGGGCCAGACAAGTTATAGAACACTCAAACATTGGAAAGCCTGGCTGTGCGATTACTGCGCGAGTCCCTCCGAGATGCACCATGGAGGGTCCGAAGTAACACTCACACCAGCGCGTGAGTATGACGTGACAGTGCGCCGACTATTTCGGTAGCGGCTCCACGCGCACTATCGAGGCCTACCCTGCTTGGCGGGGCAGGCCTCGTCACAGGAGAGGAATGCTAAAGTCATCGCGAGTCAATGAAACCCTATGAGGAAAGCTGCACATGGACAGAGTTGCACGCGTCGCCGCACCCCTCTTCTTCATCGCCATGGTCTACGCAGGATGGCGCTTCGATCTAAACTTCCCCATCCAGCCGCTGCTCTCACCAGGTGCATGGATCGGCGCACTGCTCATCGCCACTTATTTCAGCGCCCTGACTGTGCTCCACTCTCAAGACAAGGTTGCTCCACGCGTACTCGCATTTTGGGGCCTCGTCATCAAACTTGCTCTCCTCCCCATCTTCCTCATCATGCTCATTCTCACGATCATCGTTCCGCTAGATAGCTCCCACGGCAACGTAAGCGGCTTGCTGATGATTTTCCTCATTCTTCCTCTGGACGCGGGAGTCTACTTCTTGATGATCGTGTCATCCTTCCATGGGTTTGCCGCAACAAAACGCCTACTGGCCGAACAGACAATCCCATCAGCAACAGCAAAAAGACTCAGGAAGATGCACGCCGTTCCTATCGCAGACCTTGTCGCAGCTATCTGGCTGTACGTGCTCCTGCGTCGACTCGATAGCGCTGCTCCGGCCAGCGCTCAGGACGCCTAACCCGCCATGACCGCCGAGGTCACCCCATCCGCGACAGTTCCATACACCACGACGCAGTGCCCGAAGAACATATCGTCGTCATCGAAGTAGCCGGAGAATGAACCGTCGGCGTCCATCGCGATGCTGCGCAGCTCGATTCGGCGCGCAAAGCTCCCTTCCGTTATCTCGGGGACCTCCTCGTCGGCAGATTCGCGCCACTCGCACGCGAGCTGCGTCAGCTCTCGCGCGGCGAACGCCCGCATATCCCGGTCCCACGCGGCCTGATCGGCCACCATCTGTCTCATTGCCTGCACAGCTGCGGTCCAGGTGTCCTCGTCCGCCGCATCAACCTCAAGCGACAGACAGATCTGCTCGCCGCGCCACAGAATCTCCCCCTCGAACGTGTCGTAGTCCTTGTCGAGAGTGAGCTCTCCGAGCACCTCGTCAGTCACCACGACCGGCCTGCGATAGTCGGCCAGCACCTCTTTCAAGGCGGGGCACAGGGCATCTTCTTCCAGGACCTCGACAATCAGGAACTCGTTCTGCGAGGAGGCGGTCACGCCCTCGGGAATCTCGTGCGGAATCTTCTTGCGCGCCTTGAGGCGGTACACCGCCTCCCGACGGAAGCGATCGAGGATTCCTCCGGCATCATGTTCCTCGTCGCTGACGGGATAGACGATCCGGCCGTCACCCGTGTGCAGTGCGCCGGTCTGGCAGTCCACATACGCAATGAAGTAGTGCGAGACGTCCCAGAATCCGTTCCTCTTACTTGCTCCCTGGCCGCCGGCGAGCAAAACGAGGATCTCCCTGGCATCTTCCTCGAAGGTACGCTCCCATTCGTCCTGAGTCATGGCGTTTTGTGAACGCATGTATTTCAGTAGATCCACGTGTTGTCCTCCTTGATCAACCACTGCTACGTCGCTACGTCGAACCCTACTCCACGCGATGCGCCGTGAGCACTGCGAAGCCAGGCCAACAGACAGCAAATCAACCGTTTTATCCCCAGAAAGAACCCGAACTGTACCCGGTTCGGGCCTATAATCGAGACAACGAAAGGAGCGATGATGCCGACGATGACCCGCACAGCTGAGGTGAAGACCCGCACGACCGCACAGATCAAGGCCGATGCAGCAGCCGTCTACACACGCTGGGGAATTAGCCTGTCGGACGCGATCAACATCTTCCTGGCCAAGTCGATTGAGGTTGGTGGCCTCCCCTTCGACATGCGCCCCGAGGCTCCCACGTTTGACGGACTCCAGCACTACGCTTATCGCCCCACTCTGGACACAAACGGGGTCGCGCGACTCCCTGGAGACTGGGATGACGGCGAGTGATGAATACCCGAAACTCGAGTATTCTATCTGATAGCTGAAGGAACTAAATTAGCCGAACCAGACCCCGCTCGCGATCATTTATTTGAGAACAGAATCAATATCATTGACCGTTAGACGCAAAAGATCTCCTTTACGAAGCCCACGGCGCATACCCATATCTTTCCGAAGCTGAATCATGACTTTTTCCATCTCAAATAGGATTAGACTAGGATTAACAGCTTCCCTTGACGTTGCCGTTCGCCAGTTTCCCCATGCCTTGATCGCCTTCGATGAACCCCATAACGTCAGCTCCTTATTGAACTGAGTAACAATACTCAGGAGTTCATCCTGCGAAAGCTCCTCACCTTTCCCTGCGGCTGCCTGAAAATCATATATAAGAGAAATTAGTCTCATATACGGCTCTTCTCGATGCTCCCGAAGATACTCATTCTTTTTCATAACCGAGCTCGTCACGCTAGCGCCGACCACAGATATTGTGGAAACAGCGCCCGTAATCAATGCAACGATGACAGCTGAGTCAAGGCCTGAGAGCGAGGCAAAGAACGAACTTAACGCCGGCCCGACTTTCACCAGAAGAAAATAAATGAGTAAACCAGCAGCAGCGAGCAATATTAGTAGATAAACCCACCCAAGAACCGCTTGCCCCTTTGTTGATTTCACCAATTCTTCCGCCTGCGGCCGCGCACTCATTGCGTCACTCCCACTCGATGGTGGCCGGGGGCTTGGAGGTCACGTCGAGGACGACGCGGTTGACCTCGGGCACCGAGTTGGTGATACGCGTGGAGATGCGGGCCAGGACGTCGTAGGGCAGGCGCGTCCAGTCCGCCGTCATCGCGTCCTCGGAGGACACGGGGCGTAGCACGATCGGGTGGCCGTAGGTGCGGCCGTCCCCCTGGACGCCCACGCTGCGCACGTCGGCGAGCAGGACGACCGGGCACTGCCAGATCTCCTGATCCAGGCCGGCGGCGGTGAGCTCCTCGCGGGCGATCAGGTCGGCGGCGCGCAGGATATCCAGGCGCTCACGCGTGACCTCGCCGATGATGCGGATGCCCAGGCCCGGGCCCGGGAAGGGCTGGCGGTTCACCAGGTAGTCGGGCAGGCCCAGCTCGCGGCCCACCGCGCGCACCTCGTCCTTGAAGAGGGTGCGCAGGGGCTCAACGAGCTCGAAGGTCATGTCCTCGGGCAGGCCGCCGACGTTGTGGTGGCTCTTGATGTTGGCCGCGCCCTCGCCGCCGCCGGACTCGACGACGTCGGGGTACAGGGTGCCCTGAACCAGGAACTTCACCTCGCCGCCGGCGGCGCCCACCTCCTCGATGACCTGCTTCTGGGCGGCCTCGAAGGAGCGAATGAACTCGCGACCGATGATCTTGCGCTTCGCCTCAGGCTCGGTGACGCCGGCGAGGGCGGAGAGGAAGCGCTCGGACTCGTCGCACGTGATGACGCGGATGCCCATGCCACGCGCGTAGTCACCCTCCACCTGCTCGCGCTCGCCCGCACGCAGCAGACCGTGGTCGATGAAGAAGCAGGTCAGCTGGTCGCCGACAGCCCTGTGAACAAGAGCGGCTGCCACGGAGGAGTCCACGCCGCCGGATAGGGCGCAGATCACCTGCGCGTCGCCCACCTGCTCGCGGATCTTCGCGACCTGCTCGTCCACGATCGAACCGGCGGTCCACGTGGGCTCCAGGCCAGCACCCTCGTAGAGGAAGTTCTTCAGGGCGTCCTGTCCGAACTGGGAGTGGCCCACCTCGGGGTGCCACTGCAGGCCGTAGAGGCGGCGCTCACGCGACTCGAAGGCCGCGACCGGGGTCTCGGTGGTGGAGGCCGTGACGGTGAACCCCTGCGGGGCGCCCTGGACGGCGTCGCCGTGGCTCATCCACACGATCTGGTCGCCCGGGGTGCCACCGAAGAGGCACGAGTCTGCCGCGACGGACGCCTCGGTGTGCCCGTACTCGCGAGTGCCAGTTCGTCCCACGGTACCGCCGAGAGCGTGGGCCATGGTCTGGAAGCCGTAGCAGATCCCCAGAACCGGCACGCCGGCCTCGAAGATCGCCGGATCCACGCTCGGCGCACCCTCTTCATACACGGAGGACGGCCCACCCGAGAGAATGATCGCTGCCGGCTCCTTCGCGAGCATGTCGGCCACGCTCATCGTGTGAGGAACGATCTCCGAGTAGACGTTCGCCTCGCGCACACGGCGGGCGATGAGCTGGGCATACTGCGCGCCGAAGTCGACGACGAGGACGGGATGCATGTCGGTAGCGTTCACCCTGCCCATGGTACCCGGGCTCACTCACGGCGTCGCGCTTCATTGCACGTGTCTCCGCGCACGCGCGCCATTGCCATCACCCGCGCCGTCGGCACCGACGCAATGAGCCAGGCGAGGCGTCTCGGAGCGATCCGACGCCGAGCGAGCGGCACGCGTGAAACCGCGACCACCCCTGCTCGAAGGAGCGCAACGCCGCACGAAACCGCGACCACCCCTGCCTCGACAAAAGTACCGATGTGGGGCCGATTCGCCCCAGCAGGGGCGCCCCGGGTTTCACCAGCCCACAGACAACCCCGGGACAGGGGCGCCCCGGGTTTCACCAGCCGGAAGAAGACGGCGGCCCCACCCCATCGGGGCGAGGCCGCCTACTGACGCCTGCGCGGCGAAGCGCTCAGCGGAAGAACGAGCGAAGCACCGGGAAAAGTCCGGTGGCAACGGCCGCCTTGACAAGATCACCGATGATGAAGGGGACGAAACCCTTGAGGAGTCCGTCCGTGAAGGTCATGTGGGTGAAGGGAATCATCCAGGCCAGGCCCGCGATGTACACGGACGCCAGGGAGACCAGGGCGGTCGGCGCCATCGTGATGATGCGTCGGTCTGCCCCACGCTCGGCGGCCAGTCCGGCGATCGCCGCCACCAGGAAGTATCCGAGGATGTAGCCGAAGGATGCGAACGCCCAACCGACGTTTGACCCGGTGAAGACCGGGGCGCCCGCAACGCCCAGGGCCGCGTACCCAAGGACCGAGATGAGACCTCGACGCGCGCCAAGAACCGTGCCCACCGACAGCGCGCCGAGGGTGCCCAGGGAAACCGGAATGGGCGTGAACGGCAGGGGAACCGAGATCCGAGCCAGGGCAATCATCGCGAGCGTGCCACCGACCACGAGGGCAATCTCGCGGACGAGGGAGCCGCCCAGGCGATCGGCGAGGACGCGGTTGCGGCGCGCCGGGAGGGCGGGGGTAGCGGTCATCGTGGTCATAGAGAGCCTTTCGACGGGGCCAACGGCCATTAGTTCAATAGTTGAATTAGACACCGGCTGTGGGGGCCTGTCAACCTCGCGCGAGCACATCACAGGCGATGGTCAGGCTCGTTGGGAAGGACGCGCGACGCAGCCTCGTCGACAGCGCCGCATGACGGGGCGGGACGAGTCGGCTTCCGTCCGAGGATGAGGACCGCACCGCGGGATGACGACCGCGGGGCGGGCGACTCCTCCGGACCCACCCGCCCCGCGGTCGAGAGGCCTTCAGTGCGCGAAGTGGCGCGTCCCCGTCAGGTACATCGTGATGCCGGCAGCATTCGCCGCGTCGATCGACTCCTGATCACGCACGGACCCACCGGGCTGCACCACGGCGCTCACTCCCGCGTCAATGAGGACCTGCAGGCCGTCGGCGAAGGGGAAGAACGCGTCGGAGGCAGCGACCGCCCCGACAGAGCGGCGCTCGGGCGCCTCGGCCACCACGTCGGAGGCGCGCGCACCCCCTGCGGCATCCTCTGAGGCGGCCGCATCCCCCGTCGAGCGCGCCCCGAGGGTGTTTGCCCGCTCGACAGCGAGCTTGCAGGAGTCGACGCGATTCACCTGTCCCATGCCCACGCCCACGGACGCACCGTCCTTCACCAGCAGGATCGCGTTCGAGCGAACGGAACGTACCGCCCGCCAGGCGAACTCCAGGTCGGCAAGGGTCCGCTCGTCGGCGGGCGCACCGGCGGCCAGCGTCCAGTTGGTTGCACTATCTCCGGGCGCATCAATATCGTCTCGTTCCTGCACCAGCAGCCCGCCGCTGATCTGCTTGAACTCGTACGAGCCTCGCGCCGGGGGCTGGACCTGAAGGACACGCAGGTTCTTCTTTGCGCGCAGCACCTCGAGGGCCCCCTCGTCGTATCCGGGGGCCAGGACAACCTCGGTAAAGATCGGGACGATCTGGCGGGCGAGCTCCACGCTCACCGGACGATTGACCGCGATGACGCCACCGAATGCAGACACGGGGTCGCACGCGTGCGCGAGCCGATGCGCCTCGGCCACGTCCTCGCCGACGGCGATGCCGCACGGGTTCGCGTGCTTAATGATGGCAACGCACGGACGCTCATGATCGTAGGCGGCACGCAGAGCGGCGTCCCCATCCGTGTAGTTGTTGTAGCTCATCGCCTTGCCGTGGAGCTGGATCGCATTGGCAATGCCCTGTGCCGCAGCCCCATCCTCGGGGTCCGATTCCTCGAAGCTCTCATCGATCTCGCGGTAGACGGCCGCGCCCTGGTGCGGGTTCTCCCCGTAACGCAACGACTCCACGCGCTCGAAGGCGTCCGCGACGACAACGGGCATCCCCGAGGCCACCCCATCCGTCTCGCCGGGCTCGTCCTCAACACAATCCTCCCCGCCATCTCGGTAGCCGAGCGAGGCGAGGAAAGCGGCGTCCGAGGCCTCCAGGTGTGCTTCGGCCGCATCGTCCAGGGTCTCGCGCACGTCCTCCAGCTCAAGCTGGTCTGCCAGCCACCCGGCGATCGCGAGGTCGTAGGCGGCGGTGTGAGCGAATGCCTCGGCCGCGAGCCGACGGCGCTGGGCGAGCGTGAAGCCCTCCCCCGCCACCGCCTCGGCGACATCGGCGTATCGACTCGGGGAGGTCACGACCGCGACCGAGGGGTGGTTCTTGGCGGCCGCGCGGACCATGGAAGGACCACCGATGTCGATCTGCTCGACGCACGCATCGAAGGAGGCGCCCGAGGCAACGGTGTCCGCAAAGGGGTACAGGTTGCACACCACCAGGTCGAAGGGGGCGATTCCGAGGGAGGCGATCTGCTCACGGTGGCTGGCCTTGCGCTGGTCGGCAAGGATGCCGGCATGGACGAAGGGGTGCAGGGTCTTCACCCGCCCCTCGAGCACCTCGGGGAAGCCCGTGACGGCTTCCACGGGGGTGACGGGGATTCTGGCGGCGCTGATGCGTTCGGCCGTCGAACCCGTGGACACAATCTCCACACCGGCAGCGCCGAGGGCACGCGCCAGGTCCTCCAGTCCCGTCTTGTCGTAGACAGAGATCAGGGCCCGCCTGATCGGGCGCAGGTCAATGGCTTCCAGGTTGTCGAGGGAAACGGACATGGTTCCTCCAGGTCGGGTCACCCGGGCGCCCAGGCGGGCGACGCCTCTCGGGAAGGTCGGCCGCTCCCCGGTGGTCATCCACCCTCGCCAGTCGCGGCCCCTTCAGCTTAGTCGATGTGTTGTTCCTGCGCGGGTTGCGCCCACGGTTCGTTCGCCTCGTGCGCGTCGCTGCCCGCTCCGCGCCGCTCGCCGGCGGCTCCGTCCCCGCCCTCGCCGCTGCCGCCGCCGACCGAGGCCACGGACTTCTCGGACACGTCGGCCTCGCTGGCGCGTCGGCCTGCTGCCTCGCCGCGCCGACGCACGCGTCCCGTTCCCTCCCCGATGAGCGCCAGCGTCGTGGGGTGGGTTGCCAGGGAGACAAGCACGGCGGGCAGCGCGATCTCGAGGACGAGGGCGAGCGTCACCCAGCCGACGCGCGGCCCCATCGTCGAGAGGCGAACGGCCCCCAGGCTCATGGTCGCGCTCCACATCCACAGCGCTACCACCGCCGCGAACACTGCCGTCGCGAGGAGGCCCTGGGCGCTCTGGTGCAGGAGGTGTTCGCGCCGAAAACGCCAGGCGCACACGGCTCCCACGGCCAGGCCAAGCAAGATCGGAAGGAGGATCAACCACATGCCGGGGGCGGACTCGGGGACCGCACCGAGCAGCGGGATCGGGGGGATGGGACCCTGGTCGGCGGCCGACGGAGAGTGCAACGCGTCGGTGGCCGTCAGGAAACCCGCTCCCGACCACCATGCTGCCGCCCACGCCACCACCGAGGGGGCGAAGAGCAACTGCACGCCGACGATGAAGGTCGAGTCGGCCGCCGAAGAGGCTCCCAGAAGCTCGTGAATTCCGCTCACGCGGGTCCAGGAGAGCGAGAGGGCCACGATCGATGCGACCGACGCGGCGAGGGCGAGCGCCACGACGAGCAGCCCGCCCATCTTGAATCCACCCGAAATCCAGTGCTGCATGGCGGGCGCGCCATCGTCGCGCGAGTAGCCCGACGCGACAAACCACACCGAGCCGACGAGGGGAATGATGATCGCACCGAGGGTTCCCGTCCACCAGTGCGAGTGCTGGCCCGAGGCGCCCACGAGGAGCCAGGAGGTGAGCAGGAAACCGGGCGCGGCGAACAGCGCCGAGGAGCGGGGGAATCCCGCGGTCGTGCGCAGCAGGACCCGCACGAGAACAACAAGCATGGCCCCCACCAGGGTCGGTATCGCCCGGTAGGAGACGCCCCCGACCACGGCGGTTCCGCCCACAACGGCCGACCACAGGTCACCCCCCAGGCCGAGCGCATCGCGCGGGGTTGTATCGTTCATCCACGTGTTCGACCGGATCGACAGGTAGGCAACCATGGTGAGCACCGTGGTGATCGCCCACCCGGCGAAGGCCGCCTCGACTCCTGCGAGGACGCCGCGGGCCCAGCCGCGGGGGACGGCGACACGAACCGTCGCCCGATCGGGCACGTAGGTGGTCGTGGTTCTCCGGGGTCTAGCTTCATTCGTCATGCGCTCGCTCACTACCCCATAGTGTCAGAATCGGCCCGGGGTCGCGACGCTGCACGCCGACCCCGGGCCGAATAGTCGCGTCGTTACCGCGACAGAAGCTCGCGAGCGATCTGAGCAGTCTGGGAGGGGGTGCGTCCCACGCGAACACCCACGGCCTCGAGTGCCGCGGCCTTCGCGGACGCGGTACCGGAGGATCCGGACACGATGGCTCCCGCGTGCCCCATCGTCTTCCCCTCCGGAGCGGTGAATCCAGCGATGTAGGCCACGACCGGCTTCGTCATGTTCTGGCTGATCCACTCGGCGGCACGTTCTTCGGCGTCGCCGCCGATCTCGCCGATCATGATGACGAGGTCCGTATCGGGGTCCTCTTCGAAGGCAGCCAGCGCGTCGATGTGGGTCGTACCGACCACCGGGTCCCCGCCGATGCCCAGGCACGTCGTGAAGCCAAAGTCACGCAGCTCGTACATCAGCTGGTAAGTCAGGGTGCCCGACTTGGAGACGAGGCCCAGGCGCCCCGGTCCCGTGATGTCGGCCGGGGTAATCCCCAGGTTTGCTTGCCCGGGCGAGATGATGCCGGGACAGTTCGGGCCGATCAGGCGCACACCCGCCGCAAGCGCATGCTCAACGACGATCGTCGAGTCCTGAACGGGGATCCCCTCGGTAATGAGCACGATCGTCTCGATGCCCGCATCGATGGCCTCCAGTGCCGCCGCCTTGGCGAAGGCGGGAGGAACAAAGATGACGGAGGCGTTCGCCCCCGTTGCCTCGCGGGCCTCGGCGACCGTGCCGTAGACGGGGACCTCGATCTGCCCGTCGGCCACTCGACCGGCGGCCGGACCGTATCCGACCACGTCAAAGGTGACGGTTGTTCCTGCCTTGCGTGGGTTCGTTCCGCCCACGACCGCGGTACCCGCGCTCAGCATGCGCTGGGTGTGCTTGCGGCCTTCGGCTCCGGTCATCCCCTGGACGATGACCCGGGTGTCAGAGTTGACGAAGATTGTCATGATGTGTCTCCTGCGGTTCTCGGGTCGTTACTTCGAGGGCGCCTGCGCGGCGAGCTGCGCCGCACGCCGGGCGGCACCGTCCATGGTCTCCTCCATGCGGACGAGGGGGTGACGGGCCTCGGCGAGGATCGCGCGGCCCTCCTCCACCCTGTTGCCGTCGAGGCGTACGACGAGCGGCTTGGTTGCCGTCTCCCCCAGTGCGTCGAGCGCGCCGATGATGCCTCGGGCAACCTGGTCGCAGGCCGTGATGCCACCGAAGACGTTGACGAACACGGAGCGCACCTGGTCGTCTCCGAGGATGATCTCCAGGCCACGGGCCATGACCTCGGCCGACGCGCCGCCCCCGATGTCCAGGAAATTCGCGGGCTTGAGCCCGCCGAACTCCTCGCCGGCCATGGCGACCACGTCGAGCGTCGACATGACCAGGCCTGCGCCGTTGCCGATCACCCCGACCTCCCCTTCGAGGCGCACGTAGTTCAGCCCGGCTTCCTTCGCGGCCGCCTCACGCGGGTCCTGCGCGGCCACGTCCACCAGCCCCGCGTGATCGGGGTGGCGGAAACGAGCGTTGTCATCCAACGTGACCTTGCCATCCACCGCCCAGACGGAGCCGTCGGGACTCAGCACCAGGGGATTGACCTCCACCAGGGTGGCATCCTCATCGCGGTAGACCTCCCACAGGGTCTGCAGAACAGGGGCGATGGCCTCGCCGGTGGCTGGGTCGAACCCGGCTTCGTCCACGATGCGACGCGCGACGTCGGCGTCAATGCCGACGAGCGGATCCAGGGGAACGCGGGCCAGAGCCTCGGGCCGTTCCTTCGCGAGCGTTTCGATATCCATGCCTCCCTCGCGCGAACACATCGCCAGGTGGCGACGGTTCGAGCGGTCCAGCAGGATCGAGAAGTAGTATTCGGCGGCAATGTCCGCTCCGGAGGCGATCATGACGCGCGTGACGACGTGCCCCTTGATGTCGAGGCCGAGAATCTCCTGAGCCTTTTCGCCCGCTTCCTCGGCCGTGTGCGCGAGCTTCACGCCTCCGGCCTTGCCGCGTCCTCCGGTCTTGACCTGTGCCTTGACAACCAACAGGGTTGCACCGCCCTCCAGGAGTTCACGCGCTCCCTCGCGCGCCTCGTCGGGGGTCGACGCCAGCCGGTAGTCCAGCACGGGCACGCCGTGTTCCTTGAACATCTGCCTGGCCTGGTACTCGTAGAGATCCACCTTATTCCCTCCGTTGAACGTGGTGTGGTCAGCGCAGTAATTCTACCGTGCGACCGGCCCTGACGCCCCCGTTTCCGCATATTATCAACGCTTTCAGGCCCCTTGACCATCACGCGATGCGCCCTTGGCATTGCCAAGGTGTGACGACCCGACCTCGCGCCCTATCCAAAGCCGCTCCGGACGCGATCACCAACCAGCGGGGCGGCCGACCTCGCGCAACGCTCACCTGGGGCATGCCCCGACGACTCCCCGTGGGGTTTTTCTACATCTTGACGTCTCTCGTGGCGTGTCACCGGCGTGTCGCCTCGAACATGTAGAAAAACCCCCAGTCGCACGCGAGCCGCAAGGCAGGTCCGCTACCCGGTGTGCGTTCGCGTTCACAATTCCGGCCGCACGCGGGCCGCTACGAGATCTTCTCCATCGGCGCCATGCGGACGAGAAGACGCTTGTCAGCCATGCCGAAGCGAATACGTGCCACCGTGCGCGGCCCCTCCCCTTCGATCCCGGTGACGGTCCCCGCCCCCAATGTTGCGTGTCTGACGCGGTCCCCGACCTTCAGCGCCAGCACGGGCTTGTCCTGCGTCGCCTGGGCGGTGGGCGTGACGCCCATGCGCGTCACCTTGCGAACCCCTCCCGTCTGAACGGCCCCGCCGCCGCGCCCCGAACCGAAGGCACCCGAGTCGCGCTCGCCCCAGGGATCGCGCCCGTCACGCGCGGCGCCGTACGCTCCGCCGTAGGAACCGCCGTAGGAGGCGCGTGCGCGCTCACCCGAGGTGGCGGCCCGCCTGACGTCGAGCAGCTCGGCGGGAATGTCGTCAATGAAACGCGAGGGCGGCATCTCCTGCGGGGTCCCCCACGCGCTGCGAACGGCGGCGCGGGTCAGGTAGAGGCGCTCGCGAGCGCGCGTGATCGCCACATAGGCCAGCCGGCGCTCCTCCTCCAACTCGCTCTCGTCCGCGAGGCTACGCTGGTGCGGGAATGTGCCGTCCTCCATGCCTGTGACAAAGACGGTGGGGAACTCGAGCCCCTTGGCGGTGTGGACCGTCATGAGGGTCACCTGCCCGCCGCGTTCCCCTTCGGCGGGCACCTGGTCCGAGTCCGCCACGAGGGCCACGCGCTCCAGGAAGTCGGCCAGGCTCGCGCCCGGGGCCTCGGCCGCGAAGGCCCCCGCAACCGAGTGCAGCTCCGCCAGGTTCTCCACGCGAGAGGCATCCTGCGGGTCTTCGCTGCGGCGCAGCTGGGCGAGATAGCCCGTGCGATCGAGGACCTCCTCGAGAATGTCGGCTTGGGAGGCACCGCCAGCCTCGGCCGCGCGCAGCGCCTCGATGAGTCCCCAGAAGGCGGCCGCCGCCTTCGCCGCGCGCGGGGTGATCCCCGCAACCTCGGGAGCCGTCTCGGGCGCGCCCTCGGCAGAAGATGACGAGGCCGGGGCCGCAGCCACGCTCTCATCCGCGCCATCGCGAGCACCCGGGGTCTCCCCCGCCGCATCATCCGAGGAGACGGGGGCCGAGGAGCGCGCGGAGTCCGCGGCCGGGGAAGTGGAACGAGCAAGGGCCTCGACATCGATCCCCTCGCCCTCCCCCGCGGGGCATCCGGCGCGTTGCCACAGGTGACGCAGCGCCGCGCCGAAGGATATGCCGTAGCGGGCTGCGTGTTCGGCGATCGCCTCCTCGGCCTTCGCGCCGATGCCTCGCTTGGGAACATTGAGGATGCGGCGGGCAGCGACCGTATCATCCGGGTTGGAGACGACCTGCAGGTAGGCCAGCGCATCCTTGATCTCACGGCGCTCGTAGAAGCGCGTGCCGCCGACGACGCGGTACGGGATTCCCTGACGGACGAGGAGCTCTTCGAGGGCGCGCGACTGGGCGTTCGTGCGGTAGAACACCGCGATGTCTCCCCATTCGGCGCCCGCATCCGCCAGGCGGTCGATCTCAGCGACAACGAAACGCGCCTCGTCGTGCTCGGAATCGGCGGCGTCCAACGTAATGAGCGCACCATCGCCCGAGGCCGTCCACAGGTTCTTCGCGCGGCGTCCCGTGTTGCGGGCGATGACAGCGTTGGCCGCCGACAAGATGTTCTGAGTCGACCGATAGTTCTGTTCCAGCAGGATCGTGCGCGCGCCCGAAAAGTCGCGCTCGAACTCCTCGATGTTGCGGATCGTGGCGCCTCGGAAGGCGTAGATTGACTGGTCGGAGTCACCCACGACCGTCAGCTCGGCGGGAGCAACCCCGTCCTTTCCGTCGCCCACCAGGGTGCGCACCAGCACGTACTGCGCGTGGTTCGTGTCCTGGTATTCGTCCACCAGGATGTGGCGGAAGCGCCGGTGGTAGTGCTCGGCGATGAGGGGGTTGTCGCGAAGCAGCTCAACGGTGCGCATGATCAGGTCGTCGAAGTCCAGCGCGTTGGAGGCTCGCATGCGTTTGTCGTACTCGACGTAGGCGTCGGCGACGATGCGCGACACCGGATCCTTCCCGGCGGTCTCGCCGTAGCGCGCCGGACCGATCAGCTCATTCTTAGCGTCCGAGATGCGCGCCGCCACCATCTTCGGCGTGAAACGTTTGATGTCCACGTCCATGGCCTTGAGAACCATCTGGATGAGGCGCTGGGAGTCCTGCGCGTCGTAGATCGTGAAAGAGGACGACAGGCCCGCGGCCTCGTGCTCGTAGCGCAGCAGGCGCACGCACGCCGAGTGGAATGTCGACACCCACATGCGTCGCGCGTCCCCGCCCACGAGCGCACCCGCCCGCTCGCGCATCTCCGCCGCCGCCTTGTTCGTGAATGTGATCGCCAGGATTTGCCCGGCCCGCGCTCGCCCGGTGGCCAGCAGGTAGGCGATGCGGTGGGTGAGCACGCGCGTTTTCCCCGATCCCGCCCCCGCGAGGATCAGCAGCGGCGCACCCGCGTGCGTGACCGCCTCGCGTTGGCGATCATTGAGGCCGCGCGTGAGCGATTCCGGATCCACGCCGGGACGCCCGGCGTCGCTCCGCCAGCTCGCGTCCACGCCCTGCGTAGGCTCCCACGCAGAGGGGCGCCCCGACGAGCCGCCGGGGACGGCGATGTCGGGCCAGCCGCCTTCGACGTCGGCCCCCAGCGCGTCCTCCACGTCGAAGGCGGGAGCCTGCGGCGGAACGTAGTCGTCGTCGCGGCCTCCGTCCAAGCCAATCAGGTAACCAAAGTCAGGTAGAGAAGTCGCGTCACTCATCGCATCCAAGCCTAAACCGCCCCACCCGCGCCTGCGCGCCCCACCCCGGTGGCGCCAGCCACGCGCCGACGCCGCCTCAGGGGCCGAAGCCGGAAACGACGAGGCCGGGGCTGGCCTGCGCGTGAGAGAGCGGTCAGCCCATGCCTGGCGCAGGGAGCTACTTCTTGCGGTACAGCGACTTGGTCGCGTACACCGGTTCCGTCGTCACCTGGATGCCCAGGGAGCGGAAGATGCCCTCGTCAACGGGGCCGAGGATGACGGACTCGTGCACGTCGCAGCCGCGCAGGGCGCCCAGCTGGTCGAGCGCCCGGCGCGCGTTGTCGTCACCGTTGGCGCTCACCGCCAGGGCGATAAGGACCTCGTCTGTGTGCAGGCGCGGGTTGCGAGAACCCAGGTCGTGGGTCTTGAGGCGCTGGATCGGCTCAATCGACTCGGGCGCGAGGAGCTGGACCTCGTCCGCAAGCCCCGCGAGCTTCTTCAAAGCGTTGAGAAGCATCGCGGAGGAGCACCCCAGCAGCGCGGAGGTCTTGCCCGTGACGATCTGGCCATCGGGCAGCTCAATGGCTGCGGCGGGCTCTCCCGTGGCCTCGGCCAGCTCCATGGCGGGGAGCACGACCGGGCGATCCATGCGCCCCACGCCGACCTTGGCCATGAGGAGGGAGATGCGACCCGACTGAATAGGCTCGCTCATCTCCTTCTTCTCCGTCACGAGCGCCTTGTAGTAGCGGCGGATGATCTCCTGACGCGAGGCCTCCTTGCATGCCTCGTCGTCAACGATGCAGTAGCCCGCCATGTTCACGCCCATGTCGGTGGGACTCTTGTAGGGGGAGGCACCCAGGATCTTCTCGAACAGGCGGCTCAGCACGGGGAAGATCTCGACATCGCGGTTGTAGTTGACCGTCTTCACCCCGTAGGCCTCAAGGTGGAAGGGATCGATCATGTTGACGTCGTCCAGGTCCGCCGTGGCCGCCTCGTAGGCGATGTTCACCGGGTGGTCCAACCCGATGTTCCAGATCGGGAACGTCTCCCACTTCGCGTATCCGGACTCGATGCCGCGCTTGTGGTCGTGATAGAGCTGTGACAGGCAGGTCGCCATCTTGCCCGACCCCGGGCCGGGGGCCGTGACGACCACGAGGTTGCGGCTGGTCTGAACGTACTCGTTCGCGCCGTAGCCCGCGTCGGAGACGATGCGTTCCACGTCCGAGGGGTATCCGGGGATCGGGAAGTGACGGTAGACGCGGATGCCGAGCTTCTCGAAGCGCTCCTTGACCTCGGCGGCCGCCTTGTTGTCGTCTGTCCACTGAGTGATGACGACGGAGCCGACGTACAGGCCGCGCTCCCGGAACTCGTCAATCTGACGCAGGACCTCGTCGTCGTAGGTGGTGCCCACGTCGGCACGCACCTTGCGCCGGGCAAAATCCTTGGCGTTGACGGCGACGATGATCTCGACCTCGTCGGCCAGCTCGCGCAGCATGCGCACCTTGTTGTCGGGGGTGAAACCGGGCAGGACGCGCGAGGCGTGCATGTCGTCAATCAGCTTGCCGCCGAACTCCAGGTAGAGCTTCCCGCCGAACTCACTGCGCCGCTTGGCGATATGGCGAGACTGCATCTCGACGTAACGATCACTATCAAAACCGATGCTGTGCATGCATCCTCCGAGTTCGCGGCATCATAGGGGGCCACCCGTCGGGTGGTCGGGCGCTTACGCGCTCTCGGGGTTCCATTGTAGGCACACTGGCCGCGCACGCCCCTGGCGGGCACGCCGAGCAGGTCCGACCTCACACAATGTGACGCTGCATGGCCCAGCGGGTCAACTCGTTGCGGTTGGACAGCTGAAGCTTGCGCAGAACGGCGCTCACGTGGGTCTCGACCGTCTTGATCGAGATGAACAGGTCGTGAGCGACCTCCTTGTAGGTGTATCCGCGCGCGATGAGCCGCATGACCTCCTGCTCGCGGGCCGACAGGAGATCCAGCTCCGTGTCCGCCGCGGAGACCTCGCCCGTGCCGAAAGCGTCGAGGACGAAGCCCGCCAGGCGGGGGCTGAAGGCGGCGTCGCCCGCGGCGACGCGTCCGATGGCCTCCACGAGATCCGGCGTCGAGATCGACTTGGTGACATAGCCGCGGGCTCCGGCACGGATGACCTGGACCACGTCCTCCGCCGAGTCCGAGACGGACAGGGCCAGGAAGTTAAGCCCCTCGACGTCCCGGCACGAGCTCGCCACCTCCGCTCCGCCTCCGCCGTTGCCGCCGGGCAGGTGCACGTCCAGGAGGGCGACGTCGGGGCGCAGGGCGCGACACGCGGCGACGGCGCCTTCAACGTCGGAGGCGTCGCCGACGACCTCCAGGTCTGCCCCGGAGTTTTCCAGTTCGGCTCGCACCCCCGCGCGAACCATGGGGTGATCGTCGATGACAAGAATCCGGATAGTCACTGTGTCCTCCCGTTGGGCGCCGTTTCCTCCAGGATATCGGAACGGGGGACTCTCAGGGAAATTTCTGTGCCCCTCGCCCCGGAGCGAATCGACGCTTCGCCGCCAACGCGCCGCATGCGCCCCACGATCGAGTCGCGTACGCCGTGGCGGTCGTCGGCGATGAGTCCGGGATCGAAGCCCTCCCCGTGGTCTTTGACAAAGGCCTCGACGACGCGGCCCCGCACCTCGACGTACACGGAGACGGGAGGAGCACCGTGTCGGACGGCGTTCTGGGACGCCTCAGCCAGGGCCGCGACCAGGGCGAGTTCGGCGGGACCTGGCCTCATGTCACCGACGACGACCGCGCTGACGGGTACGCCGTAGCGGCTTTCAACGCCGACGACCGCCTCGGTGACAGCGGCCTCGAGGGAGTCGGCGGCCTGGGCGTGACCGGTGTAGAGCCAGGCGCGCAGCTCGCGTTCCTCGGTCAGGGCGATTGCGCGCACCCGCGCGGGATCCTCCGCGGAAGCCCGGATGAGCGTGAGGGTCTGCAGGACGGAGTCGTGCAGGTGGGCGGCGATGTCCGCGCGCTCCGACTCGCGCACGCGCTGCGCCTCCGATTCGGACAGTTCCTTCGTCGTGCGCAGCCACATGGGGACCAGCGCGAAGAGGATTCCGGCGACGAGGGCGGCACCGATGAGTCCACCGCGGAGCAGGATGATCGGAGGGTTATCACGCGAGGCCACCATGACGACACCGAGGCTGAGCAGGCCGATCCCGCCGACGACCGCACCGATGAAACGGATGGAGCGCCACTTGCGCACCTGTCGGCTCTGGCTCCACACCAGGGCGATGCCAACGACGATCGAGACGATGGCCCCCAGGTCACGCCAATCGATCGTTCCAGAGGCGTTGAGGAGAATGAAGACGACGGCGGCGACCAGGAACGCGACACCGGTGGCGATCAGCCGGTTGCGTGACACCTGCGCTGCCCGTTCCTCGGACAGCCGGACGAGGCCGGGGCTGAGCGTGTCCGATCCGGTGGCCTCGGGAGAGTCCTCGGGGACAGTCACCCACAGCCACAGGTAGACGACGACTCCGACTCCGACAACCGACAGCAGCGCAATGAGGAATCGCAGGAGCAGGACGGGTGCCCCCAGGTGCACGGCCAGCCCCGAGCACACGCCGCCCATCCAGGGCGCGGGCATGTCCGGGCTGGACGAGGTGGCGCGCACGAGAGGGGGACGAGCAGGCGGCGCCGGGATGGGCGGCGTCCACCCAGGATGGGTGTAGTTCTCTGGTCTGCTCACCCCACCATTGTCGCATGTCGCTGGGTTTGCCCGGGATACCCCGAGCGTAATCAGGGGGCGTTCAGGGGGTCCCCTACTATCGCCCACGATGGGAGCTTTGGTTGAGTAGTGGTATCGATCCGCAGACTGTGGATCCCATCGAGAGGAAGTACACCATGAGTTGGTCGAGCGGCCCTTCGGACCCGAACGGCACGCACCAGCAACCCCCGCGCAGCAACGGGTTCTTCGATTCCCTGAGAAACTCGGGCTGGTATCGGACGCAGCCGCGCGTCATCGGTGGCGTGTGCTCTGGAATCGCGGCCCGCACGGGCTGGGACCTGTCGCTCGTGCGCGTCCTGACCGTCCTGGCGGCGTTCTTCGCGCCCGTCGTCATCATCGTCTACGCACTGGCGTGGATGTTCCTGCCCGAGGCAGTCGATGGTCGCATCCACGCGGAAGAGACCTTCAACGGCAACTTCGATGTCGCCTTCGTCGGTGGAGTGGCCCTCGCCCTCGTCGGCCTGTTCTCGGTCATCCCCTCGGTCGGCGTATTCGGCTCCTTCGCGATCGGTTGGGGCGTGTTTACGACCCTCATCATCGCGGGGATTTGCATCGCCGCGATCGCCTCCAGCAACAACCAGAAATCGGGAGCACGCATGTCCACTCCGAACGGACCCCAGTACGGCACCCCCGGCCCCAACCGCGCGCCGGGAGCATCAGCCCGCTTCGCTCAGGGCGCCCCAGCTTATCACGCCGCAGGAGCACCGGGCGCGGGTCCGGCTCCGCGTCAGGCAGACACGGCTTTCTCCTCCCGAGTAGCCCCCGGCGCTCCCCCGGCGGGCGCGGGCAGCCAGCGGGGCGGACACGGCCCGGCCTCGCCTCGTCCCCCCCGCGCCGGCTGGACGCCTCC
>NZ_GL622194.1:1040766-1060722 GCF_000185285.1 Actinomyces sp. oral taxon 180 str. F0310
GAGCGGGCCCGCGCCCCGGGTCTGGAGTCCCCCGCCCGCGCCCACCCACCGGCCGCGCACGGTGTCCGGACGCGTCAGCCTGGCCATCACCGGCCTCATCCTCCTCGTGTTTGCCACCGTCTTCGCGGCGATGTACGCAACCACCGAGGGCTACGTGATTCCCCTGGTGAGCGGCACCGACGAAGCTACGACCTTCTCTCGCATCATCCTGATCGGCGGGGGCACGTGCCTGCTGATCGTCGGCCTTTCCCTGGCGGTCGCAGCCCTGCGAGATCGGGGAGCCGGCTGGCTCACGGCGCTGTCCATCATCGGCATGCTCTTCGCTGTGCCCACGGCTGCCCTCGGTACGGAGAACGTCCAGGGGCGCATCCAGCAGGCGGGACCCGCGATCGTGAATCCGACAGGAAATACGATGCTGGACTGGAAGGCTGACTCCGTGCAGGGCGGGAGCCCCACTGGCATGACGACCCTCGATCTGAGCGGAGCACCCGTGGGAACAACCAAGACGATCACCGTCAGCTGGCGCGCCTGGTCTCACCTGAACATCCTCGTGGCGGAGGGCCAGCCCGTTCAGATCATCTGCCAGTCGGGAATCGACTCCGTTTCCACAAACATCCCAAACGACGGCTGGGCGGCTCCCCTCAAGAGCTGCTCAAGCGACACGAAGGTGACCTCCCCTTCGTGGGGCACTACCGGCCTCGGGGGCATCACCGTCCTGATCGACGACAACGCCAACCTGGAAACACTGCAGCTGACAATGGTGCCCGACACGTCGCACACCTGGAGTTCGGGCGCCGCCACGCCTTTCGCCACGCCAAGCCCCTCCCACTCACCTAGCCCGTCACCCTCCGCCACCCCCTCCGACTCCCAGTCGGGCAACTGAGGAAGGAAAACGATCATGACGACCCCCAACGATGAGGCCACGCCCTCGCCCGACGTGGATGCGACCACGCCTCTTCCCTCCACTCCCGCCCCTCTCGTGGGGGTAGGGCAGGACGCGACGAGGCAGATGCCCGTCTCGGATCCGCTCGCATTCTTTAGGGAGGCACCGACCGCGCAGATGCCCACGGATCCCTTTCGCTCAGACGCTGACGCTGCGGGCACGACGCGCGCGCAAGGCGAGGCGGATTCCGCGGCGCAGGCCTCTCCTCACCCCGATTCCGTAGGCGCTTCGCGCACGGCCTTCGATCCGGCTTCCACCGGCGAGACGTCCCCGGTGGGCGGGGACGAGGCGCCGACGTACGGGGACACCCGCGCGCCGACGGGTGCCGACGGCTACGGCGCCGCCTCTGGTACTCAGCGGACGTGGAGCGCGCCGCGCGGCCCCGTCGACATGCGCACGCTTCCCGAGGCACCCAGCAAGGGCGTGCGGGTCGGGGCCTTCGTGTGGGCGGCCCTGGTGTGCCTGACGGGATTCTTCCTGATCGCCGAGGCATTCATCCCCACGTTTAACCTGCCGATCCTCGGGATCACCGGGGTCGCAGCGCTCGGAATCGTCCTGATTCTGACCGCTCTCTTCTCGGGCCGCGGCAAGAATCAGGAACACAAGGCGCAGGCAAACGCCGGCGCGGCGGACTCGATCCGCCAGGGCTGAGGAGCCCTCTCGCCCCTCGGGGCATCTGAAAGCAGGGTGGGCCGGGAACCTGTTGGTTCCCGGCCCACCCTGCTTGGCGTTGCTCGCGGCTGACCTAGAGAAGGTCCAGCATGGCCGGAGCCACGAGCTTCATGACGTTCTCGCGGCCCTCCTTCGCGCTGGGCGCGTCCACCGCGAAGGCGGCCATCTGCTGGCAGGTGGCCAGGTCGTGCATGCGCAGGGCGGCTCGCACGGCATTGACCTTCGTCGGGGCCATCGACAGGGAGGCAACCCCCAGGCCCGTGAGGACCAGGGCAAGCAGCGGGTCGCCGCCGGCCTCGCCGCACACGCCGATGGGTTTTCCCGTCGCGCGCCCGCCGTTGCAGGCGCGACGAATCATCTCCAGGACAGCGGGCTGCCACGTGTCCAGGAGGCGCGCGAGGCTTCCGTCCAGTCGGTCGGCGGCCATCGTGTATTGCGTCAGATCGTTCGTTCCGATCGACGCGAAGTCGACGATCGACAAGAGCTGCTCCGCACGCAGGGCGGCGGCGGGCACCTCGATCATGATGCCGACCTTGGGCAGGCCCAGGCTCCGCGCCTTCGACGCAAACCACTGCGCTTCATCGGCCGTGGAGACCATGGGCGCCATGACCCACAGGTCCGCGCCGGTGGCCCGGTAGGCGGCCGCGAGCGCCTGCAGCTGCGTGTCGATCAGATCCTCACGCACCTGGCACAGGCGCAGGCCTCGACGCCCCAGCGCGGGGTTCTCCTCGGCGCCCAGATCCGCGAAGGTGAGAGGCTTGTCCGCCCCGGCATCCAGGGTGCGCACGACGACGCGACGCGTCCCGAAGGCCCGGAGAACCTTCGTGTACGTCTCGGTCTGTTCCTCCAGCGACGGCGCCTCGGCGCGCTCCAGGAAGAGGAACTCCGTGCGGAACAGCCCCGACCCCTCAAGATCGAAGGACGACGCGTTGAGGGCGTCGTCGACCGTGCCGATGTTGGCCAGCAGCTTGACGCGGTAGCCGTCGTAGGTGGCTCCCTCGCCGGTCGATCCCGCCAGGGCGAGAGCACGCCGACGCGACCGTTCCTTGAGCAGGGCAACCTCATCGTCGGTGGGGGCGATGATCACCTCGCCGACGCCGCCGTCGATGGCGAGCATCGTCCCTTCCTCGACCTGAAGGATGCCCTCGGCCTTGACGATCGCGGGGATACCCAGCTGGGCCGCCAAGATCGCGGTGTGAGACGTGGGGCCACCGATTTCGGTGATGATTCCCAGCACCGTCTTGGGATCCAGCGTCGCGGTCTCGGCCGGCGCCAGGTCGCGAGCCACGAGGACGACCGGACCGTCGAAGGCGGGAACGCCGGGCTCGGGAAGGCCCCGCAGCTCACAGATGACGCGATCGCGCACGTCATACAGGTCGGTGGCGCGTTCGGCCATGTAGCCGCCGAGGCCGCGCAGCATCTGGGCGTAGTCCTCGACCGCGTCGTGGACCGCCTGGGTGAGCCCGAGGCCCTTCTTCAGCTTCTTGTCGATGGCCTTGGCCAGTCCGCGGTCACCTGCGAGCTGCGCGGTCGCCTTCAGGACAGCCTTTGTCTCCTCGGGGGCGCGCTCAACGCGCTCGCTCAGGCGCTCGGAAACGGCCGCAAGGGTCTCTCGGACGCGCGCCCCGTCGGCCGCCGCATCAACGCTGCCGGGTTCGGAGGCGTCAACGCCGGGGGCCGGCTGGACGATCGCGGCAGGGGCGGCAGCGGTTCCGGCGGACACGCCGATCCCGTGCAGGACAAGGTGCGTCGTCATCGCCTCACTCCTGGTCGAGGTCGCGGGACAGGAGCTCCACGAGGGAGTCGAGCACCGCGCCCGCGGAATCGTCCTCGGTGGACAGGGTGACAACGTCGCCGTGCTTGGCGCCCAGCGTCATGATCTCGAGGAGCGACGCGGCGTCCGCCTCCTCCCCGCCAAACGCGATGGTCACGTCAACGCCAGAGTCATCGACGGCCTCGGCGAGGACGGAAGCGGGACGCGCGTGGAGGCCAACGGAGGAACCAATAGCAACGGTGCGAGAAATCATGGTCATTCCTTTCGAATGCGGGTATGTCCATCGTGAGACACAGGTGCCCGTGATCCCCATCGTATGGGGTCTGTAGCGCGTTGGAAACCCAATACCGTTGACGCTCACATGGGATACATCACCTCAATAAATGACGAACAACCATGCGTCGGGTGACCCGCTTGTCCCCGCGGAGGCAAGCGGGCACCGGCGGCGATTCGGGGCCTCGCCGACCAGACGCGCGACTGACCCGATTGCCGCCGACTACAATGGTGCGGTACCGACGAAAGGAAAGCGCGCATGAGTTCCCGCGAACCCACGCTGGCCGATGTTGCGCGACTCGCCGGAGTGAGTCTGACAACCGTCTCGCGGGTCCTCAACAACCGCGGATACCTCTCGGAGAAGACGAAGCGGCGGGTCGCGGACGCGATCGAGACTCTGGGATACCGCCCGAACTCGCTGGCGCGCGCGCTGCACGGAATGCGCACCCAGACGGTGGGCCTCATCGTGCCGACGGTGTCGCTGCCGTTCTTCGGTGAGCTCGCCGTCGAGGTTGAGAACGCCCTGGCCGAGGCGGGCTATCGCATCCTCATCTGCAACTCGATGGGGCGGGCGGAGCGCGAGCGCGAGTACCTGTCCCTGCTGGTGGGCAACCGCGTGGACGGGATCATATCGGGCGCGCACAACGAGGGCCTGCAGGAGTACGACACTATCCGCATGCCGCTGGTGACGATCGACCGAGATCTCAGCCCCTCCATCCCGAACGTGCGGTGCGCGAACGAGGAGGCCGGGGCGGCGGCAACGCGGGCCCTGTTGGAGGCGGGTTCTCGTCATCCGGTGCTGCTCACCTCGCGCTCGGGGCTGCACAACCTGCGCGAGGCCGGCTATCGGGCGGAGGTGGAGGGGGCGGGACTGCACGCGCGGGTCCTTACCGTTCCCTTCGATACCCCAACACCCCAGCGCTTCACGATGGTGCGCGACGCGCTGGACGAGGCCCACGCCCTCGAACCCGTTGACGGCGTTTTCGCCACCGATGACCTGGCGGGAGCCGAGGTCCTTGAATGGGCGCGCACGCGAGACTTGTCGGTTCCCGGCGACTTGTCCGTCATCGGCTTCGACGGGACGGAAACGATGCGCCGTGCCCTCCCGCACCTGGCGACGATCCGTCAGCCCATCGAGGAGATCGCGCGGGCAGCGGTGTCGATCCTGCTCGGACAGATCGATGGAACCCTTCCACGCATCCCCCGTGACGAGGCGGGGGCGGGGGTTGCCCGCACCGTGGAGTTTGCGGGAACGCTGCTGCGGGGGCGCTCGCTAGCCCCGTGAGAGGCCTCGCGGCGAATCTTCCAACTATTGCCGCCGACCCGCAGTATTCCTTGCCCCCTGCGAGGGCCAGGGGCAGCTCTCCGGCCTCCGCCGACCCGCAGTATTCCTTGCCCCCTGCGAGGGCCAGCGGCAACTCTCCGGCCTCCACCGACCCGGGAACAGTCCAGACCCTGTGTGGGTGAGGCACAGACGCGTTCGCGGATAGGTTGTCCGCTTGCGGATAGATTATCGGCTTGCGGATAGGCTAGTAACCTATCCGCGTGTTCATAACCTATCCGCGTGATTGTTTCCTATCCGCGAGCGGATATCAACAAATAAAACGCATGATCACCCGCAGCGACCTGCTCGCCCGAGCGTGGGTGCTGTCACCCGCAGCGACCTGCTCGCCCGAGCGTGGGTGCTGTCACCCGCAGCGACCCGCTCGCCCAGGCGTCGGTGCTGTCACCCGCAGCGACCTGCTCGCCCGAGCGTGGGTGCTGTCACCCGCAGCGACCTGCTCACCCGAGCGTCGGTGCTGTCACCCGCGGTGACCCGCTCGCCCGAGCGCCGGCGCTGCCCACGAAGGGAAGAGGTGGAAACGTGCGCAATAGCTGGCGAACGCTCACTCCTCGGGGGCCCAGCTTCGATCACAGGTCAGGCCTGCACGAGGACAGAACAAGGCCGCCAGCTCACAAGGCGAGTGTGCGGTACAGGCACGACGCCCATTCCGCACACTCGCTACTTCGGAGCGCCTCGGTCTTATGATTCCTTGGGCGTAACCTGCAGCAGCGCGTCGCCGCGGCGGACCTCACCACTCGCCACGGGGTCGACCGCTCCGAACTTCTTCTTATTCGTGACCACGACCGGAGTGATGGTCTCGTAGCCCGCGGCTCGGATCACGTCGAGGTCGACCTCGGCAAGCACGTCACCACGACGCACGACGTCTCCCTTGGACACGCGGGGCGTGAAGCCCTTTCCCTCAAGCTTGACCGTGTCCATTCCGACGTGGATGAGCACCTGCACCCCGGACGCGGCCTTGATGCCGTAGGCGTGCCCAGTCGGGAACGCAACCGTGACGGTGCCGTCGAAGGGGGCGACGACCAGGCCGTCGGCGGGTTCGATCCCGATGCCGGGGCCGAGCATTCCCTTGGCGAAGGACTCGTCCTTGACCTGTTCCAACGGGACGACGGTGCCCGCCAGGGGCGAGGTCACCGAGAGATCAGCTGCGGCCTCGTCGCTAAAGGAAGCGGCGGCGGAGGCCGGGGCGGGGGCACCGACTGCACCCGCGGTCGTCGGGGCGGCGGACCGGGGCGGGGGCGCCGACTGCACCCGCGGGCGCCGAAGCGGCGGGAGCCGAGGAGCGACCCCCCATGTCGACCTTGCCTCGCGTGAGGGCATAGCCGAGGGTCGCCCCAAAGGACAGGACGAAGACCAGGACCTCGAGGGCCAGGTAGGCGGGGATCGACTTGGGAATGATCGACACGAAGCCGACGAATCCGGCGGCGCCGAGCGCCTGACCGCGCACGTTCAGCAGGGCGACGCCCGCGGAGCCGATGGCCGAGGCGCCCATGGCGATGAAGAAGGGCCAACGCAGGCGCAGGTTGACACCGAAGATCGCGGGCTCGGTGATGCCGAAGACAGCGGAAACGCCACCGGCTCCGGCCAGGCCCTTGAGCTTGGCATCGCGGGTCTTAAAGAAGACGGCCAGGGCCGCCGCGCCCTGCGCGACGTTCGCCATGGAGGCGATCGGGAAGATAAAGTCGCCGACGCCACCGTTGGCGGGCAGCAGCGGAATCTCGATCGCCGGGAAGGACTGGTGCAGGCCGGTGACGACGATCGCGCTGTAGAAGAAGCCGAAGATCAGGCCGCCGAAGAGGCCGAGCGACGTGTAGAGCCAGTTGACGCCGTAGGTCAGGTAGTTGGACAGCTCGCGGGTGACGGGACCGACGACCACGAATGCCAAGAAGCCGGTGATGAGCAGCGTGATGAGCGGGGTGAGCAGGAAGTCCGCCGTCCCTTTGAGGACCTTGTGCAGGCTCTTCTCGATGAGGCACATGATCCAGGTGACGACCAGGGTGGGGATGACCATCGCCTGGTAGCCGACCTTCGTGACCTCCAGGCCGAACAGGTTCCACACCGAGGACTGGTCGGTGTAGGCCCAGTACTTGGCGGCAGCTGCCGCATCCGTCATCGAGTAGGCGGACAGGAGCGAGGGGGAGACCATGGCGGCACCCATGGCAGCACCCAGGTAGGTGTTTCCACCGAATCGCTTCGCCGCGGAGAATCCGACGAGGACGGGAAGGGAGGCGAAGGCCGCGGAGGAGACCAGGTTGATGAGCGCGTCGTAGTCACTCAGCCACGAGTACATCTGGACGACGGACTTCTCGCCGAAGAGCCCCTCAGCCGTGAGGACCGAGTGCAGGGCCATGAGGAGACCGCCGGCGATCAGGGCCGGGAGGATGGGGACGAAGATGTCGGCGATCATCTTGATGAAGCGGGAGAAGAGATTGCCTCCCGCTTCTGCTTCTTCCTTCGCCTCGTCCTTGGAGACCTCGCGCACGCCGTGGTCGGCGACCATGTGGGCGTACACCTGGTCAACGTCGCCGGGACCGACAATGATCTGGAACATGCCGCCGGCGGCGAACGTGCCCTTCAGGTCGTCATTGTCGTCGAGGGCCTGCTGGTTGATCTTGGATTCGTCCGCGATCACCAGGCGGAGCCGCGTCGCGCAGTGCGCTGCTGCACTGATGTTTGAGACTCCGCCGACCGCGTCGACGACCTCTCCTGCCACCTTGGCGTGATCCATTGCCGACCACATTCCTTTCTTGTGATCCCACGCGCGACGCCATTGTCACGCAGCGCGCTGGGCGGTGTGTAGCAATCGATTGACATGGTAGGTGCTGTTGCCTCGTTCACGCAAGGCTTGTCGCGCATCTTCTCAGATCAGAGGCTGAGAGTCCGCCCACACGAGCCCGCGAGCCACGGACCCGCACCGCCGCCGCGTCAGTCCGCGCGAGCGGAGCGCAGATTCGCCACGGACGCCCCGCCGACGAGCCTCACACCGACCCCCGCTCCGCGCAGGAACGTCCGGGTCGTGAACACGCGTGACCCGTCACCCAGGTAGATCTCCGTGATAGAGCGGTCGTGGACGACCTCAACGCGGTTGGCCTCCCCCGCCGTCAGGGAGACGACGCGGCGGCCACCGTGGGGGTAGCGCGTCCCCTGTCGATCGACGATGAGGCGTTGCTCCTCCAGGATGATCTCCAGCCCTGAGTCCTCGCCGATGCGCAGCGACAGCCGCTCCGCACCGTAGGCCGCATCGAAGGCCAGGCGCCACGAGCGAGAATCCACCAGCTGCGCGACTACCGCCCCGTCCTCGTCCGCGGGGGTCCCGCGCAGCTGCGCCGGGGCGAGCGGAAGGCCGGGGAGGTACGGACGGGCGATGAGTCGGCCCGAGCGCAGGCTGAGGGCGCGCGGCGCGGTGAAGCAGTGGACCCACCCGCCCGACGCCATCGACGGCTGGTCGTCCTCGCCGGCGTTTCCCGCCCAGCCGAGGAGAATCGTCGGGGTGTCGGAGAGCGACGAGGAGGAACGAGCCATGATTTGGGGCGCGTAGAACTCCGTGCCGCGATCGACTTCCTCGAAGCTGCCGTCGGCTCCGCGAAACTCGGTGCCGACAAGCTCTCCGATGACGGCCACGCACGGGAAGACGTTCTCAAAGCCCTCACGCTCGGGGGCGATGCCCTGCGGACAGAAGATGAGGACGTCGCGGGAGCACCCGCTCTCCTCGTCTCTCAGGCGCACAAGGTTCGGGCATTCCCACATGTATCCGAAGCTATCGAATGCACCCGAGGCGTCGGGGAAGGTCATCTCCCCGACGCATTCCCACGCGCGCAAGTCGGTCGATCGGTAGAGCAGTGCGGCGCCGGTGAGGTTCTCACGCTGGACGCCGAGCAGCATCCGGTAGGAGCCGTCGGCGTCTCGCCACACCTGGGGGTCGCGGAAGTGAGCGGTGTAGCCGCGCGGCTGACGGCCGATGATCGGCGGCACGTGCTTGTCAAAGTGGACCATGTCGCGGGTCGTGACGACGCACTGGGTGGCCTCGCGCTCACCCGTCTCAGCGTCCTTGTAGTTGCCGGTGTACCACAGTTCCACGTGATCGCCGACCTCGATCGCGGTGCCCGAATAGGCGCCGTTGCGATCCTGTCGAGTGTCGGGAAGGATTGCCGGGGCGTGGTAGTCCCAATGGGTCAGATCCGTGGACGTGGCGTGCCCCCAGTAGACGAGCTTGCGCGGATGCTGGGGCGTGTACTGGAAGAACGCGTGGTAGGTGCCCCCCACCTCGATGAGCCCGTTGGGGTCGTTGAGTCGCCCCACGGGAGGGGCGACGTGGAAGAGGGGGTAGTCGGGGTCTTGGCGGGCGCGCGAGCCGGCCTCGGCTTCGAGGGCGGACGCGAGAAAGTCTTCGACCATGCACCCAACTTAACATCGGGAGCATGCGGGGCGCGGGGCGGGACCCTGGCGTCCCACCCCGCGAACACTCCTCGGGCAAGCGAGGAGCCGTGCCGGTTGTCTACGCGCCGGTCACGTCGTCGGGGTGCGCGTTCGCGTAGCGCGCCAGCTCTTCGTCCACGATTGCCTCGTCGAGTTTGACGAAGACGGGGGTGGGCTTGGCGATCGGGGTACCCACGGCGATTGGGTGACGCTCCCAGGTGGGCACGCTCGCGTAGTCGCCCGTGATGATCGGGTAGGAGGAGCGACCATCGAAGTCCGAGGGCAACACCTGCGGGTCCAGCTCCGCCACCTCCTCAATGCGCGGCATGGGGGCGATCCTCCCCTCCCCGCCCATGACGCGGTCGACGTCGTTGGCCGCGTGGGGCAGGAACGGAGAGAGCATGAGATTCAGGTCCGCGACCACCTGGGCGAGGGTCCACAGGACGGTCGCGAGGCGCTCGCGCTGTTCGGGGGCCTTGAGCTTGAAGGGCTCGGTGTCGGTGACGTACTTGTTCGCCTCCCCAACGAGCCGCATCGCCTCCGACAGGGCGGCCTTCTGCCGGTGGTGGCGGATGAGGTTGCCAACCGTGGCGAATCCGGCCTCGACGGCGTCCAGGAGGGCGCGGTCGATCTCCTCCAGTTCGCCCGGGGTCGGGATCTGCCCAAACTTCTTAGCGATCATGGAGGCCGTGCGGTTGACCAGGTTCCCCCAGCCGGCGACCAGCTCGCCGTTGGTGCGGCGCACGAACTCTGCCCACGTAAAGTCCGAGTCGGATGTTTCCGGGCCGGCGGCGCTGATGAAGTAGCGCAGCGCGTCGGCCTGGTAGCGCTCCAGGAAGTCGCGCACGTAGATGACGATGCCGTGGGAGGAGGAGAACTTCTTTCCTTCCATGGTGAGGAACTCCGAGGAGACAACCTCTGTTGGCAGGTTGAGGACGCCCAGGTCACCAGGCTTTCCGCCCTTGGCTCCTTGGCCGTTGTATCCCAGCAGCTCGGCCGGCCAAATCTGGGAGTGGAAGACGATGTTGTCCTTGCCCATGAAGTAGTAGGACAGGGCCTCGGGATCGTTCCACCACCTGCGCCACGCCTCGGGGTCCCCGCTGCGGCGCGCCCACTCGATGGAGGCACTCAGGTAGCCGATGACAGCATCGAACCACACGTACAGGCGCTTGGTGGGCTGGTCCTCCCAGCCGGGGACCGGGATGCCCCAGTCGATGTCGCGTGTCATCGCGCGCGGGCGGATGTCGCCCAGGAAGTTCTTGGAGAACTTGATGACGTTGGGGCGCCAGGTGCCGGACTTCTCGCGCTCGTCGAGCCAGTCCGACAGGGCCTGCGCCAGGGCGGGCAGGTCGAGGAAGTAGTGGGTGGACTCCACGAACTGCGGGGTCTCGCCGTTGATTCGCGAGTGCGGGTTGATGAGCTCGGTGGGGTCCATCTGGTTGCCGCAGTTGTCGCACTGGTCGCCGCGCGCCCCCTCGGCCCCGCAGATCGGGCAGGTGCCCTCGATGTAGCGGTCGGGCAGGGTGCGGCCGGTCGAGGGGGAGATGGCGGCGCGGGTGACCTGCTCGATCATGTAGCCGTTGTCGCGCACGGTCGCGAACATGTCCTGGACGACACGGTAGTGGTTGCCGGCGGTCGTGCGGGTGAAGAGGTCGTAGGACAGCCCGAGGGCCACCAGATCCTCGACGATGAGCCGGTTGTTCTGGTCGGCCAGCTCGCGAGCGCTCACGCCGGCGGAGTCTGCTGCGACCAGGATCGGCGTGCCGTGCTCGTCGGTGCCGGACACCATGAGCACGTCGTGCCCGGCCATGCGCATGTACCGGGAGAAGACATCGGAGGGGACACCGAATCCCGCGACGTGGCCAATATGACGGGGGCCGTTGGCGTAGGGCCACGCGACGGCGGACAGAATACGACTCATAGCCCCTAAGAATACTGTGTACGCGACCCAAAGGGGCAACCGACGTCATGGCTGCCCACTGTTCCAACGATCAAGGGCTGCGACCGAGGTGATATCCTGAGGAAAACGCCGCTTCTTCCGGGAGACAACATGTCACGCGCGCTCATTATCGTCGATGTCCAGCCCACGTTCTGCGAGGGGGGTGCTCTTGCCGTCCAGGGCGGAAACGCCATCGCCGAGGCCGTGGCTCGATTCGTGGATGAGCACCGGGGCGACTACGCCCTGATCGCAACCACCCAGGACTGGCATATTGATCCGGGAACGCACTTCTCGGATTCCCCCGACTTCGTGGACACGTGGCCCCCGCATGGTGTGGCGGGCACGCCAGAGGCGGAGCTACACCCGGCGCTCGCGCGTGTCAACGCACAGGTGAGCGTGAAGAAGGGACAGTACGAGGCCGCCTACTCGGGTTTCGAGGGCACGACGGAGGACGGAAAGACGCTGGAGCAGGCGCTGCGCGATGCGGGCATCACGGACGTGGACGTCGTCGGCCTGGCAGAGTCGCACTGCGTGGCGAGCACGGCTATCGACGCCGCGCACGCGGGCTTTGCCACGCGGGTGCTGAGCGATCTGACGGTTCCGGTGAGCGAGGAGCTGGGGAAGGCTGCTCGGGAGAAGATGCGGACGGAGGGCGTGACGCTCGTCTGAGGCTCAGGTACGGCGCGATGGCGCCAGGCTTGTGACTCGCTTGCGCACTGCTGGGCAGACGGCACTTGTCGGGAGTACGTCATGAGCCTGTCCGGAGCGCCATAAGCCATCCGGATCGTCGCTTCCTCTTCAAGCATGTAGGGCACCGCGTGTTGCTGGCAGGGGCGTCGTGCGCGTTTCGCGCCGCGGGTCAGTTGGGGTTTTAGCCGGTGCGGCGCTGGCTACGGCGACACCGACGCTCACGTGCAGACGCGCAGCAGTACACCCGTTAGGGAGCAGCCCACCCGTTAGGGAGCAGAACACCCGTTAGGGAGCAGAACACCCGACAGGAAAGGGTGTACTGCATACCGATCGGGTGTAGCGCACGCTCCAACAAGGAAAACCACGCGGAAGTGGCCCCGCCGTCGCCCGCCAAGAACAAGCCCTCGGCAGCGCGAACGACCCCCAGTACACGCGCCCGCCATCCCCGACCCGCACGTTGCCCCACTGGACACCACCTCTTCGGGCCCGCCGGACGCAGCGACACCAGCAGTAACAGCACGGACCGACGTGCCCCGCGCGCGTGCGGGTCGTGGTTGGGCGGACCGCCAGGCAGTCCCCACCGTCACACGTTCCCGACCCCTCCCCCGCCCCGCAGGCCCGCGCCCCGGCCTCGTCACTTCGCGGCGAGCGCCGCCTTGTAGAGCTCGTTCTTACGCGCGCCGGTCGCGGCGGCGACCTCGGCCGCAGCGTCCTTGAGGCGCATCCCCTCGGCGGCCAGCGCCAAAACGGCGCCGACGTGGTCTTCGGCGCGGGTGCCGCGCTCGTACCCGGCCACGACGATCGTGACTTCGCCAAGGACGTCCGCGGCACCCTCAGCGAGCTCCCCGAGCGTTCCTCGGCGGACCTCCTCGTACTCCTTGGTGAGTTCTCGGCACACGGCGGCGCGGCGCTCGCCTCCAAAGACACGGGCCATGCGCGCCAGGGTCGACGCGGCCCGCCGGGGGGACTCGAAGAAGATGAGGGTGTGGGGGTCGGCCGCCAGGTCCTGCAGGTAGCGCGTCGCCTCACCGTCCTTGCGCGGCAGGAAGCCCTCGAAGGCGAAGCGGTCGGAGGGCAGGCCGGACAGGGCGAGCGCAACGAGGGGGGCGGAGGGCCCGGGCAGGACGGACAGAGGGACGTCGGCTTCGATTGCCGCCCGGGCGAGGCGGAATCCGGGGTCGGAGACGGTGGGCATGCCCGCGTCGGAGACGAAGACGACGCGCGCCCCTCCCCTGGCCGCCTCGACGATGCCCGCGGACTTCTCGGCCTCGTTGTGGTCATGCAGGGCGACAAGGCGGCCACCGAGCTTGATGCCCAGGCGCGAGGCCAGGGCGAGCGCGCGGCGCGTGTCCTCGGCGGCGACGATGTCCGCGCCTTCGAGAGCGCTCACGAGACGCGCCGAGGCGTCGCGCACGTCACCGATGGGGGTGGCGGCCAGCACGATGGAGCCGACCGGCTGGCGATAGGGAGCCTGTCCGGGGGCGTCGCGGGGCGAGGCCGGGGCGGGTTCGGGCGCGGAGGGGGCGTCGAGCGTGGCAACCATGCGGGTATCGTCTCACCCTCGTCGGCTGCTCGCACGGCGCGAGGCGCCCAGGCGGGCGAGCCAGCCCGGTACGCGGGAGGCGAGGACGCTGGCCGCGCACAGCAGGGCGATGGTCCCTCCGGCGCTCAGGCCGGCGGGCACGGCGATGGCCAGCCCCGCCAATCCGAGGAGTGCCCCCAGGAGCGGGGAGCCGACGAGGAAGGCCCGCGCGCTGGGAACGATGGGAGCCAGGGTTGCGGCGGGGGCGGCGACGAGGGCGATGGACAGGATGGTTCCGACTCCCGGAATGGCGACCGTGACGGCCGCGAGGATCATCGCCAGGATGATGCGCTCGTGGCGGGCGGCCAGACGCGCCGCCCCGGGGGCCGACGGATCGAAGCAGTGGGCGAGCAGGTGGCGAGCGCCGACACTCACAACCACGACGGTCGCTCCGAGGACTCCCCCCGCCCACGCGACGTCCGCGGGGGACACCGTCATGACCGATCCGGTGAGGAAGGAGCTGACGGCCAGGGGAAGGGGCTTGAACCAGGTAGCCAGGAAGTAGCCGGAAGCAAAACCCGCGGTTAGCACGATGCCGGCTGCGCCTTGGCTGGAGATGCCGGGGATCGTGGCAAGGGCGCGCATGAGGGCCACCAGCGGAATGGTTCCGAGGAACGCCCCGATGTACAGGGCTGTGGACATGCCGGCGTGGCCGAGCCCCAGCGCCGATGCGATGACGACTCCGAGGACCGCGCCCGGGAATGTCCCGTGCGTGACGGATTCGGCGAAGAAGATCCGCCTGTCGAGGTAGGCGAAGGCTCCGACGAGGCCGCCGAGCGCGCCGATGAGCGCCACGTGAAGGGCGGGCAGGATGAGGAGGCTGGCGATCACGAGGCCTCCCCCACCGTCGTCAACCCCGACGCTCGCGTTTCACACCCTGTTTCACGCGCGTTGACCGCTTGCTCCCCCGTTTCACGCGCGGTCAAGGGCGCCTGAGAACCCGCCGAGGCCTCGTCGCGCCCCGTGCGAGCCTCGCGCAGCTGCCGGACGGCGCAGGCGAGGGCGAAGCAGGCAAGCACCCCGAGGGCGACGCACGCCTGCGGAGACAGGGGCCTGGGGGTTCGTAGCAACGCGACGCCGAAGCCCGCCCAGCCTCCGACCAGAGCGCTCAGCGCCGCGATGACGGCCATCGAGCGCGTCCCCGGGGCGAGCAGGCGCCCACACGCGCCGGGCACGATGAGGTAGCCGACGACGAGGAGAACGCCGACGGCCGTCGATGCCGCGACGACGATCGCTCCGATCGCGGCGTTGAAGACGATGTCGATCGCGAGGGTGGGGATACCTGCCACGCGTGCGGCCTCGCGATCGAAGGCGAGCGCCACCTGGGCTCGCCACGTCGCGACCAGGATCAGGGCGGCGACGATGAGCACGGCGGCGCTGACCCACATGCGCGAGGGCGTGATGTCGAGGAGGCGTCCGAACATGAGGGATTCGAGTTGCCCCGACATGTCGCCGATCCTCAGGGAGATGACGATTCCCAGAGAGAAGAACGCGGTCAGGATGACGGCGGTGGTGGCCTCGGAGGATTTCGTTCGGCGCGAGGCGGCCGTGAGCGCCGCCGCGACGCATGCGGCGCACAGGGCACCCCCGGGGATGATGGCGTCGCGCCCGCCGACGGCCATGCCGACAACGATCCCGGGGAACACGCCGTGCACCATGGTTTCGGCGCTGAACTCGGCCCTGCGCAGGTTGACCAGGGTTGATGCGGGACCGACGGCGAGGGCGAGGAGGCCGAGGACAACGATCGGGCGGAGCAGGTATGGGGCGATCATGACAGAGCCGCGATCGCTTCGTCTGCTCCGGAGCCGTAGGCGGCTGCCAGGACCGATGGTTCTAGGGCCTGTGCGACGGGGCCGAGGGCGACCTGGCGCGACGCGAGGACGCAGGCGTGCGAGCACACGTCGCGCGCGAGGGACAGGTCGTGGGTGGAGACGATGACACCGATGCCGCCCGCGGTGAGCTCGGCGATGAGTCGGGTGATGATGTCCCGGCTGGGTGCGTCGAGGCCGTTGAAGGGTTCGTCCATCATGACCAGCTGGGGCCGGGCCACGAGGGCGCGCGCGACGAGGACGCGTTGGCGCTGGCCGCCACTGAGGGTACCAAAGCGCTGGGAGGCCTTGCTCGAAAGGTTCACGCGATCGAGGGCGTCGGCGACGCGCGCCCGCTTGTCGGCGCCGATGCGCCTCCCCCACCCCACCTCGGCGATGAGTCCCATGGTGACCACTTCGGCGGCGCTGACGGGAAACGTCAGGTCCAGGTCGGCGCTCTGGGGCACGAGTCCGATGCGTCGAGCGCCGACGTCCACGCAGCCGGACAGGAGGGAGCAGCCGCCGACGATACCTCGCATGAGGGTTGTTTTTCCGCCGCCGTTCGGGCCGACAAGGGCGAGGGCCTGACCCTCGTCGACGTCGAGGGTCAGGCCGGTCAGCGCCGGGGTAGATCCGTACCCCAGCGTTGCGTGTCGGAAGGAAACGAGGTGGTTCATCACTTGCTCTGGAGTCGTTCGGGCAGCTGCGGGGCGTTGCCTCCCCACGCGTCGGTGACGGCGCGCGTGTTGTGGATGATCGATCCCACGTAGGTGGCGCCCTCGCTTCCGTCGGGGCCCAGGGAGTCGCCGTAGAGGGCGTCGTCACCGACGATGGGGGTGACTCCGGCGGCCCGGGCGATGGCCTCGATGGACTTGGAATTGTTGGAGTTCTCGGCGAAGAGGGCGACGGCACCCGACTCTTGGACGGCTTTGACGGCGCTCGCGATGTGTTCCGCAGTGGCGTCCTGCTGGTCGTTGAAGTCGGATAGGGCGGCCCCGATGAAGCGGATCCCGTAGTCGGCGGAGAAGTATCCGAATGCGTCGTGGGAGGTGAACAGGACGCGCTGGGAGGATGGCACGGTCTCGATGGCGTTTGCAACCCACGCGTCGAGGGCGTCGAGGTCCGCCAGGTAGGAGTCGGTGGCCGCCTTGATGGAGGAGGCCACATCGGGGGCGGCGGCGGCGAGGCCTGCGCCGAGGTTGCTCACCTGGATGCGCGCCCGCTTGGGCGAAGTCCACACGTGCGGGTCGAAGCGAAACTCGGGTTCTTCGTCGGGGCTCTCGGGCGGGAACGGCCAGGGAGCCACCTCGACGCGCTCGTTGCCACGGTCGATCGTGTAGGGGAGGTCGCCATCGCCGCCGTTCGGGTTGTCGATATCGGAGGCGCCGAGGACGCCGGAGGTGACGACCATACGCCCGTGGAAGCCGGAGGAGGCGACGGCATCGTCGAGGAAGTGTTCGAGGTCGACTCCGGAGACTGCCATGACGTCGGCCTGGGCGAGGGCACCGGCCTGCTGCGGCGTCATCTCGTGTTCGTGCGCGGAGGCGTTGGGAGCGAGCAGGCAGGTCAGGCTCATCGTCAGGGCCGCATCGCTCGCGTCGGCACCCACGTGGCTCGTCTTCCCCGATGCGTCGGTCTTGTCCAGGGAGATGTCGCTGGCGGCTGCGGCGATCTGGGTGACGTAGTCGCAGATTTGGGTGGTCGTGGCCACGACCTTGAGGCCGTGGGCAGAGGAAGCCGGGGCGCACGCTCCGAGGGGGAGGAGCGCGAGGCCAAGGACGGCGGCGGGCACGCCGCGGCGGGAGAAGGGGATCACCGTGACTCCTAAGAATATTTCGGGTACACGAAAATTATAGGGTAATCGAGAACAGTTCTCAACACGATGGCGCTGCACATACGACCACGGCCCACGGGTAGGTTTGCGAGCAATGCTTCGCGGCGCGTCCCGGCCGCTACACTCGCTCATGATGGATACAGCGAACGAACACGATAGCCACGCGGATCTCACCCCCGATGCCTTTCCGCGGGCCGACCGAGCGAACGAGAGGCTGTCGACCGGCGCGCCGGGTGCCGAGGTAGCATCGACACCCCCTCCCGCGGCCGCGTCGCGGCGAAGCGCCGCTTGGCTTACGACGCCGAGGGCAGGATGGGTCGCGACAGCACTTGCGACCCTGGTCGCCGCGGCCATTCGCCTTCCCGGCCTCGACAACGTCCGCACCCTGATCTTCGATGAGACCTATTACGTCAAGGACGCCTGGTCTCTCCTCACCCTCGGATACGAGGGCACCTGGCCCAAGGAGTACGACGCCTCCTTTGTCGCGGGAGACGTGTCGGGCCTATCGCCTGTGGGCGGGTACCCGGTACACCCGCCCACAGGCAAGTGGCTCATCGCCCTGGGCATGAAGTTCTTCGGACAGGCGGATCCTGTCGGGTGGCGCATCACGGCAGCGATCTGTGGGATCGTAACCGTGTTTCTCCTGTGTCGCCTCGCCCAGAACCTCTTTCGCTCCCCCGCGCTGACCCTTCTTGCCGGCGTTTTCCTCGCCACCGACGGCATGGCGATTGTCATGAGCCGGACCGCGATCCTGGATGGCTTTCTCGCGATGTTTGCGCTGGCCGCCTTCCTCTGCGTTGTCAAGGATCAGCAGAGCGCGCGCCGGGCGCTGGTCGGCAAGCTGGCGAACTGGGACGGACTGGGAGCGCCGCGTTCGGGACTGGCCGACCTGCGCTCCTACATGTCGCGGCGAGAGAAACGAGTCTTCGTCGTCGGCCCCAATGCGGGAAACCGTCCGTGGCTGGTTGCGGCCGGCGTTCTGGCCGGCCTCGCCTGCTCGGTCAAGTGGTCGGGGATCTATGTGCTGGCAACGCTTGGGCTCTTCGTGGCGTTCCGGGAGGTCACCTGTCGGTGGCGCGCCGGCCACCCGTCTCCCGTGCGCGGCGCCCTGCTTGCCGACGTCTGGTGGGCCTTCGTTCTCATGGTTCCCACGGCCCTTTTGACGTATGTTGCGTCATGGTTTGGCTGGTTCGCTCACCCCGCCGCCCACGGGCACGGACGCTCGGGCATTGGTGGCTTCGGAGGCGCGCTGGCGGACCTGTGGCTGTACCACAAGGAGATGTGGACCTTCCACAACAATCTCGAGACGCCGCACACCTACCAGTCGAATCCCTTCACGTGGCTCGTGCAGCTTCGCGCTACGTCATTCCATTGGGCGACCGGTGAGGAGATCACGGGGTGTCGGTCGGGCGCGTGCGCGACCGACGTCGTCGCGCTCGGTAATCCACTCCTGTGGTGGGTCGGCATCGGAGCCCTCCTCCTCGTCGTGTGGACAACCTGCTACTACCGTTCCTGGCGCACTGGGACGATCATGCTGGGCTACGTTGCCCTGTACTTGCCCTGGCTCGCCTATGCGCACCGGACGATCTTCACGTTCTACACGGTCGTCTTTGCACCGTTCGTGGCGCTGGCGGTCGCGTGGATGGTTGCGGTGATCGCGAGCGCGGTGCCCGCCGACGGTCGCGTGGCACAGGCGCCGCTCCCCCTTCGCACTCGCGTGCCCGGGTGGGCTCTGGCAACGATCGTCACGCTCGCGATCATCGCCTGCGCGCTGTACTTCCTGCCGCTGTGGCGAGCGGACGTGGTCGACTACGAGTTCTGGCGCGCACATATGTGGCTACGCACCTGGATCTAGGGGCCACAGCCGAGTGCAACGCGGCAGATAGAAGGATGGTTCCGACACTGACGTGTCGGAACCATCCTTGTGCGAGCGTCCCACTCACAGCCGGCTAGCCGGCGATCCGTTCCCCAGGGCGCCCGCTGGCCTACTCAGGCAAGGGCGTCGAGGAGCGCGCGAAGCTGAGCGTCGACCTGCTCGGAGGGAGTGAACGTTCCTTCGGGGAACTCGGAGCCGAGGTTGATGGCGACGTCCTCCTGAGCGAGCGCGGCACCCATTCCGGACAGGATCTGGCGCAGGTGCGCGCGGGCTGCGACGGCGTCGTGCCACGAGTAGCCGACGATCCCGACGGGCTTGTCCTTGAGCGTCGACGGTGGCAGGTAGTCAATCGCGTTCTTCAGCCCGCCGGGGACAGACTGGTTGTACTCCGGCGTGACGAAGATGAGTCCGTCGCGGGCCTCCAGGGTCTCGCGCAGACGAACGCCCTCGGGCTGTGTCGGGACAACCATCGACGGCGGCTCCTCGGCAAAGATCGGCAGGTCGAACTCCTTGAGATCGACGACTGCGGCGTCCAAGCCGGCCGCCTGCGCGCGCGCCTGAATCCAGTTCGCGACCTGCTCGCCCCAGCGTCCGGGACGAACCGAGCCGAGAACGATAGCAATAGACGTCATGATGTTTCCTTTCGAGCGTTCATTGAAACATCAACTATCTTAGTATGGACCCCCCGGTCAATCAATCGCGACGCGCTATACTCTCTGCCACAGCGCGCCGCTCGCATCGGCGCGCCGGGCAGACTTGCCCGCATCGACGCATGTGGGCGGACCGGGGCGCCCCTCGTGTGGGGGG
>NZ_GL622194.1:1065014-1132741 GCF_000185285.1 Actinomyces sp. oral taxon 180 str. F0310
GATCAAGCACACACGGATGTGCCGCATGCTTTCGAAAGGCGTTTCGCGCCATGTTTCCGCGATCTGAGCATCTCGCTTCGCTCGCTGCCGTTCGGCGCAACAGGAAAAATAATACGCAGGTTGCTCGACATCGTCAAATCGTGCGTACCGAATAGCCCTTCACACACTTTTCCGCAGAATTTAGCCGAATCGAACGATGTTTGAGACCGAACCCCGCCCAGAATCGCGCAATTTCATGTCCCAGACCACATGGATTGAGCGAAAGTGTGCTCCAGCGCTCTCAATCGAGGTTCCCTATTCGTCACGATCCCAGCCTCAGCCACCCGCAAGCTGCACCGACGGCAGAAACTATCACATTTCTTAGCAAAGTCTTTACCCTCCGTTGACCGAGACGCTATACTCAGTCCCATCAGCGCGGCCTCGCCGCGTCCACGAACATCCATCAACGCTAGGAACAACGATGAATGGAACCCTGCGTCCGGCCTTCGATCTCGCCGGCACCCTGGATACGATCTCGGGCTTCATGTACACGTACCTGCTCGTCGCCCTTCTCATTGGCGTCGGCCTGTACTTCTTCGTCCGCACGCGCGCGCTGCCTCTGCGGCTCTTCAAGGAAGCGATCCGCGTCGTGACCGAGCCTCCGCACGAGGAAGGCGAGGTTTCCTCGTTCCGCGCTCTGATGGTCTCCACGGCCTCGCGTGTGGGCGTCGGCAACATTGCGGGCGTTGCCACCGCGGTGACACTGGGCGGCGCCGGCGCCGTTTTCTGGATGTGGGTCATTGCGACGCTGGGTGGCGCCTCCGCCTTCATCGAATCGACTCTCGCGCAGATTTACAAGAAGCAGGGACCTCAGCACTCCTACGGTGGCCCCGCCTACTACATTCAGACGGCACTGAAGCAGAACTGGCTGGCTGCCCTGTTTGCCGTCGTTTTGATCATCACCTACATGGGTGGCTTTAACCTTCTTGCTTCGTTTAACGTCGCAGATGCCTTCACCGGGTATAGCTGGGCCAACGAGTGGACTCCCTGGATCATCGGTGCCATTCTCGCGGTTCTCATGGCCGCCTCCATCTTCGGTGGCACGCGCCGCCTGACCGACGTGACGGGCTTCCTGGTTCCGGTGATGGCGATCATTTACCTGGGCGTCGGCCTGATCGTGGTCGTGCTCAACTACCAGAACATCCCGGCTATGTTCTCTGCGATCTTCTCTAATGCTTTCGATTTCCCGGCGATCTTCGGCGCTTTCACCGGTTCGGCGATGATGTACGGGATCAAGCGTGGTCTGTACTCCAACGAGGCCGGTGTCGGTTCCGCTCCGAACGCCGCCGCCTCCGCTTCCGTGTCGCACCCGGCCAAGCAGGGCCTCGTTCAGATGCTGTCCGTCTTCATCGACACCATGATCATCTGTACGCTCACTGCATTCGTCGTCCTGTCCTCGGGCGTTGGAACTGATGGTGGCGTCACGGGCGCTCCCGTCGTGAAGGACGCGATGGCAACGGTTCTCGGCCAGAGCGTCGCGCAGGTCTTCGTCTCGGTCGCGCTCTTCCTCTTCGCGTTCACGACGCTGGTTGGTAACTTCTACTACGCAGAGGTCAACTTCCGCTTCCTGCTGCGCAACGTACACATGAAGCACTGGATGCTCACCGTCTTTCGTAGTGTCGCTGCGCTACTCGTCTTCGCTGGCGCTCTCCTCAAGTTCGAGGTCGCGTGGAACCTTGGCGACATCCTGATGGGGCTCATGGCTCTGATCAACCTGCCCGTCATCGTCATTCTGGGCAACCAGGCCATCCGCTGTGCCAACGATTATGTCGCCCAGCGCAAGGCCGGCCTCGAGCCGCACTTCAAGGCGTCCTCGATCGGTCTGAACCCCGATGAGCTTGACTTCTGGAAGGACGACGCCCCCGTCGGCGCCGAGAAGACCAACGCGTAAGGGGCCTCTCCCCCAGCAGACTTGCCCCGGCCTCGTCTGAATGAACGGACGAGGCCGGGGCTTCGTTATGCGCGACGGCGCGGCGGGCGGTTGCTACGCCGGCGCGTGAGCGAAGCGCGTTCGGATCTGCACTCCCCCGGTGTGCCCGCAGGCCGACAGGGCTCGAGCCACTGTGTCGGCAGCCCACCCGAGCATCTCAGGGCCCCCGTGCGGGGCGCGCAGAGCGGCAGCCACTCCGGCGCCGGAGGCCATGGAGGACTCCACGGCCAGCCCCATCTGCACACACGAGGCCAAGGCCTCGTCGAAGCCCGAGCAGGACAGGGGCTGCCTCGCGTAGCGTGCGCCCGCCTCCACGTAGATGAGTGGACCAGGGGCAACCAGGGACAAATCCAGCGCGCCGATTGGCAGGCTCCCGTCCTCCCACGGCATGTTCGCGGTGCAGCGCGCATACTCCGGCGGCAGGTCACACTCAAAGACGCACTCGTCGACGCGCACATCGGCGACGAGCTCGAGGGTGGCCACGGAAGCGATCACAGAGGCCACGAACGGGATACGTGCGCTCGTGTCCCCGAGCCACGTGTCGACGATGGCGTGGCACATCGCCGGGGTGGCGGCTGCCGCGGCAGACTCCCCTGCTACTCCGGATCCCCTCGCTCCATCTACTCCCGCACGACAAGACGGCGCCTCGAGGTCTCCGACGAAAAAGTCGAAGGCGTAGAGCCCGTGATGGGCTTGATTATCGTCGTAGTCCGCGAACCCCAGCCTCGTACCAACGAGCACGGAGAGGAACGCGTCGTAGAGGCACTCCCTGTCCTGCTCAAAGAGGTCCGCCGCGTGCGGCGCGCGCGGGGACATCTGCCCGCACAGCCAGGCGTACAGCGCCACGTAGCGCTCCTGCGAGGCGTGATCGTCGATTGTCATGGGAACCTCCTCGTTCTACCCTGCAACGCTTGCACCTTCATTATCGCAGAAACGCGAAGGCCCCGGCCTCGTCCGAGTGTCAAACGAGGCCGGGGCGAAGGGCGAGGCGGAACGCTCAGCGGGTGGCGAGCAGCGCCTCCTCGGCTTCCTTGGTCCACAGGCCGGCGGCGTCGAGCTTCGCGGCGACCGTCGGCAGCTTCTCGGCGAGCTCGGACACGGGGGTCAGGCCCAGGTCGTGCATCATCGGGAAGACCATGATCTTGCCGCCCGAGGTGCGGTCCATCACCGCGTTGATGGCGTCGCCGAAGCCCGCCATGCCGGTGATCGCCCACAGGGAGATCGTGGTGTCGATGATGCCGTCCTCGATCTTGCGCAGGACCGTGCGCATGTCGGAGACGTCCGAGCCGGAGGTGCCCAGCATGAAGATTCGGCGCTCGATGATGCCCTGCAGGTCGAAGTCGCCGAAGGTGCCGGCCGGGATTCCCGCGAAGGCGTTCAGGATGCCACCCTCGGCCAGCAGGTCGACGGCCTGGGAGACCAGCGCCGGAACGGGCACGAGGCACGTGGCGTAGGTGTAGCCGTACTCCAGGGGCGTCGAGGCCGTGTTGACGATGTCCAGCGGCACGCCGTTCTTCTGCGCGGTCGGGCCGACAACCTTCGTCAGGTTGGCCAGACGCTCGTCCGACAGGTCTGTGCCGACCACGCTGACGCCGGGAACACCCGAGGTGACGGCGCGCATCGTGTGCATGACGCCCATCGGGCCGGCGGCGCCGACGAAGACGCAACGGTCGTTCTCGCGCAGATCGCCGTTGGCGGGAATCCAGGCGTAGCCCTCGCGCGGGTCCGATCCGGTCGTGCCGCAGAAGCGGATGAAATCGTAGTGGACGCGGCCGATGTCCAGCGACACCTTGCGAGAAATGGTCTCACCGCCGAGGACGACACACATCGTGCCGCGGGTGCCGATGAGCAGAGCAGCCTTCTCGATGGCGTCGGCGTCCGCGCCGAAGAACACGACGTCGTCGAACTCACCCAGCGTCCCCTCGATGGCGTCGGCGGCAACACGCACGACCTCGGCGGGCTTGTGCTCGGCGGTCAGCGCGTCGATGTCGCCCTCGCCCACGACCAGCAGACGCCCACCGTCAGCAACGTGATCGCGCTCCGCCCACGCGTAGGAGCCCTCGACTGTCGCCCACGGCTCGATGAGGCCCACGGCGGCGGCCGACGGGCCCTCCGACACGTGGATCAGGAACTCTTCGCCGTCCGGAGACACGACGCAGCGCTCGTCGACGACGACGTACTCCTCGAGGGCGCCGTCGAAGTTGTAGCCGAAAGCGCCGTTCGACTTCGCGGTGCGCAGGTGCTTCCAGTCCGCCTGGACCAGCAGACGATCGCCGACCTTGAAGTGCGTGACCTCCTCGCCGACCTGCACGACGCGGACGACGGGCTCGTGGCCCGGCGTCACAGCCTCCTGGTTCGGGTGGTAGGACGGAATGTCCTTCAGGGCGTCCAGGTCAATGCCCGCCACCACGTCGGACTTGCGCGGGTGGCCATCGAACTGGTGGAGCAGCTTCGTATCAGAGAAGCAAATGCCGCAGGCCTCAACCTCGAGCATGATCTGCGTCGGGCCAACGGGATCAACGGGCTTCGCCGGGTTAACGACGAACTCCTCCTTGCCGACGATCTGAATCGCGTACTGGGTGGAGGGAATCTCGGTCATGACTGACTCCTTGACTGGGAAAACTACTGGACGTGGGATGACTGGGGACGAGGCCGGGGAGCCCGGGAGGAAACCACTGACGGTCCCCGGCCTCGCGAGTGATCAGGAGAGCATCACCTGGCCGCCCGTGACGGGCACGGCCTGGCCGGTCTCGTATTCCTGCTCAACGATGTAGAAGATCGCGCGCAGGACGTCAATGCCCTGGGCGCCGCGACGCATGGGGACCTTCGCCTCGTAGAACTCCTTGACGTCGGCGACCGTCTTGGCGCCGGGGACCTTGCCGGAGTTCAAGTACTGAACGAAGAGGCCACGGTCCGGGTCGGACCACAGCGGCCCGTCGTAGAAGTTGCCGGGGCAGATCGCGTTGACCTTCACACCGTGAGCAACCATCTCGAGGGCGAAGGACTGGACCAGGCCGATACCGCCGAACTTCGAACCCGCGTAGGCGGCGTTCTTGTTCGAGCCCACCAGGCCGGACTTGGAGTTGATCTGGATGATGTCGGTCAGCCACTCGGGGGCGGTCGAGTGCTGGCGTGCCAGGAGCTGGCCCAGGTGCTTCGTGACCAGGAAGAAGGCCACGTAGTTGATGTCCGTGGACAGGCGGAACGCGGCCGCGTCCTGCTCGAGGACGGAGCCGGCGCGCACGATGCCCGCGTTGGAGACCACCAGGTCGAGGCCGCCGGTGACGCGCTCGATCTCGGCGGCCATCGCGGCGACGGACTCCTCGTCGGCGACGTTGACGGTGATCGGGTGGGCGACGCCTTCGCCGCCGAGCTCGGCCGCCTTGGCTGCGGCGCCCTCACCGTTCAGGTCGGCGACGTACACAAAGCATCCGGCGTCCACCAGGCCGCGCGCGATCTCCGCGCCGAATCCCTGGGCGCCACCCGTCACGAGGGCGACGCGGCCGTTGATGGCCCGCTCGCCGGTGGCGGTGGCGCGAACCTCGAAGGTCTCTTCACCAGCGCGCACGACGACGGGAAGCTCCGTCTCCTTCAGGGAACAGGGGCACACCTCGGTGAGCGGGCCGTCGAAGGTGACGGTCGGCTCGGCGTCGCTGGGTGCCACGATGACCGGGCGGCCGAGGGCCTTCAGGAAGAGGCCGCGTACCTCGGGGGCGTTACTCATGATGTCTCTCTTTCTCGACGATGATCGTCAGTTAATCGATGTGGCCCGGGCGGCAACCGCGGCGGCGTCCTCGCCGTCGGCAATCGCGCGACCCAGGGGCGCGTACTGGCTGATACGCTGGGCGAGCGCCTCGGGGGTCAGGCGACCCGTGCGGCCCAGCAGGTGCAGGGAGGGATCCACGCAGGACAGGGCCTCGTGCGCGACGAGGGCCCACGTGGCCTCGTTGAGGTCCGCGAACTCTTCGCGGCGCAGCTCCTCGCAGGTGAAGCGCTGTCGGGGCTGGTTGATGTCCACGCCTGAGATCTCGAGCATGCCGTGGGCGGCCGCGAGCGCGTGGATGCGCTCCAGCTGCTCGGAGGTGTTGCGCGGGGGCATGTAGGTGACGGCGCGCAGGCCGATGGACTCCATGTACTCGAAGAGCTCATCGAGGAAGTCGTCCTCGAATTTCTCGGCCTTCTTATCTCCCGTCGGCGAGGCTGACACGTCGCCCAGGTAGGCGTAGGTGGCGATCGCTCCGATGGAGTCGGCGAAGGCCACGACCTCGGCCGCGCTCGGCAGTTCGTCGGTGGGCTGAATGTAGATGCGGTCCAGGTAGTTGGCCTTGAGGACTCCCAGCAGGTCGTACATGAGGTGCGGGTTGTCGGAGTCGGCCAGGACGCGCGCGAGGGACTCGGGGATTTCGACGCCCATGGAGTCCAGGCCCTGGACCAGGGCGGGGCCGCGGCCGAAACCGCGGATGAGGGCCGAGGCCATGGCGGCCAGCAGGTGACGCTCGGTGATACCGCCGCCGTTTGCGTACTGCGAGATGCCTACCATGTCGACCTGCGGGTCGAAGGGCTCCAGGCTCAGGTCGGTGAGGATCTTGTTGGCGCGCTCGGCCATCGCCAGCGTGCGCTCGAGGCGGGCGGCGCGCTTGGGGGCCAGCCACTGCGCGACCTTCTCACGTGCCGGAGCGGGCACGCCCTGGACGGTCATGTAGGCGACGCCCACGGAATCGGGGTTGTTGAGCTTGCGCTGGGCGAGCGCGGTGCCCTCGCCGAAGCGAGCGCGGATCTCGAAGCCGGTAACGGAACCCATGCCCAGAATGCGGGTCGCCTCGCTCATCTCGGCCGCCGCGCCGATGGAATCGTGATCGACGGAGCCGACGACCCTCAGTCCCGCGCGTCGAGCCAGGAGGGCGGCGTGCGTGGGGGTGTAGGGGCTAAAGGAGAAGCACGTGTGAATGTGGTTATTTGACTCGGGCACCCAGCTCGGGAAGTGCTCGTTCGCGACCACCGCGCGCAGCGCCTCGATGCGCTGGGCCGGGGTGGAAGCCGGGTCGTTGGTGATGTCCATGGATTCCGCCATCTCTTCGTTGGGTGGAGAAAAAAGCTCTTGTCTCACGATTGTGGGCGAGGCCGGGGCACAGGTGAGGAGGAGATTGCCCCGGCCTCGCCGGGCTCGCATCAGGAGTGCGAGCCGGGAGCGGGGGCGGGCCGGAAAGGGGGACGGCCCGCCCCCAAGGCCCTACAGACCGGCGCGGTTCAGACGCGCGATCTCAGCCTCGGTCGCGTGCTTCGTGGTGGGCACGTGTCCGGGCAGCGGCAGGATGCGCTCGTGGATGGCATCGAGGATCCACGAGACCTGCGGGAAGAAGAACGACTCAAGCTCGGGTCCGGGCGTGATGCCGTTGCGCGAGCCAACCACGGCGATGGGCGCGTCGAGCGCGTCGAAGGCCAGGGTTTGCACGTTCGCTGCCACCGTGTTGAGGAAGGATCCGCGCTCGACCGCGTCCGAGGTCAGGAGCAGGCGGCCGGTCTTCTTCACGGAAGCGATGAGCTTGTCGTAGTTCAGCGGGGCGACGAAGCGCAGGTCGATGACCTCGGCGCTCAGCCCGTACTTCTCGGCCAGCACGTCCGCCGCCTCGAGCGCCTTGTAGACGGTGGCGCCGTATGCCGCGATCGTGATGTCGCTGCCCTCGCGGCGGATGGCGGGCTCGCCCTCTTTGGTCTCGTAGTAGCCCTCCGGGACGCCGCCGGGTTCGAAGTCCTCGCCCTTGTCGTAGAGCTTCTGGGACTCGAAGAAGACGACGGGGTCGGTGCCCGACAGCGCGAGGTTCAGCATGCCCTTGGCGTCCGTGGGCGTGGTCGGGAAGTAGACCTTGAGGCCGGGGATGTGGGCGGTGAGCGCGCTCCAGTCCTGGCTGTGCTGAGCGCCGTACTTGGCTCCCACGGACACGCGCAGGACGAGAGGCATCTTGAGCAGGCCGGCACTCATCGACTGCCACTTGGCCATCTGGTTGAAGACCTCGTCGCCCGCGCGGCCCAGGAAGTCGCAGTACATGAGCTCAACGACCGCACGCCCGCCGGCCATCGCGTAGCCGACGCCCGCGCCGACAATGGAGGCCTCGGCGATCGGCGAGTTGAAGAGGCGACGGTAGGGCAGGGCCTCCGTCAGGCCGCGGTAGACGGCGAACGCGCCACCCCAGTCGCGGTTCTCCTCGCCCCATGCGGCCATCGTCGGATCGATCTGGAAGCGGTGCAGCATCGCCTCGAACAGGCCGTCACGGAACTGGTACATGCGCATCTTCGAGACGGGCTTCCCGTTCTCGTCAACGCTGGTGCGCACCTTCTTGGCCAGGGCCTTCACGCGCGGGTTGTCCTCCAGGTCGATCTCGGGTGTCGCGTCGTCGAAGGACTCGACCTTCTCGTTGGAGAACATGACGGAGTCGATGTAGCCGTCGGCAACGCGCGGGGTGGCCTCGTCGTCAATGGCGAGCTTGAGGACCTTGACCAGCTTGTCGGTCAGGGAGGACGTGTAGGAGTCGATGTCGTCGCGCGTGGTCAAGCCGTTGGAGATGAGGAGGTCGGAGTACTCCTTGATGCAGTCCACCTGCTCCCACAGGTCGACCTCTTCCTTCGTGCGGTACGAGGAGGCGTCCGACGGGGAGTGGCCGGAGAAGCGGTAGGTGATGGTGTCCATGAGGACGGGGCCGCGGCCCTCCTCCAGGATCTTCTTCTTGCGAGTGGTCGCGTCCGCGACGGCGAGCGGGTTGAGTCCGTCAACGCGCTCGGCGTGCATGGCCTCGGGGTTCAGGGCCGCACCTACGCGAGCGAGGATCTCGTAGCCCATGGTCTCGCCGAAGGTCTGGCCGCCCATGCCGTAGAAGTTGTTGAAGAAGTTGAATAGGATCGGCGGGTTGCCGCCGTCCTCCTCGCGCCACAGGGAGCGGAACTGATCCATCGAGGCGAAGTTGAGGGCCTCCCACACGGGGCCGCACGCCAGCGCGGCGTCACCGACGTTGGAGATGACGATGCCGGGCTTGCGGTTGATGCGCTTGAAGAGCGCGGCACCGTTGGCGATGGGGGCGCTTCCGCCCACGATCGCGTTGTTCGGGTAGGAGCCGAACGGCAGGAAGAAGGTGTGCATCGATCCGCCAAGGCCGCGGTTGAAGCCCGACTTGCGGGCGAAGATCTCAGCGAGCGCGCCGAAGAGGATGAAGTTCTCCGTCAGGTCCTTCGTGTCCGAGTAGCCGATCTTTTCCGCGTAGGACAGGGTCTCACCGCCCAGGAAGCCCTTCATGATGTCCTCAAGCTGACCATCGTCCATCTGGTGCATGGCCGAGTAGCACTTGGCGAGGATCTCACCGTGAGAGCGGTGGGAGCCGAAGATGAAGTCCTGTGGGCTGAGCACGAAGCTCTGGCCGACGTAGGCGCTCTCCTGGCCGATGCCCAGGTGGGCGGGGCCGCGATGGTTGTACTCAACGCCCTCCCAGGCGCCGGTCTTCTTGATGGAGTCGAGCATCGACTCGAAGGTGCGCACGACGATCATGTCGTGGAGCATCTGGACCAACCCGTCCTTGCCGTAGCGGGCGATCTCGGTGTCGCGGTCGAAGCGGTACTGGTTGACCGGGATGTCGGGGAACTTCACGTGCCCCGGGCGACGCACCTCGGAGGGGTCGATGATGAGAGACTTAGTCATTTTTTCTACTCTTCCTTGACGTAGGGGTTCGTTAGAGCGTGACGGCCCAGGCGGCCTCGCGGATCACTTCGGAGACCGTGGGGTGAGGGAAGACAACCTGGCGCAGGTCCTCGACGGTGAGCTCCATCTCGAGGACGGCCTGCGCTCCCCAGATCATCTCGGCGGCGTAGGCGCCCAGGACGTGGATGCCGAGGACCTGATGCGTGTCTGGGTCCACGAGGATCTTCGCTTCGCCCGGAGCCTTGAAGCCGTTCTCGGCGATGAAGCGCCCGGACATGAGGGCGGGAACCTTGGCGACGAGGACCTCGCGGCCTTCGCGCTTGGCGGCGGACTCGGTCAGACCGACGCCGGCAGCCTCGGGGATCGAGAACACGGCCCACGGGACGGTGTGCCAACGCATGACCTCGCCGCGCTTCTTGGCGGCAGGGTCAAGAATGTTCGCCGAGGCGATCTCCGCCATGCGGTAGGCGGCGTGTGCCAGGAGCGAGCGTCCGGTGACGTCGCCGATGGCCCACACGTTGGGCAGGTTCGTGCGCATCGTGTCGTCGACGACGATGCCGCGGTTGATCTCGAGACCGGCTTCCTCGGCCCCCCAGCCCGCAGTGGCGGGACGGCGGCCAACCGCCATGAGGACGACGTCGGCTTCGACGCGCTTCTTTTCCTCGCCCTTGGAGTAGTGGACGGTACCCCCGTCGAGGGACTCGACGCGGCAGCCCAGTTCGAAGGTCACGTCCGTCATGGCGGCGCGCGCCTTGGCGGCGAGGTCGTCGTCCATGAAGGGAAGGATCTCGGGGGCCATCTCGATGACGGTCACCTGCGAGCCGAGGGTGGCGTACAGGGAGGCAAACTCGACGCCGATGACGCCTCCGCCGATGATCGCCAGGCGCTCGGGCACCTCAGGCAGGGACAGGATGCCCGTCGAATCCACGAGTGCCGGGTTGTCCTGCGTGCCGGGCAGCGGCGGCATGGCCGGGACCGAGCCGGTGGCGATGATGACGTGGTCCGAGGTGTAGGTCGTTCCCTCAACGGTGACGCGACCGGGGGCATCGAGGTGGCCTCGACCATTGATGACGGTGACTCCCGCCTTGCGCTCGGTGGCGGCCACGCCCGCGACGAGGCCGCGCACGACCTGGTCCTTCCAGGCCTGCATCTGCGCCCAGTTGACGGCCACGCCCTGGGCGTCCACGCCGAACTGGCTGGCTTCCTTGGCGTGCAGGTAGTTCTTCGCGCCGTTGAGCAGGGTCTTGGTGGGAATGCAGCCCACGTTCAGGCAGGTGCCTCCCAGGTACTGCTCCTCCACCAAGGCGACCTTCTTGCCCGCGTGGCCGAGGCGCTCGGCGGCCAGGTAGCCGCCGGGGCCGGCCCCCAGGACGATGACGTCGAAATGTGTCTCGCTCATGTGTGTTCCTCTTTCTCAGGCCAGGACGGTCACGTCGATGTTCTCGATGGCGGCGACAAGGTCGCGCAGGAAGCGCGCTCCGTCCGCGCCGTCAATGACCTGGTGGTCGATCGTCAGCGACAGGTTGAGGCGCTGCTGGACGCCAACGGCGCCGTCGGGGGCGAGGACCGGGCGCGGGGTGATCGCGCCGACGCCGAGGATCGCCGTCTGGGGAAGGTTGATGACGGGGGTGAAGGTCTCGATTCCGAAGGATCCGATATTGGACACCGTGAAGGTTCCACCCCCCAGGTAATCGGGCGACAGGGTGCCGTCGATCGCGGCGCCCGCGAGGCGCTTGGCCTCGTCGGAGAAGGCCTTGAGGCCCAGGGACTGCGCCGAGCGGATGACGGGAACCAGGAGGCCGCGCGGGGTGTCGCACGCAAAGCCGAGGTGGACCTGCTCGAACTCGGTGAGGACACCATCCTCGAGGTGTGCGTTGAAGACCGGGTACTTGGGCAGGGTGCGCGACACGGCGAAGCAGACGAGGTCGTTGAGGGTGATCTTGTTCAGGCCGAGGGCCTCGTCGGCGTTCTTGACCTTCTTGCGCAGGGCGAGGATGCCCGCAGCGTTCGCGCTCGTGTTGAGCGTGAGCTGAGCCGTCGTGGTCAGGGACTCCATCATGCGCTTGGCGACCACCTTGCGCACTCCCTTGAGCGGGGAGGAGGTGGAGGCCCCGGGGAAGTCGGCGGCCGGAGCGGGGGCGGGAACGGCGGCGGGCGCGCTCGCCTCGGGGGCCCGGTTTGCGTCCGCGACGCTGACGCGCCCTCCGATGCCGGTGCCTTCCGTGGCGCTCACTCCCGCGGCGCGCGCGGCGGAGGTCAGGGTGGGGCCGGCCGCGATCGCGGCGGCAACGTCGCGTTCGATGACTCGCCCGTGGGGACCCGACCCCTCGGCGATGGCCGAGGCGTCCACGCCGGAACTGGCGGCCAGGGCACGGGCGCGCGGAGAGACGGCTCCCGTGGCGCGCTCGGTCGCGAAGGCGGGGGCGGCCTGCTCGGGGGCAGCGGCGGCCTGCCCGGGAGCGGCGGCAGCCTCGACCGACTCGCTGGCACCCTCGCCTCCGGGGACGAGGCCCGAGATGTCTTCTCCGGGCGCTCCGACGATGATGAGGGGATCCTTGACGGGGACCTCGTCGCCTTCCTCCCACAGGAGCTTCAGGACGGTTCCCTCAGCGGTCGAGGGCACCTCCATCGTCGACTTGTCGGTCTCGATGGACGCGAGGGTCTGGTCGACGGCGACGGTGTCGCCCTCGGCGATCATCCACTCGACGATGATGCACGACTCAACAGAGTTGCCCAGCTGGGGCATCACCACGATGGTGGCCATGTATTTCCTCCTAGACGATGCGCAGCTTCGTGCGCTCGGCCAATTCCTTGATGGATTCTTCGGGGATCTCATCGTCGGTGATGATTCCGGTGACCTGGTCGATCCCCATGAAGCTGACAAAGCCGGCTTCCCCGTACTTCGAGGAGTCGGCAAGCAGCCACGTCTCTTGCGCGCGGGTGCGCATGATGGAGCCGACCTGTCCACCCTCCACGAGTTGGGTGGTCAGGCCGCGATCAACGCTGAAGCCGTCGGTTCCAAGGAACGCGACGCGCGCGTTGAAGTCATTGATGGCGCGCTCGGCGACCGGCCCCACCAGGGACTCGGACTCGGCGCGGAAGTGCCCGCCCGTCAGCGTGATGTTGAGGCTGGGGTTGGAGCGGGCGTTGGCGAAGACGAGGACGGAGTTGGTCAGGACCTGGACCCCGCGCTTGCCGGTCAGGTACTTGACGATGAGCGCGCACGTCGTCCCCGCCTCGATCATGATGCGGTCGTCGTCGTGAATCATGTCGGCCGCGGCCCGCGCGATGCGCTCCTTCTGTTCGACGCGGTCGCTTTGGCGCAGGTGAATGTTGCGGAAGGTGGTGGGGCGGGCTCCCCCGTGGGTGCGCACGAGGTACCCCTGCTCGTCCAGGGTCTTGAGCGACGCGCGAACGGTGACGGGGGAAACCCCCAGATCCGAGGCAAGCTGAGCGACGCTCACCTCACCCTCGCGGGCGAGGCGATCCAGGATGTAGTTCGTGCGTTCCTCTGCACGTCCCATGGGCACCTCATTTGCGGATGAGCAACATCTCTGTCGCTTTGCCTTTCGTTAAGGACAGAATAGTCACTAAAACGAAAGTATGCAACCTCACGCTCAAGGGGAGGAACCTCCCGCAATAGTGTGCGCACACACACGCGGGCCACGACGCGCGCGAGCGCCACATTCCCTGCAATCGACATGAAAATGCGCGGGTGAGCGACCGTGCGGATCGCTCACCCACGCCACCTTCGCTCGAGCGTTTGCCACCTTCCCAGCGCAGCCAAAACGAAAATGAAACGAAAGTGTTCGTCACCGGCGAGGAAAGTCCCCGAAGCTCGCGCAACGAACGCTTTACTCTCCCGGCGCACGCACCCCGACCGTGAGCAACAGATTGCCATACAGGCGCTGCTCTCCCGTGGCCACGATGATGCCCACATCCTCGGCGCGCGCGGCGTCATAGAAGTCGAAGCGGGAGAGTTCACCAAACTCCACGCCCGGCAGCGCCTCGCGGAACTCCCCGTGAATGGGGATGTCCACCGGCTCGGCGTCGGCGGCGGGGGTCATGATCTCCGCTCGCTCGATCGGGATCGTGTGCTTGAGCACCTCCAGGACCTGGAGGACATCCAGGAGGCCGGGAGCCAGGTTCAGCGACACGAGCTCGCAGCGCTGCGATACGCCCGTCGTGTGAGGATAATTGGCGTCCGCCAGCAGGATCTTCGACCCGTGTCCGGCGGCGGCGAGGGCGCGCAGGAACTGCGGGTGAGTCATGGGACCGTAGAGCATGAACGTGCCTTTCTATAGGTGGGAGCTGGCCCGGATGACCAGCTCGGGATCGATGACGATGTCCTGGGAGGGGCCACCGCCCATGAGCGATCGCACGAGGCGAACCGCCGTGCGCCCCAGCCTGTCGAAGGGCTGGTGGATCGTCGTGAGCGGCGGCGCGTAGGAGTCGGCGCCGTCGATGTCATCGAAGCCGACGACACGCACATCCCGAGGGACCACTCCCCCACGCTCATAGATGTAGCGCATGGCCCCCAGCGCGAGCTGATCGTTGGCGGTCTGGATCCCCTGGGGCAGACGGCCGGCGGCGCGCATCACGTCGTAGCCGTCGCGCGAGTCCCACGAGTCGGGCTGCAGGACCGCCGGGGTGACCCCGTAGCTCTCGCACGCCTGCTCGTAGCCGAGCCTGCGCATCTGCGCGTCGGACCATCCGAGCGGACCGGCGATATGGACGACGTCCGTCAGCCCCTGGGCGAGGAGGTGCTCGGTTGCCAGGCGCGCCCCGCGCACGTTGTCGACCGCGACCGTCGAAATACCATCGAGGCCCTTTTCGCTCGTCAGCACGAGAACGGTCGGAAAGCGCCCGCCGGCCTCAATGGCGACGTCTATCGTGGGATCCTGCCCGCCCAGGATGATGACCCCGTCAACGTCGAAGGGGGCAAAGTCGCTCCTGAGCTGGCCGTCCGGCCCGTAGGCGTAGGACAGGGAGACGTGATACCCGGCCTGGGATGAGGCGTTGAGGATCGAGAGGAGAACACGCCCGTGCCCGTGGAACATCGGGGCCGCCAACACGACCTGCAACACGTTGGTGCGCTTGGCCGCCAGCGCCCGCGCCGCGTAGTTGGGAACGTAGCCGAGTTCGTCGACGAGCTTGGCGATGCGGGCGCGAGTCTTCTCCGACACCTCGGGGTCTCCGCGCACGACGCGCGAGACGGTGTTGGTGGACACCCCCGCGCGCCGCGCGATGTCGGCGAGCGAGACCTTCTTAATCGCGGGACGGGGTGTGGACATGGGTCTGTGCGCTTGCTGCGATGACGGATGCGCGCTCGTTGGCGGCCAAGGCGCCGATTGTTTCGAGTTGGGCGAGGAGAGAGCCGAAGGTCGAGGCCTCGATGGGGCCGCGCACGACGGTAACTCCCGCGATCTGGGCCGTCAGATCGCACAATAGCCGGTTGCGCGCTCCGCCCCCCACGAGGTTGAGCTGGTCGGGAGCCCTCCCCGTGGCCTGGGTCAGCTCACCGATCGCGCGCGCGTAGCGGCGGGCGAAGGATTCGATGATGACGCGCACGTATCCCGCCATCGAGTCGGGACGGCTCGCCCCCTGCGCCGCCAGCGCCTCATCGATCTTGCGCTGCATGTCCCCGGGGGTCGCGAAGGCCTCTTCGTCCGGGTCAAAGGTGCCCGGGGCGGGCGGGAGGGCGCGGGCCTGGGCGACCAGCTCGTCCGTGTCCGTGGGCGTTCCTTCGCGCTCCCACTGGCGTTGGATCTCCTGGAGGATCCACATGCCCGTGATGTTGAACAGCGGGCGCACTCCCCCGTCGGTGCGACCCTCGTTCGTGATACCGAGTTCGAAGGCCGCGTCGCTCATGAGGGGTTCGTCCTCGATGGCACCGAGGACCGACCAGGATCCGCACGAGAGGAAGTAGGCGCGCTTACCCTCCTCGATGGGCAGGCCGTGCACGGCGCACGCCGAGTCGTGGGCGCCCCCTCGCACGACGCTGAGGGTTTCGAGGCCGGCAACGGTGCAGGGGCCAACGACCGTGCGGTCCGCGTCTAGCGTGCCGAACCAGTCGCGCGGAATGCCCAGACGTGCGAACACCTCGTCGTTGAAGCCCGCGCCGCCCGGGGTCAGTAGGCCCGACGTGGAGGCGATCGTGCGAGACCATCCCACGACGCCGGTGAGTCGGTACGCGAAGTAGTCGGGCAGGAACAAGGCGGTGCGCACGCGCCGGGCGTCGCTCGGGTTCTCCTGCAGGAAGGCAAAGAGCTGGTTCGCCGTGTTGATGGTGGCAGGTTGGTTGCCCGTCAGGTCAAAAAACTCCCGGTCGGCGATGCGGCTGCGGAAGTTGTCCAGCGTCCGGGATGTGCGCTCGTCGCGGTAGGCAACCACGTCGCCGATCAGGCTTCCGTCCTCATCGAGAGGCGCCCAATCAACTCCCCACGTGTCGATCGACACCGTGCGGGCGTCGGGGAAGCGCTCAAGGGCCTTCTTCAGGCCGACGATCGTTTCGGCCTCCATCGTCGCCACGTCCCAGGTGAGGGTCCCATCCTCGCGGCGCTGGGCCTGGTGCTTGAAGCGGTGAATGTCGGTGACGACCAGGCGTCCGTCGTGAAGCGTTCCGGCGAGGACTCGCCCGGACGCGGATCCGAGGTCAACAGCAAGTACGGTGGTCATTGAAGGTCTCCTGTGGTGCGCCCTCGCTCGGCGTCACCCATCGTTGGGTGGAACGCGGCTTTCCTCATCGACGAGGCCGGGGCCGCGGCCCGGTATCGATCGGAGCCGGGTGACCCGTTCGGGCTCGGGGAGAGAGGACACCCGAGCCCGAACGGGAACTATCTCAGCGGTACATCGGTCCGAAGGTCTGGCAGGCGCGGAAGTCTGCGCCCTCCGGGGACTCGGTGCCGAACAGCGACCACGCCTTGGGACGGAACACCCGCTCCTCGGGCACGTTGTGCATGTTCACCGGAATGCGCAGCATGGACGCCAGCGTGATCAGCTGGCCGCCGATGTGGCCGTAGCTGATGGCACCGTGGTTCGCGCCCCAGTTATTCATCACGTCGTAGACGCTCTTGAACGCGCCCTCGCCCGTGAGGTTGGGGACGAACCAGGTCGTGGGCCACTCGATGTTGGTGCGCTCTTCGATGGTGAAGGCGACCTCGTCGGGCAGCTCCACGGAGTAGCCCTCGGCGATCTGCATGACCGGGCCCAGGCCGCGCACGAGGTTGATGCGGCACATGGTCATGGGCATACCGCCGGAGGTGCGGAAGTGGGTGGAGAAGCCGCCGCCACGGAAGTAGCCGGTCGACGCCGGGTGGAAGGTCGTGGCCTCGAGGGTGGCCTCGCGGTCCTCCTCCGTCAGCTCGTACCACGGCTTGATGACGGGCTTGCCGTCGCGCAGCGCCTTCCCGGCGCCGTCGAGGGTGGTCGAACCGGAGTTGCGCAGGTCGAGCAGGCCGGCTGCAGCCAAGCCCTCGGGCTTCCAGCCCGTCGCCTTCTCAATGGCTTCCGGGCTCCAGTAGGTGCGCACGTCGGAGAAGATCTGCGGCGTGTTGGTCAGCAGGTAGCCGAAGAGCATGGACGCGCCGTTGAGGGAGTCGTTCTCCGTGGCGACCACCGAGGGCTGGCGGATCCCGGTCCAGTCGAAGTTCGTGTTCAGGATGGTTTCGAGCACGTCGCCGTTGGGGAAGTGGTCGGTCCACTGGCGCTGGCCCTGGAAGCCCGCGGCGATGGCGCCGTGGCCACCCGCCTCCTCCTCGAAGCCGAGCTCGGCCAGGCGCGGGTTGCCGTGCATGAGGTCCCGGCCGATGAGCGTCATCTTGGTGACGAACTTCCACCAGTCCTCGTGCTTGTCGGGGTACTGCCACTCCGGCGGGTTCCAGTCCTTGCCCTGCGTGAAGTTCTCACGGATCCACTTGTAGGCCCGTTCGTACTCCTCGTGGTCGTAGATGCCCTCGTCGATACGGCGCGTGAACTCGCTCATGTCGATGTACTCGTTGCGCATGCCCAGGTAGGCGCCGAAGAAATCGGGGTTGACGACGGAGCCGGCGATGCCCATCGACACCGAGCCCATGGACAGGTAGGCCTCGCCCTTCATCTGTGCGACGGCCAGGCCGGCGGTCGCGTAGTCCAGCAGGCGGGTGCGCACGTCCTCGGGGATCGAGGTGTCATCCGCGTCCTGCACGTGCTCCCCGTAGATGCCGAAGGCGGGGATGCCGATCTGGGCGTGACCGGCGAGTGCGGCGGCCAGGTAGACGGCTCCGGGACGCTCGGTGCCGTTGAAGCCCCAGATGGCGTGCGGCATCGCCGGATCCATGTCGGTGGTTTCGGTGCCGTAGCACCAGCACGGGGTCACCGTCACGGTCAGGCCCACGTTGTTGGAGCGGAACTTGGCGGCGCAGGCCTGCGCCTCGTGGACGCGGCCAATCGTCGTGTCGGCGATGACCACCTCGACGGGGCTGCCGTCGGGGTAGCGCAGCGTGGAGGTAAAGAGGTCGGCGACGGACTTGGCCATGTTCATGGTCTGCTCTTCGAGCGCCTCGCGCACGCCCTTGCGGCGCCCGTCGATCGTGGGTCGGATTCCGATACGGGGGTGTTCAGTCATTGTTCCTTCATCCCTCTTGAAGATGTCGATGTCATAGCGCGGGGGTTCTCACCCCCTCGGATCCTGTGAACTAGTTGGCGCCGGGTCCGCGGGTCCCGCCCCACTGGGCGGGACCCGCGTCGGGCCACCGACTCCGGCGTCTACGTCGTCGTCAGCCCCGGCCTCGTGCCCGCGTGAGCCTCACTCACTCGTAGAGGTTCGCCTTGATCTCGGCGTTGTCGATGTTGGACTTGTCGTACCAGGCGAAGCCCGAGTCGATGACCTTGGGCAGCTCAGCGCCGTTGAGGGCGGCGACGGCAGCCTTGACCGTGTAGTAGCCGATCTTGACGGGCGACTGGGTGACGGCGCCGGCCTCGGTGCCGGACTTGATGGCGTCCATCTGGGTCTTGCCGGAGTCGAAGCCCACGACGGTCACGTCCTTGCCGGACTCAGCAACACCCTGGACGATGCCCGAAGCCGCGGCCTCGTTGGAGCCGTACATGCCGACGATGTCGGAGTTGGCCTGGATGATGGACAGCGAGGTGTCGGCTGCCTTGGTAACCTCACCGGCGATCTGCTCGTCGAGGAGCTTCAGGTCCGCGGGGGCGTTGGCCTTGAAGTACTCCTTGAAGCCCTCGCAGCGCTGCTTGCCCGTGGTGGAGGTCGAGTCGTGGCATACCATGCCGACCGAGCCCTTCTTACCCTTGAGCAGCTCGATCATGTGCTTGGCGGCCTCGGCGGCGGCGGCCTTGTTGTCCGTCTGGACGGTGGTGACGGGGATGTCGGACTCAACACCGGAGTCGAAGGCGACGACCGGGATGCCCTTGCTGTTGATCTCCGAGAGGAGGTCCGCAGCGGCCTTGGAGTCGAGGGCGGCAAAGCCGATGGCGGCCGGGCCGGAGTCCAGCGCGGACTTGAGCTGGTCGGTCTGCTCGGTGACCTTCGTTTCGTCCTGAGGGCCGACGAAGTTGACCTTGTAGCCCAGCTCGTCACCGGCCTGCTCGGCGCCTTCCTTCACGGCCTGCCAGAAGCGGTGCTGGAAGCCCTTGGACACCAGGTAGACGGTCTTCGTGCCGTCTCCCTTCACGGCGGCCTTCTCCCAATCCTGCTGGTTGCCCGAGGTGTCAACCTTCGTGGCTCCCGAGGACTGGCCGGTCTTGGAGTCGCCGGACTTCGTGGCGGTCGAGTCGGTCGACGTCGTGCAGGCAGCCAGGCCCAGGGCCATGGAGCCGACGGCGGCGGCGGCGACGATACGTCCGATGGGGCGCATTGGTGTTCCTTTCGTGGGGTGGCGGGGTCATTCCCGCCCTTGGTGAGTGTGAACCGACGTCGGTTCACGGGTGTAATTGGGACGAATAATGAATCAGGCTGCGTTTTCGCGGATGCGACGCAGGTTGTCGATAACGACCGCAAGGAGCAGGACGATACCGGTGACAACGAACTGCCATTCGGCGGCGATACCCATCATCGTCAGGCCCTTCTTGAGGGTTTCCATGAGGATTGCGCCGACGAGCGCGCCGGGGATCGAGGCACGGCCACCCGACAGGGAGGTACCGCCGATGACGGCCGCGGCGATGACGTTGAGCTCCATGCCCACACCCTCAGCAGGCTGGACGAGGCCGTTACGAGCCGAGTACAGGATCGCGCCGATAGCCATGAACGCACCCGCGACCACGTAGATGATGATCTTCCACAGGCGGACGTTGACGCCGGACAGGCGCGTGGCCTCCTCGTTGGAGCCGATCGCGAGGGCGTAGCGCCCCAGCAGGGTCTTGTTCATGAGGAAGGTTGCCAGGACCGTGAGGACCACGAAGATGATGACAGCGTTGGCAACGTAAGGGATGGGCGTGCCCGAGGCAATGAACTTGTAGCCGGGGTTGGCGATGGAGATCGAGGCCTTGTCGGAGATGATCAGCGCGAGGCCTCGGGCGACCATCATCATGGCGAGTGTTGCGATGAAGGGCGGCAGGCCCAGGATCGAGACGTTCAGGCCGTTGACCAGGCCGATCGCCATGCCGACCAGGAGGGTGAGGACCAGGCCCGCACCCAGCGGCAGGTTCATCTTGTCTCCCGCGAGGAAGATGCCCGCCATGACTGCGACGAGGCTCAGGCCAGTACCAACCGAAAGGTCGATGCCCGAGGTGGCGATCACGAAGGTAGCGCCGAGCGCCATGACGCCAATGTAGGCCGACTGCAAGACGATGCCCAGGTAAACCTCGCGAGTGACGAACGCAAAGTTGGGCACTGCAAAGCTAAAGAATGCCAGGACCACCAGCAGCGCCAGTGTGACCAGCAGCAGCTGCATGTTCCTCTTCAGGAAGGCCGCAACAGGCGACGGCGCCTCCAGTCCCTTGTTGTCGACGACGGTGCTCACGCAAGTTCTCCGTTCGCTTCTTCCTGACCGACGGTGGCCAGTTCCATGATGTTTTCTTGGGTGGCTTCCTCGTTGGTGAGGGTGCCGATGATGCGGCCGTGGGCCATGACGGCGATGCGGTTCGCCAGGCGCAGGACCTCGGGCAGCTCCGAGGAGATCACGATGATGGCCTTGCCCTGCTTCGCGAGGTTCTCCAGCAGCGTGTAGATCTCGTCCTTCGCACCCACGTCAATGCCGCGCGTCGGCTCGTCAAAGATGAGAATGTCCGAGTCGCGTTCGAGCCACTTGGCGACGACGACCTTCTGCTGATTGCCGCCCGAAAGGCTCCGCAGCTCCACGTCCACGCTGGGGGTGCGAGTACGCAGCTTCTTCACGTAATCCTGGGCGATCTGACGCAGCTTCTTGGTGGCCACCACGGTGGCCTTCGTGAAGTGGTCCATGGCGGCAAGCCCCGTGTTGAACGAGATGTCCTTATCCAGCAGGAGGCCGTACTGCTTGCGGTCCTCGGAGAGGTATCCGATGCCGTACCTCACCGCGTCCGAGGCGCTCTTGATCCTGACCTTCTCGCCGTGGACGTAGATGTCGCCCGCCGTGTGCGGGTCTGCGCCGAAGAGGGCGCGCGCGACCTCCGTGCGGCCCGCGCCAACCAGGCCGGCGAAGCCGAAGATCTCGCCCTTCTTGACCTCGAAGGAGACGTCGTGGACGACCTTGACCGTCGAGAGGTTCTCGACGCGCAGGACCGCCTCGTCGGACAGCGGCTTGGTGGTGGGGCGCGCGTCGGCTGGGACCTCGCGGCCGACCATCATCTTGACGACCTCGCTCATGGGAGTCGAGGCGGTCTCCACCGTGCCGATGTACTTGCCGTCGCGCAGGACCGAGATGCGGTCGGTGAGCTCGGTGAGTTCGGGCATGCGGTGGGTGATGAAGATCAGGCCGGTCATCGGGCAGACGAAGTCGCGCACCAGCTTGAAGAGAGACTCGGTTTCGGTTGTCGTCAGGGGCGCCGTGGGCTCGTCCATGACAAGGATCTTGGAGTCAAACGACAGCGCCCGGGCGATTTCAACCATCTGCAGGCGCGCGACCGGCAGGTCCCGGCAGTACGCCGTGGGGTCGATGTCCATGTTGAGGCGCTCGAACAGCTCGCGAGCATCGCGAACCATCTTGCGGTCGTTGACGTAGGTCCACGTGGACGTCTTGGGGCGTCCAATGTAGAGGTTCTGGGCGACGGTCAGGTCTGGAACGATGTTGAGTTCCTGGTGAATGATCGACAGCCCGAGCTCACGCGCGTGCTCCGGCGACTGAATGTCGACCTTCTCCCCCTGCAGCCAGATCTCGCCACCCGGGTCGGATTTGTGGATACCGGTGAGGACCTTCATGAGCGTGGACTTGCCCGCTCCGTTCTCACCGCAGAGGCCCAAGACCTCGCCGGGTCGAAGGTCGAGGTCCACGTCGGACAGCGCCTTCACGCCGGGGAATGTCTTAGAGATCCCCTTGAGCTCTAGTAAGTTCGTCACTTCTCACCCCTTGGGTACCAGTAACTTCTCTGTTTCTGGAGTTTGCTCCTCCGCTTTCGTTAACGCTAACGGAAACGAATCCGGAAGACCGCCCTCTTTGGCGTCTCTTCAAGAGTAGAGCATTGTGGGGCTCGGCGCGAGCCAAAAGAGTCGCGCCGCAACCAAATCGTAACTCGATGCCCCGCGCGCTAGCCTGACATTTTCCCGCTATTTCGCAGATTAGCGAGGACTTCGCGCGCGACACCATCGAGCCATTCCCGCTCAACAACGCAGGCGCTGAGCACGAGCCTCCCCCTCACCCGATCGTGAGGGATCCCCTCTCTTTCCCACTCGTCAACACCCCGCACACGAATGGTTGTTGGAAAAGTTCCGTGAACGTTCACGACGCGCCACCACGGAACGCCGCCTCCCCAGTCGCGCATGATCAGGCCGACGACTCGCGGCCCAGTGCCGAGAGCAGCAGCGATCATCCCGTAGGTCGCCGCCCGCCCCGGCGGTATCGCCTCGACGACCCGGAGCACGGCCTCGACCAGTTCCTCCCGCATTCGCTTCCTCGTCGCGGACCAGCTACGGGTGCACCCTCGACGGATACGAGGCCATCAGGCCGGTTGCTCCGCGAGCGAGGGCGCGCTTCACCTGCCCGGCATTCGTCACGATGTGTGCAATCGTCGGCCTCTTCGCCGCCGCCAGGGTCTTCCACACCTGCGCTTCCGCGTTCCATTCCATGCCGAGCACATCCCACTGGGTAAGCCGCGCCCCCGCCACCTCGGCTGGGTAGAGCATGGCCATGGTCCGATATCCGCGAGCCTTGGCTCTGGCCGCACTCGTCCCCTTGGCAAAGGTCTTCCACAGGACGCGACGCTCGGGATGACCTCCAAATGCCCTGTGCAGGTAGTCGAAGAGAGCCTTCTCGGAGGCCAGGTCTCCCTTGTTCTTCTGATCCTGGGAGGAGGTCGTCTTGTGGTCGATGGCGAGGACGACGGTGGCTGGAATGCTCGCGACGATGTCCGTCAAGCGCATGAACGGCCCCGCTTCCTGACGCAGCGTGCGCAGCGTCGACCACGGAGTCTTCCAAATCTGATAGTTGGTTCCCCGCACGGTTCGCGCGGTCGTCCAATCGTGGATCGCCACGAACTCCCCCGACGCGCAGCGCCGCACGGAGACCTCCAGCGCCGTGAAGCCCGCCCGGAGCGAGGCATCCAGCCCCCGGCGCGTGAACTCCGGGTATTCGCTTCCTCCCATCCGGTGACTGATGTAGAACGGTCGCCCGGCGAGGAGCCTTGCGACCATGTCGGCGCCTGCCGCCTGGACGGGGGCCGAGGCCTCGCCGCCGCTGAGCGGGTGCACTCCTGTGCCCGAGCCGCCGGTCTCAAGCGCGACCACCGGGTTTGCGCCACCGGGACGCGCCGCCGCGGAATTCTGCGTCCTTTGCCCGGGGGTCACACTCGGCGAGCTCATCGCCCTCGCGCGGGTATCAATGCCGCCAGCTCCGGCTTCAATGGTGGGGTCGGTTGCCATGGATACGGGCCCTCCGGTTGTCGTGACGCTTGCGAGCGGGGCCTTGCTGCGGTCGAGATAGCCCGCGGGGCAGTCAACCCCGCCTCGACGGCGCTCCGCTGAGCGATGTCTGCCCCATCGATACTATCTCGGTTAGTCGAGAACCCGGCTCGCAGAACACTTGAGTTGTCGGACGAGGCATGCTGGTTGCGGCTGGCCCCGGGCAGTGTGGCGGGACGGATTCGAGGGGCTGTGGGGCGAGGGACCATCCGGAAGGCTGGGCCTGGCCACTCTGAGACCGTACCGGCGTTGAAGTGGGGGAATTTCTACATGTTGGAGCCTGCGTCGGCGTGTCGTCGGCGTGTCGCAGGAAGGACGTAGAAAAAGCCCCGGTCGGCCGCGCGCTCGCCTAGCCCGGCGCGGGCACGTAAAAGCCCCCGACCCTGCGGGTCGGGGGCGACAAGCTCCTGCGACTGGATTCGAACCAGTAACCGTCCGATTAACAGTCGGATGCTCTGCCGTTGAGCTACGCAGGATTGCGACAAGAGAAGATACTAGCAGAGCCGCCAAGCGGCTGGCAACTTGGAGGCACCTCGCCCCTTATGCTGCACATCACGTCGGCGGCTACGCTCCGACCCCGTCCCAACAGGCACGCGCACGCCGCTACCTGGCGAGGCTTCCACGGACCTGCAAAGCGGCGGACCCGCGCGCCTCACTCGGCGCTGCGGGTCCGGCGGGCTCGCCACGCGCAGAGCGGCAACGTCCGCGTCATCGCCACTGCGGGTTGTCCGTGTCGACGCCTCGCGCGCGTGCAACGTGCTCGATCGCGGTCGCCAGCCACCGGGCGAACCCCTCCTGCTGGGAGTCGTAGTGGGAGCGGAAGCCCTCGTCGCGCAGGTAGGCCCGCGAGATCAGGTAGTGCTTCGCGGGGCTCACAGGGAAGTACTCGCTCAGCGCCTCCCTGTGTGCGTCAACCAGCTCGGCGGCCCGGTCGCTGTCGGTGGCAACGCCACCGCGAATGGCCTCGATCATGTCCGATTCGATCTGCTGGATTCGTTCGACGTTGGCCTGCCACTCGTCTTTCCGCCACGAGGCGGTACGACGGTGCCACTCCTTCCAGTCGTCGGTCTCGCCGTAGCATTCCTCGGCTCGAGCCTGGTGGGCCGCAAAGTCGGCGTCGTCCAGGATCTCCCCGATCTCTTCGACGGTGAGCGCGTTATCGTTCATTGCATCCTCCAAGAGTATGTCCAGTGCTTCAATCATCTTGTCCGTCTCTCGACGCTGAGCAATGAGGCTCTCCCGCTGCCGCTTCAGGTGCGAGGCCCCCGACTCTCCGGAATCGAGGAGCGCCTTGATGTCCGTCAGCTTCATCCCAGTCGCTCGGTAGATGATGATCCTCTGGACGCGCGCGCAGTCCTCGACCGAGTAGAGCCGGTAGTTCGACCAGCTTCGCTCGGCGGGAGCCAGGAGGCCCTGCGCCTCCCAGTGATGCAGCGTTCGCACCGTCAGCGAGAATCGCTCGGCGACTTCGCCGACGGTGTAGAGAGTCTTGTCATCGCTCATGGAAATGATCCTGAAGCCTCACGTCGCGTCATGGTCAAACGGAAGAGTGCGTGTGCAGCACAGATGCATCGTGCCACAGACATTCCTGTTGGGCCCACCCCCCCCCGCGTCGACACGCGCCCAATGCCGGCGCCTGCGCCCTCGTCACCGCACCGACGAGGTTCCAACCACGCCAGGGCGGCCACCCCTGCAGCAGCTGTGGGCCCCCACCCGTGGTCACGGTCTTCCAACGGGGATGCGGCGCGCAGCGCTCCGCCACGGTGGAGGCCTCCCGCCGGGCATGCAGCGGGCTGCAACGCACCACGGTCCCGATTTCAGGCGAGCGCGCAACCAACCTTGACGAGGCGGCGAAGCGCGCGATCCACACCTCAACGCCCCGCGAACACGCAACCAACAGCATGACGACAGCAAGGAGGCATGACACCAGTGAGAACGAGCCACCGTCTGGAGGCGCGTGCAAGAAGGCTCAACGCTTCAATCGGTGTGAAGGATGCCCGAAGGCTGAAGAGGCGACCGGTCGCCTCAGAGGATTCAACCCGATCGGGAAGAATCAACCCGATCAGAAGGGGTTGAATCCTCCCGATCAGGTGCGCGCCTCGCCCCCGCAAGAATATTCACGCATCCGACCGCCACGAAGCGGCTTGCGACACCGAGAACATCGGCGGGCCGGGACACGGACCAGCCCCACCGGGCGCCACCGCGTCGGGGAGGGCCACGAGGCCAGGCTGCAGCGCCCAATGGCGGTGCCCGAAACAGCAGCGAGACCACAAGCAAACACACGGCCACACACGCGCAAACCCCGCCCCGCGGATGCGGGACGGGGCGTGCTCACCCGACGAGGGGTGAGAGTCTGACAGAATCAGACGGGGAACGTCACTTGAGGGTGACCTTGCCGCCGGCCTCTTCGATCTCAGCCTTGGCCTTCTCGGCGTCTTCCTTCTTCGCGGCGGGGAAGATGGTGGAGGGCGCGGAGTCAACCAGGTCCTTGGCTTCCTTCAGGCCCAGGCCGGCCAGGTTCTTCACGACCTTGACGACCGCGATCTTCTTGTCGCCAGCGGACTCGAGGACGACCTCGAACTCGTCCTTCTCTTCGGCGGCGGGGGCGTCGGCGGCCGGGGCGGCAACGGCGACGGCTGCGGGGGCAGCGGCCTCAACGTCGAAGGTCTCCTCGAAGAGCTTCACGAAGTCGGAGAGCTCGATGAGGGTCATTTCCTTGAAAGCTGCGATGAGCTCGTCATTGGAGAGCTTAGCCATGAGTGGCATCCTTCCTGATTGGCCTGCACGAGTGCAGAATGTTGGGGTGTTTCACGCAGCCCGGATGGCGGCGTGGAACATGGCCTGTCTCGTCAGGCCGCTTCGCTCTGCTTCTCGCGCAGAGCATCGATGGTGCGCACTGCCTTGACGGGCAGAGCGTTGAATGCGAACGCCGCCTGACCAATCTTGGCCTTGAGGACGCCTGCGGCCTTGGCCAGCAGGACCTCGCGGGACTCGAGATCGGCAAGCTTCTTGACAGCCTCGACGCTCAGGGGAGCGCCGTCCATCGCGCCGGACTTCAGCACGAGGGCGGGGTTGTCCTTAGCAAAATCACGCAGCGCCTTGGCGGCCTCGACGGGCTCACCGGAGACGAAAGCGATGGCTGTGGGACCCTTGAGGTCCTCAGCCAAGAAGTCGAGACCGACCTCCTTGGCTGCCAGCCGCGCCAGCGTGTTCTTTGCCACGGCGTAGGTCGCGTTCTCGCCCAGGCCGCGACGCAGCTGCTTGAGCTGGCCAACGGTCAGGCCGCGGTACTCGGTCAGCAGGACAGCGTCGGCTGCGCGGAAACGCTCCACGAGCTCGGCAACTGCTGCCACCTTGTCGGACTTCGCCATGGTCCTCCTTCCAGATACGTGACCGCAGGCACGAAAAAACCCGACACGCAGGATCGTGTCGGGCGTACGCTCGATTGCAGCAATGTGCTGCTCACTCACCTGCGCTGGATTTTCCTCCACTATCGTGGACACCAACGGTCTTCGGCAAGAATTAGCTTAACAGGGCGCGCAGGGCCATGCAAGCAACGGGGCGAGCATCACAGGCGAGGCCGGGACAAACTCGCCGCGCCCACGATCCACCGCTGGGCACACCATCGTACTCGCGAGGCCGGGTCACGACGAGCATCAGACGAGCTTCCATCCAGCTGCCCGCGAGCGCGCGTCCCAGAACACCCGGTATTGGCCGCCCGATTCGGCGTAGAGCTCCTCGTGCGTGCCGATTTGGGCGACGCGCCCGGTGTCGTCGAGAACCACGATGTGGTCGGCGGCCGTGATCGTGTCGAGCTTATGGGCTATGACGATGAGGGTGGCATCACGCCGCAGGGCAGCCATCGCATCGGTGACGCGCGATTCATTCTCGGGGTCGAGGGCGCTCGTGGCCTCGTCGAACAGGACGATCGGGGCATTCTTGAGGAGGGCGCGGGCAATGGAGACGCGCTGGCGTTCGCCTCCTGACAGCGCGCGGCCACCCTCCCCGACGGGGGTGTCCCAGCCGAGGGGTAGGCGCCGGACGATGTCATCGACACCGCTCAGACGAGCCGCATCCTCGATGTCCATACGGCTGGCATGGGGGTTGCCCACGCGCACGTTGGCCTCGAGAGTGTCATCGAAGAGATAGACATCCTGGAACACGAGGGAGAGCTGGGCCATCAGGTCGGCGGTCTCCCAGTCGCGCACGTCGCCGCCTCCCACGCGCACACTGCCCGCATCCACGTCGTAGAAGCGCGCGACGAGGCGCGCAATGGTGGTCTTGCCGCAGCCAGAGGGGCCGACGATCGCGGTCATGGTTCCGGGGTCCACGCGGAAGGATACGCCTTGCAGGACCGGGTGGTCGGCCTCGTAGGAGAAGGAGACGTCCTCGAGGGAAACGGATGCGCCCGACGAGGCCTGGGCCTCGTTCGCGGATCGCCGACCGTCGGGCGTCGGCAATTCGGGTGCGGAGAGGATCTCATGGCTGAGGTCCAGGACGGGGCGCCGGGTTTCGAACGCGGAGGCGAGCGCACCAATGTCGACGAGGATCTGCGTGAAGCGCAGCAGAAGGCCAATGGAGACGACCGCTTCCACCGGGCCGACGGTACCGGCTACGGCGAGCCAGCCGATCACGCAGATAAGCGTCACGACGACGGTCTGGGCGGCCATGCCGTTGACGACCTGGCCGAGGGTCTCCCTTATGAGTGAGCGGCGCGCGACCGCCCCGTACTCGGATTCGGCCTGCTGGAGGGGCTCGTAGGAGGAGGCGCGTCCGCACGCGCGCAGGGCGCCCTGCTTGGTCGCGTATTCGACGATGCGGTGGGACAGCTCGCGGGCGGGAGGCTCTTTCATTGCAGCCCCCGACCGCAGGCATCGTCGGGCCACCCACACTCCTCCGCCGACGACCGGGATCGCGGCCACGCACACCAGTGCGAGGACCGGCGAAAACACGGTGATGCCGACGAGCATCGTCAGCGAGGTGACGATCGCGGCGATGAGGGGCGAATACATGTGCGCGAAGATCTCACCCAGAACCATGAGTTCGCGCGAGACGAGGCGCGACGTCTTTCCGGCGGTGTCGCCGCGGAAGGAGCCGAGCGGCAGGGAGGCAACCTTGTCGCCGATCGCTCGGTGCATGTTCGACAGGAAGTCGAAGGCCACCGAATAGGAGCGCATGGCCAGGAGGTACTCGACGACAAAGGAGGTAAGGGCGCACAGGGCCAGCACAACGAGCCACGATCCCAGGCGCAAACCCCACGCGGAGCTGCCCGAGGTCAGGGTGATCGCAGCCGGGATGAATGCGACCAGGGAGAAGCCGCGCACCGCGCCGACGATGCAGGACAGGAGGGTTGCCTGGGCGAAGTCGGCTCGCCCCTGCTCGGAGAGGGGTTCGCGCAGGCGGGTAATGAGACCGAACATGTCAGTGTCCTTTCACGGGTGAGCTCATGCGACGCATGTACGGGTGGTCGGCGAGCTGGTTGGGCGTGCCCAGCGCAATGAGGCGGCCTGCCTCGAGGATGGCAATCTGGTCGACGCCGGCAATGGATGCTGCACGGTGCGCGATGACCAGGACCGTCTTGCCTTGAACGAGGCGGGTGAGCGCCGCCTGGATATCGGCTTCGGCCTCCGGGTCGGTGAAGGCCGTGGCCTCGTCGAGGACAAGGATGGGGGCATCGACGAGGAGGGCTCGAGCGATCGCGATTCGCTGAGCTTGGCCGCCAGAGGGATGCGCGTCCTCCCCGATGACGGCATCGAGGCCTCGGGGCAGAGAACGCACGTAGTCGTCGATACGAGCGGCCCCGGCGGCCTCCCACACCGCGTCGTCGCTGGCACCCGGAACGCCGAGCGCGATGTTATCTCGCACGGAGATATCGAGGAGCTGCGGATCCTGGAGGACAAAGGAGACGTGCCGATAGAGAACGTCGGGGGCTATGTCGCGCACGTCGATCCCGCCGATGCGCACGCTCCCCCTGTCCGGGTCGGCGAAGCGCGCGACCAGCGTCGCGAGCGTCGATTTTCCTGAGCCGGAGGAACCCACGAGGGCGGTCACCGAGCCCTCGGGGATCGTCAGGCTCACGTCGTCCAGCGCAAGGGTCGCTCCGTAGGAGAAGGAGACGCCATCAATCTCGATGTCAGCTCGCTGCGGCTCTGCACTTCCCTTAGCGGGCAGCGGATCGACGGAGAGCAGGTCCACGATGCGCAGCGCTGCAGCCCCGGCGATCTGGTAGGCCCACGTCGTCGTCCCCAGAACCTCGATGGCCGCCGGGATGACGAGGGCGATGAGCGCGCAGGTGATGACCTGGACCGGACTCACGATCCCCGTGGCCGCGAGCGCCGAACCGCCCGCCGTGGAGATGAGCAGGATCAGGGAGGGGGACACGGTCGCCTGCCCCAGCGCGGAACCCTTCAGCAGCGGACCGCACCAGTCGACGTAGAAACGGGAGAAGTCCTCGGCGGCCCGTGTGAATCGCTCGTGCGAGCGCCCGACGGTCCCGAACGCCTTGACGACGCTGATGCCGGACACGAATTCGACCATCGTGGACGAGACGCGGGAGAGGTGTCGGTCCATCTCGGCGGTCTTCTCCCCCATGCCTCGCATCATCCACGCGTTGAGGAGTCCGTAGACGGGCAGCGTGGCGATCGACAGGAGTCCGAGTCGCCAGTCGACGACGAAGGCGTAGATGAGCAGGGATGCCGGCGCGCTCACGGCAGCTGCGGATTCGACGGGCGCGTGCGCGATGACCGTGTGCACATCGTGCGTGTCGTCCTGAATGGCCTTGCGCACGGCCCCCGAGTTCGTGGATGTGAACCAGGCGAGGGGCGCTGCGGCGAGGACGCCCACCATGCGCGAGCGCACGATGTGCCCGAAACGCACGTCCGCGAAGTGGGTGACGGTCAGAGCGACGAAATAGATCCCGTAGCGCACGCCGAAGGCACCCGTCAGCCACATGAGCAGCGTCATCACCTCACTGCGGTCCGGGGCAACGCCCGAGCGCGCCGCGTCCAGCAGCACTTCCCCAAGCTGGACGAGGACCACGTAGGGGGCAACCGCGAGCGCACCGTAGATGAGACCGAGCACCCGGGACAGCATCATGGATCCACGGATGGGTGCGGTCAGTTCTTTGAAGGCACGCTGACCCGCCAGGTGGGCCGCGCGCGGGTCTTCCATGCGTGCTCCGTCGTCATGCGGGTCACGTGGGGACGAGGCAGTGGTGTCCTCGCGCTCGTCGGTGTCGTTCATTGGTGGTCTCCTTCGCGAGCACGCTTGGTGCCCATAGGGGTGAGCGTGATGAGTTGGTCCGCGCAGGCTGAGGCGAACTCACCGTCGTGGGTGACGACGATGACGGCTGCGCCTTCGCCCGCGACGCGGCGCAGGGTGGAGGTGATGGAGTCGAGGTGCCGGGCATCGACCCCAGACGTGGGTTCGTCGAGGATGACGACTCGGCGCCCGGTCGCCCGGGCGGCGGCAATGACGAGGCGCTGTTTTTGCCCTCCCGACAGACTCAGCGGATGCCGCTCTCCCAAGTGCGCGAGGTCGAAGTCGGCCAGGAGCTGCTCCCCGGCTTCGCCGCTCGCCTCGGACGCTCCGATCGTCAGTTCACCTGCGAGCGTGTCGGAGAACAGCTGGCGTCCGGTGTCCTGCATGACGAGAGCGCACGCGGCGCGCCGCTGCCGGCGAGTCACCTCCTGGCCGTCCAGGGTGATCGTCCCGGAACCGGGAGCAGCCAGCCCGCACAGCACGCGCACGAGGGTCGTTTTCCCGGCGCCGTTCTCTCCCGCGATGCAGGTGATCTGCCCTGCAGGAAAATCGACGTCAAACCCCTCGAACACACGAGCGTTCCCATAGGAGAAGCTCAGGTCCCGGCAGGACAAACGGGCACGGCCATCAGGCGAGGCCGCGTCCCCGGGGTCCCGCACAGGCACCCACGCCTCGGGAGGCCCAGGGTCCACGAGGGTCCGTAGGCCGAGCGAGCGCCGCTGCGCGTCGTCCAACGAGTAGAACTCCTCGCCAGTCCATCGACGCGTGATCCTTCCGCCCTCCATGAGGAGCACCTGGTCGGCGAGCCCACGCAGGAAGTGGAGGCGATGCTCGACGACGAGGATCGTCATCCCCTGGCCTTTGAGGATCGCGAGGGCGCGTCGCACGTCTGCAATGGCTTCGGGGTCGAGGTTAGATGTCGGTTCGTCGGCGAGGAGGACCGGGGCACCGGATGCCAGGGCGCAGGCGAGCGCCACCTTCTGCAGCTGGCCGCCCGAGAGGGTGGACAGCTTACGGTCCATCAAATCTACGATGCCCATGAGGTCGGCGGCGCGCTCGCTGCTCTCGATCAGGGCCCGGCGGTCGCGGCCGTAGTTTTCCCCGCAGAAGGCCAGTTCCTCGGCGACGGTGTCGCAAAAGAACTGGGTGCGGGGGTTCTGGAAGACCGAGGAGCACAGGTGACCGACCTCGGTCAGGGAAACCTCGGTAAGGTCACGCCCGTTGATCCGCACCGCGCCTTCCAGTTCTCCCGGCGTCATCTGCGGGACGAGGCCGGTGAGCGCCCGCATGAGCGTCGACTTCCCGCAGCCGGAGGACCCGCACACGAGCGTGAGGGTGCCCGGCCGGGCGGACAGGTCGACCCCGGCGAGCGCGTCAACGCGATCACCCGTCAACTCGCTGACGTAGGAGAACGACAGGGATTCAACGTCAATCATGGGAGTACTCCGAGGTAGGCGCTGAACTCAATGGCGAGTACGCCGGCGACGCACACGAGGGTCGCCGCGTCCCAGGCGCTGGCCCGCAGCCGCGTCAGCGAGGTGGGAGGCGTGGGTCCACCCAGGCCTCGGATGACGCTCGAAGCCGCCAGGTCGTCGGCCACGCGCGCGATGGAGGACAGCAGAGGGACGAGGAAGTGCTCGGCGATCACGAGGGGGTGACGCAGAACACCGCGAATCCCGAGGTCAACGCCGCGCATCTCCATCGCCTCGCGAATGGCGACCGCCTCCGCCCCAACCGTAGGGATCACACGGAACGCGACGGCGAGGGCGTCGACGAACACGCGCGGCAGGTGAAGCGCACGCAGCGCCGCCTTCATCTGGCCGATCCGCGTCGTGCGGTACACGTAGAGGGCGAGGCCAAAGCCCGCGAAGAAACGCGCGAACCAGAACGCGATCGCACTGCATGTGCCGATCGCGAGGACCACGCCACGCGGCGAGGCCACGGCCTCGAGCCACGCGACGAGGAGGGGCGAGCCGAGGCTGATTGCGTCGCAGACGAGGCACCCGAGCCCGGTGCGCGCTGCGGTGGTGCCACTCACCTCCCACAGGAGGGCAAGCACCGCGAGCAGCTGCACCACCAGAAGCGTGGATGTGGGGCTCGCGCGCATGACGAGCGCGTTGAGGACGAGGAGGGCGAGGAGCTTGGTGCGCGGATCCAGCCTGCTCGCTGACTCGCCTGGGGCGTCCTCAGCGAGCGAGATCTCAGGCAACGCCGGCCTTCGAAAAGTGCTTGCGCAGCAGGAAGCGCCCGATGATTCCACCGATGCACGCGACGATCATCGCGACGACGACCCACCCGCCAATGACTGCGGGGCTAAAGAGCGCCCGCATGCCGTTTGCGTAGTCCTGGCCCATCTGGGAGGCAACATTCGCGTAATAGGCGTCCGGAGCGAAGAAGATCGGAGCGAGCGGACCGATCATCCACAGGGAAAACAGCATGTACGCAGCGATGTTTCGCGGGGCGCTCACGTAACCGCCACCGCGGGCAATGAGGTCGCCCAGGAGGCCAAGGATGAGAGCCGCCGGCACGGTCACCCATGCGTGACCGGTCACCACCATGAGGAAAGCGACGACGCCTCCCATGATCGTGAGCGTGCCGAACATGCGCGAACGCACCAGCATGAGGAGGACGACCGGCCCGTTGAGGAGGAGGCCGACGATCCAGCCGACGAACATGAATGCCGGCCCGAAGAAGCCCAGCATCCCCGAGCACCACATAAGAACGAAGTAGACGGCGGTAAAAGCACCAATCGTGACGGCCGAGCGCGCCTTCGTGACACCCAGCCCCGCAACCTGAGACAATTTCGCGACCCTTCACGAATATAGGTTTATAGAAGCGAATTAAGGTTACCCTATTCAATGCCCAGGTTATGTGACCTATGTCCCTCATTTCGCATTCAGGCACGGATCGATCAAGCCACAGACCCCGCTAAAATGCCGGGTCCCCGTGCGCCCATCGCGCACGGGGACCCGAATCGCCTGACTAGCGAGAGAAGCTCACTTGTCCAGCAGGTCCTTGACCTTGGTGACATCCACGGGGATGCCGGGGCCCATCGTCGTGGCGACGGAGCCCTTGATCAGGTAGCGGCCCTTGGAGGAGGACGGCTTGAGGCGCAGAACCTCATCCAGGACGGCGGCGTAGTTCTCGGTGAGCTGCTCGGCCGAGAAGGAGGCCTTGCCGACGATGAACGCCAGGTTGGCGTGCTTGTCGACGCGGAACTCGATACGACCGCCCTTGATCTCCTTCACGGCCTTCGCGACATCCATGGTCACGGTGCCCGTCTTGGGGTTCGGCATGAGGCCGCGGGGGCCGAGGACGCGGCCGAGGCGGCCGACCTTGCCCATCAGGTCGGGGGTGGCGACGGCGACATCGAAGTCGGTGTAGCCCTTGGCGACCTTCTCGATGAGCTCGTCGCCGCCGACCTCGTCGGCGCCTGCGTCGATCGCTTCCTGAGCGCGCGGACCAACGGCGAAGACCAAGACCCGGGCGGTCTTGCCGGTGCCGTGCGGCAGGGAAACGGTGCCGCGGACCATCTGGTCCGCCTGGCGAGGATCGACACCCAGTCGGAAGACGACCTCAACGGTCGAGTCAAACTTGGTGACGGTGGTCTCCTTGGCCAGCTTCATGGCCTCGAAGGGGGTGTACAGCACGTCCGCGTGGACCTTCTCGGCCGCTGCGCGGTAGCTCTTGGAGCGCTTGGTCATTCTGCTTCTTCTCCTTGCAGTCGTGGGTGTCGGGCAGCGCCTGCCCTACCACGGGGGGGTGGTTGGTGTCAGCCTTCGACGGTGATGCCCATGGAGCGGGCGGTGCCGGCGATGATCTTGGCGGCGGCCTCGACGTCGTTGGCGTTGAGGTCAGCCATCTTGGACTCGCCGATCTCGCGAGCCTGAGCCATGGTGATCGAACCAACCTTGGCGGTGTTGGGGGTGCCGGAACCCTTCTGGACGCCGGCGGCCTTCTTGATGAGCTCGGCGGCGGGCGGCGTCTTGAGGACGAACGTGAAAGAACGATCCTCGTAGACGGTGATCTCGACGGGGATGATGTTTCCACGCTGAGACTCGGTGGCCGCGTTGTACGCCTTGGTGAACTCGACGATGTTCACGCCGTGCTGGCCCAGCGCGGGGCCGACGGGCGGTGCGGGGGTGGCGGCGCCGGCTGCGATCTGAAGCTTGATCAGGCCGGTGACCTTCTTCTTCGGTGCCATGAATGCGGGTCTTTCTACTGAAGTTCTGGCCGACGGATGCCGGTCAGGTCGGCGCGACGGGCGGCGTCCCACTGGGTTCCAGCGGACACACTACGCCCAACGCACACAAAAGTGAATCATAACGCGATTCCGGACCTGATCCCAAGTCCGGGTGCGTGATGTCACTGCTCGAGCTTCTCCACCTGGTCGAAGCCGAGCTCGAGCGGCGTCTCGCGCTCGAAGATGGTGACGAGAACCTTGAGCTTCTGCGTCTCGGGCATGATCTCGGAGATCGTGGCCGACATGGTCTCGAAGGGCCCGTCGATGACCGTGACGATCTCGCCGACCTCGTACTGGGTCTGGACCGCCTGCACGGGAGCGGGCTGATCCTTGACGGCCTCGGCGGCCTCCTCCAGCACGTTGGGCGTCAGGAGCATGACGACCTCGTCAATGGACAGCGGCACGGGGTTGTGCTGGTCGCCGACGAAGCCTGTGACGGCGGGCGTCTCCTTCACGACCCGGTAGGAGGCCTCGTTGAAGTCCATGCACACGATCGCGTAGCCGGGGATGCGGACGTGGCGAACGCGCTTCTTCGCGGTGCCGCGATACTCCATGACGTACTCGTCCGGGACCTCGACGGCGAAGATGTAGTCCTCCATGTTCTGGGTCGTGATGCGCTGCTCAAGGTTGGCCTTCACCTTGCGCTCGTGGCCGGAGTACGTGTGAATCACGTACCAGTCGCCGGGAGACATGTAGAGCTTGCGACGCAGCTTGGCGATGGCCTCTTCCTCGGCCGAGGCTTCCTCTTCCGCCCCGGATTCTTCTTCTGATCCGGATTCTTCTGCGGCGACCTCGTTGATCACCTCGTCGACGACTTCTCGAGCCGCTCCGTCTGCCAGCGCATCAGCGGTCTCCTGCTCGACCTTTTCCTGGGTCTCTTCGAGGGTCTGTTCCTCGGTGTAGTTCTCGTCGCTCACGGTGTTCCTCCTACGAAGTGGGGCCGGACCGTGAAAGAAACCCGCCTGCAGGTTCCTGCGGGCGGGTTCGTCGGTCTCAGCCGAAGATCAATGCACTTAGCTTACCGAATCCGAAGTCGAGTAGGCCAGCGAAAAGCATGATTGCGGCGACAAACACAACGACGACGACGAAGTACGTCCAGGTCTCGGAAGCCGTCGGATAGGTCACCTTCTTCATCTCGTCAATGACCTGCTTGAAGAAGAGCCAGATGCGACCAAAGAAGCCGGGGCGCTTCGCATTCTCGCCGACGGCCTCACCGCGCTTGCGGGTTGCCTCGCTCTTCGTGCGATCTCGGCGCGAGGATTCGGCGCCCGATGCAACACCTTCAGCCATGTGGATCCTCCTGCGAAAATAATAGCCTTAGCCGCAGGGCAGGCGGGACTCGAACCCACAACCGCCGGTTTTGGAGACCGGTGCGCTACCAATTGCGCCACTGCCCTACGCAGGAAAACCTGCCTGACGAACACTAGTGGATAAGGAAGCGTTTTGTCCACCGGAGGATCGCGCTCCCGCGTCGCACGGCCCACGAAATCGGCTCCGAGGCCTCGCATGAGAGGTAGAACACGCGCACATTGCGTGTGCGCGTAGCCCCGTCGCGCCCGACGTGGGACCATGGAGGGGTGACCACAACTCCTCGCACCCGAGTCTCTGATCGTTTCAACGCCATCACTCCGTCTGCGACGCTGGCCGTGGACGCCAAGGCGAAGGCCCTCAAGGCCGCCGGACGCCCCGTCATCGGCTTTGGCGCAGGCGAACCGGACTTCGCCACGCCGGACTACATCGTCGAGGCCGCCGTGAAGGCCGCTCGTAATCCGGCGATGCACCGCTACACTCCCGCCGCCGGTCTGCCTGCCCTGCGCGAGGCAATCGCCGCCAAGACCCTGCGCGACTCCGGCTACGAGGTCTCGCCCTCCGACATCGTCGTCACCAACGGCGGCAAGCAGGCCGTGTTCCAGGCCTTCGCCGCCCTGCTCGGCCCAGGCGACGAGGCAATCCTGCCAACGCCGTACTGGACCACCTATCCCGAGGTGGTCAAGCTCGCGGGAGCCACCCCGGTCGAGGTATTCGCCGGAGCGGAGTCCGACTACAAGGTCACCGTTGAGCAGCTTGAGGCCGCGCGCACGCCGCGCACCAAGGTCCTGCTGGTGTGCTCGCCGTCCAACCCGACGGGAAGCGTCTACACACCCGAGGAGCTGACCGCGATCGGGCGGTGGGCCCTCGAGCACGGCATCTGGGTGATCTCCGACGAGATCTACGAGCACCTGCTGTACGAGGATGCCCGAAGCGCGCACATCGTCAAGCTCGTGCCGGAGCTGGCCGACCAGGCCGTCATCCTCAACGGCGTCGCCAAGACCTACGCGATGACCGGCTGGCGAGTGGGCTGGATGATCGGCCCCTCCGACGTCATCAAGGCCGCGCTGTCCTTCCAGTCGCACCTGACCTCGAACGTCAACAACATCGCGCAGGAGGCCGCACGCGCCGCCGTGTCCGGGTCCCTGGACGCCGTGAGCGAGATGCGCGTCGCCTTCGACCGCCGCCGCCGCACGATCGTCGACATGCTGCGCCAGATCGAGGGTTTCGACGTTCCCACCCCCAAGGGAGCGTTCTACGCCTACCCCAGCGTCGAGCGCCTGCTCGGCAGGGAGATTCGCGGTCGCGTCGCCCACACCTCCGGGGAGCTCGCAGACCTGATTCTCGACGAGGTTGAGGTCGCTGCCGTTCCCGGCGAGGCGTTCGGGCGCTCCGGCTTCCTGCGTTTCTCCTACGCCTTGTCAGACGATGACCTGGTCGAGGGCATCGGCCGCGTTCAGGAGCTCTTCGCCTGATGCGCCTCTCCTTCGAACGCGCGGACGAGGACGCACGTGGGACAGTTCTCCTCTCCCACGGCTACGCGGAGCACTCCGGGCGCTACACCCACCTGCGCTCCGCCCTTACCCGCGCGGGATACGATGTCGCCTTCTACGACCACGCGGGCCACGGGACCTCAGACGGGCCCCGCGCCCGCGTGGACGTGGGCGCGCTCATCCGCGACTTCGGCGACGCCCGGCGCGAGGCACTGGCGCACGCCCGCACGCCGGACCTGTTCCTGTTCGGACACTCGATGGGCGGGCTCATCGCTGCGGCCTCGACCATCCTTGACCCGACGCGGCTGCGCGGCACGGTGCTCTCCGCTCCGGCGCTGCGCCCCCTCCCCCACGTCGACCCTGCCCGTGCCCGCATGCTGCTGCCTCTCGCGAGGCTGCGCCCCGGCCTCATCGTCGCCAAGGGGGCGTCCGACATGGCGGTTTCCCCGCTGTCTCGAGACCCCGAGGTTCAGCGCGCCTTCGACGCCGACCCGCTGACCTACGTGGGGGGCGTGCCCATCCTCACGGGCCTGACCTTGATCCTCCAGGGCGACGAGGTGCTGCGGCGCGCCGACCGCCTGCGCACTCCGACCTTGGTCATGCACGGGTCGCACGACCTCATGGCGGACCTGCGGGGCTCGCGCGATCTCGTGCGGGGCGCGCTCGCCGCCCACCCGAGGGCCGACATCCACCTGCGCATCGTTGACGGCGCCTACCACGAGCTGCTCAACGAACCCGAGGGGCCCGGCCTGATCCGCGACATCATCATCTGGCTCGGGGAGCACTGAGCCGTGGCGACGCCCGCGGTGCCAAACCTCACCGCCCCACGCCCGACGCCGCCGGGCAGGCGCGACCTCGCAACCTTGCCCAAGGCGCACCTGCACCTGCACTTCACGGGGGCCATGCGCCCCTCGACGATGATCGATATGGCCGCCTCCCAGCGCGTGCGCCTCCCCCCTCACCTGCTGCACATCGACGCCGCATCCATGCCGGCCGACGGGCGCGGTTGGTTCCGCTTCCAGCGCGCCTACGACTCCGCGCGCCACCTCGTGCGCTCCGAGGCCGCGATGCGCCGTCTCGTCCGCGAGGCAGCCGAAGACGACGCCGCCGAGGGCTCCGTGCGCATGGAGATTCAGGCCGACCCCACCAGCTATGCCCCCTACGTCGGCGGCATCACCCCCGCGCTCGAGATCATCATCGACGAGGCCCGCTCGGCCTCGCACGATACCGGCGTGGATATCGGGGTGATCGTCGCCGCGTCGCGCATGAAGCACCCGTTGGACGCGCGCACCCTCGCGCGCCTGGCCGCGTCGTTCGCGGGCGACGGCCCTGGAGACGTCGTGGGCTTTGGCCTCTCAAACGACGAGCGCGTGGGTTCCACGGCCTCCTTCGCTCCCGCGTTCCGCATTGCGCGCCGTGCTGGGCTCGTCGGTGTCCCACACGGCGGCGAGCTCCTGGGGCCTTCCTCCGTGCGCGAGGTCGTGGCCTCCCTGGCCCCGGCCCGCCTCGGGCACGGGGTGCGCACCAGCGAAGATCCGGCGCTCCTGCGCGCCGTCATCGACGAGGGCATCGCCCTGGAGGTATGTCCCACGTCGAACGTGCACCTGGGCGTGTACACGGATTTCTCTCAGGTGCCGCTGCCCACGCTGCTGTCGGCAGGTGCCATGGTCGCCCTGTCGTCCGACGACCCGCTGCTGTTCCGCTCGCGCCTGGTCGCCCAGTACGAGGTGGCGCGCGACGTGTTCGGCCTGTCCGACGAGGCCCTGGCAGACCTGGCGCGGTCTTCTATCGAAGCGTCGCTGGCCTCGCCCTCGCGCAAGGCGGCTTGGAAGGCCGACATCGACGCGTGGCTCGCGGCGCCTGCGGCGTAGGTGGTTCTCGGGGCGCACGAGGGTGTTCGCCTTGCGGTGGAGCGTGCCCGCGTCACTCCTGGGCCAACGCCACCGAGCCCCTGCTGGCGTCGGCGAGCCTGCTCCTCCGCATGCGGCGGCCTACCGGACGCGGCAGCCGGGTTGTTGGCGCCGTCGCGTCGGCGGAGGTCAGCCCTCAAGCGAGTTAGGAAACACTCATGCCGCACGAGGACCGTAACCGATTCCTGCGGCCGTTCCCCACGCGGATAGGAAATGCACTCACGGATAGGTAATGAACACGCGGATAGGATATTAGGCTATCCGCATGCGAATAACCTATCCGCATGGCGACAACCTATCCGCGAGGGCGGAGACAGCGCAGAAGCGGGCGGTTGCCTGCGGGACCTGAGTCAACCTATCCGCGAGCGCTGGGCGCGGCGGCCGTTGCACAACTGCTGCCTCCCCACGAACGTCGGCGAACGGCTGGCACGTCACTGTCGCCGCGGCCTCGTCCCATTGCCCGCTCCCCGCGAACGCCGGCGAAACGGCATTGCTACCTGCACGTCGGGCTTGCCCGCATGCCCCGCCACGAAAGCTACCCCTCCGCGCCAGCCGGACGTTCGATGAACTTGCTCGCCAAACGATGCACCTGCCTGACGCCCTCGCCTGCGAGGTCCCAGGTCTCCAGTTCGGCTGCGATCATCTCGGGGAACTTCCTACCGATGTCCCGAAGCGCGTTGCCCACCGACCTTCTGACGTAGTCGCTCACGTCGCCTCTGAGCCTCGCGAGTCTCCGGATCGCTTCGCGCGGGTTGTCGCGAACGTACGGTCGGCTCGTTTATATCCGCAAGCCCTCGGTGACTGCCCGGCGACTGGCACGTTAACCCACCTCTGCGCAGTTTAACCCACCTCGTGGAGCCTGGGCACCCGCGCCGAAGTGCCACCTAATGGGTTAACGTGCGCAGTAAGTGGGCCCACACCGCCACCTCGTGGGTTAACGTGCGTGCGGGGAGCCTCTGTCGGCTCGCAGAGAGCTCCGGCGGACACACCCACGCTCCGGAACACCGCGCAAGTAGACCCACGCTCCGGAACACCGCGCAAGTAGGCCCATGCACCGACAGGCGGGTGCGCCGAGGAGCTACCAGGTGATGCCGACCGCGACCGGCTCGGGCACCAGGGTCACGCCGAACGCGTCACTTACCCGCTCGCGCACGGCGCGGGCCAGGGCCTCGATGTCGGCGGCGCTCGCGCCGCCCCTGTTCGTCAGGGCCAGGACGTGCTTGGTGGACAGGGACGCGCGCGGCGGGTCCCCGGCCTCGGGCAGGTGGAAGCCGCGAGCGCAGCCCGCGTGGTCGATGAGCCAGGCGGCACTCGTCTTGACCAGGCCCTCCCCCGCACTAAAACGGGGCGCGTCCTCGGGGAGGGAGGCGGCGACGGCCTCGGGAAGGATCGGGTTCGTGAAGAAGGAACCGGCGCTCCACGTGTCGTGGTCGCCCGGGTCCAGGACCATGCCCTTGCCGCGGCGCAGCTCCAGGACGGTCGAGCGGACCAGGGACGCGTCGCCGCGTGACCCGGCCTCGACACCGAGGCGACGCGCCAGCTCGGCGTACATGACGGGGGCGCTCAGGGGCGAGCGCTCGAGGCGGAAGTCCACGGAAAGGACCACCCAGCGGCCGGTGGGACCCCACGGGCGACCATTCAAGCCCTCCTCGCCGACGCTGCGCTTGATGGCCGAGGAACGGTATGCGAAGCCGAGGTCGCCGGGCAGGAGACGCACGACAATGCCCGTCCGCCGGTCGTAGGCTTCGACGCTCTCGATGGTTTCGGCGACCTCGTGGCCGTAGGCTCCCACGTTCTGCACGGGCGAGGCTCCCACGGTCCCAGGGATGCCGGACAGCGCCTCAATGCCGGAAAGACCCTCGGCCAGGGTCCAGGACACGAACTCGTCCCAGACCACGCCCGCGGCCGCGCGAACGATGACGGAGCCGTCCGAGGCCTCGTGCACGATGGACGCAACCTCTCCGGCGCGGCGCACGGTGAGAACCGTGCCCTCGAAGGGGTCATCTGAGGCCAGCAGGTTCGACCCGCCCCCCACCACGAGGAGGCGTGCACCGGCTTCGTCGGCGCCGCGCACCGCTTCAACCAGCTCGTCGGGGGAGGTCGCGGTCACGAGACGGGAGATGCGCCCGCCCACGCGCAGGGTCGTCAGGTCAGCAAGGGTCGTCATACCCCCAAGCCTAGTCACCAAACACCAGGTCCGTGCGCTTGATTCCGCGCCGGTCGGGCACCTGCCCGGCCAGGACGATCGCGAGGAGGACGGGCACAGCGACGAAGGCCAGCGCCCGATGGTAGCCGACGTGGTCGGCGATGAGGCCCAGCAGGGGCGGGCCGATGAGAGCCGCGCCGTAGTTGACCGTCGAGAGGACGGAAACACGCGCGGGTGTCATCACGGGGTCGACGGACAGCGCGGAAATGCCCAACGGGAAGCCGAGGGCCGAGCCGATACCCCACAGCGCGATGCCCGCGAGCGCGAGGCCGTGGTGAGGCGCGAAAGCCACGAGCAGCAGGCCGACAACAGCGGCGCTGAAGGTGATGCGCAGCAGCCTCGGCGATCCCAGGCGCGCCTCGAGGCGTGGGGAGGCGAAGCGAACGATCGTCATCATGAGGAGGAAGAACGCGAAGGCCGCCGAGGCCGCCGCCGTCGAGTAGCCGTAGCCGTCCACCATGGACAGGTTGAGCCAATCGTTGGGCGCGCCCTCCATGAGACCCGCGCTCATGACCATGAGGGCAATGAGGACGGTCTGCTTCTCGCGCCACGCGATCCGGGTCAGGCCCTTCGGCTTCTCGGACGAGGCCTTCTCCCCCTCGCCGCTGTCCTGAACGGGCGCGAGGGCCGCGACCTCCTCCTTCGTCAGGTAGAAGCCGACGGCGCTGCCGCAGGCGATCAGCTCGAGGACGGCCAGGCCGAAGAGGTGGGCACCCAGAGGCAGACCCAGCTGGGCGGCAAGCGCCCCGAGCAGGGCACCGCCGAGCATGCCGACCGCGTACATCGCCTGGATGACGGGAACGACGGTGCGGCGCACGGCCGCCTGAACGAGGCCGGCCTCAATGTTCATGGTCGCCCCCCACAGGCCGTTGCCGGCCGCAATCATGACGAGGCCGGCGGTGGCCAGCAGGATCGACACGTTGAGCGCGCCCACACCCGCGCAGCCAATGCCCATCGCCCAGATCGCCACGCCGATGCGCCCGGAGGCACGCGCGCCGATCGTGGTGACGATCGGGCCGGAGGTTGGCAGTGTCAGCAGCGAGCCGAGGGAGGCGATGAGCAGCATCGTCCCGATCGTCGCCGGGGTCAGCCCGAGGTTATCGCGCACGTCGGGCAGGCGCGAGAGCCACGCGGAGGTGCCGAAACCAAGGCACACGTAGACGACGCAGGTGGCGCGCAGGGAGGCGTGAGCGCGGGCGGTTGAGACAGGCATGCTGGGTAATATACGCTCCCCGCGTGGCGCGCAAAACGGTGCGCGGGCGGGTGTTCGTCACCCCGCCCGCGCACTATCGCACCAGGAGAGGAATCAGCCCTCCACGGCCGCCTTAAACCAGGTCGTGATCGACGTGGGGTGCGTGATCGCGGTGCCCACGATGACGGCGAAGGCGCCGGCCTCAACGGCGGCGGCGGCCTGCTCGGGCGTGTGGACGCGGCCCTCGCAGATCACGGGAACGTCGCCGAACGCGGCGACGACCTCGCGCAGGAGTTCCAGGTCGGGGCCGTCGGTCTTGACGCGGTCGCCCGTGTAGCCGGCCAGGGTCGTGGAGACGATGTCCACGCCCGCGTCGACGGCGCGCTGGGCGTCCTCGAAGGAACCGCAGTCGGCCATGACGAGCGTGCCGTCCTGGCGCAGGGCGGCAACGGTCTGCGCGAAGCTCAGGCCATCGAGACGGGGACGGCCCGTTGCATCCAGGGCAACGATGTCGGCCCCGGCCATGACGCACGCGCGCGCGTGGCGCAGCGAGGGGGTGATGTACACGCCCTCGTGACCTTCCTTCCACAGGCCGATGACGGGAACGTCGACGCGGCCCTTGATGGCGGAAATGTCGGACAGGCCCTGGCAGCGGATGGCCGCGGCGCCGCCGATCTCGGCGGCGCGCGCGATCTGCGCCATCGTCTCGGGGTGGCGCATGGGCTCGCCCGGGTAGGCCTGGACGGAGACGACGAGCTTGCCCTTCAGGGAAGCAATGAGCGGGTGCATGGTGAACTCCTATGCGTGCAGAAAGAACGAAACGGCCCCGAGCAGCGGCGCGTCGCCGCCGAGGGAGCCAACGAGGATGGGTGTGTCGGCGACGGGCGTCATCGCGCTAGCGGCGAAGCCTTCGCGCAGGGCGTCCCACCAGATGTCCCCGGAGCGGGTCATCGACCCCGAGAGGATGACGGCGGCCGGATCCGTGCAGTTGACAAGCGACGCCGTCGCCTCGCCGAGGGCGTATGCAGAGCGCGCGAAGCACGAGGCGGCGAGAGCGTTGCCGCCGTCGGCGAGTTCTTGCAGGGCGCGCCCGCCGTCGACCGCGGGGTCGGACTCGCCGCGCAGCGAGCCGTACCAGGCGGTGATGCCCGAGCCGGAGCAGAAGGACTCAATGTGGCCCTTGCGCCCGCACGAGCACGTCATGTCGGGGGCGAAGTGGTGGTGGATGTGGCCGACGTGCCCGGCGATGCCCCTCGCCCCGAAGGCGACGCGGCCGTCTTCGACGAAGGCTCCGCCGATCCCGGTGCCGACCGCGATGGAGAGGACGCTGCGGTAGGGGCGTCCGGCTCCCAGCGTCGCCTCCCCGAGGCCGTGGGCGTGCACGTCGTTGAGGACGCGCACGTTCAGGCCGGTTGCCTCCGCGAGCATTGCGCCGAGGGGGGTGCCTCCCCACCCGGGCATGGTTCCGGTCGCGGAGACGATGGCGCCGGCGGCCGGGTCGACGACGCCGGCGCTGGCGACGGCGACGCCCGTGACGCGGGGGTGAGAGGCGGCCACGGACGAGGCGAGCTGGCAGACACGCGCCGCCACGTCCTCTCCGCCGCGCATCGCGTCGGTGGGGATCGATCCGCGCTCGGTGACCTCGTAGGTGTCACCGGCCTCGACGATGCCCCACCCGACCTTGGTTCCACCGATGTCGAGGGCAAGGAGCGTAGTCATGAGGATCCTTACGAAAAGTCAGGGGAAGAAAGAAGCCGACGAGGCCGGGGGCGCGCCCGAAGGCGCCAGGGGTGCGGAACGGAGATCCCCGGCCTCGTCGACGTATCAGGAGAGCAGGCCGACTCCGCGCAGGACGGAGGCAACGTGCTCGACGTTGTCACCCTTGAGGGCGGCAACCGGGCGCGGCATCTCGGGCGAATCGAAGACGCCGAGCAGGTGCAGGGCGGCCTTGAAGGCACCGACGCCGGCGCCGAAGCCCACCACGCCCTTCACCTGGACGATGCGCATGAGGTCCGCGAGGCGGTCCTGCTCTGTGCGCACGGTCTCCCAGTCGCGGCGCTCGTAGGCCTGCCACTGGCGCACGTAGCCCTCGGGGTCCACGTTGGCCAGGCCGGGCACGCTTCCGTCCGCGCCGGACATGTAGGCGCCGTCGACGACGACCTCGTGGCCGGTGAGCAGCTGGAGGGGGTGCCCGGCGGCCTCGTTCGCCAGGCACAGCCAGCGGAACGCGACGTCGTCGCCGGAGGAGTCCTTGACGCCGTCGATGATGCCGTCGCGTCCCAGGCGCATGAGCAGGTCGGGCGAGAGCTTCGTGTGCACGCACACGGGGATGTCGTACGCCCACAGCTCGAGGCTGGTGTTCTCTTTGAGGAGACGGAAGTGGCGCTCGACCTCGGTCTCGCCGCCGAGGGCGTAGAACGGGGCGGTCGCGACGACGCCGGTGGCGCCGCCGATCTCTTCCACGGCCTTGATGTTCTCGATGACGCGCTCGGTCTCGGTGTCGATGACGCCGACGAGGAGCGGGATGCGGCCGTCGACGATGCGCACGGCTTCGCGCTGGATCTGGGCGCGACGAGCCGCGGTCGAGAAGGCGACCTCGCCGGTGGAGCCGGACACGAACAACCCGTCGAGGCCGGCCTCGATCAAGCGGTTGATGTGGCGCTCGAGCGAGGGGACGTCGAGTTCGCCGTCCTTGAGCGGAATGGCCAGGGGCGGGACGACGCCACGGATCTTCGAGGACATAATTACTTCTCTCCTTCGAGGGTGGGATGCAGCAGCGAGGGCGCGGCGCCCAGGAGCTTGCGGGTGTATGGATCTTTCGGGTCGGCGAGCAGCTGCGCGGCAGGGCCTTCCTCCACGACCTTTCCGCCATTCATGACGGCGATGCGATCCGACACGTAGCGAACCGTCTGGATGTCGTGCGAGATGAACACCATCGCCAGGCCGAGGTCCTTCTTCAGGTCCGTCAGCAGGTTCAGGATCTGTGCGCGCACCGACACGTCGAGTGCGCTGGTGGGTTCGTCGGCGATGATCGCGTCGGGACCGATGGACAGCGCGCGGGCGATCGCCACGCGCTGGCGCTGGCCGCCCGAGAGCTGGCCGGGCAGCGCATCGAGGGCGCTGGAGGGCAGGCCGACCAGGGCGATGAGCTCGCGCACGCGCTTGGCACGCGAGGCCTCGTCGCCGATGCCGTGGACGCGCAGCGGGTCGGCCAGCTGATCCTGCACGTGCATGCGCGGGTTCAGGGCGGTCGCCGGGTCCTGGAAGACCACGGAGACCACTCGTCCGATGCGCTTGCGGGCGTCCGCGCTTCGCTTCGTGACCTCCTCGCCGGCGAAGAACACCTGGCCCTTCGTCGGCATCTGCAGGCCGCACATGACGTTCGCGGTCGTGGACTTGCCGCAGCCGGACTCTCCGACGATGCCGAGCGTCTGCCCGCGCTCGATGCGCATGTTGACGCCGCGCACGGCGTGGACCTTGTTGGGCTTGAACAGGGAACCGGTCCTCGAGGTGAAGGTCACCTCAACGTCCTTGAGTTCGATGATCGGGGTGTCGGCGCTCATCGGGTTTCCTCCTGACCGTTCGTTTCCTTCGCGGCCTCGGCGCTCTCGCCGTCCTGGTCGCGGGGCGGCAGGGCCGCGTAGACGTGCTCGGGACCCACGGGTGTGAGGACCGGCCGGATGTCCAATCCGTAGTCGGGATGCGAGGACCTGGGGGCGAAGCGGTCTCCCTTGGGGAAGTCACGCGGCGAAGGCACCGTACCGGGAACCTGGTGGAGCCGCCCGGAACCAGACTCGATGGAGAGCACGGCGCCCAGCAGGCCGCGCGTGTACTCGTGCGTCGGGTGGGTGAGCAGCTCCTTGGTGGGCGCCTGCTCGATGACCTGACCGGCGTACATCACGGTGATGTGGTGGGCGACCTCGGCGACGAGCGCCAGGTCGTGGGATACGAAGATCATCGCGAAGCCCAGCTTCTCGCGCAGCTCGTTGAGCAGGGCGATGACCTGCTTCTGGACGGTGACGTCCAGGGCGGTGGTCGGCTCGTCCGCGATGATGAGCTTCGGGTCGCGGGTCAGGGCCATGGCGATGAGAACGCGCTGACGCTGGCCGCCCGAGAGTTCGTGCGGGTAGGACTCCAGGGTGCGCTTGGGATCCAGGCCCACGAGGTCCAGGAGTTCCTCCGCGCTGCGCGTGCCTCCCCTGCTGGTCAGCTGCTTCATCTGCGCCTTGATCAGCATCGCGGGGTTCAGGGACGACAGGGCGTCCTGGTAGATCATCGCCATCTCGTGGCCCAGCATCGCACGGCGTTCCTCGATGGACTTGGACAGGAGGTCCTCGCCCTGGTAGAGGATCTCGCCGGTGATCGTGGCCTTCGGGTCGATGAGGCCCATGATGGTCAGCGCGGTGATCGACTTACCGCAGCCGGATTCTCCGACGAGGCCCATCGTCTCGCCCGGGCGAACCTTGAAGGACACGTGATCGACGACGTTGACCTCACCGTGACGCTCAAACTCGATGCACAGGTCCTTGACCTCCAGCAGCGGGGCCTCGTCGAAGGCGGCTTCGAATCGGTCCATCCGCTTGCCTTCGACGGCCTGGAGGTCGTCGAGGCGCGCCTGCAGGGACTCGGCCTGCTCAGCGTAGGCGCGGCGCGGGTCAAGCAGGAGCTTGTCGGCCTCGCGGTCGGAGTCCTTGTCGACTTGGGCGACGGCACCCGAGGAGGGGGCTGCGACCATGGCGTCGGTGATGCCCTCGGAGAGGATGTTCAGGCACAGGACCGTGATCATGATGAACAGGCCCGGGAAGAAGGCCGTCCACCACTTGCCTCCCAGAATCGACAGGTTCGAGGATGCCTCGGACAGGACGTTGCCCCACGTGGCGACCGTGGTTGCCTGGAGGCCCGAGCCGATGAAGGTCAGGGACGCCTCGAGGATGATCGCGTCGGCGACGAGGACGGTGGCGAACACGAGGACGGGGGCCGCCGTGTTGCGCATGACGTGCTTGATGAGGATCCACGGGGCGCGCGCGCCGGAGACGATGACCGCGCGCACGTAGTCCTCGCCGTACGCCGCCATCACGTTCGCGCGCACGACGCGCGACAGCTGCGGGATGTAGACGAAGGCAATCGAGCAGATGATGACGAACACGAGGCCGGTCGTATTTCCCGACTTGGACAGCGTGCGGCCGAAGACCAGCACGGAGACGGCCGCCATGGCGATGCCGGGCACCGCCATGACGATGTCCATGACTCGCATGATCGCCTCGGAAAGGCTCTTGCGCACGACCGCGGCGATAGAGCCGATGATCGCGCCGAAGAACAGGGCGACGATGGTGGAGCACAGGCCGATCAGCAGCGAGAAGCGGCCGCCGTACAGGACGCGGGCAAGGATGTCGCGGCCGACGTGGTCGGTGCCGAAGAGGTGGGCGGCGGAGGGAGAGAGCCACTTGTCCGAGATGTCATCGGGAGCATAGGGGGAGATCAGGGGTGCCAGGATCGAGACGAGGACGACGAGCGCCAGGATGACCATCGCAATCTTGGAGCCCAGCGACATGGCGGCGATGCGAGAGAAGCGCGCGCCCTTCGCGGTGACCCGAGTGAGCTTTTCTTTCTGATTCATGCCTCACACCGACCTAATTCGCGGATTGATGAGCAGGTAGAGCATGTCGACGATGATGTTGACGACGATGAAGGCGATGGCGACGACGAGCGCCCCGCCCTGAACGAGGGTCACCCAGTTCTCCTGGATGCCCTTCAGGAGGACCGCCTTGCCCATTCCATCAATGGAGAAGATGATTTCGATGACGACCGCGCCGCCCATCAGGTAGCCGATGCGCAGGCCGAGCACGGTGACGGGGGTGATGAGCGCGTTACGCAGGACGTTGCGCGCGACGACGACTCGCTTCGGGATGCCCCCACCGATGGCGGTGCGCACGTAGTCGCGGTCCAGTTCCTCGACCATCGACGTGCGCACGACGCGGGTCATCTGACCGACGACGGGCACCGCCAGAGCGATGGAGGGAAGGAGCATGCGCAGGAACCATCCGCCGGGGTCTTCGGTGAGTGCGGGCAGCGGGCCCGAAACGGGCAGGGTGCCGACGAACCCGAGGACCAGCAGGGCTGCCAGCCAGAAGGAGGGGGTACCGATGCCGATGACCGAGATGACGCGGATGACCTGGTCGGGCCAGCGGTCGCGGTACAGGGCGGCGAGGACGCCGAGGGGGAAGGAGAGCAGGACCGCGAAGAGCAGGCCCAGGAAGGTCAGCTGAAGGGTGACGGGCAGGGCCTGCGCGACCAGATCACTGACGTGGTTGGAAGTTCCGACACCGTAGGTGCCGAGGTCGCCGTGGAGCATGTTCCACAGGTAGCGGCCGTATTGAACGAAGAAGGAGTCGTTGAGTCCGTGCTGTGCCCGGTACTCTTCGAGGGCTTCGGGGGTCGCGGTCTCGCCGAGGGCCGAGTAGGCCGGGTCGATGGGAGACAGCGACATGATGAAGAAGACGAGGAAGGACACGCCGACCACCATGATCGGCAGGGCCACCAGTCGTCGTCCGATGAGACGCAGAAGGTTATTCACTGCGAGACCTCCATTTCAGCGGATTTTGGCAAAGGGAAAGGAGGGGTGGCGCCCCACTGTGGCGTCTGCCTCACGGGTGGGCGCTCCACCCCTCCTTTCGATCCGGGCCCTGCGGGCCTTACTTTGCGCTCACACCGAGCAGCTGCAGGCCGGTGGAGGAGATCGCCTGGAAACCATCCACCTTCTTCGGGTTGGATCCGGTGATCATGTTGCGGAAGACGAGGGGGTACAGGACGGTCTTCTCGGCGAGAAGGTCCTGTGCCTCGCCCCACTTGGCCTTGGCGGCGTCGCCCTCGAGCTGGACGGCCTCGTCCATGATGGACTGCAGCTTGGCGAAGGACTCGGGATCGGACTCCTGCCAGCCGTCGCGCTTCTTGGTCCACACGTTGTCGCCGTTCCACCAGGAGATGATGATGCCCGGATCCACGCCGAAGACCGAGGGATCACCGGGGGCGAGGATGACGTCGTAGGTGGGGCTGTCCACGTCGGCGACGTTGGAGTACAGGTCGGAGGAAGCCATCTGCGTGTGGTTGACCTTCACGCCGAGCGCCTCGAGGTCGGACTTGATCTGGGGAACCAGGTTGAGGACCCACGGGTGGTCCGTCGTCACGAGGTTGATCTCCAGGCCGGAGACGCCGGCGTCGCTCAGGAGCTTGGTCGCGGCCGCCTTGTCGTAGGACAGGTCGGTTGCGGGCTTCTTGTAGGCGGGGTTGGCCTCGGGCAGGAAGGAGGTGGCCTCGACGGCCTGGCCGTCGAGCGCGGAGCTGATCAGCTTCTGCTTGTCGATGGCCTTCAGGAACGCGCGGCGCACCTCGGGCTTGTCGAAGGGGGCCTTGCGCGTGTTGAACATCATGAAGGGGTTGCCGTAGCCGGGCTTGGACTCGACGTTCCAGCCGACGTTCTTGAGCTGGTCCTGAGTCGAGGCGGGCACGGCCTCCATGACGTCGATCGTTCCGCCGATCGCGGCGGCGAGGCGGGCCGAGTCGTCCTTGAGGGCCTGCCACTTCAGGGTGGCAACCTTGGCCGGCTCGTTACCGGTGTAGTTCTCGTTGGGGACGGCGGTGATCTCGGTGGCCGTGATCGTCTCGTACTTGTAGGGGCCCGAGCCGACCGGCTTGGCCTTCAGGGAGTCCTCGTCCATGGAGGAGGGGACAACGCGGACGTTGACGAAGCGCTCCTTGAGGTTGGCGAAGGGGTGCTTGAGGGTGATGGTGACCGTCGTGTCGTCCTTCGCGCTCACGGAGTCGACGAAGGTGAAGAACTGGCGGTAGATGGACTTTTCGGAGGTGGCGCGCTCGTAGGAGCTGACGACGTCGGCGGCGGTCACGGGGGTGCCGTCGGAGAACTTCGCGCCCTCGCGCAGGCTCACCTCGTACTCGGTGTCGGAGACCTTCACGGGGTCGCCGGCGGCCAGCGCGGGGCTGACGGAGTAGTCGGCCATGTTGAAGCGGTACAGGCCCTCGAGGACCTGCCAGTTCGCTCCCATGCCGAGCGCCGAGGTGGTGATCGGCCCGTAGTCGGTGGTCTCGTAGGCGACGCCGGCCGTGACGGTCCCCTTGGGACCGCCGGAGGCATCGGCACCGCCGGAGCCGTTCGAGGTGGAGGACCCGCCGCCGCACGCGGTCAGGACCATGGCGGCGGCCGCGGTCAGCGCGGCGCCGGTTGCGAAGTGTTTGCTCATTCGCATGTTCTCGCTCCTCATCTTCGAGAATTGGGACGTGCGGTTCTTTTGTTCCGCTCGCTATACTGATCATATGTTGTCAGACAAATCTGTGCAAGCGATAACAGCTCAATATTCCGCAACGTCCGATCGCAATAAGATCGAACCAACACCAATTGATACGCGATCCTCGGTAACGATGGACGCAATCAAGTCCTACATGCTGCGCCACGGGCTACACTCCGGAGACCGTCTCCCGACCGAGTCCGCCCTGTGCACCGACCTGGGTGTGTCACGTTCCTCAGTGCGCGAGGCTCTACGCCGGCTCGAGGCGCTCGACATCGTGACGGTCCGCCAGGGATCCGGATCCTACGTGGGCAACATGTCGATGCAGCCGCTGGTCGAAACCCTCATCCTGCGCGCCTCCCTCGACGCGGCCAACGGCATCCAATCCCTGCACTCCATCGTCGAAACGCGCCACGCCCTCGACCTGGGGATCGCCCTGCCCCTCACGCGCGCCATGAAAGGAACCACGAACCCGCACCTGTGGGAGCTCGTGGACGTCATGACCTCGCAGGCGCGCGAGGGCGCCACCTACCTGGATCAGGACATTGCCTTCCACTCGGGCCTGCTGGCCTACCTGAACAACGACCTCATGCATCAGCTGGTCGCCGCCATGTGGCTGGTGCATCAAAACGTCACCCCGCAGCTGGCGGCCGCGTCGCGCCAGGAGATGGAGGACGCCGCCGACGCACACGCCGCGATCCTGCGCGCCTGCGAGGCCGGCGAGGTCGGCGCCTACGTCGAGGCGGTCAACGCGCACTACGCCCCGCTCTTGGCAATCATCGAGGGCCGCTGACCCCTCCCGCCGGGCTCACTCACCGAGCACGCCGGAGGTCGGCAGCGTCGCCTCCCACAGGCCCCGGTCGCGCTCGAAGACCACGAGCAGCTCGCGCCCGGCCAGGGCCATGTCGCTATAGCCGAAGCCGCCCTCGCCGAAGGAGGCGAGCACCTCGGCGCTCATGCCCTCCTCCCACGGGGGCGCGAGCCGCACGAGGGCGCCGGCGCGGCGGGCGCGACGCGAATGCGGATGCACGAGGAGGTCACGGACGAGGCGCGCGTTGCACCCCGGGTCCTCGAGCTCCCACAGGCGCCCACCCTCCCAGCTCTGCCCGTCACCCCACGCGAGGTAGCGCGCTCCCGAGCCGCGCCCCTCGAAGCCCTGAATCCGGCAGCAGGCAACGAGACGCCCGTCCCACACGCTCACGGTCGTCTCATCCAGGAGGACACCGTCCCCACCCGCGAGCGGATCCGACACCCACTCCAACCGGCCGCCGCGCGCGCCAACGACGCGCACGTGCGTCTCGCTTCCGACGCGCACGACATAGGGTAGGGCGACCGCCCCGTCAACCGTCGCGGTTGCCCCCGACGTCGCAAAGAGGGCGTCCGCGCCCGTCGCCTCGTAGAGCGCATTGGTCACGTCAGCGTAGGCCAGCTCCTCCGGCCCCCTCCCCCACGCCCACCAGGCGCGCAGGCGCTCACCGCGGCGGCGCGAGTCCATGTAGCCCACGGCACCCTCCGACGAGGCGAAGGCGAGGTGTACGAGCCCGTCACCGTCCACGCCCACGCACGCGTCCGAGGACACCGGGGGCGCCCCCTGCGGCAGCGGGCGCGCCTCAGACCACAGCCCGCTCCCGCGGCGCTCCATCCACCTGATCCGGTTCGGGTTGGGCAGGTCCGAGGCCATGGTCAGCCCGTTGAAGTCGGAACCCTCTCCGCTGGCGGGAGCGGGCCGCTCGTCGTAGAACAGCACCGTCCTTGCGTCCCCCAGGCGAGCCAGAGCGGGGATGCGCGCCTCGCCCTCGCCGAGGGGAGCGACGATCCTGCGGGCTTCAACACGTGCGATCATTCGACCATGATAGGACAGGGCGGGACGGCGCACAGACAAAGAACCCCGGGGAACAACAGTTCCTCGGGGTCTTGAGACGAGAAGCGGTCAGCGGGTCTCGCGGTGCGCCGTCGACTTGTGGCAGCGCGGGCAGTACTTCGCCAGCTCGAGACGATCCGGCGTGTTACGACGGTTCTTCTTGGTGATGTAGTTGCGCTCCTTGCACTCCGAGCAGGCCAGAGTGATCTTGGGGCGAACGTCCTGGGACTTGCTTGCCACGGTTGTTTCCCTCGCTTAGTTTCGTCGCTATGCGACCTGTCGGATAAAGAGTTGGTAGCGGGGGCGGGGCTCGAACCCGCGACCTCACGATTATGAGTCGTGCGCTCTGACCAGCTGAGCTACCCCGCCGCCGGAAGCGGACGAGTCCGCAACCGGAGCCCCGAAAGGGAATCGAACCCTTGACCTTCTCCTTACCATGGAGACGCTCTGCCTACTGAGCTATCGGGGCAACGCCGGAAAGCCTATCCCATCTCCGCGTGCCGAGGCAATCCCGGAGCCTGAGAATGACATCACAGGCGTCACTCACTGGAACCAGCGAGTCTGTGGCAGGTGAGGGATTCGAACCCCCGAAGCACGAAGCGTCTGATTTACAGTCAGATCCATTTGGCCGCTTTGGTAACCTGCCGCGCGCCGCTCTCGCGGTGCCGTGAAAGAATAGCACTAAAATAGCTTCCAACGCCAATCGGAAGGCCGACTGGCGAAATATCAACGAAAGGTGACTCTCATGGCCGACTCCTCCTTCGACGTCGTCTCCAAGCTCGACCGCCAAGAGGTCGACAACGCCGTCAACCAGACCGCCAAGGAGATCGCCAACCGCTACGACTTTCGAGGCGTCGACGCGGCGATCACCCTCAGCGGGGACACGATCACCATGGAGGCGAACTCGGCCTCGCGCGTTCTCGCGATCCTCGACGTGCTGCAGTCCAAGCTGATCCGACGCGGCCTCTCCCTGAAGGTCCTCGACTACAAGGACCGCGAACCCAAGGCATCCGGAAAGCTCTACAAGCTCGCCTGCCCCCTCAAGGAGGGCATCCCGCAGGAGAGCGCCAAGAAGATCTCCAAGCTCATCCGCGAGGAGGGACCCAAGGGAGTCAAGGCCCAGATCCAGGGCGACGAACTGCGCGTGTCCTCCAAGTCGCGCGACGACCTCCAGGCCGTCATCGCGCTCCTTAAGGGCCCCAAGGGCGAGGAGCTGGACGTCGCCCTTCAATTCGTCAACTACCGCTAGAGACGAGGCGCCCAGACCGGGAGAACCGTGCGGGGGCGCCGCCCCTAGTAGCCGGCGATCTTCTCGAGCCGCGCGATGCGTTCCTCGATCGGCGGGTGCGTCGAGAGGACCCGCGCAACGGAGGCGCCGCGGAAGGGGTTGGCAATCATCATCGCGGCGACGTTGCGCGTGCGCGGCGTGTCTTCCATCGGGTGCCGATCCGTCGCCATCTCGAGCTTGCGCAGGGCCGAGGCGAGCGCGAGGGGATCCTGAGTCAGCATCGCGCCGTCCTCGTCCGCGTCGAACTCTCGGGTGCGCGACAGGGACAGCTGGATGAGGGTCGACGCGATCGGGGCCAGCAGGCTCATCGCGATCATTCCGAGAAAACCCAGGGCCCCTCCCTCGCGACGGGAACCGCCGCCGACGAAGAGCATCACCTGGGCGATAGCCGTGATGAGGCCACCCATCGCCGCCGCGACCGACGTGGTGAGAATGTCCCGGTTGTAGACGTGCATCAGCTCGTGCCCAAGGACGCCGCGCAACTCCCTCTCGCCCAGGATCGCGAGGATCCCCTCGGTGCAGCACACGGCGGCGTTGCTGGGGTCGCGGCCCGTGGCGAAGGCATTGGGCGTCAGCGAGGGCGCGACCCATATGGTCGGCATCGGCTGATCGGCCCGCTGCGCCAGCTCCCGAACAATCCGATACAGTTCCGGCTGCTCCTCCTCGCTGACCTGATAGGCGCCCATCGACCGCAGCGCGAGGGTCGCCGAGTTCCAGAACACATAGGCGGTCTGCGCCAGCCCGAGACCCGCAAAGACAAGGATCCACACGACACGACCCGTGCTCGTTGCGACCAGCGAGCCGATCAGCAAGAGAAGCGCCCACATGCCTCCGAGCAGGAGCGTCGTCTTCAGACCGTTGTGGTAGTTCCTATGCACCATGGGAGGATCCTACGGGGATCACCTGGAAGCCTCCTGGGAGAGAGCACAAGGTCGGGTGTGAGTGCGCGGCGACGCACTGTCGGGCGGCCACGAGGGGGCGGCCAATTTCCGCCCGCCCCCTCCGCCAGCGTGCGCGCCCTAGATACGGCGCCCGGGTCCCGTGTAGTCGTCGAAGCGCTCGGGAGCCGTGGGGACTCCCATCTCACCCATCTGCCCGATGTGGTCCGCGGTGGCCGGGTCTACCGGAACACCACGCGAAATGTCGGTCATGACACGGCGCGAGACCACCTTGATGCGCTCCCGCCTGCCGCGACCGCCGGGAAGCTCGCCGAAGCTCTCCCCCAGCGCCTGCTCGTAGGCGTCCAGAAGCTCCCACCCCTCCCAGGTCGTGTACTCCACGCCGCGCTCCTCCAGCAGGGCGACCATGGCCTCGTGACCGACCGCCGTGGTCTTGGCGTGCAGGCGACCAGCCGTCGCATCCTCCACCAGGTGCGTGATCGTCTGCTGCGCATCCGATTTGGTCGAGCCGATCAGCCCGACGGGACCGCGCTTGATCCATCCGGTGGCGTACACGCCGGGAACAACGGCCGCGGACTCGTCCTTCGTCGTCTCTCCCTCAATGACGCGCCCCTCGACGTTGGGCACCACGCCCGCTCGCCTGTCGAAAGGAAGTCCGGGGATCGGGGAGGAGTAGTAGCCAACCGCGCGATACACGGCCTGCACCGGCCACGTCGTGATGACGCCCGTACCCGAGACGCTGCCGTCGCCGTTGAGGGCCGTTCGCTCGGTGCGCAGCGCCTTGACGTGCCCGCGCTCGTCGGCGACGATCTCGACCGGCGACTGGAACAGGTGAATGTGGATGCGCCGCGACGCGGTGTGCTCCTCCTCGTCGGCCATCGCATAGTTCGTCAGGGTCTTGACGACCTGACGCTGCTGATTCGAGGCGCGCAGGGCCTCCTCGGACCCCTCGTCGAAGTCGAAGTCCTCCTCCGACACGATGACGTCCACGTCGGGCACCTTGCCCAGCTCGCGCAGCTCCAGCGGCGTGAACTTCACCTGCGCCGGGCCGCGCCGACCAAAGACGTGAACATCCGTGATCGGGTTCTCCGCCAGGGCGCGGGCGACGTTGGCGGGGACCTCCGTCTTGAGCATGTCCTCGGCGTGCTTGGCGAGCACGCGCGACACGTCCAGCGCCACGTTGCCCACGCCGATGACGGCCACCTGCCGGGCCTGAAGCGGCCACGTGCGCGGATAGTCCGGGTTTCCGTCGTACCAGGACACGAAGTCCGCCGCACCGTAGGACTCCGGCAGATCCACGCCCGGAATATCCAGGGGATGATCGCGATCGGCACCGGTCGCGATCACAATCGCGTCGTAGTGGTCGCGCAGGTCGTCAAGGCTCACGTCTCGGCCCACCTCAACGTTGCCGAGCAGCCGAATGTCACCGCGTTGCAAGATCTTGTAGAGCGCGACGATGATCTGCTTAATGCGCGGGTGATCCGGCGCGACGCCGTAGCGCACCAGCCCATAGGGGGCCGGAAGCCGCTCGAAGAGATCGATGTTGACCTCGAGCCCCGACTTCGACAGGATGTCGGAGGCGTAGATGCCGGCGGGACCAGCGCCGATGACGGCGACGTTGAGCGGTGCCAACCAAGTTCTCCTTCTGTGACCGCGCGCGAGTGCGCGCACCTGGGCACCAAGTTTAGCGCCCCAACACCGAGGGCCACCTTACCTGAGACCCCTCACACACCTCAAGGTGCAACCGGGGTTGCGACGAGGCCGGGGCGGGGGCGCTCCACGGTGCGCATCCTGGCCCCGGCCTCGCGACGCGCGCCTACGCCAGGCGGTCCACCATCAGGTTGGCGAAGGCGACGAGCGCCGTCTTGGCCTCGCCCTTGGGAAGCGCCTCCAGGGTGTCCACGGCATCGCTCGCCCACCGGCGGGCCAGCTCGCGGGTCTCCTCCAGCACGTCGTGCGTGCGCAGCTGCTCGACGACGCCGGCCAGCGCCTCGTCCGAGGATAGGTCCCCCGCCAGGTCACGCAGGATGCGAGCCCCCGCCTCGTCGATCGTTCCCGCCTCCTGGCGGCGACGCAGGAGCAGGACGGGCAGAGTATCCACACCCTCGCGCAGGTCCGTCCCGGGCGTCTTGCCGGACTGCTCCCCCGACGACGCCAGATCCAAGACGTCGTCGGCGATCTGGAAGGCGACACCCACCTTCTCACCGAAGTCGGCCACGACATCGGCGACCAGGCGCCCCGCGCCCGACAGGAGCGCCCCGAAGGACGCCGCCGTCGACACGAGGGAACCCGTCTTGTCGGCCAGGACCTGCAGGTAGAAGTCGACGCGATCGGCCCCGTGTGTCGGACCGAAGGTCTCGTTCAGCTGCCCCTGGCACAGGCGCTCGAAGGTGCGCGCGTGGTGGGCAACGATCTCGGGACCCAGGGAGGCAACCAGCAGGGAGGCGCGCGCGAAAAGAATGTCACCCGCGAGGATTGCTCGGTTGTTGCCCCACAGGTGCTGAGCCGAGGGAACCCCGCGCCGCGTCGGCGCGGAATCCATGACGTCGTCGTGGTAGAGGGACGCCAGGTGGGTGAGCTCGACGGCGGTCGCCGCCGTCAGCACCGCATCGTCCAGGCGGCGATCGCTCTCCCCCAGCTGCGCGCACACGAGGGTCAGGAGCGGACGCATCCGCTTGCCACCCGCGACCGCCAGGTGTGACGTCAGCTCGTCCGTCAGGTCGCGCGACGAGGAGACGGCCTCCAGGAGACGACGCTCGACGACCTCGAGCCCTGGCGTAATCCGAGACTCGAGGTCGGGAACATGAAGATCGGGTGTTTGGACGTTCACGGAATCAGTATGACGATCTTTTCGAGGAGGCTCAACACGGGACCGGGGAAGACCCCCAGGGCGATCGTACCAAGAACGCACACGACGATCGCGACGGCGCTCATGCCCTCGGACTTGACCACGACCGTCTCCTCACCGGGCGCGGTGAAGAACATCAGGCGCACCAGGCGGAAGTAGTAGAACGCCGTGATCGCCGAAGCCGCGAGGCCCACGATCGCCAGCCAACCGACTCCGCCAGCGATGGCATCCGAGAAGATCACAAACTTGCCGACAAAGCCGGCCGTCAGCGGGATGCCCGCGAACGAGAGCAGGAACACCAGCATCGACGCCGCTATCCACGGGTTGGTGCGGCCGATGCCCGCCCACTTGCGCAGGCTTGTCGCCTCGCCCAAGGCGTTGCCCTCCGCATCGCAGGAGCGCACCAGCGTCACCACGGCGAAAGCACCGACGGTCGCCAGGCCGTATCCGAGCGTGTAGAAGAGCACATGGCCCGTGCCGCCCTTCTGGATCGCGAGAATGCCCATCAGGATGAAGCCGGCGTGGGCGATCGAGGAGTAGGCCAGCATGCGCTTGACGTCGTCCTGGACGAGACCCGCGAAGGTCCCCACGAGGATCGTCAGGACCGCGACGGCGGCAAAGACGTACAGGAAGTCCCACTGCAGATAGGCAGCCACGGCCTGGTAGAAGCGAGCCATCGCGGCGAAAGCGGCGACCTTCACGGCGGCAGCCATGAAGCCGGTCACGGGGGTCGGAGCCCCGGTGTAGACATCCGGGGTCCACGCGTGGAACGGGGCCGCACCCACCTTGAAAAGGAGACCGACCATGACGCTCAGCACGCCGACGAGGACCATCCAGTCCATGTTCGTGTTCGTCGAGATCGCGCTGCCCAGCGCCGAGATGCGCAGGGAGTTGGAGAACCCGAAGAGGAGGGCCGCGCCCATGAGCATGAAGCCGGAGGAGAACGCGCCGAGCACGAAGTACTTCAGCGCCGCCTCGAAGGACAGCTGGCGGCGGCGGCGCGCCGTCGCAGCCATGATGTACAGGGGCAGGGACATGACCTCGAGGGCGACGAAGAGGGTGACGAAGTTGTCCGCCGCCGGGAAGATCATCATGCCGCCCAGGGAGAACAGCGCCAGCGGGAAGATCTCGGAGCGCTGATAGGAGTGGCGCTGGGTCAGTTCCTCGGCCGCCGAATCGGGGCGGTCCGAGGGTTGGCCGGCGAAGGCACCATCCCCGACGCTCGTCCGGTCGGCCATCACCAGCACGGCGACAAACCCGAGGACCGCCAGCACGAACTGCGCCGCGATGGTGAGCGGATCCTCGATGTACTCCCCCAGCGTGGTCGGCGCGGCCACGACCGGCGCCCAGCGCAGAACGAGAACGGAACCCGCGCCGCACGTCGCCGCAACCGCGAGGGCGATGACGATGGGGCGACGGGCCTTCGCGGGGGCGAATGCCTCCACGAGGATGCCCAGGACCGCTCCGCCGAGGACGATGAGGATCGGTGTGAGGCTCAGCCAGTGGACCTGGGGGGCCTCGAAGGTAGCCATGGGTAGGACGTTCACTGTGCGCTCCCTTCAGCGGCGGCCGGCGCCGTGGCCGGGTGGCCGAAACTATCAGCAACCGGAGTCAGTGCTCCGACGAGGGGGGCCGACCAGATACCGAGGACGAGCATCGCGACGACCAGCGGCGCCATCACGCCTCGTTCGCGACCGCCAAGGTCGACCAGCTCCTCCTTGCCCTTGCCGGGCGCTCCGGTGAAGACGCGCTGGTAGGGCATGAGCACGTACATGGCCGCGATCACGACACCGATGACGGCCACGAGCGCCAGCGGCGCGTTCACCGTCCACGTCCCCATGAGGACCAGATACTCGGGAACAAAGCCCGACAGGCCGGGAAGGGCGATCGAGGCCAGGCCCGAGACGAGCCACAGGCCCGCCAGGACGGGCGTGACGCGCTGCATCCCGACGTATTCGCGCATGTCCTGCGTACCACCGCGGCGCGCGAGCCAGCCCGAGAGCAGGAACATCGCGGCGATCGACACGCCGTGGGCCACCATGTAGAACATGGCTCCGACCAGGGCGAGGTTCGATCCGATGAAGATTCCCAGGACCATGAAACCGAAGTGAGACACCGAGGTGTAGGACACAAGGCGCATGATGTCGTTCTGGCCGTTGGCGGCCAGGCCGCCCCACACGATGGAGATGACGGCGAGGACGCACATGACCCACTTCGCGTGCGACGAGGCGGTGGGCGTGAGCTGGAGGCACAGCGTGATCATGCCGAAGGTGCCGATCTTGTCGAGCACGCCCACGAGCAGAACGGAGGTGCCGGGGCGCGCGACGGCGGCCGTGTCGGGCAGCCACGTGTGAACCGGAACCATGGGCGCCTTGATCGCGAAGGCAACCATGAAGGTCACGAAGACGACCATCTGCACGGAGGATGCCGCGCCGGGAAGGGTCGAGGCGAGGGTGTCCAGGCGGAAGAACGTGGAGGCTCCGTCCGCCGCGCGCGACGCGCTGGCCCACAGGAAGAGGATTCCACCGAGCATGACCAGGCCGCCGAACAGCGAGTAGAGGAGGAACTTCATGGCGGCCCTGTGGCGAGCTGCCTCCTCCCCGGTGCCGTAGCGACCGATCATCAGGTAGAGGGGGACGAGCATTGCTTCGAAGGCGACGTAGAAGACCACCAGGTCGTAGGCGGCGAAGATGACGACCATGAACGCCTGGAGGGCCAGCACGAGGGCCGGGTAGGCTCCGCGATCGTCGGCCTCCTCCTCGTTCCATCCCGCGATGAGGACGAGGGGGACGAGACCGAGGGCCAGGAGGATCATGACCAGGCCGAGGGCGTTGACGCCCAGCGACCAGGTGATGCCCATCTGCGGGATCCACTCGTGGCTCTCGTACACCTGGTACGTGGCGGGGGCCGACCAGTCGAAGACGGTGACGGCGGCGGCGACGCCGAGCGCGAGCTCGACGAGGGCACACGCGAGGGCGAGGACGCGTCCTGCGGCGCGTCGCAGGGGCGGAACGAAGCCGAGGAGGGCCGCGCCCGCGGCCGGAACGGCCACGAGGACGGACAGCCACGGGAAGTTAGCAGCAACCATTGCACTTTCCATTGTCGTGTACCCCTTAGAGCCTGAATCCGAGGACGATGGCCAGGGCGATGATGACGCCGCCGAGAATGTAGGCGGCGTACGTGCGCACGAGCCCGTTCTGGGTCACTCCGACGACGCGCCCAAGCATCTGGGAGCCGCCCCCCAGGCCGCGAAGCGCACCGTCGATGGCGCTCGCGTCCCCGACTCTGGCGACGGTCACCAGCCCCTTGGCGGGCATCATGAACAGGGTCTCGTTGACGGTGTCCTGGTAGAGGTCGCGGCGGGCGGCCTCGGTGAGGGCGTTTCCGGCGGGAACGGAGGTGGGAACCTCATCGCGACCGTACTTCATCCACGCGACAAGCGCGCCGACGACCACGAGGGCGAGGGTCGCGCCCTGGATCACGTACTCGTTCAGGACGGGGTGGCCGTGCTCGACGTGACCGATCGCGGGAGCAAGCCAGTTGATGAAGGTGTCACCCACGGAGAGCGCGCCGCCCAGGAGGACCGCACCGACGGCGAGGACGATCATCGGGACCGTCATGAGGGGGCCGGACTCGTGGGGGTGCACGGCGGCTCCCTCGGCCTCGGTGGTCCAGCGGGCCTTGCCGTGGAAGGTCATGAAGAAGAGGCGCGACATGTAGAAGGCCGTGACCCCGGCGCCGACCAGGGCGACGAGTCCGTAGACCCAGCCGACCCACGCGGCCTCGGCGCTGCCGAAGCTGTGGGCGCTGAAGGCAGCCTCGATGATCTTGTCCTTCGACCAGTAGCCGGACAGGGGCGGGACGCCGAGGATGGCGAGCCAGCCCATCATGAACGTCAGCCACGTGACCTTCATGGCGCCTCGCAGGGCACCGAAGCGACGCATGTTGACCTGGTCGCCCATGCCGTGCATGACGGAGCCAGCTCCCAGGAACATGAGGGCCTTGAAGAAGCCGTGGGTGAAGAGGTGGAAGATCGCGAACGCCCAGCCGATGGGACCCAACCCGGCGCCAAGCATCATGTAGCCGATCTGGCTCATGGTGGAGGCCGCGAGGACCTTCTTCATGTCGTCCTTGGCCGAGCCGACGATCGCTCCGAAGAGCAGGGTGATCGCGCCGATGACGGCGACGCCGGTCGCGGCGACGGGGGCGGCGACGAAGACCGCGCCGGAGCGGACGATCAGGTAGACGCCGGCGGTAACCATGGTGGCGGCGTGAATGAGCGCGGACACGGGCGTCGGCCCGGCCATCGCGTCACCCAGCCACGCCTGCAGGGGGAACTGGGCGGACTTACCGCAGGCGGCGACCAGCAGGAAGAACCCGATGACGGTCGCGGACGCGGTCGGAACCGAGGCGACCTTCGAGGACACATCCGCGAAGGTCACCGAGTGGAAGGAGGCGACCATCGCCATCATGGCGATGAGCATGCCCATGTCGCCCACGCGGTTCATGATGAACGCCTTCTTCGCGGCAACGGCGTTGGCGGGAACGTGGTTCCAGAAGCCGATGAGCAAGTAGGATGCGAGGCCCACGCCCTCCCAGCCAGCGAAGAGCCCGGCGTAGGAGTCGGCCAGGACCAGCGTCAGCATCGCCGCGATGAAGAAGTTCAGGTAGGCGAAGAAGCGGCGCCTGGCCGGGTCGTGCGCCATGTAGGCGATCGCGTAGACGTGGATGAGCGAGCCGACGAAGGTTACCAGGATCACGAAGGTGATGGAGAGGGGATCGACAAGCAGCCCGAAGTTCACGGTGAAGTCACCGGCGGGAATCCACGTGAAGAGCGTCTGGGTAAAGCGGCGCGCGCTCTCGGGAGCGCTCCACATCTGGGCGGCGATGAGCGCGCCGACGATAAAGGTCGCCCACGACGCTGCCGTGGCCAGCAGGTGTCCCCACCGGTTCGAGGCCCGCCCCAGGAGCAGGAGAAGGCCGGAGGAGGCGAGCGGGATCAGGATGAGGAGCCACGCGTAGGATGCGGGCCCCGAGGCCGCAACCACGTCGGTGGCTCCAACGGCCTGCGCAAAAACGAAGGTGGTCATGCGTTACGTCCTCCTTCAGTTCTTCAGCAGGTTCAGGTCGTCCACGCTCGTGGTCGAGCGCGAACGGTAGATGGACACGATGATCGACAGGCCGACGACGACTTCGGCGGCTGCCACGACCATGACGAAGAACGCCATGATCTGGCCGTCAATGTTGGAGTTGATGCGCGAGAACGTCACGAGGACGAGGTTCGCCGCGTTGAGCATCATCTCGACGCCCATGAGCGCGATGACCGCGCTGCGGCGCACGAGGACCGTCGTCGCTCCGATTCCGAACAGCACACCCGCAAGGATGAGGTACCAGGCGAGACTCACTTGCTCTCCTCCTTCTTCTCAGTGGGGGTGGTTGTGCGCCGGCGGCGAGGCTGGGGCTGTGCCAGTCCGGTGGGCGCGGTGGCGCCGGGCATCCCGAAGGAGCCGGAACGGGGAACGTCGGGCGTGCGCCCGATCGCGTAGGGCGACTCCGCCTCGGAGGAGCCGCCGTCCCGATCGGTGCGAGCGAGGGTGAGCTGGGCGGAGACCTCGGGGGTGACCTCGCCGATCGTGCGGGTCAGGCCGCGTACGCGCAGGACGCGGGGCACGGATTCCTCGACGGGACCCAGCGTCTCGCCCGAGAGCGCCGGCACGTCCGCCGCATTCGACTGGGCGTAGACGCCGGGGGCGGGAAGCTGACCGATGCGCGCACCCTTCTCTTCGAAGGCCCGCATCTTGGAGCGCGCGGTCTGCGCCTGATCGGCCTTGGCGGTCAGGCGATCGGAGTGGGTGAGCAGCATCGCGCCGACGGCCGCCGTGATGAGCAGGGCGCCGGCGAGCTCCATGCTCAGCCAGTGCTCCTGGAAGAGCATGATCGCCAGGTCGGTGATCGGTTCGTCGGAGGTGGGGGTCGCCTTGCTGGGGGCGTGCGCGGCGTGGGAGGACTTCACGATCGCCGTCGCGATGATGAGAGCGAGCCCGAGCCCGCCGAGGACGGACCCGACGATCGCCCCGCGGCTCTGACGCACGTAGTCGTCGGAGGCGCCGATACCGATGAGCATGATGACGAACAGGAACAGCATCATGATGGCGCCCGTGTACACGACGATCTGGGCGACTCCCATGAAGGGAGCGCTATTGGCGATGTACAGGATCGCGAGGCCGAGCATGACGCCGACCATGCAGATGACGGCGTGGGCGGCCTTCTTGCAGAAGAGGACCCCCAGGGCGCACGCCACCATGGCGATGGCCGTGCACACGAAGAGGATGATCTCCCCCGTTGACTCCATGAGGGGCCAATCGATGGACAGGTTCATGAGCGTGCCTCCTGCGCGACTCGTACCGTCTTGAGGGAGGGGTCGTCTGGGCGGCGGGCCGCGACCCAGTCGACCTGGTCGGCGGTGGGGCCGGTGACTTCCCCGCGGTAGTAGTCGATGTCGTTCTTCCCCTCGACCATGGGATGAGGCGCTGCGAGCATTCCCTCGGAGAGGGGAACCAGCAGGTCTTCCTTCTCGTAGATGTCGTCCTCGCGCGTGTACGTGGCGATCTCGAAGTCGTTCGTCATCGTCAGTGCCCGCGTGGGGCACGCTTCGATGCACATGCCGCAGAAGATGCATCGCAGGTAGTTGATCTGGTAGACGCGGCCGTAGCGTTCGCCCGCCGAGTACTGCTCGTCGGGGGTATTGGAGGCGGCCTCGACGAAGATGGCGTCGGCGGGGCACGCCCACGCGCACAGCTCACAGCCCACGCACTTCTCCAGGCCGTCGTCGTAGCGGTTGAGCTGGTGACGTCCGTGGAAGCGGGGCATGACTCGCGCGGGTTCACGGGGGTACTGCTCGGTGACGGTGGGCCGGAAGAAGGACGACAGCGTAACGCCGTAGCCGGCCATGGGTGCGACGAACTGGGCGAACGCACCCTTGGGGTCGTGCTCGAAGAGCATGTCCTCGTCGGTGGTCTTCTCACTCATCGGTGCTCTCCTTCGGGCTGTCGGATGCCCCGGCCGTGGCCAGCTCGCCCTCAATGGTGGCGGCGGCGCGCGGCGAGGCGACGGGGGTCTGTCCGGGCAGGGGCGGGACGGGGAAGCCGTCCTCGAAGCCCGTGTAGTCGCGCTCGGATGGCGGGACCGGCTCGGGTTCGGGCCTGTCGGTCAGCCAGATGATCACCAGGGCGATGAGGAAGAGGACCCCGACTCCTCCGAAGAGGTAGGGGGTGGGAACCTCAACGAACTGGGTGATGCCGCGCACGAGGGCGACAAGCACGAGCCATCCCAGGGCGATGGGCATGAGGCGCTTCCACCCGAAGTTCATGAACTGGTCGTAGCGGAAGCGCAGCAGAGTCGCGCGGGTCCACACCAGCAGGAACATGAAGAACCAGAGCTTGAGGAAGAACCACAGCATGCCCCACCAGCCGGAGTTGAGGAACTCGACGTGGGACAGCGGCCAGGGCGCGTGCCAGCCCCCGAAGAACATCGTGGTGGCCACGGCCGAGACGTTGAGCATGTTGACGTACTCGGAGAGGTAGTACCAGCCGAACTTCATCGAGGAGTACTCGGTCATGTGTCCGGCGACGAGCTCGCCCTCGGCCTCGGGAAGGTCGAAGGGCAGTCGGTTGACCTCGCCGGTGGCACTGATGCAGTAGATGACGAAGGCCGGCAGGAGCGTGAAGCCCCACCAGAACTGTCCCTGGGCGGCGACGATCTGCGAGGTGGACATGGAGCCCGACATGAGGAAGACGCTCACGAGGGACAGGCCCATGGCCAGCTCGTAGGAGATGACCTGGGCGGTGGATCGCACGGCGCCGTACAGGGGCAGGGTCGAGCGGGTCGACCAACCACCGAGGACGATGCCGTACAGGCCCACCGATGCCATGGCCAGAATGTAAAGGGAGGCGACGGGCATGTCAGTCAGCTGCAGGGGCGTCGAGATGCCGGCGATCCTCACGTTGGGTCCCATGGGGATGACCGCGAAGACGCTGAACGCGGCGAAGGCGGCGATCGCGGGGGCCAGGAAGTACAGGAACCTCTCGGCCCGACGGGTCCACATGTCCTCTTTGAAGAGGAGCTTACCGGCGTCGGCGAAGGCCTGGAAGAGACCCAGGGGGCCCGCCACGTTCGGGCCCGGACGCGTCTGCATGCGACCCAGGCCTCGGCGCTCCACCCACAGGGCAATGAGCACGTTGGCGATCAGGAAGACGATGATGAAGACGGCCTTGATGAGGCTGAGCCACCAGGTCTCGTGACTAAAGTCCGCGGCGGAGTACTCCGGGACTGCGAAGGGTGCGAGTGTCATCATGCCACCTCCTGCGTGGCGCGCAGCGTCGCGACGGTGCCGACACCGCCGAGGCGCTCGTGTAGGACGGAGCCGACCGAGCATTCGGGAACCCACGCGACGCCGTCGGGCAGGTCGCCGATAGCGGCCGGAAGGGTGACGCTTCCGCGCTCAGTCTCGAGCGTCGCATCGGCCCCGGGGACGATGCCGGCACGGGCCAGCGTGGCCGCGGAGGCCAGGAGGACGGGGCGTCGGGCCGATCCGGCCAGCCACGGGGCTCCGTCCTGGAGGCGTCCGGCGTCGATCATGGGCTTGTGGGAGGCGACGAGGACGCGGCCCGGCTCCGGGGCGGGAGCCGCGGCCGGGGCAACCGCCGCGAACTCCTGCGGCTCGCCGTCCCAATCCATGAGGGCGTTGACCTCGGCGTACAGGTCCGACAGGGCGGTGACGCCCAGGTCGTCGTCGAACTCCTCGGTCAGTCGAACGAGAACATCGCGGTCGGTCAGGGAGGTCGCCGAGCGAGCCTGGCCGAAGGGACGTAGGCGTCCCTCCCAGTTGATGTACGTGCCGTTCTTCTCGACCGCGGGTGCCACGGGAAGGACGACGTCCGCGCGTTCGCTCACCTCGGAGGAGCGGACCTCGAGGGACACCAGGAAGGGGACCTCGTCGAGGGCGCGGCGCAGGAGCGCCGGATCGGGGAAGTCTCGCACGTCAACGCCGCCGACGACGAGGGCACCGAGGGAACCGGAGGCCGCCGCCTCGATCATCTGCGAGGCGTCCAGGCCGCGCTCGGGCAGGTCGCCCCACCCGAGGGAGGCGGCTCCGGCCTCGTCGATTCCTCGGCCGAAGGGGGCCAGCCCCGGCAGCAGGCCGGCCTCGACGGCGGCCCGGTCGCCGGCGCGGCGGGG
>NZ_GL622194.1:1132791-1141452 GCF_000185285.1 Actinomyces sp. oral taxon 180 str. F0310
GCCAGGGCGACGACGGCGGAGAGCAGGCCGGGGGTGGCGCCCGCGCGCTCGCCGACGAGAACGATGCCGTCGGCGAGGGCACCGGCGAGGTCGTCGAATCGTCCGCCGACGCGGATCTCGTCCACGAGCACGGGTTCGGCGCCGGGGGCCGCGTGCAGGACTCGGGCGTTCATCTTGCGCGATCCCGCCGAGGTGAAGGGCGCGATCGAGGCGACCGCGAGGCCCGACTTGCGCACTCCCTTGCGCAGGCGCAGGAACATGGCGCCGCACTCGTCCTCGGGTTCGAGGGCGACGAGGAGAACCTGTCCGGCGCTCTCGAGGTCCGCGTACGTGGTGGCCAGGCCGGTCCCGGCCACGTGGGAGGCCAGGAAGGAGCGCTCCTCCTCGCTGGAGGGGCGGGAGCGGAAGTCGATGGAGTCGCTGCCCACGACCGTGCGGGCGAACTTGGACCACGCCCACGCATCCTCGAAGGTCAGGTGCCCGCCGGGCAGGAAGCCCACGGACGAACCCGCCTGCTCGAGGCCCTCGCGCACGCGGTCCAGCGCGTCGGACCAGGAGGTGGGAACCAGCTCGCCCTTCTCGCGCACGAGCGGGACCGTCAGGCGGTCAACCTTGTCCCATTCGAAGGCGAAGCGGTCCTTGTCGGTGATCCACTCCTCGTTGACCTCGGGGTCGTTGCCGCTCATCCGGCGAACGACCTCGCCGCGGCGAATATCCTGGCGGATCGCCGACCCGGAGGCGTCGTGCTCGGTGACGGCGGCCGTGGAGACGAGGTCGAAGGGGCGGGCTCGGAAACGGTAGGAGGCGGCGGTGAGGGCGCCGACCGGGCAGATCTGGATAATGTTGCCCGAGAAGTAGGAGGCGAAGGCGCGGCCCGACACGTCGCGTTCGGCAACGCAGAGCTCGCCCTCGTTCAGGGAGCCCACGATCGCGTCGGTGCCGAAGGGCGAGGACAGCGTCGACGTTGAGGCATCAACGGCCGTCGGGTCAAAGAAGTCCAGGGTGGTCGTGTCGAAGCCTCCGACCTGCTCACCCATGAAGGAGTGATCGTCGGTGGGGGCGCTGCCGCCGCCGCGGCCCTGCAGGTCCATGAACACGTCGCCGGAGATCTCCTTACCGAAGCGCACGCAGCGCTGGCACAGGATGCAGCGCTCGCGATCCAGGAGGATCTGGGAGGTGAGGCGAAGTGGCTTCTTGAAGGTGCGCTTGGCGTCCGTGAAGCGGGAGGTGGCGCGCCCATCGCTCATCGCCTGGTTCTGCAGGGGGCACTCGCCGCCCTTATCGCACACGGGGCAGTCCAGCGGGTGGTTGATGAGCAGGAACTCCATGACGCCGTGCTGGGCGCGCTTGGATACCTCGGAGGTGTGCTGGGTCTTGACGACCATGCCGGGGGTGACGGTCTGCGCGCAGGAGGGCTGGGGCTTGGGCATGAAGCGCAGCTCGCCCGTGTTGCGGTCGGGCATGCCGACCTCGACCAGGCACTGGCGGCACGCGGCGACCGGGGCCAGCAGCGGGTGGTCGCAGAAGCGCGGGATCCGGATGCCCGCCTGCTCGGCGGCGCGGATCACGAGCGTGCCCTTGGGGACTGAAACCTGAACGTCGTCGATGGTGACGTCGATCATGTTGGCAGCGTCGCTCATCGGCCACCTCCTCGCGCGTAGTTAGCGGACGCCTCGTAGGGGAAAAGCTCGCGGGCGGGCGTGGTCAGCCCGGCTTCGAACTCGTCGCGGAAGCGCTTGATGCCCGACATAATCGGGGTTGCTGCGGCATCACCGAGCGGGCAGAAGCTGCGGCCGGCGATGTTGTGAGCGATCTCGTCGAGCAGGTCGACGTCGCCGGGGCGGCCTTCACCCCGCTCAAGGCGCAGCATGATCTGCTTCATCCAGTAGGTCCCCTCGCGGCAGGGCGTGCACTTGCCGCAGGACTCGTGCTGATAGAACTCGGACCACCGGGTGATGACGCGCACCACCGAGACGGTCTCGTCGAACACCTGCAGGGCGCGGGTGCCGAGCATGGACCCGGCCGCGCCCACGGACTCGTAGTCGAGCGGGGTGTCGAGCTCGTCCTGCGTGAAGATCGGGGTCGAGGAGCCGCCGGGCGTCCAGAACTTCAGCGTGTGCCCCTGGCGGATTCCGCCCGCCATATCGATGAGTTCGCGCATCGTGATGCCGAAGGGGGCCTCGAACTGGCCGGGGTTGGCGACGTGGCCGGAGACGGAGAAGATTCCGTGGCCCTTGGACTTCTCGGTGCCCATCGACGCAAACCACTGCGGCGAGTTGCGGAAAATGCCCGCCACCTGAGCGATGGTCTCGACGTTGTTGACGACCGTGGGACGGGCGTACAGGCCTGCGACCGCGGGGAAGGGGGGCTTGAGGCGCGGGTGACCGCGGCGTCCCTCGAGCGAGTCGAGGAGCGCGGTTTCCTCGCCGCAGATGTAGGCGCCCGCGCCCGCGTGGGCGGTGATGCGCAGATCGCCGAGCACGCCCGCTTCGGTGGCCTCGCGCACGGCGCTGAGGAGGCGGCGGTACACGTGCGTGACCTCGCCGCGCAGGTAGACGAACGCGTGGTCGCAGCCGATCGCCCGCGACGTGATCGCGATGCCCTCGATGAGGACGTGCGGGTTACCCATGATGAGCGGGATGTCCTTGCAGGTTCCCGGCTCGGACTCATCCGCGTTGACGACGAGGTATCGGGGGCCTCCGTCGGCGGGGGGCAGGAAGGACCACTTGAGGCCCGAGGGGAAGCCTGCGCCTCCTCGGCCTCGCAGGCCCGAGTCCTTGACGGCGGCGACGATGTCGGCGGGGTCCATGGCGCGCGCCTTCTCGAGGCCCAGGTAGCCTCCGCGCGCGCGGTAGGAGTCCAGGGTCCAGGAGCGTTCCTCGCCCCACCCGTTGGTGATGATTGGGGTCAGCGGCCCGGGCGCAGCGTATGCGGTGCTCACTTCGCGTCCTCTCCCTTCGGGTCGGTGGCCTCGGCGGCGCCGAGTGCAACCGGTTCGGTCCAGCCGTGCTCCTCGGCGATGCGTCGGCCCAGCAGGGTGGATTGGCCGGCGGAGGGTCCCTCGTCCTCGTGGCCGTCGAGGAAGCCCGCCAGGACGCGCTCGTTCTCCTTGAAGGTCGGGGCGACGACGGGGCCACGGGTCGGGTGGATGTCGCGGCCCTCCTGGATGTCGTCGATCATCGCCGCGGCCGACTCCGGCGTCTGGTTGTCGAAGAACTCCCAGTTGACCATGACGACGGGCGCGTAGTCGCACGCGGCGTTGCACTCGATGCGTTCGAGGGTGATGCGGCCATCCGCACTGGTCTCGTCGCTTCCGACGCCGACCTTGTCGGAGACCTTCTCCCAGATCTCGTCCCCGCCCATGACGGCGCACAGCGCGTTCGTGCACACGCCCACGAGGTAGTCGCCGGTGGGGTGGCGCTTGTACTGGGTGTAGAAGGTGGCGACCGCGCTGATCTCGGCGCGCGGCAGCTCCAGGGTGGCGCTGATGAAGTCGATGCCGTCGGGGCTGACGTAGCCGTCAACCGACTGGATCAGGTGGAGCATCGGCAGCAGGGCGCTGCGGGCGTGGCCCTGCGGGTAGCGGGCGATGATCTGGGCGGCGTCTGCCTGCAGGCGCGCCAAGGTGTCGGGTGTGTAGCTCATCGGTCAACGCCTCCGAGAACGGGGTCGATAGCGGCCAGGGAGACGACCACGTCGGCCAGCTGGCCGCCTTCGGTCATCATGGCCAGCGATTGCAGGTTGGCGAAGGAGGGGTCGCGGAAGTGGGCTCGGAACGGGCGGGTTCCGCCGTCGGAGACCAGGTGGACGCCGAGGATTCCCTTCGCGTGCTCGACGGTCTGGTAGACCTGGCCGGCGGGCACGTGGAAGCCCTCCGTGACGAGCTTGAAGTGGTGGATGAGGGATTCCATGGACTCCCCCATGATCTCGCGGACGTGGTCGGCGCTGGTGCCCTGGCCGTCGGTGGCGACCGCCAGTCGGGCGGGCCAGGCGATCTCGGGGTCGGCGACCATGGTGGGCGCCCCCTCGCATTCGTCGAGCTTGGCCAGGACCTGCCACACGATGCGCATGGATTCGTAGCACTCGTCGAAGCGGACCATCGTGCGGTTGTAGACGTCGGACTTGTCGCGCGTGGGCACGTCGAACTCGAAGTTCTCATACCCGCAGTAGGGCTGGGACTTGCGCAGGTCGAGGGGCAGCCCGGCGGCTCGCACGCCCGGCCCGGTGGTGCCCAGCGCCATGAGGGCGCTCAGCGGCATGACGGCCACGTCGCACAGGCGCTTCTTGAAGATCGGGTTCTCCTGCAGGATGTCCTGCAGCTCGCCGATGTCCTTGCGGGCGCGGCGCAGCCGGTCACGGATGTAGTCCGTGGTGCCCTCGCCGATGTCCTGGACGACGCCGCCGGGGCGAATGTACTCGTGGTTCATGCGCAGGCCGGAGATGCGTTCGAAGACGCGCAGGATCTCCTCGCGGGCGCGGAAACCGATCGTCATGATCGTGGTGGCGCCCATCTCGTTGCCGGTCGAGCCGATGGCGACCAGGTGGGAGGCGATGCGGCACAGCTCCATCATGAGCACGCGGATGAGGCTGGCGCGTTCGGGCACGTCCTCGGTGATGCCGAGCAGTTTCTCGACGCCGAGGCAGTAGGCGGCCTCCTGGAAGAAGGGGGCGACGTAGTCCATGCGCGTGCAGTATGCCACGCCCTGGGTCCACGTGCGGTACTCCATGTTCTTCTCGATGCCGGTGTGCAGGTAGCCGGTGTCGACGCGTGTTTCGCGGACCTTTTCGCCGTCGAGCTCGAGAATGAGGCGCAGCACGCCGTGGGTGGAGGGGTGGACGGGGCCGAGGTTGACGACGATGCGTTCGGAGGTGATGGCCTCGATCTCGTGCAGGACGTCGTCCCAGTCGCCGCCCTGTGTGAGGACCTCGGGGATGTCCTCGAGGGGCAGGTCGCTCGCGCCGGCGGGCGCGCGGAAGGCGTTGGTCATCAGTTCACACTCCTACGGACGTCGGCGGAGGCCGTGACGGCGCCCTTGAATTCGACGGGAATGCCGCCCAGGGGGTAGTCCTTGCGCTGGGGGTGTCCGACCCAGTCGTCGGGCATCGCGGTGCGCGTCAGGGAGGGGTGCCCCGTGAAGATGATGCCGATGAGGTCCCAGGTTTCGCGTTCCTGCCAGTCGTTGGCCGGGTAGACCGAGACGATGGAGGGGATGCGCGGGTCGGAGTCGGGGCAGGTGACTTCGAGGCGGATCAGACGGTTGTGCGTGATCGAGTACAGGGGGTAGATGGCGTGCAGCTCGCGCCCCTTGTCGAGGGGGTAGTGGACGCCGTTGGTTCCCAGGCACATTTCGAAACGCAGGTCGGGGTCGTCGCGCAGGTAGGAGGCGACGCGCACGATGTGCTCGCGGGCGACGAAGATACCGAGCTGTCCGCGATCGACGGTGACCTTTTCGATGACGTCGGACACCTTCAGGCCGTCGGCCGCGATGAGCTCTTCGAGGACGTCGACGACCTGGTCGAACCAGGAGCCGTAGGGGCGCGAGGCCTCGCCGGGCAGGAAGGAGTCGGTGACGAGTCCGGCAAAGCCGGAGGTGGAGGAGTCGGTGCCCGCGCCGAAGAGGCCCTCGCGGTGGGCGATGGGCTCGGGCAGGGCGAAGCCGCGCTGAACCGGAGTCGCGTCGGTCTGGGCGGGCGCGTTGTCCTCGGGGATCGACAGGTCGCTCATGCCAGGAGTCCCTTCATCTGGTGGGTGGGCGTGGCTTCGAGGGCGGCCTGCTCGGCTTTGCGGGCGATCTCCCGGCGGTGGACGCCCAGGGGTTCCTTGCCGATCTGCTCGCGCAGGACGAGAACCGCGTGGATGAGGGCCTCGGGGCGGGGCGGGCAGCCGGGCAGGTAGACGTCGACGGGGACGATGTGGTCGCAGCCCTGGACGACGGCGTAGTTGTTGAAGACGCCGCCGGAGGACGCGCAGGCGCCCATGGAGATGACCCACTTGGGTTCGGGCATGGAGTCGTAGACGCGTCGGATGATGGGGGCCATCTTGTGGGAGACGCGGCCCGAGACGATCATCATGTCGGAGTGACGCGGGGAGGCGCGGAAGACCTCAAGGCCGAAGCGCGCCATGTCGAATCGGGGGGTTCCGGCGGCCATCATTTCGATGGCGCAGCACGCCAGGCCCATGGTGACGGGCCACTGGCTGTACTTGCGTGCGAGGCCGAGGACTTTCTCAACGCTGGTGAGCGCGATGCCCGCGGGCAGGGATTCTTCCAGTCCCACTTGTTTCTTCCTTACTCTTCTTCTCAGTAGTCCAGGCCGCCGCGTCGCCATTCGTAGGCGTAGGGGACGCACAGGGTGACGAGGAAGCTCATCATGACGATCAGGCCGAAGAGGCCGAGCTGGTTGAAGCTGACGGCCCACGGGTACATGAAGACAACTTCGATGTCGAAGATGATGAAGGTCATGGCGACCAGGTAGTAGCGCACCGGGAAACGGCCGTCGGTGAGGTGGGCGCTGGTGGGTTGGATCCCGCACTCGTAGTTGTCGGCCTTGGTCTTGGACTTCTTGGTGGGGCCCAGGATCGCGGAGGCGCCCAGGCCTCCGAATGCCAGCACGAGGGCGGCTGCCGACATGATGAGCAGCGGCACGTAGGGATTCGTCATCGTTCCTCCCGGTTGTGGTTGGCGGTGCTCATGCGGGGCGCACCACCTTGGTCAGCGTTGTGATGAGTTGGTCGTCGAAATCGCCGCCGCTCCTCTCGTACCCGTCCGAGAGGAGCTTGTGGACGAGCGTCATGAGGCGCGGCATGGGCAGTCCGACGTTCGTGCAGGTGCGCATGATTGTCGGGTTTTCGATGAGTGCGACGAAGATGCGGCCGAGCTGGTAGTAGCCGCCGTATTCGTCGCGGAGCATGTGGGGGTATTCGCTCATGGCCCGGTCGATGCCGGCGCGATGTGCGCGGCGCAGGGCTTGGGCGATGCACGAGGCGGCGTAGCGTCCCGCCTTCATGGCGGGGGCAATGCCTTCTCCGTTGTAGGGGGAGACCATGCCGCCGGCATCTCCGACGAGGACGAGGCCCTGGGTGTAGTGGGGCTTACGGTTGAAGCTCATGGGCAGGGCGGCGGAGCGCAGGGGTCCGATCTGGTTGTCGGGGGTGAATCCCCATTCGCCCGGCAGGTTGGCGGTCCACGCCTTGAAGACGTCGCGGTAGGGCAGGTTGGTGGCGCCGGCGCGGGAGGCGACGGAGCCCAGGCCGACGTTGACGACCCCCTCGCCCATGGGGAAGATCCACCCGTATCCGGGAAGCAGATCGGAGGCTCCGGGGGCTCCGCTCCACAGTTCGAGGTGGGATTCCATCCATTCTTCGTCCCCGCGGGGGCTGCGGAAGTAGGCGCGGGCGGCGACGCCCATGGGGCGGTTCATCTTCTTGTCGAGGCCGAGGCCGGTGGCCAGTCGGGCGGCCACTCCCCCGGCGTCGACGGTGATGGAGGCCCGCACGGTGAGGGCGGTGGCGTTCTTCCCGCGCCCGCTCTTGGCGGTGACGCCCGTGACGCGGCCGGAGCCGTCTTGGATGGCTCCGGTGACGGTGACGCCTTCGTACAGGCGCGCTCCGGCTTCCTGGGCGCGGCGGGCGAGGGCATGGTCGAGGTCGGTGCGGGCGCGCGTCATGCCGTATCCGGGCAGGGACTTCTGGTCGGGCCAGTCCATGTGGACGGTGTGTCCACCGCCGATGACGGTGAGGCCTCGGTTGCGCATCCACCCGGTGGTGTCCACGCCCATGGCGATGAGTTCGTGAACGGCAGCGGGGGTGAGCCCGTCGCCGCAGATCTTGTCGCGGGGGAAGGTGTTTTTTTCGAGGAGGATGACGTCGAGGCCCGCCTGGGCGAGGTGATGGGCGGTGGAGGAGCCGCCGGGGCCCGCGCCGACGACGACAACGTCGGCGCTCATGTCGCCAGGCATGGTGGATGCCACCGCGTTCCTCCGTAGTGTGGGCGCGCGGGTTCGTCCGCGCGAATGTGCATAGGCGGGTGAGGCGTGCACGGCACCTCACTTCCGCGAGAAAGCCTAGCCAGGTAACCCTCAGTCGGCGACCTACGTTACTTTTTGGCTGTATTTCGGGAAAACCGGCGCATCCGAGAACCTCCCGGGCACCCAATTTGCGCAACGATTCTCTGTCGTAAATCGTGGCCTCGCTCTCGGAGAGTTGAGGTTCTTGCGACCGCTGTCATAGGACATGTGCGAGGGGAGTCCGCCCTGGATGGTCTCGGTTGCGCCCGTCGTGGGAGTGAGCGTCCCTGCTGTCGGTGGGCGTGGAGGGAAGCGGGGTGTGAAACCGGGGCCGCCCCCGCCGATCGACCCCAGGACTTCCCCGCCAGGGGCAGGAGGACGTTGAAACCGGGGCCGCCCCCGCCCGCGGGTGGGAGGCAACCGCCGACCTCTTCATCGACGCCGCCGCACAAACCGCCCCCGCCCGCGGGTAGGAGGCAACCGTGGGGCGGAGGGAAGCGGAACATGAAACCGAGACCGCCCCAGCCGATAGACACCCGGACCTCCCCGCCACGGGCAGGAGGGCGGTGAAACCAAGACCACCCCCGCCCGCGGGTGGGAGGCAACCGTGGAGCGGAGGGAAGCGGAACATGAAACCGAGACCGCCCCAGCCGATCG
>NZ_GL622194.1:1141502-1143851 GCF_000185285.1 Actinomyces sp. oral taxon 180 str. F0310
CCCCCAGGACTTCCCCGCCACGGGCAGGAGGGCGGTGAAACCAAGACCACCCCCGCCCGCGGGTGGGAGGCAACCGTGGGGCGGAGGGAAGCGGAACATGAAACCGAGACCACCCCTGCTTCGTAGAAAACGCCGATTATGGACGTTTCTCGTCAGGCCAGGGCGGTCTCGGTTTCATTCGGCCCCCGAAACGGCAAGACAGGGGCGGTCTCGGTTTCATTCGGCCCCCGAAACGGCAAGACAGGGGCGGTCTCGGTTTCATTCGGCCCCCGAAACGGCAAGACAGGGGCGGCCCAGGTTTCAACCAACCCCCAAAACAGCACGACACGGGCGGCCCAGGTTTCAACCAGCCCCCAAAACAGCACGACAGGGGCGGCCCGGGTTTCATACGAAGCTGTTGGAGCAACGAAGCGGACGGGCGGGGGCCGACGCAACGGCCGCACTCGGCCGCGCGGTCGGCACGCGCCCCGCGGATCCATCACCTGGCGTGCCCATTGCCCTTGAGGCCCCTTGCCCTCTGGTGCCGTCGGTCGATGAAGTGTCACACTCACCCGGAATGCACACGCCTCTCACTTCTCACGGAGCCGCCCGCTCGTGTTCGCGGCGCGTTGAGGTCCTGAGACTCGCGAGATTGCTCGACACCCCCGCAGGAAGCTTGAGGCTCGCACACCGAAAGACAGGGGGCGTGTTTGCCCCCGCCGGGTCGGATCCATACACTTGGTGACTAACGCAAGAACTCCGACCCGCGCGCCGCCTCTTGACGCGCCGGTCGACGACAGGAAGCATGCTCATGGCCGACTACGGTTTTAATAGCAGTTCCCACGCGCAAACGCACGGGGACATGGAGGATGGGGGAGCTGCACTCTCTCGTTCCAACGATGCAACTCACCAGCTCAATAGCGCTCAAACGCAGACGCGGTGGCCAAGCGAGCCGGGGACACAGGAGTTCCGACAGAAAACCGTGGCGTTCTTCGATTCGGTCAACGACATGCTCACGGACGAGAAGGACATCTTCGATACCTTCCGCACGAATCTGTCGATCGCGGAGAAGGAGGCCGAGAACACCGAGGAGGGCAACGCGGCGGTGCTTGAGGCAATCAACCACGCCCTTCAGTCCGATCCGGCGGCAACCGCTGCGTCCTCCGCCCCGGCGGCTCCCAGCGCGTCGGGGACCAGCACGTCAGGTGCCGTTGCTTCGGCTCCCAGTGCGTCGGGCACTGGGGCTTCCCCCTCCGCCCCGGCTGCCCCGAGCGCGCAGCCTGCGGACGCGCCCGCCCCGGCCGGTCAGATGCCCGAGTTCTGAGCGACAGGAGAACGACGATCATGGTTTCTTCACCGATGTACGACCGAGTCATGACGTTCGCCGCGCAGGCGGACCACACGGAGGAGCTGAGCGCGTGGGACAGCGAGCACCGGCGCGTTCTGCGCGGCTTCGAGGATGCGATCGATCGGGTGCGACACTTCCAGCAGCACCAGGGCTTCACCGGGCAGACCGGGGATGCCCTGAAGGCGTGGGCGGATCAGACGGTTGCCCGACTGGAGTCCAAGCGGGACTACTACATGCGAGGAATCACCCACTACGTGGCGGCCCGACAGGCCGTCGCGCAGGCGAAGGCGGACGCGAGGCAGCTCTCCCCCACCCTCCTCGACGCCAAGACGGAGGCTCTGCGCAGCGCCGCCACGGTGTCGCTGCCCTTCGCGCCCGTGCTTGCGCCCGTTCCGGGGCTTGTCGCCTCGGCCGTGCTCGCGACCGGGGTGGCCTACGTCAACGCGGTGGAGGCCCAGGCGAACGCGCAGCGCGAGGCGGCCGCAGCCGAGATCCTCAAGCGCGTCAACGCCGCGACGGGCGAACTCGGCGGGGGCATGGGAGATCTGACGGAGGCAGGCCCCAACACCGATTACGGCAGCATCGATGTTCCTTCTGCTCCGCTTCCCCCGAGCACCAAGGAGAACCTCGGCCGAGGCCACGTCCAGTACTCGCCCCACGACGCGGGGGTCTACGGTCGCAGCGCCGCCGACGACTACGGGCGGGCCCCGCTGCGCTCCGACAAGTCCCTGTACCCGGACGGCTACGCCGATCCGGACACGGAGGAGGCGATGCGCAGGCGCGCGCTGGCCTCGCACCAGGTGGCCAGGCGCTACCTCCCGCCGGACGCGACGGGTTCCTACGACAGGCCGATCACGGATCCGCAGGACCTGATGGGCGTGGACCTGATGCACACGCGGGTGAACGCGAACCACCACCGCAACGGTTACGTGTGGGGCGGGCACGTTCCGGCCAGCCCCACCGACATCGATCATCCCCTGTGGCGCATCAACGGCGGCCCGGCCGCCGACGCGAGCACGGCG
>NZ_GL622194.1:1143901-1166667 GCF_000185285.1 Actinomyces sp. oral taxon 180 str. F0310
CGGCCATGCTCGGCGCGGGAGCGCTGGGCCTGCGCGGGGCCGCGCGGCTGGGGTCGGGCGGGATCGGCGCGGCCGCGGGCACCTCGGACCTGCGCGTCGGCTCCTTCAGCGGTAGAGGGTTTGGCACCTACACCCCTCCCGCCACCCAGGCGCCCCAGGGCGGCGCCGGTTCCGCCCACCCCGCGATGATGGGCGGCATGGGAGCCGGCGCGGGCGGCACCCATGAAGATAAGAAGAGGCACAGGCGCAAGTACGAACCCTACCGCTACCTGGACGAGGACGAGGGGGCAGTGCCCGCGGGCTACGTCAACCCCATGTCGCAGACCTACGGATCGGACAAGGACATTGCGCCCGCCCCGCGCAAGGACGACGGATGGGATCCGCGCCAATGGTGACTTCTCCCCGCACCCGCGTCGCGCTCTCGGCGGCCTGCACCGCAGTGCTCGCGCTCGCGACGCCGACCATCGAGGCCTCCCCCGCGCGAGCCGCCGACACCATCACGGCCGCCGACCAACCCTACTTCGCCTACTACCACCTCGACCAGGCACGAGCCAAGGGCTACACCGGCAAGGGAGTGACAGTCGCAATCATTGACGGACCGGTCGATACGTCTGTCGCCGAGCTTAGCGGCGCGTCAATCAGTGATAAGAGCCCCTGCCCCGTGAACCCGAGTGACGACAGCCGTCGACACGGCACGGAGGTTGCTTCACTGTTGGTTGCCCGTGAGTACGGTGTCGCACCCGATGTCACGCTCAACAGCTATCAGACCATGAGCAGCGGCTCGACAGCCGATTCCTCGTGCAAAGATTCGGCAGTAATTTATAAGCACGCGTCGCTCATCAATCACGCGATCAACGACGGTGCCCAGATCATCAGCATTTCGATTAGCTCAAATGACCGTAACGCCTCACTCAAGTGGGCGATGGCCAGGGCGATGAGCTCCGGGACAATCATCGTTGCAGGTATAGGAAACAGTGCCTCCGATAACGACTCGGGGAGCCTTGCGACGTGGTCTGGCGTGGTCGGCGTTTCTGCGGTTGATATCAACGGCGCGCGAGCCGACTACTCTTCCTGGGGTCGGGGGGTGACGACAGCCGCCGTCGGAGGCCCGATTAAGGCCTACGACTATGGGACCTCACAAATTATCGAGACCAATGGGACATCGATCTCGACCCCTATCGTGGCGGGTTTCTTGGCGTTGGCCCGTCAGAAGTGGCCCGACGCGACCGCGAACCAGCTCCTCCAACTCCTGGTCCACACCACGGTCAACACCGACGGCGGATGGAACCAGTACACCGGATACGGGCTGGCCAGCCCCGCAACCATGATCAACACCGACCCCAGCCAATACCCCGACGAGAACCCACTCGCCGACAAAGGCGGCGGAACCAGCCCCACACCCGACGAGGTACGCCAATACGCCGACGGCATCGTAGACCCCTCCGAAATCGTCTACGACAACTCCTACACCTACCGAGGCCTCGACGAAACAACCCTGGCCTCCACCAACAACCCCTACCCCACACACATCGGCACAAGCCCCCGATACCACACCAAATAACCCACCCTCACCCCACACTCCCATGGTGACTTCTCCCCGCACCCGCGTCGCCCTGTCGGCGGCCTGCGTGACCGCCCTTGCCCTCGCGACACCCATCGTTGAGGCCTCCCCGGCGAGCGCCGCCGACACCATCACGGCCGCCGACCAGCCCTACTTCGCCTACTACCACCTCGACCAGGCACGAGCCAAGGGCTACACCGGCAAGGGCGTCACGATCGCCCTCATTGACGGACCTGTGGACGTCAGCGCTCCGGAGCTATCGGGGGCAACCATCACAGACAAGAGTCCATGCTCAGTATCAGCCAGTGCCGATAGTAACAGTCACGGGACAGCACTCGCATCCCTCTTGGTCGCTCAATCCTACGGAGTAGCCCCCGACGCCACGCTCCTGTCCTATGTCAACACCGACAACACGAGCCAGGCAGGAAGCAACTGCAAGTCAACCGGAGGACCGCTGCTAACGTCTAATGCGTCGCTCATCAACCATGCCATCAATGACGGCGCGACAATCATCACGAACGCGACGAGCACAACAGATCACAGTGATGCCCTCAAATGGGCGGTTGCCCGCGCGATGAGCCAGGGGATCATCATCACCGACGCCATCGGAAACGAGGGACGCGATGAAACCCAAAACGGACTGTCACGCTGGTCTGGTGTGGTCGGAGTATCCGCTGTCGATATAAACGGGACTCGCGCGACCTACTCGTCCTGGGGCCAGGGTGTGACGACCGCTGCGGTTGGCGGCCCCGTCACCTATCGCGATTACTCATCCGGAAGCAATGTCCAGACGTACGGTTCTTCCGGCTCAGCTCCCATCGTCGCGGGTTTCCTCGCGTTGGCGCGCCAGAAATGGCCGGACGCGACCGCGAACCAGCTCCTCCAGCTCCTGGTCCACACCACGGTCAACACCGACGGCGGATGGAACCAGTACACCGGATACGGCCTGGCCAGCCCCGCCTCCATGATCAACACCGACCCCAGCCAATACCCCGACGAGAACCCACTCGCCGACAAAGGCGGCGGCACCAGCCCCACCCCAGACGAAATACGCCAATACGCCGACGGCATCGTAGACCCCTCCGAAATCATCTACGACAACTCCTACACCTACCGAGGCCTGGACGAAACCACCCTCACCTCCACCAACAACCCCTACCCCACACACATCGGCACAAGCCCCCGATACCACACCAAATAACCACCGCACGGCAGCTCCGGGCAGGATCCACAGTCCGGAGCAGCAACTCGGCGGGCGCATGCCAAACACGAAGGCCGGGGCCCTCGCTCGGGCACCCCGGCCTTCGCCGCCGTCGACCAGTCCCTACGGCAGCGGCTTCACCGCCCGGTGCAGGCACGCGATGCCGCCCGTCAGGTTGCGGTACTCCACCTCGCGCCAGCCGTTGGCGGCGATCATGCGCGCCACCTCTTCCTGCGAGGGCCACTGGCGGATCGACTCCACCAGGTAGTCGTAGGCGCCGCCGTTCGTGGAGGCCACGCGCGCCAGCGCGGGCATCACCGTCGACTGGTAGGCCCCGTACAGGCCGCGGAACGCGCGCGACGTGGGGGTGGAGAACTCCAGCACGACCAGGCGGCCCCGGGGGCGCACCACGCGCATCATCTCGCGCAGGGCCAAGTCCGGGTCGGGAATGTTCCTCAGGCCCCACGAGATCGTCACGGCGTCGAAGGATGCCTCTTCGAAGTCGAGGCTCATCGCGTTGCCGCGCACGAACTCGATGTCGGGGTGGCGCTCGCGCCCCACCTCGATCATGCCCTCGGACAGGTCGCAGGCAACAACCTCGGCGCCGCCCTTGGCCAGCGCGGCCGAGGAGGTGCCGGTGCCGGCCGCCAGGTCCAGGATGCGCTCGCCTGGGTGGGGGGCGACCGCCTTGCGCAGGGCGGTCATCCACACGTTGTTCAAACCGCCCGTCATCAGCGCATCCATCATGTCGTAGCGCGAGGCAACGGAGTCAAACATCGAGGCAATCTCATCGGGAACCTTGTGCAGGTCTGCGCGCGGGGCTTCGTTCATGCGTTAATCCTCGCACGTCTTTCAGCGCGCCGCCGCCCCTGCTCCTACCATGGGACCCATGCACGATAACTCCGGATGCTCGCGCCTCGTCTTTCGGGCGACGGCCCTGCCCGCAACGCACCCGGGGTCTACTTGCTCACTGACTCAGCTGCTGCCCGCTTCGGGCGGCGCCGCGTGGCTGGGTGCGCGCCGACAGATGGTAGGCCTCGGCCGCGCGCTCACCCTGGAGTCCGCGAGCGCCGACGCGATCGCGCAGGTGCGAGCCGCGTGGGAGACCGTCGCCGCCCCTGCCCCGGGCGAGGGGCCCGCCCCCGTGCTCTTCGCGTCCTTCGCGTTCCGCTCCCCCGCCCGCTCGGTGGCCTTCGTGCCCTCCCTGACCGTCATCGGCGAGGCCGGGGCGCGCTGGGCGATCACGGCGGGCATCGGCCACGCCCCCGATCCGCTGGAGGCCGTGGACGCCGCGATGAGCGAGGCGACGCGGAGCCCGCGCGTGCCCGACTCGCTGTCTTGTGGCCACGGTTCCATGTCGCGGGGCCAGTGGCGAGACTCGGTCCGTCAGATGGCGGCGCGCCTGCGCCAGGGGGCGGCCGACAAGGCGGTCATGGCTCGCGACATGACGGTGCGCTGCTCGCGCGGCTTTGACGAGCGCTACCTGCTGGAGCGCCTCAGCCACCTCTACCCGTTGACGTGGCGGTTTTGCGTGGCTTCCCTGGTGGGGGCCTCCCCCGAGATGCTCGTCTCCGCCCGGCGCGGGGCCGTGTCGTCGCGCGTGTTGGCTGGGACCTGCGCGCCCGGGGACGGTGAGCGCCTGGCGGGAAGCGACAAGGACCTGCGCGAGCACGCTCTGGCCTCCGATTCTGTCTCCACGATCCTGGCGCGCCTGTGCTCCGAGGTGAGCACGCGGGGGCCGTTCCTTCTGGAGCTGCCCAACGTCGTTCACCTGGCGACGGACGTGTCCGCGCGCCTGGCTGACGCGCACCTCCTGGACCTGGTGGCCGCGCTGCACCCGACGGCCGCCGTGTGCGGTACTCCCCGCGATCTCGCGATGCGCCTCATCGAGGAGCTGGAGGACACCGAGCGGGGGCGCTACTCGGGTCCGGTGGGCTGGGTGGATGCGTCCGGGGACGGAGAGTTCGCGATTGCCCTGCGCTGCGGATTGGCGTCGGGCACGCGGCTGAGGCTCTACGCGGGAGCGGGCATCATGCCGGACTCCGATCCCGATGCGGAGCTGGCCGAAACCGAGGCGAAGATGCGTCCCCTGCTGGACGCGCTCGGGGTCTGAGGATCCCCTCGCCACACGTCCGTGCGCCTGCCGCCGCGTGTTCCCCGCGCGGGGAGCACGCGGCGGCAGCATCTTCCGGGGTATCCGGTGCCCTCCCGCTCAGGAGCCTTGGATCGTGACGGAGACGTCGAAGGTGGCTCCGTCTCGCGCGACCGTCATGGTGACGGTGTCGCCGGCCTTGTAGCGGCGCACGTAGCCGATGAGCTGCTTCGGGCTGGTCACTTCCTGCCCCTCGACCTTCGTGATGACGTCGCCGGAGCGCAGGCCTGCGGTGGCGGCGCCCGAGCCGGGGGTGACGTCCTGGACCTGTGCGCCGACGAAGGTGTCGTTGCCGATGGTGGTGGTCGCGGCGCGCACGGTGACGCCGAGCATGCCGTGGGAGGCCTGTCCCGAGGCGATCAGCTGGTCTGCCACGGAGACGACCAGGTCCGAGGGGATCGCGAAGCCGAGACCGATCGAGCCGGCCTGCCCGTCCGAGGAGGAGGACAGCGACTTGATTGAGGAGTTGATGCCGACCACGGCACCCGACGCGTCGAAGAGGGGGCCGCCGGAGTTTCCGGGGTTGATGGAGGCGTCGATCTGGATGGCGTTGGTGACGACGAGGTCGGAGGAGGCCTGGGTCGGGTCCTGCTGGGTCGAGGAGTCTTCCATCGACACCTCGACGGGTCGGTTGAGGGCGGAGATGATGCCGGTGGTCACCGTGTTCGACAGGCCCAGGGGCGCGCCGATCGCCATGACGGGGGCACCGACCTTCAGGGCTGAAGAGCTGGCAAATCGCGCGACCGTGAGGTCCGAGGGCGGGTTGTCCAGCCGGATGACCGCCAGGTCCGTGGTCCTGTCGTGGCCGACGATGTGGGCGCTGTACAGGCGCCCGTCGGCGAGGGTGACTTGGATCTTTCCACCGCCGACGACGGAGGCGATCACGTGGTAGTTGGTGACAATGTCTCCCTGGGCGTCGTAGACGACGCCGGATCCGGTGCCTCCCGAGGAGGAGGCTCCCTGCGTCTGGATGGTGACGACCGCCGGCAAGACGGCGGAGGCCACGGCGCTCCAGTCCGTCCCATCGCTGGACGAGGCGGGAACGGCGCTGACGGTGCCGCCGTTCATGTTGGTGGGGGTGGAGGCGCGCAGCAGCGCGGGACGCAGGTAGAGGACGGCCCCCAGGGTCATCGCGACCGTCAGGATCATTGCGGCGACGAGGGCGACCCAGCCCGGGCCTTTCTTCGTGACGACGACGGTCGGGGTGGCGCTCGCGTCCGGGGCGGCGTAGTTCCCGTAGGGGGTCCCGGTGGGCGGAAGGTACGAATCCGCCTGAGCCGCGGCTGCGCCGGGAGCGTCGGTGGGAGGGAACGGGGCCGCGGGGGCGGGCATCTCTCGCGTGGCGTCGCCAGCGCTACCGTACATCTCCCGCGTGGCGTCGTCGTCACCTGGGATCCGGGGGGTTGGTTGCTCGGCCTGGCCGGGATGCGGCCAGTGCTCGCTGGCTGCGTCCGCGTGCGCGGAGGGGAGCGCCCCGCGCTCGTAGCTGGGTGTTTCGGCGCGACGCGGCGAGTCGGCGTCGTGGAGTGGTTGTTGAGGCTCTGTCATGGTTCCCTCGTCTTATCACTTCGGCTGTCGGAACTCAGTATGGTCGTCTTCCTCAAAGAGGCACTGGAAACGCCCTGGGAGTATCCTGGAAGGCTCGAACCCGCGCCTTTAGCACAGAATGTCGCGGATCGCGCCGTACAGGTGTGCGGCGCGCTCAACAGGCGCGTGGATCAACCGGGGCCCGGGCGCGGGGGTAGCCAGGATGGAGCTCAGTTCCTCGGGGGTGTCGGCCCTCGCGAAAGAGACGCCGTAGGCGCTCGCAAGCGCCGCATAGTCGACGGATTGGGCCAGACCGAACCACCGGTCGTACGCGCCACGGCTCGCGGCGGCGCCGTGCTCAAGGGTGGCGAAGATACCTCCACCGTTGTCGTCGGCGAGGACGATGTCAAGGTCCGAATGGGTCGCCGTGGCGAGCGCCAGCGAGGAGGCATCGTGGCACAGGGTCAGATCGCCCATGACGGCGGTGACGCGCCCGCCCCCGCCGACGGAGCGGGAGGAGGACCCGAGCGCGACGCCGACCGACGTGGCGACGGTCCCGTCGATTCCGGCCTGTCCTCGGTTGGAGTGAACGGCTCGACCTTCCAGGGAGGGCACCGCGAGGTCGAAGGCGCGCACGGGGTTGGAGGCGCCCAAGACGAGGGGGCCGTCGCTCGCCCGGGCGACCGCTCGGGCGAGGTCGATCATCGTGCGCCCCGAACCCGCCGCCAGGAGGTCGCCTATTCGTCGCCCGGCGAGTTCGGAGGCCTCGCGCACTCGCGCCGCCCACGCGGCCGCAGCGCCGCAGGGACGGGTCGGGGGCGCGAGGTCGGCGACGACCGTGGAGGCGTTTCCCGAGATGTCTGTCCACGGCGCGTGCTGGTCGACGACGACGACGCGAACGTCGGGGCGGGCCAGGAGGGCGTGGATGGGCCGCGAGAGCGTCGGACGTCCCGTCACGACGACGGTGTCCACGTCCCGGGCGAGGGGCCCCGCGACGATGGACTGCTCGTAGGGGGTCACTCCCCCTCCCGCCCACGCGCCCGATGCCGGCTCGGACAGCAGGGGGAACCCGGATGCCTGGGACCACAGCTGCGCGCGGCTGCTGGCCCCCTCACCGGCGACGATGAGGCCGACGCTGGCCTCCCCGACCACTTCTTCCCAGCGCAGGGGGGTAGGCGCGCTCGCCGACACTCGGGTCGCTCGAATCGGCTGTTTCTCCTCCCCTCGCGCGCCCGCGTCGGCGGGCGTGAGCGGGTCGCGGAACTCGACGTTGATCTGCACGGGGCCGGGGGCGCCGGTGGGGGCGCCGACGGCGGCGGCCACGGCTCGGCTGACCTGCCCGGCGAGCGCCACCGAGGGTTCCTGCGCTTCCAGGCTGATGCATGCCCGCGCGTGAGTGGCGAAGAGGCGCGACTGGTCGGTTGCCTGGGAAGCGCCGACGCCGCGCAGTTCGCCGGGGCGGTCCGCGGTGATGGCGAGGAGGGGCAGCCGGGCGTGGGAGGCCTCGAGAACGGCGGGCGCGAGTTCGGCGACGGCGGTTCCCGAGGTGACGATGACGGCGGGAAGCGCCCCGGCGCGGGCCATGCCGACCGCCAGGAAGCCGGCGCCGCGCTCGTCCAGGACGGGGCGCGCCTGCCCGCCGAACGCCCCGGACTCGAGGGCGTAGGCGAAGGGCGCGCTGCGTGACCCGGGACAGTACAGGACGTGCGTGACGCCCAGGGCGCTCAGGGCACGCAGGATTGCGCTGGCGGTATCGACGGAGGGCATGGGCCCAGCCTACCGGGAGGCCACCCCCAGGTGCTCGGCCATGCCTTCGAGGCGCATCCCCCAGCGCGCGATCAGGTCCCCGTCGACGGGGGTGCGGTCGATCAGCTCCCGGTCGGGTTCGCGCCGTTCCACGGGCAGGCGGCCCCGTTCGGGCACGAGGGGCTCGGTCACGTCCCCCACCAGCAGCGAGGCGGTGGCCAGTCCGGCGGCGCGGGACGGCCCGGGGACGGCGGCGGCCGCGGCAACACCGACGGAGAGTCCGACGGAGGTCTCTAGCGCGGAGGAGACGACGACGCCCAGTCCGCTCTTGCGTGCGACCCGCAGGGCGGCTCGCACGCCGCCCAGGGGCGCAACCTTGATGATGACGACGTCCGCCGCCTGTTTGCGCGCGACCTCCATCGGGTCGTGGGCGCGGCGGATCGACTCGTCGGCGGCGATGGGCACGTCGACGCGACGACGCACCGCGGCCAGTTCGTCGACCGTCAGGCAGGGCTGTTCGACGTACTCGATGGGAACGGACCCGGCGGCCTTGGCCATCGCGGGGATCGCTGCGCACGCCTCGTCCACCTCCCACGCTCCGTTCGCATCCACGCGGATCTTCGCCTGGGATCCGACGGTGGCGCGCAGGGCGTCGGCGACCGCGCAGATCCTCCCGCAGTCGCGTCCGACGCTCACGCCCGGCTCGGCTACCTTGATCTTCGCGGTCGCGCATCCGCCCGAGGCGATGACCCGCTCGTGGGCGTCCTCGGGCGAGACCACGGGGATCGTCACGTTGACGGGGACGAACTTCCTGCGGGCGACCGGCGGGAATCGGCGCGCCGACTCGAGCGCGGCCGCCAGCCAGCGCGAGGATTCCACGTCGTCGTAGTTCCAGAAGGGAGCCGCTTCCCCCCACCCGGCCTGGCCGCGCAGGAGGAGGCCTTCGCGGCGCGTGACCCCGCGGAAACGAGTCGTCATCGCGATCTTGTAGACGAGCACGTCGGTGACGCCCTCGAGGGCGTATCGCGTCTGGCGACTCAGCGTGCGCATGGGAATGCGTAGGAGCGTCGGTTCTGGCGCCACGTTCATGTCTCCCCCTTACTTACCGGTAATATTGTGACCCACGCGTGCCCGGGTCTCAACTCCTTCGCTCCGGAGCTTGTAGGGTATTCGACGTTGCGCGGTCTGGGCACAAACCCTCCGCGCATTACCGAACGACTGGCAAGCTACAGCGATTCCGGCTGACGCTCGCGCGTCCGGCAACCCCGTCTTGCGGCACGCGCCGCCCTCGTTACTCCCGGGCCGCTCGTCGGACGCTCGCGGGCGTTCACCCCCGCCCCCCTCCTCGTCGGCTAGAATCCCCCACATGAGCGCCCTACCCTTCGTCTCCGACACCTTCGACCCAACCCGCTGGCGCGAGGTCGAGGGCTTCGACTTCACCGACATCACCTACCACCGGGGAATTTCCCGGGGCCCCGCCCTCGACGGCCGCGAGTCCGGCGCCGACATGCCGGTCGTGCGCATCGCCTTCGACCGCCCCGACATCCGCAACGCCTTCCGGCCGGGCACGGTTGACGAGCTCTTTCGCGCCCTCGATCACGCGCGCCAGACGTCCTCGGTGGCCGCCGTGATCCTCACGGGCAATGGGCCGTCCGCGCGCGACGGCGGCTACTCCTTCTGCTCGGGAGGCGACCAGCGCGTTCGCGGGCGCGACGGATACCGTTACGAGGTCGAGGACGCCGACCCCGAGGCTCCCCTGCCGAAGCGACGCGAGCAGATCGACCCGGCGCGCGCCGGACGGCTACACATTCTCGAGGTCCAGCGCCTCATCCGCACCATGCCCAAGGTTGTCATCGCCGCGGTTCCCGGGTGGGCTGCGGGGGGCGGACACTCCCTCAACGTGGTCGCCGACCTGTCGGTGGCCTCGGCCGAGCACGCCGCATTCATGCAGACTGATGCGAACGTCGGCTCCTTCGACGCGGGCTACGGCTCGGCTCTCCTGGCCCGCCAGGCCGGAGACAAGCGGGCACGCGAGATCTTTTTCCTAGCCGAACGCTACGACGCCGAGGCCGCCGAGAGGTGGGGCGTGATCAACAGGGCGGTCCCCCACGCCCAGCTGGAGGAGACGGCGCTCCAGTGGGCGGCGACGATCGCGACCAAGTCCCCCCAAGCGATTCGCATGCTGAAGTTCGCGTTCAACCTGGCGGACGACGGGTTGGCCGGGCAGCAGGTTTTCGCGGGCGAGGCCACCCGCATGGCGTACATGACGGCGGAGGCTCAGGAGGGGCGCGACGCCTTCTTGGAGCACCGCGCCCCCCGCTGGGAGGACTACCCCTACTACTACTGAGGCCCCTGCCCTCGCGAGGCGAGGTACACCCTCGCCTCCCATTCTCCGAGGGTTTCCGGGACTGTCCTCTCTTCCTCGGGCAGGTCGCGGTTGGCCAGGAGGAGGTCCCCGCTGACCTCACGCGCGGCCTCGCCGAGGGGCGCAGGGTAGGAAGAGAGGTTGACGAGGACCGTTGCCACGGCCTCGCCGAGGGTGCGCCTGTAGGCGAAGATCGCGGGCGAGGAGGCGCGGATGCGCTCGTAGGCGCCGACCGCAATGACGGGCAGGCCGTGGCGGATGTCCGCAAGCGCACGATAGTAGGCGTACACGGAGGACGGGTCGCCGACCTGTGAGGCGGCGTTGATCTCCTCGTAGTTCGGGGTGACGCCGATCCACGGCGTCACCTGCGTGAACCCCGCGTTCGGGCTCGCATCCCACTGGACGGGAGTGCGCGCGTTGTCGCGCCCGGTCAGTGCCAGGCCGGACAGGACGGACTCGGGACTCGTCCCCTTCTCTGTCGCCTCGCGGAAGTAGCGTAGTGCCTCGACGTCACGGTAATCCTCGATGCCGTGGAAGACGCCGTTGGTCATGCCCAGCTCCTCGCCCTGGTAGACGTAGGGGGTGCCGCGCAGCATGTGCAGGGCTGTGGCCAGGGCGGTCGCCGACGCGTAGCGGTGCGCTTCGTCGCCGAAGCGGCTGACGGCTCGCGGTTGGTCGTGGTTGTCCAGGTAGAGGCTGTTCCAGCCGACCTCGCCCTGGGCTTCCTGCCAGGCGCTCAGGCAGTCGGCGAGCTCGCCGGGACGCAGCGGGCGCGGGTCGAACTTCCCGCGCTCAAGGCCGAGGTCGACGTGGTCGAATTGGAACACCATGTCGAGCTCGCGGCGAGCGGGGTCCGTGAAGAGAAGGACGTTGTCGCGTCGCACGCCGGGGCACTCGCCGACCGTCATGGTGGCGCTGCGCCCGTCGAATACCTCGCGTCGCATCTCGGCGAGGTATTCGTGCAGGTGCGGGCCCTCGGAGAAGTGCGGGAAGCCCTCGCCCCACGCGCGCCCGGGATAGACGATGCCGTCGGGCAGGCCCGGTTCCTTCGAGATCAGGTTGATGACGTCCATGCGGAAGCCGTCAACGCCGCGATCGAGCCACCACTTCATCATGTCGTAGATGGCTTGCCGCACGTGCGGGTTGTCCCAGTTCAGGTCGGGCTGCTTGCGATGGAACAGGTGCAGGTAGTACTGGCCCGTGGCCTCGTCCCAGGCCCAGGCGGAGCCGGAGAAGAAGGACCCCCAGTTATTGGGCTCCGCCCCGGCCTCGCCGCCCACGCAGCCGGGTCGGGGATCTCGCCAGATGTACCAGTCGCGCTTCGGGTTGTCCCGCGAGGAGCGCGACTGGGCGAACCAGGGATTCTCGTCGGAGGTGTGGTTGACGACCATGTCCATGACGAGGCGCATGCCCCGCTCGTGCACGCCCTCCAGCAGGCGATCGAAGTCCTCCAGCGTGCCGAACATCGGATCGATGTCGTAGTAGTCGGCGATGTCGTAGCCGTTGTCTGCCTGCGGGGAAGCGTAGATCGGCGAGAGCCACAGGACGTCCACGCCCAGGCCCTTCAGGTAGTCGAGCTTGGAGCGCACGCCCTCAAGGTCGCCGAAGCCGTCTCCGTTGGAGTCTTTGAAGGAGCGCGGGTAGATCTGATAGACCACGGCGCCCTTCCACCACTCGTCGGGACCCAGGCCGTTGCCTGCCGGGTCGAGCGCATCGTTACGGAAGAACATGAAGCACCTGCCATACGTTAAGGTCGAGTGAGCGCGGCCCGCCGCGCCTGTTCACGCGGTGAGGTTCAGTAGTGAACGACCACCGTATCGCCCATGTCCGTCCAGTCGTAGATGAACTTCGCAGCGTCGACAGGCATGTTCACGCACCCGTGGGAGCCGCCGTATCCGCTCCACCCGAAGGACGAACGCCAGGGGGCGCCGTGCATGGCGTAGGAGCCGGTGAAGTAGGTGACCCACGGGACGCCTTCGGTCACGTACTTGCTACCGTCGGCATTCTCCCCGCGCATCGTCTGCACGTCGTACTTGAGGTAGACGTGGAAGGTGCCGGTGACGGTGGGCGTGTCGGGTGCGCCGGGAACCATGTAGAACGGGCCTCCGGCCACCTTGCCACCCACGTAGGCGGTCACGGAATCGTCGGAGAGGTCGATGTCCACCCACTTCTCGCCTTCGGCGGCCTGGTAGACGAGGTTCTCGGTGCCTTCGGCGACCTGCTTGGTTTCGGAACCCGGTTCGACATCGTCGTAGTGGAACAGGCCCTCATAGGCGGTGCGCGACGTCATGGCCGCGACAACGTCCTTCGTGATCTGCTCGGCATTGTTGGTCTTCAGACCCTTCTTGCCTTCGCGGGCAACCGTGAGGACCTGACCCTCGGAGTTGACGTTGTCCACGCGATTCTCGGGCTTGACGTCGGTCTTGGCCGCCAGGGCGTTCACCCAGTCGGCGACCTTGACAGGATCGATGGAGGGATCGTCGAGAGAGCCGTCGTCCTTGGTCAGGAACTCCACCCACTTGACCTTGTCGGAGCGCTCGGCGCTGAAGGTGTCGATGCCGTCGGAAATCTCGATCGTGGTATCGAGCAGGGCATTGGCCTTGGCGGCGGCCGCCTGGGCGTTCTCGGTGGTGATCGCGGGCTCTGTCTTCTGGACGGAGGCGTCCCGGCTCACCGATGCCAGCGTGGCACCGGCCTGCTTGACGGCGGCGCTCACCTCGTCGGCGGAGATCCCGTCTCCGCTCTGGGAGGGTGTGACGGTGAAGGACTCGCCGTCGTCGGCGACGACAACCTGGGCGTCTCGAGTCTCGGAGGACAGGGTCGAGCTGGCGGTCGCGGCGAGCTTCCTGATGGCGTCCTCGTCGACGGTCATCACGGGTTCGACGCCGCGCCCGGAGAAGAGCGAGCGAACGAACGCGGGGAGCGACGTGGCCCCCTTCATGGCGGCGTCGGCGGTCGCGTCCGCGTCGATGGAGATGCCCGCCTCGTTGAGCGACGCCGTGGTTTCCGTGCCCTCGACGGTGATCGTCACGGTCGCGGCATCCGCCCGCTGGCTGGTCGAGGCGACAACCTGGTCGCGGGTCATCCCGGCCACGGAGGTACCCGCGATCGAGGTCCCCGGCAGGACGCGACCCGAGTAGTTGGCCAGGTACACGACGACCGCGCACACGAGAAGAAGAGCGACGGCGCACGCGAGGCCGATCGCCCACTTGGCTTTGAGGGATATGTTCTTGAGCATCGCAGCCTATCGTATAGCCTAAAGCCCCCTCGCGGGGCAATTCGATTGAAATTTCAGCTGCGTGATGTGCCACAGGAAAGGCGCATCATTCCGGGGCTTGACGCCGGAAACGTGACCATTTCCGCGAAGCGCCTTCCGACCTGCGAGAACGCCACCCCTTATCCTTGATATGTACGCGCTCGCCGTCGAACTTGGGAGGCTCATCATGGCTGCACCGCGAATCCTTGTCGTGCCGGGCGGCACGTCCACCGGGGCCGTCGCACTGGCCAACGCGTCCCTCCACAAGCTCGTCGAGCTGCACGAGGAGCGCGCTGCTGACCCGAATCATCCGGCTCCCCACACGGTCGTTGTCCTGCGCGAACCCGACTCCGTCGCCCCCGCCACGTTGCGCGGTTCGTCGGCGAGCCCTCACGACGCCTTTCCCTCGGAGAAGTACCCCGGCCTCGCCGACACGATCACCCAGGATCCGGCATTCTTCGAGGGGATCGACCTGGTGATCCCCACCTCGGGATCCAGCGCGGGCGCCCCGCGCCTGGTCGGCCTGTCCACCGAGGCCCTCATCGCCTCGGCGAAGGCCACCGAGCTGGCGTTGGACGGGCCGGGCCGCTGGATCCTTGCGCTGCCGACCCACCACATTGCGGGCGCGATGGTCCTCCTGAGGGCCGCAGTGGCCGAGACCAGTCCGCAGGTTGTCGACACGTCGAACGGTTTCGACCCCCTCGCGCTCCTGCCCGCCGTTCGAGGCGCCACGCAGGACGACATGCCCGGCTACCTGTCGCTGGTTCCCACCCAGCTCTCCCAGTGCCTGGACGCGGGCGACGAGGTGGTCGCGGCGTTGCGAGCCCTCTCTGCGATCCTGGTGGGCGGGGCCGCCACCAACCAGCAGCTCCTCACCCGCGCTCTCGACGCTGGCTTGAGGGTGCGCACCACCTACGGCATGACCGAGACGGCGGGAGGCTGCGTGTACGACGACCTCCCGCTCCCGGGTACGTCGGTGCGCGCGGTGGATTGGGATGGCCGCACGCGCCTGGCGATCAACGGCCCGACGCTCATGACCCGCTACCTGGACGCGGAGAGCCCCTTCTTCGACGAGGGCGGCCACAGGTGGCTGCTCACCGGAGACATGGGCATTATCCGAGCCTCGGGCACGGTGGAGGTGCGCGGGCGCGCCGACGACGTCATCGTCTCCGGGGGATTGTCGGTGGCGCCGGGTCCGGTGCGTCGCGCTGTACGCTCCTACGACGGGATCTCGGATGCGTGGATCATGGCGACCCCGGACGCCAAGTGGGGACACGTGGTGACGGCCCTGGTGATCCCGCAGCAGATGCCCTCGGACGCCGTGGAGATGGCGGAGCTGGGGTCCTCGGTCCGCGAGCACGCCGCCGCTCGTATCGGTCGCGCCCAGGCTCCGCGCCGGGTGGTCGCCATCGATTCCCTTCCCTACCTGGGCTACGACAAGATCGATCGCGCGGCAGCCGCGGACGCTGCGACGCGCGCGGTCGGCACGGAGAGGGAGTGGGTGCGCTAGGCACCACCGTCACACCGCCCCACCCCGCCTACACTGGTCGTCATGGCTTCCGTTTCTGATTGGATCGAGGGCGCTCGCCTGCGCACCCTGCCCGCCGCCGCCGCGCCCGTGATCGTAGGGTCAGCGGCCGCCTATCACCTGGGCGGCTTCGACCCTCTGCGCGCCTGTTTGGCCCTCGTCGTGGCCCTCGCGCTACAGGTGGGGGTCAACTACGCGAACGACTATTCGGATGGGATTCGCGGGACCGACGATAACCGTCAGGGTCCCGCCAGGCTGACGGGGGGCGGCCTGGCGAGGCCGAAGGCCGTTCTCGGCGCGGCGCTGGGATGCTTCGCGCTCGCGGGAGTCACGGGCCTTGCCCTGGTGGCCGTGTCGGGCACGTGGTGGCTCATCGCGGCGGGCGCTGGTGCGGTTGCTGCGGCGTGGCTCTACACGGGCGGGAAGCACCCGTACGCCTACATGGGGATCGGCTTGTCCGAGCTCATGGTCTTCGTCTTTTTCGGGTTGATGGCGTGCGTGGGCACCTCCTGGACGCAGGTTCGCCAGGCCCCGTGGTGGCTGTGGGCGAGCGCGTCGGCGCTGGGCCTGCTGTCGGTGGCGCTGCTGATGGCCAACAACATCCGCGACATTCCCACGGACCGTCTGTCGGGGAAGATGACGGCGGCCGTGCGGCTGGGGGATCGCGCCTCGCGCTGGGTGTTTGCGGCGTGCGCGTGGGCCCCGGTAGCGGTGATCGCCGCCGTGGGTACGTCCGTGGGACTGCAACCGCTGGCGACCTGCGCGCTGGCCGTGGGCGCGGGCGCGTGGGCTGCGGGCGTGAGCCTGCCGGTGCTGACGGGGGCGTCGGGAAAGGCCCTGATCGGCGTGCTGCGCAACACCGGGTTCTATACGCTCGCGTGGGGAGTTCTTGCCGCCCTGGCGCTGGTCCTGTCCTGAGGGGGCGGCGCGGCGGCGCCCGGAAGGCTGCGGTCCTTCGGGCGAGGCCCGGGGCGCGGAGAACTTCCCCCGGTTCACGCGCCTCAGTGCCCCCTGCGGTACAGGTACTCGTGCGCCCAGTCGCCCGCGATCCCGATGGCAGCGGCGAGCAGGCACACGAGCGCGATCGCCCGGAAGTGTCCGGAGGCCAGCCACGGGGTGACGACACCGATCCCGATGGCGGCGCTGCCCTGCATGGCGAGGTCGTTCATGGCCACGGCCCGCCCGTTCTGCCCGGGAGCGACGGTGGCGAACACGGTGTCGTAGATGGGAGTGAAGAGGCCCCCGAAGCCCGAGTAGATGAGGCACATGGCCACCGTGATAACCCACGGACCAGCCCTCATGCACAGCGCGAGCACGACAGTGCCCGCCAGGATCAGTCCGACGCACGCCCGCACCGTGCGTCCGCGGCCGAGGCGGGCCAAGGCAGCACCGGAAGTCATGGCAGCGATCAGCGCCAGGCAGTAGGCCGGAATGAGCCGCACCGAGACCTCGGCGGGCTTCAGGCCGTACAGGGTCGAGCCGATCCCGTTCATGAGCGGAGCGAGCGTGAAGTTCATGCAGTACACGACGAGGATCAGGCTGATCGAGCGCACCCACGGCACGTTGGTGAAGAAGGAACGCGTGATGAACGGGTCCCGCGCGCGGCCGATGTGCCACCAGAACGCGGCTGCCGCGAGCGCGAGGCCGCCGACGAGCCACCAACGCGGGTTGGCGGCCGCAAGGGTGAGCAGGAGCGCGCAGGAGGAGAAGATCGCCAGCCCAGTGACGTCGACGCGGCCCGCTCGCGAGCGCGCGGGAACGCGCCTGCCCATGACGGGCACGCAGGCCAGGCCGGCGAGGGGGATGAGGAGGAGGATCGCCCAGTTGACGTCGGCGAGCAGGCCGCCCACGAGCATGCCGAGGGCTGTTCCTCCCTGGAAGGCCGCACACATGAGTCCCACGTAGAGGCCTCGTCGCTTCGGGTCTCGAATCGAGGTCGCGAGGATCATGTAGGCCGAGGCCGCCGCCTGGTACCCCAGGGTCTGCAGGGCACGCGCAACGACGACGCCGATGAGGGACGAGGAGAGGGCGAACCCCAGGACCGATCCGACGACGATCAGCCCGATGCCCGCGTTGACGATACGGCGCAGGGGGATGAAGTCTCCGAGGGTGCCGTACAGGAAGCAGGCCACACCCAGGACGACGCCGGGGATCGCGGTGATGAGTCCCGAGGCGTCTCCGGCTCCGACGTCGTGAGCGACACGCAGGTAGACCAGGTTGAAGCCCTGCAGCGAGACGGTTCCCAGCGCGTAGATTCCCAGGAGCGGCAGGAGGACACGCGTCGGCCCGTTTGCGAGGTCGCCGTCGGTGGCGATGGCGGTCACGTTGATCGAGGGAGCCGGGGCCGCCGTTGCCCCGCGGATCACCTGGGAGGGGACGGTGGTCACGCGGCAGGTCGGGCCAGCGGCACGCGATGAGACGAGGAAGCGGAGGGTGCGCACGACGCATAGTCCACCACAGAGTAAGCATTCAGTGATATTGCAGGATACTCGCGGTCGACTTAAGTGGCGCTAAAACGCGCGGCCCCCCGCCCCGCGGGCGACACTGCTTGCGAGGCGGGGGCGCGTGGCACAATGGAATATCTTCTCGCGAAGGAGCACCCATGGCACGCGTCATCGTCGTCGGTTCCATCAATCAGGACATCACGGTCACGGTCGATCGCTTCCCCGATCCGGGCGAAACCCTCTCGGGCACCTCCCTGTCGTACGGCCTCGGCGGCAAGGGCGCAAACCAGGCCGCGGCCGCCGCCCGCTCGGGAGTCCCCGTCGTCTTCGTCGGCGCCGTCGGCTCGGATCTCTCCGGGCAACGCCTGCGCTCAGACCTGGCCTCTCACGGCGTGGACGTCACGCATCTGCGCGAGGTCGGCGGGCCCACCGGCACGGCCCTCATCACCGTGACCGCATCCGGCGAGAACACGATCATCCTCGATGCCGGAGCCAACCGCGCCGCGTCCATCGAGGCGGCCACGGCCTCGTTGACCCCGGCCCCATCCGACGTCGTGGTTCTCCAGGCGGAAATCCCCGAGGACGCCAACGCCGCGGCGGCCCGGTGGGCCCGCTCCTTCGGCGCCCAGGTCCTGCTGAACCTCGCCCCCGCGCGCCCGACGGACCCCGACCTGCTGTCGAGTGTCGACTTCCTCGTCGTCAACGAGACCGAGGCGGGCCTGACCCTGGGGATGCCCGCGCCGGCGACCCCCACCGAGGCCATCGGGACCGCCCGAGCGCTGCGAGGCTTGGGACCCCAACACGTCGTGGTGACCCTCGGAGCCGACGGCGCCGCGTGGGCGTACGGAAGCGAGGCGGGCCACCATCGCGCTGTCGCCCTCGGCGAGGTCGTCGACACAACCGGGGCGGGAGACGCATGCGTGGGTGCCCTGGCCGCCGCAATCGCCCTCGGGATGCCATTCGACGAGGCCGTCACCGCGGGCATGCGCGCCGGCTCCACGGCCGTTCTGGCGCCCGGGGCGGCCTCCTCCTACGAGGCGCTGCCGAGGCTGGCGCGCAGCTGAGTCCGCGTCCCCTCCCCGCGCAGGCACGGCCCCGCGATCGGATCGCCCCTGCGCCGTGCCCCGATTGCTCCGGGAGCGAACCGTTCGGCGTGAGACAACACACCCACCGTAGACTGGGGGCATGGTCAGGATTGTCTTGCTCGTCGCGATGCTCGCCCTCACCGTCTACGCAGCCGCCGACTGGCACCGCACGCCCGAGGAGGAGATGCCCGGCAAGCTCCCCAAGCCAGTCTGGCTCCTGATCATCCTATTCACGGCGACCCTTGCCGCCGTGGGCCCCATCGTGTGGCTCGGCCTGCGGTGGGTGGCCCGCGCGGAGAAGGCGCAAAGCGCCCGCGCTTCGACCCACGAGCGACCGACCGCACCCGACGACGATCCCGACTTCCTCTTCCGTCTGGAGCGCGACATTCAACGCAAGCGGCGCGAAGATGAGCGGCGCAGGCGCGACGAGGACCCCGGGGAGGGCTCGTCCGCGCAGGACCCCGAAGCGGGAGCCTAGCGGCGCAGGTTCGCCGCCGAGTCGCCCGGCGTCATGTCGCGCGCGAGCGCCACGAGGTCTGCGGCAGGTTCTGCGTAGGAGGTACCCACCAGCGTGGCACCGGCGAAAACGAAGGACGTGATCGAGGCCAGCGCGCAGTGCCGCGACTTCGGGGAGTGGGCGAGCGGTTGGCCATCGATGAAACGCGTCAGCGTCACGATCGGGTTCTGGTGCGATACCACGAGCGCCTCCCGCCCGCGGGCCTGCCGCAGAGCGTGGGAGAGCGCGGCGCTCATGCGCGAGGCGATGTCCTTGTATGGTTCACCCCACGACGGGCGCAACGGGTTGCAGTAGTACTTGAAGTACTTCGGATGGGCCAGCATCGCGCGATTCGAGTTCACCGGCAGGCCCTCAAAGACGTTATCCGACTCGATGAGGCGCGCATCCGACTCGATACTCAGCCCGTACGCCGCGGCCGTCGGCGCCGCCGTCAGCTGCGCGCGGAGCAACGGTGAGGAGATGACGCGCGCAATGTCCGCACCGGAGTCCACGAGGTATTCCGCACCGCGCTGGGCCATCTGGTGTCCCAGCTCCGTCAACCCGAAGCCCGGAAGCCTGCCGTACAAGACACCGTTCGGGTTGTCCACCTCGCCGTGGCGCATAACGTGAATGATGGTGCGGTCCATGAAACACAAGTATAGGGTCCCCGACACACGAGAGGCCCGGCCAACAGGCCGGGCCTCCGCTCGCTCACTTCTTGTTGCGACGCTGGTGACGCGTCTTGCGCAGGAGCTTGCGGTGCTTCTTCTTCGCCATGCGCTTGCGGCGCTTCTTGATGACGGAGCCCATGGGGTTCCTCCCTCGTAGTGTGGGCGGCAGAGGTACTACCGCTGATGGATGATGGGTGCCCGAGACGGGCACATCGTGCCTATACTACCCGCCAATGACGCGGGCCTCGCCACCGGAGTGATCGGCCATACCGGCCTGGATCATCTGGGCGACCGCAGCCTCCGGAACACGGAAGCTCTTTCCGACGCGAATCGCGGGCATGTCACCGCTGTGAATCAACCGGTACACAGTCATCTTAGAGACGCGCATGATGTCCGCCACTTCGGTGACAGTCATGAAGCGCGGCGCCGACTGCTGTTCCATCAATGACTCCCAGTTATGCTCGCGAGGCGCGCCAAACCCGTTCGTTCACCGCTTACGTAGCCTCACGAAATATACTACTGCCCAACCACATGGAAACTGCAACTTTATCCACGTTTGTTGCAGAGTCGTTAAGGAGCAATGATGGTACCGGCACGCAACGGGCGGAAACGGCGAGCAGGCAGCCCCCGCCTGCCTGCCGAACCCGGCGCCGCACGCTTCCTGATCCACGGGCGCGCACCGGCCACAACGCCCGTCATTTCAGCGGAAACTCTCAGCCCGCAGCCCTCCCCCATCGTCCGCCCAGTCCAGGGCGGCCCCAAGGGGCCACACCCGCAGGTTCCCTCCTCGCCAGCCCAACGCGTGCGCGCGTGGCTTGCCAAGCAAGCCCGCTACTACCCGGCACGCCTCGCGATCAGCACTTTTGCCCTCATTATCGGCGTCATCACGGCGCTGCTCATGCTGCCTTTCGCCTCCGCCTCGGACACCTCCGCTCCCTTCGTCGATGTCCTATTCACCGCGGTGTCCGCCGTGTGCGTCACGGGGCTCACAACCGTCGATACTGCTACCTACTGGTCACCATTTGGGCAGGCGGTCATTGCCCTGGGTATCGTCGTCGGCGGCCTGGGCGTGATGACGCTGGCCTCGATCCTCGGCTTCGCCGTGTCTCGCCACCTCGGCCTGACCCAGCGCATGCTCGCCACCCAGGAAACCAAGACGGGCGCCATGGGACAAATCTCCACGCTTCTCAAGGCAGTCATCGCGACCTCCCTGTCCATGCAGTTTCTCCTGGCGGCCGCGTTCCTCCCCCGCTTCCTCTCCATGGGGCTCGACCCCGGTCGGGCGGCCTGGGATGCGCTTTTCATGGCTATCTCGGTCTTTAACAACGCGGGCTTCGTGATCCTTCCCGGCGGGCTGTCCCCCCACGTCACGGACTGGTGGATGCTGGTCCCCATCATCCTGGGGACCACGGTGGGGGCCATCGGGTTCCCCGTGATCATGGACGTGTCCACACACCTTCGGACGCCCCGCCGCTGGCGGCTTCACACGAAGCTCACCCTGTCCACGTACCTGATCCTCGCCTTCGTCGGAGCTCTTGCTCTGGCTCTCACCGAGTGGCACAATCCCACCACTCTCGGCGCGATCGACACGCCCTCCAAGATCCTCAACGCGCTGCTTGCCGGCGTCAATTCGCGCTCATCGGGCCTGTCTGCCCTTGACGTGGGCGCCATGCGCTCACAGACACACTTCGTCCAGGACATCCTCATGATGATCGGCGGGGGCTCGGCGTCAACGGCCGGCGGCGTCAAGGTCACAACCTTCGCGGTCCTCGTCCTCGCGGTCATCGCGGAGGCTCGAGGCGATCAGGACATCGAAACTTTCGGGCGACGCATCCCCACCTCCACCATTCGCCTTGCGGTCGCGGTGTCGCTCCTCGGGCTCGCCCTCGTCGCCGTCTCCGTCGTGTTGCTCCTGTCAATGACGGACTACACGCTCGACATCATCCTGTTTGAAACAATCTCCGCGTTTGCAACGGTCGGCCTATCCACCGGCATCACGCCGATTCTTCCCGTTGGTGCGAAGTACGTTCTCATCGCCCTCATGTTCGCCGGGCGCACGGGTTCGATGACAGTGGCGGCCGCCCTGGCACTCCGGGAGCGTTCCCGGGTGATCCGCATGCCCGAGGAGCAGCCCATCATCGGCTGACCCGCGGGCGTGCACGCATGCGCCGCGAGTACCGGGATGGCCCATCACCACCAACCGTTTCCCCTCACGACGCCCCCGCGCGCACCTTTCCAACCACGGCCACGCAGGCAACTGGCGTCTGTCCCCTCAGTCGCACCGCCGCACAATCCCTCTCCCCGTCGGCGGCCCACCCCGACGTCCATTCCCATGGCACCGCCACGCGCATCGGGATGCCCATCACCACCAACCATTTCCCCTCACGACGCCCCCGCGCGCACCTTTCCAACCACGGCCACGCAGGCAACGGGCGTCTGTCCCCTCAGTCGCACCGCCGCACAATCCCTCTCCCCGTCGGCGGCCCACCCCGCAGTCCATTCCCATGGCACCGCCACGCGCACCGGGGCCACCACCGCTACCGTTGTGATGCGTTTCGCCGCACGCCGGGCACTCTGAGAACCTGCGACCGGGGCGTGTCCCGGTTTCCTCGTCGCATCTAGAGCAAAGTTCCCTCCACCCCTGGCCTTTGTCTGATCCGCGATGAAACCCAGACCACCCGCGCCACGCCCTGTCGGACACCGCATGAAACCCAGGCCACCCGCGCCACGCCCT
>NZ_GL622194.1:1167113-1189269 GCF_000185285.1 Actinomyces sp. oral taxon 180 str. F0310
GACACGGGCGGCCCCAGTTTCACCACCCCCTCCGCCACCACAGACACGGGCGGCCCCAGTTTCACCACCCCCTCCGCCACCACAGGGACGGGCCGCCCCACTATCACCAGCCCGCTCTTCCGACCCCGCAGGTCAGCGCGCCCACGTCTTCCCGTGCGATCAGACGCAAAAGCGGCAGCTTAACTGGCCGGCACGATGGCCCTACCACTCACGGTCACCTCATTGCCGCTTCGACGCACACCTGCATCGACCAGACCATGCCCTCACCGCCCGCGGTCACCTCTTGACGCCTGCGACGCGAGAGCTTCCTCCTCGTCGCGTCGTTCTCGTCCCCAGTGGCAGCGAGTTATCCACAGGACCGGATCTGGCGCTTGTGTGATCCGGCAGCGGCCGCGCACAGTCAAGACAAGACCTTGAGTTTGGTCAGCACACCCTGGGAGAGAGAAGCCGCTATGACACCCGATGAAATCACTGCGATCAGATCGCAGCTGTTGGTTGTAGGAGTACACGGCACCAAAGTCCAATTGCATCGGCGGTGTAAGGCACGAGAGATAGTGCGGCTCTTGTCCGGAATCTATGTTCCGACAGCGGCGCTTGCCGACCTTGGGGTTCAACAGCGCCGGGATGTCGTCTTCGCAGCCAGACTGAGCGCTCTGAGTATTCGTTTGCCCTCACATGTGCTCAGCGGGGCAGCTACTGCACCGCTGCTCGGTTTGCCAGGAGAAGGACGCCTTGAGGAGCTCATCGCTTACGCGCCAACACGCGGATGCAGCCGGATCGTGCATTTTCCTTCCCTGACGTTGCCGGGCGACCAACACATTCCAGGCGTGACGCTGCGGACGTGTCGGCCATGCCAGCCAGCAGCTTCCGTAGAGTTCCTTGGCTTTCGCATCGCCGCACCCAGCCGCATCCTGGTCGATTGTGCCCGCACATGCTGCGACGAGCAGGCATTTGTCCTGGCTTGTGCGGGCTTGGCACGTGCGTCACACTTCAACCGCTTCCGACCCAGTGAGTCACGCGCTCGGCTCGCTGAAGCACGCCGAGACCTCCTCGCCGAAGCATCGCTGCTTCCCGTCAATACTCCAGGGAGGAGACGCGCAGAGTGGATTGCACGCAACGCGAACGCCGGTTGCGAGTCACCGGGTGAGGCTCTGGTGTTACTCGCGTTGCTCCGCGCCGGAATTTCTGGGCTCACGACCCAGGAGGAAGTCCACTGTCGCGACAACACCTACTTCATCGACATCGCACTTCCGGCCCTCAAGATTGCCATTGAGTTTGACGGCCGCGTCAAGTACGGAAACACCGTCGAGGAGGTGCACGACAGTGTTGAAGCGCAACAGCGGCGTCAGAGGAGACTCGAGGTGGAAGGATGGCTGGTGATTCGCATCCGCTGGTCCGACCTACGCCACATGGACGAGGTAGTGGCACAGATCCGGGCCGCCATTCGCTCGCGATTGGGACGATAGCCTCTCTCGCTCACGTAGCGTGGAACCCGGTACCCAAGGTGGCTTGCATCTGGCTTGCGCCGCACCCAGAGGCCTTGGCGCGTCACATCTGTTGATGGCTCGACCGGAATGTAGCTTTCCCCGTGCCCAGAGGCCTTGGGGAGGGATTCACTGCGTGGCTCCGCGTTTCCCGGGTCTCTCTCCCATCGCCACTATCCACGCGGATTCAACAAGCACCTTCCCGCGATCGGCCTGTGACCCCACTGAGTAGCTGTGGCCGCGGCAGCTCACCCTGGGCTCCCGCGGCAGACCGCCGCACTACGCCTCCGCGTCGGGCGCTGCGCGAAACCCAGACCACCCCCGCCACGCCTTCTCGGGCGCAGCACGAAACCCAGACCACCCCCGCCTCAAGAGAAACACCAATATCCGGCGATTCACGCGAAGCAGGGGCGGGCCGCGTTTCACTAGCCCCTTCGCCGCCGCAGGCAGGGGCGGCCCCGGTTTCACCAACCCCTCCGCCGCCACAGCCAGGGGCGGCCCCGGTTTCACCAACCCCTCCACCGCCACAGCCAGGGGCGGCCCCGGTTTCACTAGCCCCTCCGCCGCCACAGCCAGGGGCGGCCCCGGTTTCACTAGCCCCTCCGCCGCCACAGCCAGGGGCGGCCCCGGTTTCACCAACCCCTCCGTCGCCGCAGGCAGGGGCGGGCCGGGTTTCACCAACCCCTTCGCCGCCACAGGCAGGGGCGGCCCCGGTTGCACGGCGCGCCACGCTTTCGCCTCCCTGGCAACCACCATGACGGCATGCATCCGATATCTCGCGGCAGATGGCCCGACTCAATGGATTTCCACAGAGGATATGAGTCAGAGTAGATGAGTCGGTGGGGGCACCGTCACCCATGGATGCTCATGTGCACCACGCGTTTGACGGTTGTTTCACGGGGCCGCTCGCGCGCCCCATTCGCGCTCGGCACGCCCGGAGGGAAGAATGGGGGTATGGCAGATGAACGCGAGTCGAAGGAACTCCAGTCGGGCACGCTCGTCATTGGGTTGGGCCGTTTTGGTTCGGCCGTGGCAGTGACGCAGGATCAGCTCGGGTACGAGATCTTGGCTGTGGAAAAGAATCCCGCGCGCGTACAGGCATTCGCGGGGCGCTTCCCGCTCGTTGAGGCCGACGCAACATCGAAGGACGCGCTGGAGCAGCTGGGGGCGCGCGAGTTTCGCAGCGCTGTCGTCGGCGTCGGATCGTCACTCGAGGCCGCCGTGCTCATTACCGCGAACCTGGTGGACATGGGAATCTCATCCATCTGGGTTAAGGCGACCTCATCGCAACACGGCCGCATCCTGCGGCGCGTCGGCGCCCACCACGTCGTGTACCCCGATCTGGACGCGGGCAAGAGAACAGCGCACCTGGTGGGAGGACGCATGGTCGACTACATCGAGATGGAAAAGGATGGTTTCTCCATCATGAAGCTGCGCCCGCCGCAGGAAGTCCACGGCTTCTCTTTGGAGGAGTTGGACCTGCGCGGCCGCTACGGGGTGAATGTGCTGGCAATTCGTCGGCCAAAACAACGTTTCGAGTACGCGGACGCGTCTACCCGGATCAACTCCGACGACGAGATCATCGTCTCGGGCGACTCGCACCTGCTGGAGTACTTCGCGAACCGCCCGTAGGGAAGCAAACAGACGTGGGCCCCGCGCGATGATTCGCGCGGGGCCCACTGCTTGATGAAGCTCACGAGGCCGGATCAAAGACGTCGGTCGAGCATTGTTTTGGGCGCTCACGCCCTCACGACACGTCCACGCCAAGCTGGCACATCAGTGGTGACGGCGATGAGACCGGTGGTGAGAACTACCGCCACCATGGTTGCCACCATGGTTCCCGCTGTGGTTGCCTCCGTGGTTCCCGCTGTGGTTCCCACCCTGGTTCGCACTATGCTTACCGTGGTTCCCACCCTGGTTCCCGCTGTGGTTCCCACCCTGGTTCGCACTATGCTTACCGTGGTTCCCACCCTGGTTCCCGCTGTGGTTACCGTGGTTCCCACTCTGGTTGCCTCCGTGGTTCCCACCATTGTGCGTCCCGTGATCGCCATCGTGTTTGGATCCGTGGCCCGCGCCTTTACCGTTATCGTGGCCGTCGTGACCCGAGTCATGATCGCCGCCCTTATGGGACGACTCTTTATCGCCACCACCAACTTCGATGTGCGGCTCGATCTGCGGATTGACCTCGACGTGATGATCATCGTGCTGACTGTTGTCAATGTTGACGTCACCGCCCGCGTTGATCCCGTTGTTGTCGCCACCGACGTTGTTCGTACCGCCCGAGGTGGCACCGTTGGAAAACGGCCCATCGGTATTCCAGTTGCCATCACCGGGAAGCTCAGGATTACGCCGTTGCATGCCGCCGTCTCCGCAGCATCCCCCGCCAGGGGCCTGGCACTGCTCACCGATCTTCTCGACGCCGCGGGTCAGGTCACTGCCCGCAGAGGTCAGGACGGCGAAGATTGCCTGGAGAGCCTCAAGCGCATAGGTGAGCGTCTCCATGATCGGCTCGATCCGACCAACCCACTTGGCGACCCTGCTGGCGACCTGCTCCGCAGCAACCGGAGCCGCCGTGCCCAGTGAGAGGACAACCTCAGCAACCACTTCGAAGCACGTCACGATAATGTCCGAGATCGCGCCAACCACCGCGTCGTGAATGTTATCGACCGAATCGGCGACCTTCGACAGGGCTGCACCAAATGCGCTCGAGGCATCAGAGATCGCGTTGATGGCGCTCACCACGATCGCCTGACGCTCCAGGTAGGCGCGGACGGCCTCGCCCTGCATGCTCGACATGGCGCTGGACGAGCCGCTGTCGAGTTCAGAAGCGATCGATGCCAGGGATGACGAGATCGAATCCCAGCTGGAACTCATCCCATAGACCTGGCCCGAGTCGCCGGTCAGCTGATTGATCCACCCCTTGAGGGGTTCCACATGCTGCATGATCCATTCAACGACCATGCTGCCGATATAGCCAACGGGGTCGGCGACGAAACTACCGATCTCGTCATAGATGCCTTTAGCGGACTCGGCGAGGGAAACGATATCGCCGTTCCTGATGTCGTCGGCTGCGCCGACGATCTGGTCAACGAACCCCAGGCCCTCCGTCGGGGTTGTGTTATCAATACTCCGAGTATGCTCGGGAGCTTCAAGATTCACTTCTTAACTCCTTCGAATACGAAGCGACGCAAGCTACGTTCTTCGTCCTGACGCTGACGATGGAGGAACTTCTCGATGTCCTGGTCGCCGTTGCTATCCTGTCGCTCAAAGAGCGAACGTACATCATCCGGCTTCGAATCGGGGTGAGCCTTCGTAAACTCGTCGATTCGTGCGGTCTGGGCCTTCTGCTGCTCCTCCACGAAGGAACGGTAGCTAGCCTGCTGGTCGTTGCGCTGCTGCGACATGAACGTATCGAAGTCGCGACTCGTTGCCTGGGGGTGCTCCTGCACGTACTGGCGAATCTGCGCTTCTTCTTCCGTGCGCTGGCGCGCCAGGAAGTCGGTCATGGAGTCTTGCTGCTGCTGCTGATTTGACTCAACCAACGACTTGATCTCGGACATGTCCTGGCCGGGGTGGGCGTCGGCGTAGCGGGCGAGCGCCTCGGTCTGGTCGGCATGCTGACGCTCGTAGAAGGTAGCAAGGTCAGTATTCTCGTCGTTGCGCTGTTGCTCCAAGAAGGCGCGCAGCTGATCATCGTCGACGCTCACCTTGTCGTGGCCACCGAGGAGGGCCTCGAAGTCGTCGGCTCCGCCGCCGCCTTTACCGCCGTGCGCGTCCTTTCCGTCCTTGCCGTCGGCACCATTCCCGTCCTTGCCGTCGGCACCGTTCCCGTCCTTGCCGTCGGCGCCCCCATGGTTCTTGTGGTCGCCGGTGATGGAGTCCGTTTCCCCATGCGCTCCGTCGGCCCTGTGGAGACCCGGGGTGGCAGGGATCGCAGGCGAGCCAGTCCCCCCGCTATCAGAAGATCCGCCGCCGGAGCCGGAACCCATCCCGCCACCGCCACCGCCACCGGAGCCGGAACCCATCCCGCCACCGCCACCGCCACCGGAGCCGGAACCCATCCCGCCACCGCCACCGGAGCCGGAACCCATCCCGCCACCGCCACCGCCACCGGAGCCGGAACCCATTCCGCCACCGCCACCGCCGCCGGAAGAGGTCGCCCCGCCGCCGGAAGAGGTCGACCCGTCGCCGGAAGAAGTCGACCCGCCGGGCGGGTTGTCCCCCGATTCCTTCTTTTCTTTCTTGAACTTGTCCTCGATCTTCGTCTCGAGGTCGTCCATTTCTTGCGCCCACTGGTAAAGGCAGTTCACGAGGCGGGATTCCGCGCCGGCGCAGTCCTCGATCATCTTCTGCAGATTCTTGATCTGTGAACTGACCGGAGGAACGAAGAAGGAGCAGATAATACCGAAGGCGTTGCCACTCACCTGGCCCTGTGTGGCCGCTGCGGTGCTCACGTTCTGGTTGAGCATGTCCGCGCAGCTGCTGACGTCGGATGCGTGCGACCTGATCAGGTCCGTGTCGACACCGAGATCGAAACTCATACCGATCAGCGCCCCAACGAGCCGAGGTTCGCGTCCAGGTTGGTGAGGTAGTCCTTCAAGGTACCTCCGTCATCACCGAAGCGCTCCGTGGTCTGACGGTGAATGTAGTCGCGCATGTTGCGTCCCGCGTCCGCGTAGGCTTCCATGATGGCATCCTCGACGTCGCGAGCGTCGGCATCCTCGAGTGCTTCGTCGTCGATCGATAGCTTCACAAGACGTCCGTCGGGGTCAACCTCAACTTCAACCTCGCGGCGAGAATCGAAACCGGAGGCCTTGGCGTTCTTGATGAGGTCGACGAGCTCGCGCGCGTCTGAAGCCCTCTTCTCCGCTTCGGCCATCTGTTTCCGGAGTGTCTGTCTGATTTCTTCGGGCGTCCGCCCCAGTGCTTCTACCATACGGTTATCCTAACTGATCCCGCTTGCTCTCGTAATACTGTTCATCCTTCGAACGCTCGTTCATCGCCACCCTCCCCAGCCCCTGCACACTGTTCAAAGTTCAACGGTCACCGCGGTGTCCGAAGAGGCGCGCGGAGCACGAAGCGCCGGGCCGCAGCGTCACCTCGTCCACGCCTGTCAAACCGTGGCTGGGCGCGCGGCTCCGTCGCCCGGTAGCTCTGCGCCCGCGGCGAGCGAGGAGGGGCGACGACATCGCCGCGGCGGCGGCCCGTCTCCCCGTGTCCGCCCGCGGCGGAGACGGACAGGCGGTTCAGCTCGCGTGATAGCGGGGGCTGGTGCCCAGGTGCACGGGGTAGTCGTGCTGGGAGTCGAAGGCGGCGTTCTCGTTCGTGCCGCGATAGACGTAGGAGTCGTCGTTTCTGATCAACAACGGGTTGACGGTGCCATCTATGTAGTCTTCAACATCCTGCCAGCTGGGATCCGAGGCGTAGGTTTTGGACTCGCACGGGTTCTCGTCGGGAAGGCTGCTTGCCCTCGCATTGAGCATCGCCCACGGGTCGATCGCACCGAATCCCGTGTACGTGTTCCACTCGCCGTTGCCTCCCACGCCCGTCGTGGTCATCGCTTGCAGGATCTGATTCGACGTCACATCGTCACCAAACCTCTGCCACGCGATGGCCAGAAAACCTGCGACAATGGGCGTCGCGAAGGACGTGCCCTGCGCATCGCGGATGCTCCCATCCGAGCCGGAGCGGAAGTAGCTCCTGCCCAGGGCGGCCGTTTCGATACCGTTGCCCCAGTTGCTGTAGTCGGTCAGTGAGCCGTCGGCGTAGATGGCTCCGACCCCGCAGACGCCCGACCACACGGGAAGCCCATCGCCAGCGTCCTCGGTCGAATCATTCCCCATCGACGCGACGACGATGACCCCCTCGGCCAGGGCGCGGGCCATCGCCCACCGCAGGTCCTGCGATTGGTAGGGGTAGTTGCTGGAGATGGAAATGATGTCCGCGCCGTCGTTGATCGCCTGTTCGATGAGCAACGAGGTGTCGGCGGCCCCTGCGCCATTCCACCCGGGCATTTTGCAATCCGCGCCCGCCTCCTCGTCCCGGTACGCCAAGTCGTAGGTGTAGAGGGTAGCTTTGGGCGCGATACCGAATCGGGAAGACACCAGGATCTGTGCGACGGCAGTCCCGTGATCGAGGTCCTCGGCGTTGGAGGACACGGCGCAGGGGGACTTGTTCTCGATGTGCGCTCCAGCCAGCTCCGGGACGTTCGTATTCACGTGCCCATCGATCATCGCGATGATCGTTCCCTCCCCCGTGTAGCCCTGAGAGTGCAGGGAATCGAGGCGGTAGTAGCCGTAGTACTCCTGGTCCGCGCCCGTGAGCGTGGGCCCGACGGCGTTGGCTGGAACGGAGGGAACAGCGAGTAGGCCGCCCGTCAGTGCGAGGATGCTCGCAACCGTGGTCCCAAGGCGCGCACGGCGCCTCGTCAGTATCGTGCTCACGACAGGTCCTCCTCGGGGTCTTCGACGACGCTGGGCCGCCCGCGCAGGTGAGAGAGGATCACCAGGCCGCCAAGCAGCGCAGATCCCAGCACCACCACGGCCGAGACGATGTATGTGCGGATGGTGAGAATGGTGTCGCGCCCCACCAGCCTCGGCGCAGCCTGGGCGGGATGCTGCGGTGCGGGGTGCGCTGCGGGGTTCGGGTGAGGCGGGCCGAACCTCGTGCCGATGTCGTCGAAGGTCAGGGCATCGTAGGGGGAAAGGATTCCCCACCCGAGTTCATCAGTGCGTTGATCTGCGGTTCCGCGCACGGCGGTCACCTCCAAGCGATACTTCCACATATCCGGTGACTCGTTGGGGTATCGGGAGGCCACGAGAGCCGCGAACCCTCCCGCGTAGGCGGTCGCGTACGAGGAGGACGGGAGGGGTGTGTCACCGGAATACCCGCCGACCAGGCAGTCGGCCTGGTCGAACCAGGTGGTGTGAATGACGCCGGCGGGAACCGCCGCATCGACGTGCGCGCCGTGGACCTGCTGGTCGGAGGAGGAGCCGTCCGCGTTGCTGGCGGTCACCGCCAGAACCCCCTCGTAGGCTGCCGGGTAGACGATCTGCTTGTCCTGCTGATCCTGGTAGGTATTGCCCGTCGAGGCCACCACGAGCGAGCGAGACCGCACGGCCTGGATGGCGGCCTCCAGCTGCGGATCGCTTTCGGCGGACGAGTGAGCGACCACGATGATCTGCGCGCCGTGGTCGGAGGCCCATCGGATCGCGCGCGCCACGCGCTGCATGAAGGTCTCTTCACCCTGCTTCGGGTTGGCGTTCCCCCCCTGTTCGAGGCCGGTCTCGACACGAACGGGAAGAATCTGCGCGTCGGGGGCAACGCCGATGAGCCCCGAACCGACGGAGGAGGGCAGCTGCTGGGCGGCGATCGCCCCCGCGATGGCGGTTCCGTGCTCCCCCACGTCGACGCGCCCATCGGTGTTCTCGCCGCTGAAGTCGACCCCCGGCAACACGACCGTCTTGCCGCTCGCGTTGAAGTGCTGGTTACCGGCTGCGACGCCCGAGTCGACCACGGCGACCGTGACTCCCGAGCCCCGCGACACCTCCCACGCTCGCCGCACCCCAACGTGATCGAGGATCGCGGGCTGAGCCTTGATGTACGTCGGACTCTCCTGCGGGCACGTCTGGTTCTCCGTTGGCTTCGGAGTCGGGCTGGGCGCCTCGGTAGGCGGAGCGGTGGGCGTGGGGCGCACGCTGGGGGTCGGCACCGGGTCCGCGTGAGCTACGCGGGCACCGAAGGCGGAGGCGTTCCCTGCCTCGTGTGAGGAGGTGGGCACGATCAGGGGTGCGAGCGCGAGGCCGACGGTCAGCGAGGCGCCGACGAGGCCTCGTCCAAACGCCCGCGAACGGACAGTGCCGCCGCTCACGAGAGCCCCACTGAGGCCGCTGCCGCCTTGGGCGTCAGTTCGGCGCCCTGCGGGATGAGGTTGCTCCACGCCTGCGGGATGGCCGTCGCGTCGGCCTGCGTCCACCCGAGGAGCTTGATGGAGGTGCTCGGCACGTCTCCGAGGGAGTGGAAGTATCCCAGGTCGGAAACGAAGCCGTAGGCGGCGGCCTCTCCACCCCCGGGGGAAATCGCGACGAGGGCGCCCGAACCGCCGCCGACCGTGACCTTGCGCGTCGTGACCGGCCCTGTCGTGGCGTTCAGGGACTCCGGATCGTAGGAGGCGGCGTCCGCGTCTTTCTTGGGCATCGTGTACAGGCCGATCTTGGGCACCGCGTGATCGGTGGTATCCATCTTCGCGCACACGACCGTCTGAGTGGCCGAGTCTCGCTTGTCGTTCGCCCACTCGGCCTGGGCAAAGTGCTCGTACGGCGGCCAGTCCTCTCCGATGAAGTCGGCGTGGACGGGGGCGATGTCCTTGAACTCCTCGGTCGGGAGCTGCTTGCCGGTCGGCGCGTCCTTGTACAGGCGCGCCGCGGTCGAGTTGAAGACCGCCAGGTTAGCTTCGTCGACGACCAGGTAGGAGTTGAGGACCTGACCGTTGGAATCGATCTGGTCAACGACCATGCCGATCGTCAGCCCCTTGTCCTTGAGGGAACCGGGGAGCTTCGTCGCAGGCTGGCCGGCGTTCGGGATGTCGTGATAGCTCCACGATCTCAGCTGCGTGCCGGACGGGAAGAGCTCAAGCCACTCGGGCTCGACGTCGATCGGGTAGGCGATGATGTTCTGGAACGCGAGCGCCCATTCACTCTCGCGACTGTCGGCGTCGTTGATCAGGTACTTCTTATGCGTGGTTCCGTCAATGAAGTACCTGGTTCCCCCGTGATCGGGGGTCACGAGCGCCGAGGTGGTCTCCGTGAGCTTGAACTGCTCGGAGGGCAGGCTCTTGGCGATCCACGTGTGCGAGGAGTCGTCCAGATCGCACGACAGCCACGTGCTCGCTAGCTGCTTGGCGGCGGGAACGTCTTCGGGGACGTTATCGAGGCCGAGCTGGGGGCCTCGCGGATAGTTCTCGAGGGCAGCAGCACTGGCCTTCGTTGAACCGAGTCCCGATTCCGGCGCGAGGAGCTTAGCCGTCGTGATGTTCTTGATCGGGTGAAGCACGCCGTTCGCCCAGAAGTAGCGGGCGCCGGTGTCCTTGACGTTGATCAGCTCGTAGTTCACCGTGTTCAGGTCCGGATTCGAACTGAAGAAGCGAGTACCCACGCCGATCACGCACATGATGACGGCGACGACGACTCCGAAGATGAGCGGACGAACGGGCGAGGGAGTGTCAACCTCGCGTCCGTTGGGGGTGCCGGATGTGAAAGCGGTGATCAGGCGACTGCGATTGAAGCGCTGGGCTTCAAGGATGTCTTTACTCGACGGCATGACTTAGCCCCACAGGTAGACGGCCAGAGGGATGAGGACAAAGAGCGAGAGCACCGAGAGCGTATCCGCGAGGCGCGCCAGGTGGGGTCGCATGCGAGGCCCGACGACGTTCGTGATGACGAGGACAAGCGCGGCGGCGACCGCCAAGAGCGTCACCCACGGCAGGACCGTCGCGTCCGTCCGGGTCGCGAGGGCGGCGGCAACCAGGATCGCGCTCAGGCCCGTGAGAGCGCCGAGCAGAACCTCCACGCGTGCCCGAATCGAGCGGGTCTGGAGGATGAGGGAAACCGCACCGAGCAGCACAAGCATGAGGGGGAGGAACACGGACCCCTTAGCGGGGGCCGAGAGCATCGACACCGTCAGGAAGATCGCCGCCAGCCCGCCGCCCGAGCGCAGGGCGACGACGAAGACGAAGGAGGTGCTCACCTGGTCGGTGACCCCCTGGGCGGGGATCTGCTCGGTCGTGTTCGCGTCGAGGATGCGGACGGGGATGTGGGCGAGCGCCACCCACGGGGCGAGCTGAAGCAGGACCACGACGAAGGCAAAGAGGACCGCCGAGACACCACGCTGGGAGAGGTTTCCGACGTGCACCATCAGCCCGGTGGCTGCGATCACGGAGCCGAGGAGGAGCGGGGCCGCGATGGAGATTCGGTAGCGCTTGGGCAGCGCGAGTGCGGCAAGAGAGCCGATCAGCAGGCCGACACCAACGCTGATCCAGCCCCCCTTGTCCCACTGGCTCTGGGTCAGCCGCAGCGCGGCGGCGGCCGTCAGAAGCGGAACTGTGTGGGCCAGGGCGATGCCGCTCGGTCCCGGGCTCTTGCGGGCGACGACCACCGAGGTTCCGGTAACGAGCATGGCGGACACGAGGCCGATCGCTCCGTAGAGGTAGTTCTGTGTGCGCAGGGCATCCTTGTCGAGGGAAGCGATCGTGTCGGGGGGCGTGGTCGCCAGGAGGAGCGCCGCGACGAAGATGAGTGCGGCAGCACACAGCGCGGCGAGTGTGCGAGTATCCTCACGCGTCCATGGTGTGGACACCCTTTCGATGACCTGTCCCACGGCCTCGGTCAGATCGTCGTAGACCATGTCCGACGCGCCTTCGCCGAGCGGCTCGAGGGTAAGGGCGGCGCCCGCACGCACCCCCTGACTGGCCAGGGACTTCGATTGGTCGAGGAGGCGACCCGACGCCGTACGCACCGCAAAACCGTCATTCGTGGGCTCGTCGCTGAAGGCTCCGACGGACTCAACCAGTCCCGGGAGAAGCTCAACCAGCGGTACCGACTGGGGGATCGTCACGTCGCTACGATCCACGCCATAGGTGATCGTGAGTGGGATAAGCGCCACGCCACGAGATGCAACCGATGCCATCGAATCCTCCCAAGATGCCGTGTGATGGGGTTAAGCGAGTACACGACACAACCCTGTAAGTCTAGGTTGTCGGTCAGGATTTGTCATGATTTTCGCGTAACATCTAAAAAATTCTCGAAAACATGGTTAGTATTCGTATGTCCCCATGCTCTCACGCATCCCCGCGAGAGAGTCCACTCATACAAAATGGAGGTTCACATGGCAGACCAGAGGGCCGAGGACGGCGCCCTTCCTAGGGGCGTACAGGCTATCGAGTCGACCTACGCCGACCTGCAGGGTCACTTCTCCCGTCTCGAGGGCGACCTGTCAACCATCGGCAGCTCCTGGCAGGGCGCGGCTTCTGTCCAGTTCACGCAGCTGATGCAGCAGTGGCAGGATAATGCCCGCAAGATTAACGAGGCTCTGCAGGAGCTCGCTGACAACCTGCGCGGCACGCACCAGTCCATGGAAGCCAACGAGGCCGATACTAAGAGCACGTTCTCTCAGCTTCTCGGCGGACTGTGATAGAGACGATAGGAGACTGAAATGGATTTCCAGGTACAGTACGGCGCCCTCGATCAGGCCGCCGCTGACATCAACACCGGTGCAGGCAACCTCGATAGCTGCCTGAGCGACCTCGAGCAGACGCTCAACCAGCTGGTCGCGTCGTGGGAAGGCCAGGCTCAGGAAGCCTACCAGGCCGCCCAGCGCAAGTGGAACGAGGGCCTTAACGGCCTGAAGGACGTCCTGCGTAAGACCTCGACCGCCGTTGACTCCGCTCGCACCAACTACCAGCAGACGGACCAGTCCAGCGCTGCCCGCTTCTGATAGCGTCGCTCGGAGAGCATAGAGGGGCCGCCCCAGATGGGGCGGCCCCTTTCCGTCTTTTGGCTGTGTCTGTTATCTGTGCCTGTTGGCCGCTCTCGTGGGGGCGGTACCTTTCTATCTTTCGGCCGTGCCTGTTGGCTGTGCCTGTTGGCCGTGTCTGTTGTCTGTGCCTCTTGTCCGCGCTCGTGGCGGCGGCACCTTTCTATCGTTTGGCCGTGCCTGTTGGCTGTGCCTGTTGGCCATGTCTGTTGTCTGTGCCTCTTGTCCGCGCTCGTGGCGGCGGCACCTTTCTATCTTTCGGCCGCGCCTGTTGTCTGTGCCTGTTGGCCATGTCTGTTGTCTGTGTCTGTTGTCCGCGCTCGTGGGGGCGGTACCCCGGCTTCCACCAGCGCGGCGATCCCTCGGGTGGCACATCGAGGCGCCGCGCCGGCAGATCCTCCTTCGGGTGCCGCAAACGCGACGACCGCCCGACCACACTCCAACGCACCGCGCGGGCAGATCCTCCGGTTCTGCCGTTCCTAACCTGATCGAGCAGGGCTGCGATGCCCACCACGATATGCGCACGCCAGCGCCGCTAGGGCATCCCGCTCTCTTCGGCTGCGCATCCGTATGCCCCTGCTTCGCCCTGAGGCACCAGCTAAGAAGAAGGCAGCGATTCACGCCGAAGTCAAGCGGTCGAAATTCGCAGCGTGGCAGCACGGCCGCACCTGGCTCTCACGCCCAATGACTCGCTTGACACTTCAACAAGGTGATGGATCGCACTGCTTGGCTAGGCGCCGTCGGCCCGATGCAGGCGCAGACGAAGAGGACGTGAAACCCAGACCACCCTGGCATGCCGCACCAGCGCCCCCAGTGAAACCCAGACCACCCCCGCATCCACAAACTGCCCCATTTCGAGCCACACTGCCGAGGCACGGGCGGTCCCGGTTACACCACGACGCAAACAGCCCCAGGCACGGGCGGTCCCAGTTACACCACGACGCGAGCGACCTGACACAGGGGCGGTCCCATAAAACCCAGACCACCCCAGCATGCCGCACCAGCGCCCCCAGTGAAACCCAGACCACCCCCGCATCCACAAACTGCCCCATTTCAAGCCACACTACCGAGACAGGGGCGGGCCCATGAAACCCAGACCACCCTGGCATGCCGCACCAGCGCCCCCAGTGAAACCCCAACCACCCCCGCATCCACAAACTGCCCCATTTCGAGCCACACTACCGAGGCACGGGCGGGCCCGGTTACACCGCGGCGCAAACAGCCCCAGGCACGGGCGGCCCCGTGAAACCCAGACCACCCTGGCATGCCGCACCAGCGCCCCCCGTGAAACCCAGACCACCCCCGCATCCACAAACTGCCCCATTTCGAGCCACACTGCCGAGACAGGGGCGGCCCCGGTTACACCGCGACGCAAACAGCCCCAGGCAGGGGCGGTCCCGGTTACATCACGGTGCAAGCGACCTGACACAGGGGCGGACCCGTGAAACCCAGACCACCCCAGCATCCACAAACTGCCCCATTTCGAGCCACACTGCCGAGACAGGGGCGGCCCCAGTTACACCACGACGCGAGCGACCTGACACAGGGGCGGCCCCGTGAAACCCCGACCACCCCCGCATCCACAAACTGCCCCATTTCAAGCCACACTACCGAGGCACGGGCGGGTCCAGTTGCATCGCCAGGCGAGGGTCAAGCGCAGGGGCAGCCCGAGGGTGCGGGCCGACACACGCAACTCACCGCCGCACCCGCCGTGCCGGCCGAGTCCGCCGCGGGATCAGTGGGCGGTGTCAGCATCGGCGTAGACGATGGTCGCTCGCCGCTCCCCCATGAGGATCTCGGTGCCGGCGGGGACCTCCACCGCTTGTCCGCCGGTCAGGGCGGTGATCCGCCCATCTGGGGTGCGGATCTGTGTGCCATTCGCCGAGAACGAGTCCTCAATCCACGCGCCGTTTGCGGTGGGGCCAACGCGCATGTGCGTGCGCGACAGGGACACCGTCGTGTCGGGCACCACAACTGAGCGGGAGCCCTCCACCGATGCGGGCGCTCGGCCGAGGGTCAGTGGCGCATCAATGAGCTCGCGCTGCCCGGAATCAAAGATGATCCACAGCAGCGGCCGCACCGTGGGAGCGGCGGGCGCCCCCCACTGGGACCGGCCGGGCACGCCGACCTGCGACCGCCCATCCCCACCCCACTGCGATGAGGCCTGCGTTCCCGCCTGCGCAGCTTGGTAGTCCCGGCGGCTAGGCGGTGGCGCGGGCGCCGAAGAAGCGGCAGAACCGGCGGGGGCCGAAGGCATAGACCCCGCGACAGGAGCGCTCGGTGTGGGAGCAGAGCGAACACCGGATGCAGACATCGAGGCGGGCGCCGAAGAAGCGGCAGAACCGGCGGGGGCCGAAGGCATAGACCCCGCGACAGGAGCGCTCGGTGTGGGAGCAGAGCGAACACCGGATGCAGACATCGAGGCGGGCGCCGAAGGAACGGAGGGTGCGGGCGCCGAAGGAACGGAGGGTGCGGTGGGCACGCCGGAAGCTGACGCCACAGGCGTGGCAGGGCCGGCGGGCGCCGCAAGGACCTCGTCGAACTGGGTGGGACCACCAATGCGGCCCGGCGCGGGAGCCGACGGGGCGGGCGGGACCGAGGGGCCACCGTAGGAGCCCCCATACGACGGTCCGGAGGGCGGAACGGGCGCAGAAGGAACCGAGGGCGGAACGGACGCAGAAGGAACCGAGGATGGAACGGGCGCAGAAGGAACCGAGGGCCCGGCCGCGCCAGGAGCGGCGGGCGCCGCAGGAACAGAGAACCCGTACCCCGAGGGAACACCGGGAGCCGCAGCGCCGCCCTGCTGAGCGGCAGCGAACTCGGGACCGTAGGGGTCGTTCGCGCGGTAACCGGGCGCGGAGCGGTCGGGAGCGCTGGAGGGGACGGGCACGAGCGGGGCGCTCGGCGCCCCCCAGTCCTGCGATACGGGGCTCGTGTGGACGGCGTCGAAGCCGCTGGGCGTTCGCTCGGGCCGCGAGTACCCGCCTCCGCCCAGCGCCGCGTCACCGGGTCCGGCCGCAAGCGCCGCGTGCTTGCGCAGGTCGACGAGGCGGGTGCCGGTCGGGCCCGTCAGCCAGGTGTGCCCGTCGTTGACCATGGCGAAGGCGGCAAGGGGTCCGACGACCGTCAGCTGCAGGCCGACGTTCATGGCGGTGTAGGCGAGGGCCGACCCCAGGGAGGGGGTCTGCGCGTCGCCCTCGTCGCGGATGAGGCACACCTTCATGGCGGCCATCCCCGGCGTGCGTCCCGTTGCTCCCAGCATGATCGCGGAGGCAAGGACGGCCTCGATGGTGATGAGGGTCATCGTCAGGGGTGTGAAGTAGACGAACCAGGTGATCCCGAGCAACGCGGCGAGGATTGCGAGGTCGATGACGTAGGCGCCCACCAGGCGCGACGCAGCCGCAGGGGCGAAAGGAGTCGTGTGGGTGTCAGGCATTACAGGACCGCCCTCCAGGCGAACTCGAACAGGCCCGAGGCCATGAACGCCGCGGGAAGGAGAAGAAAGGTACAGAAGGTCTGGACGAAATCGAGGATGGTTCCCGCGAGGGCCGCGTGCCCCTTCGGCTCATACAGGGCGACTCCGGCGGCGACGGAGACGCCGACGACGATGAGGACGCACACCGGGAGCAGGGGGTAGAGGCCGATGTGGCCGGTCCAGGACTGGACCCAGGCCCCCAGGAGGAAGGCCGCGGCCAGCCCCGCGGCGCTGAGGCGCGGCAGAATCCGGCCCAGGTGGTTGCGGGTGGCGCGCGGGGAGGTGAGCAAGGTGATGATGGCGGCGATCACCAGGACGAATCCGCCGATGCCCCGGCCCACGTCGATGGTGGGGGTGACGGACAGGGCTAGGGGGACGCCGCCCACCAGGACGAACAGGGTCGAGGCCGTGACGATCAGGGCATTTCGGGCGTCCGTGTGGCCCAGGGCGGTCGCCATGCGTCCGCCCGTCACCGGGCTGGGGGTCTGCGCGGGCTCCTCACGGATGCGCACGGGGATCGTGAGGACGGAGGAGGCATCGACGAGCTGGTTGTCGGGCACGCGCAGCGCGAGCCTGGGAGCCATGAGGAACAGGAGGATCCCGACGACGACCGCGAGGGGAGCGACGTTCACGAGGTGGAAAACCGGGTATGCGCCGACCGTGACGAGCGCGACGGCCCCGACCCAGACGAGGATCGCGCTGACCGCTGCGGGGGTGCCCGTCAGCGAGGCGACGGCGACCGCGGCGATGAGGGCCACCCAGACGGCGACGACGGGGGCGACCTCGAGGGCATGCACGCCCGCACCGGAGACGAGGCCGATGGAGCTGTATCCGGCGAGCGCGGGCATCAGGAGGAGCATCGCCGGCCGCGAGCGCACGAGGCGGGAGGCGAAGAGGGGAACGAGGGCCCCCGCGCAGCACAGGAGGGAGCACAGGATCCGCAGCCAGACGGGGATCCCGGCGAGGATGATCGCCCACATCGGGCCGTCCTCGGGGTACTTGAACCCCCGGAGGGTCGCGTCCGCGACGAGGGGCATGAGGCACAGCGAGGTGATCGCGCCGACGAGGAGGAAGCAGATGCCGACGAGGGCGAGGACCGGGGAGAGCCACTGGTTCTCGTGACGGGCGGAGGCCTCGTTGGCCTGCTGGGCGGAGAGGACACGGCTGGACAGGGCGATGGCGGACCCGGAGGGAAGCTCCCTGCCGAGGACGGCCGCGCTGTCGAGGGGGCGCCCGTCCGCATGGGTGAGGCGGACCGACGGAATGGTCAGGTCGATGGCCAACATGGCACACAGCCCGGCGACCGTGGTCCCTTGGGGGGCGGCGAAATCGGAGGCGCCATCCTGGTCGATTACGGTCACGGACACCATGGGTGCGCTCATCGGACCTCCGATCTCAGGGAAACAACAGTGCCCAGTGTAGTGCACCGAGGCTAACCGTCGGTTAAAACTTGGAAGTCCACTCCGCTACACTGGGAGCAGTCGCATCGAACACGTACGCGCGCAGCGCGAGGAGACCTGATGGTTACACGCAAGAAGAGGCGCATCGCCAAGGTTCCGGAGCAGCCCTCGGGCACCCTTGACCTCCAGATTCCGCCGGAGAAAGCCGAGCCCGCGTCGATCGGCAACGTCTTGATGATGGTCATCCCGATGCTGGGTTCGACGGGCGTGATGATCTTCATGGCCTTGCAGCAGCAACAGCAGCAGTCCAACCCGCGCATGCTGCTGATGGGCGGTGGCATGCTCGTGGCGATGCTGGGCATGGTCGGCTTCAACATGTACCGCCAGTTCTCCCAGTACCGCACGCGCGTGGTGACCCAGCGCCGCGAGTACCTGTCGTACCTGGCGGAGACCCGCGAGGCCGTGCGCAAGGTCGCCAAGAAGCAGCGCGCCTACTACAACTGGGTGTACCCGGACCCGGACGCGCTGGTGACGCTGGCGGCCAACGGCTCGCGCCTGTGGTCGCGCGAGGGCAACACCTACGACCTGCTGGCGTTCCGCTACGGCAGCGGCACCCAGCCCCTCGGCTTGACGTTCAACCGTCCGCCGATCGACCCGATGACTGAGATGGACGTGGTGTGTCTGTCTGCGATGGACCGCTTCATCGGGGTTCATGACCACACGGATAACGTCGGCATGTTCCTGTACCTGGGCGACTTCAGCCACATTGAGGTCGCGGGTGAGGGCGAGTCCGTCTACGACGAGATGCGCGCCATCATGATGCACCTGGCGTGCTTCATCGAGCCGTCGAAGCTCAAGATCGCGGTCCTGTGTTCGGCCGATCGGCTGGGCGACTGGGAGTGGGTCAAGTGGATGCCTCAGGCGCGCTCCTCCCTCGTGCGCGACGCGGTGGGTCCGGGCCGCATGATCTCCACGGATCCCGCGGAGCTTGCCGAGATGATCGGCCCGGACATCCCGATGAGGGGTCCCTTCCGCTTGACGGACGACATGCCGGAGTGGCCTCACCTGCTGCTGGTGTGCGACGGGGCCGAGTTCCCCTCCTCCTCGCCGCTGGCCTCCCCCTCGGGCGTTCGCGGCGTGACGATCATGAGCCGCGCGCGCGAGTGGACCCCGATGACCTCGCACACGACGCTGCGCCTGGTCATCCACCCCAGCGCGGACCGAAACGGCTCCGACGTGGTCGACGTGGTCACCATGGACTCGGTTCCCGAGAGCGCGCACGCGGACCGACTGTCGGCGGTCCAGGCGGAGGCGATTGCCCGCCGGATGACGCCGTTTGCGACCCAGCAGAGCCTGGAGGAGGCCGACACGCCGGTGGGCCGCTCGGACGAGTCCCGCCAGAAGGACCTCATGGAGCTGGTGGGCATCGGCGACATCCGCGATTTCGACCCCGAGAAGCAGTGGCGTCGCCGCGAGGGCCGCGAGCGCCTGGCCGCCCCCTTCGCGGTGACCCCCGAGGGCAAGCCCGTGGTCCTGGACATCAAGGAATCCGCCCAGCAGGGCATGGGCCCGCACGGCCTGCTGATCGGCGCGACCGGTTCGGGTAAGTCCGAGGTGTTGCGCACGCTGGTGCTGGCGCTGGCGCTGACCCACTCGCCCGAGCAGCTGAACCTGGTGCTCGTCGACTTCAAGGGTGGCGCGACCTTCGCGGGCATGGCGGACCTGCCCCACGTGTCGGCCATGATTTCGAACCTGGAGTCGGAGCTGTCCCTGGTTGACCGCATGCAGGACGCGCTGCAGGGCGAGATGGTTCGCCGCCAGGAGATGCTGCGCCAGGCGGGCAACTACGCGAACGTGAGCGACTACGAGGCCGACCGCCTGGCGGGCAAGCACGAGTTCCCGCCGCTGCCCGCCCTGTTCATCGTCCTGGACGAGTTCACGGAAATGCTGGTGGCCAAGCCGGAGTTCGGCGAGGTCTTCATCATGATCGGCCGTCTGGGCCGTTCGCTGTCGGTTCACCTGCTGCTGGCCTCGCAGAAGATGGATCTGGGTAAGGCGCGCGGCCTGGAGTCGCACCTGTCCTACCGCGTCGCCCTGAAGACTTTCACGGAGAACGATTCGCGCGAGGTCCTGGGTATTCCGGACGCCGCGAAGCTTCCTCCCCTGCCCGGTTCGGGTTACCTCAAGGCCGGTGGAGACGGCCTGGTTCGCTTCCGCGCGTCCTACGTGGCCGCTCCTCCGCCCGCCCGCACCTTGGCCTCCCTGTCCGAGGCCTCGACGGCGGGCGCCCCGAGCGCCCCGATCGAGATTCTGCCGTTCACGGTGGCTCCCGTGATCACGCGCGCCGACTCCCTGGGTGAGGACAAGGAGGAGGTCGACCAGAACCAGGAGGTGGTCCTGGCCGGTGACGAGGAGTGGGCGGACATGTCCGAGATGGACATCGCCGTGGCGAAGATGAAGGGCAAGGGCTACCCCGCTCACCAGGTGTGGCTGCCTCCCCTGGAGGTTCCGGACACCTTTGCGACCCTCATGCCGGACCTGCGCGCCGACCCGGACCTGGGTTTCGTGTCGCGCGCGTGGCGCGAGTCGGGGACGCTGCGCGTCCCGCTGGGCACGGTCGACCTGCCGCTGGAGCAGCGGCGTGAAACCCTGGTCTTGGACCTGTCGGGGGCGGGCGGTAACTTCGCGCTCGTCGGCGGCCCTCAGACGGGTAAGTCGACGGCGCTGCGCACGATCGTGCAGGCCCTGTCGCTGACCTACACGCCGCAAGAGGTCCAGTTCTACGTGATGGACTTCGGTGGCGGCACCTTCGCGGGCTTCGACGGCGCCCCGCACGTCGCCGGCATCGCGACGCGCGACACCCCCGAGGTGCGCACGCGTATGCTCGCCGAGATCGCCTCCATCATGGACGATCGCGAGCGCTACTTCCGCCACAACGGCATCGATTCGATGGACACCTACCGGCGCGGGCGCCTGGAGGGCCGCTACGACGACGGCTACGGCGACGTGTTCCTGGTGGTCGACGGCTGGGGCGCGCTGCGCTCGGAGTTCGACAGCCTCGACAAAGAGGTGACGACGATGATGAGCCGAGGCCTGTCGCTGGGCGTTCACCTGGTGATCGCCGCGGCGCGCTGGATGGACATTCGTTCGGAGGCTCAGGACATCTTCGGGTCGCGCCTGGAGCTGCACACGGCGAACCCGAAGGAGTCGATCGTCAACCGCGAGGGCGCCGCCCGCATCCCGAAGGGGCGCCCGGGCCGAGGCATCGACATGGTCGGGCACGAGATGATGATCGGCCTGCCCCGCGCGGACGAGGAGCAGGACCCGACGACCGTGTCGCAGGGCGTGGCCTACACGGTGAAGAAGATCCGCGAATGCCTGGTGGCCGGGGAGGGACCGAAGCTGCGCCTGCTGCCCGAACGCATCACGGGCCAGGAGATCCTCGCCCAGCTTCCGGAGCAGCAGATCCTGCCGCGCGGCGGCGGGGACATGATCCTCGGCCTGGAGGAGTCGCGCCTCGGGCCCCTGCTCTTCAACACGCGCTCGGAGTCTCACCTCTACCTCTTCGGCGACGCGAAGACCGGGAAGACGGCGTTCCTGCGCTCCATCATCCAGGAGATCACGCGCCTGTACTCCCCCAACGAGGCGAAGATCGTGGCCCTGGACATGCGCCGCTCGCTCCTGGGAGACATCCCGGAGGACTATTCGCTGCGCTACCTGACCAACCACCAGGAGGCCATCGGGCAGCTGCGTGACCTGGCGAAGTTCATGCGCACGCGCCTGCCCGGCTCGGACGTGACCGCGGAGCAGATCCGCGAACGCACGTGGTGGTCGGGTCCGGAGGTGTGGATCCTGGTCGACGACTACGACCTGGTGGCCACCACGTCGGGCAACCCGCTCATGGAGCTCATTGACCTGCTGCCGCAGGCGGGCGACATCGGCCTGCACGTGATCATCACCCGCCGCATGGGTGGCGCGTCGCGTGCGGCCTACGAGAAGGTTATACAGATGATGGGCGACCTAGCTGTGACCGGCATCCTCCTGTCGGGTAATCCAAAGGAGGGCGCGATCATCAACGGCGTGAAGCCCAGGCGCGCCGTCCCGGGCCGCGCGCAGGTCATCCACCGCGACCTCGGGGTGGTTGCCGCGCAGCTGACGTGGACCCCACCCGCCATGTGAACCGTCCTTGACAGGGAGGCCCAGGACTTGCTTATCATTGACCAGTTTGAAAGTAGGAGTTGAGGATGTCTTCTCGTGTGTCGCGTCGT